>JARLGU010000051.1 GCA_031292625.1 Capsulimonadaceae bacterium | reverse complement strand
ACTTGGAAAACGACCCGGATAGACCGAACCGGACGGAACGAGACGGCAAGCTATCGAGCATTGCAGCGACCTCCTGGGGCTACTCAGTGCATGATAGCATATTGGCGGAAATGCCGATCGCAAACCGAATGGAACCGGGCAACCGTCTTCGACAGGCTCAGGACTCCGAGCGAGGCCGAGGAGCCGAAACGGGAGGAGAAAGAAGAGCGTGGGCCAATACTTGCCTCTTTGTCTCTCCGTTTCGGGGAGAAGGGGTCCCCATCGTGGGGTAGAGGGGTTCTCTACTGGCGAACCACGCTCAAAATGAGCTATATTTTCCTGGGAACGTACTAAAAGGAAACTAGGAGACCGATCGCGAATAGTTGCTCGCTATGCCCACTCAAAAACCTTTGCGAATCGGCATTATCGGCGCGGGAGCATTCGCGTCGCGCCGCCACCTACCCGACGTCCAGCGTGACGAGCGCACTGTCCTCGCCGCCGCCTGCCGGCGCAGCCCCGAAGAGCTGAAAACCGTCGCCGACCACTTCTCCATTCCGGGACGCTACACGGATTGGATTGAGATGCTCGATCGAGAGCCGCTTGACGGCGTCATCATCGCCACGCCGCACGATCAGCATGCTTTGCAAGCAATCGAGGCAATGAATCGCGGTTTGCACGTGCTTCTCGAGAAGCCAATGGCGATCACCGTGAGCGATGCCGAACGGATCTTGGAAACGGCGAAGCGCACCGACCGAACCCTTGCGGTCGCGTTGAATGCGCCTTACTGGCGGCACACGGCCATAATGCGCGAAGGGATCGTGGAAGGACGGATCGGAACGCTTGAGTATGTGGACATCTGCTGGTCCGGCTCGGCTGCCGCCGTGTTCGGGCGGGTCCCGATGCCCGATCAAATGCCCGGGATCGTCAAGCCCACCCTTTTTCGCGCAGATCCGGCAGCCAACGGAGGCGGTTACCTATTCGACGGGGGCGGGCACTTGATGAGCGAGCTACTCTGGGTGACCAACCGCAAGCCGCTCGAGGTGAGCGCGATGATGGACAACGTGCCGGACGACATGCGCGCAAGCATTAATATCCGCCTCGAAGGCGGCCTGATTGCTCACATCGGCGCGATCGGCGACAGCGCATACGCGGAACGGCGGATCCGGTCCGCCTACCAGGGAACCACGGGCACCCTCACCGCCACGGGCGCGCCGTTTGCGATCACGTGGAGCGAAGTCGGACGGCATGAGACGGAGAAGGAAGACCAAATGCCCAACGTCCCGAGCCCCGTCACCGACTGGATCAACTGCATCTTAAGCGGACAAACGCCGCGCGGCTCTCAAGAGCACGGCCTCGACGTCTCGCGTCTCCTCGAAGCCTCTTATGTATCCGCAACCACGGGCAAGACCGTCACGCTCGGGGGATAGGCACGAATGCGATCGTCGCGGAGGTTCGAAATCGCGCGGCTCGTCAATAAGAGAATCGGTCGATCAAGAACGTGCATCGACAAACGATGATCCCCCACCAAAATAAAATGAAAATGGTGGGGGATATCTCTCTGAGCCCTTAGCCGCGCCCTCTCGGTGTTTTCCGCGGCAGAGTTTGCGGCTTTCTTGAAACGCCCATTTGCTTTCGGACCTTCACATCGCTCCGTTCCAGAACTGCATTCCTGGAAGCGATGTTCAAATCCCCGGCGGCCTTCAGGGCTCCCTCCGCGTGCTTGAACATACTCCCGATAACATCAATGTGAGGCATTGGCGTAACCCTCCTTTGACTTCTCGTAGTAAACATTACCCCTCTAGCAGACACTCCAAACCTGACGATATTCCTGCGCGAACGAAACAAGAATAGGCGGCGCAAGCCCCAAAGATCACGAACGCGCGCATGTCCGGCATACAACAACCAAGCCCCGCCGGAGGAACCGGCGGGGCCTGGATGGCGATGCGTAGCCGCTCAGTTATCGCTAGGCGGAGGAGGACCATTGCCAGGTCCGCCCTGATCGCCGCCGCCTTGACCGCGCCGGCCGCCGCGACCGAACGTCGGCGCATCGATGTGCTCGTAGTCCGAGGGACGCTCGAAGAGGGCGTCATCCAGGTCGCCAGTCTTAATCGACTGAACCGCAAACGTCGTCGTAACCGCCACTGGCTTGTCGCGCATCGTGACCGAGACGGTGACTTTGCTCTTGAGCGGCAGTCCTGGCAGAGTCCGCAACTGCTCGACGATCGGCGCGGTCAGCATGCGGAAGCGGCCAATCGTGACGATCGGCGAGTAGAGCGCGTCCTGCAGGAACTTGCCGTCGGGCGCTTTCAGGTCGTTCGACACCCAAAGTTCGCCGGCCACTTTGATCGGGCCGGTCGGCATGAAGCCGCGGCCACGTCCTCGACGACCTTGATCCTGCCCCGCCCCGTCGCCGTTGGGCGGCGCGGCCGGCGCGGCGTTCTGCCCAGCATCCGGAGCGCCGTTCTCATCGTCATTGCGCTGGATAGAGATCTGCAAGTTACCCGCAATCCCATACTTCTGTGTCTTGGCGCCTGCAACGAGTGCGCTATTTTCCTTGCTTGCGGTGTCTGCTTGCTTCACTGCGACCGTAGAATCCACGTTCAGCCGGCCGAAGGGAAAGCGGCCGCTCGAATCTTCAGTGTCTTCGGTCCAATACGTTTTATCGGTTGGATTGATTACAGTGATGCGCTTTCGCTCGCCGTTGTAGATGCGAATCGCGCCATCCTTCACCTCGGTACGTACATTCGTGCCCTTAATGTACGTCGTGATGATTTGCGGGTACCGCGACGGCCCGCCTCCCGGCCTGCCCTGCCCCCCTTGCGGCGGCCCTCCCGGCTGTCCGCCCGGAGCTCCCTGAGCGCCTTGTGGACCGCCCGGAGGCGTCGGAAGACCGGTGACATCGACTTTGCTGACAATCGTCAGATCGGCAACCGCGGCCGTCGACGTCAGTGCGCCAACGCCTGCCAGCATTGCGGCGGCGGCAAGAACCGTCTGCTTTCCTAGCTTATTCATAGTCGTGTTATCCTTAGTGGCCAGCAATTTCCGCTCGATTGCGTTGCTCAGCAACTTAACGATAGTATAGCCGCCGTGTATGAAATCGGAATGAACGGAATCCGTTGTCCGGAATATTTCGGGGGAGGAGGTGAATCGAAGCGAGCTAGGCTGCTAGAGTTTCTAGCAGCCCCTGAATGGACCGGTAGATGAGAGGCAGTGACTGATCACACGCCGTGAAACGCGTTGCAGACTTGAAGCCCAATCATCAGAGTCATCAATACCACATAGACCCGCAACCCCCAGAGAAGCGCAACCGTTACGCCCGTCAACGCGAGCGGGCCGAGATGCTGCTTGGCCTTCGAGAGCTGATCCGGATCGAGGGCCTCACGCACCCAGGCCTCCGATTGGTCGTTGCTGATTTCGTTAGCGTATGGTCTGTTGTTTTTCATAGATAGCCTCTTCCTAATGTCAGAGCTTTAGCAGATGCGGAAAGATGGTCGTGATCCCATAAATGAGACCGGCAAGAACCAGGATGACCGTAACACCGATGCCAAGGAAATTGCTCCAGCGTCCGTTGGCGTACTCCCCCATGATCTCCCGGTCGTTAACCAATAAAATCAGGAACACAATGGCGGGCGGCATGGCCAGCACCGCGATTACGTTCACGATCAGCACGATAAACACGAGCGGCGCGTGCGGAATCAAGACCAGCACGGCTGCAATGCCCGCCGCCGCGGCAACGACCGCATAAAACGGCCAGGCATCGCGCAACCCGCTATTGAGACTGTGCGACCGTCCGGTAACCTCTCCAAAAGCGTACGCCGAGGACAGCGAAATCGTAGCCGCCGCCACAATGCCGGCTTCAAAAATCCCCAGCGCGAACAGGCTCGCCGCCGTCTTCCCCAGAAACGGGATCAACGCTTGCGCGAACTCGGCTCCTTGAAAGCTCGAAGCTTGAATATGATGACTGAACAACGGCGCCGTCGCAAGAATCGTGGCGATCGCAGCCGTCGCGGCGAATACCGCCCCCAGAGCCGTATCAATGCGCCCCTGCCGCAAATCGGCGGTCGTCAGCCCCTTGTCGACGACGGCGCTTTGCTGGAAGAATAGCATCCAGGGCGTGACGGTTGCGCCGATATTCGACATGACCAGCAAGACAAACGCCGCGTTCACTCCTCCGGGGAGCGGCCCGAACGTCAAGAACGCGCTAACCACCTGAGTTCCAACCGGATGCGCCATGATCGCAACGGGCACAAAGACCAGATTGAAAACGGCAAGCCCCAGCGTGATCCGCTCCCATGTCCAGTAGCGCTGGCTCATCGTAACGCCGACAATGAGCATGAACGCCCCCAGCACCGCAAGCGCAGGAGGCACGCCGAAAAACCCAAGCCCCGCGCGGACGGCGATAAACTCCGTGACCAAGGTCAAGAAGTTGAGGAAGACCAAATCGGCCAACGAGAAAAAGCCCCAAAAGCGTCCGAAACGCTCGTAGATTAGTTCCGCGTGCCCACGCTTGGTCGCGGCCCCCAGCCGCACCGTCATCTCCTGGACCACAAACGCCATCGCGAACGTGAATAGGATGAACGGAATAAAGAATCCGACACCATAAGTTGCGCCCGTTTGAGCATACGAAATCATGCTCGGGCCATCATTCTCGCCAAGCATTACCAGGATGCCTGGACCGATCAGAAGCCACAGTAGATTCAACGATCTACCGCGCCCTTTAGCCCGCGCGTTTCGTACGTTCCAGCGATCACGGGCGCGCCGGCGATCTTCCGTCGTGATGCCGCCCGATATAGCCTGCTCCTGCGCCCCCTTGTCAAGCTCGGATGTGCTCATTTTTCCGCTTGCTCCCTGGACAACGCGCTTGCCGCCTCAGGTGAGCTTCCAACGTAAAATACCGAATCGACAAAAATATGCTTTCCAGCTTCCGGACTCACCCGAATGTCCAGATCGTTCACCTGCACCAACAGACTCCCGCCGAAAGGCTCGCGACCGACCAGGGCGATCGCAACCCCCGGGCGCAATCCGCGCTCGCCTAAGTAACGAAGCAAGTCGCCGTCCCCATCGGTGACGCGACGGATCACCATCCGCGTGCCGGTCTCCTGCGATTCGAGCGTCGTCCGAACTTCCGGAGGAACCCGCCCGTCGCGAGTCGGAATCGGATCGCCGTGAGGATCGTACTCGGGATAACCCAACATGCGATCGATAGAATCCTCGAACTCCTCACTGATGTGATGTTCGAGACGCTCAGCCTCCTGGTGAACCTGCTCCCACGTGAAGCCTAAGCTTCGCATCAGGTACAACTCCAAAAGGCGATGGTGTCGAATGATCTCAAGCGCAACCCGCCGCCCAAGATCCGTCAAATGAACCGGCCGGTACGGCGAATACGTGATCAGACCATGCCGCTCAAGCTGACGCAGCATCTTGCTGACGCCCGACTGCGAGACGCCAACATGCGACGCAATGTCGATTTGGGAGGCCCCATGCTCGCCATCCATGACGGCGTAGATCGCCTTCAGGTAATTTTGCACTGGTTCAGATCTAGCTGTGAGTTCAGTCATCATAAAACTTGAGTCCGGTCAACAATTCTATTATACCATGATCCTGTTTCCCCAACAGGGTAAATTTTAAACAATTTTCAGCAGGCAAATCCGCCTGACTGCCGCCCGCGAGCGACGTATCCTCGCTTGCGCTTGCCAACTCGGCGCATTGTTGAAACTATTTCCGGTCGCACAGGTCGTATACTAAAGTCAAGACAGAGGCGCGTCGCCCAGCAGCGCGACGTAGTCCGAGCATGAGGCAACGACGAGGTCATTAATGCCCATTCATATCAGCTTCTCTCCAAGAGTCTCTCCGGCGAAACTACTCGCAGCCGGGATTGGCCTGCTTCTCGGCATCGGCGTCCCCCTTGCCGTCAATCGCGCGTCGCTCTCGCCGCCCGTCCATGCCGATATGCAAGATGAGGTCAAGATGGGCAAGGAAGCGGAAGCGCAGGTTCTCAAGACCGCGAAGATTGTCACCGACCCAGCAACCGTCGCGCGCGTACAGGGAATCTTCGCGCGCCTTAAGGCCGTCGCCGATACGGAGAAGGTTCCGGCAGGCTTTGGCAACGACACGGTCTACAACTTCGACTACCGCGTGCGCGTTATCGATGCGCCGGACATCAATGCGTTTTCGCTGCCGGGCGGCGCCGTCTTCATTTACAGCGGGCTCTTGAAGCTCCTCGTTTCCGACGACGAAATCGCAGCGGTGCTCGGTCACGAGACTGCCCACGCGGCTCACCACCATGTCGCGCAGCTCACCCACGAAGAGCGCACAATGACCACCCAGATGGCGCTCGGGATCCTTGTCGCCGTGCTTGCCAAGGTGCCTGCCGATTCAATTGGCGGTCTTGCAACGGAAGCTCAATATGCCCAATTGGCCCGCCTGAACAACCATTTCAGCGAAGCCGCGGAGGAAGACGCCGACCACACGGGCATGATCTACATGGTGAAAGCCGGCTTCAATCCGCTGGGAATGCTCGTGCTCCTGCAAAGGCTCAAGGATGTCGAGGAGCGCAGCCCAACGATCGATCTCGGGTTCCTGCAAGATCACCCGCTGACCGATGACCGGCTCGCCGCCGCGAACAGGGAGCTGACCGAACTCGGATACCGGCCGGATCCTGCCCTCTTATGGACAGTCTCGAACGCGATGCGCACGCGAATTACGGACGTAACGACGAACGGAAAGCAGGGCATCCGCGTGAGCTTCGGCAGGCGATCGATTGCCGTAATCGCGCCGTCGAACCGCTCCGAAGCGCTGAGCGCCGCCGCCGCGATGGACGACCTGATGAGCGCGGGCGGGCAAGGGTATCAGGTGCGATCGTCGGGATCGGTCGTCTTTGCCGGCGGAAAGCCGATCTTCAACTTTACCGACCAGGACGCTCAACTACAGCCCGTTGCAACGACCCCCGAGGAAATGGCCAAGGTTGCCGTCGACATAATCAAGAAGGGGCTTTGGGAAGTCAGTGTTCGCGGCATAATGGCGCAATAACTTCCCGGCATTATTGCGTTCATACAAAAAAACGACAATTCAGGGTTCCACACGCCTAAATGCGACGCATAGAAATGCCCATAATCTATGGGGTCTATAGAGCCTTGAACCTGAATGAACGACTTAACAAATCAGGTTCGGGCCAGCGTCTATTATGCCAAGCGCTCATCCCGCATCCAATAATAAAGCTCCTCAAGGAGCGCATAAGCGAACCAGATTCTTGATCCGCGGGCACCTGATGCTCGTCTTGACGGCCCTTTGCACCGCCTTCCTGATAGGTTGGGTGGCGTGGGAAGAGCTTCAATTCCGGAACGCCACATCGTTTACATCATCCGCCTCCAAAGAGAAAGCGACATCTTTTGACAAGCTGTTCTCGGTCAAGTGCGATGAGATGGACTCCTTTACATCCGACTGCGCCTACCGTGCCGGCTTCTCGCAGTTCCTGAGTCAGCCCGACCCCGTATGGGCGCACATCAACATCGACGAAGAGCTTGTCGCGCAGAAGCTTGACGGCATCTGGGTGTTCGGGCAGGATCGCACGCTGGTCTACGCAGTCGCCAGACCGCACTCCCAGCGCCTCCAGCGCTTAGTGTTGCCCGCCGGCGCATTCGATGCCATCGACGCCAGACGCCATCATGTCCGCTTCTTCATTCGCCGCGGCAACGACATTCTCCAAATCAGCGGAGCCATCATCCGAATGCGTCCGCCGGTTCCGGGAAGCGCAACGGGATATCTGCTGGCCGCGCGCATTCTTTCGCCGGTGTATATTAACAGCCTGTCCTATTCAACCAACGGCAACGTCACTTTGACGGACTCGCTTCCAAAGAACTCGTACAGTGAATGCCTCTATGACTGGGCCCAACGGCCGGTCGCGTGGCTGGTCTTTAGGGACGAGTCTACCTTTCTTTCGCTCTTGCGCAGTTCCCACGAAGGCTCGATATCGCTCTTCGTCGCGTTCTCGCTGGTTGTCTTGCTAACGGCATTCATCGCAATTATTCGTTGGGTCAGCTTGCCCCTCGGCGCCATTACGAACAGCCTGGTGACCGAAGATCCGCGCGGCCTCGTCGGCCTGGCGCGCACGGGAACCGAGTTCGGACAGATCGCGGCCCTTGTGATGGAGTTCTTTCATCAGAAGTCCCTTCTGGAGAACGAAATCACCGAGCGCATGAAGATCGCGGACGAACTTGTCGCCGCGCAAGAGCAACTCGAAAAGCGAGTCGAGGAACGAACCGCCGAACTCAGCAAAACCAACCGGTCCCTCAACGAAAAAATAGCCGAGATCGATCGCGCGCAGACGGCCCTGCTTCTCGCCGAGGAAAAGTACCGGAGCATCTTCGAGAACGCCGCCGAAGGAATCTTTCAGATCAGTTCTGACGGTCGCTACTTGGGCGCCAACCCCGCCCTTGCCCGGATCTACGGCTACGACTCGCCTGAAGAACTTATGGAGATCGTCAAGGATGCGGACGTGCAGGTCTTCGTAAGTATCGAGCGCCGGCAATGGTTCCGCCACCTCATTGAGGAAAAGGGCTCCGTCCTGGGCTTTGAATCCGAAGTCTATCGAAAAGATGGCTCTATTACATGGATCTCGGAAAACACGCGCGTCGTCCGGGACGAATTCAATAAAGTTAAATACTACGAAGGAACGGTCGAGGACATCTCGGACCGAAAGCGCTCGGAAATCGAGATATTCCGCTTGAACGCACATCTCGCGGATCGACTCGACCGTATCGAAGCTCTCCGCAGAATCGACTCGGCGATCAGCACCAACCACGATTTGACCATCATTCTCCAGGCCTTCCTCAAGGAGGTCAAGGACCAGTTGAAAGTCGACGCCGCTGCCGTCCTGCTGCGCGATGCCGGATCCCCGCGTCTCAAGTACGCCGCGTTTCGCGGATTCCGATCGCGCTCGCTGCATCATGCCAGCGTGTCCATCGGCGATACCCTCGCCGGCCGAGCCGTGCAAACGCAACGCAACGTTACGATGCGGCGCCTGGACGAAAGCAAGGAACAACAGCCGGCATCCCATTACCAGGAAGAGGGATTTGTCTCCTATTTCGCCGTGCCGCTCATCACGCGAGGCGAGGTCAAAGGCGTACTCGAGGTGTTCCACCGGAGCGAACTTACGCCGGATCACGAATGGTCGGACTTCCTCGAAGCGTTAGCGGGCCAAGCCGCGATCGCGATCGAGAACACGACCCTGCTTGCCGGACTGCAACACTCCAATGTCGAACTGAGCGTCGCATACGACGCAACGATCGAAGGCTGGTCACGAGCGCTCGACCTCCGCGACAAGGAAACCGAGGGGCACTCCCAGCGCGTGACCCAGATGACGATTCGCCTCGCAGCCGAACTCGGCGTCAGCGATGAAGAGCTCGTCCACGTCCGTCGCGGCGCCCTCCTGCACGACATCGGAAAGATGGGCATCCCCGACCAGATCCTCCTTAAGCCCGGTCCGCTGACCGACGATGAGTGGGTCATTATGCGTAAACATCCCGTTTACGCCTACGAAATGCTCGATCCAATCGAATTCCTTGGACCCGCGATGGACATTCCCTACGCGCATCACGAGAAGTGGGACGGCACCGGTTATCCGCGAGGACTTAAGGGCGAAGAGATCCCTCTGGCAGCCCGCGCGTTCGCCATCATCGACGTTTGGGATGCCCTGTGTTCCGATCGGCCGTACCGCCCCGGCTGGCCGATCGACCGCGTCCGCGAACACATCCAGAAGCTCTCGGGCACCCACTTTGACCCCGCCGTCGTCGAAGCCTTCCTGCGTATGATCGACGACGTGGGCTACGAACCGCCGCTCCCGATCGCCGCCTAGCGCGTCCCTACGCCAGAGTCGACTGCTCACCCCGGCACGGGCAACCCTCCGCGCCGCTTCATGCTCTCTCCGTCCGCTGCCGCACACAATGACGAGCTTTCCCATGCATGAACATTTTTATCTAACAGACTATAACCACATGTATATCTTTACCTCATATGTGGTATACACACTAATTAGTGTACAAAAACACTAAGTACTAACAACCACATATAAGGAGCCAAGCGGTATGAAGAGTATG
This sequence comes from Capsulimonadaceae bacterium, assembly GCA_031292625.1. GTDB lineage: Bacteria > Armatimonadota > Armatimonadia > Armatimonadales > Capsulimonadaceae > JARLGU01. The sequence continues at coordinate 153,544 of JARLGU010000051.1, read as the reverse complement.
AGCGTGGTTATTATCAAGCCAAGCAAGTACGATCTTGATGGCTTCGTCGAACGCTATTGCAAAGGCTTTATGCCCAATAGCACTGTCCCCTACTTTCAGAGCATGATCCCCGCGGTCCATCGCGGAGTCGCACTCCGTGTCGCGGCCGTTGACGAGTACGTTCACACCTCGCTCGACTACCTTTCCCTACTGCGCTCCCAGGCCGGCGAAAGAACGCTCGTGCTGATCGTTGGCGTACAAAGCCACCAGTTTCACCGCGCGCTCGACCTGGCTGCTCTTGCGGAAAAAGGCGGCTGCATGGTCTGCATCGGAGGACCGCACGTGATGACGTGCGACACGGCATCCGTGCAAGGGCGCGGCATCTCTTTCGCGCTTGCGGAAGCGGAGAGCATCCTGCTCGACCTGCTCGACGACGCGATTTCGGGAGAGCTTCGCCCAGTTTACGGCGACGGCGAACGCTGGGCGGCCGAGCTCGATCCTCCCTCCGTGCAGGCTCCATCGCGGCGCGACATGAAGCGATACATCATACCGATGCTTGGCGTTTATCCCGCTCGCGGCTGCCCGTTTTCGTGCAACTTCTGCTCGGTGATCAAAATTGCCGGCCGGCGCATCCGCAGCCAGCCGGTATCGACGACGCTGCAGACGCTCCGAGCCGCAAAAGCGGCCGGCATCCGAATGATCATGTTCACGTCGGACAACTTCAACAAGTATCCGCAGGTCGCGGAGCTTATGCACGAGATGATCCGCGAGAAGCTGGAGATGCGGTTCTTCGCGCAGTGCGACACGCAGGTCGGCAAGCAAGACGAGCTCGTCGCTCTCATGGCGCGCGCGGGATGCCGTCAGATTTTCGTAGGCGCTGAATCGTTCGACCGGCAAACCCTGCTCGCGGCGAATAAACCGCAGAACCGGCCGGAGCGCTACGAGGAGATCGTCAACCTTTGCCGCAAAAACCGCATCCTGTCCCACTTCTCAAATATCATCGGATTTCCCGGACAAACGCAAGCCGCCATCGATGAGCACGTCGCAATCCTCAAGGAACTCTCTCCCGCTCACGCGTCGTTTTACGTTCTCTGTCCGATACCTGGGACGGAGCAGTATGCCGACTTCCTGGAACGCGGCCTGATTGACGAACCCAACCTGGACCGTTTCGATACCACATGCCTGACGTGGCGGCATCCGAATTTGAGTCGGAGCGAAATCCGCCAAGCGCTCTTCGACTGCTACCGGCGCTTCTATACGTTGAAGCACTCGCTCGCCCAGATTCCGTACCTGCCGCGCGACGACGGTCCTGCCCGCGAAGCCGCCGAGATGATCGGCGCGGTCGTCTATAATCGTATCTGGGCCGCCAAGCAAATCCATCCAATGTCTGGCGGCGTCGGCCGGCTGCGCATCGACAACGCGCGCGATCTAGGCGACCTGCGCATGCGGACATTTGGTTTCGCGCTCGCCCCGCTTCCGCGCAACCTGGATCTCAACGAGCAGGACGAGACAGGCAATAGAAGTTCGTCCGCGGCCGCTCGCGCGCTGGACGTACGAAGAAAATTGGAGATCCAGGGTCTCGCGGGCGACTATATGTCAACCGCCCCGCGACCGTTGCTGGCAACGCAATAGCGGGGTAAAATCCCCGCTCGCGTAGACGGGCGGATATACCGGAGCGCCTTTCATGAAGCGCTATTAGGACTTTCGCTTTGTAAGAGAAGATGAGGATTAAGATGCCCTTCTGGCCGGGCTGGCCATTTTTCTTTAGCCGCTAAACGCTCAGCCTGTTGGCAAGCCATAGGCGAAGCGCTCGAAAAATGGCCCAGCGGCCCAAAAGCGTTCCTAAGTCCTGACCAATTTTGGGGAATCACTCGCTTAACGCACAGCAAGCGAAAATCCCAGCTATGTCAAGTACTGCGCGTGCGTGGCGTCTTCATCCAAGCAACATTTACGCCGGCCATCGTCGAAACTCGCGCAGGGATTGCACGGAAGCGTCGCGAACAGAGAAGCGCTTTTGAATTTTCGCAGGGTCCCCGATGGCGCACTGTCCATCTCGGACCGAAAGGAACTCACGCATGGCTTCCATTAAAACGGCATTCCTCGGCGTCGCACATATTCATACGCCGGGATTTGTCGACCAACTCAAGACACTCGCGGAAGCGGGAGATGTTTCCGTAAAATCCGTGTGGGATCCCGACGCGGCTCGGGCTGCGGCGACCGCCGAGAAGGTCGGCGCAGGCACGTCTAGTTCAGTCGCGTCGATCTTGGCCGATCCCGAGATCACTGCAGTCATTGTATGCTCTGAAACCGCCTTGCACAAAGATATCGTCCTTGCAGCGGCGGCCGCCGGCAAGAACCTCTTTGTTGAAAAGCCCATCGGAATCGGCAAAGCGGACGCCGATGCGATGGCGGACGCGATCGAGAAGGCAGGCGTCGTTTTTCAAACCGGCTACATGCAGCGCGGACAGCCGCTCAACCAGTTCATTAAGAAAGAAGTCGCTGCGGGTCACCTCGGCAAGTTGACGCGGGCGCGCTACTCTAACTGCCACGGCGGCGCGTCACTCGGCTGGTTCGATCAGTGGAAGTGGTTCACGCAGGCGGAGCTTTCGGGCGGCGGCGCGCTGCTCGACATGGGAGCGCACCCGCTCGACCTGATCGTCTCCACCTATACCGCATCCGAAGGCAAAATCGTGGATGCGCACGGCTCAATCGCCAACCGCACGGGCAAGTACGGAACATCTATCGATGAGTACGGCACCGCCCTGCTGACGTTCGAGTCCGGCTTTCAGGCGACGTTCGACGCGAGCTGGATCGACAAGGCCAACCTTCGCTCGCCCGTGAGCGTCTACGGAACCGAAGGCTCCATTCTCGCGCTGCCCACTGGCATATTCTACCAGTCGGAGCATGTCGAGGGCGCCGACGGCACGAAGCCGCTTACGCCCGAGCAGCTTCCGCCAGCCGCCCCGCACGCGTTCCGCCTGTTCTGGGACCACCTGCTCGGCCGGCCGACTCAGGTGCCGCTCGTCCCCGTCCGTGAAGCAGCGCTCGGCGCGGCGACGATGGAACGGCTTTACGCAAGCGCAAAGAAGGCATAGACGAACAAGCAGACGGCTCCGTGATGGCAATCTCATCGCGGAGCCGTTTGCATGTCATATTGTCCAAAACGTCAGTAGATATTCCAAAGGACAAATCTCGACGTATAGTCGTCGTACAGAGTCCCGCTGGTGCACGTCGACGCCGTCGCATCCAACGTCGTTCCGTTCTCGCTTGCCGCCGTCGCAAATGCTTGGCCCGCATTTAAAGCCTTGGTGTGCCCGTCGAGAAAAAGAAAGCTGCAAAATCCATCGACCGAAAGGAGCGTTCCTCCGATTTCCGGAATCGCGACCGCACTGCTATGTCGGAACTGGGCAATGTAATTGGGGCTCGTACACGACGTCGTCACCGTTCGCGAATCCGCCGGGAATATGGCGTACGACGCGGAATAATTGTTTGCAGTGGGTACGTCAAACCCAACCTCGCCCACGATGATTGTTGCTGATGGCTGCGCGACTTTCGTGATCGGGAAACCAGGCGCATTATCGGTTTGAAGCGCCGTACATGGCCCGGTCAACTCGCAACCGTCTTCAAGCGCCCAGTTCCAACCGTAACCGCCTTGCGTGTTATTCGTGGCGCTCCACTGATTATTGTTGATGTTGGGACACGTAAAGACCGCCGCAGACCTGATGTACGGGTAAATCTGCTGAGTCCACCTTCCTCGGTTTTGCGCTATTGGACCGGCAACCGGCAGTAGTTCATCGAAATCCTGGGCATACTGCAAAATGGCCATGCCAATCTGCTTTTCGTTGGACAAACAAGCTGTCTGGCGCGCCTTGTCTCTCGCCGTGGCGAATACAGGAAATAAAATAGCAGCCAGGATTGCAATGATGGCGATTACTACGAGGAGCTCAATCAAAGTAAATCCGGATATTGCCAATCTCGTCTTTTGTCGTTGGCTCTTCATCAATCAGTACCTCCGTATCCATTCCTCGATCTCGACAATTGGGACCGCAACACAAGGCATTATATCATGCCGGTTCGAGAAGGGCTAGAACAATTCAGCGTTTAATGTAATATTTTCGTAGTCATGAGAGGTAATATTCCCAAGTGCTTACAATCTGTACACCGCATACATTCGAGTATCTCGCCTCACATGACGAGTACCGCGGGGCTTTTAATCCCACGCTCGAGCTCGTCGTGCGGGTGGACGATCCCATCCGGCGCAGGACTTTCGACACTCTCTTCAAGCACACCGACTTCGCTTCTATCTTCACCGTGCAACGAGGCAGCGGCATCCATGTCATCGAGGGCATTCCCTACGACGTCGCCCCAGGAGACGTCTACATCATGGGAGTCGGCGCATCGCACTATTACACCGAGTGCAAGGACTTGACGCTCGATGTCATCCACTTCAAGCTCAGCGTAATCGACGACAAGCTTCGCGACGCGCTCGCTGAAACCCCTGCGCTCCCGGCGCTGTTGTCCGGGTCGCAAGCAAAGAACCGCCGGGTATCAGGCGGACGCTACGTCCACCTGACGCCCGACCAGCACTTCGCGGTTCTCAATATGATGGCGGAGATGAAAAGCGAGTGGTATTCGGGCACGACCAGCGGTCTCGTCGTCGCCGAGGCGCTCTTCCGGCGTCTCTTGATCTTCCTGGGCCGCCACCACGAACGCGGCGCCAGCGCCCTGCCGCCGGGAGCCCGGATCCGGGAGCAGACGATTGCCGCCGCCAAGCGAGTAATCGACGACAACTACGGCCAACAGATCCGCATCAGCGAGATCGCCGACGCCGTCGGCCTCTCACTCTGGCAGCTCAAGCGGATTTTCCTCGCATCGGCGGGAGTGACGCCCCGAGAGTACCTGACACAGGTGCGAGTTCTTCACGCGAAGGAAATGCTGCGGAACACGAACTTGCCGATTTCCGATATCGCCTGGGCCTGCGGATTTGAGGAGCCCACCTACTTTGCGAGAATGTTCCGCAAGGAAACCGGCCAAACCCCGCGGCAATTCCGCAGCGAAAAATGAGGATTGCCCCCCGACCGGGCACGAGAAAAGATAAGAGCGCTCGGCACGCTGGCGTCCTCCGCGGACGGCGCCAGCGTTCCGCTGGACCACATGCGCGCGGCCGATAACAATACCCCGCTGCCCCGTTACAGCCGTTCGCTGGCTGTGATCGGCGAATTGCTTATCGCGAAGCAAATCAATCGCGCGGACGGCCCTTAATCAAAAAGGGCCACCCGGCCCGAGAGGGTTCCTCTGTCTTCTTCCAGCTCTCCGCACACTACCAAACTCACGCCTACCGGTACGCCTTCAGCGTCTCCGCGAGATCCGCCTCGGCCAACACGCGGTAGCGGCTTTCGCGATGGGAGCTGCGTTCCAAAATCGCCGCTTCAACCGACCATCCGGAATTAAGGTGCTCGGTCAGAAAGTCTGAGACATCGCCGGATTTCTCGCGGTCGGACGGCAAATCACCCTCCTCGCGATCCTCTTCCTCGATGTGTTTGCGCCCAATTCCCCATGCATACACGGCCGCGCGCAACGCCTGTTGGAGCGTCGGGATGTTGCCTTCCGTCTCGCTTTTGAGATGATTGAGGACGCGCTCCTCAGCGTAGTCCGTTCCAGCGATGACCGCGTAATGTTGGGAGCGTGTGAACTCGCCGTCATAGCTGACGATCAGATACTGGTCCACGTCCGCCGTCTTGCCTAGCTCCGCGAACAACGCCCGGATCACGATCGGCGCGGCGAACGGGTCCGCGTAAACCTTCTTGATACTGGGCGATACGGCAAAACCGACGATCCGCTGGATACTCACGTCGTCCGGCGAACGGCTAAATCCCTCCCGGTGCGCAATATCGATCGCGCCGGTCCGGATCGACTCGATGTCCGCCTGGTTTCCGATCGCGGCGAGCACCAACTTATCGTAAATCTCGAAGATCTTGCGCTGCGTCGGACGCAGGCAGAGGATCAGAACGCCGTTATCGTACGAGATCGCCACAACCGGGGAGCCGTCCTTCAGACGATCCTCAATATACTCATTGCGCTGGCGAATGCTCTCATTCCATTCGTATGGGCTGACTGGCATAAAATGGCCTAACCTTCTCTATCGGGCATTGCCCGTCGGCCGCCCCAAAGCGGTCAATATCTCGTCCTCGGTGAAGTCCCGTATTCCGTCGGCGGTGATATACTTGGCGGCCGGAAGATGCTTCGAGGAGCCTCCCGTGGCCGTATCGAGATCCGACGCAATCTCCAGAAGCGTCAACACCTCGTGCAGCGCATCCTCGCGAGCCATCTCGCGGAAGGGTCCTTTCGTACGAAGAATGTATTCAAACACGCCGCGAATGGGTGCGCTTCCTGAACCTGCCGCGCCATACTCCGCCGTCTCGAACTGGCCGCCCATGGCATCGTAGAAGAAGATGCGCCCGGTTCCCGCTTCGCGATCGAACGTGGAAAGGACGGGGATAAACGCTCCGATTCCCTGCATGGCCGCGGCCATGTTCCCGGCAATCACACGGCTCAGTTCTTGCAGCTTGCCGTCGAGCGACATCGGCTGAAGCTGCGACCGCTCGAAATACTTGAACGCGTGACGCAGGTAGCGGACCACCTCGACGCTCTTGGCAAACGATCCCGATATTGAGATCAGCGTGTAGTCATCGAGCGCGAGCACCTTCTCCGCCTGGTCGTACATCACGGTGTAGCCCGCCGTCGCGCGCCGGTCGGCCACATTGATCACGCCGTCGCGGTATTTCACCGCAATTACCGTCGTGCTATGCGTATCGAGTCCCGCCGGCACGCCATGCGCCCCAGCCGGCCCGGTCTGCGCGAAAATCGAGCCAGTCCCGCCATCGAACAGCGCGGCAAAATCGCCAAGCCCCGTATCATTGCTATCGATCATATCACCGTATCCAATCCGCCGTAAAAAGCCGCCGCCCTCCGGTTGCCCGGCGCGCGTATTTTGCCCGCCGCTCCACGAGCCGCATGCTCCCCTCTTCCCGCCGACCGAGGCGTTCAGGACATGAGCAAGTCGAAGCGCAGGACGGGCCCACGCATCGGAAATGTGGGTCTTCCGCCCAAGCGGACGAGCGCTCCGCTCCTAGAAAGCGCGGCCGCGCTATTCTCCGCTGCGCTGCCTGTACTTGCGCGCCTGATCGGGATCCACTCGCTTCATCCGCTTGAGCAGATCGCTCCGATCGGGGCGCTGAACGTCCGGACGCGACGGTCCGCGCTCCTCGTCGCCACGGCGCGCGGGATCCGCCGGCGACACCGGCCTCGTTGTCCTCTCATCGTCCACGACAACCATCACGACACCCCTTTCCGATTATCATCGCCCTATCTCGAACCGAAGACCTTGATAAGCTCCCGGAGGTCGCTTTCGCGGCCAATTGCCTCAAGCCCCTGCGCCACTTTTTCAGGCGTCAAGTAACCATCAAGATCGGCCACCCACGAATCGTTCTCCGTCCGCAAAACAACCGTGCCCCACGCAACGTTCCCGATGCTCTCCGCGTACCGGCAGACCAGTTCGCCCCGGATCGCCGCGCGCGTATTCGACGGCGGCGTATCCAGAGCCGCTTCAATCGCATCGTCGCTCACAAACCGGCGCATTTGACCGGCATCCACAAGCGCGCCATACAATCCCACGGCTGGATCGATGTCGCAGTATGCCATGTCGATCGCCTGCAGACGGTAATCGTCCCAGTCGCCGCCGTCGTCGGCCACAAAATCATCGATCAAGGCCTTCTTGGCCACCCAATCCAGGCGGTCGCCGAGTTGCATCGGGTCTTCATCCAGCGCGTCGAGCACCGCGCTCCACTCCGCCAGCGTCCAATCGACGTCTCCGCGATCTCCTGCAAACCGTTTACGCGCCTCGTCCAGATAGGCCCGTTGCACCTCGGTCGCGCGCACGATGCGCCCATTGGTCAGACGCACCGGCCAGCGGTAGGAGCCGTCGCGCGAGATCTCCTTGATGGTCTCGACTGGCCGGTTGATCCGCAATGGCGGGACAAAGCCATCATCGATCAAACGCGCCGCTAACGACATTGTACCGATTTTGAGCGCCGTCGCATATTCGGAGAGGTTCGCGTCGCCCGCGATCACATGGAGTCTGCGCCAAAGCCGCGAATCCGCGTGCGGCTCATCACGCGTGTTCACTAGCGGACGGCGATGGAGCGTGTCGACCGACGCCTCTTCGGTGAAAAAATCGGCCCGTTGCGAGAGCTGAAAGGTTCCCGGCTTCCCGCGCGGCTCGACGCCAACCTTCCCCGCTCCGGTGTACACGATACGCGTCACGAGAAACGGGATGAGCGCGACGATCACCTCGCCGAATGGGCGCTCGCGGCCCATCAGATAGTTTTCGTGCGTGCCGTAGGAGCTGCCGTGGAAGTCGGTATTGTTCTTGTAAATCGTAACTGGCGCGCCAAGTTCCGCCGCTCGTGCTTGCGCGCACGCGAGAACGATCCGCTCGCCAGCCTTATCGTGCGCGACGATGTCCGCGAGCGATGCGCACTCGGGCGTGCTGTATTCGGGATGTCCGTGGTCGTTATACAGGCGCGCGCCGTTCACCAGCACATGGTCGGCGCGCTCATCTTCGGCGGGCAACGGAACGGCGGCGGGGTTGTCGAATTTTGCGTCCTCGGGATCGTAACGCAGTCGCGACGCGTGAAATCCCCGCATGTCGTTGCGCGGATCCTCGTCCCGGTAGCGCCAAGGACTCGCGAATCGGCCCCGGTAAGCGTTCACCGCCGCGCGGCTCTCCGCAACGAGGTCCTCAGCCCCCTTGCCCTCGACTTGGAGGCCATATTCCGTTTCGATGCCATATAAGGGAGTCAAGATGCCTCCGGCCGCCCCTCAGGGGATTTCACTTGAAGATTCAAGATGCCCTCGTATGGCCGGGCTAGCCATCTTCGCCCGCCGGGAAGGCGCTTCATTGAAAAGCGCTGGCGGGACATTCCTGAGCTCCTTCCGTTTCAGAAGGAAGGAGCCCAGAGCGAAGCAGAAGGGAAGGCAGGTCTCCGCCGCCGCCGCCATCAGATCACGCCCTTGCGCGTCGGTTTTTCGCCGCGCTTCGCGTTAATCGGCTTGAGGCTGACCACGTTCTCGGGCTCATAGTCGAGCAGCTTGAGCCAGTCTTCGAGGTTGTCAGTTTTAGGAAATATCTCGTTTTCCTTGTACTCCGAATGCACAGCCCGTTCGATGTCCTCGGCGGAAACTCCCTCGCGGGTGCTCTTTACGTCGATGCTCCGCTTGATCGCATAGTCCTTGGCGCGCTCCACGATCGACGTAATCAACGCTCCGCTTACCAGGTCCTTCCAGTGAAGCGTGTCGACGCCGCCGTTGCGCAGATAGACCTCGATAAACTCCGTCTCGGGCGCCTTGCGCCATACGAGCTCGGTCGCGGTTTCGATCAGGAACTCGCGCGCCTGGCGCTCCCCGCCCTTTTCGTCCACGAGGCGGTAATCGAGCGGCAGCTTATCGTGCAGATAGATGCCGAATATATCCTGTGTCGCCTTGCGATCGGGGCGAACGATCTTGACCTTCCGATCGATGCGCTCAGGGCGCAGGATCGCCGGGTCGATATAGTCCGGCCGATTCGACGTCAGCATGACCACGACGTTTTCGAGACTCACCAAACCGTCCATCTCGGCGCAGAACTGCGGAACGACGGTATTGCTGATATTCGTGAACCGCCCCGACGATCGCGTACGCAAAATGGACTCGGCTTCATCGATAAAGATAAAGACCAGGTACCCTTCTTTCGCCTTCTCGCGAGCCGTGGAGAATATTTCGCGCACCTGCCGCTCGCTCTCGCCCAGCCACATGTTGAGGATCTTGGGGCCATTGATGTACATAAAGTACTCTTTGACATCCTTCTTGGTCCTCTGCCGGTACTCCGCCGTCAGATTGTACGCAGTCGCCTTGCCGATCAACGTCTTGCCGCAACCCGGAGGGCCGTAAAGCAGAATGCCCTTCAACGGGCGCTTGCCAAACCGTTCGTAAAGCTCCGGATAAAGCAGCGGCAACTCGATGGCATCGCGGATTACGCCGATCGCCTCTTCCTGACCGCCGATCTTCGACCAGTCGAGCGGCGGGACTTGCTCCAAGAAGAAGTCCTTGTTCTCCTTGGACGCAAAACTCTCGAGCGCGACGCGGAAGTTGGGCTCCATCCGCACGTCCTGCCCATCCTTGAGCGTCTCGCCGGCCAGCGCAGCCCCTCGGAGCACGACCCGGCTGCCCGTTCCCTGCACGTCGCCGCCCACACGCAGACGTCCATCGTCGAGCACCTGAGCAATCTTCACGACCTGCCCGTTTTGCGCCGGACCAAGGTCGCCGACGACCGCGTACGCATCGTTCACCTTGACGCGCGTGCCTGTCTTGAGTTGCTCGCCGTCCACGTTCGGGTCGATGTTGGTGTAAAACTCGTTATCGCCCAGCGCGATGTTCGCGGTGCCGTCTTCGTTTTTCGACAAAAACACGGCGATCCGGTTCGCGGGCTGCGTCAGTTTGGTATACGCCTCATCATACTTTTCGATCGTCTCGTGGGCCTCGGCAAGCTGCTGTTCATCCACTTCGAGCTGCTGGCGCAGCAGAAGGAGATACTGGAGACGAGGATCCGTCTGCTCCGTTTGACGCAAAATCTCCTCGACAATACCGGACGCGCGCACTTGAGCGCTCGCGCCTCGCTGCCCCGATGCGCCGCCGCGTCCCGCTTGTCCACGATCCCGGCCCGATCCCAAGTTGCCTTTTCGCTCGTCCGCCATTGCGTTTCTTCCTATTTCTTCCACTCATGAAGCCATTTATGCTCTAAATGCTTAAGAGCTTGACCCCATTATACCCATCGGCAATCGACTGCCATTGATGCCGGCCATGGACCATGAGACCTGGAAAAACGATTCAACGGGGCCGGCGTTTGCCGTTCTTGTCACTCCGTTATAAACGCATACAGTTATGGCGAAGTTCCCTGCACTGCCTGGAAGGACATAGAGGAGAGGATACGATTAAAAGGGTGTAACTCGATCGGGCCGCCGAGAGTATGTTTCCAGACCGCTCATGCCGCCAACGCATTTCTTCGCTCACGGCGGCAATCGGCAACACTTCGTCAACACGCGTGCAGGGTTTTGCCGCCAACGTCCGATCGCAGCGCGCATCACGAATTCACGAAAGCGCTGCGTCGACCCTTTCCCAAAAACAGCCACGGCGGCTGCGGAGCCGTCTTACAAGCCTCCCGATTATTACGCTCACTCCAACATAAAACAGGCCGCCCGTTCACCAAAATGAAACAGGCGGCCATCAGATCTAGTTGCCTATACGGTCTACCACTCGCCCGTGGTCAGATAGTCATGGATCGAAGCGGCGGCCGTGCGTCCCGCGCCCATCGCGAGAATAACCGTGGCCGCGCCGGAGACGATGTCCCCGCCGGCGAAGACGCCCTTCTTCGATGTCCGCAGGTGCTCGTGGTCGGCGACAATGCGACCGCGCGTGTCGGTATCGAGACCGGGAGTCGTCTGCTGGACCAGCGGATTGCTCGTATTGCCAACGGCGACGACGACCATGTCGAGCGCAACCTCGGTTTCCGATCCAGGGATCGGAACCGGTCGCGACCGGCCGGATTCGTCGGGCTCGCCCTGCTGCATCTTGCGCAGCTTGGCGGCCCTGACCCAACCTTTTTCGTCGCCGATATACTCGACCGGATCCCAGAGATCCATGATCTGCACACCCTCTTGCTTGGCGTGGTGCAGCTCCTCGATACGAGCCGGCATGTCCTTTTCAGTGCGCCGGTAGATCAGGTACGCGTTCTTCGCGCCAAGGCGCAGCGACGTTCGCACCGCATCCATGGCCGTGTTGCCGCCGCCGATAACGCCGACATTCTTGCCCGCGCAATCGAACACCGGCTCATCGTACTCGGGGAAGCGGTAAGCTTTCATCAGGTTGACGCGCGTGAGGAACTCGTTGGCGGAGTAAACCGCGCACAGGTTCTCGCCGGGAATGCCCATGAACTTGGGCAGACCCGCTCCCGTCGCGATAAAGACCGCGTCGAAGCCCTCTTCCTCGAACAGCTCGTCGACCGTCACCGTTTTACCGATCACGACGTTGGTCTCGAACTTGACGCCGAGCTTGCGCATGTTGTCCACTTCCTGCCGGACAATATCCTTCGGAAGCCGGAATTCGGGAATTCCGTAAACCAGCACGCCTCCGATCTCATGAAGCGCCTCGAAAACCGTCACGTCGTGGCCGCGCTGCACGAGATCGCCCGCGCAACTCAGGCCGGCCGGGCCGCTGCCGGCGATCGCGACCTTCTTGCCTGACGATGGGGCGCAGGCAGGAAGACCGATCTGGCCGGTGGTTCGCTCATAGTCGGCGACGAACCGCTCAAGATAACCGATGCCAAGCGATGAGCTGCCGGCACGGTGCGCAAGGAGGCATGAGCCCTCGCATTGCTCCTCTTGCGGACAGACGCGGCCGGTCACCGCGGGAAGGACGTTGTCCTCGCGGATCTTGGCGGCAGCGCCGAGATAGTCCTTGGCGACGATCAGATCGACGAACTCGGCGATTTTGACGCCGACCGGACAGCCCTGGACACACCGCGGCTTGCCGCATCCAAGGCAACGAGTGGCTTCCTGGAGCGCGAGTTCATCGGTGAACCCCAGGTTGACCTCTTCGAAATTGTGTGCGCGCTTCAGCGGATCTTGCTCCGGCATGCTCTGGCGCACGATTTGCAACCGCTCTTTAGGCGGGAGTGGATTATTGCTGCTGCTCATTGTTCCTGTGGGCCTTTCGATGGTCGTACCGTGGTTAGGTGGCGCGCGTTCATGCCTTCGCGGCCTCGAGGAGTTTGCACGCGTGCTCTTCCTCAAACCGCGTAAGCGCCACGCGCTCCTTGTCCCGATACATTGCCCCTCGTTGTGCGAGCAGGGCGAAATCCACCTGATGCGCGTCGAACTCCGGTCCGTCGACACAGGCAAATTGGCTCTTACCGCCGACAGCGACACGGCAACCGCCGCACATTCCGGTACCATCCACCATGATTGCGTTTAGGCTTACCACGGTTTTGATGCCGGCTGCGCGAGTCGTTTCGGCAACCGCGCGCATCATCGGAATGGGGCCGATCGCCAGCACGTAGTCGGGTCTATTCGGCGAGTCGATCAGTTCCTGCAGGGGAACGGTGACTACGGCCTTTACGCCATAGCTGCCGTCGTCAGTGGTCACAATCAGCGGATCGCTAATTGCGCGAAGCTCGTCCTCGAAGATCACGAGGTCTTTCGTGCGAGCGCCGATGATCGAGATGACGCGGTTTCCTGCATCGTGCAGGGCGTTGGCGGTCGGATACGCAATTGCCGTGCCGACGCCGCCGCCGATCACCACAACCGTACCGAACTTCTCGACATCAGTCGGTTTTCCGAGAGGCCCGACGACATCGGCGATCGAATCGCCGGTTTCGAGGGTGTTGAGCAGTTTTGTGGTCTTGCCAATGCCCTGGGCGACGATCGTAATCGTTTCCTCCTGGGCATCGGAAGCCGCTATTGTAATCGGTATACGCTCGCCGTGATCGTTCACGCGCAGGATGACGAACTGACCCGGCTTCTGCTTCTTCGCGACGCGAGGCGCATGGATCCGGAACAGCTTAACATCTTTGCTCAAATAGCGAGCTTCTACGATCTTGAACATTCTGTGGCGCTCCTCTGTGGGGAAGGGGAACGTACGATGCGATCGCTTCGACAACGATGCTCTCGCACGGTGACGGTTCAAGCTTCCAAGTGACAGTTAGTTAGCTTATTTATCGCTGCCCAAAGACGCAATCCCGCCGAATGCACATGCGGCGAGACGTTGTCCATTAGCAACGATTTTATATTGTTACACTCCCCTTCCCCCTCGCGCATCCCCTTAGCGGACTATTCCAAGCGGAAACGGCGTTCTCCCGACCGAATGGCAATCCGCTATTTCAGCCTCGCACGGTTGTCGCGCCGGAACTTGTCCACTTCGGGGCCAACCACGAAGCGACAGTACGTATTCTCGGGATGCCGCGCGTAGTAATCGTCGTGATATGCCTCCGCTGGATAGAACGCAGTCAACGGCGAAATCTCGGTTACGATTGCGCCGCTCCAAACGCGCGCCTTCTCGATCTCGTGGATTACCCCCTCCGCAATCGCCTTCTGGCGCGCGTCCTGGTAAAAAATGACCGACCGGTACGAGCTTCCAACGTCGTTGCCCTGCCTGTCCTTCGTCGTCGGATTGTGCGCACGCATGAAGATATCGACAAGGTCATGGTATGAGACGACCTTCGGGTCGAAAACGATTTGGACCGTTTCCGCGTACCCCGTCGATTCCGAACAAACCTGCTCGTATGTCGGCTTCGGGATCCGCCCGCCCGCATAGCCGGGCGTAACGCTGTCGACGCCTTTGAGCAGCTTGAAGCGCGCCTCCATCGCCCAAAAGCAGCCGCCCGCCAGCGTCGCAATCTCGCGTCCCGGCGGCGGAAGAACCGACGCCTTCGACGAGGGCTCCGCCGCGAGCGCAACGCAACCGCACGCGGCGGAGAGAATGACGGCACAAAAGAATTGGCGTAAGATCATCATGGACAACTCCCGCACTCCAGATCCGCAAGCAAACCTCCGGTATCGACGACAGCGGCATCTCGCTTACAAATGGTAATACAAACAATGCGAGGGAATTCGTTCGCAAGTCTTGCGACCACCCGGTCATAAGTTTCGCGGTGCGATGGATATGACGTGTAGCCGCGTCGCGGGAGCGCGCGACGCCGTCACCCCGCCGATTTCGCAAGCTTCGCGAGGAACTCGCTCGGCGTCAGGAGGCCCGTGACGCGTGCGCCGATGGCCTCCTTGCCGGATGGGGAAAGCACTACGATCGTGGGGAGTTGCTGCACGCCGAACTTCTTCTCGATGACGGCATTTGCCGGCGAGTTGAAATCCGTCAGGTCCGCGCGCAATGTGGTGTACTGGCCTAGCTGAGACTTGACCGCGCCATCGGAGAAAACCGTGCGTTCGATCGCATGGCAAGGCACGCACCACTGCGCCGTGAAATCGATCACGACCGGCTTGCCGGTCGTAAGCGCCGCGGCATACGCCTGGTCGCTGTAAGGAGCCCATGCTAGCGCATTGGGCGCCGACGGATGGCGAGAGAGTCCTTCGTTCAAGAACGCCGCAAATCGATCGGGATCGTTCTCAACCCCGATTTTGATGTCCACCTTGTTTCCGGCGGAATCCATGAGCGCATACAACGGCTGAGCGATCGCCTGGCCGATTCTAAGTTGCAATGCCTGGTTGCGATCGGCATTCGCGCCGCCGTCCGTGTAGAGTCGCACGAGGACGTAACGCGAGAGGAGGTCCCGCACCTGCGGCTTCGTGAAGATGTTTTGCTCCATCCAACGGCAGTTGGTGCACGTGTACCCCGTAAAGTCCACGAACACTGGTTTCCGCTCGCTAGCAGCAACTTTCAAGGCGTCAGCGTAGTCCGATCCCCACGAAAGATCACCCGGCGCGGCGGCGCGGCCAATAGCGCCATAGCCGGCCTCGGGAATAAACGCCGCGAGGTTCTTGTCAACCGGGCGGCCGCTCATGGCGTAGAAGCAGTAGCACGCCGCAGCCAGAAACGCCGCAATCCCGACCCCGCGTCCCAACGACGGTTTCGCCGGTTCATCCGGGTAAGCGTTCACCCTGAGAGCGCCGGTCAGATACAGCGCGCCGCATACCGCGATCACCGCCCAGATGCCGAAAATTACGGGACGCGTGAGAATGTGCGCCTGCCACACGAGGTCAGCCTTGCTGAAGTAGAGCACCGCATACGCCAGCTCAACGAACCCGAGCACCGCCTTCATGCGCGCCAGCCATGCTCCGCTGCGCGGCAGACGCGTCAGCAGCGGCGGGAACAGCGCAATCGCCAGGAACGGCAGCGAGAGCGCGGTCGCAAAGACCATCATGCCGAGCATCGGACGGGCGTATCCGCTCGCCCCCGTGCTCGATGCCGCCGTCGCGAGAACGCTCGCGACGAACGGAGCCGTACATGTGAACGCGGTGAACACGAACGCGAGCCCCATAATCAGGACACCCACGAGCCCGCCGCGACCATGCGACGCACTTGCAAGCCCTTGCAGCCCCGATGGCAAGCGCAGAGTAAACGTCTCGAAGAACGCGAACGCGAGAAAGACGAACAGGACGCCAAAGACGAGGTTCACCCGCGGATCGGATGCCACCCGATTCGGCCCCGCCGCCCCGAGCGTTATGGTCGCGATCAGCCCCAGCAGAACGAACGAGACGATGATCCCCGCGACATAGGCGACCGCCAGCGCAACAAGCGTCTTTCGCTTTCCCGCGGCCTCTTTCGTGAAGTAGCCGAACGTCACCGGGATAAGCGGGAAAACGCAAGGCGTCAGGAGCGC
The DNA here is from genome assembly GCA_031292625.1 of Capsulimonadaceae bacterium. Lineage (GTDB taxonomy): Bacteria > Armatimonadota > Armatimonadia > Armatimonadales > Capsulimonadaceae > JARLGU01. The sequence goes on along the minus strand of JARLGU010000051.1, from coordinate 137,142 downwards.
CAGCAAACCGGCCACAAAGGCAAAGCCGATAAACCCGAGCAAATCGGGAGGCACGCCGCCTGTTGCATCGCCTTTTGCCGGCGCCGCCGCGGGCAACGCGACCGGACGAACAGGCGCCGATGCGTATTCCGGGCGAACCGGTCCGCTGCCGATGACCAGATCGACAGGAAGATCCACGCTCACGGGAGGATCGCAGAGATGGTCGTTGCAGGCCTGGTAGCGCACCTTCAGGCGGGCAGTCAACGGCCCATGAGGGGCATTCTTAGCGATCCGCGCGTAAACCGTAAACGTAGCGTTTCCCTCATGGTACGCAACGTTCGTTTGAAAATTCGGATCATACTTCGTGACGGGAACACTCTCGAGAAGTTCGCCGATCGCCGCGACGCCTGGCTGATCCAGCGCGATCGTCGTCGCAACCGGTCCCGGCTGAGCGCTGGGGACAACGGAATACAGGTGCCAACCGCCGTCGATCTTGGCGGCGATGGAGATCTTCGCCGCCTCGCCCGCATGGACGGGTGACGGAGTCGCGCCCGCGACGTGGAAAGCGACGGGAAGATGGATCTTTGCGGCGGTAATCGCGGAAAGCGAATCGGCGGCGGGAAAGCAGCACGCGAGAAAACAGATGAGCAATAGGCGAGGAAGTTTGTAACCGTTCATGGGAGCGCTTCGTGTTCCGCCTGAGCCGGTCATCGTGGCTTAGGTTTTAGATCCGAGAATCTTGTCGAGAGCCACCGGCAAATGATCGCTCATGTCCTCGTCAAACCCTGACAAACCAGAGACAATCTTACGGTTGCTGTCGATCACAATCGTGAACGGGATGGAATCGATGCTCAGGTATCGCGTGATCTCGGCATCGCGGTCCACAAGCATCGGAATGCCCAGCTTCGTTACCGTTGCGTACTGCCGGATAATGTCAGGCGTATCGCTTGCGTTAATTGCATAGAACTGGACGCCCTTCGACGCGTACGACGTCCGGATCTTGTCCAACTCAGGCAATTCCATGCGGCACGGCCCGCAGTACGTTGCCCAAAAATCGAGCACGACCGGACCTTTGGCCACGGCGGCGCTCAGCTTGAACGGCTGGCCCTCGGCCGGAGTGAGCGTAAAATCGGGAAGAAGGATCTGGTGCTCGGCGGAGACGACGTGAAACGGCGTGCTCGAATCGTCGTCGGTCGCCGCCAATCCCGCAGGCTGAGACGTCAGCCGTATGAATGCGATCACGCCGATCAGCACGACGATAACGACCAGCAGTTTCGGGTTATTCCAGTACATTGCTTTTCTTACGCGCGCACCGTCGCCGATCGTTCCGAACGTTTACCAATTAACCAAAAAGCGCGGGAGGCTTTGAGGCCAAACCCGCGCTTCGTTCCATGACAGCCCCGTGAGGCCAATCAAGTGGTCTTTGCGTGGCGGAGCGTGAGAGATTTGAACTCTCGCGGGATCTTACGACCCCCTACAGGTTTAGCAAACCCGCCCCTTCAGCCGCTTGGGTAACGCTCCACGCTTCCCATTGAGCCCGCTAAGGGGCTCTGACTGAGCAGCGATATTTTAGCACAGCCACTACGAAAATGCAACCGATCGCGCAACGATCTGCAGGGCAAACGCCTCCATATCTGTTAACAGCGGCGCGAGTCCGGTCCTGAAAGGGTCGGCCTGTGTTGAGAAAGCCCGTGAACGGGCCTAATCGGTAGACGGCCAGCATTTTCGTGAGCCGGCAGACCCATTGATGGGGCTTGACGTCTCAGGACGGTCGTTAACGGCCGGAAACCGAGCCAATATCGGTGACAATCGTTGATATGAATAGATGCGATCGCGTAACGATCTGCAGGGCAAACGCCTCTAAATGTCTCGCTGCTCGCGCAAACGACCGCTTCTGACATGGAAACGTGGGTTTCTCCACGCGATTTGTTCCGTTTGGGACGCTTAGTTCACTCCCTTATTCCAAGATGGTCCCCATACTTGACGCACAAGGGGCAAGCTGGTATAGTGGAATTGAGTTATCTATACCAATTTTCAAGGGATATCGCAATCCGTGACCTCTATTCCTGAACAGGGCGTACGATCGAGATCGCTTTACTATGACGGTCTTAGGACACAAATTCGCAACAAGGTCCTTCTCGGTCAGACCGGAGACCGGTTGCCTGGAGACCGTGAACTCGCCAAGGAGATCGGCACCTCTAAGATCACGGTGGGCCATATTCTACAGGAGCTGCAAGCGGAAGGGCTTCTCGAGCGTATCCCCGGCAAGGGGACCTTTCTGAGGGATCGGCAGATCCCCCGTCCCGTCCCCATCGTATTGAACGAATTGGCGCAGCCGCAACAGCTTCCAAGCGCCGCCCCCGTCCCGGTCCCGCGTGCAAGCTCGTGCGAAGCCTATGTTATGATCCTCGCCGTCCTCAACCTTCCTTGGGAAAAACACGTTCCCTTTGAAAACAATTGGAGTCAGCGGTTTGCCCTCGCGGCGGAGCGCGCCCTACAGAAACAGGGTGCAAGGACGATGGTGCGAAATCGCTTCGGACTGGAGGAGGACGAAATCGTTCCGCTGGTCGACAAGGGGATCGATGCCGGGATCAATCATATCTTGTTTATTCAGGGCAGCCTCGCTCAAAAATCGCGAATGGCGCTCTTCGAGAATCACCTCGTCAGGCTGTCCCTCGGCCGCGGACAAACGCCAATCCCGGTGACGCAGATTTCAACCGAGGCCAATCTTCGCTTGCCGTTTCCCGCCATTGCTTTCGACGGCGAGTCCGGCAGCCAAATTGCGACCCAACATCTGATCGATCTGGGCCACCGCCGAATTGTATTCGCGGGTCCGAGCATGACGGAACCCGAGGCCGAACGGCAATGGATCGTCGATCGCGTGCGCGGATTCCGGCGAGCGCTTCAGCTGAGCGGCCTCGAACAGGTTGCGCTCCTTCACGAAACCGAAGAGACTCTGGACAGTCCATTCTTCGTCAGAGCCGATCCCGTTAGCGGTTCAGGTCAGAAGTGGGCCGAGATCGGACGCACGGTCGCACGGAAGGTCTTGCGGGACGAAACGGTCACGGCCGTGGTCGCCGCCAACGACACGGTCGCGGCGCAGATCATTCTTGCCGCCCTAGAGGCAGGCAAACGCGTCCCGGAGGATCTATCGGTCGTCGGCTTCGACAATTACCAGATCAGTTCGGAGCTTGACCTGACGACGGTCAGCGTGCCCATCGAGCAAATGAGCGAGGCTGCTGCGAACATGATCCTCGATCCGGCAGCGCAATCCAAGGATCGCAAGCAGTGCATCCTTCTCGATCCGTGGTTGGTGACGAGAGGCAGCACGTGCCCGCCGCGCCCGAGCTAAGGCGTTGCTCACTCATCGCTCTTGACGCGCGCCGGGACGGACAGGATGCTGCCCGCCCCGATCGCCGTGTCTTTGCCGCCTATATCGATCGCCTCGATGCTCTCCGCGCCATTCCAATCCGGCGGTATGACGCTCTCCCCAAGCTTCAGTGGAAATCCATCCAGATAAAGTCCCACGCTTTTTGTCTTGACGTCCCAAACCGCCGCAAGCTCGTACCACGTCTCATCCCGTAGCGTCGCGTTCGCGGTCATTCGGATCTGACGCCCCTCTTTGTCGTAAAGCGCGAAAAAGATCATCGGGGATGTCGGCGACCACACGGCCAGACCGTGAATATTCAACCAGAGGCGCGACTTCCTATTCGTGTGGTAACTTACCTCGCCGTGATAACCGTTCACCAGATCGACGCCGTTATGGACCACGTCCCGCGCGGCGCTCGTCTTGAAACGAACGCGCACCGTCCCGCTCGCAAGATCCCAGCCAGGCTGCGGCGCGACGCGGACCGGCGCTGTAAGCGACTTCGCCTCGTCGCCGCCCCAAGCCGCGATCGTCTTGTCCTGAGTTCCAGAATCGGCGGCGGAGATCGAAGATTTCGCCTCGTCCGAAGGAGCGTCCCCGCGCACTTCTTTTAGCACCGTCAGATCCGCTCCCTTCCGGACGCACAGCATGTAGGAGTCGTATCCGCCGCCCGCGCCGCCGAGCGAGAGATTTTTCTCGACGCCGGTCACCGGCTGAACGTCAAGGCTTAACGCCCCAAGTTCGCTCTGCACGCCATTCTTGACGCCGGCGACGACAAGATCGAGACGGCGCGGCAACGCCGATAGCCCGCACATCACGATACTGACGCTTTGACCGCCCGCCTCGGGCCACGAGTCAAAGTATCCTGCAATATCGCCGGCAACGAAATTGAGCTTTCTTGTCCCAGAGCAAACATAAATCGATGCCTCGCCCGCCTGGCCCGCAGCGGAATTCACGTCAGCGAAGTCCGACGAGGGCTCAATGTTGTAATCGCGCATGCCGTTCCAAAACGTCACCCGCGTGTAGCCCTTGCGGTAGACGCAGAGGAGGGCGTTTCGATCGACGGGATCGACGACGCCGGACCACTTAACCGGCATCGCGACCGGACGCGACTCCTGTAAGCCCAGCTGATAAGGCAACGAGACGCACTCGCGATCGTTGCCCGCCACGAAACGGATCTCGCGCTTCACCTCGCCGCCAAGCATCAGGTTCGAGTGTAGCAGGAGGCGCAACTTGCGCATGCCCGTTATCGGCCGCTGAATTACGCGGTAGGTAAGAGCGGGATCGGTTCTGCTAACCGACACCGTCTGATCGAGGAGCAGGTTCTCCTTGGACAGGCGGCACTCCGCTGACACGCTCGCCTGCTCGTCGCTCTGCTCTTTGCCGGTCACGGTGAACGGAAGCTGCATCGTCAAGCCAGGATAGCCCGCTCCGGCGCCGTCGAGCACGGATTTGATCCCACCGTCCGCCCCCGCGGCAATTCCATCCGGCGGAAAGACGCCGAGCGGCGGCACAATATCGTTGGCATCATCCGTCGCCGACGAAAGATACGCCAGTCGCGCCCCTTTATCCAGCGTCAGCGCGGCGCGGGCAAACGGGCTGGTCAGCCAGTATAGCGGCGCGCCGCTTGTGGCCTTCGCCTCAACCAGTGTACAAACGGTTGGCGCTGGACGATGCACGCCGCGACTCTGACTGCCGGCCACGGAAGCCGGCGCATCAAGCACCGAATGTACGGCAAGTCTCGTCAAGTCGACGGCCTCCGACTGTACCCGATAGACCGAGTAGCTTCCCGATGCCATATGGGCAGTGAACGCCGCGCATCCCCGCTCGGCGGTCCAGGCGACCTTACGACCGGAAATCATCTCAGTGATCGCCAGGGCATGCAAGGGAAAGTTGACGAGGAACCTGTAATCGCCTTCCGGGCCGAAGTTGTTGGCGAAAAGGAACGTTTCCCTGTCCGTCCGGCGCTTGACCGAAACCGTGACCCTCGGCGCGCCGTCGCCGGTCGACGCATTTAGGACGCGTACGGGACGGCCGATGCCGGACGCTTCCAACAAACCTTCCACAAGAAACAGCGTGTTCGATGTCTGGTAGTTCGCGTAAGGGTTGGCGATGTCCGTCAGGCTCCAAACGATGCGCCCGTTTCCAAAGGGCCTCGTCACGATCCCAGGCTTGCCGTCCGCGAAATGCAGCAGCGTCTGCCATTCCGAGCTGATCCGGATATCGTCGTAAACGCCGAAACCGCGCAGCTTCCGGTTCTTGCCCAGCTTCACGAGGCGAGACGCGCAGTCGCTGTACAGTTCTGTCGAAGCGCTCCGCCAATGGCCAAGGCTGATGCCGACCTCCGCGCCGCGCCCACAAGGGCTGGACGCATATGGCGTCAGGCGCTCGTCGTAATCGCCGGTCGCGCCGGTAAGCACCAACAGACCGCCTGCTCTGGCGTAGGCCAGGAGGGACGCCCATTCGGCAGCGCTCAGCGAATGCATCCCGCCGACGAAGAGAGCGCGCGGGCCCGCGGCAGGCGACTTCGCGAGCCGCCTGCTATCGACGAACTGTACCGGATAGTGCAGGTCGGTAAATATCTTGTCGAGATCGTACAGGGGATCCGTCCCGGCAAGCCAGTCCTGCTGGCCCAATGCAAGAGCGAAATTGTGGACCGAGGAACTCCAATAGATTCCTACGGGCGGGGCGACATAGTGCAAGGAACTAACGGGAACCTCGCTATTGAACTTCCGCGCCGACGCGATATCCGCCTTGACATTGTCGAACATGTACGCGCGGTCTTTGGTCAAATTGTCCGAGTAGGAACCGCCCCACTTGTCGGCAAGGACCGGCCACGTGAAAAGGTTCGTGTGCTGGACCTTACGGCCCATGCCGTAGAACAAGTCGAACCCGACCGCATGGGGATCAGCCTTCTCCCAGTCGTAGTAAATCTCCGGCACCCAAACAGGACGGTCCCCCCACGCCGAGTTCACCCAATCGAATTGGTATGCAATGTATTGCGCGTCGTGACCGAAACTCGGTCCCGTATCGACGCCGCCGACATCGAAGAACTCCGCGAACTGGAACAGGTCGACGGGAGCGGCATAGAAGAACCTCGGAAGAGTGCTTACGTAGAGCGAGAAATTATCGGTCACCGGCAAGCCGTCCGCGGTCTTCTTGAAGTGCGCCGTCCAATCCCGGTAGAACGAGATAAACGACTGCTCGCGCCAGTTGAGCCAAATATAATCCCGCGCGGCGATTCGCTTCTCCGGTTGCGGCGCATCGAGTTGCGCGGTGGCGTCGTCAAAGTATGACGTAAACAGCGGGGCGGGCACGCGCACCTCGTCGAAGCTCGCGTACGACGTTCCCCATGCCTTGTTAACGGCGGCAATCGTACCGAACTCGCCCTTCACGTATTGTCGAAAGGATGCCTGAGCGTCGGGGCAGTAGCAGTCGAAAGCGTTGATCTCGTTGTCCACCTGAACGCCAAACACGTCCGGACACTTGCTCATTGCGCTGCCGCCAAGCTCGGCGTCGCGCATCATCGCGGCGCGCGCTTTCGGCGCAAAGTAACACATCGCGGGCTTGTCGACGATTGTGCCGTCGAAGCGCATTCGCCGGTTCGCCGGATCCTCCGCCAACCATGCGGGGGCGTTGTTCACGATCACGTGGTACGCACTGAGCCACTTGATGCCCCAGCGCGCATAGTAGCCTAACCGGTCCTTGAGCGGATAGTCGGTCCAAAGCCCCGGCACGGCATTGCGATACGACATCGGAAGCGGCAAGCACTCGCGCACGGAGTCTCCGCCGAGGTCGTGCAAACTGCGCACCCAGGAGCCGTCGAACCGATTCGACGTATAGCACTGTGCGCCGATCGAATACCACGTCTTCCAGTCCGGACGCTCGCAGAGAAACACCTCGCGCTCCGCCGAGCAGAGCCGCTCGCCAGCGGCCGCCGTCGCAACCACCTGAATCTTGATCCCGGTATCGGGCAGCGACGCCACATTGAGGCTCAGTTTGCGCGTCGCCGCCCCATGCGCGGGCACGACGATCTGCTCAGCCGGCCACTGCTTCAGCAGCTTGCCGTATCCCCGCGCCGGCAGCGCCGCGGGGCTGTTCGCATCGGGCAACCATGCGCTCGGCGACAAGCTCACGGTAACCGCCTCCGCCTGGCTGTTGCGAAGCGTCTCGGCGATCTCGACGGGGCTCGTCCGGGAGACGTACACAGGCGCATCGATCGCAGCGGACAGCGGCGCAACGGGCGGCGGCGCGGTCTGCACGATCGAGAAATCGTCAACCCACACGACGCCGGACGTTTGGAGGCCAACGCTCAGGAGATCGACGAAAGGAGGAAGCGCGAACTCCATCGACACCTCGTGCCATTGCCCATCCGGCGGAATTGCGACTGAAGTCGAGGGCTTGGAGTATTCAAACACTACCGTCGCAACGAACAGATTCACACGCGCCGGATTGCCCGCCGCCGCGTCCGCCCTCGCGAAAATGGAACACCGGTAACGCCCGCCGGGCTCGACGGAATATGGGATCGTCTCCATCCCGGCGATCGACTTTGCGCGGCTATCGCTGCCCTGAGGAAACTTAATCGAATAGCGACCTGTGTGCGCAAACTCGGTCGATCGCTCGATTGGGAACGACGGATAGCCGCTCCATCCCTGTATTCCCTCCTCGAAGCTGGGAGCGACGGCAATGTTGTCCGGCGCGGCGAGCGCCGTCATGCTCGTGAAAACGATGCAAAGGGCGGCGAGAAAGGCGGTGATTGGAAAGCTTTTCATAATCGGATTTTCACTTGCTGACAGGCTAAGAATAGGATGGCCTCTATGGCCGGCCTGGCCATTTTTGGATTTCGCTTCGCTCTTGGAAAAAGACACGCGGCCGATGGAGCATTCACCGCGAGATAGTCGAACGGCGGTCAAGAAACGCTCTCAGTCACAGCGGCATTCAAATTTGATAGCGCTTCATGGAAAGAATGTGAAGCTCTGCATGAGCCGGTTAGCCGGGATCAATGGGCGTTGTACGCGATTGCTACACAGGACTGAAGGTCATGGTTACAGGGCTGCCGCCGCTAACGAAAAGCATAGATGCCGTGCCAGCCGCGAAATATCCGCTCTGAACGCTGCTCGATCCTGCCGGAGTATAGCCGCCGGATACTTGTTCTGGGCGCAACGATTTAACGTGTCCATCCGCCGCAAGATAGTTCGACATCATCGAATGAACCGCGCCGTTATCAGTGTTGATGCAGCTGATCGCATTGCCTCCAATTTGACCTGTTGCGTAGACACAGGAGTTCGAATTGCAGTTGGGCGTATGAAGCCATGAAGCATGCGTGCCGTATGCGGTCGCACTCTGAGCCTCCGTGGTAACTTGCAACTGAACGTTTTGTACTCCTTGCACCTCGCAGAGCAGGACGGTCAACGCCGGCGCGGTCAGCTTGCCAATGACCGGGTAAGCCGGCGCCCAGCTTAAGACGCCCTGTGGCGCTGGCGTCATCAGATTGGCATTCATCGCATACGAATCAATGGAGCGGTACTGCGAAACGACGGTGGAATCGTCAGGACACGAGAAGCTGTTGTAACTCTTTATATATGGAAATAGCTCGCCTGCCCAGCCATTCTCGTTGCCGCCGTTCGTATCGACCGGATACGACTCGTCGTAATCCTGGGTGTACTGCGCAAAGGCAAGACCGAGTTGCTTCTCGTTGCTGACGCATGCGGTCTGGCGAGCTTTCTCGCGAGCCTTGGCGAACACGGGAAATAGTATTGCGGCAAGTATTGCAATGATTGCGATAACGACTAGCAACTCGATTAAAGTGAAACCTCGTTTGTCCGCGCTGAATGTCCGTTGTCTCATTGAAGCGACCTCCTTACCAAACTATTGACTAAGCCAGTATATCATAGTACCCCTTATGTGTCAACATAATTCGGCAAAAACGACGTACTAACTAGAAAATCATCCTGGTTGATATACTAAATCCGAACACAGAGTGTTATATTTCTTTGTTTTCTATACCATCCAGATCAACGAGCGATCGACGCACCACGCCTGACGCAAACGGCGCGCGATTGCTTTCCAACCCATTTGCAATCCGCGCGCAATGAACGACTCGCACTCCTAACCGGCTATAATCAATTCAATGAATTCAGAACCCAGCCGCCGCCTCGTCGTCGCGGTCACCGGAGCGAGCGGCGCAATCTACGCGGTCCGCCTTTTGCGCCATGTCGCGCCCCTCTGCGAGCGCGTCGACGTCATCTTATCCGATACCGCCCCCGCCGTACTCGCGACCGAACTCGGCATCACGCTCACGCGCCCGTACACAACACAACAGTACCTTGGCGGCGAATATCCGTCGGTCCGCTTCCTGGGCGTCAAAGACTACTTCACGCCGCCCGCGAGCGGATCATACGTCCACGACGGAATGATCGTGATCCCGTGCGCGATGGGCACGGTCGGCCGGATTGCGTCGGGCGTCTCGGACGACCTGATCTGCCGAGCCGCCGATGTTTGCCTTAAGGAAAAGCGCCGCCTGATCCTCGTTCCGCGAGAAGCGCCGCTCAACCTGATCCACCTGCGCAACCTGACGACGCTGGCGGAAGCGGGGGCGACGATCCTGCCCGCCTCGCCGTCGTTTTACCACCCCGCCGAATCGATCGAGGATCTGGTCGACACCGTCGTCGCGCGCGTCCTGCAAAACGCCGGTTTCGAGCAGAAACTCTTGCCGGCCTGGCAAGCCGAGCCCGGGCAATAAGCGTCACGCTGGTTCACGGCATGTTGACGCGGATTGAGCGGTTCGGACGGTCGCCGCAAGTTACAGGCCAGGCAAGATAAAGGCGCCTTCCCTCCATCCTGAAAGAAAAGCGCCCATCTACGGGTAATGCCGGTCGTCTCCGGCTATTTTGCGAAGAGATGCCGGATGAGTTCCGTGCCATCCTCGATCTGCGTCTTCGCTTCGCCCATTGCGCGTTCGTCGAACGGGACGGCAGCGCCGCGATGAGCCGACGTGCTGTCGTAGAGCAGGAACGGCACGGGGCCTTCCTTGTGCGTCTTAAGGGAAATCGGGGTCGCATGGTCCGGGACAATCACCAGCCGCAGATCATCCACCTTGCGCATCGCCTCGACGACCGGGCCGACCACCTGACGATCGATGTCCTGAATCGCGCCGATCTTGTGGTCGATGTTACCCTCATGCCCCGCTTCATCGGGAGCTTCGATGTGGACAAAGACGAAATCGAGTCCGCTGCGCAAAGCTTCGACGGCGTACGCAGCCTTCGCGGCATAGTTGGTGTCGATATAGCCGGTCGCTCCGGGCACGTTGATCACCTGCAGGCCGACCGACTTGCCCAGGCCGCGCAGCAGATCGACCGCCGTAATCACAGCGCCGCGTTTGCCGAATGTGCGGAAGAAGCTAGGCAGATTCGGGGCGTAGCCCTGTCCCCAGAGCCAGATCATATTGCCGGGGCGCTTGCCCTGGTCGATCCGGCGCTGATTGATCGGGTGATCGCTGAGAAGTTCAAGCGAATCGAACATAAGCTGACGAAGATAGTCGTCCTGGTCGCCCTGCGGCAAATAGCCGGCGATCGGCTGAGCCGTGATGTCGTGCGGCGGCGTTGTCTTGACATCCACCACCCCATCGCGCCACGCCATGATGTGACGATACGAGACGCCTGGGTAAAACTTGACGCGAGAGTTGCCGAGCTTCTTGTCGACCAACTCAATGAGAACGCGGGACTCTTCGGTGGAAATGTGCTCGCTCGAATAGTCGATCATTGTCGTCCCGTCGCATGTCACCAGCGAGCACCGGTAGGCGGCATCGTGCGCTTCGAGCGGGACATCCATCGCGGCCGCCTCGATCGGCCCGCGGCCGGTGTAATAGCGTTTGGGATCATAGCCCATCAGCGTCATGTTGCACGCATCCGACCCCGGATACATACCCGATGGCACGGTGAGGACGGTTCCGACAAGCGAATCTTTGGCGAGACGATCAAAATTCGGCGTCTTCGCGGCCTGCCACGGCGTTTGTCCGTCCAATTCGCCCAACGGGAGATCAGCCATCCCATCCGGGACGAGGAGGATATATTTCATGTTCAGCGCTCCTGCAAAACCACCACGCTATGCGTCGAATAAAGCGCATGCGGATTCTGTGACGATTATACACCATGCTTCGACCGGAGGCCGATTTATCGACCGTCTAAGCAGGGCGATCGTATCTATAACTGTTAGCAGCGGCGCGAGTCCGGTCCTGAAAGGGCCGGCCTGTGTTGAGAAAGCCCGTGAACGGGCCTAATCGGTAGACGGCCTGCATTTTGTAAGGCGGCAGACCCATTGATGGGGATTGACATCTCAGGACGGTCGTTCACGGCCGGAAACCGCGCCAATATCGGTGACAATCGTTGATATTAGGAGATGCGATCCCCCGGACCGTCCAAGCACCCCGCGGATAATACGCCGCGAAGCGGTCCCCCTCAAGCGGTCTGCCCGGCCGCGACGGGAGGCGGGATCGTTTTCCTGCCCTCATGGCGCTACAATAACTCGGAGGCGCCCATGAAAAAGCTCATTCTATCGACGCTCGTTTTGCTGACGCTGCCGGCCGCCGCGCTGGCGTGGGGACACGACGGCCACGTGATCGTCGGTCAGATTGCGACGGCGCGCATTCACCAGCACGCCAAGGATGCCGTCGCGCAGATCCTCGCTCCCGGCGAAAGCCTCGCCACGGTCTCGACGTGGGCAGACGAAGTCCGCGAAGCTAAACGTCACTTGGGTCCCCTGGCCAACGATCCGCGAGCCGCCGCGTTCAACAAAACATTCCCGTCAAGCGGCCACTGGCATTTCGTCGACCTTCCGCTGGGGACGACGGCATACGCTTATCCGGGCGACTTCGCAAGCGATGACGATATCGTCCAGGCAATGCACCGCTGCATCGATACCCTGCGCGGAAAAGCAGCGCCATCGAATACCCTCACGCGTCGCGACGCCCTCGCGCTGCTCGTCCACTTCGCAGGCGACATTCACCAGCCTCTGCACGTTTCAAGCGGCTATTTCACAAAGGACGACAAGGGCAACGGAAAGCTGATCACGGATCCAGTCCAGGCCAAAACCGCGGCATCGGATCGCGGCGGCAATCAGCTCTTCTATACGCAGAACGAAGAGTTGCACGCGCGGTGGGACGTCGTGCTCGTCAAGAAGCTCATGAACCATCGCACGGACCAGCAAACTGCCGATGCGCTGGAGGCGGCGATCAAACCAGCCGACGCGGCATCGTGGAACGCCTCCGGGGACCCGCGCACCTGGCCGGAGCAGTGGGCCATCGACACGCTGTCGTCCGCGCGCACGGCGTACGGCGGGATCGCCAGCTACGGCCCCATCGATATCGACGTCTTCAAGAACGAAGTGACGCGCTGCGAGATCACGACCACCCCAACCTACGACGCCGGCATGCTCCCCGTCGCGCAGGTGCAGATCGAAAAGGCCGGGTATCGCCTCGCCGCCCTCCTGGACGCAATCTGGCCGTAGGGGAGATGCGAGCAACTTTCGGGCGTGGCCTGGGCCAAGAAACTCAAGGCCGAGTAGATATGATGAATGAAAAGACTATCGCCGCACGTCTGATCAGCATAGTCCAGTCACCTTGGCTCATTGGCATCGTGATATTTTTGCTAATCGCCAGCCAAAGCGCCAGCAAATTCGGCGTCTCCCCAATCATTGCCGCGTCGTTGACAGGCGATGCGTTTCTTGTGCAAGCTCTGCTTGCGGCAGGGGCGAATGCAAACTCGACAAGTTGCAACGGCGGCACGCCGATAAGCTATGCAGCCGTAACCGGAAATCCTGAGTGTGCAAAGATCCTGATCGCGCACGGTGCCGCCCTTAACGCAAGAGATCAAAATGACATGTGCGCGCTGATCGTCGCTGCTAGTCGCAGACATACGGCCTTCGTCGTAGCCCTGCTCGCAGGCGGGGCAGATCCAAATGCATCGGCCAGCGGCCACACGGCTCTCATGTACGCGTCCGGCTCTGGGGGCAGTCCCGGCATGGTTAAAGCGCTTCTGGCACGCGGCGCCAATGTGAACGCCCGTGATGACGAGGGCGGAAGCGCACTTATATATGCAGTCGCCTGCGGAAGCTCCGCGAGCGTGAACGAACTCATAGCGGGCCAAGCAAACGTGAACGCTAAAACCAAGCTGGGCGTTACGCCACTCATGATCGCAGCGAAACGCGGGAGGACGGATTGCGCAAACGCCCTCGTTGGCTCCGGCGCTGATGTAAACGCTCTAACAAACGAAGGGAAGACGGCGCTTATGTGCTCGGCAATTGGAGGCAACACCGCGTGCGCCTTGCTTCTTCTCGCTCACGGCGCGAATGTTACCCAGCGCGATCACGCAGGGCACACAGCTCTCGACTATGCAGTGGCCAGTCGCCGCCCAGATATTGCGAAGGCGCTGGCAGACGCGGAAAAGAAACAAACAGTAAAGAAAGGCAGCTAACCGTGAGCAAAGACCGACGCGCCATTTTTGTCACACTCGTTATCGGGCTTATCGCAGTCTGCGCGACACCGCCCGCGACGTGTTACGTCGAGTTGGGCGAGACGCCGATCATGACAGCCGCGGCGCGAGGCAGCATTACGGGCGTGAGGGCACTCACCACAGTTCGGTGCGGTCTAGACGCAAAGGATCATCACGGATATACCGCCCTGATGTATGCTATCAACTGGCGTCACCCCGAGTGTGCCAAAGTCTTGATCGAGCGCGGCGCGAACGTCAGCGCAGCAACGCCCGCCGGATATACGGCGCTGATATTTGCCGCGTCTCATAACGAGCCGGTACCCGTCAAACTCATTTGCGGCGCACACGCGAATGTAAATGCACGCACCTCGAAATATGGTTACACTGCGCTCAACTACGCCGCACCACGCGGCTTCTTAGAGGTCGCCCGCCTTCTCTGCGATGCAGGAGCGGACGTAAACGCGCAAGAATCCACGACCGGTCGTACAGCATTGATGGAGGCGGCCGACGACGGCCAGACGGAATGCGTCAAACTGCTTCTAGCTCGACGAGCCAACGTCAACCTGACAGATCGCAAAGGAAGGTCGGCTCTCGACTACGCGCGATGGGAAAAGCAGGACGAAATTGCAAAGCTCATAGTCGCCGCCCCGCCGCCGCCGAACCCTACGGCTTTGCGGAGGGTTGCACGCCCTTGATAGGACCGGTTTCAATCCGGTCCGCAGGACGCTCTGCAAACCCAGGCGGCATTTACCGCGAAACGCCTGGCCGCCCGCCATTCCGTTCCATGCCACGCTACCTGGTATCATGTTTGCGTTCCGCCTTGCGGGCGGGGAGGGAGATGTTATGCCTTCATTTGATCGCACGACCAATACGATTAGCCGCCGCACCGCGCCGCCGTTCGGCCACGGGGCGCGCACGCTGTTCCTCGTGCTTGCCTGTGTAGCGGGCTGCCTTGCCGGTGCGCCGTCGCTCTCCGTCTCCGCGCCCGTTCAGCCGGCTTCGCTGACGTTGACCCTGCTGCACGACAACGATTTGCATGGCCACATCGTGCCGTTTCCATACACCGAGACCGGCCGATCGAACACCGAAGAGCCGTCTCGCGGCGGCGCGGCGCGGCGGGCGACGCTCGTGCGCTCGCTACGCGCAAGCATCCATAACCCGACCATGCTCATCGATAGCGGCGACATCTTCACGCGCGGACCGTTCTGGAACGCCTACCTCGGGATCGCCGATGTCGAGGCGATGAACGCGGTCGGCTACGAACTCGCGGCAATCGGTAATAACGAATTCAAGGCATTCGACGGCGTGGACCGCGAAAACGCGGCGGGCTCGCAAGAAGCCCTCGATCAGGTCGTCAAGCGCTCGCGGTTTCCGTGGATCTGCGCGAATGTCGTCGACGGCAAGAAGGCCTTCCTTACTGGCGTGCAACCGTATGTCGTCCGCGTGTTCCAGGGCGTCCGCGTCGGGTTCATCGGCTTCACGACTCCGCGCTCCAGCAGCTATCCGCAGACGAAGGGCTTGACATTCATCGATCCGGTCGACGCCGCGCGCGAATGGGTTCCCGAGGCGCGCAAACACTGCGATGTGCTTGTCGCGGTGACGCATCTTGGCGTAGATGACGATCAAGTGCTCGCGGCCAAAACCAGCGGGATCGATGCCATTGTCGGCGGCGACTCGCACACGTTTCTCTATAAGGCTATCGACACGAAAAACACCGATGGCGTTGCGGTTCCAATCGTTCAGGACGGCGAATTTGGCGTGGACCTGGGCCGCTTCGACCTGCATTTCTCGCGTGGCGAAGGCGGCGCATGGCATCTGAGCGCTTACGAATACGAGCTCCTGCCCATCGGCCCCACCCTCGCATCCGCGAGCGATGTCGAGAAGGCCATTGCGCCCTACGTCGCGCCGTTCGACCAGATCGTCGGACGTTTGAGTTCCATCGGCAAATCGCCCTCCGACCGGCAGCGACAGACAACGCGTGCGATCGTCGACGCGATGCGGGCCGAGACAGGCGCGGACTATGCTCTCAATCCGTCGGGCGCGGGTCTGTTCGCATCCTTCCATCAGATTGCCGTCACGCGGCGCGATATCTTCGCCGCCATGCCGTTCCACAACGATGTCGTCATTGCGACGCTGAGCGGGAGGCAGCTGAAGGGACTTATCGACCACGTCCCCGGTCTGGTCGTCGCGGGCAAGCCCGACGAGATCGACCCCGACAAGACATACAAGGTCGCTCTCGTCGACTTCATAGCCCATTCGACCGCCGGCATCCCTGCGACCGCAATTCAGGATACCGGCCAGGACGTCCGCGATGTCACGATGGCGTATCTGGGTAAACGACGGTAGCGGCAAGCGGGTCCGTCGAACTCTCGTATTGAAAGCACTAACAAATGGATCGGATCACAGTCATCGGCGGAGGGCTCGCGGGAGCGGAAGCGGCGTGGCAGGCGCTTGAGGCGGGAGCGCACGTCACGCTTTACGAGATGCGGCCGTCGCGCTCGACGGGAGTGCACGAGACGGATCGCTTCGCGGAACTTGTTTGCTCCAATTCGCTCAAGAGCAGCCTGCTCACAAATGGCGCGGGGCTCCTCAAAGAAGAGATGAGACGCCTCGGGTCGTTGATCATCGAATGCGCGCAGGCGGCGCAGGTCCCGGCGGGCGAAGCGCTCGCGGTGGATCGCATCCTGTTTTCGCAGGCGGTGACGGAGCGGCTTGCCGCGCATCCAAGACTGACGATCGTTCGCGAGGAATGCACGGAGATCGATGACAGCGCTCCGACGGTTATCGCGACGGGGCCGCTCACATCCCAGGCGCTCGCCGAGTCGATCGGCAAACTGACGGGAGCTCAGCAACTCTTCTTCTACGACGCGGTGGCGCCGACGATCGATGCCTCAACAATCGATCGCGAGAAGGCGTTCGTGCAATCCCGCTATGATAAGGGCGACGCGGCCTATCTCAACTGTCCGATGAACCGGGAGGAGTACGAGGCGTTCCATGATGCGCTGCTCCATGCCGAGCTTGCTCCCGCGCACGAACACGAGGCGTCGACCCGGTACTTTGAGGGCTGCCTTCCGATCGAAGTATTGGCCGCGCGCGGTCCGAAGACGCTTTCGTTCGGCCCGATGAAACCGGTCGGCCTGACCGATCCGCGAACAGGCCGCCGCCCCTGGGCCGTACTGCAGCTTCGCCAGGAGAACCTCGCGGCGACGCTCTATTCGATGGTCGGATTCCAGACCCGGATGAAATGGGGCGAGCAGAAGCGCGTCTTCCGGATGATCCCCGGTCTCGAAAACGCCGAGTTTGTCCGGTATGGCGTCATCCACCGCAACACCTACATCCACTCGCCAAGCCTGCTGAATGCGACGCTTCAGATGCGTGATCGCCCCAATGTCTTCTTCGCCGGACAGATCACCGGAGTCGAAGGGTACGTCGAATCCGCAGCGACGGGCATCCTGGCCGGCCGCAACGCCGCGCGTCTGGCAATGGCGCTTCCACTGCTTGCGATGCCGGGCGTGACGATGCTTGGCTCGCTGTGCGATTATGTCTCGGCGTACGAAGGCAAGGACTTCCAGCCGATGAACTCCAAC
This sequence comes from Capsulimonadaceae bacterium, assembly GCA_031292625.1. Taxonomy (GTDB): domain Bacteria; phylum Armatimonadota; class Armatimonadia; order Armatimonadales; family Capsulimonadaceae; genus JARLGU01. The sequence continues at coordinate 119,722 of JARLGU010000051.1, read as the reverse complement.
TGGGGCATTATTCCGCCGCTGGACGTCTCCATCCGCGACAAGCGTGAAAAGGCAAGGCGGTATGCGGCGCGCGCGCTGGAGGCCCTCGAGAATCACCCTGATCTCGGGAACGAAGCGAAGTTGCGACGCCCCCCGGCGCCTTCAACGGTCGCGGACGACGCGTCCGGCGAGGAATAGAAGGCGACTTGCCGCCGCTACGAATTGTCGCGCGGCAAGGACGGAAGCGACGTCAGGCTGCCATCCCGGATCTGCTGCCGAACCACGGTAGGCGACTGTCCAAAAGCATCTTTGAAGCGACGGGAAAAGTGGAACGGATTGGCATACCCGCACAGATCGGCGATCTCCGTGATGGAATAGTTGCTGTGCGTCACGAGCGTTGCCGCGCGGTCGAGCCTGGCGCTCCGGACGAGCCGCCCGGGAGGCTGCCCCAGCGCCGCCTGGAACAACCGGCACAAGTGCGCCGGCGTCACGTGCGCGACATCAGCCATGTCCGTCAGCGAAATCGGCTCAGACGGCGCTTCGTCGAGCCGCCTGCGAATATAGTCGCAAACCATGGTCACCGCCGTCGAATGGGCGGACTGTCCTCTCAGGTCGGTTGACCGGTCGCCGGAACGATACGCCGCGAGCATTTGTGCAATTGCCAGCGTAACCTCATCCGGGTCGCCTCGATCCAATCGCGTAAGGACGTACCGGAACAATACGACCAACAGGTCGCCATCCAGCGGGTCGCGCGAGAGCGGCCAGCCGGAGTTCGCCCACGCAGCCGGAAGAGACCGCACGCCAAAATGAAAATAGGCATGGCGAGTCTCGCGTTTGCGGTCCCACTGAAAGGAATCCGTCGTGCTCGGACGGCACAACACGATCGATCCGGTTGGCGCATCGACAGCCACGCCGTCACAATAATAGCGAGTATCCCCCTGCATGATCCAGACAAACTCCCATTCACGCATGCGCCTTGGGCCAAACGTCGCCCCGGCCGGATAAAGCGCCACTCCGCCCGAGGTTGGCGGAGTCAAGTCAAGTTCGGCAAACAACATGTGTGGCTCCTAGCAAGGATACGACGCAAATCGAGTACGCTCGTTGATCTCCGATTAGAGATCTCACAATCGGAAACCTCTGTTTTGGCGCAAACTACGGTTGTGGTATACTTCTCAATTAAGAATCTCCTGTACGATGCCGCCAATCTTGTTGCGCTTTGTGATACCCATGAAAACCCACTATACGTCCATGAAACGTCGCGTTGTCTTGTCCGTCTCCATGCTCGCCGTGGCCGCCACGGTGACGGCGGTTGCCGTTCGCCCCGATCCGCGGGACATTTCGAACACGCCGAACCAATCAAACGTACAAACCACTCCAGTGGATCAGAGTACGGAAAGGCCTGCGGCTGACCCCAATTACATTCCGGTCGATCCGAATGCGCCGCGATCACCCAAGCCGTCAAACCCGCTCATCCTTCAAGACTACAATAATCGGACAACCAACCCGGCGGCTTATTATGCCAACAAGACCAACACCGCGCCCCGGCTGCCGGAGTCTCGAAATGGCGACGGCAATCCTGATGCAAACAGCCCGTTCACCGATCCCGCGCTGAGAAACACGCCGCGCGGAAAGGGTTTTCTCCCGCTGTTCGGCTATGACTTCTTTTCGGCCACGCGCCAGCTTATCTCGGCCAGGCGGCTCGCGCTGCAGCGCCAATTCATGCCGCCTCCCGTCTACGCGCCGCAGCGGCAACAACGCCAATACACGGGAACCCCGGATACCACGGCAACAACCGGACTTCGTTCGCCCTATGCCACAAGCGATACACTGATCCCAGAGATTTCGCAACGAGAACCCTACGACGCTACGCAAAACAGCGCAGCCCAACAATACCGGGGACTTTCCACGCCGGGTAACAATCAGAGCGCGTACGCTGTCGACGCAACCGGACGCCAGACAACAGGATCGGACAGCGCCGACATAACGAACCAGACCTCCGCAGCCCAATCCGCGGGAACGCTAGGGCAGACGGATCAAACGGCGACCTCGCGCGATCAGGACAGCGCGCAAGGCGACAACGCGCAGTCCTTCATGCGAACAACTCCGCAGGCCACGCAGCGTCAGCCGTCCTCGCAGTCGCAAACATCGGGCATACCGCAGAACAATTCGGCTCCGGGCGCGTACGATATGCCACAGCGCCCATACCAGCCCGCCGCGTCCGGCGCTTACGCCCCTGCGGCCTTTGACCAGACGATTCCTACCCTGGACCCCTATTATTATCAGACGCACGATGCAACGGCCCAACAGAACGTTCCGCCAGGCAGCGCTCGATATTCTTACGCGAATCCCCAGGTCGTGCAACAACCGCCTTATTCCGCCGCGACAACTAGCGTGGCTCAGGGACAGGATCGAGGGCAGAATCCTGTTGCTCCCGGGAACGAGTTGACGAACCAAAGCGGGACGGCCGTTATGAACGGCGCCGCGTCTCTCTCTCAGCCGCAAGGCGTCGCGCAGACGACTGCGCCATATTACGACCAGTCGCAGTCTATCGTACAGCCTCAATCCGGCGCACAGACGCAGGCATACGCACCGCAGACAGCGCAGTCGTCGATCGATGCCTATCACGAAATCGCGGATCCGCTATCGCAACTCTTCCGCAACGTTCAGCAATCCCTGCCGCCGAACTACCAGCTCAACCCCGGCGACACCGTGACCATTCGCGTCTGGAGCCCAACGATCCCAATGCGCGAGTTCACGCGCACGATCGACTCGCGTGGAATGGTCTACTTAACGGATATCGGCGCTCAGGTCATACGCGGCCTGTCTGCCGCTCAGGTCGAGAACCAACTCCGCGCAAAGCTGCAGCGCGTATATCGGGGAATGGATGTCGCGGTCACTTTGAGCGAGTTGCGCACAATGACCGTCACGGTCAGCGGCGAAGCGTTCGCGCCGGGAACGTACACCGTTCCTGCAGGCACGTCCGCGTTCAACCTTCTCTATGCCGCCGGCGGTCCGACGCTTGAAGGATCGCTTCGACGGATCGAAGTGCGGCGCAACGGCCTCATTGCGGGTGAGGTGGACCTCTACGGGTTCATTCTCGGCGGCGGCGACAAGGCTGACATTTCGTTGCAACCGGGCGACATCATCTACATCCCTCAGCGCGTCTCCAGAGTCAGCGTCCGCGGGGAAGTGCGCCACCCTGCGATCTACGAAGTAAAAGACGATGAAAGCCTCGCCGATGTCGTCAAGTTTGCGGGCGGCGTAAAGCCCTCAGGCGTCGGCCAGCGCATCGAGCTGAACACCTTCCAACCGGGCGCAGCGCGTTTGATCAAGGATGTCGATCTCGTCGACAACAACGCGCAAAAGGCGACGCCCGTTTACGACGGCGATAATGTTGAAGTGTTCTCCGTCCGGAACATCATCATGAACCGCGTGACCGTCGACGGCGCCGTCGACCAGCCGGGCGATTACGCGTTGACGCCGGGTATGCGAGTCAGCGACCTGATCCTGCGCGCACGAGGACCTGTCGAAGATGCCTACACGACCCGAGCCGATCTCTATCGATGGAACGAGGACAACACGTTGACCCTCCTGCCGATCGACATCGAGAAGGCGCTGGAGCATGACACGGCGAGCGACGTCGCACTCGCCCGCTGGGACAGAATTCATGTCTACACACGCGAGGAAGTGAGCTGGACTGGACGGCGTGAAGTGACGGTTCGAGGAGCAGTCCAGAGACCAGGCTCCTACTACCGAAGCGACAACATGCACGCCAAGGACCTCTTACTGCAGGCTGGCGGCACGCTGTCGGACGCCTATCTCGATCGAGCGGTCCTGCTGCATCAGCGACCGGATGGCTCATTCAGCTACGATTATATCAGCATCGCCGAAACGCTCAAAGACGGCGGAGATGCGGGTCCAGAGATCAAGGACAACGATATCCTGGCCGTTTACAAGACGGGCGAGGCGCAATTCACCCCCGATCATATGGTCACAATCCGCGGCCGCGTCAACGCCCCCGGCGTCTACCCGCGCGGCGAAGGCATGAGGCTCCACGACATCCTGCAGCTCGCGGGAGGCTACACGCAAGGAGCAGGCTTCCAGGTGATGGTGACGCATCCAGCTCGAATAACCGAAAACGGATCGGGCGCGGGAGCGGGCTCCCAATCGACGATCATGGTTAACCTCGACAGTCAGCGCAACCTTCCAGCGACCAAGGACGTGCTGCTGCTGGATGGCGATGTCGTGACGGTTCAGGGCATTGGTGGTATTTACACCAGCGTGCGCGTCGTCACGATCGGCGGCGCTGTTGCCCGGCCCGGCCCCGTGCCGATCACGCCCACCATGCGCATCAGCGATGCCGTGAAGCTGGCAGGCGGCCTCCTGCCCGCCGCCTACCCGAATGGCGCTGAGTTCGTACGGAACCCAACCTTCATGACGACGGCGACGCAACAGTCGATTACGGAAACGATTAAGCGGCTTAACGACCTGCTCAACCAATCCGAGTACCGCAGGGAGCAAGCTCGCTCCGACGTTGAAAGGCTGCAGGCCATTCAGTCCGGCGGCAGCTCAACCGTGGCGGCTCCGGCCGCGCTTGGCGGATTACTTGGAGGAGCCGCAAGCACGAGCTCGAATCCGCTTCCCGCCGGCGCAACCAACAACCTGCAACAGCGCGAGCTGGTCAGCCAAGCGCGCATCCTGACTCCGCAGGAACTCGTGCCCAACGGCAATCTCGCGATCAACCTCGGCGCCGCGCTCGAGCATCCAGGCGGCCGGGACGACTTGCCTCTTATGGACGGCGATACGATTACCGTGCCGGAGCGACCGACCAGCGTTCAGGTTATTGGAGCCGTCTTCAACTCCCGCGGCGTCCTCTTCGCTCCGGGCAAGACGATCAACTACTATATCGATCAGGCTGGCGGTTTCTCGCCCGACGCGGCGCAAGACCGCATCGAGATCATACACATTGGCGGCGGACTCGTAAAGGCCTACAAGAGCTACAGCCTGCAGCCTGGAGACGTTATCCTGGTTCCAACCAAGGTTCTGGCGGCCAGCATCGAGAAGCACCGGAGCGCGTGGTCCGATGCGCTCGGACAGCTCTCGAACGTGGCGATTGTCATTGCAGTGCTTAACAAGCTGCTTTAACGCAGAGGAGCATTTCTTCCCCCGCCAACCGGCGCGCAAATCGGTTGGCGGGGGATTTTGTTTTCACCAGGGCCGTTGCCGGTCTATAATGAATGGTATCCTGGGTAAATCGCGAGGACCAAGAACGGCATGAATTTCGATTCGATGATGTTGGCGGCCGTAACGAACGAGCTGCAGGATGAGATTATTCCCGGTCGCGTCGACCGCATCACTCAGCCGGCTGCGCTTGAGATCGTCCTGCAGATCTACGCGAAAGGCCGCAAAAGCGCCCTGCTGATCAGCTGCGATGCGATGAGCGCGCGCGTCCATCTCACTCGCGCTCCGCGGGCGAATCCCCCGGCCGCGCCGGGCTTTTGCATGCTCCTTCGCAAATACCTGAACGGCGCATGGCTCGAGGGAATCGAACACCCCTTCGGCCTTGGGGAGCGCGTGCTTCGCATGACGTTCCTTGGCCACGAAGGCATGCGCTGCCTGCTCTATGTCGAAATCATGGGCAAGCACAGCAACGTCGTATTGACCACCAAGGAGAACATCATCCTCGGAGCGATCAAGACAATCACTACCCAAATCAGCCGATTCCGCGAGGTGCGCCCCGGCATCAAGTACTTCGGCCCGCCGCGCATGCGCAGCGTCAAGCGCGACGCTTTCGCGGGCGACGCCGGCATCAATCTCCCGGCCGCTGACCTGAACACCGTCGACAATGCGCAAGAATGGCTGCTCGCCAATTTCGCCGGGCTTAGTCCGCTCATGGCCCGCGAAGCAGCGCTCCGAACGAAAGAGGCGCCGCTTACCGCCGAAAGCGTCTGGTTCTCGCTGAACGATCTTCTAAACTGCGCCAGACTTGGCGAATATTCGCCGGTTCAGTACGATGAACCGGGTTCGGTCGAACGCAACGCATACCCAATCCCGCTGCTCAGCATCCCGCGAGAGCGCCAAATGCGCTGGACGCGCTTTAACACCGCCGTCGACGATGCCGCCGAAAAAAACGCCATTTCGGGCTCCTTCGCGCGTGAACGAGCCGCTATCCTAGCCGCGCTCCGGCGAGCGCATAAGACATCCGAACGGGAGATCATCGATGCCGACGAAGGGATCGCAAATGCACAGCGCGCGGATGAGTACAAACAAAATGCCGACTTGATCCTCGCCCGAATACAAGAAATCCCAGCCGGCGCATCGCAAGCGACCGTGGACGATTACTTCGCCTCCGAGCCTTCCGCAACGCGGACCATTCCGCTCGATCCCAAGCTCAGCGCCTCCGACAATGCCAAGCGCTACTACGCAAAGTATAAAAAGGCGCGGGATTCGTACGACCGGCTCACACAGCGACGCGAAGAGCTGCTTTCCATCGGGCGGACGATTGTCTGGGGGATCGAGATCGCGGAAAAATCCGAAAGCGTCCAAGAACTTCGCTCGCTGTCTCAGGAAATGGGCGCGGAAGTGGCGCGCAGATTGCGCCAACAAAGCGGCCTGCAAGCCGACGGCGCAGTCGACAAAACTCCCGAAGCGCCCGCATTTGCCGGCTACAAGATCCGCCGCTATCGATCGGTGGACGGCTGGGAGATCCTCGTCGGAGAGAACGCAACCAGCAACGACTACCTGACCACTAAGATCGCGAAGTCAAACGACATCTGGCTTCACGCCCGCGCGATCCCATCCGCGCACGCGATCATTCGCTCTCAGAACCGTCCCGCCACCGTCTCGTCCGCTGCCCTCCGCCTCGCCGCCGAACACGTCGCTCGCCGCAGCGACGCCAAGCATGCGCGACTGACCCCGGTAGACTACACGCTCAAGAAGTACGTCCGCAAACCCCGAGGCGCCGCTCCAGGCGCGGTGACTTACAGCCACGAGAAAACCCTGGATGTCGAACCGGCGGAGGACGATTAGCCGCGCCGGGCGAGTAGCAGGCAAGCATCGTTCCGCAACCAGCCGCCGGTGCGGCGACGCGAGCGGCGATCGGGGGGGGCGGACGTTACGCGGGGCCGAGATCGCCAAGAGCGGCCTCGCCTGCATCGGCGCAGCGGCGTAGGCGCAGACGTTGGATCCGGTTGCCCTTGCTCTCGGCAACCGTGATCTCGAATCCGTCCAGGCGAGCCTTTCCGCCGCCGTCGTGCGTCAGGCCCAGCTTGTGCAATGCGTAGCCGCCGATCGTTTCGAACTCGGGTTCTTCGTCGAACTCCACTCCAAAGCGCTCTTGAATATCCGAGATCGCAACCGATGGCGTGACCAAAAACTCGTCGGCGCTTAATTGCTCGATCGGTTCTGGCCGGTCGTATTCATCCTGGATCTCGCCGACGAGTTCTTCCAGCACGTCCTCAAGCGCCACCAGCCCCGCCGTCCCGCCGTATTCGTCCATAACGATCACCTGATGCGCGCGGTTCTTCTGCATCTCCCGCAAAAGCTCGTCGATCGGCTTCGTCTCCGGCACCTTGGGCATCTCGCGGCGGATTGAGCGGATATCCGCGTTCGGGTCTCCGGCGATCGCGAGCAGGTCCTTGATGTGCACCATCCCGATCACGTGGTCCGCGTTTTCCTCAACAAGCGGAAATCGCGTAAAACCATTTTCCACGGCGACTTCGACATTCTTGCCAATGCTCCATCGGGTAGACAACGTCACGATGTTGACGCGCGGGACCATGATCTTGCGCGCCGCCGTATGCGCAAAATTGAACACGTTCGTGACGATTTCCGCCTCGCTCGTCTCGATTGTCCCGCTCCGGTGCGCGGCTTCGACGATCGCCATGATCTCATCTTCCGAGTGCGCGGCCTCATGCGACCCAACCGTCGATGGATTCAGCCCCATTACACCCGCAAACAGCCCCGCGCCGCGCTCCAAAGCCCAGATGAGAGGATAAAACAGCTGCATGAAGACCAGCATCGGGACGCCCAACGCAAGCGCCGTCCGCTCCGTGTTCTGGATCGTGCGCCACTTGGGCAGGAGTTCGCCGAAAATGACCGTGATAAACGTCACCAACGCGAACCCGATCACCGTGGCGACGGTATGCTTGATCGCAACCGAGTGGATTGGAAGGAAGTTGAACACGGGGTTAAGCAGACACGCCACAGCCGGCTCGCCTACCCAGCCCAGACCGAGCGACGCCATCGTGACGCCAAGCTGCGTCCCGGAAAGATAACGGTCGAGATGGTCAAGCGATTGCTTGACCGCGCGTGCCCCGGAGACGTTCTGCTCGACCATCTCCTGCACCCGGGTTCGTCGAACGCGGATGATCGCGTACTCCGCCGATACGAAGAAGGCCGTAACGGCAATCAGGAGCAACGCGATCACAATACTGGCAGCTTCATCCATAAGGGGTTCCCAGGCGCAACGCCCAGGACTGCAAACGTACTGTCTCCCAACAGTAATCCGAAATTCGACGCCACCTGTCAGCGTCCAATGAAGCGCAACAAGGCCAATCGCAACAGCCGCCGCGAAGCGGCGCGAGAAAAACGGCTAGCCCGGCCATGCAGGGCATCTGCCTACTATGCCCCCACCCCAAGAAAGGATGCAAGGAGGTATCGAGAATAACTTAGCTTACAGCTTCAGCGCCTTCCGCACCAGGGTCAGCGTCTCTTCCGCCGTCTCGCGCGCACGTTCCGCGCCTTCGGCCAGCACTTTCTCGACGTATCCCTTGTCCGCGAGCAATTCGTTGCGGCGAGCGCGGATCGGCGCAAGCGACGCATTGATAATCTCCGTTAGTTCCTTCTTGGACTGCCCGCAGCCGCGCTGACCATGGCGGCATTCTTCCCACTGCGTATTGTAGTGCTCGGGATCGTAGACGCGACGCAGCTTGCAAACGACGCAGCCTTCCGGAACGCCGGGATCGGTGACGTGGATCTTCGACGGCGTCGTGAATGCTCCGTTGATCGCTTTCGCCGTCTCCTTCTCCGTCATGCTCAAATAGATGACGTTGCCATAGGACTTGCTCATCTTGCGGCCGTCAAGACCCGGAAGCTCGCCGGTCAGTTCGCTAATATGCGCGTCGGGTTCCGGAAAGACGTCGACATGCGTCAGCCGGTTGAACCGGCGCGCGATCTCCCGGGAAATCTCAAGGTGCGCCGCCTGATCGCGGCCGACGGGCACGGCCTGCGCGCGGTAAAGCAGGATATCCGCGGTCATCAGGACCGGGTAGCCGAGGAGGCCATAGGAGACCTGCTCGTTGTTCTCGGAGACGAGCTCGCGCTTCTCCTTGTAAGTCGGCACGCGCTCAACCCAGCCGACCGGCGTGACCATCGAAAGCAACAAATGCAGTTCCGCGTGCTGCTTGACATCCGACTGGCGAAACACGGCCGTTTTGGCCGGATCAATGCCCGCGGCAAGGAAGTCGATCGTCGTGTTGATCGACGCCTCCTTGATGTCCATCAGATCGCGGCTGACCGTCGTCAGCGAGTGCCAGTCCGCGACAAAGCAGTACTGCTCGAACTCGCCCGCATCCTGCAGACGCACCCACTCTCGCAGTGCGCCCTCCAGGTTTCCGATATGCAGATGCCCGCCCTTTGTCGGCTGCATCCCCGATAACATTCTTTTACGTTGCGCCATAATCACCCAAGTAAGAGGTTGCTTAGCATTCCCAGCGGTCCGGAGATGAGATATCCGCCGCCGAACATCACGACCAGGAGCGCGAGCATCCCGAATTGATTCATAAAATCGACATACGACCGCGATGCCTTCTCGGGAAGGAGGTTCGCAAGAATATGCGCGCCATCCAGCGGAGGCACCGGAATGAGGTTGAACAGGAACAGCACCAGGTTCAGTTCTAGCCCAATGGAAAGCAAGTTGACGAACGGCGAATCCTGCGCGAGGTGGAAGACGTTCGCTCGCAGTGCAAATGCACAAGCGCATGCGAGAACCAGGTTCATGAACGGTCCCGCGAACGTCACGAGCGTGTCGCCGGCACGCGGATCCTTGAACTTGGCGGGGTTGATCGCGACCGGCTTGCCCCAGCCGAACAAACCGCCCATCAGAGCATTGATGACCAGAAAGACCGTTCCCATTGGGTCAAGGTGGTCGATCGGGTTGAGCGTCAGCCGGCCTTGACTGCGCGGCGTGTCGTCACCCAACGCAGTCGCAGCTAACGCGTGCCCAAACTCATGCAGCGTGTTGGCGATTGCGAACGAAAACAACACCATCACGAGGTGGCGAACGTCTAGGTCCATAGCCGCTCCGGGACTCGATCCAGCCGCACCACATCGTCGAGCGTCTCGCGCTCGGAGACCAGATCCGCCTGCCCGTCTAGAACGAATACGCACGCCGGCTTCGTGAAGCGATTGTAATTGGACGCCATGGCGTAATTGTATGCGCCAGTGGACTGCACCGCCAGAACGTCTCCCGGCTTGGGCTCGGCGATCGGCGTGTTCCAGATCAGGATGTCCGTCTCGCAGTGCTTGCCCGCGATGGTCGCAACCGTATCCGCCGGCAGCGTCGCCTTGCTGGCGACGAGCGCGCTGTAGACCGACTCGTACAGCTGAGGACGAGGGTTGTCGGACATGCCGCCGTCGATTGCGACGTAGATTCGCTGACCGGGATCTTCGGGAATCGGCACGGTCTTGATCGCGCCGATCGTGTAGAGCGTCAACCCCGCTTCTCCCACGATTGAGCGTCCCGGCTCCAGCAAAAGAGCGGGCTCGTCGACGTCGTAGCGGGCGAACGCATCTTTCAATGACGCAATCACCGTTGTTGCGAAATCGTCCAGAGTCGGCGGCAGTTGTTCTGCCAGATAGCGGATGCCTAGTCCGCCGCCGATGTCCAACTCCTGCGCACTCCAGCCCGTTGCATCCTTCAGACTGCGAATAAAGCCGACCATCACGTCGATTGCTTCGACATGCGTCGACGCATCCAGGAGTTGCGAGCCGATGTGGCAGTGGATTCCAGCCAGTTGGATGTGCGGAGCGGCCTCAAGGGCCTGTCGCACGGCGGAAAGCGCGTCGCCATTCTTGATATTGAAACCGAACTTAGTGTCTTCCTGCCCAGTGCGGATCAAGCGATGCGTATGCGGATCGACGCCGGGCGCCACTCGCAGCAAGATTTTTCGCGACGATTTCTTATCGCGCGCCATGGCGGCAAGCATCGCAAGTTCGTGGAAGTTGTCCACGACAATCCGGCCGACGTTGTACTGGAAAGCGAGTTCCAGCTCGGCGGCGGATTTGTTGTTCCCGTGGAAAAGAAGCTTTTCAGCGGGAAAGTCCGCCTTGATCGCGGTGTAGAGTTCTCCCGCGCTGGCGACATCCAGCCCGAGTCCCTCTTGCGCAACCAGGCGCGCCATCGCCGTGGTAAGGAAGGCCTTCCCCGCGAACGAAACGTCCGTCCGAGGATAGCGCGACTCGAAAGCCGCTCGATAGCTGCGGCAGTTCGCACGAACCGTCGCTTCATCGATTACGTAAAGGGGCGTTCCAAACCGGCGCGCCAGATCCACGGTGTCGCATCCGCCAACTTCCAGATGACCGCGCGAGTTGACGCGCTGAGTTCCTAAGAGCACAATTCTCCCAATCCGCGCGAGCAGATTCGCGCGCGAAGTTTGGGTTTAAGTCTAGCATAATTCCAGGCGCGAAGTCAAACTCGCTGGGGCTGTTCTGCAGCACTGGGAAGAGTACCGACGTGCTTACAAGTTCGCTTGGCTAAGAGTTCTGGGTAACCCGCAGGTCGAACTCGTACAGCGAACACGCCGAGGCGGCACTGAGTGAGAGGGATTTAGGAACGCTCTGGGCCGCTTGGCACTTTTTCTTTCGCTTCGCGGGATTATCTCACGAGCAATTGCCATTATTGCAAAGATGGTAGCCAAAACCATGGCTTTGCCACAGCGGGAGCGAAGCGAGAGTAAAGGCCCAGCGGCCCGAGCGCTCTTGATTCTTCCGTCGCGGCAAATACTAATCAGCGACGAGCCACAAAAGGGCCAGCCGGACGGCCCAGGTCAGATTCCTACTTCGTATTCCTCGCATTTAATGCCCAACCCTTGCTCAGCGTCGCAACCAGCGCCTCGTTAACAGGGTAGTCGCTGCCGTCCTTCTTCTCCGCATGAACCGCCATCGTGTCGGGACCGGTCGTCTCCCGGTAGTTCCAATAGGTCCACTCGAAGCCGGCTTCCTCGAACAAGTCGATGCACGAACTCACCCAGCGTTTTTGTAAGTCTGATTGGCTTGAGCCGGCCTCGCAACCAAACTCGCCGACCCAGACTGGGACGTTGTACTTGCGTTTGAAATCGATCGCGCCCTGCATGAGAGGGCGCAAGGAGGCAGGATCGACCTTCGCATCGCCACGGGTCCCCATGAACGCCGCGCTCAGATAGGTCTCTCCTGTCGCGTTGTCAAGCTTAACCCACGCGGAGAGCTTGTATTTTCTTCCAGGCGACGTCTTGATTGGATTGGACGTCCAGCCGTTGTAAGCGTCCGTCCCGCTGACTCTCAGGCTGCCCGGCTTGTCGTGCCCGACTACGGGATCATATGAAACGGTTCCCGCTGTAAGCCGTTCGGGGCTATAGGGATCCGCGCCAAGATCGAAGGAGTTTGAGCGCACGACGTTGCCGGACGCATCCTCGAGACGGACATCGTCGAACCAGGCAGTGCCGGCGTTCTTTGTTGAGCGGAGCATGATGCTCATCGCCGATGCACCGGCAGGAGCTTTCAGATCGACCTCAATTCGCTTCCAGTCCTGGGTGCCCGCGATCCCCGGCCCTTCGGCCGCATTGCCAAGCCACGCCCCGACCGGCATCCCGTCGTAGAAGTGAAACGTGTACAAGATGTTGCTCTCGGGTAGCTTGACGGCATCGTTCAGGCTCTTCGCACCCGAGTAATGGTCGCCGGTCATGACGACGATCTTATCGGGATCGACCTTTCGGATCGCAGCGATTGCCCGCTCGTAAAGAGCCGTCAGCACGGAGGGATTGAATTGCCTCGTATCGGGCTCGTTCATAAGCTCGTATGCCGCGACCTCCGGCCGGTCGCGATACCGTCGCGCGATCTCGCGCCAGAGCGCGATGAATCGCTCCTGGTCGGACGAGTCGCGCCAGATCTTGTTTCCGCCGCCGTCCTCGTAGAGCGATGGATCCTGACCGCCTTGCGCCACATGCATGTCGAGAATCACGTAGATGCCGTATTTCTTCGCCCACCGAATTACGTCGTCAAACTGCCGGAAGCCATCCTCGCGCCACGTCCCCGGATGGGCCGCGTCTTCAAGGTCCGAGTACGTGAACGCCAAACGAGCGACGTTCGTGCCCCACTGCGCTTGACTCTTCATATCCGCTTCGGTGTACTGGGTGCCGGCAAGATGCCACCAGCCCCAGTCGAGGCCGCGCAAGCGGATCGGATGGCCGTTTGCAACAATGTTGGGTCCGTCGACGCGCAACGGCGCGAGATCGGCCGCCGTTGCCGGAATCGCAAGCGCAATGAGAGCAACGAGAAGAGGCATAAGCCTGAAGTGTGTCATGACTGTTCCTTAAAATGACGCAAAGCGCCGTACTTCTAACCAGGCTAAGCCTGGACCAAGACCTGTACTGCTTGCAGGGAATTTCACTGGCAACTTACTAACGAGGCTTCGCTGCGTTCAACGCCCAGCCATTCCGCAACACGGCGAGCAAAGGCTCGTTAAGCGGAAAGTCGCTGCCGTCCTTGTGCTCGGCTTGCAGCGCCATGCTGTTTGGGTTCGTCGTTTCCCGGTAATTCCAATAAGTCCAGTTCAGCTTCGCTTCGTCGAAAAGCGCGATACAATCGGAGACCCAATTCACTTGACCGTTGTCCAGCGTACAAGCTTCGCAACCGAACTCGCCGACCCACACGGGAACATTATGTTTGCGCGAAAAGTCGATCGACGGCTGCAAAAGAGGTCGCAACTGCTCCTTAGGCACGACGTAGTCGCCAATAAACGCGGCCGTCAAATAAGTATCTCCCGTGGCTCCTTCCAGCTTAACCCAAACCGAAAGCGTGTAAGACGCGCCGGGCTGAATCGTGATCTTGGGACCCGCCCAGCCGTTATACGATGTCGTCCCGCTTACACGCAGGCTTCCCGGCCGGTCGTGACCGACCGTTCGATCGTAAGTCATTGGGCTTCTCGGTCCGTGCTCGGCCTGGAACGAACCGGAGCCAGTATCGAAACCGTCCGCCGCCAATATATGCCCGGACGCGTCCGTCAGACGCACATCGTCAAACCACGCGACGCCCTTATTATCAGCTGAACGAAACATAATGTGCAGTCCGGTCGCGTCGTGCGGCGCGGTAAACGTATGCGTGAGCAGCGTCCAGTTCTGGGTTCCCGAGATCCCCGGCCCGTTCGTTAGGTTGTGCAACCAGCGGTCGCCGCCGCCGTCATAGAAGTGCATCGTGTAGAGCAAGTTCGGCTTGGAGATATACATGGCGTCGTTCAGCATTAACGGACCGGACTTCTTGTCCCCGCATACGACGACGATCTTGTTGGGATCGACGAGACGGATTGCGTCGATCGTTCGGCTGCTTAGCTCCGTCAGGCGAGCCGCGGTCGGCTCGATCGTGTCCGGTTCGTTGAGCAGTTCGTACGCCGCAACCTCTGGATGATTGCGGTATCGCCGCGCAATCTCTTGCCAGAGCGCAATGAACCGTTTCTGGCAGGCCGCGTCTGACCAGAGACGGTTGCCGCCGCCGTCATCGTACAAGGCGCCGTTCTGCCCTCCCGGCGTCTCGTGCATGTCAAGGATCACGTAAACCCCGTACCGCGCGCCCCACTGAACCACCTGATCGATCTTCGCAAATCCAGCTTCGTTCCACACGCCCGGCTGCCCCGCAGCTTCCACGTCGCGATACGAAAACGCGAGGCGGGCGACGTTCGCGCCCCACTGGGCCTGACGCTTCATATCGTCTTCCGTGTAGCGCGTGCCGGATAAATGCCACCAGCCCCAGTTAAGGCCGCGCAGGCAAATCGGACGGCCGTTTGCGACAATGTTGGGACCGTCGACGCGCAGAGGCGCGAGATCGGCCGCCGTCGAAGGGATCGCCGCCCCCACAATCGCAAGTAATGCCGCAAATAGCCGGTATATGTTCATAGCTTTTCCTCGCCCTGACGCCAATCGCTTAATCTCCCAGGCTAATTGACGTAACCTGGATCCCAGTTATAGTAAGCGCCGCCTGATGCAGAAGGGTTCATGTAGAAGCTTGAGGAAACCCACTTTGTGTGCCCATCCGCGAAGATGATGTTCATCCCATTGGAGTGCAAAGTTCCTTCGTGCGGAGTGCCCGCGGCGCTCCATTGCCCGGTTGTTGTTGGAATAATCGTCATCGAACCGTTTGATGCCATCGTGGCGTTGCCGTCGCACAAAACATACGTTGTCGAAGGCGTCCCGAGGCTGGATTGCATCACCGGGGTGAACACGGCCTTATCCAGACGGTACGCGATATAGAGGTTCAGCACATACTGATCGTAATAGCTCCTCGTGGCCGACCCCGGCAGCGCATACGTGTTGCCTGTAAACGCCCAGCTTGACGGATCCGGCTGATCGGGACATGTCCATACGGCAGTACTCTTGATGTATGGGTAAAGATAGGTTGCATAGTAGCAACTGGTCGACCCAGGAATCCACCCGCTATTCCAGTACTGCATCGGATAGGACTCGTCGTAATCCTGAACATACTGGATCAGCGCTAAGCCAATCTGCTTCTGGTTATTGAGACATGCGGACTGACGCGCCTTCTCGCGAGCGGTCGCGAAGACGGGAAATAGTATTGCCGCTAAAATCGCAATAATTGCAATGACGACGAGAAGCTCTATTAGAGTAAATCCCTTATTTGCCTTCATATTCTTATCTCCTCTTGGTTTCCAGTCTTCCGGGAGTTCCTGATTTCGCCCCCCGACATTGCCGGCGCTGGAGGCGCTACCGTTTCACGGACGACGAGTTGGGTCGGCCAGATAATGTGACGCGCTTCCTGGTTCGGGTCTCGGATCAGATCCATTAGAAGACGCACCGCCTCGACGCCGATCGACTCGACCGACTGGCGCAGCGTCGTCAGCGGCGGATTACAACGAACAGCGTCCACCGTATCGTTAATTCCGACTATCGAGATATCGTCCGGAACCCGCAGTCCGAGATCCTTGATGCCATGTATGGCATCGCACGCCAATCCATCCGTCGCCGCAAAAATCGCGGTGATGCCGAGTGGATTTTCGCGCAGCATCTGTTGGGCGCGGACATACCCGCTCACTTCCGGAGCGTAGTGGCCGGTAACATCGAGGCGTGGGTCGAATGCCTCGCCCGCCTTCGCCATGGCTTTCTTGTAGCCGGCGAGACGCTCAATGGAGAATCGATCCTCCGTACGCAGGCAAGCAATTCGACGATGGCCGTGGTCCAGCAAGTACCGGGTCATCCGGTAGCCCGCATCCACGTTGTCGATATCGATAGAATTGATGTCATCGGCCATGCCTGAGCTGTTCACGGTAACGAACGGGACCTGGCTCTTGGACAGCGCCGCCGTCAGCGCCCGTTCGTCCTCCGCCACGAGCAGAAGCAGGCCATCGCAACGCCCGTCCCCGAACACGGTCTGCGTCTTTTCATCGTCGACCCAGATACGTCCATTGTAAACCGCGACTGTCTGGTCCATTTCAGCGGCGCACTCAACAATCGAGTCGATCAGCGCGCCGAAATAGGCATCGGCCAACAGGTGCGCCCGGCGACTGGTCACGACCCCAATCATGTCCGCGCGTTGCCGCGACAAGCTCCTAGCGCGAGCGCTCGGCTGGTAGTTCATCTCCTTGGCGACCCGCATGACCCGGGTGCGCGTCGCCGCGCTCACTTTGAGTGAGCTCTTATTCATGACCAGCGACACGGTCGCTTTCGACAGCCCGCAGGCTTTTGCAACGTCGTCGATTGTAGGCATTGGATTGAACCGGTTTAATTAAACCGGTTCAATTGTAGCACGCGTTCCATAAGATGTCAAGGAATTTCGGTCCCGGAATTTTAGGGATGTGTTCGGTTCAGGGCGTTTCAGCTCTGCGCACGAATCGGCTTGCGCCGCGCCGGCGGCTGGCACAGATCCCGCGATCCCCGGTCACGCTCTCCAACCGGACAGATCCATAAAAATCAACGGGATATTGGCATAAGTTTCAATTAATGGTTAATTCCGTCAGATTTAGACATGCCGGTCATCGTGGGCGCTCGCGGGATCATGACTTTCCAATGTATAATAATGGGGGATTGGAGCGAGTCAATTTTCCGCTTCGGTTCCGTCCATCGTCCATTACGTCTGGAAGATACCGATGATTTGCCCGATCTGCGAAAGCGATGTCAGCCCCAACGAAACCGTCTGTCGCGGCTGCGGGGCTCCCGTAGTACCCGAGAAGAAAGATAAGACATCGTACGCTCTGCCGGTCGGAGCATCGCTCAAGGATGGGCAGTTTACGATCGGCCGCCTTCTCGGCAAGGGCGGATTCGGCGTCACGTACCTCGGCAGCGACGTTCATCTTCGGCGTTCGGTGGCGATCAAAGAGCTTTTCCCCAGCGGCTGCCAGCGGGACAACGAATCCCTGGTGCCCGGTCCGTCGTGGCCCGCGCAAAAACTGGCCATCGCGAAGGACAAGTTCCTTAACGAAGCGCGGGTGCTCGCACAGTTTCACCATCCCAACATCGTCCATGTCTACACGTCGTTCGAGCAAAACAACACGGCGTACATGGTGATGGAGTACGTTAAGGGGCGCACCATCCAGCAGCTCATCCGCGAATTCACGACGATCCCGGAGCCCGAAGCGGTCGACTACACGACGCAGCTCGCCGATGCGCTGCGCCATTTACACGATTCCAACATCTTGCACCGCGATATCAAACCGGGCAACGTTCTCGTCGCCGACGACGGACGCGTCACCTTAATCGACTTCGGCACGGCGCGCGAGTTCGCAGTTGACTCGGCAAAGCAGATGACCACGATGCTGACGCCTGGTTACGCGCCGCTTGAACAATATACGCGCTCCGGGAAAGTCGGCCCCTACAGCGATATCTATTCGCTCGGCGCCACCGTGTACCATATGCTCACCGGCCAGCAGCCAATTGCCGCGACCGATCAGGCGAACGGCGCGATTCTTGTGCCGCCGCGTCAGCTAAACGGCGATGTCAGCGTCGTCGTCAGCGACGCCGTTATGTGGGCGATGCAATCCGATTCGACGCAGCGTCCTCAGACGATCGACGAGTTCCTTGGTGCGCTTGAAGGGCAGATCGAGGGTCCCAAAGGCCGGCGGAGAGCCACGCACGCGCTCGATGCGACCGGATCGGACGACAATCCATACAAGCAGCGCATCGAACAAATCCTGGATGAACTGTCGGCGGGAACTCCCGCGGCGCCGCGCGGCGCGCACGACCAGCGCATCGACCAAATTGCGACGCAATTATCCGCGATCACGTCGATCGCCGTGCCGGCGTTCCCGGTGTGCCCGGGATGCGCGCAACCAACCGTCAAGGAGCTCAGGGGCGACACGCCCACGAAGAACTGTCCGATTTGCCGCAAGACCGAGATGGTGATTCGCGACACCAGCCTTACCCACTGCCCGATCTGCCGCGAGGGCCGCCTAACGCGTCATCAACTCGATCCCGCGAGCGTGTTCTGCCCGATCTGCCGCAGCGCTCCGATGAAATCGGAGCAGCGCAAGCGCTTCGGCTTCGCCATGATGGAAGTGCACGTCTGCCAGCACTGTCAGACGGAGCTCAAGGTTGTTTTGGGCGGCAAACTGCGGCTTGATAAGATTGGCGCCGACCGGTTCGGCGCCGGACGAAAACACCACGACGACGCGCTCACGCTTCCCGAATGGCAGCAGATTTCAGGGCGCGCGCAAGAATACCTTGAGTGCGAAGACTGCCACGCGCAGCTCGATGTCATCCCGGACAAACATGCGCTTGCGATTGGCTGGTACAGCGAGGATCCTCATGGCGTCGCCGCAAAAGCCGCGCGCCAAGCGCTTCCGCGGCTCGTGTGGGCCAATCTAGCGGCCGGCTTATCGCCGCGAACTCCCAACGCAACCTGCCCCGGATGCCGGAGCGAGTTCGAGATGACGCCGGAGACGCAAGAGATCAAAGCGGTTAAGGTCAACGCACAGGAATACCCTTGGAGCCAGCGTATTCTCAATAAGCCGGTTCCCTTCCGCAACTGGTTTCTCGTCGACGCCGGTAAGAGGAGCCCGACGCCAGGCTACCTTTGTTCGAATTGCCGCACTGAATTCGATCAAAACGAGAAGCTGCTCAAGTTGGTCTTTGCAGGATCAGCGGCGCTGGCCGGACGGGAAGGCGAAAGCCATTCGAGAGAAGGATGGCACCGCATTGCGCTCGGCATGCCGACTCGCTCGGAAGAAGCCGCCCTGCGCGATGAATTGACGAAGCTTCATATTAAGAAGCAAGAGGAACAAGAACACTACTTCAAAGAGGAAGCGCGCTACCAGGGTGAGCTCCGCGAGGAACTGGACCAACTCATCCACGCCGCCTTTGTGGCCGGCCACGTGCCGATTCTTCTCAAGGATACCAGTATCTTCCTGCTGGAAGGCGAAATCGTTTACTGGGAAAGTCCCGCTAAGCGTAATCAACGAACGAGTGTCAGCGGCGATCGAACCTGGACATTCGAAACAAGCGGCGTGCTCTTCCTAACAAACCAGCGAATGATCTTCGCAAGCAAAGTAGACACATGGCAGCATTCGCTCGATGAAATTGAGAAGATTGTCATCGAAGACAGCTACCAGTCCCGAATAGTCGCGGTCTATCGAAAAGGCTACTCGGTTCCGGTCGGATTCGACATCGGCGCATCCGAATTTACCGTCACAACCGAGTACAGCAACCACACGGTTCGAGGCGGCGCAAGGGATTTTGCGGTTCTCGCACTTGCAATTCGCGCCCGGCAGCTCGGCGAAGAACCTCCCGATGCAAGCAAGCTCATCACTGAGCCTGTGAAAAAATCCACGCACAATTCCGAAAAATAACGATTACAAGTGATTGTACGTCTGAGCATTTCCTGCTATAATTCCACGTGGCCCTACAGGCCCTACAGGCGCTTTTGGTCACGGACGCGCAAGGCAACGCTGACTGGCGCGAGATATACCGGTAAAGACTTCGGAAACGCACAGGGTTCAAATGAACCGTACGCGCGAGGGTAGTAGGATGGATAGCGCGCACAGATACAGTACCGATTATTTAGCTGCGGACGCTGCCGAACCATCGGCAACGCATGAGGACATTGGGACAGCCGTCAAACGTCTTCTTGACGATTCCGACGATTCGATCGCAGGGCTCACGAAAGTCGCCCGGTTGCTAACGACGGCAATGGCCGATTTCTGCGCCTTTGATCTGATCCAGCCGGACGGAGAGTGGCGCAGGGTCGTCGTCGCAACGCCGAGTTCCATCCTGGCGGAAATCGCCGCGGAAAATGCTCGCCTCTTTCCCATCTACTCCGAAGATCCCGCGGGCCCCGCGCAGATCCACCGGACCGGCGCGTCCATTATGTTCGACCGGGTCACCGACGCCGATCTCAAATCGATCGCGACCTGCCCGGAGCACTTAAAGCGACTCAAGCTTCTGGGGGCTCGGTCATTTATCTGTACCCCCCTGATCCGGGACAATGTCTGCCGGGGAGTTATCACCCTCATCCGCGCTGCCGATACAACTCCGTTCACAAACGAAGACCTCGCGGATGTCGAATCGATCGCCGGAATTATCGGAGCCGCTCTCAACAGGGACGAACGGTTGGACGGAATTCGTCCCGCGGCGGAGGACGCGCGCATCCCGGACGAGTTAGACCCGTCGATGCTGATGTCGCGTTGCGACGCGCTCGCAACCTTCCTCGACCTGACGGACGAAACCATCATCGTGACGTCCTTAAGCGGCCTGATCGTCTACTGGAACCGCGCGGCCGAAAAGACGTACGGCTGGAAGCGAGACGAGGCAATCGGCCAGGCGATCCACCTGCTGCTCAGAACGGAAATCCCCCTATCTCGCGACCGTCTGCTTGAGGCAGTCCGGCGCGACGGACGCTGGGCGGGAGAGATCGTCAACTTCCGCCGCGACGGCACCCGCGTGGTTTGCGCCAACCGAATGTACCTCTATCGCAACGCGATCGGCGAACCAGCGGCTTTTATGGAAGTCGGAACCGATATCACCGAGCACCAACGGGCGCAGCGGCAGCTTCGCGAAGCTTACGAACGCGAACACAAAATCGCGGAAGCCCTGCAACGTTCGATGCTGGTCGATATTCGCGACAAACAATTCGACGGCCTTTCGGTCGCCCCAATCTATCAGGCGGCGTGGGACGAAGCGCTTGTCGGAGGCGACTTTTACGATGTCTTCGAGCTCCGAAAAGGGCTCGTCGCGCTCCTTGTCGGCGATGTTTCGGGGAAGGGGCTGGCGGCCGCTCAATACACGGCGGAGGTCAAGTTCGCGACAAGAGCCTTTCTCAGCGAGGACGAAAATCCGGCAACGGCGCTCGAACGGCTCAATCGGTACGCGTTGCGCTCTCACGTCATGCTGGACCGTGATCCAACCGTGTTCGTCGCCATGAGCATCGCGGTCATTGAACCAGCCCGCGGCGCCGTCAAGATTTCAAATGCCGGCATGGAACCCGCAATGATCCTGCGCACAAACGGCAAGATAGATACGGTCGAACTCGGCGGCAAACCGATCGGCCTATTCGATGACGAGAAATACGAACTGGTGGAGGAAACCATGGCCTCCGGCGACACGATGCTGCTCGTGACAGACGGGATGACCGAAGCCCGCAACGGCACCACGGTGCTGGGCTACGACGGGTTGATGCTGCTGGCGAAGATGGCAAGCCGGCGAACCCGGCTCTCCGAAATGGCGGAGACGATCATGAACAACACGCGCAGCTTCGTCGGCGGTCAACTCCACGACGACACCTGCCTCGTGCTTGCGCGCATCGAATAGCTGCCGCGAGCGGCGGATCGGATTTGGGACCGGGTGAGGGCAGCCTCTGCAGCACGCCTCTCACCCAAAAGTCGCAAGACGGCCGGCCCCGCAGGCTCAGTGCGCCGCGGGAAGATTGCCGTTCTTGTCGTAGGTCGCCACGACCCCCGCGCCATTGTCGCCGACGAGAAGCCCTGCACGCGGTTTGCTGTCTGCGCCGTTGACAATCACCTGTCCGCCCTGGTTGTCGTAGCCAAGGATGACGCGGTTATTGCCGTTGCCGTCGCGCGTATTGAGCAGCCCGACATTGCCTTCACCCGTGGCCATGACGATATGCGCCTTGTGGTCGAGACCGTAGGAGTAATAGAAGCCGCCTCGCTTATCGGACCCCACGCGGCTCATGATGGTCTCGCCATCATTGCCAACTGTGATCTGACCGCCGTTGATATCGGAGCCAATGTTGACTCTTTCCTTGCCGTGCCCATCGCGAATATTGATCAGGCCCGCGTTCGGTTCGTTCGTCTGACAGGCGACCAGCACGCGCGTCTCGCCGTCGTTGCCGCCGACGCGCACAAGCCCGCCGTCATCATCGGCCGAAAGAGTAATCAGCTTGGTATCGTTTTTGCCGGTCATGACAAGCTCGCCCTGACCCAGCTTCCCAAGGGCCTGCCGGACGCGGATCTGCCCGTTGGTCGCATTAATCGACAACGTCCCACCCTGATCGTTGGATGAGAGCGTCACCATCGGACGCCCCTTGTCGTCCACTATATTGAGCGACCGCGCCGTCACGACCCCTGGCGTATCGGCGCTTCGTACGCACGACGCCGTAATCGCGAACGCCGCAAGGCCAAATGCAACGGCAACGCCGACTCTCATTCGCCACACCAGCCGCGATTGCTCGCGGTCCATTTCCGTCAATTGTGTCTCCAGGCGTCGCAGGCGGGATTGGAGATCTTCAAGCTCGGTCATCGTGTCGCTCCTTCATTGACAGCCGCGTCAAGGCCAGTCGTTCAAGCCACGCGGCCAATTCGTCGGGGAATCGCGGATATGCGGTCAGTATACTCCAAAAACATCCGTAGCTGGAGAGCGATGAGACAATGACGCAATTCTCGAGTAAGGCGCACACGCAAAACCGCTGGCGAGGCAATAAGATAGCGTTCGATCTTTATCTTTCCATCCCGGTGCAGCCTTCGCATTCGCATTTGTTTATGAGCGTTGCGGCGAAACCACTCCACATCGTCAAAGACAGGCGCACGATCGAGGAATGGCCTTCGCGCCGTCTTATGTAGGTCTTTCGCTTAAGAAGAGAAGATGAGGATTAAGATGCCCTCCATGGCCGGGCTGGCCATTTTTTCTTTATCCGCTCAACACGCAGCCTGTTGGCAAGCCGCACGCGAAGCGCTTGAAAAATGGCCCAGCCGCCACGGAGCGTTCCTAAGTCCTGACCAATTTAGCATAACCACTCGCTTAACGCACAGTAAGCGAAGGTCCCATTATGTCTCTCTCGATTCAATCAAGTGACGCGTTCTCATAAAGCGTGTGTAAGAATCGAAAGGTCTCGTAAGACGGCCCCACGGCCGCCGGGGCCGATTTTGAAAAAGGGCCGTCACAGCGCTTTCACTGCTTCACTATGTGCGCTGGGATCGGACGCTGGCGACAAAAGGCCGTACGCGTGTCGACGAGGCAACGTAAATCGCCGCCGTGAACGAGGCGCGAGTGAAAGAATGCCCCGGCAGCACGAGCCGTCCTGAATCTTTCTCGCAATACGCCAGTTTATTCACACTCATACATCCACTCTTCCCCAATGATCCGCCCAAGCAGGAAGAACTTGCGCTCAGGATACCAAAGCACCGGTTTGCCTTTGCGGACCGTGAAGCTTGCGTAAAGCGCAAGGTCTGTGCGGCCTGGCGACCCAACCATGCCGAGCGTGACGCCATCATGGTCCATGAAGAGTTTGGGCTCGTCGAACCAGATAGGCTGATCGGCTCCGGGCTGGAAATGGCCCGCCGTAAGGTAGATGGGGCGACGGTGATTGCTTGTGTCGGCCGGACCGTACTGCTTGTAGTGTCCGTCGTGGTTGTGGATGAATAGAACGTACCGTCCGCTCCCCGCCTCGTTGCCGCCCACATCGTACATCGGGCAGGGTGACAGTGGATGCAGCAGCGGAGCGCCGCCGTCTTTGCGCAGCAGGGGCCGGGTTGCAGTCCAAGTTTCGCCGCCATCGCTGCTTTGCGACCAATACGGACTGCCCGCCGCCGTGCGCATCACGACAAATAGGCGGCTGTCAGGCAGCTTGACGACAGTCGGCTCCTGGCATGCGCTCGCTTCAGGGTGGCCTGGGAACGGAACGCTCAGGGCGTTCTCGTTTGCGGCGAACCAGCTGATCTTCAAGTTTCCTGGCTCCGGGTTGTCGTCGACATTCTCAAAGCGCATGAACTCCACCCGGGCATCGTGGGAGCGCCAATCACTGGTAGGATTGGGATGGACTGCGTTGCTTGACCAGCGGGTAAAACCCGCGAAGTATGTATTGTTCGTGCCCAGGCGAAGGGGCTTTTGCCAACAGAGCATGTTCGGCGGGTAGCTGAGATCCGGGTTGTCGTTGATCGAGCGGGCGACCGGGACGTTTTGCGGCGCCGACCAGCTGTTGCCTCCATCATCGCTGTAGATCCCGTGGACCCAGCCCGTATGGTGATAAAACGAATCGTGCTTGCCGATGTGCTGGTTATAGAGGACGTAGATTCGTCCGGACCGGCTCACAAGCGGATAGCCCCAGCTCGCCATATAAGCGGCGCTCGGTCGCGCCGGTCCGGCGATCGCGCGCGGCTTGCTCCACGTGACGCCTTCGTCGTCGCTGCGCGAGAACGCGATGTGCTGGTCGGCCGGCAGGTCAGGCGAGTAGCACTCCTGTGAGCTCTGTGTCCACACTGCCATGAGCGATCCGCCGGGACCGTCGAAAACGAGAAAGTGCTCGTTGCCGGTGTCGCTAACCGAATCATCGTCTACAGACGGGACGTACACGACATAATCCGGGTTCGTGATATGAAGTTGCGACGGGATTCGCGCTTTGAGGTCTGCAGCCGTGGCAATAAAGTTGGGGTCGTTAGCCATTGAATTGTCTCCTCCGCGCCGTTTGGACGGCGTCAGGCTTTGTTATGCTGATTATAACCGCCTGGCGTCTGAGTGGACAGTCGTTTTCGGGCTTTCCGTTATGCGAATTCGCGCGCGACTCGCATTCTTAGCTTTCGGAGATTACGTCGCTCCACGCGTTTACGGGGGATGGCAGCAAGGTTGCGGCAGGCGTTGTGCGCTTCTGCTCCAAGACGAAGGTGGTTCCGGCGGTTCCAGTATAAAGCCAAACGACGTCGGCAGTTTGGAGCATGAGCTTGAGCCCATGTCCGAGGGTTGCGGCAGTCGTATAGCCGCGCGAGAGCGCGGCTTTAGGCAGGTTTTCGATTGGGATCCCCTTGCCGCGATCCTTGATCCAGACCTGGACGGTATCCTCGCCGTCCGTTCTTACGGTGGCCGCCCCGCCGGATGCATGTACGACCGCGTTCATGGCGGCTTCGCTCGTGGCCGTAACAATATCCTGAGCTCGTTCAGCCGTGAATCGCGCACGGATTGCTGCGACAAGCACGAGTTCGCGCAGACGGCAGAGCGAGGCGCTTGTCAGGGCTAGCCTTTCGCCCGTCTGGGGCAGTTCACCGGGCAGGTCGGCAGGTTCGCCGCAAAGGTTGAAGCGATTGTTCGTGGCTTCGCGCAGGAGTTCGCGGACGAAAGCGACTTGTTGCGCGGATTCTTGTGCTTCGCGCTCTTCGAGAAGACTCCGGACCGTGGCGATTAACTCAGTGACCGTGAAGTTGGCCGGCAGAACGGTATCTGCCTTCGCTCTCGCACTTTCATCGAGATTATTGCCGATGGGGGCAACAATGATGACGGTACGCTCGCCGGGCAGAGGGTCAGCCTTCAGCATCCCGAGACGCCTGTACGCCGCCGCATCGCTTACGTTGCAAGCAAACACAATGAGGGCCGGGGGAACCGCGAGTTGCTGGATTCCTTCATGGACGGTTGCCGCTACGTGCACTCCGTATCCAGCGCCTATCAGAAAAACCGCGATACGTGCTCTAACGTCGTCGTTGTCGCCGATAATCAGGACTCTTGCCGTTGGACTTTCAGGCATCGTCATTTCTCTTACAGTGTTCCTACACGCCGGTTAGAGCGCGTGAAAAAATCGAAAGGCCTTGTAGGACGGCTCCCCGGCCGCCGTGGCCGTTTTTGGGAAAGGGCCGGCGCAGCGCTTTCACCGCTTAACGATGTGCGCTGAGATCGGACGATGGCGGGAAAGGGCCGTACGCGTGTTGACGACGCATCGTAAATTACCGCCGTGAACGAGGCGCGGGAAAAAACGCCCCGGCGGCACGAGCCCTCCTGAATCTTTCTCGCAACGCCCCATGATTACACACACTCTTAAAGATCACTCTCCCAAATTTGGATGCGCAATACGTTCATGTTTTGCGCGCAAACGGCGGGCATTGTGCGAGTATGCGGGCGTATACCGGGCAAGATGGCTCATGCGCTCCGTCGAGATAACCAAGGCTCATCAGGAACTCGCCCGTGATTTCGCCGCCCGTAAATCGAAATGTCCGCTTAAACAGCGCCACCCACTCTGCTTTCGAGAGCGGATGACGGGCGTCGAGCCAATTGGCGAAAGAACCGCACTCGGAACGGATCGCCTGTATACGCCTCGCGTTGTCAATCACGGCCGCAATTTTGAGGCGATTGCGTACGATGCCGGCATTCCCAAGCAGCCGGGCGACATCGTCATCGCCGAATGCAGCAACCCGGTCGACGTCAAAACCAGCGAACGCTTCATTGAACGCCGCGCGTTTACGCAGGATGGTTTCCCAGGATAGACCAGCCTGGTTGATCTCGAGCGCGAGACGTTCCAAGAGGACGTTGTCATCGCGCGACGGAAATCCGTACTCGGCGTCATGATAGCTTGCGTGCACAGAGTGTCCAGGGGCAAATTCGCAATAAGATGGCATTAATTAAAGCATACCCGAGGCGTACGGGAATTCTCCTTCCTCTGATTGCCGGATCGATAATTTCAAATGCCGATTCTGCAAAGGCGCCCGCGAAGACCATGCACGTGGGCAGCCGGCTTCGCGAATCATTTCAATACGCCGTTTTGCGGATATTCGACACGACCGTAAACACGTATTATAGTACCGCAATACCGAAATAAACGTTAGCCGCGAAAAGGGAGGTTGCGATATTGTTTTCGTTTCTGAGAATGTCCGACGCGAGCGCCATTGCTCTTCACACGGTCCGGGTGCTTGCGCTTGCTCCGTCCAGCTCGGTGACGAATCAAGATGTCGCCTCGCTTCTCGGCGTTTCCGTTCACCATCTCGCCAAGGTGCATCAGCGCCTCGTCCATGCCGGCCTCCTCGTTGGAGTGCGCGGTCCGGCTGGCGGCTTCCGGTTGGCGCGTGATCCAAGCACGATCACGCTCATGGAAGTGGTTGAGGCGGTGGAAGGAACATTCGAGCCTCACCAATGTTTGCTCGGCCGGCCAAAGTGCGCGACATCTCCGTGCGCGCTTGGGCAAATGTCGGACGCCGTAAACTCTCTGGTGCGTGGCTTTCTCGTCAATACGACCGTCGACCGCCTGGCGTCCGACGATAGCCTTGCTATCGATGGTCCGACCGGCGCATCATCTCACGAAAAGGATCAACACGATGTTTTGTTATCAGTGTGAACAGACGAAGCTTGGCAAGGGCTGCTTCGATATTGGCAATTGCGGCAAGGATGCACAAACCGCCGCGCTGCAGGATCTGCTGATCCATCAGTTAAAAGGGATTGGAATGTACGCGCACCGTGCACGCCTTTTCGGAGCAAGCGACCGGAAGATCGACCGCTTTGTCGTCGACGCTACATTTGCGACGCTGACCAACGTCAACTTCGACCCGGCGCGCTTCATAGCACTCGTGGAACAAGCATCTTCCGTTCGCGACGATGCGCGAACGCTGTATGAGAACGCCGCGCGCCGCAGCGGGCATGAACCGGAGAAGCTCTCGGGTCCGGCCGCTTACAAGGCCCCGATCGATCTTGCCGGCATGGTAAACGAAGGGGAGACTTTTTCGATTCTGGCGCGACGAGAGCGGCTCGACCAGGATGCTGCCGCGACGCAGGAGTTGTTGGTTTACGGCCTAAAGGGCCTGGCGGCCTACGTCGACCATGCCCTCGTACAGGGAGTTGAGGACGACGAGATTTATGCCTTTTTCCACGAAGCGCTGGACTTTCTGACGCACGCAGATGTAGCGCTCGGGGACGTTCTCGGCAAGTGCCTCAAGGTCGGCGAGGTAAACCTGCGTGCGATGGAGTTGCTCGACGGCGCGCACACGAGCCTATTGGGCCATCCGGTTCCCACGCAAGTACGCATCCATCCGCTCAAAGGAAAGGCAATCCTGATCTCCGGTCACGATCTGGCGGATCTGAAGGCGCTCTTGGAGCAAACCGCGGGGACGGGGATCAATGTCTACACGCACGGCGAGATGCTTCCCGGCCATGGTTACCCCGCGCTGAAGGCATTCCCGCATCTGGCGGGCAACTATGGCGGCGCATGGCAGATTCAATCCAGGGAGTTCGATGAATTCCCCGGACCGATCCTGGTCACGACAAACTGCATCCAGAAGCCGCGTGAGACATACAAAAACCGCTTGTTTACCTGCGGGCAGGTTGGCTGGCCGGGCGCTCAGCATATCACGAATCGCAACTTCAAGCCGCTGATCGATGCCGCTCTGGCCGCGCCTGGCTTTGCCGAGGATGGACCTGGAGACACGATCACGGTCGGCTTCGGTCACAACGCGGTGCTCGGAGTCGCGGACAAGGTCATTGACGCCGTGAAAGCGGGCGCAATCAAGCGCTTCTTCCTAATCGGCGGCTGTGACGGCGCGAAGCCAGGCCGCGACTACTACGCCGAATTGGCCGACTCCGTGCCCGACGACTGCGTAATTCTGACGCTTGCTTGCGGCAAGTACCGCTTCAACAAGCACGAGTTCGGGACAATCGGGGGGCTGCCTCGCCTGCTCGACATCGGGCAGTGCAACGATGCGTACTCCGCGATCAAGATCGCCGTGGCGCTGGCAGGAGCATTCGACTGCTCCGTCAACGATCTGCCGCTTTCGCTGGTGCTTTCGTGGTACGAGCAAAAGGCGGTCGCGATTCTGCTGACGCTGCTGCACCTGGGGATCAAGAATATCCGCATAGGGCCGAGCCTGCCGGCGTTCATTTCGCCGGGCGTGCTGAACATCCTGGTCGAGAACTTCCAACTTACGCCGATTACGACGGCGAAACAGGATCTCGCGACCATCCTGGCCGGCAAGTAGCGGGGCGAGAGCATCGAATCGAATGCAGGGCTGCCCGTTTGGGCAGCCCTGCGCTCATGAGAGGATCGGGTGAGGCGACCTAGCGTCGGCCGTAGGTCGAGATGACGTTGAACATGATTGTCACCTCGGACTGGTCCGGGCGCACGATGTGAACGGACAAGTCGTCATACCAAAGGACAACTCCTTCGAGTATCTCATCGGTCATGAGCTGAAACTTAACGGGGACTTTGCCGTCGCGAAAGCGAATTAGCTCCACTTCGCGCGCGCTGACCCGGCCGCTGTTTCTTCCATCGTTTTGCGGACTGATTTCCATAATCGTATCCTGAAGCTAGACTACTTAATCGCCTTGGCCTTTGCAGCTAGAGCCGCCTTGGCTGCCTTGGCATACTCGCGGTGTCGCTCTTCAGCGCGCTTTTGGGTTCGGCGGATTTCCTTGGCTCGGATTCGCATTCGTTGTATTCTCCTTTAATTTATTCTCGAAAAGCGTCTCGTCGACGCGAAACTCGCTAAACCGGACGTCGTCGATTTCGACGACAGGAATCGATTCGATCATCTGGGCGTAAACGGCAGGGTCGCTCCGAATGTCGATCTCGGTAAAATCGAACGGAATTCGCGTCGCAACCCTCTCGATTACTTCGAGGGCCTCTTCGCACAGGCAGCACTCAGGCTTGCCGTATAATACGACGCGCGCGAGATGGCCGCTCCGATGTTCCGGTGCGTTCATGGCGATACATTATATGGCCGATTGCAGCCGTTTGTCAATATCGCCTCGCTTTGCGCGACTGGAATCGGTCTTGGAAGCCGTGTTATAACCTGCTTCTAGGGCCTCGCGCTCAGCTTCCACACGCTCCGCATACACAAGCCGCCCTAAAACTCGAACGCACCCTGGTTGGGATCGGGTCGTTTCGAGTAGGGCGCCGGTTTCGGGAAGATGCGATCGAACTCGCCTTCGGTGAACGCCTCCCGAAGCCGCTGGGCGAACTTGTACAGCTTCAGAGCGTAGTATTCCCGGTCTTCGTCGCCCGAGTATTCGCTGGCGAGCGCCAGGCTCTTGTCGGCGCGCTGATAGAGGCGGACAATATCGCCCTGTTTCATTCCGGCGGATTTCACGGCATCGCCCGCGCGCCGCTTGAGTTGGCTCGAAAGCATCTTCTCCGTCACCCGCTCGCGACGCGCAAATTGATCGATGCTCACTTCACCGGATTCGATAGCGTCGAGGCCGCGTCGATAGAGCCCCGTTAGCTCATCGGCGCGCCCGGCAAGCAGTAGATCGATTGCCTGCTCCAGGAATCGCCTGCCATATGCCTCGTCGGCACGGGAGCGGAGCGCCGAGCCTTTCAGGATCTTGCGGCCGTCCTCTTCCACGAGCACGTAGTTTTTGATTTTGAGCGAGAGCATCGACCGGTAGCGCCCATCGTGCGCCAGGCGGATGCCATCCGGAAGCACCGAGCCGACGCGATCGATATAGGCGATTTCGTCGTCGAGCATCGCGACGCCGTCAGGCGGCTTGAAGTAGACGCCGTCCGTATCGATCTCGACAACGCTCGCGCCGCTCGCTTCAAGCTCATCCGCCACCTTCTGGACGAGCGCCCGCCCGGACTCGGTCACCGCGTCCGCCGCGCGGTAGTCGTTGAAGTGAAACGGCCCGCCGACATAGCCGTAGAACGAATTGATCAGCACCTTGAACGAACCTTGCAAACCGTCCCAGTACGCATGATCCCGGCTCCCCGGCGCATGCCGCTTCATCTCGGCCTTGGCCGACAAGCGCCGCCGGGTTAACTCGCCGAGCATCGGCAAGAAGACGTCCAGCGTATCGCTTGCCGGTTTGATGCGTTGCGTCAGCATGATCGACGGATACAACGACTCGACATCCGCTTTCACGATCGGCGAGATGACGCCAGTCCGGCGCACCTCCGTGTAACCTCCGCCAAACCCAGTCGACTGCTTCTGAACGGCGATGGCGACATTCCGGCGAAGGTACTCGCGCACGAAGAGCGTGTCGATCTTCTCGCCCGTCCCGGCCACCGCGACGTTCTGGTAAACATCCGGCGCCATCTGAGTCTGATAGAAGTCGGTCGGCGTCACCAGCGCTGCAAGCGCGCGCGTCTCGTCGACATCCTGACCCGCATAGGTTCGCACAAGGTCCGGATCGTGCTTGTACGTTTCGGCGATCTTGGAGCCCTCGATATAGACGCGATCGGCTGACGCGATGTTGTAAACGCGCGCGCACTCCTTCAATCCGTAGGACGAAATCTGACCGCGAGAGATATCGAAGCGTTGGACGGCAAAATAGGTATCGATCACGTGGCGTCCATAAAGATACGACGGCGTAAACGTCCGTGATCCCGGCCCAATCGCGGCGTTTCGCGGCGCACCCGCTGTCATTGGCGCACCGCCCCGTCCGAGACGGCACTCGACGCCAAGCGCAGCGCAGCGAGCGGCGATATAAGGCAGGTCGAACCCGAAGATGTTGTGCCCTTCGATGACATCCGGGTCCCATTCGGCGACCGTCGCGATCAGCGCTTCGAGTAACTGGCGCTCGTCGTCCCCGGCGGCAACATCGAGCCGCCCCGTGGAATCCGACATCGCCACCATGAAGATTCGCGCGGCGGGGTCGAATGGATTGAGGGTCGCGGTTTCGATGTCGACCTGCATGCGCAGAAGATCCTCGAACGCCATGCCCTTGAAAAGGGTGATTCCGCTGGCAGTCAGAAATTGGCGGCTGGCGTTCATGGGCGCGACGACCGCCGCGTGCTCGTCGCGCAACGCCCTGCGCGCCTCGATAAAGCCGCCCCACCCGCTTTCGTCGAAATCGATCCGCCAGCAATGCCCCTCGCCGCTCAGGCGGCTGGTCCGCGAGCCTGCGAAGTGCCGCTCGTTCTGAGTGAGCAGCCACGGGACGAAAGGCCGCGACTGGGTTGCGACGATCCCATCCGCGCTGCGCGTGAATAGAACGAACCTCCCCGCCCCAAGATCCGGCTCAGCCGCAACGACCCGTTCGGTCGAATCCGCCCCGTAAAGCACATCGTCAAGCATGGCGCTTTCCATGCCGCGAAGTATACCCGGCTGGCTTGTTTTCCGCTCGGACTGCGGCACGGCGCTGGACCACCGAACAATCCTCGTAAAGACAGGGCGTCAAACGACCATGCAACAAGTTCGTCACGCTTTTGCGCCGGTTTTGTATACGGTTTCGTCACGCCGGATGGTGATAATAACATTATCGCGATACGGAGTGAGGCAGACGGAGCGGACTCTACCGTGCTGATGGAGGTCCTCCGGTAATCGCGACAGCAGACACGGAAAGATCGACGCTATTCCGTGCTGCGATGGCAACGACTGCTCAGGTCTGCGCAAACGCCGCTATCATACACATTATTTGGCATTGCGCAAATCTAGCGCCTTCGGCTTCGGCTGCGGGCGATGCATTTGCAGACCGTGCGATCTAGCGGACATGGGATGAGTTCCCAAGCGTTAGTTGCCAGCAATGCGCCGTCGTTACACCGCCCTAGGCCGAAGGTGCGGAGTAGCGTTCAGGCCCGCTCTCGTACCCAGAGCGGGCCTGAAACTTGTCTGCCTCTTCGGTCGTGGACTGCCTATACGAGATCCTCGATCTTCTGAAGTTCCTCTTCGGTCAGATCCATATTGTCGAGCGCCGCGACGTTCTCCTCGATCTGCTTGACGGACGATGCGCCGATCAACGCGCTTGTAACCGAAGGCAGCCGAAGCAGCCACACGAGAGCAAGTTGCGCGAGCGTCTGCCCGCGGTTTGCCGCGATCTCGTTAAGAGCGATCAACCGTTGGCGCTTTTCCTCGGTTAAATTGCCCTTGATCCAACCTTCCCCCCATCGCTGAGCGACCCGGCTGTCGCTGGGAATGGTCCCGGTCAGGTACTTGCTTGTGAGCAAGCCCGACGACAGCGGACAGTATGCAATGACGCCTGTTCCAAAACGCAATGTGAGCGGCAGTAGCTCGCCCTCGATCCAGCGGTCCAGCATGTTGTACCGGGGTTGGTGGATCGTAAGCGGCGCCCATCCGCGTTGCTCAACCGTACGGACGGCGTCTGCATACTGCATGCCTCTATAGCTGCTGACACCGGCGTAAAGCGCCTTGCCCTGCTCGACCAGGGTGTTGAGCGCGCCAAGAGACTCCTCAATCGGCGTATTCGGGTCCGGGCGATGATGGTAAAAAATGTCGAAATACTCAAGCCCCATTCGCTTGAGAGACTGGTCGCAGCTCGCGATGATATATTTGCGAGATCCCCAATCGCCGTAAGGCCCGGGCCACATCGTATATCCCGCCTTGCTCGAAATAACCAGCTCATCGCGCGGCATGTCGCGTATGACCTTGCCGCAAACGATCTCGGCGTTCCCAGGCGGCGTCCCGTAGTTGTTGGCGAGATCAAAGTGCGTGATTCCCAGATCGAACGCGCGATAGAGGCATTCGCGAGCTACTTCCTCGCCCCGATAGCCTCCGAACGTCTCCCATGCCCCCAAAGAGATCGCCGGCAGCAGCAAACCGCTGCGACCGCATCTGCGATATTTCATCGATTCGTATCGACCAGGCGAGAATGTATGTGCCATAATCTCCTCTGAACGCCAGATCGAGGAAATTTCGCGACGCATTCGTCGTATCGACCTGGCAACGACGTATCGTATTCGCGCACGCGACGGCATTTTCCTCTGAATCGTCCTGGCTTGACGTACGTTAGCCTTGATAAGAATACGCATCAGAACACCGAACGCGGAGGCCGTACAGGCCATCTGCGTTCGGTGTCGCTTACGAATGGAGATCGCGATGAAGAAAGCATTTTCCGTCATCCTCGCGGTGACGGCACTCTCTCTGCTTGCCGCGCCAGCGCATGCAACGACAAAGGGACTCAACCAGATCGTGACGCCGGATATCCAGCCGCAGGGGGCGCTCTCGATTAGCTACCAGCAACAGGATCCCAACATCGCCAACCCATCCGAGCTTCAGCTTGAGCTCGGCATAACAAAGCGCTTCGAAATCGCCTATTTTCAGGGCTTCAAGCCAACGGAAGAAATCGCCAACGTCGAATATGGGCTGATCCAGAGCCAGAACTTTCTGCTCTCAACCGGATTCGCGGGATACTCCAGCCGTTATCCGCACCCCGCCCCCTATCTCGAGGGCGGCTACTACATCGGCAATGCGGGGTTTATGCTCGGTGTTGAGCAGGTTCAAAACGCCAACGTCCGCCCAGGCGGATCGACGTTCAACCAGCAGCAAACACAGGCCATTCTCGGCGCGGACTACCACGTAAGCCCTCGCCTGATGGTCCAATTCGACTACCAAACCGGCGACAGCAACTCGGTGACGGGCGGCTTTACGTACGCGGTAACGCCCTCGTTGTCCTTTAATCCGTCACTGTACTACTCGAACGGCGACCCGCACAATTACTACGGATACGCCGTCCTATCGTGGACCGTTCAGGTCTTCTGATCGCGGAGTACGCGCTAGATAAGCCATCACGCCTGCCGCAAGAGCCGACGCCATCTCGTTCTGGCCGGCCTCCGATGCCAAATACGCCGCATCGCCGCGCTGGTTGAGAAAACACATCTCAATCAGCGCGGTCGGCACGCGCGCGAAGATCGATCCGGTTAGCACGCCCCCCTGCCCAGCCCCCACATGCGTCGCGGCATCCGTCTTCACCGGATTCGATGCCAGATGTCCCGCCAATAGCGGCGTCATCGTCTCCCGCATCGTCGCGGCGAGAAGCCTGCTATGCTCACACACGTCCGGCGGCGGGCCGGTCACTCCGTCTTTGGTCGCGGCGTGATCCGGGTAGTACCACGTAAACCCGCGCCCCGCTCCTGCATCGCAGTGCAGCCGGATCATTGCCGCAGCGCCCGCCGCGTTGGCAATCTCGGCGCGATGACGGTTCGTAACCAGCTCCCGCTCGCGCGTCTTCGTCATCACCACCGACACGCCGCGCGAAGACAGTATCGCTTTCAGTTTCAACGCGACCACCCACGCGAGATGGCGCTCCGTGAGACGCCCGGCGCTCGCGCCCGCGGAAATCTCCGACGGATGACCTGGATCGACGCAAACCACCGGCGCCGCGTGAAGCGGCGACGAGATCGCTAACGCGAGAAGTACGACGCCAATCAACATTTTAAACGAGTTCATATATCAGTACAGGACTTTCGCTTTGTTCGACAAGATGAGGATTAAGATGCCCTCTATGGCCGGGCTGGCCATTTTTCTTTCGCCGCTTAACACGCGGCCTATTGGCAATCCGCATGCGAAGCGCTTGAAAAGTAAGGCACGACGGCCTGAGAGCGTTCCTAAATCCTGACGTATTTAGCATACTCGCTTAACGCACAGCTAACGAAGGTTCTATAATACTGTCCTTAAGCATGTGTAACAATTCCGCGCCCTTGCCGACGGGATCAGAGCCG
This sequence comes from Capsulimonadaceae bacterium, assembly GCA_031292625.1. Lineage (GTDB taxonomy): Bacteria > Armatimonadota > Armatimonadia > Armatimonadales > Capsulimonadaceae > JARLGU01. Next base: position 83,965 of record JARLGU010000051.1, on the reverse strand, counting down.
CGGCTCGAAAGTGCGACAAGGCCGCGTCAACACGCATACGGCCATTGGCCGCCAGCGTCCGATCGCAGCGCACATCGTGAAGCGGTGGAAGCACTGGGACGGCCCTTTTTCAAAAACGGCCACGGCGGCCGGGGAGCCGTCTTATACGGCCTTTCGATTTTTTTACACACTCTCAGATACCCAGTTCCGTGCATGGAGCGAGCGGAATGCACTCATGACAAACGCCCTCACCCACGGATCGCCGCATTGCAACAAAAGAAATGCGGCCTGACTTGCCGGAGCGGGCAACCGAAGAGACCTATCTTGAAGTCCGTTGGAGTAAACTGAACTCAATCAGTATGTGCAATGACCATTCCTCAATTCAGCTTCGGCCGGCCTTCGTGACCGACACTGCGGTTCTCGCGGAGATGGTAATCTACTCCGGCGAAAACCTCATCACACATGCCTTCGGCGGCAACCGGCGCGATGCGCTGATCTCAGTCGAAGCGCTGTGCCGAACCTCGGGCACGATGTTTAGCTACAAAATGGCGACTGTCGCGATCCCGGAAGCGCCCGCATGCCCCGACCCCATCGCCGTCGTCATCGCTCACCCATCTACCCGCGAAAGGCTCACGGCCAGAGCGCTTGCCGATGTGCTAATTCGTGAGCGCGGGTGGTGGCGCGTGCTGCAAATGGCTCCGATCGCATTGGCGCTTCAGCGATGCTCGGAACCGATTCCCGCCGATGTTACGTATGTCAGCATTCTCGCCGTCCACCCCGACATGCGATCCCTGGGCATCGGCTCCAAACTCCTTCGGCACGCCGAAACCTGCGCTCGCAACGAAGGCGATCAGGCCATCTGCCTTGATGTCGAGATCGACAACCCCCGCGCCATCTCGTTCTACGAACGCAATGGCTACCAAACGGAAAGCGAACGTCCCGGATCGCCCTACCTTCGTTCGCACGGGATCGCCGGCATGCGGCGCATGTTCAAAGACCTCACTGGAACGAAAGCCTGACGCCCCCCAGCGTTTACCAGCCTCCAACGCCTATTCGATGATCGTTACCTCGTCGCCCACTCGGATCGTCTTCCCAACCTGATCTGCTGGCGTTCGCGTGTTGACGGCGAGGCGGTAAAAATGGTTAAAGCGCTCGCGATTGGCCCAGGGCGGCAATGTATCCTCCCGGCGCGCGCGAAATGTGGTCGAGAAATCCGGCCACGACTCCGCCGTATGCGGATCGCGCGGCGGGACAACGCAGCGCTGGCAGGGATTCGTCCCCTCGATCACCGCATCGCCGATACGGAAACGAACGACCTCGCCCGAAGCGCCGTATAGGCGGTCATCCCAGAACGCCTCGGTCCCGGAGATAATAATGTTTGGGCGGAAACGGAGGATTAGATCCGGCACGCTCAGCCCGGGAAACCATCGCGCCACTTCGCCAAGCGTCGCCTCCGCCAGAACCGTTGGCCCCGTCGACTGGCGGTCGTCGGGATAGCCATTGTCCTCATCGCTAACGAGGTGCACCGCGAAACCGAAATAGCCGCTCAGCCACTCCTCGATTGCCGCCTGTTCCCGTGGAAACGCGAATACCCGCGCGGATTCGCCGCCCCGTCGCGCGAGCGATACGGTCCCGGCCGCAAAATCGACGCTTGCCCGCAGACCGTGCACCGCCGCATGACGCTTGCCGTTGACATAGGCCCCAGCCTCGTCGACAATCGCGATCGTCCTGTCCCCCGCTAGCCCGCCGCCTGGCGCAAGCGTCGCCTGGCCGGCGTAGACAGGCTCGAGCGATTTGATCGGGTAAACCAAGATAGTATTTACGAAAGCCATGAGACCAGTTCCTTTAGCGTCTCTCGCGAATCAATGCGTTGGCATGATGCCAAGAGTCCGGGCGTCAAGAATCCCTCGAAAATTATAGCGGACAGCAGGGCATCCGGTCATCCCCTCGACGGATTTTATAATTCCCCTATGGATTTAGGAAATATTAGCCTATAATTCCCATGGATTCACTTGACAATTAATTCACGGGATGCCATCATGGAAGCATGCGACTAACCACGAAGAGCCAGTATGGGCTTAAAGTCCTCAGCGTGCTGGTGCGAAACTACAAAGGGGGTCGCAACGACTTTGTTCAAGTGGCCGTGCTTGCACGCGAGTGTAAGACGTCGCTGAAGTACCTGGAGCAGGTGCTCGCGCCGCTGGCGCGGGCAGGGTTGCTCGAAAGCCGGCGAGGTCAGCACGGCGGCTACCGGCTGAACAGCGCGCCGGAGAAGGTCACGCTTGCGGAGGTTCTACGGCATCTCGAAGGCCTTTTGATGCCCATTCCGCAGTGGGCGGACGATGCGGACGATGGCCTACCAGTAGGCGTCGTGTTGCGCAGGGTGCGCGAATCCATTCGTTCGATTCTCGAAGAGACCAGCATAGACGTGCTCGCTGAAGATGCCGGCGCCCCGGCCCGCGCCGACGCTGTCGTTAAAGAGCTGATGTACTACATTTGAGGTGGGATAAAAGTGGCGGCGCATAGCAAAATCAGAAATCCCGAGATCGACCGGGCAGGCGAACAAGAGCCCGAGGTCAGCCGCCAAACGGATCCCATCGAGTTGGTCCGTGAAGCGATCGCGGGAATTAGATACGGCGTCGTACAGGTGATCGTTCAGGACGGCAAGGTCGTTCAAATCGACCGGACGGAAAAGAACCGGTTGGTATAGCGGCTGGCGCAATGGTCGTCAACAAAGGAGCTGACAGTGGAAGAAAAGAATATTACGGAGATCCCCGCAACCGGGCAAAAGATACCGGGCATTCCGCAGGCGCAATGCGCCGCTTCGTTCGCCTCCTGCCCTTGCGCCATGGCTCCACTGTATGCCTACCAGATGATGCTCTGGCGTTATGTCTGGCTGCAAGCCCGGCGTGAGCTAACCACGGTCACAGAGTTCAAAGCGGATCCAGCCGAAATGCCTCGCTCTTGGCGGAACTAACGACGAGCCATCCCAAAACGAAAAGACGCTGACCGGTCTCCTGTTGACAGGTGGATCGGCAGCGCCCAGCGTACCGGGTGATCCGCAAATCGCTCGGTCATGGTTGACCGAGCGACGAGGCGAAAACAGCCCAAGCCCGCGATTAGCAGGTGCAGCACATCGGCATGCCGTTCATGGTCATGCAGCAGCAGCAACCGGCCTCCATGCAGTCCATCATGCACTTGCAGCACGACTGGATCATCTCGCAGCATTTCGCGTCGCCGCTCGTGCATGTCATCATGATGCCCATGTCCATGTTCTGCATCTTGCAGGTTCCCATCATCATGTTGCACATCGAGACCATCATGCCGTTCATCGTGCACATCATGCCGCACATGCCGCCCGTCATCATGGCGCACATTTTTTGAAGCATCATCGCCGACATCTCGTCGGCGCAAACACACTTGACGCAACAGCCGCCTTCGACCATTTCCATGGTCATCGTACACTTCGGCATCATGCCCATCATACCCATGCCAGCGCCCATGCCCATTGAGGGCATTGGCATCATCATGCCAGGCATCATCATTCCGGCGTCCATCATCCCAGGCTTGCTCATGGTCATTGTCTTTTCCATTGATTTTTCTCCCTAAGGTTAATTTACGCCGCCGACGTGGCTTGACGGATTCCATCGTAGCGACGCGTCCATAATATCCCCCGCCTCGCCCCAATGTCAAGCGGTTGTTGAATATCAACAACTGTTTTTTAAATAATTTAATTGCCATATTTAGCCATAGGAAAACTTGCAAATGAGAACTCGCGGAACCATCGTATATCACGTATATTCCCTAGGAATTGATCCAAATGCGCAGCCATTGGTCGCCTTGATGGCCAATCCAGCGAAACTGACCGGTCCTATCCTATCTTTACGCCTGTGCCGACTCCGCCGCCAGGCTGAGCCTGCCCTCCCTTGAATCGTGCTATAATAGTGGGGCTCCGCCACGCTATTCCACCGCCTCTGGCAACGGTCCCGTACCGGGCTGACGTTGCGGAGGGAGATCATCGTCGTGTTCAGGTTTTTCCAGGAGTTTCGAAACAAAATGTCGGCCGGGCTAGGCATTGACCTCGGAACGGCCAATACGCTCGTGCACGTCCAGGGACGCGGCATCCTTTTGCGAGAGCCTTCCGTCGTCGCGGTCTCGCAAGAAAATCCCGGTCGCGTGATCGAGATCGGCGTCGAGGCAAAGCGGATGATCGGCCGGACGCCCGGCGCAATCATCGCGGCCCGCCCGCTCAAGGACGGCGTCATCGCCGACTTCGACCAGACCGAGCAAATGCTCCGCTACTTCATCGCGCGCGTCCAGCGGCGGCGAATGTTGTTCAGCCCTCAGATCGTCATCGGCGTCCCGAGCGGCATCACGGAAGTGGAGCGAATCGCGGTGATCGAAGCCGCTCGCAAGGCCGGCGCGCGCCAGGTGTATCTAATTGCAGAGCCAATGGCCGCCGCGATCGGAGTCGGGCTTCCCGTCACGGAACCGATCGGCTCAATGATCGTCGACATCGGAGGCGGCACCAGCGAGGTTGCGGTTATCGCCCTGCGTGGAATCGTCGCGCAGGGCTCAATCCGTATCGCCGGCGATGAAATTGACGAGGCGATCATCGACTACATGCGCAACAAGTTCGGATTGCTAATCGGCAACCGGACCGCGGAGGACGCCAAGATTGAGATTGGCTCGGCGCTTCCGCTTGGCACGGAACTCATCCGCGAAGTCGGCGGCCGCGATCTGACGACCGGTCTGCCGCGCGCGATCACGTTGCGCTCGCAAGACGTCCGCGAGGCGATCAAGGATCCCGTTAATGCGATCGTCAGCCTCGTCTCATCCACGCTAGAATCCACGCCTCCCGAGTTGGCCTCGGATATCCTGCGCCACGGAATTGTTCTGGCAGGCGGCGGCGCGCTCCTCAAGGGATTGGACGCGCTGATCGCAAAGCAAACCGGCATGCCGGTGCATATTGCCGCCGATCCGCTCTCCTGCGTCGCCCTGGGCGCTGGCAAGTTTCTGGAGCGCCTGCAAAGGGATCCTTCCGTGCGCGAGCTAGCGATGGAAGAGGCGCGCTTCGGATTCGTATAGGCACTGACACAGGCCGGGAAAGGGCTTCCATGCAAAGCAAAATCGCGCAAGCCATTCAGTTGAAAACTCAGCCCGTCGCGCTTGTCTGGGCCAATGCCGCTCCCGAAGGAGCGGCGGGCTTCCTGCCGGGACGATGGGGCTGTGTCATGAGCTTATTCGCATCCGCCGCCGCCAAGGGACGCGTCTGCGCATTCGACCGGCAAACCTACGGCTGCTTCGGCGGCGGAGTGGGCCTTGGCTTCGGGGCGTGCTACGAGCATTTTCCAGGCGGCGCTGACGGCTTTTGCGGCTTTCTCGCGAACGGCAATGAAGGAACCGAGGAAGGCCGACGAGTCGGACGGCAACTCTCCGAAGGCCCCCAGCGGAGGATGGCTAACGACTTCGTGCACGGCGAGCGCTTTCTGAAAGACGCATCCGAAACTCGGCGCTTTCTCGAAGCGCTTCCTACCCAGGATATTCCCGCCGCCTGCGTCGTCGTCAAGCCGCTTGAGCTCGCGGACCCGGAAGGCGACGACATCAAGAGCGTCACGTTCTTCGTGGATCCGGACCGTCTCTCCGCTCTCGTCATATTGGCCAACTTTGCCGATGCGGGCGAAGAGAACGTGATCATCCCGTGGGCAGCGGGATGTCAAGCTGCCGGGATCCTCGGCTACAATGAACTCGACCGGCCGCATCCGCGCGCGGTGGTTGGCCTGATGGACATATCGGCGCGCAAGACGGTGCGCGCCGCCCTCGGCAAGAACGTAGTCTCGTTTACAGCCCCATGGCCGGTCTTCCAGAAGATGGAGGCCAATGTCGAAAACAGCTTTCTTCAACGGGAGACGTGGCGAGCGTTAAGCGAGGACGGAATCGACGAATAGCGCCTTACCGGGCGCTTGAGCGAACCAGCAACACAATGCGAACCTCACGCAAAGATCGAACCAGTCTAGCCGTTATCATCATCGTTCTACTCGGCATCGCGTTCACGCTTTACCACAAGCACGAAGCCCATCAAGGACGCGTCGACCGGATAACGACGCTCGTGCAGCGGTTTGTACTCATGCCCGAAACGCGCGCCATTCACGGGCTGATGGCCCCCGGGCGCCGCTTCGCGCCGTTCTATCCCGCCAGCTTGATCCGGGAGAACACGCAGCTACGAGCCCGCGTCGCCGCTCTGACCGTGGAAAACGAGCAACTTCGCGAGCAGGCGCAGCAAATGGAGGAAATGCGGAAGATGCTCATGCTGCCCGATGTCGCCCCATCGATCCTCCGCGCAGGCGAGGTAATCGCCCTCAAGCCATCATCGCAGCGTGACAACGCCCTGGTAACCCTCGGCAACGGATGGGTGGCGCGAGAGCGGGACATCGTCATCGGTCCCTCTGGCGCGCTGGCCGGCCAGGTCGTGCGCGCGGGCGCGGTGTGCGACGTCTTGCTCATTACAGACCCCCAATCGAGCGTCGGCGCGAAAGTCGTTCAGGTTGGTCGGCCCGCTCCGCACAAAGCGATCGTCGGCATTGCGCAAGGAGCGCGCGGCTCAAGCCTCGACCTCGTCGACCTGCCCGCGGACGCCGACATCAAGGTTGGAGATAGCGTAGTAACATCCGGCATGGGAACGGTCTTTCCTCAGGACATCCCGATCGGCTCGGTAACATCCGTCAAGCTGGACCCGGCGCGATCGCTCAAGACGGCAACCATCGAAACGATCAACGACTTCAATTCGCTCCGCAAGGTCTTCCTTCGCCGATGATACTCAAGTCGATCGTCACCGCCGTCGCCGCCTTGCTCGTCGCTGCCGTCCTTCAAGCGGACGTCTCGGTACGCATCGCCGTCGGCCCGGCCAGGCCGGACTTCCTTCTGCTCACGGTCGTCTGCATCGGCCTGCTGACGAGCACGGTCTTTAGCCTCGCATCCGGATTGCTCGCGGGCATCGTCATGGCGGCGCTCGCGGGGATCAACTACGGTACGTTTATCGCGTCCCGGATTGCCGCGGGCTGGGTCAGCGCTCAGGTCGCGCGTACAATTAGCCGCGAGAGCCTTCTCGCGCCGCTCACCGCCATGGCCGCCGCGACCGTGGCCTCGCGCGTCGTCACATTCCTGATGGCGCCCGGCTCTCTGCGTGACTGGGCGGTCACTTCGGCGGGAGAACTGCTCTACAACGTGGCGCTGGTCCTGCCGGCCTACATGCTCCTGCAACCGATCCTGCGTCCGAAACGCGTGCGCGAGCCCTACGAACGCCGCCTTCGCCGTCACGTCCGAAGAGCCTCCATGCGCTAAGCGCACCTTGCCGCCGCCTACTCCTTCACGATTTCCAGCTTCTGGCTCGGATCCGCGTCCTTAACCAGTTCTCCCGTCACGTCGGCGATCCAAAACCGGTTGCCGATCGGGAAGACGCTATAAACGTGACACGCGACATCCTGTCCGCCAATCTTCACCGTCTCCGCTCCCATTGCGCTGAGCGTCGCCACGACGGGTTGTAAGGCGTTGGCGCTGAACATTTGCCATGTCGTAACGCCGGTGGTCTTCGGACGGTTCGCGCGAGAGATAATCGACCAGGCCGTGAGGTTGTTGTTGGCGATCAAGAAAGGCGTTCCGGCGATTGCGATCTTGCCGGGCACAGCCGCCTGGGGCGGATCGAGGATGACGGATACATTTCCGGTCCGAAACGTCAGCGCCTCTTTTTGACTCTGGCCGTCGAGGGACGCGGATGTCTCGTACGATAGGGGCTGGCCTGACGCGGTGACCGCAAAGATTCCGTTCTCCAAGAGCGTAATCGTCTTGCCGCCGCCGGGGACCTTGAGATCCAATTGATAGCGCCATCTCTGAGAATCGCCATCGAGGCTGATCAGTTCGGCCGTTTGTTTCCCGATGACCTTGCCGTTGATGCGAAAAGTGTATTGTTCACTGTAACCTGCCGCGGGCGCGGCCATTAAAGGCGCGGCAATCGAAACTCCCGCTGCGGCAATGCAAGCGGTCGATGCCAAAACGGTCCGAAATTGAGCCAGATTCATTGTGCAATCCCTTCGACCCCGCTTATTGCGGCGGTCACTCCGTCGGACACCCTCTGCGGCGCGAAGTTGCGCTTGCCTGGGGCCGCGTTCCATCGTATTCACCGCGGGAGGGGGGCGACTCCTGCTTGCCCGCGTGAAGCAAGCGCCTTTCGCCGCGACGGACACAGTGTCAAAACGTGTCCAACAGACATATTTCAACCGCGAGGTAGCTAAGGGCGTGCGTACAAATCGAAAGGTCTTGTAGGACGGCTCCCCGGCCGCCGTGGCCGTTTTTGAAAAAGGGCCGTCATAGCGCTTTCACTGCTTGACCATGTGCGCTGCAATCGGTCGTTGGCGGCAAAAGGCCGTACGCGTGTTGACGAAGCATCGTAAATCACCGCAGTGAACGGAGCGCGGGCAAAAAATTGCCCCGGCGGCACGAGCCGTCCTGAATCTTTCTCGCAGTACGCCAGTCTATTACACACATTAAGGGAATACCTGCTTGAAACAAGGTGTTCAACGGTAGTTATCGACCAACCGAAATATTACGGTATACTGAAAGCCACTAGCTTTTACTTCGCGTCTCTAACAATACCAGTTCTGAACCCACCTTCCCGCTAAGAAGCGGGCCCCTTCCTCCCGAAACGGGAGGAGAATCGAAGTTGAGGACGGCCACTCCGCGAGTCTCTCCGTTACGGGAAAAAGGGGGCCCAGTATGGGGTAAAGGGGTTTGTTAGAGGCTCTAACTGCGTACGGTCTGCATGGCGGAAACTTCGTGAAAACTCGACGGTTTCAAAAGACAGGGATACGAGATGTTGCGGCTGCGGCGGGGGTCTCGATGACCACGGTCTCGGCGTATATCGCAGGACGTAAACACGCCTGTTCGGAAGAGACCGCCGCCCGCATCCGGACCGCAATCGACGACTTGCATTATGTCCCCGCGGCTCCGCTTCGCGGCATCCGTCAGCGCGAGACGCAAGCGATTGGCCTCATGATCACAAAGCCGCTGGAAGCCAGCAGCGATCCGTGGTTTACGTACGCCGCGAGATTATGGGCAGGCATCATGCGCGAGGCGGATGAACGCGACTATGGCCTCTTTGCATTTTCCCGATCGCTCATCAACAATCTCGACGACTATACATCGTTGCTCGACGGCCGCGTCGACGGACTGATCTTCACCCCTGACCTCGACGACGACCGGCCAATGAAGACGGCCGAAGCAGGAATGCCGACCGTTGTGACCGATCGTTATGCACGCATCCACAGTGGATGCGGAGCCGCCTGTTCCGATGAAGGCGCGGTCGTCGACATCGCGCTGGAGCATCTCTGGGCGCTCGGTCATCGAAGGATCGCGCATGTTGCCGGTCCTTTTGAGCGTGTTGCCGGACCAACACCCCAAGAGTGCTCGGGCGCGACCGAGATCGCACTGGCGCGGATGGAGATCTTCGGACAGTGGCTCAGCCAACGCGGAGCGCACGATCCGATGCTCGTCACTCCCGCGAATTCGTGGAGCATCCCCCAGGACAAGGCGTCGCGCATCCTCGATCGCTGGCTCAGCCTTCCCGCGCCGCCTACCGCGGTACTCTGCGCCTCCGATATGATCGCACGGTCCATATCGCGAGCGGCTGCGGAACGCGGCGTGAGCGTTCCGGCGCAGCTCTCAATCGTCGGCATCGACGACTCGCCAGCCGCGCTTATGTCAAACCCGCGTCTCACTACCGTTCGCCTCTCCACCGAAAAGGTCGGAGCGGAGGCGATGAAAGCTCTGATCCGGATCATGGATGGCGCTGATCCGGAAAGCTGCCGGTCCTGGATACCTCCGATCGGCTTGACGATACGGGGATCGACAGCCCCGCCATAGATTATTGGGCATGATACTTTAGAGAAGGTGGCCTCAATGAAGAATCAACTGCACGCCGCGATCGTATTCGGGCTCTTGCTTTCGCTTGGCCAGATCGCCAACGCCGCCCCCGCCCTGACGAAAGCGGATCCGAACACGACGGCCGTACCGCAATACGGCCTGTTCGAGCTCACGCTCGACTTGAGCGGAACCTACGCCAATCCGTTCGATCCGGATCAGATTGACGCGGGGGCGGATTTTACCAGTCCGGACGGCCGCGTGATCCACGTGAACGCCTTCTATTACCAGGCGTACACGCGTGCCTTGAACGACCGGGGCGCGGAGGTTCTCACCGAATCCGGCGCGCCCGCCTGGAAAATCCGCTTCGCCGCCGATAAGCCCGGCGTCTGGCGCTATGCCGTCACAGCAAAGGATCCGTCAGGCGAGACGACGCTTCCCGTGTCAACGTTCCGCGTCGCCGCCTCCGACAATCCTGGCTTCGTCCGCGTCAGCAAACGCAATCCGGCCGCCTTTGCATTCGATGGCGAGAAGCCGCTTTTCACGGTCGGCGAGGACATGTGCTGGGGCGGGCGCGACGAAACCTTCTCCTACGATAAGTGGATGCCCAAGCTGCACGCCGCCGGCGGGAACTGGGTTCGTATCTGGAGCTGGCCGCACCATTACGGTCTCGAATGGGCCGACACGGGGCAATTCCATGGCAAGGGATTCCGAGGACTTGGCGCTTATAACCTCGCCAACGCCTGGCGACTCGACACGATTTTCGACACCGCACGCGCAAACGGGATCTACTGCCTACTGGCTCTCGGATACCAGGGCGAATTCGGCGTCCGCGAAGATTATTTCAAGGGCAATGCGCTCTGGGCCATCAATCCGTACAACAAAGCGAACGGAGGGCCATGTGAGAAACCGGAAGACTTCTGGACCGATCCGCTCGCCCAGAAGTATTACGAACGGCGTCTTCGCTACATTGGCGCGCGCTACGGATGGCGCACCGAGATCCAGTCATGGGAACTGTGGAACGAAGTGGACGCCCCAGCCCCTTGGGTGCGCACGATGGCGCAGGCGCTCAAAGGCGCCGGTCCTTTTGCCGGACATCCGGCCGATCCCTTTGGGCGCCTTGTTACAACCACGTATGGCAATGACGAAGTCTGGAAGATCCCTGAGATCGACTGGAGCCAGACGCACATCTATGGCAGCGGCGACGTCCCTGATCTCACCCCGGCAATCGCCGCCGATGCGTGGGCTCATCAGAAATACGGCAAGCCGCATCAGACATCCGAGTTCGGAATCGACTGGCATAAGGCGGATGCGCCATACGACAAGGACGGCAAGGCAGTCGATTTCCATAACGGCCTGTGGTCGTCCGCGATGAGCGGCAATGCGGGAACCGCGATGCTCTGGTGGTGGGACTCGTACGTCGACCCGCAAAACCTCTACGGTCAGTTCACGGCGATCTCGCGATTCGCCGCCAAGATTCCCTGGACATCTGGACCTTGGACGCCTATCAAGACGGATCCGGCAACCATCGCAGTAAAGACGGAAACGTTCACCGATCTGACGCTCCCCGCGCAATCGCCCTGGGGCAAGGCTCCGGCGACAGAGTACCAGATTGACCCGGCGCGCCCCGATTCAAAGAAGACCTATCCGGGGTTCCTCTTCTCGCCCGGCAAACCCGACCTTCGCTCGCCGCTTCGCTTTATAGCCGACTATCCCGTCGCCGGCAAGTTCGTCGTCCACGTCTACCAGGTATCCCAGTCGTCCCAGCTGCGCTTGCTCGTCGACGGCAAGGAAGCGGCAACGTTTGCGCTGGATGCGAACCCGCCAAAGGATCCGGCAGTCACTCCGGAGTACAAGACCACCGAGTTCAACAGCGTCTATAGCATCTACCAGGCGATTTTCGACCGGGACTACGCTATCGATGTGCCTGCCGGCAAGCACGTGATCGACCTGGAAGTTGTCAAGGGGGACTGGTTGAGCGTCAGTTACTACAAGCTGACGAACTACCGGGGAAGCCATTACGCCAACATCCGCGTTCTCGGAATCGCTCGCAACCGGACTGCCCTGCTCTGGGTGCAAAACACGAACTCGAACTGGAAGAACGTCTACGACGGGACGCCGATCCCCGCCATCCACAACGCCAGGACCGCGATCCACGATCTGCCATCCGGCAACTACTCAATTGAGTTTGTCGACACGCTAACGGGCGCGACCACAGGCAAAGCGGCGGCACACGCCACCGAAGAAGACGGTTTGCCGCTGGCAATCCCAGACTTGGCAACCGATATTGCGGTACGCATCAAAGGAATCTGATCCAAAAGGAATTACGCAAAACAGAGCGCTCGCCATAAAGGCGGCGCTCTGTGAGGTTCGTTATGGGGCTGCTCCCGTTACGAGAGAGAGGGCCAAACGCGGGCAAGGGAAGCTACCTCGCCGCCCCCGCGACGGTCCGCGCCAGAGTAGAATGCGACGTACGCGCATCGCGGTACTTGTCGACGAAACGGCGCATGCGGACAAGGGCGGTCTCGATCTTATCGATGGACGTCGCGTAGGAGCATCGAACATGCCCTTCGCCGCCCATGCCAAAGGCCGTACCGGGGACGACGGCGACCTTCTCCTCGAATAGCAGCTTCTCAGCAAACTCTTCGGACGTCAGGCCCGTCACTTCGATCTCGGGAAACGCATAAAACGCCCCCTGCGGCAGATGGCATTCGAGGCCGATGTCGCTTAATCCCGCAACGATGAGACGGCGGCGGCGATTGTAGTGGTCGAACATCTCCCGCACGGCGGGCTCTCCGCTCTTGAGCGCCTCGATCCCCGCTCTCTGCGCCATGATCGGCGCGGAGATGATCGTATACGAGTGGATTTTCACCATCGCGGCAAGCACGTCGCGAGGCGCGCAGGCGTAGCCTAGACGCCACCCGGTCATTGCATAGGCCTTTGAAAAGCCGTTGAGCAAGATCGTCCGCTCCTTCGCGCCAGGAACGGACGAGACGCAGGTGTGCGTCCCATCATACGTCAGGCGATCGTAGATCTCATCCGAAATCAGATACAGGTCGTGCTTCTGCGCGAATGCGACAATCTCCTCGATGCGCTTGCGCGGCATAATCGCGCCCGTCGGGTTCGACGGATAGCCCAGGAGGATCGCCTTGGTGCGCCGGGAGAGCGCCCCTTCGAGCTGCGCCAGCGTCGGCAAGAACTGCTCGGCGGGCGATGTCGGAATGCCCACCGGAACGCCGCCCGCCATGAAGACGCATGGCTCATACGAGACATAGCAAGGCTGCGGGACGAGCACTTCGTCGCCAGGGTTGAGGATCACGCGCATCGCAAGGTCCATGCCCTCGGATACGCCGACAGTCGCTAATATCTCCTCGGCGGGATCGTACTCGACCTGGTAGTGGTCGAAGATATGGCCCGCGATCCGCTCGCGCAGTTCGAGGAGACCGTAATTGGACGTGTACGTCGTCCGGCCTTTCTCGATGCTGTAGATCGCAGCCTCGCGCAGGGCCCATGGCGTGAAAAAATCGGGTTCGCCGACGCCAAGGGAGATCACTCCCTCCGTTGAGGCGACCAGATCGAAAAACTTACGGATGCCCGACGGCGGCAGTGCCTGGGCGGCTTGCGATATGTGTGGCATGGTCTTGCGATGCAGCGTTCAAGCTGACTAGGGAGTAACCGAGAGACGTTCATCCTCGGCGGCGTCGACAAAAATAACGTCGTTCTCTTTGTACCGTTTTAATAGAAAGTGCGTCGCCGTCGCCTGCACCCGGTCAAGCGTCGAAAGCTTGCGCGCGACAAAGAGACCAACCTCGGGAACCGTTGTCCCCTCGATAACGACTCGCAAATCGTAGTCGCCCGATACGAGCCAGACCGAGTGAACTTCCGGGAACCGGTAGATCCGTTCGGCCACGTCATCGAACCCGACATCCCTGGCAGGCGCGACTTTGACATCGATAAAGGCGATCACCCTCTGAGAGCCTGCGCGCTCCCAGTCGATGACCGTCTTGTAATTCCGAATGATGCCGGCATGCTCGAACTGCTCGATCTTCGTGCGCACGTCGTCCTCGCTCCGGCCCGTCATGCGCGCAATCGACTCAACCGATGTCCGCGCATCGTTTTCAAGTATGCTGAGAATCTCGTCCATTAAGCGTCAGTATGGCACCGCAAACGAGGGATGTCAAGAAAACGGTTGCTTGAGCGAACGCGCAAAATGCCCATCCGCCGCAAGCGAGCGACCGCCCCACGACGAGCCAACTCCCGAAACAGAATAAGCTCAATGTTCGATCCGCCAATCGTCGAGCCGCGCAAATGGTAAACGGAACGCCTGTCCCAGGCGGCAAGGCTTCCCAAACGGCAAGCACTTTAATCCGCGGAGACCTGCTCAAACACACAGCTAAACTCGCTCCATGGTCCGGGTATCCTATAGACATATGAAAGTCTTCGTCAGCTATAGCCGCAAGGATCTCGCAACTGTCGAACGGCTGCTGGCGGCGCTCGATGCCGCCGGGATCGAGACGGCGCGGGAGGCGGATCGGGGGCAATGGGGCGAGAACCTGATCGAGCGGATCAATCAGGGAGTCGACGGCGCGGACTACGTGATCGTCGTGCTTTCCCCGAGCTACCTCGAATCGGCCTGGTCTCAGCAAGAACTCGCAACATGGCGTCTGAAGGAAGTCGGCAGCGACCGGCCTTTCATTCTACCGGTCCTGATCGATGCCATCGACATGCCGTCGTTTCTGCAGGGCCGCGACTATTTCGATCTGCGCGGCGGCGCGTTCGGGCCTGCGCTGCAGGCTCTTATCGATGCGCTGCAGCGAGGCGAATCCCCGGCGCGCCTGACGCGAAGCCGTCGCGAGCCGTGCAGCACCTTGACAGGCGCCCATCAGCTCGAAAAGCTGCGCGAGGAGTTCGCCAAGGGAAATCTGAGCCTATTTTGCGGCGCTGGGATCTCCATAAGCGCCGGCATCCCGGGCTGGTCGGTCCTGCTGAAGCACCTGATCAGCCAGCTTTTCAGCCGCGTCGGCGAAAAGACCGCCATCGACACACGAAGCAGCGTGGTCGATGTCTACCAGCATTTCTTCAACCTTCCGCCGGTGGTCATTGCCCAGTACCTCAAGAACGGCCTGGGCCGCGACTTCAAGGAAACCGTCCGCCGCGCTCTTTACGCGGGCGATCCGACATCGAGCCCGCTGATTGACGCTATCTGTGAACTTTGCCGGCCGCAGCGGGAACGCAAGTCTCTCAGCTCGATCGTGACGTTCAACTTCGATGACCTCGTCGAACAAAACCTTGGACGCAACCGGATCCGCTACCGTTCAATCTATCGCGAGGGCCAGCGCACGGTCTCATCCGAGCTCCCGATCTACCATGTTCACGGGTTTCTCCCACGTGAAGGCGCACTCGATGAGACTCAGGATCTCGTGTTCAGCTCCGATGCCTACCACACCCAGTTTATCGATCCGTTCAGCTGGTCGAATCTCACGCAACTCAATCACCTGAGCCAAAACACCTGTCTGTTCGTCGGCTTGAGCATGACCGACCCGAACTTGCGTCGCCTGCTGGACGTTTCGATGCGCAAGAACCCAGAAAAGACTCTGAACCATTTCGTCTTCCGCAAACGCTACGACGTGGACGAATGCGCGCAAGCGATCGCGGCGTCGGGGATCCAGGGGAGAGCGGAAGAACATGCGCTGAGGCTGGTGGAAACGGCGGAGATCCTCGAGGAAAAGGACGCCAACGCGCTCGGGCTGAACCTGATTTGGGTAAACGACTTCTGCGAGATCGGAGACGTCCTGCACTCGCTCGCCGACGATCTCTAAACGGGCAAGGCGCGCTCCGTAAGCATCCGCCGCCACGCAACAAAACAGCGCGTCCTCCGAGCGTCTGGACGCGCTGTCAAAACTCGACGACGAAAGCGCTTACTTTGCGCTTCCGATTTTGAATACCTTTGTTCCACAGGTCGCGCAAGTGCCACTCGTGGCGGGCTTACCATTCTTCATGGTAATGCTCGTAGGATTTTTGATTTCGCGCTTTGCCTTACATTTCACGCAGTATGCCTCCATAATCCCTCTGAACTCTCCTTTCTGCTTTTGATGTAGACACAGATCCCTGGCACTGGAACAGCGACCGATGCTGATCCTGCAGCCCTGACTTACATTTTACACGGCGAGGAACTTCTTTCCTCCTCACCGGCACGCAATTTCTCGCTAATCGTTGCAATCCTTTATCTAAAAGCCTTACGGAATTGCGACGCCGCCCTCGCCCATCGGTCCAGCCATTGGCAGCGACTTCACCAAGGACGCGCCAGCGGCCGGCTTAAATGCGTATTTCGCCGCCGGAATCGCCTGATTCGTCCCAATCCACTTGAACGACTGCGTATTCGTCACACGATACGTTCCACGCTGCGTTGCGAGACCCTGGGCGACCGATACACAGCTTCGCGGAAGCGAATCTTGCTTGCCGATCGCAAGGGTAATGTCGGCCTTTCCCCGAGGCGTCCGCGCAACGCCTTTGACGATGTCCACGGCGATCCCGGAGGATTCTCCGGAACCGGCCGCACGCAACGAATCCACGACAAGTTCCTTCAGTAGTCCGTGCGTAAGGCGCGCGGGCGCCGGCTCCGCCGTGTACTGCCGGGAGGACTCGATATACTTATAAAGCGACTTGCCGTCCGAGACGATCGTCATGCGACCGGCCATGCTTTCCGCAACGATCAAGAGCCGGTTCGGCGCCGAATAATCGATACGCGCGCCGCTTTGCAACTTGGTCCCTTCGCCGCCCGCGAGCGGCGTAATCTCTATGGTGGTCGTCACGATTACGCTCAGCGACTTGAGCGCGTCCACCTTTGCCGCCATTTTCGCGTAAGCGGCTGGAAGCTTTGCCCTGGAAGCGGCCCCAACGGGGCCGGCGGGAGCAATCGATACCACGACGGCCGCGATAGTCAAGCGAAGGAAAGCAAGTGGCAAACGGCGCAACGTACGTACTCCCGATTGCGCCCTAAAGGGCGCCGAACAACTTTACCCGCAAAGCGAGCAAAACGAATCGTGGCAGCTTCATGACCTTGCTCAACTTGCTAGGGTTCTGTATCAACCGGAAAAGCCATTCAAATCCGGCTTGCTGCATCCAGACCGGCGCGCGCCGCACCCGGCCCGAGTGGACATCGAACGAACCGCCGATCCCGATGCAAACGGGGACGCCCATCGCCGCTTTGTTGCGATCGATGAACTTCTCCTGCTTCGGTATGCCGAACGCGACGAACAGCACGTCGGGAGCCGCCGCGCGGATCTCTTCGACGACAGCCGGCTCTTCGGCGGCGCTGAAGTAACCGTGGCGCGTGCCGACGATCTGAGCGCCGGGATACTTAGCGCGCAGCCTCGCCGCCGCCTCGTCCGCGATTCCAGGCGCTGCGCCCAGAAAGAAGACCGACGAACCGCCGTTAACCGATCGCTCACAGATCCGGGAAACTAAATCGACGCCGGAAACCCGGTCCCGGATCGGTTGACCAAGTAGACGCGACGCCCAGACGACCCCCGCGCCATCGGGCGTGACCAGGTCGGCGCGCTCGATGATGGCGTAGAGCTCCGGGTCTTCCTTCGCGATGACGACCATCGACGAGTCCGCGGTTACCACGTGGCTCGGCTGACGCCGCGCAATAAACTGGTCTATCACGGCAAGCGCCTCGTCCATGTTGACGCGATCGATGTTGAGGCCTAGCATTCTGATCCTGTCCATCTAGGATGAGAGCCTCCGGTGCGCGAACCGGTCGAATAGCGAGGCTGTCCAGCCCGATATTCGCGCGGGCAACGTCTTTGTACCCTGTACCTGTTTGAGCATCCAGGCCCTCCCAATCTCGTCGCGGCCAAAGATCCCTTGAGGCCGCACCAGCATCAGCACGATTAGCATGATACTGTAAATCACTAGACGGTAAGATCCGTTCATCCGTAATGCTTCCGGAAGAACCGTCAATAAGATGGCTCCGATCACGGCGCCGCTCACGCTTCCAAGCCCGCCCAAAACGACCATGACCACAAAATTGATCGAGACGATAAAATCGATATCCGCCGGCGAAACCCTGAGATCAAAGTGAACGTAAAGCGCCCCCGCCGCTCCGGCGATAAAGGCCGCGAGCACGAACGCCGTGACCTTGTACCGGGTCGTCGGAATGCCCATTGCCTCCGCGGCGATTTCGTCTTCGCGAATCGACTCGAACGCGAGGCCGTGCACGGACCGGCGCAAATTGATCGAGAGCACAACTACGGCGATCGCCACGAGGGCTACCCAGAAAAACGTTGTCAGCGGGGGAATGCCGATCAGCGTGTCGCCGACGTACACCCCATTAAAGCCCGCCGCGCCGCCCATCTCCTTCAAGTTGTTCGCGATCACGACGACGATCATGTTGAAGCCAACCGTCATGATCGCCAAATAGTCGCCGCGCAGTTTGAGAGACGGCAGCCCGACTACAAAGCCCGTAAGAGCCGCCGCAAGCCCCCCAACAAGCATCGCGAGGAGCAATACGCCGCTGGACAACCACCACCCGGTCTCCTCGCCGATCGCGAGGATGTGCCCGAAAAGCTGTTTTTGCGCAAAAACCGTCAGCGCCGCTCCCGTATAGGCGCCAATCCCATAAAACGCCGCATGGCCCATCGAGAACTGTCCCGTAAAGCCATTGACCAGATTGAGACTGACCGCCGCGATGACGGCGATCAAGGCCAGCATCAGAATCCGAACCGGATAGCCCGCGTGGAGCGACGGATCGTTCTGCAGCCGGGACACGACCTTATCCAGTCCAAAGACTATCGCAACGGTTGCCGCGACAATCAATATGTTAACCAGCGTACGCTTCATCAGACCTTCTCCGTGATACCGCGGCCGAACAAACCAGTCGGCCGGAACAGGAGAATCAGGATCAGGATTGCGAAAGCCGCCGCATCGTTGTAACCGTTGCCAAGGTGAATGAGCGGACCGTAAGCGACCACAAGGGATTCGGCTAGTCCCATCAAGAATCCTCCCACCGCCGCGCCAGGTATATTGCCGATGCCGCCGAGCACCGCCGCGACAAAGGCTTTAACGCCTGGGAGGATCCCTATATACGGGTTGATTGAGTTCGGCGTCATCGACGCAAACAGACAGCCCGCGGCGCCCGCGAGAGCCGATCCGACGAAAAACGTGAAGCTGATCACCTTATTCGTGTTGACGCCCATCAGGCTCGCGGCATCCACGTCCTGGGAGACCGCCCGCATCGCCCGGCCAAGCCGCGTCTTACTGACGACGAACCACAATATGGCAAGCAGCACGATCGTCGCGACGAAAATCACCAGGTAGTTGCGCTCGATCAGCACGCCGCCAATGTTGAAATCGGTATGGCCGCCGGGCAGAACATCCTTGCAGGTGAGCGGCGACGAGCCAAACACGCTGTCCAGGTTCCCCGTGTTTTCAAGCAGCAGCGAGACCCCGATGGCCGTAATCAACGCCGCCAGACGCGGGGCCTTGCGCAACGGCCGGTAAGCGAGCCGTTCGATAATCACGCCAAGCAGTCCGCAACCAATCATCGAGAGCAGCAGGACAATGCACAGCATTTCCCACGACGGCGATATCCAATGGTGCAGGTAGATTGCGCGAACCGAGAGCACCGTGATGTACATGCCGACCATGTAGACGTCGCCATGCGCGAAGTTAATCAGGCGCAGCACCCCATAGACCATCGTATAGCCCAGCGCGATTAGGGCGTACGTCGACCCTGCCTGCAAGCCGAAAACGATCTGTTGTAGAAAATGCTCAAAAGGATGCTGCATGGCGCTAAAGGGGAATATCCTTCGGGTTCACGGTGGCTACAAAACGACGTTCGGAACCGTGGATCTGCAGGACGACAGCGGGTTTGATGGCGTCGCGATCCGGACCAAGCGTAATGTCTCCCGTCACGCCCTTGAAATCCTTCGTGGCTGCGATGGCGTCGCGCAGTTTGGCGCGATACTCTTCGCTCGAATAATCTCCGTCCGCCGGAGACCCAGCCTTGTCAAACGCGGCAATCAGGATCTTCGTGGCATCGTAAGCCAGCGCCGCCATTGCATCGGGCGATTCGCCGCCGTTCTGTTTCCGGTATGCCGCCACAAACTCCTGGACGCGCGGATCCTTGTTCTCGATTGAGTAATGGTTGCTGAAGTAGCAGCCTTCCAAACTCCCCTGGGCCGCCTCGAAAAGCTTGTCTGAATCCCAACCGTCGCCGCCAAGCAATGGAACGGTCAGCCCAAGACTGCGCGCGGTCCGGCCGATTGCGCCCACGTTGTTGTAGTAGCCGGGAACAAACACGACATCCGGCTTGGCGGCCTGAATGCTGGAGAGCTGAGCGTGGTAATCCGCCGCACCCTTCTCGTACGACTCCTCCGCAACGATCTTGCCGCCCAGGCGCGTAAACGTGTTCTTGAACGCCGCCGCCAGGCCCTTGCTGTAGTCCTGACTGACATCGGTCAGCACGGCGGCGGTCTTGGCGTGAAGGCTCTTCGTGGCGAACGAGGCCATTACGCCTCCCTGGAAGGGATCGATAAAGCAGGTTCTGAAGATGTAGTCGCCGGTCTTGGTCACCGCGACATTCGTCGATGCCGGCGTGATCATCGGCACCTTGCTCTTCTGGCACTCCGGCGCGGCGGCCATGCTGTTGGTAGACGCCACCTCCCCGAGAACGGCGATGGCGCCGTCCTGCTCGATCAGCTTCGTGACGACGGTCTTGGCTTGAGGCGGCAGCCCCTGATCGTCATATACCTTAACCTGCACCTTCTTGCCGCCAACGCCGCCCTTAGAGTTCACCTCATCGATCGCCATCCGGACACCCTTATCGGTCGATGTCCCAAACGTCGCCGTATCGCCCGAGAGCGCTCCATATTCGCCGATCAGAATGCCACTCGACTTCGTAGCCCCGCCGTGACATCCCGCGATTAAGAGCGCGGCAGCGACGGCAGGCAACGCGACGCTCATCCATTTCCCCGTGCGGCTCAGGTTCATGCTCCACCCCTTTAAATAAACGCCGGGCCTATTGCAGGTCCGGCGTCATCGCTGGAAAAAACTCGTCTGCGCCAAGCATACTGGGTATCCAGGCACATTCACGACCTATTATGACATAATCGAGCGCATATCCCGGCATATTTAAGAGCGGGTACGCATCATCGCGCAGCGAGCGAGATTCCCGGCCCGCCCCACCCTCTAAACACGCCTCGCTCAATGATGGCATCCCCCCAGCATCGCGCTTTGCTCGACAAAGAGAGAGGTCATGACCGGCGGAAACCAGCCGTCGAAGTGACAAGGAAGGTTTCCAAAAAACGGCACAGCGGCGAATCGCGAGTGGTACAATAAGGGACATCCATCATGAAGCAGCGATACCATTTTGTCGGCATTGGCGGCGCGGGAATGAGCGCACTGGCGCGCGTCCTGGCCGCTCGCGGAGAGAGCGTCAGCGGCAGCGACATGGCCGACTCGCCTACGCGGGCCGCGCTTGAACGAGAACTCGGCGTCCCCATTCCCGTCGGTCACCAGGCCTCCAATGTCGGAGACGCGACCGAAGTCGTGGCGTCGGCGGCCATTAAGGACGCCAACCCGGAGCTTGTCTACGCCCGTGCAAAGGGCATCCCGGTAATCAGCCGCGCGGCGATGCTCGGGCGCGTCATGAACCTGCATGCGGACCGCATAGCGGTCAGCGGGACACACGGGAAGACCACAACGTCGGGCATGCTCGCGGTCGTCCTTGAGGACGCCGGGCTGGACCCGACCGCGCTCATCGGCGGCGACGTCGTCGGATGGGGCGCGAACGCTCGAGTCGGCAACTCCGGCGTTTTCGTCGCGGAGGCCTGCGAGGCGTTCGGCTCGTTTCTTGAGCTGCACCCAACAATTTCCATCGTTACGAACATCGAAGCCGACCATCTGGATCATTACGGAACGCTGAACGCGATCGTCGATGCCTTTTGCCAATTCCTGGCATCCACCACGCGCCTCGTCGTGCTAAGCGCCGATGACCCTCACACACCCGAAGTGCGCGGCGCGGCGGGTGGACGAGTGGTCACCGTAGGGCTTTCCGCGGACGCCGATCTGCGCGGCGCGCCAAAGACAGGCCAAACGTTCGAGGTCTTCCAAGCAGGACAGCGGCTCGGCGACGCAACGCTAAACATCCCAGGCGTTCACAACGTGCGCAATGCGTTGGCCGTCATCGCCGTTGCGATGGAACTGGGCGTGCCCTTCGACCGCATCGTCCACGGCCTGGCGAAGTTTCACGGGACCGGACGCCGCTATGAGAAGCTCGGAGAAACTGCGGACGGCATCCTTGTGATCGACGATTACGCGCACCACCCCACGGAAATCCGCGCCACGCTTGCAGCGGCCCGCAAGGCGGAACCTTCGCGCCGTATCGTCGCCGTCTTCCAGCCGCACCTGCCCAGCCGCACGCGCGACCAGCTTGGCGAGTTTGCAATCAGCTTCAAGGACGCGGATATTGTCGTACAGACCGATATCTACCTCTCGCGCGAGCAGCCGATCCCTGGGCTCGATGGCTCAGTCCTCGCGATGGAGACCCGGCGGCACTCGGAACCCGGCAAGGTGATTTACGTCGCCGACAAGGGCGAACTGCCACAACGGATCGCGGAAATCGCAAAGCCCGGCGACCTGGTGCTGACATTAGGCGCGGGCGACATCCGCGCGGCAGGCGAGGGTTTCTTGAGGTTATTGAACGCATAGGGCTCCGCGCGTTGCGGGAAGGCGCCGAAGGCTCGCTTTTGATGAACGGTCCCGCGGATGCGCGGTCCGGAACATAAATCCAACGCGCCACGCCCATATTGGGTTGGGATGCGCATTCGATGGGAGTGGTGATGGCAAAACGGAACGTGGCCGTCCTGATGGGCGGAACAAGCAGCGAGCGAGACATCTCGCTTTCGACGGGGCGGCAGATCCTGGGGGCTCTCGATCCCGCGAAGTACCGGTACTACGCGATCGACAGCGCGACGGGCAAGATACTCCCCGGCTGCGATGGATCGGCGAAGGCGCTAACCGATGCGGACGGCGCGGAAATCTCGACGCTTGCGAGGCTGCCGGAAGCGGCGCCGGATCAGCGGCCGGATGTCGCGATAATTGCGCTGCACGGCAAGGGCGGCGAAGACGGAGTCATCCAGGGCTTCCTCGAAACGGTCGGCATACCCTATACCGGCAGCGGCGTGCTGGCATCCGCCCTCGCGCTCGATAAGGCGCGCAGCAAAACATTTCTTTCCGCCAGCGGCATCCTTATGCCAGCCGGCGTCAATCTCGGCAAGAACGACCCGCGAGATATCCCGTTTCCGCTTCCCGCCGTGGTAAAGCCGGCCGGATCGGGTTCGAGCGATGGCTTGACGATCGTCAGCGAAGGCGGCGATCTTGGGGCGGCGATCGAACTGGGTTTCCAGTACGATGACACGATTTTAATCGAGGAGTTCGTCCAGGGCACGGAGATCACGTGCGCGGTACTTGGCAACGATCGCCTGGAAGCGCTGCCGGTGATCGAGATTATCCCCGCCAAAGGCGTCTACGACCGCGAAGCCAAATACACGCCGGGAGCGACGGATGAAATCTGCCCAGCGCGGCTTTCGGCGGATGTAACCCAGGACGTTCAGGAGATCGCGATTCGCTGTCACCGCGCGCTCGGATGCCGGGGGATGTCGCGAACGGATATGATTATCTCCGGCGACGGACGAATTTACGTTTTGGAAGTGAACACGATCCCAGGCATGACGCCGACCAGCCTGCTGCCCCGGGCGGCCTCCGTGGCAGGCTACACGTTCTCACAGCTGTTGGACCGGCTAATCGATCTCGCGCTCGAAAAATGAGAATCTAATGAGCGTGTGTAAAAAATCGAAAGGCCTTGTAAGACGCTCCATTGCCGCCGGGGCAATTCTTGAAAAAGGGTCGGCGCGGCGGTTTCACGGCTTCACGATGTGCGCAGGGATCGGACGTTAGCGGCAAAACGCCGTACGCGTGTCGACGAGGCATCGTAAATCACCGCCATGGACGAGGCGCGAGCCGTCCTGGATCTCTCTCGCAACGCCGATTGATGACACACCTTTTAGAGAAGATGAGGATTAGGATGCCCTCTATGGCCGGGCTGGCCATTTTTCTTTGGCCGCTTAACACGCAGCCAGTTGGCAAGCCGCACGCGAAGCGCTTGAAAAGTGGCACAGCGGCCACGGAGCGGTCCTAATTCCCGACCAATTTAGCATAACCACTCGCTTGACGCACAGCAAGCGAAAGTCCAAGATTACTTACCTTCTAGGACGGTGATCCGGCATCGAGCGGCCGGCACAACTAGGCAATCAAACACAGGCCCTATGGCAAAGTCAACCCGCACAACCGGCGCCCGGAAGGTCTCGGCGGCCCCTAGGTCGCGCGCGCGCTCGGCAACGCCGCCCGTGAAGCGCAACCGCAAGCGCAAGAACCGATGGCCGGCCATCCGGCGAACCCTGCTTTTCGGTCTTGTCCTCGCGCTGCTAATCTGGCTGTGCAACGATCGGCGCTTCGAGATTCGTCAGGTTCGCGTCGACGGCCTGCGGACGGTTGGGCTCAAGGAGATTATCACGCTGGCGAAGGTGAAGATGGGCGGCAATCTGTTCGTCACGGCCCTCGTCGACCATCGCGATATCACCCGCCGTATCGAAAAGGCGGAGCCAGCGGTCGAAAGCGCCGCGATACGCATCCATCCGCCGAAGACGCTCGTCGTGCGCATTCAAGAACGGACGCCGTACGCCCAGATTAGGATCAACGGCGGGCCATTGCTTCTGGTGGACGCATCCGGGATCCCGTACCGGCAGATCACCGCGCGCGCGCCGTCTCTCCCTGCCCTCGTCGTGCCATCGACGACCGTCGTTCCCGAGCTTGGCAAAAAAATCGACCAGCGCCTGACCAATCCCCTTGGCACTGCGTTTTCGGTGCTCAATCTGCTGACCCATGGCGACTATTTCGTGCCCCTCAAGCTTCGCGAGATCCGGGTGCAGGGCGATCTGTACACATCGGTCTACATGACCGACCGTCCGGTCATCCGCCTGGGTCTGCCGGGCGACTACCCGCTAAAGATCAAAACAGCCGCCGTGGCGATCGAAGGCGATCCGGTTCGCGCGCAAAATGCGGAGTATGTTGATGTCACATTGCCGTCAAAGCCGGCCATAAAGATGAAGGTTGTCGCGCCAAAACCGCTATAATAAGAGTTGAAAGAGCGCCGTCACGGCCAGTCGATTAAATTCGAGCGACAAAACAGCCGGCGACGGTCGTATGAAAGCCGTATGAGCACATCCGTTTCCACAAGCAATCAACGGACCACCGCCCCCCCCAATCCAGCGCATCGATGGGTCTGGCCGATCACCGCAATGACCTTCGTGTTGGGCATGTTTATTGCCCTCGCCATGAAGACCGAAAAGCTCGTGCTCGTCAGCGACAGTCCGTCGTCTAACCTGGCCGGCATCGTCAAAGCCTATCAATCGCTCAAGCAAACGGTCAACGGCCAGCAAGCCCGCATTCAACAGCTGCAGAACGAGCTCACGAAAGCGACCAGCGATACGGGATCGGACGGCCAGATCACGAAGCAGCTTACGGAAGCGCGCTTTCTGGCGGGACTCACCAAGGTCAGCGGGCCAGGGGTTGTCGTAACGCTTAACGATAGCGACAAGCGCCCGCCATCCAACTTGCCCAACGCCATTAGCAACGACCTCACCAGCATGTATATTATCCACGACGTGGACATCCAGCGCGTGCTCAACGAGCTTCGCGCTGGCGGTGCGGAGGCGCTGTCAATTAATGACCAGCGTGTCGTCGCGACCACATCGGTTCGTTGCGTCGGCCCGGCAATCCAGGTGAACGGCGTGCCGTTAACGCCGCCGTTCCGCATCTGCGCGATTGGCGAGCCCCAGAGTCTTGACACGACGCTCAAGCTTCCCGGCGGGATCGGCGAAATGCTGCGCTCCACGGACGCATCCATGATGTCCGTGATCGAAAAACCAAGCATGGTCCTGCCCGCCTACGCGGGCGTTCAGACGCGTTACGCAAAGCCGCAATAATCGAAAGGGCGACGCGAATCGCTCGGCGGGCTCGATGACAGAAAGTATTTTCAAATGGGTTGGATCGCATTTTTCGCGGGAGTAGCGGGCTTTCTTCTGGTCTATCTGCCGTCATTCAACGTGCCGGCGCAGTACGGGCCGTTCCTTTCCGTCGCCGTAATGGCGGGGCTCGACGCCATTGTCGGCGGCGCGCGCGCTATTCAGGAAGGCGGATTCAAAAGCAATGTCTTCTTGTCGGGTTTCATTCTCACGGTCATCATCGCGGTCATCCTCTCCGCTTTCGGCGACTCGATCAATGTCCCGATCTGGTACGCAACGGTCTTCGTGTTTACCTGGCGTATCCTCAATAATGTCTCCTTCATGCGTCGCTATTGGCTGGAACACGAGCACATCCAGATCCCTCAGATCCCCCATCTGCCCCGATCCAAACGCGACCGTCAGGCCGGCGGCGCAACGGCCGATGCCGACCGGAACGAAGGCTGACGCTGCGTATTCGTGCGCGCAAATAGACATGTAGGCAGATTTGCGCGTCGATACGAAGACGCTGATCGCGACTTGAGGTATCCTAACCGTGTAAGCGGCCAGCCGTACGATCCGCCGCAGTTCCCGTTTGCAGTGCTACCCTATCGAGAGGGACCCAGTGGCTAAAGATTGCGTCGTCGGTCTCGATATCGGGACGACTAAGGTTTGCGCCATCGTTGGCGAGGTAAGCGAAGACGGACGCGTCGACATTGTCGGCGTCGGCTCGTCGGTTTCGGCCGGGATCCGCAAAGGCGTCGTCATCGACATCGAAGATGCCGCTAGGGCGATCTCAGAGGCTGTAGCGGCAGCGCGCCAGCGAACCAACTACGTCATCAACAGCGTCGTCGTCGGCGTCACCGGCGAACACATCGCGTCGCTCAATTCGCGGGGCGTCATGGCGGTGACGCACGCGTCGCGGGAAATCTCGGCCGAGGACGTCAACCATGTCCTCCAACAAGCGCGCGTCATCGTTCTTCCTCCCGACCGTGAGATTATCCACGCGATCCCGCGAACCTATACGGTCGACGGCCAAGCAGGCGTCCGTTATCCGGTCGGCATGGCCGGGACGCGGCTTGAAGTCGAAACGCACATCGTCACCGGCGCGGTCAGCTTGCTGCAGAATGTCGGCAAGGCGGTCAACCGGGCCGGGCTCTCTATTTCCGCGACGGTCCTCCAGCCAATTGCGAGCGCGGAGGCGGTTGTCACGCCGGCGGAGAAAAACCTTGGCGTCGCTCTCGTCGATATCGGCGGCGGCACAACCGATATCGCAATCTTTGTGGACGGCGACATCGCGTTCTCCAGCGTGGTCCCCATCGCGGGCGTCCATGTCACGCGCGACATCAGCATCGGCCTGCGCGTCTCGCTCGAAGAAGCTGAGCGGCTCAAGCGCGAGTACGGCGCCGCATCTTCCAGCGGCCTGGATCTGGGCGCCGCGGACACGATCGATGTTAATGGTCTCGACGGCGAAACGCGGAACGTTCCCCGACGCCAACTCCTCGACATAGTCAATCCGCGCGTCGAGGAAATCTTCACCTGCATTAAGAATGAGATCGACAAATCCGGGTACTATAATTTCCTGCCTGCGGGTATCGTCTTGACGGGCGGCGGCGCTCTCTTGCCGGGCATGACGACGCTGTGTCCGGAGGTTACCGGTCTCCCGGCTCGATTGGGTGCTCCGCGGGACATCGTCGACCTTCCCGAAACGTTGCGGTCGCCGATTCATGCAACGGGCCTTGGCCTGGTGCTCTATGCGGCGCGCTATACCAGAAACCCTGGCGCCAACGCAATCGCGGTGAGCGCCCGCATTAGCGAGCGCATGGGCGGCTTCATGCAAAGCTTGCAGCGCTTTTTCAACCGGATCATGGGAACGGATATCGAAGAAGAAAATTAACGTTATCGATACGAAAGCGGGCAGCGGTCTAGCCAAGCCAGCACGTCGTTGGCGCATGCCGCAAGACGGCAAAAGAGATTGGCCCCGTTAAAGATCGTGAGCATGTCGAATTGGCGCCATGCAGAGTTCTTGATTTCTGAGAAGGTGTGTCATTAATCGGCGTTGCGAGAAAGATTCAGGACGGCTCGTGCCGCCCGGGCATTTTTTCCGCGCCTCGTTCACGGCGTCGATCGACAAGGCCGCGTCAAGGCCAGCGTCCGATCTCAGCGCACATCGTGAAGCCGTGAAACCGCCGCGTCGGCCCTTTATCAAAAACGGCCACGGCGGCCGGGGAGCCGTCTTAAAAGGTAGTTCGATTCTTTACACGCTTTCTGTCACTTTCCGCGCGGCAGGCCTCGGGCTGACCCCCACGGCCGGAATGTGCGTCAAGCCCGTTTCAATGGACGCTTAGCTCGCTGCGCGGCGCAAGTAGGATGCAATAATTACACACGCGCTTGGTCTCCGGCGGCCGATTCACGTGCGCAAAACGCGCGAGATTTGACTTTCGCCGTAAAAGTTGTTAACATATCGGATAAGAATGCGTCCGCGCATCTGCTCGTCCGCCTGGTTTCCACCAGCGCCGGACTGGGCGGGCCGGCCGCCAAAGGGGAGCGGACACAATAATGGCAGGAATTCGCGACGAATCTCCATTCGCAAGAATTAAAGTAATTGGCGTAGGCGGCGGTGGCTCAAACGCCGTCAACCGTATGATTGACGCCGGGTTGCGCGGCGTCGAGTTCATCGCCATGAACACCGATATTCAGGTGCTTGATGTCTCCGCAGCCGACTACAAGCTGCAGCTCGGCGAGAACCTGACCCGCGGCCTCGGCGCGGGCGGCAATCCCGAAGTTGGCCGCGCGGCCGCCGAAGAGTCTAAATCAGATATCAAGAAGGCGATCGAAGGCGCTGACATGGTCTTCATTACCGCCGGCATGGGCGGCGGCACCGGGACCGGCGCCGCTCCGGTCATTGCGGATATTTCCAAGGAACTCGGCGCGCTTACCGTCGCGGTTGTCACCAAACCGTTTAAGTTCGAAGGCCCCCGCCGGGCTCGCCTGGCCGAAGAGGGCGTCGACAACTTGCGCGACAAAGTCGACACGGTCATCGTGATCCCTAACGACCGCCTGCAAGGTGTCGTCGATAAAAGAGCGACCCTCGTGGAGGCTTTCAAGGAAGCCGATGACGTTTTGCGCCAGGGCGTTCAGGGCATCTCCGACATTATCACCATTCCCGGCATCATCAACGTAGACTTCGCGGACATCAAGTCGATTATGACCAACGCCGGCAGCGCCCTGATGGGTATCGGCGTCGCCGCGGGCGATCATCGCGCAATCGATGCCGCACAGGCCGCAATCGCCTCTCCGCTCCTTGAGACGACCATCGAAGGCGCGCGCGCAGCCCTCATCAATATCACCGGCGGTCCTGACCTTACGCTCGCCGAAGTCCACGAAGCCACCGAGCTTATCGCACAGGCGACCGATGCCGACGACGCCAACATCATCTTCGGTATCGTCCAGGATCCGTCCATGGAAAGCGAAGTGCGCATTACGGTTCTCGCGACCGGCTTCAGCGGACAGCTCGCGCTGCCGCCGCGTGTTCAACCTGCCTCGTCCAGCGTTAGCCCGCGCCCATCGTCCGCCCCGCCCGCCTCGACTCCCGCGCCGGCCCCTCGCCCCGTCGAACCCGTCGCAACCGGAGCAAGCGCGTCCTCGGGATCGAGCGAACAGTCGCAGGCCGCCCCATCGGCGGCTCCCGCGCCCCGCCCGGCCTCCGGCGGCGATACCGACGTGGATATTCCCGCGTTCCTTCGCAGACGCTAGCGTGGACTCAGTTCAAGGACGCCGGTTGAGAGCATGGCTTCTCGACCGGCGTTTTTTGTTTGGAACGCCTCTTTTACAAAAGCCCGATTAACCAGAATTTAAATTATCCCTATCCACATTTAGGTATTTATTTTAACGAATTGTTGACAAACCCCATAGGATTAAAGTATTATCGTCTCCATCCAAAGAAGACGTCGTCCAGGCTTGATCCGGCCGACTACTGGAATCACAAAGGAGAAAACATGAAATCGTTTAGAAAGACAACGAAACGAAATGCACCGGGTTTTACTTTAATCGAGCTACTCGTCGTTATCGCTATTATAGCGATTCTCGCCGCGATTCTTTTTCCCGTATTCGCTTCAGCCCGCGAGAAATCGCGACAGGCGGCGGATTCGAGCAACCTGCGCCAAATTGGCTTGGCCTTCCTGCAGTACCAGCAGGACTTCGATGAGTATTTCCCATTTTCCGTTACGGAACGTTATTCGCCGCAATCGGATTACACGGTGGACGGCGGCAGCTTGAATAGTTGCACTTCGCCGACATACGTTGGCGACGCAACGGTGGCCGCCGACTACTCAATCCGCGGCTTGCTGAATCCATATGTCAAATCGGCCGGCGTGTGGCACGATCCGTCGCAGACAGTCAACTGGGCGTGGGACGGTCCAGCGATACCGCCGTCGGCCTCGGATACCGCGACCAACGATGGCCTGAGCAGCAAAAAGGCCTGGTTCCTAACCGACTACGGGTTCAATTTTGACGAATCCGTTTGGGCCGCCGGTACAAGCGGGGCAGATGGATATGGGAATACCGGCACGGCTCAGGCTGCGAGCGCGTGCGTACCGCATGCCGTCGATTTCCAGGTAGGCGGGCAATTCTACGGCGACGGCTTCAACGGCACATACAACCTATCCAAGATTTCGTCGCCCGCAACCTTCATTCTAGGAACGGACACGATCCGGTCGGGTCAAAGCGTCTCTCGCGGTTCTGTAACGCCTCAGCCCGCCGTACAGGCGGACGGCAAGACCGCCGTCACTTGGGAGCCTGTCTCGGTAACGCTGGATGCCACCCAAGCTTCGATCGAACTCCGGCACTCTGGCGGCGCCAATTTCCTCTTCGATGATGCGCACGTCAAGTGGCTGACGCCTGACAAGACCTGGACTTCACAGGTCAACTACTGGGCAAGGCAGCAAAACTAATCCCAGAGACAACGTTCCTGTTGTGGCGGCACTGCATTCGATCGGGCTGAGGCGAGCAATCGTTTCAGCCAATTTTTTGCGTGTTCCAGCCATGCCTCGAATCCGGCCCAAGAAGGTTACAATCTTTCTGGAGGATAAGATTTTGGCTGGAGTGATCATGGTGCAGGGAACGGCCTCGAATGTCGGCAAGAGCCTTTTTGCGGCGGCGCTTTGCCGGCTATTCGCGCGAGCGGGACGGACGGTCGCGCCGTTCAAGTCACAGAACATGGCCCTCAACTCGTTCGTAACGCGCGAGAGCCTTGAAATCGGCCGGGCGCAGGCTTATCAGGCCCTTGCGGCGGGAATCGAGCCCACGGTCGATATGAATCCAATTCTCATTAAGCCGCATTCGGACACGGGCGCTCAGATTGTCGTGATGGGCAAACCGGTCGCCAACATGCAGGTCGGCGAGTATCACGATTACCAGACGGAGGGAATGAAGATTGCTCTCGCCTCCCTCGCCCGCTTACGCGACAAATATGAAATCGTCGTAATCGAAGGGGCAGGCAGCCCGGCCGAAGTCAACCTGCGCGACCACGATATCGTCAATATGAGCATCGCCCTCGCGGCAGACGCGCCGGTAGCGCTCGTCGCCGATATCGATCGCGGGGGCGTCTTCGCAAGCATTGTCGGCACGATGGAGTTGCTCGAGCCCAGCGAACGCGATCTCGTGATCGGCTACGTGGTGAACAAATTTCGCGGCGACCCGGCGCTGCTTGGCTCGGGGCTCGATTTCCTGCGCGAGCGCACGGGCAAACCCGTTCTCGGCGTACTGCCGTTCCTGCACAACCTGCGGATCGAAGAGGAAGACACGCTCGGCCTTGAGGATCGCGCGGGAGGCGTGGACGGCGATGTCCGCATATCGGTCGTTAAGCTTCCGCATTTATCCAACTACACCGATTTCCTGCCGATCGAAACGGAAAGCGGCGTCGCGCTCCGTTACATTGAGCGCGCGGACGATCTGGCGGACGCTCATGTCGTCATCGTCCCCGGGTCGAAGAGCGTGCTTGCCGATCTGGCGTGGATGGAAGCGCAGGGCATCACAAATGCGATCCGCGCCGCAAGGGATCGAGGCGCGTGGGTCATTGGCATCTGCGGCGGTTACCAGATGCTAGGCGATCGGATACTCGATCCCGAGCACATCGAATCGCCCCGGGAAAGCGCCCCCGGCCTCGGTCTCCTGCCCGTCGAGACTCGCTTCGGCGGCGACAAGGTCCTCACGCGCAACCGGGCGACCTGCTTGCTTCCATGGGCGACGGGACTGGCAGCGGACGGCTACGAGATACATCACGGCCGCACCGTGCGAACCCAGGCGGCGTTCCAGGCGGCGTTTACCGCAGGCTCCGCCGAGGACGGCGCATCGTCGAGCGACGGGCGCGTGTTCGGCACCTACTTGCACGGCATCTTCGACAGCGACCCTTTGCGAGACGCCTTTCTCGCCGCGGTCCGCCGAGACATTGGCATCGATAACAAGCCCACCGCCCCGTTCGATCCGTTGCGCGACCTCGATCGTCTGGCCGATTCCGTGAGCGCTCACGTCGACATGAAAGAGATCTGGAAGGCTGTGGGCTACGATTTCGGATAAGAGAAAGGCGTATTGCGAGAAAGATTTAGGACGGCTCTTGCCGCCGGGGCAATTCTTGATAAAGGGCCGGCGAGGTGGTTTCATGGGTTGCCGATACGCGCTGCAATCGGATGCTGGCGGCAAGACGCTGTACGCGTGTTAACGAGGCATCGTCAATCACCGCCGTGAACAAAGCGCGGGCAAAAATCGCCCCGGCGGCGATAGAGCGTTCCTAAGTTCTGACCAATTTGGCGCAACCGATCGCTGAACGCGCGGCAAGCGAAAGTCCTACCTGTGTTTCGTTAAGCGCTCTTCATCCACCGCCAATTTGTGCAGTCGTGCGTCGACATCTTTAAACCAGCCGCTGACGCCTGCCCTACGCAGGTATAATGATTCGTCATGGAATCCCCTCTCCTATCCGATTTAAACGAACCCCAACGTCTGGCTGTCACGCATACCGATGGCCCGCTGCTTATCTTTGCCGGCGCTGGCTCCGGCAAAACGAGCGTCCTCACCAAACGCATCGCCTATTTGATCCGCGAGAAATACGTTCGTCCGTACAACATTCTCGCGGTGACGTTCACGAACAAAGCGGCCACCGAGATGAAGGAGCGCATCGCCGCTCTCGTTGGCGACAGCGTCGCAAAGGCGCTCTGGGCGGGCACGTTCCACTCGCTTTGCGCCCGCATGCTGCGCGAACGCGGGAAAGAGATCGGGCTAAACCCACGCTTCGGCATCTACGATACCGACGACCAGCTCACGATCGTCAAGGAGTCTCTCAAGGAGCTGAACATCGACGATAAGTCGTTCCAGCCGCGCGCCATCCTAAACCGCATCTCCGGTTTCAAGGAGAAGTTGATAGACCCATCCGATTCGCGCGTCCGATCATCGCATCAGCCGTTCGACCGGGCAGTCGCGAGCATCTACGCCAGGTACCAGGACAAGCTCGCTCTCGCGAGCGCACTCGACTTCGATGACCTGATTATGTACGCCGTGCGTCTGCTGAAGGAATCAGAACCGGCGCGCACGCACTATCAGCACCGTTTCGTCTACGTCCACTGCGACGAGTTTCAGGACACCAACGACTCGCAGTACCAGTTGCTCAAATTGCTCAGCGGCGAGCACAAGAACCTGTGCGTGGTCGGCGACGACGACCAGAGCATCTACGCGTTCCGGGGCGCGGACGTCAAGATCATTTTGCACTTCGAGCACGACTTCCCAGGGGCAACGACCATCAAGCTCGAACAAAACTACCGCTCCACAAAGACCATTCTCGACGCCGCCTACAATGTAGTCAAACACAACAAGAGCCGCGCCGACAAGCGATTGTGGACCGATAAAGACGACGGCGAGAACATCGTCCTGATCGAGACGCGCAGCGAAAACGAGGAAGGCGCGGCAATCGCCCAGGAGATCCGGCGCCTCGCGACATCCGGCGACCGGCGCTACAGCGAGATCGCAATCCTCTATCGCACCAACTCACAGAGCCGCGCAATTGAAGAGCAGCTCAATATGTACCGGATCCCGTACAAGATCGTCGGCGGCGTCCGATTCTGGGAACGGCGCGAAATCAAGGACATCCTGGCCTATTTGCGGGTCATCACAAATCCGTACGACAGCGTCAGCCTGCGCAGGATCATCAATGTCCCCACGCGCGGAATTGGCGCTACAACCGTCGAGACAGTCGGCCAAGCCGCCGCCGAACAGCGGATGTCGTTCTGGGATGCCCTGCACGATATCGGAAACCTTGGTCTTTCGCCCCGCGCGGCGAATGCGCTCAGTACCTTCGTCAGGATGATCGAATATTTCCAGTCGGCGGCCACGCGCAAGACGGTCCCCGAATTAATCAAGGACATCCTTGAAACCAGCGGATACCTTGCCGATCTGAAGAAGGACCGCTCCGACGACTCGCGGGCGCGCGAAGAAAACCTGGGCGAACTCGTGACCGTCGCGACGGAATTTGCCGAGGCAATCCAGCGCGAGCAGTCGATCTTCCCGGACGACGCCGAGCCCGAAGACGCCGGCGCGGCTGACACGACCACGGCGGAGGAAGATCCGTTTGCGGACGCATTTGACGACGCGTTCGACTATGATCTTCCCGAGTTGCCGCAAGACGCAACGGAGGACGGCGCGACGCCGCCCAGCGGTCCCGTCGCGTCCGAGCTTCTCACCGCCTTTCTCGAGGAGGTTTCGCTCGTATCCGATATCGACACGTATGATGAAGAACCGAACTCGGTGACGCTGATGACGCTTCATTCGGCGAAGGGCCTCGAGTTCGGCGTCGTCTTCCTGGCCGGCATGGAGGAGGGGATCTTCCCGCACATGCGGGCATTTCAATCGCTTACGGAGCTCGAAGAGGAGAGGCGCCTTTGCTACGTCGGCATTACGCGGGCGAAGGAGCAGCTTTACATGAGCTACGCTGAGTCGCGCATGGTTTTCGGCAACGTCCAGCGCAACGCCGTTTCCCGCTTCATCGCCGAGATTCCGGCCACGCTTTATATACCGACCAGCATGCGCCCATCCAGCCAGGCCGCGTACGCGCCGACCTTCGATCCGGAAACTCGCCGGACGCCGACGCAGGCTGCGCCCCGCTGGGCCGACATCTCAGGCGCAAACAACGGCGCGAAGAAGGTCGTCGCGCCCCCCGTCAATCTGCCGTACAAGACCGGAGACAAAGTAACGCACGCAAAGTTCGGGCGGGGAACCGTCGTGCAGATCACACCGGAGAACGGCGATGCCAAGGTCTCCGTCGCCTTCCCAGCGCCCGTGGGAATCAAGACGCTCATGGCCAGCTTCGCGAAATTGGAGACCGGGTAAGCAGGAGGGACGGCAAGGACGCGCCGAACCCTACGCAGGCGAGAACGACGTGCCGCAACCACAGGAACGGCCGGCGTTGGGGTTCTGGTATACGAATCCGCCTTCCATCAGGTTCTTGACGGTGTAGTCGACCGTCATCCCCGACAGCAGGCTAAGGCTCTTAGGATCGATCACCACCCGGATTCCTTCAGCGGTCACCCACGTAAGGTCGTCTTCGTCGGTCTCGGTATCGGCTTCCATCACGTAGGAGTATCCGGAGCAGCCGCCGCCCTTGACTCCAAGGCGCAGGAATGCGTTGGGATCGCCCTTCCGCGCCAGCGTCCGTTGGACCTGCCGTGCGGCGGACGCCGTCAACGTAATCGCCGGATCGACCGGCGTCGCCAGGAATTCGGTTGGTTCCGCGATAGTAGCCATAGACTTACATCCTCTTACCGCCGATGCTCCTTGATAATGTCCTCAAGCGATTCAGCGCTGCGTCCTTCGCGCTTCACCTTCTTGAGCCTGCCAAGGATCCCGAACTTCGCGGTTTCCTGCTGCTCAACTTCCAGCTGACGCTTGAGTTCGGCATCGACCCGCGCGCGCTCTTCCGCCGCGCGTTTCTGGTAGTCGTCATTTTTGATAACCGCGCCGCACCAGTTGCACAAAACGCTCGCCAGTGTTAGCAGCTTCCGGCCGCACGCCGGGCACTTATCGACATCGACAGACTGTCCGGACTCGGCCGGAGCAGGGGGCAACGCTTTTACCGGTTCGTCATCATCCGCCATCTCGTGAACTCCCTTTAATGCGCTCCTTGTCTTCACGTCTGTTCGATGCGGCGATCCACAGTTCCTCCCCGCGGGCGCACTATCGCAGCAAGCTGCCGAGCGGAATAACATTCGACGGCTCAGACTGTCCTTGCGGCTGGGAAATCTCTCGAATGCTCATCTTTTCCAGGAGTTCGTACATTCGCTCCTCAATTGTCGTTAGCGGATTGCGAATCGTACAACGCTCGAATTGCTCACAGCCGCTGTCATTGCCGTTTGAGCAGTGGATCATGCCGACCTGCCCGTCGATAATCTTAACGATCATTGCGACCGAGACATCCGCCGGATCGCGCGTCAGCCGATACCCGCCCGTCGGTCCCGGAGAGGATGACACGAGCTGATGCCTCGCCAAGACCTGCATGATCTTTGCAAGCAACTCAATCGGTATGTTGTAGTGCTCGGCAATTTCCTTGCTGTTGACCAAGCGCCCCCGCCCGCCGTCGCCCGCGGCAGTCAGATAGCACAACGCCAACAACGCGTAATCCGCGCGCTTTGTAAAACTGAACATATGCAATGCCTATAACGGTTCATCAGGCCACAAGGTTCCCGACAATCGGGGTCTCCGACTCTGACGGTCGCGAATACAGTGTACCAAACACCCTGATCCCTGTCAAGAAAGAAGGAAAGGGGGATCGTCCGCTCCAACAACGCTGCGCGCGCACAACCCTAACGATCCAACGCAATCCCGGCATAATTACCAGTAGGGGCTCGACGCGTGAGAGCCGCCGAACGGTTTCAGGAGACCGCATCGTGACCGAATCGCCAACTTCACCACCACGAACCCAGCCGCTTACCACAGACGGCGCGATCGGTGCGATCCTCTTCTGCATTGCACTTGGACTCTACGTCTACACCCTTTGCCCAACGATCTTCGCCGACGACTGCGGCGAAATCGCAACGGCGGCGGCGACCGGCGGAGTGATTCATCCACCGGGATATCCGCTCTACTGCCTGCTCGGCGGGCTCTTCGTTCACGCGCTCCCGTTCGGCGAGCCCGCTTACCGGCTGGGCCTTTTGTCGGCGATCTGCGCCGCGTCAGCCACGCTCCTAGTGTTTTTCCTCTGCCGCGATCTTGGCGCAGGCAAACGATGGTCCTGCGTCGCGGCGCTTGCGCTGGCGTTCTCGGATTCGCTCTGGATGCAGGCGACCAAAGTCGAAACCTATGCGCTCAATGCGTTATTGGTCGCGACGATCCTGATCCTGGCGCTCCGCTACCATCGAAGCGGAAAACCCGCCGATCTCTACGCAACCGCTCTCGCTGGCGGGCTCGCGCTAACAAACCACCTGACCATCATCTGGCTCATTCCGGCGGCGCTCGTGCTCGTCTTGCCAAAGGCGATCGAAATGAACGGCGGGCGGCGCGCGGCCGGACAACTGGCGGCGGCAATCGGCGTCTGCGTCGCGCCGCTCGCGCTCTACATCTACGAGCCGATTGCGGCTCGCATGCATCCGGGCGGACAGATCTGGGGAAACCCATCGAACCTGCATCGCCTATTCTTACACGTTTCCGGAACGCGCTACCACGGCCTCTTCCACTTGCCAACAATGGCGTGGTTCTATCACCGGGACGTCATCTTCGCCACCGGCTGGCTCTGGAGAAATCTCGGTCCCTTGTTGTTCCTGGCCGTCATCGGAGCGTGGACGATGCTGCGATCGGTCCCAAACCGGCGTCCGGCAATCGCGCTCCTGGTTGGAATCGCAGGCTACTTAATCTGCAATACGCTGTACCATATCCTGAACATCTTTGAGTACTACACGCCGCCCATCTTGATGCTGGCCGTGCTCGCAGGCGTTGGCGGACAGGCGGCCACCGACTGGCTGCGCAGTCGCCTCGGCACTCCGGACGCTCGCCGGCCGATTGACCTCCTGCAAGGCGGAGCCGTCATCCTGGCGCTGCTGGCGCCCGTACTCCTCAACTGGCACGCGTGCAACAGGCGCGGCGTCACCTGCATGCGCACGGTCGCAGAGAACATTCTGGTCACGCTGCCGCCCAACGCCGTCCTGATCGCGTTCGGCGACAACAACGTGTTTCCGCTTTGGTACGCGCAAGAGGTTTTGCACGAACGACAGGACGTCACCGTCATACCGCGCGACTTCTTCCTCTCATGGAGCCGCGCCGTGGGACGCGAGACCGATTCCTGGTGCATTATGCGAATCCAGCGCGAGCACCCAGAAACCGGCGTCTCCGCCATGCTCGCGCGCTGCGCGCATGATCCCGCCTATGCAGCGTCGCACCCCTTCTTATGGGATCTCATTACGCACGCTCTCGCGCGCGGGCAGGCCGTCTACTTCACTTCTCCCAAACATGGCGATCTTGCAACGACCGGGAATGGCCAAACTCACCTCGCTCGCCTGCCCAAGCTTACATTGGTAAACGAAGGGCTCTTGGCCCGCGTTGTTCCCGTGGATATGATCCCCTCGCCTAATCAACAGCTTGCAACGGAACTGGCAGATGAAGCAAAAATCCGCTACGAATACGTCGAGCCTAAGCTGTTCGAGTACGAGCCGGACAACGACATAACCAACAAGGCGTACGCATGCCACCTTTTTAAGATCGGCCAACTCTTAACGAACAAACAGGAGTATTCCGAAGCCTACAAACGTCTTGTCAGAGCCTACGACCTGAACCCGAACTCCGCCCAAACCGCCAACGAATTCGCCTACGTCAGCGCAATGCTTGGACGCACCAGCGAAGCGGTGGATGGCTGGACCGCCGCCGTTCGTCTCGATCCTTCTAACGCAACCTATAAGCGGAACCTCGATACGGCGCTTGGCGCAAACGCCGGAAAGGCGAGCGGCACGTGAACAGCGCCGCCCCGGAAACCGAGGTTCGTCCCTCAACCGACATCCGCCCCCAATCCGCCCTATCGAGCGACGGCGTCCTGCTCGCCGGTTGGACCGCGTTCATCGGTCTGCTAGTCGCCGGGCAGGAGCGAATGGGACCGCTCGCGTCCGGCGACCTTGCGATCGCCATCCTGTTGGCCGCTTTCGCCGCTTGTCTCTTCGCACGACGCGGACGCTGGACGCGAACGGCGCTTGATCCGATCGTCGGGCTATGGACGATCCTTTCGCTCGGCTGGTGCGCACTCGGCCTGCACCGGCAGAGCCTGTCTCCGAACCCTTACGATTTTATGCTCTATGGCGGCGGTCCGTATGGTCCAATACACCTTCTGGCCGTACAGATCGGAGCGTCCGCCGCCTATTATCTCGCCGTATGGACAATCGACGCGACGCGTCACGGAGACGCCTCCGCAGCCCCGCTGACGGCATCCCTAGAAATCGCAAGCGCAATCACGCTGTTTCTGTGCATCTCGGAACCAATCCGCCTGCACAACCCCTCCGCGCGAATTGAAGCCGGGTTTACAAATGCCAATCTGCTGGGATCGTTCCTCGTGCTCATGATCCCTGCGGTCTTGGCGCAACTGCTCCTGTCGCCAACGAACACGGCGACGCGCGCCGTCAGGGGTTGTCTGGTCGCGGCGCTGCTAGGCGCACTCATGATGACGCGGTCGCGCGGCGCGGAATCAGGTATGGCGATAGGCTTGGTGGTGATCGTTGTGGCATGGGCGAGCCGCATCCATGCAGGAAAGCGTCTACGCCGTTCGGTTCTTGCAACGTGCGCGGTTCTGGCCTGCGTCGCGCTGGGGTATCTTGCAACGTCGCACCATGGACTGGGCGACTATCTCGACCATTCACGCAGCGACGGCCAACGGCGTATCGCATGGCGCGCGGGTTGTATGCTCATCGCGCGCAATCCGCTCACGGGCGTGGGGCTCGGGGCATTTCCCGCGGCGATGGTCGGGCTGGGACTGCGCGAGCCGAATCCTTTTACGCGGTCAGGCCTGCCCGAGATCTCCGCGCGGCATGTTCACGCGCACAATGTCGCGCTGCAGGCGGGAGCGGAGCGGGGCATCGCCGGGATTGCGCTGCTGGCCGCCGCCGGCGTCGTCCTCTTGCGCCGGGCTCTCAGATTGTTTCGAGACGCGAGCCTATGCCCAGCTGCAATAGGCGGCGCGGCGGCGATCGCCGCGTGGACGGTGCAGAATATGGCGGACTATACCGCGTGGCTCCCCGCCATTGCAATCGTTCTTGCCATACAAATCGCCGTGGTTATGCACGGCGACCGATCGAGAGCCATCCTTAAGTCGGAGCGCTCGTAAACCGCCACGCCGCTTCGCAGGCGCCGCCAAAACGAGAGGGGCTCAAATTGCGAAATCCGCAAGCCCCGCGCACTGCTCGCTAGGGCAGCGGGTTCGTATCTTCGCCGGACAACGTATTCAGGTGCACCGGCGTCACCATGACGCCCTGCGTCATCAGATCCGTCAGCGCGCGCTGGATCTCATCCCGATCGCCGTGGAAGGCGACCTGCACCCAACCGGCGCTTTCGGAAAGCTGCGCCTTGCGCAAGACGGTTGATAGGTTGTACTTTTTCGTCAGGTTGGCGAGGATTGGCCGGTCTTCCATCGCCGAGTTAAATGTAAGGTTGTACTGTTCGACTGCCATCTGTAGGCTTCTCTCCTTGTAGCGCTTCCGCGCCATTCCCGGTCGACAGGGAGCGGCCTAGCCGCCCGCAATCGCCGGTACGATCGAAATGCTGTCGCCGTCCTTCAGAACCGTATCCTTGTTCTGCAAGAAGCGGATATCCTCATCGTTCACATAGATATTCACAGAGCGCCGGATGTTGCCGGCATCGTCCCGCAACGGCCGCTTGGTGTCCGGGTATCGCGCGACAAGCTGGGCGAGAATGTCGTCAACCGTCGTCGCGCTCTCGAACGTCAGGGTGTCCTGGTCTTCCGTAAATCGCCTCATCGGGCTAGGGATCAGTATGCTAATTGCCATCGTCGAACTCCTCTGGTTATTCCAGGACTACTCCCGCCGCATAAGCCAGCGTCGTCCTGAAGTCTTGCTTAATACAGGTCAAAATCGGCGTGTCTCGTTGCGTATACTTGCTCGATTCCGTCTCGCGAAGATCCTGTACGAGGTCGAGAAAATCGTCGGGATAATCGCTCTCGAACGCAACAACGAAATCCTGGTCATCCAGGCCGAACGAATAGGTCGTGTTCAGCTTCACGGAAGGGTACTTGTGGCCAAGCAGAATGTGCTCGCGCATCACGCGCTGCCGCTCTTCCTTGGGCAGCAAGTACCATGCCCTTGTCTTAACAAACGGATAGACGAACAGGTACTTCCGGCCGCTAACCGCGATTCGGTTGCGCGTAGCCTCCTGGTCGTCGTGAACGTGATCGTCCACGTAGATGCTCGTCTTGGTCATCGATAAAAAGCTGTGCGGCATCGTTAGGTAACGGCCGATCAGCGTGCGACGGATCGCGGCAGCCAATTCCTCGAAGTCTTCAAGCCGGTAGCTGATCCGCCACAAAAGAAAGTCCGCCTCCGCTCGCACCCCAATCGTGCTGAACGGATAGATCATGAACTTCTTCCGCGCCTCCGCAACGACATCCGCCAGTTCTTGCACCGCTGCCCTCCGCGCGATATCGTCGTGTTCGCGCAGGAAGGAAGGATCAAGTTTGTAGAATGCAAATCCGACGAATTGTCGCGGAGCCTTGTCGGGCGCATCCGGTGGGCGTGTGCCATATTCTGGCTGGCTCATGATCTTTTCCCTTATCGTTATCTATAACCGCAACTGCCAAGCAAACATTCCAAAGTCCGCCAACTTTCCTTTGCAGCCTCGATCGATAAAAGCACTCGGGGCGACGAACGGAGAGCGAGCGCAATAAAATGCCCGGGCTACTTTCGACCGGTCTCCGGAACGCCGCCCAGGCCAGCGAGCGCCTCTGCAAGCGACGCCAGGTTCGGACTGATCGGAATCGTGTGCCCGATTTTGCCAAGAATCGCTTCCTGCGTCTTCAACCCATTGCCCGTGATACACAAGACGATACTCTCGTCACGCGCCAGGATGCCCTGGTTAATCAGCTTGCGCGCCGTGCTCACCGTCACGCCGCCAGCCGTCTCGGTGAAGATGCCCTCGGTCTCCGCAAGCAGGCGAATTCCTTCGATCACCTCATCGTCCGTCACATCCTCCGCCCAGCCGCCGGACTTGCGGCACGTGTCCGCCGCATAGTACCCATCGGCCGGATTCCCAATGGCGATCGACTTGGCGATCGTGTTGGGCTTGACCGGCTTCATGATTTCCGAGCGCTCCTTCACCATCGTCGTGATCGGACAACATCCCGTCGCCTGCGCGCAGTACATCTTGGTCGGTAGATCGGGGATCAGGCCAAGCTTGTGGAACTCTTGCAAGCCCTTGTAGATCTTCGTCAGCAACGAACCTCCAGCCGACGGCGCGACGATGTTTTGCGGGGCGCGCCAACCGAGCTGCTCCGCAATTTCGTACGCTACGGTTTTCGAACCGTCGCCGTAGAACGGACGGAGGTTGACGTTCGCAAGGCCCCATCCATACTTGCCCGCGACTTCCGAGCAGAGGCGATTGACTTCGTCGTAGTTGCCCTTGACCGCCAGCACGGTAGCGCCGTAGACGAGAGTCCCTAAGACCTTGCCCTGCTCCAGGTCGTGCGGGATAAAGATATAGGCCTTGAACTTGCCTTCCGCCGCATGAGCCGCCACCGAGTTAGCCAGATTGCCTGTCGAGGCGCAACCCACCGTATCGAAGCCGAACTCGCGCGCTTTGGAAAGCGCGACGGCTACGACGCGGTCCTTAAAGGAAAGCGTTGGGTGATTGACGGAGTCATTCTTGACGTAAAGCTCTCGAACCCCGAGCACCTTGGCGAGGTTGTCGGCCTTTACTAGCGGAGTGTAACCGACCTGACGCCCCACCGTTGGGTCGCCATCGATCGGCAGAAGATCGGCGTAACGCCACATGGAGAGCGGACCATCGAGGATCTTGCTCTTCGTCAGGCGCGACGCAATTTCGTCGTAGTTATAGATAATCTCGAGAGGACCAAAACAAAGTTCGCAGACGTGCACCGGATTCTTCGGGTACACTTCGCCGCATTCTTTGCATCGCAGTCCCAGGACCTTTGCCATTGCGGATACTCCCCGGGCGGAACATCAAAAAAGCCCTCGCCCTACTCAACGCGCATTCAATACGTGATGCACGCAAGGACGAGAGGCTTTGGCTATCGACGACGCCCATGCGACGTCTGGCGCCCTGGCGCCGGCTTTGCCTCACGTGGTTCCACCTTGCTTCGCGACGGCCTCACGGCAAGTCCTTTTAACGTCGCCTTGGCGGGTGCGGACATTGTATGGGCGGATGAGCCCTGTCCAGACCCTAGCCCTGTAACGGGAGCCCCCCGGATCGAACTACGCGGCGCAAACGCCTCTCGCCCGACCAGCTCGGAAGCCATTTTCCCCTGGACGACCCACGCCGGCTTTCAGCCAAGACCGGCTCTCTGTAGCGGTTCGACGCCTGCACACCCATCCCGGCGAGCGCGCAAGCCTGCAAGGTACTCGTCTTCGTCAACGCTGTTGCAAATCAGAACAGATCTCGATTATACACCGCGACGGCGATCATTGTCAATTGGCTGACGCGTGCCCTACGCGCCGAACCTCAGACGAGTTCGTCCATGCGAAAACACGGCAACCGATCCAAGCGAGGCAGCGCCGTCACGGACGAAGCCGCCCCGCCACGGAAAATGTTCTCCATGGCGGGGCGGCGTTTACGAAGCGAGAAACTTGCGGCCGCTACGGACTGACGCCTACCTGAACCGCCGCGCCCTGATCGGTCGGCGCGGGCCGCTCGCCCGTGGTCGTGCTGCCCGGCACCGGAAGGATCGTCGGGGTCACGAAAAGCA
This sequence comes from Capsulimonadaceae bacterium, assembly GCA_031292625.1. Taxonomy (GTDB): domain Bacteria; phylum Armatimonadota; class Armatimonadia; order Armatimonadales; family Capsulimonadaceae; genus JARLGU01. The sequence continues at coordinate 40,069 of JARLGU010000051.1, read as the reverse complement.
GGAGCTCGGAGTCGGTACGCGAGTTGTTCCGGCTGCGGAACATGCTTCCAATGACCGGCAGGTTGGAGAGAAGCGGGATCGAGTATCGCGAATTCGTATCGGTTTTCTGCACCAAGCCGCCAAGCACCAGGGTTTCCCCGTTGCCAACCGTCCGGATCGTCTGCACGTTTTGCGACGAGACAGTCGGGGCGCCATTCGAGTCCGATGCCCCAACACTAGACACCTGCGGCGTAAGCTGCAGCGTCACGGTATCGTCGCCGTTGATGCGCGCACGAGCCGTCAAGCCAGTCGGGACGGAAACATACTGCGTCGACGTTGAACTCAGTGTCGAACTTGAGGATGTCGTCGTGGTCGAGTTCGTATACGGGATCTGTTCGGTCACGTAGACGCTTCCCTGAATATTGTTCGTCAACGTGATCATCGGCGCCGTAATCAGTTTGCCTTTAGACGTTTGCAGAAGCGCCTGCAGCTGCGCCGCGACGTTCCCATAGGAATAGGTTAACGAAGTGCTGCCAGTCCCCGTGCCGCCGGGCGACGTCCAACCCACCGCGAGGTTCGGGAACGGAATCAAGTCGTAAGTCATTCCCAGTTCGTCGATGTCGTCGACGGACGCGGTGACGAACTCAACCTTGATCTGCACCTGCCTCGCCGGTACGTCGAGCTTAGAGATGATGTCCCGAAGCTCTGAAATACCTTGCGAAGTGCCGCGCACGAGCAACGTATTCTGCTCCGTAATGGCAATGATTTGGTCGACGCCAGCGGGTCGCAAATCAACCTTCGGCGCGGCCGCGCCGCCTGCGCCCCCCGCGCCGCCTGGAGCGGCTCCGCCAGGCGCAAACTGCTGTGCGATCGCGCCGAGCGTCGTCGTCGCGCGTCCAGGAGCGAGTCCTGTATCGCTTCCGCCTCCGGATACGGGAACGCCGCCCTGCCCCTGGCTAGTTGCTGACGCGCCCGATGTGGAGATGTGCGAGGCGCCCATAATCGGATCGAGAATGACCGGTCCCTGGTTGTTGGGCGGCGCGAACGGTTGTCCCGTAGGCTGCCGATCACTGCCATACGGGCTTGAAATCTGGCGCTCAGGTACGTTTAATATGCTCAGTACGAAAGATGGCTCGACATAAGTGAGATTGACCGACTCCCAATGCCGGGGAGTATCGTCGGCTTGCGGGGCAGGTTCAGCAGGCTGCACTGGAGCAACGAGATGTAAATCCGTGCCCGTGCTCACTTTGGGAGCCGCAGCCGGTTCGGGCGCATTCGGATCGATCGGAGCAATCGTATACACTCCGTATTCGTCCTTCGTGATCTTTGCTCCGGCGCTCGCCGCGACATACTCAAGCATCTTAGAAAGTTTCGCGGTGAGGTGGACCGTGACAGGACGGAAAAGCTTGGTATCGCCGCTAATAATAAATTGAGTGCCGCCGGGTCTGCGAAGCAGCTCAATGACGGCCAGCATGTTTGCGTTTGTGACGTCGAGGTCGACGACGCTTTCCGCCGTGACATCGCCGCCAGAGGTATCGGCATCGGACGCGCGTGCGGGCGAAGCGCCCATTATACTGGCGGTCAGCAGGGCGACCGCGACCAGACCGAGGACGACGGGCACGGCGCTCCCTCGGCGCCCGGACAGACGCAAGCGCAGGCCACGCTCACCGGCAGGCTCAGGTTTGGCCAATGCAGAGCCTGGGCCTAGACCAGCGTGCCCCCGCCTTGGTTCGGGCGTCGAATAAAGCAGCCCCATGTGATGGGTATCCTCCTTGGAACGGCGGGATCCAGTGCCCCGCTTAGAACAGTTACTTTGGGTCGTCAGCGCCGGTGCGGCCACCGGCATTCCGCCCGCCTAACGTGCTATGCTCACACGCTGGGTTGGCCCGCTTTAATAAAGCGGGCCCGAACAATCGTCTGTCATCCTGCCATGATGCGAAAGCGAGCCCCGAAAGATCAGTGCGGGGCCGTCGATGTATTCGACGTGGACGTCGTCGATGCTCCTGACGAAGCGCCCGCTGAGCCGGAGCTGTAACCGCCGACGGCTCCGCCAATCCCGGTCCCGCCGAAATCGGCGCTGCTGGCAGGGACGACGAGGCTCGGCTGACCGAGCACCGCAAGAAGCTTGCCGGCATCCGCGTACTTGAGCTGAATGGTTTCAAACTGGCTCATCGAGATCGAGGGATACGATGAAGTCGACGGCGCCTGGTATGGCAGCGGCGACGGCGCAATCGCGCCGCCGGGGCCGGTTCCAGCCACCGGAGCGGCAGGAAGCGGAGTCGCTCCTGGAGTCGTCGTATCCGCGGTCTTCACTTTAATGTAGTAAACTCCAGTGTCAGGGTCCTTGACGGCGACAAGCGGCGGATAGGTGCTCTTGAGCACAGCCTTCAGCGCAGTCTCGAAAGAAACGCCGCGCAGGTTAACCGTCACGTAGCCCGCCACCGACGGATCCATCGTGTAGTTGAGCCCAGCGCCCTGGAAAAGAACATTGAGCGCCTGCTTGACGGGAGCATTGTTAAGATTGAGGTCAATTGGCTTCGTTGGAAGCGTGGCAGTCTGCGCGAGCGCAGGCGTCGATCCTCCGACCGCAAGGATAGCCATCAGCGCAACAGCTGACGCCATCGAAACCACCGCAATCAGACTTTTCCGACCATATTGACATGTCATAGGTTAGACCCTTTCATGCATTGACGCAACCACCGGCGCAACTACGCCGCAACGACTACGTCATCCCCATCATCGGCAATGGAATGGTTCCCCTTGGCACAGGCTGTTTCCTGCACGTCGATAGCAGCCATTCTTCAAAATATTCACAATCCCGACAAAGGCGCCTAATTCGGTGCGCCCGGCTGCCCAGGGGGCGGTCCTCCCGGCTGTCCGCCAGGATTGGCGGCCGCCAGATTCGAGTCGTTGGCGTCAAGCTTGACCATCCGGCGGACGGCTCCAGTGGTTCGCACCACAACCCCCGTATCGCCAATCGTCACGACCGTAGCGGTTCCATCCGGCAACGAGTCCCCCGCCATAACGACGGCTGACTGATCGCCGTTCACAACGATCGCTTTAACGCCATCCCCCTTCATGATACCCGCAACGCGCCACGGCACCGAAACGGGCAGGATCTGCGGCGGCGCGGCTTGCGCCGTTAAGGCGCCTTGCTGGTTGTCGCCCCCCGCAAATGCCGGGGCGTTTGGATGGTTAACATCCGCCGGGCTGTTAGGATTCAGGCGCGCGAGCCAGACGCGCGGCAACTCGGGCAGCACCGGACGCGACGCCGCAACGACGAGCGCGATGTTCCTGTAGGGACGGAACGGGTCTGGGCGAGGCGCCTTTGGCGGCAACTGGACGATCGAAGAAGGCTTCTGTGCAGGTGCTCCGGCCGCCCCGGGACCGCCAGGACCTCCAGGGCCGCCTGGCCTCGCGCTGGCCATCTTAACGGGCTGAGGATTGGGCTTCCCGGCGACCATCGCGGGCTTTCCCGGCACGACCTTTTTGCCGGCAACCTGCTCCGGCTTTCCGGCGCCGGGCTTTCCAGGCACAGGCTTGCCTGCGGCGGTCTTGGCGACGCTGGGTTTGGCGGCGCCGGGTTTACCCGGAACCTCGGGTTTCCCAGGAGCGCCAGGCTTACTCGCAACTTTCTCGGGCTTGCCCGGAACCGTCCCCGGATGCGTCGCGACGGCGCCTGGAGCGCCGGGACCGGCCGGCTGCGCAAATTTGCCGGGTCCGCCAGGGTTTCCGGGGCCAGCGGGGCCGCCGGGAACGTTCGGCCCGCCGGGTCCGCCGGGCACGCTCACGCCGACCGGTCCGCCGGGAGCGCCTGCGGCGCCTGGAGGCATCGCGACCACTTGCGGCTGAACGGGAGCCCCAATGATCCCCAGGTTAAAGAGGATAAACACGATTGCTGCGACCATGATGATCGGGCAAAGGATCATCGCGATCATCTTATTTCTAGGGTTTTCCAGCCAATCTTTCATATCGGTTCCGATATCCGGCGAGCCGCCCCGTTCGGGCTGCTCCCCAACAAGCTCGCCTTATCCGCAATTACGGATTCACCTATACGATACCCAACCCCGCCGCATCCTTCACAATACCGCAGCCGCGCGCATGAACGAACTATTTCGCGCTCGATGGAACATCTGGCCCGGGCTTGTCGGCATTTGTGACAAACTCGTAAATCTTTGCGCTGTATGTCGCTGTAATAAACGGACTGTATCCCGCGAGCGACAATCCATCAATCTGGACAATGCGCGAGAACTTATTCCACTGCGCCACGTTGTTCAGATCTGCCTGGAACGTGCCCATCACGGCGATCGATGAGCCGCCCGCGCTCGCCGTAGCCTGCTCATTGGGGCCGGCGTGTCCGGTCCACCCGACCATCGTCAGCGGAATGGTCAAAATTGGACCTTTGACCGAATTCGGGTCCGGGTTCGGCGTTGCGCCAATCGCGATCGTTCCAAGCGGAATAGCCGCGTTGGGATCCCGCTTCTTAGCGTAAACGTTGCGCAGCCAGAAGCGGTTGACCATCGGATACAGCGTCGGGCCGATCTCGTTCATATACTGCTGCCAGGCAATAAACCGGTCGCTCAAGTCGATCACGGGGTTCTTGGTCTTCATAATGAAGTCCCACTGCTGCTGGGTCACGGCAAGCTGCTTATTGGCGTCGTCCAGCTTCCTCTGAGCCGCAACCAGTGCGCCAGGCGAAACATATTGCTGGTTCTGATCAAGAATCGCTTGCTGCTCGGCGATCTTCGCATTCGTGGGCTTGATCATCAAAAAGAAGATCAGCACCGGCGCGATGATGCACGCAAGCGCTCCGACAATGGTCACAACCAGCGGCGTTAACCGAAATGCCTGCATAGATTACCCCAGCCCATCCCGTATGTCATATTCCACGGAAACTGCTCCGCATACCCACATTACGGCGCACCTGGAGGGCCGCCAGGACCACCCGGAGGACCACCGCCAGGACCGCCGGGACCGCCAAACTCGCCATTCGTCGGCGCTGCCGTTGCGCCGCTCGGCAAAGCCGGCGGAGCGACGGCCTTCTTGAGCACCGCGGTCGCCGTAAACTTAAACCCCAAATGCGGATCGTACAATGCCGTCGTCTTAGCGGCCGCCGCCGACCCAACCGTCTCCGCGCCGGTTGACAGCGACGTCACCTGCCCGTTAACCACGTCGAACGACTTAACCGGAAGGTTCGAGCCAGGGAACTTGGCGACATAGCCGGGCGGAAGCTGCGGCAACGTAATCGGATCTGAGTCGGGCGTATACGCCGAACGATACGCCGGAATGGCCGAGATGCTAAGCGCCTTTATGTCCGGTTCATTGTACATGATCTGCATGTACCGCGTCAGATCCGGCAAGCTCGGCGCATAAGCGTCCATCGTCAACGTCGTCCCGCTCGCTTTGAGGCTCTTATAAAGGATCTTCGGAGATGTGTAGCGCGCGACATTCGTGTAGAGCTTCGCATACGCCAGATTGTACTCCTGCAAGTCCTTGACAAACGTTACCTTCGTTTGGATCGCCGGCAACTGCCCGGAAACCGTTGTCGCCTGCTGCGTCAAGGAGTCGATTTTCGCTTTCGCCGCCACAGCCGCGTTCGCTTCGTCGGTGACCTTTTGCAGCCTTGGCTGCAAAGTCGCGGCATAGCCGGCCATTAACGTCACAATGCAGCCAAACGACAGCACGAATATGGCCGTAAGCTGTTTTGTAAGGCGTCGTTGCGCAACGTATGACGGCAGTAGGTTAATTCTCAGCATACTCGGTTATCCATCACTGCCCTGGCGGAAGAGTGGGCTCGCCCGTCGTTGCACCCGTCTTCTCCTTCTTGGGAAGTCCCAGGCTGAACGGCAACTTAAACTTGCTGGCCCCCTCGGGCTTTGCCGCCTTGGCCGGTTTCGGCGCCGCCTGCGGATTGGCCAGAAAGACGGCTTCCCGAACCGCTAAACCTACCGCGACGCAAAAGAGCGGGCCGATGCTGGTCAGGTAGTCGGCATCGTAATGCTTACTGGACACGTGAATGTGCGCAAATGGGTTGGCGACCTCAACCGGAACTTGAAGCTCGCGGCTAAGATATTCGTCAAGATCGCGCAGGCTCGCGGTGCCGCCGCACAAAAGAATACGGTCCACGTTGCTGCCCTGAGAGCGGCTGCGATAATAATCCAACGATCGCCGAAGCTCGCTCGACAGCTCCATTAATACGGGTGAAATTGCGTCGAACACCTGCTCGCGCTGATTTTCGTCGCCGCCAATCGACGATAGCAAATCGGATGGTTCCGGCGTTGGCGCACGGCGCGCAAGGTCGATCGTACGTCGTGGGATCGGTTGCGTTCGCTCCAGGTCCGGGTCGGGCTCGGTGGGAGTCGCCGCTGTAATCTCCTCGGTCTCGTCGTCCACGTCGAACGGAGAACTCATCTCGCTCAGCGGACCGCTTTGCGGCAAGCCGGCAGGCCGGAAATTCTCAAACTCGCTGGTCTCGGCCTCAGCCCCAGGCTGCTGCTCTTCCTGGTTGTAACCTTCGGCGAAGTTATCGACGCGCTCCAAGATCACGCCGCCGTGTTCGCGCTTAAGCGTCTCTGCCTGCTCGTTCGTGTAGCCGAGACTCTCCGAAATCTGCCGCGTAATACTGTCTCCCGCCAACGACAGCGAGCGCGGAAAGATCAGCAGATCGTTCTCAAAAATGCTGATGTCGGTATTCGCCGCCCCAATATTGACCACCGCTATCGTCTCGTCCTGGCTGATCAAGTTCCCTTCCTCGTCTTCGATGACCGGAGGAGGAAATTGGCGAACCACGGGACGACCGTCCAGCAGGTCGAGCAGTGCGCGGCCGGTTGCAAGCGGCTCGATATCGAGCGCGACCGGGTCGAGACCGGCGGCAAAGAGCGTGTCTACAAAATTGTTGACCATCTCGTTCTGCGCAACCGCGAGCAAAACGGCCATGTTCGGGTTTTCGTCGTTCGGATCGTACGAGGGCAACGCGACATAATCCAGCTGCACATCGGTCGGCGAGAATGGAACATGGCGCTCCACTTCCCACTTCATCGTCTCTCCAAGCTCTTGCGGGCTCATTTTCGGCACTTCGATGATGCGGACGACAACCGACGATTGGCCGGCCAGGCTGGCAACGACCTTCTTCACCCGAATCCCGGCGTCCTTGAACATCTGCTTGATTGAATGCCCCATCAAGCGAGGATCCGTGATGATGCCGTTCTGGATAATCCCGGGCGGCGTCGGCGCGAACGCCAGGTTCGTGATGGTCAATCCCTCTTTACCGCTGGGATGCAGTTCGACCGCCTTCATCTGGTTAGTGCCGATGTCGAGACCGACGACTGGAGATAACGCCATGGTTGATGTCTTACGATCTATTCAAACGTTGTTGTATGCGCCTGCCACACGCTCGCTCAGGAAGCCATACGGCAACGAGAAGAGTTCGGCGACCAGTTTGGACGCCGTGCAGGGGCGCGTTCCGCTAGCGGCATGGAGACCCGGCGCGCGAACGCCAGCGACGACGCTCCCCACGCTTACGCGGCGCCTGAATCCCGAAGGATTGTATCATTTTCCCGGGCTCGTGTCAACTGCCGCAACACCGAGCTCGCTTCCTTTACGGGCTTATCTGGAACCGTGGGTCGATTGTCTGCCAATAGACATCGGTCATGCCCGTGTATAACAGCCATGAGTCGCTGCCTGTAACCCAGGGCAGGTTGCCCGGATTGTCCACGACCGGCTTCCAGTACGTATACGTAACCGGTGTCGATGCGCTTGCCTGTTGGACATAATCGCTCAGCCGGACATTGCCAAAGGCCTTCCCCACGTACGTACTCGCCACGCTATATGTCGTCGTTATGTTCCCGCTGCCGTCGACTGCCACGGCAATGTCCTCGGCGGAATCTCCCCGGCCAATTCTGTAGACGCCGCTCGTAATGTTCGCCGTCGACGCAACGGTGATTGTTGTGGTCGTAACGCCCGATGTCGTGGTCGCCTTAAGGCTCATGATCGTCGTCGCCACCGGCGTCGAATTGAGCTTGCCGCCGTTGCGATTGCTGCTCCAGAACATCCAGACTTTGTGCGGATTGTTGAGCGGTTCAGCCCCGTTAAAGGCGCTCAGCGAACTGGTTTGGCCCACGAATCCCGGGTTCGTCGTCGCCCCTGAAATATAAGCAAGGTAGGCAGCAGGATCGAGAAACGCGCTCGGCTCGCCTTCATTCACCGCGTTATAGATCGGAACCGTCCGCTCGCCAGTCAATGCGATGGCAGGCGTCCCCGAAGCGATTGTCGCGGCATCCTGCGGAGAGTTGGAAAAGGGCTCGTCCGTCCACTGGATCACTGAATACGTCGTGGCGCTCGGCTCCGTCCGCTGGGCCGAAGTCGTCCCTGAACCAAACGGCGCGGGCGTATAGGTCACGCGGGCCGACAATCCCTCAAACTGCTCAGGGAAGTAAATCCGGCCACGCTCCCAGTCGACGTCGACGTACGCCGAGACATCCCTCGTTGTCGTCCCGTCCGTTACGATGACCGTCGGAGCAACGACCGCTACCGGCGAGATCGACGAGAGCGCGATCGGATAGGTCAGCGTAATGGCAAGGCGGCGCGTATTGTAATACAACGTCGAACTCGCCGTAGACGCCCCCGTCGATTCGGTGCCCGATTTGCGATAAATCTGCCAATAGCGCGCCGTCTGAACCGTAGTGAGGTTGACGCTCGCGTTGGCCTTCGGCGCATCATCCAGGAATGCGCACGGCTGCGAGTTCGATCCCATGCCGTTCGTCACCCGCAACGCCTGCGGCAAAACGTCCGCGTAGATGCCCCAGGTCAGGTGATTCGCGTCGGTTGCGTTTATGTCGGGCGGGACCGAGAACGACACGGTCCCCGCAAAAGGATCGACGGTCACCGTCATAGTGGTAGTCGACGTCGAAGAAGTGCTTCCGTTGGCGTTGTAGTTCCAGTAGACGCCCTGCGTCGCATTGGCGATCACGGGGACGCTGGTGAAGACCCACGCGCCGCTGTTCGGGTCCGTCTTGAAGGACACGGTAGACGGAGCGTTCGGCCCGATCATCGGATCGACTACGCCCGTGCTGGATTTCAAGTACAGCGTAAAGTTCGACGGATCGCGCGACCAGCATGCGTCACGCCCCACATACGTCGCCTTGTTTGCTCCGACAAGCAGCTTTTGCGTAATCAACCCGCCGTGCGGCGACATCCCGACATTTGTGTAGCCGGCCGAGTGAATGTTCGGGATCGACAGCCACGGTCCTACCGTAGACGCCGGAGTCACCGTATAGCGGCACGTGAAGATGTCCGTGCTGCTCGAATGCTCCGAACGACCCGCGAACGTCACGTCGATATACTCTCCAAAGCTCTGGACATTGTTTGCGCCTGGTTGGTCGCTCGTCCATGTGGACGATCCCAGAGACGTCACGATATAGCGGACGACCGGCGAGGCGTCGCTCAGATCGGAAAGCCCAGCCGGAGTCGGCAAGACAGCAGGGGTGGAGACAGTCGGGTTGCCGGACGCCGCATTAGGATCGTAAACGACGTACATGAGCGTCGACGTATTATTCACGCGCTGGGTGAAGATAACGATCTCGTACGACTTGAGGCCAATGTTGTCGTAGTACCAAACCGCCCGCGGGTGGAAGATCTGCTGGCTGCTCGTGACGAGAGTCGTGGCGGTTCCCGGAGTCGCAAACTGCCAGGCGTTTGACGTAGTGTTCCGTACGATCGCGCCCTGGATCGGCTGCTCCACGATAGTGTACGTTGTCGGCAGCACCATGCCGACCGACTGAGAGCGCGCCTCGACATGCAGCAGCTGGTTGTTCGTCCCGTCCCGGCTTACGAGCACGAACGGATCGTACGCCTGCGATGCGGGAACGGACGTCCCAGCGAGCAACGACGCGCCAAAGCTCGTGACCGCAAAGGGCGGCGTCCACCAAAGGCCGGTGTTGGTCCCGGACACCGATGCGCTCGATGGCTGCGCGGCCGTGTTGACCAGCGAGCCCCAGCCCGAGGAACCCTGCACGGCCGCCGTCGTAGATGTCGCGGCCGTCGCCGCGGTCCCGTTTAGCGGCGCGCTCAGAACGGCAGCGCCCAGCACATCGTACGGCAGGTACGCCTTGGCGATTCGGGAGTCGCCCGAGGAATCGTACCGGGCTGAGGCCCAAACAAGGCCAATCGACGAAGTCACTGACGAACTGGTCAAATCCAGCGCGGCGGGGAAGCCAACCGGCTGCAAGTCGTTCGCAATGGGGGTCGCAAGAACGTTGGTCCCCGTCGGCGCGCCCGTCAAGGCCAACGTCTCCAGGTTGCCGTCGTTGTCGTCAAAGTCCACCATCGGCAGCGACGCGCTCAAGTTCGTCCCGTCGCTCGCTTCCAGGTGCGCATTGCTCGTCGTCCCCGACGTGATCCGCGCCTCTGTAACCGTCACCTTGATCTGTGTTGGCGTCTGGCTGTACGGCTGCAAGATCGTATTCGTACTGGCGTCAAGCGAAAGCGCATAGGGAGACGCCGTGCTCTTGACCTGTATCGGCACGGCCTGACCGCCGTAGAGCGGCCCCGTATAGGCCGTGGAAACAGCTCCGCTCGAAAGCGGCGCGGCATCGTAGCCCTCGAAGAGACGCAAGGCCTGCGAGTAGGTGCCCGAAGGCGTTCCCATCGGCACGGCGACGCTTAGCTTGGGCGAACCGGTCGCCTGAGCGCTCGTAAGCGGATTCAGCGCGTCATGCGGCTGGTCGGGCACGGTGAAGGTCGCCCCCCACAGCGCGCTGTCTCCGATGCGCGGCTTGTGCCACGTCGGGCCAGGATAGTTATAGGCAGCCTCTCCGGTCTTCGACGAGAGCTCGGCTCCGTTCGGAATATAGGCGTTCCAGTATGGCAGGTAGCCGCTTCCAGAATCATCCCAATGGTTGGCAGAGGAATTCCACGTCGCATACTGGTCAAAGTAATCGGCGGAACTGCGGACGACCGGCATCAGCCCGGCCTGCGCGTTGGGACCGGCGGTCAGGAGCCCCGTCGTCCCCGCGACGGTATCCACCGACGGAATGAACGAATTACCGCTCGCGCCGTCGTTCGTCAGATTGAGCGCGGACACGCTCTTATAAGGCACGCCCCATCCTCCGGCGGCAGCCGTACTGTAGTTCAGGTACTGATCGAAGTGAATGTTGAGCAAATTGACATTGCCCGTGTTGTGCGCGGTAACGGCCTGGTACCAGTGCGCGAACCGCGAATTGCTCGTCCCGCTGAACGGACTCCACGATGCCGAATTGGCCGTGAGGCCCGTCGTGTCCGTACCGACCGCGACCGACGCCCAGACGGAATCGAGCGGGTCCTCGATGCCAAATCCGGCGGGCACCGCGCCGATATCGGTCGTCGGCTGATCGATGGTAATGCTGTTCATGTCGGCCTGGACGCCCGTCCAGATCTGCACGTTCCGGTAAGCCTTCGTCGTGTTCATGGTTCCGGTGTTGCCCGAGTCGATATACATACTCGCCAACCCTACGTAGCCATTCGGAATGTCGGCCCCGGGCGCAGGATCGCTTGTCGATCCCGCATCCGGATGCAGATGGTTAATTCCCGACGCCTCGATTCCCTGACTGGCGTAGTAGTTACTGTAAGCCTCAAGGTTGGCGGGTTGGTACTTCGGCACGTTCACCGTGATCTGAACCGACTGTGGATTGACATCGCGATTGTTGGTCGATGAGACCGTAGAGCTCGTATTCGCAAGCGTTCCAGCGGCGTAAACGATGCCGGCAGTCGTCCCGGGCGACGAGCCGTCATAGCTCGAGCGCCGCTGCAGCGTCGCCGTAACGGCATACTGGGTGATGTCGGGATAGTCGATGCTCTGGTTAGTCCCGACTGTGTACGAAGTCGGATAGGAGTCCCACGGCAAGCGGTTGATGACCGCGCCGCTGCCCATCGGGCTGCCATTCGGCGCGATCGTGAAGGTGCCCGTGATCGGATTACAATTCCAAGCCAGCTTCGTTGACGTCATGCGCAGGCTGGTGATCTGCTCATTGTTCACGCCGAGCGCGCTGCGGTCCGCCACATTGAGAAGCGTCTTGCCAAAACCTCCGCCGCCATTGGCGGTCGTTGGAATAATATTCGGCGTCGTCGTGCCCTCGGAATTGATCGTCGCAGGATCGCCCGCAACGACACCCGCGCCAAGCGCGGTCGCGGTGCTATTGTCGCCAACCGCGCCGTGACCGAGCAGCCCGGCCGTCGTCGTCGCGACGATCATCGTGAAGTACGACAACGAAACGCCGCTGGACGTGTTCATCAACTTCTTGGGGTCCGAGATGATCGTCCCGCCGCTGCCGGTTGCCGTACCGCCGGAGGGAGGCGTCGTTCCGCGCGGCACCTCATTGCCATTGCACGAGGCATACTTGTACACTTTGAAAACCGGCACCATGTTGTCGAAGCTTTGGAACGGACCGAGATCGCGGATCGGAACAGACGTAAGAGTTGGGTTTTCGCCTGCAGGCGAAAGACCGAGCTCCACCGCCGAAGCCTGCGAAATATCGAATGGCAGCCCCGCGCCGCGCACGGCCAGCGGATTCAGGATCCCGAACGTCGCCTGATCGATCGGCGTCGTCAGCGTCAATCCGCCCTTGCCGTTATTGACCAGCGTTCCTGGGTCGACGTGCGCCCGAATCACGTGCTCCTGACCGTTCAACAGATAGTGGTACTCCACATCCGTGACCTTGATCTTGAGCGTCGGCGTCAGCTCGCCCGTAGAGCCGTTGCCCATCACCACCGGGTAGATCGCGACGTAGTTGCCGATCGACGATGTGGTCGCGGACGACGCAAGCCAAGGAGGCCCGCCAGGAGTCGTCCACCATGCGGAAGACGGGCCCGCGTCGCCGATCGGGTAGAACCGGTCTGGCGTCACCGTGCGCGACTCCACATACGAACTCGTGCTGCCGGTCGAGATATTGCTCAGGCTAAACTTAACGTAGAGGGGCTTGGGCATCGGTACGCCGCTAGCGCTTGTTCCCGTATTCGCGGGATTGTCCAAGCCGAAGACTTTCACGTAAAACGTCTGTCCCCACTCGGTCACCGGGTTTGGATCGGTCTTCGGGTCAACTGTTGCGCCATCGGACAGAACCGCCGATGGAGCGCCCGAGGCAGCCTTGACCGGCGTAAAGTTGCGGCACCATCCGAACGCCGTGGCGTCGCTCGTGCCGTCCGGGCCAAGCGTGCCGTCCGGCGACACTGACGTGATCAGGTTGCGCGTGAGGTCCACGAGGCCGGGAAGAGACTCCCCGGCGTTTTCGATCGGGATGAAATTGGCGGGATTGACCGATCCCGCGCCCGTTCCCGCGCCGATCGACGCGTTGGCAGTGAAGCCGAACAACTGCCCGCCGTCGGAGCCGGAATAGACCCATTCGCTGATATCGGTAAGGATATCCCCAGTGGTATATCCGCCGCTGCTGCTGGTTTGCAGATGCTGCTGCGTCATCGGGAAGATGTCGAAGCCGCCAAGCGTGGGCGACGAAAGGCCGCCGGGGCGCAGCGCCGCATCCTGATCTCCGCCAAGGTTTGCATCGCGGTTGCCGTAGATCGCTGTGCCGTTATATTGATACGGCGCGGCCTCGGTTTCCGTGAGGCCGTCGTTCGCGCCGTTAAACCACGCGACGCCGCCGCGTTTGCCCGTGGTCAGGTTACCGGCGCTGCCGGAGATCACGGCGGGCGCGCTCACCACCCCCGCGCCGCCAAACGTCAGGCCCAAACCGTACAGGATATCGGAATCATAGTTCGCCGAATTGGGCTTATCCGCCCCGAAGCTCGCCCCAGGCGGCGGCGCGAGCGCGATCTCATAAAGATCGCCATTCGTGTTGCCCACATAGAGCACGGGCGTCGGAGCGTCGTCTGCGGGCGAGCCGCTCTGAGACGAGCCCGAATTGAACGGCGAGTACGGGTCGCTCGACGGGGCCGTAATCATCGCAATCGCCGGTGACGACGATACGAAATAGCTTGGCGACGACAACTGAGTCGTAAACGCGCCGTCGATCACCAGCGTATTGGACGCCGTCAGGTCGGCGGTGAACTGCGCCTGCTGCGTCTCTACCGTTGCGTCACAATTCGGATCCGCACTGCCCGTGGTCGTGTCGACATTCGTGTGCGGAAAGCTCCACTGGAACTGACCGCTCGTGTCCAGGGCCATTATGCGCCCGTTAAGATTGGTCAGCGGATCGTTGCACGCAACATAGATGTAGCGCGTCGTGCTGTTCGGGTTCGTATACAACGCCGGCGCTCCCGCGATGTCGCCGAGCGGCAGGATTGCAAGGTTGCCGCTCCCATTGGCCACCTTTGACGTAAGAAGGTGCACCGGCATTGCGACGTTATTATTCGGGTAAGGGAAGTTCTCCGGGAACACCTCGCTCGAGCTGTTCAGGTTGGCCGGCACTGTGCCAAGCGGGTTGCCGTTTGTGTCCACGAGACTGCCGAAGCCATCCGGGAAGGACCAGTACGGAATGGGGTTGATATTGTAATTGTACGTATCCGGAACTGGAGTAATAACCGTGCCGGTCGCCCCCGTCGATATCTGGCTTGCTGGAACGACGCCGCCGTTGCCGACCGGGCCATAGTCGGCGTTCACGGCATAGACGCGCCCCTGATTGTTGCCGCTGCTGTTGTAGGTCGTGGCGATCACGATGTTGTCGAGCGGATCGAATACCGGCGCATATGCGATGGAGCTTCCCGTGTTGAACCACCAGTTCACCGTGACCGTCGGGAATGTCTGGTCCAGGCTCAGGTCGTAGATCTTGGGATTGACAACGGAGTTCGCGGGATTGGCAAGGGTTCCCTTGCCGTCAATCGAATACAAAACGCCATTGGAGTTGCCGATGAACAACTTCGGGTCATAGACGATTGCCGGGCTAATCGTTCCAGCGGCCGCGCTGGCGACCGCCGTGCCCCAGGCCGTGTCCTGCGTCAACGCCGCTGTCGGGCCGTTCAGCTGATAGGAGGACGGCGTAATCAGGTTCCGCGTGTAATCCAGCGCTTCCCCGGACACACCTGGGTTCACGAAAACAACGTCCGCCACGAGCGTCGAGTTCGCTGCGGCGATGGTTGCATCGAGGACGATCTGCGTCGTAGTCCCCAAGCTGAACGTCGTATTCCCCTTCGCATCGGTGAGCGCATATGGACTGCCTATGGCGGCCGCCTGCCCTTGAGGAGCTGCGAGCGTGCAAACATGCGTAGCGCCTGATGCGTCCGTGAATGTATACTCGGCCGCGCCGTAAGTAACGCCGGAGATATCCGGCACCTGCACCGAAATGCCGTAAACTCCGGCCGTAGTGAGCGTCAATGTCCACGCAAAGGTGGATGAGTCGCCGCCGCCCGCGCTCGTCACCGTATGTGTCTGGCATGTCCCGTCATATGCGCCAGATACCGTTTGCGTTGTCCATGCATTGCTTGGAGACGGCGTGCCCGCGGCCACATCGTCAAACGGCGTCCCCGTCGATGTCGATCCCCCGCCCTGCGCAAGCGGACTGCTGGAATCCGGCTGCCAGCACCAGTAACAGCGAGTGGTTCCGACGTGCGTGACTGAAAGCGTTCCAGTCGGCGTCCCTGCCGACGTGTATGGATTGCCGCTGCTGTCGAAGCTCACCGGATACGGCGTCGGGGACGTCGAGTCGTGGATGATATCGTTGCCATCCCCATTGCCTGCCGCGTCGATGCAAAACAGCTTGCCGTTATCGTCGCCGACGACAAGGACCGTGCGCGGCTGATAAACATCGCCCGTCGTGGAAAACGCGGGATAGGCTGCCTCCTGCCAATTCAGCGCCGGGGTCCCGCTCGGCCAGTTCGGCGGATCGATAAAATCGGTCACCGAATTAAACGTGCCGTACGCGCCGCGGTTGTTTACCTGGCCGGTCGGAACGATGGTCCCTCCGGTGCCAAGCGCCACGTAGCCGGGATCGCCCGTCTCATACCAGGGTTGGTTAACGCGGGTCAATACATTGCGCAGGAGAACCGGCGTGCCGGAAATAAAGCCCGGTCGCTCCAAAGCAGGCGTGTAGTCATCGGGATACTTCCAGACGATGTCCCCGGTCAAGCCGTCCACGCAGTAAATCGTGCCGGCCACGGTGGTTGCGGCATTGCCGGAGCTGGCGACGTTCTCGTTGCGCGCGAAATAGACAAGTTGCGTAATCGCGGAGGTATTTCCAGTCGCGGTTACACCATCCCCTTCCGTGATCGGGGTCGCGGGGTTCGCCGCGTAATACGGCGGAATTGTTGTAATTGGCGGATCGGTCGTCGTCGCGCCTGCCTGGGTAAAGATGATGTTGTTGTTGTGGACGAGCGGTAAATTGCCGTACGACACGCCGCTGTACACTGTGTCGGAAATGTAATTGGCATAGCCGCCGCCGGGATAGGCCGGATAAGATCCGGGAAGTGCGATCGTGCTCGTTAGGTCGGTCACGGTGGCGATCGTGTTGAAATCGTAGCCGTAGAAAATCTCCGGGTAGTCGGTAATGTTCGCGACGACTGCCGACGAATAGGTCGCCCCTGCGGAGCTTTCGTTGACGAACATGATGGCGTCAGCCACCAATACCGCTCCAGAGGAGGGAAGCGGCGATGGGCAGGAGACCGTCACGCTGGGAACGCTCCCCGACGAGTTGAGCGACGCAAACGAGAGCGGACCGGCGAGAAACTGCCACGACCCGCCGTAGGTCTGGTCCACCGATATAGCGGAAATCTGCGTCGTTGCGCCGGGCACGTTGATCGAATACTGGGCGTTTGTAACATGCGTCTCGCCGGACGTATTCGACGGAAACCACGCGTAGACCGAATAGAGCCCCGTCGTAGGCAATGTCGGCAACCAGGTTGCGGTCGACGACGAAGGCGACGTGGACTTGAGATAATCGGATCCGTAGTAGTCCGGCGCGGTCGTGTCCTTTACCCAACTGCCGGTCATCTTAAAAACGGCGCTGCCGGCAAGCACATCGTCCACGGTCAAGCCGTTGCCGACCATCTTCACGGCGTCGGCGGCGACATCGTACGATCCGGGGACCGCGACGAACTGCACGGCATCGGCGTATACGAGTTGGCTTGAGTAGGTGTTCGATGTCCCGTTGGCCAACTGCACGTAGTTATAGGTGTTGTACACCGCCTGCGTCAGCGTTCCAAGCGCCGCAAAGGGCGCTTCGATCAGCTTGCCGCTCATCGGGTTGCTTGTGCTTACCGGATACCTAAGCGCCACCCACTTTCCCGCCGACGTCTGCTGGTTGATCGGCGCGGTGACGTAGTTGATCCCGCCCGCGACGACCACATACTGCGCATCGGTAATGCCCGGGTTCGTCGACGCGGCGGATGCGGACGAGGGAATGTGGACGAGTACGTTATAGCTCTGCGGAACATCGGTCGCCGCGAAGACCGGCAGCCACTGGAACGTCACGGATACGGCAGGCGCCGTCGTCGGCAATGCCGTCGCGATGCTCGCCGCGCCAGAGCCCGTAACCGTCCAACCGGTCGTCGACGTCTGGCCGCTCCCGCCGGCGTCCGTCTTACCGCCGGCGTAAATCGTCTGCTCGCTGACCTTCGTGATGCGCACGCCGCCGGCAACCGCGCCTGATCCGGCAAGCGAGAGGTAGTTTTTGCTGTCCCACGTCGAGCCGTCGGTCGGCGGCGTATATTTAAAGGGTACCGCAAGCTGCTCGTTGCCGCTGGCATCTTCCATGTCGAGCTGCACCCAATGGTTGTACCGGGTTGCAGATTGGTCGATCGCGGTAGAGCTGCCCGCAGTGCTTGGAGCCGTGCCGTTCACCGGCCACGTTCCGTAAGCGATGCCTTCACCGGTAACGCCGTAAGTAACCGCGTTGGACGACGGCGTTGCGGATTGCTGCGGGTAGATCTCCACCGTGTAGTAGCTGCCGTCGCTGGCGTAGACCGTGGTGGTCCCGGAGCCTTCGACGCCGAACGGGTCCCAATCGAATGCGTCGGTGCTTACCGTTGGGCTGTTGGAATCCAGCGTGCAGGTGATCGGAGTCAGCGCAACCGTGCCAAAAGTGGATGTCGAATCCAGTCGCACGGTCAACGTATCGGCCGTAGCGAGCGTAAGCGCAACGCCGGAATCGTACCAGGAGCCGAAGTTCGTCGTCTGGTTGACGTAGAACGTTCCCTGCTGCACGCCATCGATCAGGTAGGTGTAAAGCGCGTCGGGAACCGGATGCTGATCGGCAGCGGGCGTCGGCACGTAAACGTATAGCTCGAACTGTCCGCCGGAGCCGGTGATTGTCCAAGTCGCGCCCTTGCCTGCGCCCACCGCCGTAGCCGTGTTCGCGGCGACGACCGTGTCCTCGTCGTTAGCCGTCGTGGTGCTGCTCTGCAAGGGCCACGCCCTTGTGACTGCCTGCTGCGTCGCCGAGAAGCCGTTCGGGGCAAACGTGTTGGATCCGGAATGAAGCCCGTTCCACGTATTATTGTCGTCGACGACGGTCGCGTTTTCGGCCCCGCTCAGGCCGTTCACATATTTGTTGGGAGCGCTCCATCCCGTCCTATCCCAATCGCGGAAGACGTTGCGGCTGTACGGCGGCTCGAAGTTCGTCGGATCGTAATAGTCGCCGAGCAGGCTTCCGTTGATCTGCGTAGCCGGAAGGACGTTCGGCGGCGTAAACGTCGGGTCAATCAGTTCCCAACGGTTCAGGATGTCATCGATCACCGATCCGGTCGTCTGGAATAGCGGATTTGGAAACGCGAACGTCGTCCCTTGCTGTACCGCCGCGTCGGCGAACGCCGAGTTGGGCACAACCATCGGCGTCCCGCTCGAAGCGAAAATCCCAGTGTAGTTGTTCGCCGGAAACGTCGCCGAATTCGACGAATTGATCGCCGTCGAGTAATTGTAGTTGGCGTTGACGCCCATCATGCCGCGGTACTGTTGCCACGAAAACGGGTGGAAGGGATGGATCAGCGTGTCCGTGTAGGTCTGAAGCTGCCCTGGCGTCGTTTGCGCGTGCAGCGGCGCGCACGGAATCGCAAGCACGGCGACCGCGCCGGCTCCAAGCGCTGCGATTTTATGCAGTTTGTCTTTCATCGCTGTCATGCTTTCGCGTCCTCGTCGTAGCGCACGTCATTTATATGTGTAAGGCATCGGCCGCGTTCTCCCGGTCCGCGAGATGTCTCGCCTAGAGCGGGCGCATCGCAAACGCCGGCTGGACCAAAGGAGCCGAGTTGGTCGGCAAGCCCCACACCCGGATCAAATCCCACGCATGCTGCGGGGGCGACGTAGGGCTGGTCGACCTGTAAACCTCAAATACATTGCCCCCTACGCTCACCGTGTCGGCAGAGCCCGGATCTCCACTCGACGCCTGGTTCGTAATCAAATAATCCTGATTCGCCAGCAACAGCGCCGACGCCGGGCGGAACATCGTTGACCGATAGGGCATCTGAGGCTGATTGTTCGACGCTGTAACCGTGTAGCTGGCGACGGTCCCGTCATAATCGTACTCAGTAAATGAGAGCCCATATGGATCCGACGACAAGTTCGGCGACACATACTCGTCGTATGCATTCAGATACCAAACAAACTGATTTCCCGACGTAACCAGCGCTGGCGGATTCGTCCCCGCCGTCATGGCCGCCGGAATGCCGTCGAACACTCCGTCATCGTCGCAGAACATCGTCCGCTGTGTCGCAAACGTCGCAGGATAGCGGTAATAGTCGACCAGGAACCGTACGCCCCGCAACGGCGTCGGCGGCATCACGATCGAGCCCGCATTATACGTCTTGTACGTGATCAGCGGCAAGAGATACTGGATACTCTGATTATTCGACGCGGTCGACAAGTACCGGTACGCAATCGTTCCGCCGAGAATAGTCGTCGAGTTCGCGACCGTCCCGGCGCGTGTCGGACAATCTCCGGTAATTGCGTCCGAATAGCCCCAATACACGTTCGGACCGCCGTAGTACAGCAGCACGATCGAGCTTCCCTCGGCGTCGGACGCAGGCGGCTGCAGTTGGTAGTTCGATTGGCCCGTGGGTAGGACGATTGGCGCAATCCTTTTGTTCGCCACGGCTGCCATGATATAGTAGCTGCTATCGGCTCCCTGGTAGACCTGGGCTGCGACATACTGATACTTTCGCCCCTGCTCCAGGGTGTGGCTCTCCCAAACCAGCGTGTGGTAGGCATACGGATTAGTTACGTCGATCGACTGGGTCGCGGTCGTCGAACTGATCGTGTACGTGTCGTCCACTTCGAGCACGCGGTAGTTGCCGGTATCGGAGACCAGGTAGTGGTTCGTTAACTGGGTGTTCGTCGAATTGACCGTGCTCCAGGTGATGCAGCTAGTCGGCTTCGCGAGCGCGTTCGACTGCCCCGCAGGCATCAGGAGGTACGGATCGCTGAACGTCGTCAGTTCCCAGGTCGCCTGTCCGGCTTGATCGAGGCGAACGCACCGGTTATTGCCCGTATCGGCGGTCAGATAGTCGCTGGCGGAAAGCTGCGAAAGCGTCGACGGCCGGTTAAGGCTGAGCTTGGACGTGGTCTGCGTCGCCGTCGAACTCGCGCCGCCCTGGGAATTGGCCTGGTACGTGGAATCGCAAGACCATTCCGCGGAGCCGTCCGGATTGAACGCGATAAGGCGGTCGCGGTCGGAGACAAGCGTCAGCATGTCACCGAAGCCCTCAATGCCGAGCCCTCCCTGCGCCACGGCATACCGGCCCGCGCTCACAAGCGGCGAAAGGATCTGTCCGACCTGCGACGGGAAGTAGTTGAAGTAGGCGGTGTTGCCGCTCTCATTAATCTCCCGCGTAGTGCCGTTCATCCCGACGCCCAGGCTGATCTTGCGCCCGCACACTGAGAAGATGTAGTATGCCCCCGTGTTTCCATATTGCGCGCCAAAATAGAGCCAGTCCCCAACCATCGTCATCGGCGACAGAATCAGCGTATTTCCGCTCACTGGATAGGCGTTCGGAACTTTGGCCCACCAGTAGAGCATCGGGACGTTGTTCGAGACGCTGTGCAGCTTGATGACCAGGGTCGTCTTGCTGTTCGCGTAGCCATTCGACGCGACGCTGGCCGTCGTCGCCTGCAGCGGCATCGGGAAGCCGATATCCGGCTGTACGACGGAAGCGTCCGCATTCAGCGGATTATCAAAGCGCCGGATCGTAAATGTTCCCCCCGTAAAATTGACGGGAACTTGCGGCGGAGAAAGCGTATTCGCTCCGCTCGAGCCAGGAGATACGCCGTTGACATAGTTGTTGTCTACATACTGCTGCACCGTGGTCGGTTGCGATGAGCCTGAGCTTGACGGGACGGTCGCCGAAACACGCGCGTTCGGATTAAAGCACATCACGATCGTCGTCGGGATCACCGTTCCCGCGGAGTTTAACGTGCCGTCCGAATTGTATTGCGGAATGTAGTTCGCGTTGTAGGCCAGGGCGTAGACAAAGCCGTCGGGGCCGATGATTGGCGAACCGACAAAGGCAAACCCGGCGAACGCGTATTGGATCCCGTCGCCATCCGTCAACGCCTTCGACGTATCGCCGGTGCCGTTGCCGCCGACCAGCGCAAAACGCCATCTCATATACGGTCCCGCGATGCCCGACGACCCAGCTCCAATGCCGGGGTTCTGGTCGACAAGACCGGCAATGTACGGCACCAAGCCGGCGTTGGCCGTATACACCGTTTGGTTCCCAAGCGATTCCGCAGGACTCCCCGACAGATAGGCAGTCGACGTGCCGCTCATGACGCTCGGAATGAGCTGCATGCGGGTTGGTAGGCCGCTAGTAACTGCGGTCGTTGAGTTCGACGACAAGTCGTAGTCCGCGTAGAAACTGGAAACATTCGCCGGCGTGACCGTCGTATCCGTCGATGTAATCGTGATGCCCGCGGAGGAAGCGGACGTCGATTCGGTAATACCGGAAAAGACGGCGTAGCCATTCGTCGCAATTCCCGTCGAACTTCCACCGACGCTGTAATTCGGATCGCTGATATACACCCACTGATCCATGTTGTACGAGTCGTTGCTGCGATCCTCGGGCGCCGCGACCGCCATCACGCCGTTGTACTTGGCGGTGATCGACTTTGTAGCGTAGGTGGTATTGGCCATTGTCGCCGTCGAAGCCGTGGATGACGGCTGGATCGTCTCGTCCAGCGAGCCGACGAGCAGGGAGACCGTGCAGTTCTGACAGCTCACGGTGACGACGATATCGTCGCCGCCGTATGTTCCGTCGCTGCTCGGGATCGACGCCACCATCGGAGCGTAGTAGGGAGGCCCCCAGGTAGTGTTCGAGGGGACGGGAAGTTGCATCTTGAAATAGTTCGACGTAATCGGATCGCTCGTGCCGCCCGCCGTCTTCTGTACCGGATGCGCCAGATCGATCACCGCCAGACTATTGTCCGGCTGGATCGCGAAAATCCGGCCATGATAGACGGTCGGCGCCGGCGGCGGGACCGGGGGCGTAGACACCGTAAACTTGTTGCCCGATGCGGTGTAAAGCTTCTGGGCTCCCCCGCCGGCGACGCAGGCCGGGACGCCGTACACGGAACCGTCGGAGCCCTCCGCGATCACCCACGTGTAGCCGGATTTGGTGTTGTTCTGCGGCAAAATGGCAACGGTGGGCGACGATACGCCGCCTGAGTCGATCAAGTACGTCCAGAGCTGATCGTAAACGCGGCCCTGCGAGAGATCCTTATCGGACCTCTCTTGGACGAGCGGATCCGTCGTCGGACTGGCGGCGTAGTCGTCGGCATTCCCGTTGCCATCCAGATCTTCGGTTGGATAAACGTCGAACGCGTGCAGGAAGCCCTGACCGTCCGTGATGAACGCGATATTCGCGAAAATCGCCGGCGTCGTCGTACTGTACCAGTTCGCGCTATTCCATACCAACGGATAATTGGTCGGGCTCGTCGGGGTCGTCGGCGGAAACTCCCAGGTCGGCAGGAGCGACCCGCCAAACTCGCTTTCCGAGGACGACGTGTGCCGGGGAATGAAGCCCTCGCCTTGCGCACATGTCGAGCTGTACGAGATGGCGTTAACCATGAATTTGAGATCTTCGGCGTGCGCGGCGGAGAAGTCCGACGTATTGCAGAAGATCGGCGGGATCTGGCCCACTGCGGGAACGACCGGATTGCTGATATCGTTGCAAATGTTCGCCGCCGTCACGATGATATGCCCGCCGCCGTAATCGCCTGCCGCGATGTACGGCAGGCCGCCATCCGCCGAGTTGCCGACGACGGTCTCGAAAATCGATTCGTCGGGCGGGTTCAGGGCTGTTGTCGGGATCGTTTGGTTGCTCGCGCCACGCCCGGAAGCGAGAAAGTAGTTGCCGACGTTATTCGCGCCAAGCTGGTTGATCTCTTGCTGAGACAGGTAATACGGCACGGTGAGCAACGGATGGCGCTGGCCGTTAACCTGCGTCTCCGCGATACCGGTCTTGCCGAGCCCGTTGTACCATTGGACATCCGCGAACATCCCGGTCGCCGCCCACATGCCCTGGTGTCCCGAAACCACGGAATTCCCTGAGTCCACGGCCGTCCCGCTGCCGCCGTCGATAATCAGCGTGCCGCCCTTGTCCAAAAACTGGCGAAGACACCGCCGGCTGTACGAGCTCAAGTTCAGCGTGTCGCAAGTGAACGACCCCGAACTGAGGTTGTACGTAAGGCCGTCGATGTGAATCACTAGAACATCGAATTGAGACACATTGGTCGTAGAGAGGTCGCCGATATCGATCTCCCAGAAGGCGGCCATCGCCGGAGTGACCGGCTCGCCGATCGTCAAGCCAGGATAGGTAACCGACCCGACGGTGTAGGATTGGAAGCGCTTGGCAAGCGCGGTCGTGACAACCTTGGGGCTCATCGGGTTGGTCAGCGACCAGTTGTTCGGCCGGAGATCGTTACGGTTGTTCAGGATATAGAAAACATACGGATCCGGAACGCCGATTACGTCTTCGTGCGCGCTTGGCAGCACGAGGTACGCCGCATTGATGACCCGCGTCTGCGTGCCATACGTATACGCTCCCGCCCAAGCGCGAACGCCCGCGCTCAGCACCGCCAGACACGCAAGCGCCGGCAGCGCGACGGATGCGAGCATTCGCCCGGCGATCGGCAATCCCAAACTACGATTGATGCTCAACGCTTTATGTGGCATACTCGTCACCCGAATGTCTCCTGCCAACGCCGCCCCGATCGAGCGTTCCGCACGCCCCTAACGTCTAAGAGCGTGTGTAAGAGATCGAAAGGTCTTGTAGGACGGCTCCCCGGCCGCCGTGGCCGTTTTTGAAAATGGGCCGTCACAGCGCTTTCACGGCTCACGATGTGCGCTGGTCGAACGATGGCGGCAAAAGGCCGTACGCGTGTTGACGAGGCAACGTAAATCACCGCAGTGAACGAGGCGCGGGCGAAAAATTGCCCCGGCGGCATGAGCCGTCTTGAAATCTCTTCACACCAAGCAGAGTTAGTACACACCCTCTAAGATCCCTAGCCTCTTTGAATACGCAAACACCACCCTAGCTCGGAAGCCCGCTGTAAACCAGATCCGGGCTGACCGGAAGGTTGGGCACGAAGGGCAGCGGACGGCCGAATCGGTCTACCCGGATATATTGCGCTGACGTCGTTGTAGAAGCGACACCCCCTTCAGCGCCCACGCCAAGAATCGGAAAGCCTTCAAGCGGATCGTATTGGAACGTCAAGCCCGGCGCGACCCCGTTGACGCCGCCGGTTGCATAGTGCGGCGACGGAAGGGATGTGCCGGTGTAGCAATCAGCGCCGTGATACTGCGGGATCCATCCCCACTTTTGCATCCACGCTTGCTGGTCGGCGATGTCCGCCGGCAAGTTTTCGCTCACCGACCCGTAAATCGTGATCTTCAGATCGACCGGCTGCCCGTAGGCCGGGAAGTCCTTGTCGGTCGTACCGGTCCCCGTAGTCCAATTGCGGCTGAGGAAGTTATCAACCGTGTCGGAGGTATCTGGATTGAACCAATCCCCCGGTATCACGAAGAATGAGTTGTCCTGCGCATAAAGCATCGCCTCGATCCGAATGTCGCCGGGCAGAACGGCGGCGCGGCGAACCAGCCAGTTCGCGGCGGAGCGCGCCTGATCCGCGGAGAAGTTCAGCACGAACGGCTCCAGACCATAGCCATACGTCATGCCCGTAAGAGCCCCCGAGTACGACGTCGGCAACAGCGTCGACGTATCCCGTATGCCGTTGGACGGCGACGGAACCTCGGGAATGCTCGTCGTATCGTTCCCTGGGAAGAGGGGATCTTGGCTTGGCGTTGCGCTACCCCGCAACACGTCGTTGTACGGATCGGCAATGGAAACCTGTCCGTAAGCATCCGTCGGCTCGCCGGAAGCGCTTATGTAGAGCTTTTCCGGCGTCACTGTATTCGCGGCTGAACTCGTTGCATAGTAGAGCTTGGGATACAAAACGGACATGGTCAGCGATTGCCCGCTGCGGAACTCCCATCCGGAGTCGATCAGCGCGGGCGGGATCGTCGCCGCGTTCAGGTTGGCCTGAGGCTCTTCGGTCCCCGGGAAGAACTGCGTCGTATTGACGCAGACATACTGGCGCGCCAGGATCGCGATCGACGAGGTCGAAACCGGCGTCGTCGATCCGCCGAACTCCGAACCGAGCGACAGCGCGCCTCCCGTGGAACTCGCGTAATTGCCCTTAAGTATGCAGCCGTCGATATAGGCGATGCCGTTTGTCACCAATGTAATATGGTGGCTGTTATTCGGGCTGCCGCTCCCATTGTCGCCGGGCTGACTGATGACCCCGCGAACGCGCACGTTGCCTTCCGTATAGATTAGCACGTCGTTGTTGGCATTGTCCTGCGGCGGATTCGTCGTCGAACACGCCGTTGAAGGCGCGTTGTCGGCGTTCAGCGCGTAGATCGGATCGCTCGCCGTCCCATTCGTTGCATTGCCGTCCTGGTCCGTGGCGCTCGCCGCATATACGAACCGCATACGGTTCGCGGCAAGAGAGCTTATGCCGTTGTTGTCGTTGTTCCAACTCCAAATCGTAGACCCGCTGGCGGAAATGTCCGACCGGACGATCGTGACGCCCCACTGCTTTGTGCCGGGAACCATACCGAATGTGACGAGTGCGCCGGGCGGCGTGTAGATCGGTCCGCGCCAGTAACCGGCCTTCTGCGGGTCGGCGCGGTTGATCCACTGATCCCGCATTGTAAACTGCTCGCTTTCGGCCTGCAAGTCGGCGCTGTTGTCCACAAAAATCGTCGCGAGAGAGCCCGAAGACTTAAAGGGTCCCGAGTAACCGGCAACCGCAGTGCTCGAGCTCGACGAACTGGACGTCGACGATGTAGACGACGAGGTTCCACCGCCGAGCGCGCCCGTCGAGCCAATCTGGGCAAGCGCGGCATAACGCGACAACTGCGTCTGCGGATCGGTCTGATCGATAACCGGCGGGTTACGGCGCTTGACGTTGCGCGGGTATCCGGATGCGGCGTCTATATCCGTGCCGCCATACGCATTGCTGTTGTCGTAGAGCGCGTTGTCGCTTCCGTCGATGCCGTCGCGAACCGCCCCCTGATCCGTCGAGAACAATCCCGCGCCTGAGCTTGGCAGCACCGCGTTGGTCGGGTAGAGGTAAGCAGCCGCCGGCGCCTGCGTAGTGTCGAGGTTGGGCCGCGTGACGATCAATTGAGTCGGCTGCTGCGACCGATCGTCGGCCGTCCCATTCGCGCCCTGGTTAAAACCGTCAAAGAGCAGCCTCCCGGACGTTTCGATGTCTTCTCCGTAACGTGGATTCAGGTAGACGTTGAGCACTCCGTAGAGGCGCAGGTCCGTGTTCGCGCGGATCGCCCCGCCGCCAAGAGTGGCGTTCGAGTTTGTTCCTGTATATGCGTTGGCGGATCCAAACGTGATCGGCATGGACTGAAGCGCCAGGTTAACCGCGCTTCCCCCTGATGTCAGGCTAACGGACTCGACGCCCGGCGTGTACAAGGTCGACGAGGCCGTGCTCGCGGACCCAGGCAAAAGGCCCCACACGCTCGGGAAGCCGAGGCATGCCGCGTCAGTGCGATTAAACCGATTCGTAATAAACCGCGAGTAGTCGCCCAGGCAAATGGGCTTATAGGCAGTACGCGTACTGGGGCGGCTGGTCGCAACGTTCACAAGTGTAGGATCGTCCGGATTAACCGTCCCTTCAAGGCCGACGGATTCGATCTTAAGAAACTTCGATGTCGTCGTCTGCTGCGGCGCGCCCGTGTTCGGCGCCGGGTTTTCGCTCGCGTCTCCGGTCTCGTTCAGGTAGCTGACACGCAGCAAGAAGCGGCCGGCGCCGACGTTGTATCGCGTATAGCCAGCGGACAGATACGTTTTGTCCGGATCGGTTGACAGCGCCGCCGTCAGCCAAGTGCAAACTTCCGGGCTCGTCGTGTTGTACTGAAGCGGAGGCCGCCAGTCGGCGCCCTCGGGAGACACTTGAAGCATCTTGTCCGCAAAATCGATGCCCGCCTGCGCGTACGTATCCGCGGAACTCGTCCGGTTGCTCTGCTGAGCGCTCAGCAGGTTGTGCCCGACGATGGCGACGAAGATGGTGCCAAGGAACGAAAGGATGATCAGCACGGCCAGCGCGATCAGCAGTGACTGGCCCTGCTGGCTCCGGCGGCGAGCGACGACCGCTTCGTTTCCTCTCCGCAAGTTTTTGTCTTGATCGATCATAACTGGTATTACCGGGTGCCGTTGCCGACAGGCGCGTCCGTCGACGTCGTCAGGAACGACGCCGTTCCCGAAAACGCATCGTAGACGCGGAAGCCGAGGGTCACCTGCATCATGCTGCTCGTCGCGTAGCTCGCGGTGACGTTCGCTGGCGTGCTCACCGTGGCGTGCACGGATCCAGCCGACATCGCCCCGTTCAGCGTATTGTTTTGAACGTTGTACGAAACTAAAATCGTATTCGCGGCCGCCAATCTGTTGCTTGAGGCCGCGGCTATCCCCGTATTGATGAAGTTCGCCCACGACGGATCGGACGTGTTCGAGCTACCGTAATCGCCCAGGTGGATCCACGTCTGGTACGTTGTGGGCGATGTCGAGGTAATCGGATGCCGGTATTCGATGGAATACTGATTCGGTCCAATTGCCGAGCCGAACGGTACGCGAGCGTAGGTGACGAGCGGAAGGTTAATCGCATCCTGGGCGACATCCGATGTCACGGCTTTCGTTCGATCCGGACCACGCACGTTTTCGCTATTGACGACCACGCGCGGCGGCGGCTTGATCGGCGACGTTCCGCCCTGGTACAGCGGGTTTCCGGGGAACTGAGTATTGTCATCCAGGATGACGACAAGATCTCCGGTCACGGAGTCCACATCCGTCGGCACGGCGCTCGGATTGAGCGACGTGTACCACCACGTGTTGTAATAGGTCCCGTTCGCCGTATTATTCGGATCGGCATTGCCGCCATTGGCCGCGGCGACTTTCGCGCCTGGAACAGCCGGAACGGAGAAGCTCACTTTGCCGGATGTTCGATTGAACGCCAGGTACACGAACGGCTCCGCCGTCGTCGACACAATCTGCCGGCTTTGCGTCACATCGTAAACCGCAAGGGTTGACGAATCGCTCGGCAAGGGAGGCGTAGCGCCGATGTACTCCACGATGTCCGTAGCGGCCACCGTACCGCTAGAATTAACCAAAGACTTACCGACGCTTGCCGTATCCGCGAGCCCGGTCACGTACGTTGTCCCCGTCGTGCCGGACGTGCTGGTTGTGACGGGATCTCCCACGACGCTAATTATCGGCGTTCCCTGAATCTGTCCGCTGCCCAGGGTATAGCTAGTCGGAATATATTGCTGGTTCGGGTCGCTCGTGCCATTTTGCTGAGCGCCCTGGCTGGTATCGTCGGCCGCAAGCGTCTGGCTCCCCTCGCCCGTCTGGCCCGCCGGGAGGATCGTCGTCAGCCCGCGAAGCTTGATTGCGGCCAATCCGTTGACCAAGTGGAGCGTGTCGTAAGTGAACGGGGTCGAACTGACGGCGTTCGAGTTCTTGCCAAGCCATCCGGAATACGCAGTTCCCGTAAGCGGATCGGCCACGCTAACGGATGCATTTGAGGGCACGGTCGCCGCGGGTTGTCCCCAATCGACATTGCCGCCGGTGCGCGCGTAGCCAAGCAGATCATACTCCCGGCCCGCCATCACCTGATGCGCGACCTTGTACCAATTGTAGACGCGCGCATTATGCGTCGCCGCATAGGTCGCAGAAACTTGACCGTATGTCTTGCCTGGCGTGTTGTTGTAGTACGGATCCGTATCCGGAAGATAGTCGTTGCTCGTCACGATCCGGAAAAAGTCGGGATCGTCGAGTATCGGCTGCCCAGATGCGCTCGTATTGAACAGCCCCGTGTTGGCGTTTGTCGAGTGCGGCTGATAGGGCGACACGTTGGCGACATAAAGCACGTAGGTGTTATTCAGATCGCCCTGCTGCACGTCCTGCTCGCCGGAAACGCCGGCCGGATAGTTGGTATTGTTGTAATAAGGATCCGACTTCGCTTCGGTTTGCGCGTCGTAAATGCTGCTGTAAGGCTGCGCGACCGCGACCGATGTCGCCTTGCCGTCATAGCTGAAATTGAACGGATACTTGAGACCGATGAAATAGCGCGTAAACGACGATCCGGGAGCGACCGGCGTGGATACGCCGGTCGCCACCGTGTAAATCTTGCCCGAAGACGTGCCCGACGTGGTCGGGATCGTAGGGGTCGGAACGACGTTCTGGTTGGTCGTCGGATCGGTAATCACGGTCTGACCGGTCTCGACGCACGTTCCCGTCTGAGTCGACTGTTCATCCTGGCACATGGTGCGCGGCGGGATGATGTCCGTATAGCCGTTGTACATGTGGGCGAGCGCTTGCGTGCCCTGCGTATCGCCCTGGTTCGCCTTCTCAAGCACCATCACGTTGAGATAGTGGTCCTGCGTGTCGCGAACCGCGGCGGCCGACGCCAGGTCGCGCATGATCTGGCGCAGCAAAAGCCGCTGGCCATCCTGGGCGGCGGCATTGGTCTGCGCCTGCGACGTATACTTGAGGCCTGCGAACATCGGGCCGAACAGCAGAAGCATCAACACGAGCGTAATCGCGATGACGACGAGCAGCTCGATGAGGGTGAAACCCAATCCAGCGCGTAATCGCCGCGTTCCGGCA
This sequence comes from Capsulimonadaceae bacterium, assembly GCA_031292625.1. Classification (GTDB taxonomy): domain Bacteria; phylum Armatimonadota; class Armatimonadia; order Armatimonadales; family Capsulimonadaceae; genus JARLGU01. The sequence continues at coordinate 10,003 of JARLGU010000051.1, read as the reverse complement.
TCCTCAATTTGCAATTGTTTAAGTCGTTCAAGCATTATTGGGTTGCCGGGTTGACATAGGAGGTGACGTCCTGATGGCGCCACGAGTTGTTTTCCATATAAGTAATTCGCGCGGTAAACGAGCCGCCCGTAATATTGGATGAAGGTCCGTTCGTGCCGTTGTACAGGCCAATGTCTCCATTGCCCGTGTTAATGAGCCCCTCGGGGTTTCCGTCAGAGTTGCGGCCTTCCAGAAGGTCCACGTAGCCCATTTTGATCCCGGCGCTGGTCATCGTCGAATCCGGCGCGAGCACCAGCCAGTTTCCGCCTGGCGTCGAGCGCTGGCCGCTTGGCCTTGCGGTCGTAACCGTGGTCGTAATCAACAGCGTGCCGATGCTGATCGTCTTTCCGACATCGGTATACGGGAAATAAAGCCGGGTGTTGCTCGCCGACGACGAGGCCAACCAGTAATTGCCAAGGTTCGTCGCCACCGAATGATTCGCCGGGTTGCTCGAAGAGTATACACCAGCGTACGCATAGCTTGCCGCCGCTTTGGTCATGTTGAACGACCAGAGATGGCGCGCCCGGTAGACAACTCGCAGGTGCGCGTTTGATCGAGCGAAGTTATCGCCGAGCTGAATACGTCCGGCGCTGTAATTGGTTTGAAAATCGCCGCCAGATGAAAGCGCCGCGCCGGTATCCAAGTCGTAAACGATGACATCGACCGCGACCGGTCCGCCCATTGATAGGCGCGGATCGATGAGGCCCTGATACGTCGGGCTCGTCTTGGTCGCATCGCCCTGGTCAAGCGGGTCGCCGATCTGCAAAATCGACGGAGCATCCACGCGGATCGAGTCGCCTGTCGCCGCATGGTCCTCGCAGAGAATATGGGTATCGGCGACCACATAGTCCGCCACTAAATTGACCGGGTTGTTTCGCGAATCACGCAATGTGGCCGCCCACGGGTTCAAGTGTATCAGGCCGGAATAAACGGAACTCGTGCTGGCAATGTTGGCGTCCAGCGCGTACTCGTACGGGTCTCCGTCAAACTTCGGGGCGCCCTGAGCCGTCTCGGTCAACTGAAAGTCGCGTCGCAAGGTTACGGAGATCCACGGCGCTGACGGCGCGTTTCCGCCGGCCCACTTAACGCTGCTATTCGGGCCGGGGCTCGTAGGATCGAACCAAAGGCTATGATAGGTTGGGTCGCCCCCGGCAACAGACGTCGCGAGATAATAGTTGTAATAGATGTCGGAAGGATCCACGGTCAGGATGCCGGTGGATGTCCCGGACGACGATGTCACGCTAATCGCAAACGTTTGCGTGTATCCCTTATTCGCCGTGCTGCCCTGCTCGCACGTCAGAAGCGCGGGAGTGGAGACGCCCTGACGAACCTGTGAGTTGTAATCGTAGTACCCGTATTCGAGCGGCAGCGCGAGCTTTCCGTTCGTGTAGTCGACCTCGAACTGCGGCTGACCGGCTTTAAGGACGTCGCTCGGATCGTATACGCCAACGGGCGGCACATCCACGAGACCGGATGTAATCGTGTATGACGCCGCCTGATAGCCCGTCCAGTTCGCGCCGCGCAGCGTCATCGCCCCCGGGGTCGCAAGCTGTATCGGAGCGAACGTCAGGGCGTACGTGCACGTCCCAGCCCCAAGCGGCGTCTGGATCAGTGTGTGGCTCCCAGCCGTTCCGCCAGCCAACCACGCGTAAACGGACGTGCTCTGCTGCGTATTGCTTGTGTTCAGCTTCGGAATAGCGGCCATCTCGCCCGAGACAACGAGTTCACTGTTCGGGCCGCCGTTCTGGTACTCGTTATTCGCGGAGCCGCCCGCGGTCTGCCCGGCGCCCCACCCCTGGCTCCAAAGAGTCGGACTGTTGTCGTCCATTGGAGATGTTTCGGAATAGATCAAGCTGATTTGCGTCAGCGCCGCGGTTGTCCTTTGAATCTGATCGGTCGCCATAGCCTGCGCGCGCCCTCGCGTATCCGCCGCGTTGAGGGCAAAGAATCCAGGAGGGAAGAGTTCGATCACGGCGACGATGCCAACAATCAGCACGGCGATCGCGACCAATACCTCGACGAGCGAGAAGCCCTGGTTGCGCCTGGTTCGCCTGCTGATTGTGGTGCTACATTGCTGCATGATGTCGATGCGCCCTTGCGATTCGCGCTACAAGAGCGGCCTAATGAATCTCTCCACGACCCATTAGCGTCCGCCAAAAGGTCGCCTTGCTGGCGTAAATCTGCGTGTCGTTGGGGTCGATTTCCGCCGGGCCAATATCAGGCGCTCCATCATTGAAGCTATTTTCGAGAATCTTGGCGCTCCCGGCAATGTCGCTCGTAAGTTCGGAAGCCTGCCCCGAGACGAGGGACGTTTGCCAGCCGTTCAAAATGTTGACCTTCTTGACCGTGCCGTCCAGATAGAGAACCAAAACGCGGTCGGCGTTCTTCACGTGGTCGGTCGTGCAGGTGACGTACGTATTCGGAGGCGGCATTGTCCACCGAAGTTGGCGCTGGTAGTCCGGATCGACCGGCGTAGTACAGTTACCGTTCTTGTCGGTAACACCTCCCGGAAAACAGAGCGAGCTATAATACGCCGCGGATTGGCCTGACGAACAGCTTGACTTCTGGGAAGGCGTGTAGTCTGTCCAGCTCGTCTGATAACGCACGATGTAATTGCCGCTGACAGGATCGGAGACCTGATTCGTCCCTGTGATCTGCGGGCTAACGTCAAAGGCGTCTTCCTTAAAATAACTATGCTGGACCGCGGTCGGAACCGAGCACGACGATGCGGACGTGTTAACCGGATAGGTCGTCAGGTTTCCGGTCACCGCCGTGATATCGTCAATGTCGTTGTTCTTGCAAGTGAAGACGTGCCAATCGTTAACATAGGTGGGATAGAGCCCCACGAGTTCCGCAGTGCACGCACCCGCCGTACTGATATCGGCCATCGACGTCGCGCCGCAGCAAGGTGTCGTGTTCGCGCAGACGGCCCCCGCCGAACTCGTGTCGCCCACAAACGGAGCATAGGCGAACAGTACGTCCGGGTAGCGCTTGTTGTCGAGTTTGTATAACGCGAGCCCGGACTGGATCTGCTGCATGCTCGACATCGTGTTCGTCTCGCGGTTGTTCTCCAATACGGATGAAATCGCGGGGAAGAGCAAACCGGCCAAAATCGAGATAATGGCGATCACAACGAGCAGCTCGATCAGCGTGAACGCGCCCCGGCGGCGGGTGCTCAGCTTATGCGTCATTCGTATTGAATTGCTATCGATCATCCAATCATGCTCCCTATGCTGAAACTAACCTCAGCGCCACCCGATTCTGACGATCCGCATGGTCTCTTTGTTCCCGCTCAAGCCCGTCGCCGCGCGTGCGCAGGCGTCACCGCGCCGGGAATGCGTAAAGCAGGTACCAGTCGAGAAGGTGCGTCCCGGTAAACAGGACAATCAAGGTTCCGGCAACCAAATACGGACCGAAAGGAATCGCCGACCGGCCGCCCCGGCGGCCGGTAACGAGCAGTACGACGCTGACGATGCCGCCAAGCACAATGGCGACGAAAATAGACAGCAGCGCCATCTTAAGCAGCAGCACCGAGCCGATTGCAGCCGCCAGCTTTGCGTCCCCCTGGCCCATGCCGGTCTGCTCTTCGTCGCTCTCGATCTCCTGGGCGATCTCCTCGCGCGTTTTGACGGTTCCGCTGGGAACGGCTTGATCCGGCAACGACGCAGCTTCCGGCTCATCGATCACCTCGTGCGCATCGATCCAACGCCGGATGCCGGGAAACACGAAGCCGAGCCCACAGAATTTTGCCAGCAGAAAACCGAAGTCGTCAAGTATTCCCACCGTAAACCACCCAATTTTCGTGAATACGCTTGGCGCCGGTTCGGCATCCGCGCCGACGTCGACAGGACCGCCCGCTCCGCGGCGAGTGTAGTAGAGGTAACCAACCAAGCTGATCAGGTGAAAGAGAAGCGCGCAAACCACCGCCGAGCCAATGCTGGCCAAAATGTGGACGGGACCGATAGTCCATCGCGCCGGCGGATCGCCCGTCCAATAGTGTGCGATGTTGAGCGCGATTCCGAAGCCAACGCCGAGAACGTTCAACTCATCTGGAATGATAAAATAGTCGAGATCGATGAAGAACGCGGCTACGAGCACGGCCGCGAAAAGGCAGTAGGCAACCGTCTCGATATGCCACCCATAGGTACAAAACAGGCCCGCGAAGAGCACGCCCGTGATCGTTTCGACCGTGAGATAGCGCCACGAAATCGGCTTCTTACAATAGCGGCACTTCGTCCCGAGAAACAGAAACGAAAAAATCGGGACGAGGTCCCAGCCGATGAGCCTGGTATGACAGTTGGGACAGTACGACCAGGTCGGCGATGAGACCGATTCTCCACGGGGAACGCGGTAGATTACGACATTCAAAAAGGAGCCGATCGAGACGCCGAACGCCAGCGCCGCGACCAGCCCCAAAACAAAGGCCGGGGCCATATTAAAGATTGCTCCTTACGCGACGGTGCGCAGCTTGCGGCTAACCGTCGTCCTTTCCGCCATCGCCTCCGGAGAGTTGCTGGATGATCGCAATGATCGGCATCCACAAGGCGAGCAGGATAAAGAGAACGATCCCGCCCAGGAGACAAATCATGACCGGTTCAATTGCGGCTGACAGGTCATCAAGCGCTGCATTGACCTCGTCCTCGTAAAAGTCGGCCACCTTGGACAACATCTGGTCGAGTGCGCCTGACTCTTCGCCGATTGAAATCATGTGGACGACCATCGGAGCGAACAGGCCTGATTTCTTCAGCGGCTCGCCAATTCGGTCGCCTTCCCGGATCCTGGCGCGCGCTTCCATGATCGCGTCAGCCATCAGCTGGTTGCCAACGACGCCGGCCACCGTCTCCATCGCTTGCAGGATCGGCACGCCGCTGACCAAAAGCGTTCCAAGCGTTCGCGCAAATCGCGCGACGCCGACCTTGAGGTTGAGGTTGCCCACCACCGGCAGCATCAGCGTGATCTTGTCGATCACGATCTTCCCCGTCTTTGTGCGGTTGATCGCGGCGAAGCCGAATTTTATGCCAAAGACAAGCATAATAGCCAGCCACGACTTATAAAGCAGGAAGTTGGAAATGGCGATCAGAACCTGAGTCATGAACGGCATTTCCTTGACGCCCATGCTCTTAAACAAGTCGATAAACTTGGGGACGATGAAGTAGCAAAGACCGCAGATGATGCCGCCCGCAAGGTAAAGGACGATCGTCGGGTACGTCATTGCCGACTTGACTTTGCGGCGAAGGGCGACGTCGTTTTCGATAAAGACCGACAGACGGTTCAGCGTTTCTTCGAGAACACCGCCGATCTCTCCGGCATGCACCAGGCCGACCATCAAGTTGTCGAAAACGCGCGGGTACTTGCCCATGCACTTGGACAGCGTCTGGCCCGCCTCGACTTCGTGCAGCATTTCGTGAATGATGCGGCGAAGGCGAGCGTTTTCGGTTTGTTCGGAGAGGACTGTCAAGCACCTGACGAAACTCACGCCGGCTTCAACCATCGTCGAAAACTGCCGGAAGAACATCGCAAGTTCGTCGACTTTGACCTTCTGCAGGTTTTGCAGAAAACTGTTGGCGCCCGCCGCGGCCTTTTTCTTCTTGGTCTGCTTGATCTCGGTGACGGCGAAGCCCTGCTCGCGCAAGCGACGAGCAAGAATCTCCTCATTCTCGGCCTCCGAGGATCCCGTACGGACTACCCCCGCCGTATCCCGAACCGTATAGACGAATGTCGCCATCTTTTTTCTCCCAGAGAGCCGCGTGGCCTCGAAAGCGAACTACCCCAGATCTACGCGCTAACGACCATTTTTGTTGCCGCTCGCACCTTCATCTTTGCCCTGCGCGAGGTACTTCTTGAGATCTTCCGCATTTTGCGCGCGCGCAATCGCGTTATCGTATGAGATTTTGCCCGCCAGATACGCATCGCGCAATCCTTGATCCATCGTGACCATTCCGATCGCAGCGCTCGTCTGAATGATCGATGTAATCTGGTGAGCCTTGGCTTCGCGGATCAGGTTGCGAATAGCGGGCGACGCGATCATGATCTCCTGAACGCCGACGCGGCCTGGGCCGCCGGCCTTTGGCACCAGCGTCTGGCAGATCACCGCTTGAATATTATTTGAGAGCTGCAAGCGCACCTGAGGCTTCGCGCCATCCGGGAACGAGTCAACGATGCGGTCGACGGTTGAGGATGCGCTGTTGGTATGCAGCGTTCCGAACACGAGGTGTCCGGTTTCCGCCGCGGAGATCGCCAACTGCATGGTTTCAAGGTCTCGCATTTCACCAACCAGGATCACGTCCGGGTCTTCGCGGAGGGCGGCTCTTAGCGCCGCTTGGAAAGTCTTTGTATCCGCGCCGACCTCACGCTGATTGATGACGCTCAGGCGGTGGGTATGCAGATATTCGATCGGGTCCTCGATCGTCAAGATATGCTCGTTGCGCGTGCAGTTGATCGTGTTAATCATTGCCGCGAGCGTCGTCGACTTGCCGGATCCCGTTGGCCCCGTAACCAGCACGAGTCCTCTCTTAAGGTGGGTCAGCTTTTCGAGAACGGGAGAATAGCCCATTGACGAGAGAGTCGGCATCTTCGTCGGGATCAAACGGAGCGCGGCGGCAACAGTCCCCTTATCCTTGTAGATATTGACGCGGAAACGAGCCTTGCGTTGAAGAGCGTATGCGAAGTCAAGCTCCCACGTGCTCTCAAATCTCTGGATCTGCTCATCGGTTAAGATGTCGTACATCATCCGCTGCGTGTCAGCGCCGGTCATCTTCTCGTATGGCATCGGCATGAGAGCGCCGTCAACGCGGTAGCAAGGCGGCATTCCGGAAGCGATATGAAGGTCAGTGGAGTTTTTTTCCACCATCGTATGGAGAAGCTCATCGAGATGCAGGTCCTCAACCGGACGCACCGGGACTCCCGTCTCGGCGAGCATCGTCATCAACGTTCTCTCTTCGGAAGGCTCCGTCGACGCGGCCTTGGGAGTCGCGGGCATCCCCTGTCCCAGCGGCTGCATACCAGGCTGTCCGGGCGCGCCAGGACGCGCTTGAGCGCCCGGCGCCCCAGAACCGCCACCCTGCGAGGATTGACCAAAACCAGCCATGCGGAATTCTCCTTGCCTATGATGAAGCGAACTAGCCCCGTCTACTTCGCTGCCACGCTAGTAAGACGGCGGCGCCCGGCCCAAAAGTTCGGGGGCCGGGCAGAATATTTCTACGTCCCCGTGAACACGACGCGCATGACCTCTTCCGGAGTGGTCATGCCCTGCAAAACCTTCCAAAGACCGTCTTCGCGCAGCTCTTTCATGCCGGATGCCCGAGCGGCATCTCGCACTTCAAGGGCAGGAGCGCGTCGCACGACAAGCTCCCGAATCTCATCGTTCATCTTGAGGAGTTCGTAAAGTCCAAGACGCCCCTTATAGCCCTTGCCGCGGCACGTCTCACAACCGCGCCCCCGATAGAGCGTGATCATTTCGCGTGGGTTCGTTACCGGGAAGCCGAACCTGCGCAGCGACTCGGCCTGAACCTCATACGGTTCCTTGCAGTTGCCGCAGACACGCCGCGAGAGGCGCTGACCGATCACGCCGGAAACCGTCGCGGAAAGAAGGAACGGCTCAATGCCCATATCCGCCAAGCGCATGACCGCTTCGGATGCGCTGTTGGTATGGATCGTGGACAACACCAGGTGGCCCGTCAGAGCGGCCTCAACCGCGATCTGCGCGGTTTCAAGGTCTCGGATTTCACCAACCATGATCACGTCCGGGTCCTGGCGGAGAAACGCGCGAAGCGCCGCAGCGAACGTCATGCCCGCCTTTTTCTGGACGTGAACCTGACTGATGCCCGGAAGAATGTATTCAACCGGGTCCTCGACCGTCATGATGTTCTTTTCTGGCGTGTTGATCTTGTTAAGGATCGAGTAAAGAGTCGTCGTTTTGCCCGAACCGGTCGGTCCGCACGTCAGGAACAGTCCATTCGGCTGGGTAATCAAGTCATCCATCTGCGTCATCACGTCCGGATGGAAGCCGAGCTTTTCGAGCGGCAGCAATACGTTGCTCTTGTCGAGAACGCGCATGACGATCTTCTCGCCGAAGTTCGTCGGGCAGCAGTTGACGCGGAGGTCGTACTCTTTGCCCTCATGCCGGATCGGGATACGGCCGTCCTGCGGAACGCGCCGTTCGGCGATGTTGAGGTCCGCCAGAATCTTGAAACGGGAAATCAGCGGCGCCTGAATATGCTTTGGCACCTGCATGATCTCGTTGAGAACGCCATCGATGCGATAGCGGATTCGCACGCCGCGCTTCTCCGGCTCGATATGGATATCCGACGCCCCTTCGCGGATGGCCTGCAACACAATCGTGTAGCCGATGCGGACGATGGGCGCGTCGTCGGCCATGTCGCGCATGGCCTCTTCGTCGTTGTCGTCCTCCGCCGCCCCGATCATGTTTAGCAGGTCGCCCTGCAGGGCATTTTGAAGGCTGCCAACGCCTGAAGCCGGTTGAGCAGGCGCCGCCGTCCCGCTTTGTCCGCCTGCGTCCGACGAACTGGGAGCGACCGGCGAAGCCGATTCATCGATCAAAGCCGGCGTGTTGTCGGGGCCGCCGCTGCCCGTCGGGATCAGGGCCGGCGTCGCGGACCCCGGTCTGCGACCGGCGCCGTTGCCTCGCCCATTGCCGTTGGCCGGAAACGCGGATTTGCCGTTGCCGCCCGTATCGGCATAGAGGCGCTTGATCGCATCCTCAATATCCGACTTGGTCGCCAGGGCCGGAACCGGCTGATGCTTTGAGACGATGCGAATATCGTCGAGCGCAACGATCGACGATTTGGGATCGCTGACGGCAACGAGGAGCCGGTTGTTGGACTCCTTTTTGACCGGCAGCACATTGTATCGTTTGACGATGTGTTCTGGAACCAGTTTCAGCAAGTCGGGGTCAACGGTCTGCCTGCTCAAATCGATGAACGGCAAGCCCATTTCACGCGCACGGCAAGCCGTGACGTTGCGCTCCGACGCGAAACCAAGGTCGACGATGATGTTGCCGAGATCGCCGGGGGCGCTCTTCTGAACATCTTTCGCCTGGCGCAGTTGATCTTCCGTCAACACGCCCGTTTCCACCAGATAATCGCCCAGGCTTTTCTTTGGGAATGCCATAGTCGAAAAACGTACTCCTCAGTGAACGTTTGACAAGGTTCAACGTCCACACGCTCATATAGTCATTGAGTCTTTACCATATATCTTAATATGGTATCTCACTATTGTTAAGATGACCCCGCGGATCGGTACGGTACCGACGCCAAAGATGGTATGAGCGTTATAATAACGGGAAACACCACGAAACAGTCCAAAAGCTCTTCATACCTTCAAAATATCGAACCACGAGAGATCCGTCCGAGAAAGAGCGACTGTTCCATCCGCGTGTCCACGCCGACTCACGTAATAGTTTTCGTCCGGCGACATCCGACGCGGGGCGGCAACTCTGACCTCGGCTTGCGCCTCGGGTCAGCTTAATATAGGCCAAGTCAACCGACTAAAAATAATGAAACGACAATGCCTCGTTTCATTATATCATATCGGCGAACCCGGCGCAATCCCACTTCAATTCGCACCTAGCGCCGACTGCATCTGTAACTGCTAAAAGCGGCGCGAGTCCGGTCCTGAAAGAGGCCCTCCGTGTAGAGAAAGCCCGTGAACGGGCCTAATCGGTAGACGGCCAGCATTTTCGTGATCCGGCAGTCCCATTGATGGGGCTTGACACCTCAGGCCGGTCGTTCACGGCCGGAAACCGAGCCAATACCGGTGACAATCGTTGATATGAATAGATGCGACTTCCCTTCGGAACGCACCCAGTCCGATTGCATCTGTAACTGCTAAAAGCGGCGCGAGTCCGGTCCTGAAAGGGCCGGCCTGCGTTGAGAAAGCCCGTGAACGGGCCTAATCGGTAGACGGCCAGCATTTTCGTGATCCGGCAGTCCCATTGATGGGGCTT
>JARLGU010000050.1 GCA_031292625.1 Capsulimonadaceae bacterium | reverse complement strand
GGGTTACCGTCCTCAGTTCTACTTCCGTACGACGGACATCACTGGCGACCTGAAGCTTCCTGAAGGCGTCGAGATGGTGATGCCTGGCGACAACGTGAAGATCGTTTCCGAGCTGATCCACCCGATCGCGATGGAGGAAGGCCTCCGCTTCGCGATCCGCGAGGGTGGTCACACCGTCGGGTCAGGCGTTGTAAGCAAGATAGTCGAATAGTAATCGCGGGGAAGCCGTCCTCTATGGACGGCCATTCCCGGCGAGGGATACAAGGGTTACCAAATGCGTCGCGATAAAGTTCGAATTCGGTTGAGGGCGTTCGATCATCGTCTGCTCGACCAGTCCGCCGAAAAGATAGTCGAGACCGTCCGCCGCACAGGCGCGCGGATAGCGGGGCCGGTACTATTGCCGACCGAGATTATGCGAACCACGGTCATCAAGGGACCGACCATCGACAAAGAGTCGATGGAGCACTTCGAGATGCGGACGCACAAGCGTCTGATCGACATTCTCGATCCAGGTCCAAAGACCATTGATGCGCTGGCGAGTTTGAACCTCCCAAGCGGCGTCGATATCGAGATCAAGCTGTAGGACTCGCGAGTCGTGTCCATCATATGATGGGGCGAAGCGTGGGGTCTGTGAGACAACAAAGGGGACGACCCATATGGGCGTCCAGGACACCCGCGACAAGCAAGGCTAGCCGGTATCGGCAAGCCCCATGTGCGCCGTGGAGGAAATAATGCCAAGTGCAATTCTAGGGCGAAAGCTGGGCATGACCCAGGTTTTCGAGGACGACGGCCGTGTCACTCCGGTGACGGTCATCGAGGCAGGCCCTTGTGTGGTGACTCAGGTCAAGACACAAGAAAAGGACGGATACTCTGCCATTCAGGTAGGGTTCGAGACCGTTAAAGAGCAGCGCCTCAACGAGCCGCAGAAGGGTCATTTCCGCGCTCACAACGTCGAACCGAGCCGCGTTTTACGCGAAATCGCAATCGGGGCTGGTGAGAATCTCGCGGAGGGTGATCAATTCGCGGCTGACATCTTCGCCTCGGGGGACAAGGTCAGCGTGACCGGGATCTCCAAGGGCAAGGGTTTTGCCGGCGTCGTCAAGCGCTACCACTTCCACGGTGGCGACATGACGCACGGTTCCATGATTCACCGCAAGCCGCAAAGCTCCGGCGCGACCGACGCTGCGAGAACCTTCAAGGGTAACAAGAAGCCGGGCCACATGGGCTCCGAGCAGGTGACCCAACAGAACCTGAAGGTCGTCCGCGTCGACGTCTCCAAGAACCTTTTGCTCGTCAAGGGCGCAATTCCCGGGGCGAACGGCGGACTGGTTCTGGTTAAGAAGTTCATCCGCTAACCCGCGAATAGGAGAAGACGATGCCAACTCTAGATATTAAGAAAAAAGATGGCAGCGGCGCGGGAAGCGTCGCGCTGAGCGAGAAGGTTTTTCAAGCGCCGGTCAACAAGGGGCTGATCTTCCAGGCTGTTCAGACCGAGACGGCTAACAGCCGCCAGGGAACTCAGAGCACCAAGACTCGCGCCATAGTCCATCACACGACTCGCAAACCGTACAAGCAGAAAGGGACCGGCCGCGCTCGACAGGGTATGACGTCGGCGCCGCATTATCGCCATGGCGGTATCGCGCTGGGGCCGCTGCCTCGCGATATTGTTCGCGACATGCCAAAGAAGATGCGACGGGCCGCCATCGCTGGGGCTCTGTCGGCGAAGGTTGCCGACGAGGCAATTCAGGTAATCGACTCGCTGAGTTTCGAGGCGATTAGCACAAAGGCTGCCGCGGGCATTCTGAAGGATCTTTCGCTGACCGGCAAGCGCATTCTGATCGTGGTTGCGAAGCACGACCCGGTTGTTTACAAATCGTTCCGCAACATTCCGAATGTTGAGGTTCGGATTGCTCCGGGCTTCTCGACGCGCGATGTGCTGGCGGCCGAGACGATCCTCTTCACGAAAGAGGCCCTGGACAAAGTCCAGCCGGCGCAGGAGGCCTAAAACCATGAGTTCGACAACGAAGAGCCCGTACGAGATCATCCTGCGGCCGATCGTCACCGAGAAGAGCGTCAATGGGACCAACAGCGGCAAGTATATTTTTGCCGTTACCCCCGACGCGAACAAGTTCGAGATCGCTTGGGCGGTTGAAAAGATCCAAGCGGAATCGAAGAATGCCATTAAGGTAGTCGGCGTCAACACGGTCAGCGTCAAAGGCAAGAGCCGCCGGGGCCGTTTCGGCCGTCGCGGCAACCGCGGAATGACGTCCGATTGGAAGAAGGCGATTATTACGCTAGCGCCCGGTCAGTCGATCGAGCTCGTCGAGGGAGTGTAAGCCATGCCTGTTAAACGACTTAATCCGACGACCCCGAGCCAGCGGTTCCGAACGGTCTCGACCTACTCCGAAGTCACGAAGACGACTCCGGAAAAGTCGCTGGTCCGTCCGAACCCGCATAGCGGCGGTCGTAACAACAAAGGCCGCCGTACGGCGGTGAACACCGCGGGCGGCAACAAGCGCCAGTACCGCGTGATCGACTTCAAGCGCGACAAGGCTGGGATCCCCGGCAAGGTGGCGACGATCGAGTACGATCCCAATCGCTCCGCGCGGATTGCCTTGATCCACTATGCCGACGGCGAGAAGCGCTACATTATTTGGCCGGTCGGCCTGAGTGTGGGCGACGTGATCAGCTCGGGCGAAGGCTCGGATATTAAACCGGGTAACTCGCTTCCGTTGCGCGCCATTCCGGTCGGTACGACGATCCACAATATTGAGCTCAAGCCCGGCAAGGGCGCGGAGCTTGTTCGTAGCGCGGGCGGCTTCGCTCAGTTGGTGGCTAAGGAAGGCAAGTACTGCACGATCCGGCTTCCTTCGACTGAAATGCGGCTCGTTCTCGCGGAATGCATCGCGACGATCGGGCAGGTCGGCAATATCGAGCACGAGAACATCAAGCACGGCAAGGCCGGTAAGAATCGCTGGCTGGGCGTCTACATGCACAACAGAGGCGTGGTGATGTCGCCGCGAGACCATCCACACGGCGGCGGCGAAGCCAAGTCTCCGGTTGGTCGTAAGAAGGGTCCTGTCTCCGCGACAGGCGTACTGGCGCATGGCTTCCGAACTCGCCGCAACAAGAAGACCGACAAGTTCCGTGTCCGACGCCGGGGGAGCAAGTAAACTATGGGACGCTCACTGAAGAAGGGTCCGTACGCTGACCCGAAACTACTGAAAAAAATCGACGATATGAACGCCCGCAACGAGAAGCGGATCCTCAAGACGTGGTCCCGCCGCTCGACGATTTTCCCGGTGATGATCGGGCATACGCTGGCGGTTCACGATGGCCGCAAGCACATTCCCGTGTTCATCACCGAGAACATGGTCGGCCATAAGCTGGGTGAGTTCGCGCTCACGCGCACGTTTAAAGGCCACGCGGGTTCGAAAGATACCCGCAGCAAGGTGCGCTAGGAGATTACAATGGAACGACCGATTAATACGGCCGGGAAGGACCGCGCGACCCAGGCTGTTATCGAGGAGCACATTCGCAACACCGAGAAGCGTCACACGCCGGTGTCCAGGGTGAAGGTGAAGAAAGACAAGAAGACGGGCATCGTCAACATCGATGTCTTCACCAGCCGTCCTGAAGTCTTGCGAATGGAAGCGCGCGAAATAGAGGCTGGCATCTCACAGCACGCGGACGGCAAGCAGATTAAGGTTAATGTGGTTGCAGAGGCGCGAGCTGTTGCGAAGTTTATTCGCATGTCGCCGCGAAAGGCTCGCTTTGTGCTTGAAGCGATCAAGGGCAAGCGGGTTTCGGAGGCGATTGATATTCTTCGTTTCGTGCCCAACCATGCTTCCGACCCGATTCTAAAGGTGCTGCGCAGCGCTGCCGCGAACGCTCTTGACGGGTGGGGCGCCTCAACAGATGAGCTCAAGGTCCATGCGGTGATTGCAGATGGCGGTCCGACGCTGAAGCGGATCCGAGCTCGCGCCCAGGGCCGGGCCTACCGGATTCTCAAGCGCACGACGCATTTGACGATCGTGCTGTTGGAGACGCCGCGCCCAGCGCCCAAGCGTCGCCCTGCCGCGCGTCCCAAGCCCAAGGCTGCGCCGGTCGCGAAGGCGGCGGTGAAAGCCGAACCCGAGACGCCGGTTGAAAAGCCGGTCACACAAATCGCGCCGGAAGTGATTGCTCCGGCGGCGCCCCAGGCCGCGGCGCCCGAAGCGGCCATTGAAGCGACGGCGGAAGCCGCCGGCGAGCAAGCGACTGCCGCGGGCGACGAGAAGCCCGCCGAGCAGGCGTAAGGGAGGCAGATTTTGGGTCAAAAGGTACATCCTGTTGGATTTCGGATCGGCGTGATCCGGGACTGGGACAGTAAGTGGTATCTCGATAAGGGCTATTCGGATGCTTTGGTGGAGGATCAGAAGATCCGCACCTTTGTGAAGAAGAAGCGCGAACTGGCGAATGCGTCGGTCTCGCGCATCGAGATCGAGCGGTGGCCGGATAAGCTGCAGCTCAACCTGCATACGGCCAAGCCGGGCATCATCATCGGCCGGGCCGGCAAGGGGATCGAGGATCTCTCGCATGATCTTCGGCGTTTGACGAAGAAGCGTGAAGTGGTTGTCAATGTCACCGAGGTGCGCCATCCCGAATTGGATGCGCAGCTCGTGGCTGAGAGCATTGCGCAGCAGATTCAGAAGCGCATTTCGTATAAGCGAGCGATGCGTCAGGCAGTCACCCGCGCAATGAAGCTGGGCGCCAAGGGTATTCGCATTTTGTGCGCGGGCCGTTTGGGCGGCTCGGAAATGGCTCGTCGCGAGACGGATCGTTTGGGCAAGATTCCTCTTCAGACCCTTCGTGCGGACATCGACTATGGTTTTACGGAAGCGCTGACGACTTACGGTCACATTGGTATCAAGGTGTGGATCTACAAGGGCGACATTCTTCCCGGACAGAAGCGTCTTACCACGGCCGATATTGCGCTGCAGCAGCAGCAGCAGCGCCGGTTGAATGCCGAAGAGGGCTTTGGCGGCGAGCGGCGTGACGGCGGACGTGGTCGCGGCGGTCGCGGCGGCGGCGGCCAGGGTGGTCGCGGCGGTCAGGGCGGTCGCGGCGGCCAGGGTGGTCGCGGCGGCGGATTTGGCGGCGGATTTGGGGGCGGCCGGCGTTAGTCGCCGAGTGCCACGCGAGGGGATCGCCGATGCCGGGTGCGCGATGCGCGCCGCAGGGCGAGGCGATTTCCAGCGCCCGGTTGGCCGGGTTAAGGAGTTCTAGCTATGTTAATGCCAAAGAGAGTCAAGCATCGCAAGGTGCATCGCGGTCATCGGCGCGGCAAGGCGTCGGGCGGAACGCATGTCGATTTCGGCGACTATGCTCTGCAGGCGATCGAATCGTGTTGGATGACCAACAACCAGATTGAAGCGGCTCGTATTGCAATGACCCGCTATATCAAGCGCGGCGGTAAAATCTGGATTCGCGTTTTTCCGGACAAGCCGTTTACGAAGAAGCCGGCCGAGACTCGCATGGGGTCTGGCAAGGGCGCTCCGGAAGGCTGGGTTGCGGTTGTCAAGCCAGGCCGCATTTTATTTGAAATGCAGGGAGTCGCCGAAGACGTGGCCCGGGAAGCGATGCGCCTGGCGCAGCATAAGCTTCCGATTGCGACGCGCTTTGTGACCCGTGCGGAGTCGGAAGCCGTACGCGCCAGGGAAGAGGCCGGCATTGCCGTCCAGGCGTCGGAGGAGGGTTAGGATATGGCAGAGAAGAAGACAGCCGACCGGCTCAAGGAGTTGCGCGGACTGGATGATGCGGCATTGACCGCGGCGATCGACGAGAAGCGCAAGGCGATATACAATATCCGTCGTTCCCGGTTGAGTCAACCCGAGAGCAATGTTCGGGAGACCAGGGCTCATCGCAAGGAGATTGCGCGAATTCTCACGATCAGGCGCCAGCGCGAAATCGCGGCCCAACAGGCACAGGGAGCCAAGTAAAGAGATTGACCATGGCGAAAACGCAAACTGAAACGATAGAAGCGACGGAAGCGACGGCGGCAGAGGCTGCTGAAGCGGCGCGCGGCCGGCGCAAGGTCCGCGAGGGGATCGTTACCAGCGACAAGATGGAAAAGACCGTGATTGTCACCGTGACGAATCTGGTTCGCCACCCGCTGTACGGTCGAATTATGAAGCGGACGAGCAAGTTCAAGGCGCACGATGAGACCAACGATGCGCATGTGGGCGATACGGTCGAGATAATGGAAACTCGCCCTCTCTCTCGCGAGAAGAACTGGCGCTTGTTGCGAATTGTGTCGCGCGCCAAGTAGCACGCGCGTTGTCCGGCTAGAGGAGCCGCCGAAGGCCTGCCGCATTTGCGGAGGCGGCGGCGCGGCTCCAGGAGATCGAAGAAATGATTCAACCGTATACACGCCTGAAAGCAGCCGACAACAGCGGCGCGCGCGAGATCCTTTGTATCCGCGTGCTGAAGGGATCGAACGCCCACTACGCGCACGTCGGCGATGTGATTGTCGGGGCTGTGAAATCCGCGACGCCGGGGGCCGCGGTCAAGAAGGGCGACGTCGTTAAGGCAGTCGTTGTTCGGACGAAGGACGCCATTCGTCGCGCCGACGGATCGACGCTGCGTTTTGATGAGAATGCCGCGGTCGTTTTGACCAATGCATTGGAACCGCGCGGGACTCGCGTCTTCGGGCCGATTGCCCGTGAAATGCGCGAAGCGAAGTTTGGCGGTGCGATGAAGATCGTATCCCTCGCGCCGGAGGTTATTTAAATGAGCGATATTGCAACCCGAATCCGCAAGGGCGACACGGTTCGCGTGATCACCGGCAAGGATCTGGGCAAGGAAGGTAAAGTGATCCGCGCGATCGCCGCCGACCCCAATCCCAAGAAGCCTCGCCCGACACGGCTGTTAGTCGAAGGCATCAACATTATTATCAAGCATCAGCGCCAGCGTTCCCAGCAGAATGCGAGTCCGGCAAGCCGGCCGCACGAGCATGGTCGCATCGAGAAGGAAGCGCCCATTTACGCTTCCAAGGTGCAGTTGATCTGTCCGGCGTGCGGTAAGCCGACGCGCATCGCGGTAAAGTTTAGCGATGCCGGCGAGCGTTTCCGCGCTTGCAAGAAATGCGGCAAGCAGGTCGACTAGTCTTGCCCTGATCCGTCATATGGAACCCCCGTCCGGCGGTAAAGCGCACTGGACGGAATCGCTGGCGCTGTTACGCCGGCAGAGAGAAAAGAAATGGCTGTTAGACTCAAGGAAAAGTATCTTACCGATGCGATCCCCGCGCTCCAGAAGGAGTTCGGCTACAAGAATGTGATGGAAATCCCGAAGTTGGAGAAGGTTGTCGTCAACATGGGCGTCGGCGCGGCGGGCCAGACGGGCGGCGATCCCAAGCTTCTCGATCATGCGATCGCCGACATGGAGACGATCACGGGCCAAAAGGCTACGGTGACGTTGTCCAAGAAATCCATTGCGAACTTCAAGCTTCGCGAAGGCGCGAAGGTCGGATGCAAGGTCACTTTGCGCGGCCAGATCATGTACGAATTCCTGGATCGTCTGTTCAACTCGGCGCTTCCCCGCGTTCGCGACTTTGGCGGCGTTAACCCCAAGTCGTTCGATGGGCGCGGCAATTTTGCAATGGGCCTGAAAGAGCAGCTCATCTTCCCTGAGATCGTCTACGACAAGATTGACAAGATCCGGGGCATGGACATTATTATTACGACCACGGCGAAGACCGATGCCGAGGGCCGGAGTCTTTTGCGAGCGCTTGGCATGCCCTTCAGGGGCGATCGGGACCGTGGCACGGCGAATACCAAGGCGTAGTGTTTCAGGGCGGTTTCGCAGAGCCGGCGCCGCCCCTCCCGCATTCGGAAAATAATCCGGGCATCGCCCGGAGGGAATCTCGCGCATCAGTGGCGAATAGACCATTGGGCATGGCCAGACCGATCAGGTCGATGGACAGACGCGCGGGAGACACCCGTCTGCCCTTTGACAACTGTAGAGAGTAGCGACGCGGAATGGTCGCTGGCATCGGTTCAAGTTCATGATCCCGCAAGGTCTGTAGCAGGAGGGGGATGAATGAAACGATACGCCGCTGAACAGCTCCGCAATGTTGCGATTGTCGCGCATGGCGGGGCGGGGAAAACCTCTCTGATGGAGGCTCTCCTCTATGTCGCTGGAGCAACTGAGCGTCAGGGACGAGTTGAGGACGGTAATACCGTCTCGGACTACGATCCCGAAGAGATCCGACGCAAGATGAGCATTCACGCTGCAATTGCAAGCGCTGAGTGGGATGGCGCCAAGATCAATTTTATCGACGTTCCTGGTTACGCGGACTTTGTCGGCGAGGTTGCCGGCGCGGTTCGAGCCGCGGATGGCGCAATTTTCGTCGCCGCCGCGCAATCGGGTGGCGTTGACGTCGGTTTCGAGGTCGCGTGGGAATACGCGGTCAAGGAAAGTTTAGCGCGTGCCGTGTTTATCAACAAGATGGACAAGGAAAACGCTGACTTCTTCCGGGTTGTCGACAAGCTGAGAGCGCGTTACGGCAAGGTGATCGCGGCTGCCGAGATCCCGATCGGGTCCGGGGCAACCTTTCATGGCGTCGTGGATTTAATCCATCTTAAGGCTTATACGTTTTTTGAGGGTGAGAAGATCGACCATCCTGACGGCATTCCGGATGACCTTACGGATGTCGTCCAGCAGTATCGAGAGCAACTCATCGAATCCGCTGCCGAGTTCAACGACGAGCTTTTGGAAAAGTATTTGAGCGGCGAGGAGTTGACCAACGAGGAGATAGAGCGGGGACTGCACGACGGAATGTCGCTTGGCAAGGTGGCTCCGGTGCTGTGCGGGGCTGCGACGAAGGACATGGGAGTCCGGGTCCTTCTCGATCTGATTCGTTCGGAGTTTCCCAAGCCGGGAGAACATGCGCCGCGCCACGGCGCAGATCCGCGCACGGAGCAGGAGATTGTTCGGCAGTGCAAAGATGAGGAACCGTTCAGCGCGCAGGTGTTCAAGACGGTTTCTGATCCGTATGTTGGCAAATTGACCTATTTCAGGGTATACTCTGGGCTCCTAAAATCCGATTCTAGCGTGCTAAATGTGCGTACTGGGCACGAAGAGCGGATTGGACAGTTGTTCATGTTACGGGGGAAGCAGCAGATTCCCGTGACGGAGATCGCCGCAGGGGATGTTGGAGCGGTTGGTAAGCTGGCGGAGACCAGAACGAGCGATACGCTTGCGGATAAGGCAAAGCCGATTCGCTTCGACCCAATCGAGTTTCCGCAGCCAATGTTCACGGTTGCGGTGAGCGCGAAGACCAAGGCTGACGAAGATAAGCTGGGCACCGCGTTACATCGGTTGGAAGAAGAGAACCCGACGTTTTCATTACGCCGCGATGCTGAGACCGGGCAGACACTGCTAACGGGCGTTGGAGAAGCGCAGATTGACATTTTGGTCGATCGCTTGAAGCGGTTCGGCGCGCAGGTGCAAACGAGCACGCCGCGGGTACCGTATCGCGAGACGGTCCAGGCCAAGGTTAAGGCGGAAGGCAAGCACAAGAAGCAGACAGGCGGCCGCGGGCAGTTCGGCGATTGCTGGATTGAGCTTGAGCCGGCGGAGCGCGGAGCGGGCTTCGTGTTCGTCGATGCGGTTGTAGGCGGAGCGATTCCGCGCCAATACATACCGGCGGTCAAGAACGGCATCTGCGAGGCGATGGCCCGCGGGATCATTGCTGGAAATCCGGTGGTGGATGTAAAGGCGACGGTTTACGACGGGAAGTTCCACGATGTGGACTCGTCGGAAGCGGCGTTTAAGATTGCCGGCAGTCTGGCATTCCAGAATGCGGCGACAATTGCCAAGCCGGTCTTGCTGGAGCCGGTGATGAAGGTCAGCGTTACGGTGCCCGAGGCGTACATGGGCGACGTGATGGGCGACCTGAACACGAGGCGTGGGCGGGTTCTCGGCATGGAGCGCGTCGAAGGCGCAGATGGCTCGGTGCGGCAGCGTGTGAACGCTTCGATTCCGCAAGGCGAGCTGCTTTCGTACGCGATTGAGTTGAGATCTTTGACACACGGGCGAGGTTCGTACACGGCGGAGTTTTCGCACTACGAGGAAGCGCCGCAGCATGTCGAGCAAGAGGTGGTGAAGGAAGCGGTGAAGAACGGCTTTTCGATCCACGTGGAGCATTAGCCGGCCCCGGACTAAGATAGGTCCGGTGGAGATGGCTTATAGAGCGTCCGGTTCGCCGGGCGAGGCAGTCGAACGGACCGAGCCCTTTTCCGGGTAACGGAGAGGGGCCGGTCTTACCGCGCGTGGAAGATCCGTGCGCGATTACGGTCGGAGGGGAATTTGGCAAAGCAAGCGCTGATACAGAAGGCCAACGGGAAGCCCAAGTTCAAGGTCCGCGCCTATAACCGGTGCAAGATCTGCGGGCGTCCTCGCGGTTATATCCGGCACTACGGCATCTGCCGTATCTGCTTCCGGGAGATGGCCCACCGTGGTCATGTTCCAGGCGTGACGAAGGCGAGCTGGTAGAGCGTCGTCGATTGCGCATCCCGCACGGCTACGGCCTCGGGAACAACCGAAAGTACGTGATGCCTCAATTGAGGCATTGCACGACCGGCTTTACAGCCATATCGGGGAGCTGAGGGTTAGGCTCCCGTCTGATGGAAGGAACTAACAATGCCTGTTTCCGACCCAATTGGCGACCTCTTGACGCGAATCAGAAACGCCAACCGCGCCAACCACGATTCGCTTGAGTGTGACGCTTCACGGATAAAGACGGAGATCGTTCGCATCCTTCAGGAAGAGGGATACGTTAAGTCCTACGAGATCGTCAAGACTCCGGTTCAGGACCGCATTAAGATTACCCTCAAGTACGGCGCCAGAAATCGCGAGCGCGTGATCACTGATTTGAAGCGCGTCAGCAAGCCGGGCCTGCGAGTTTACGCTGGCCGCGACAAGCTGCCACGTGTTCTTCGTGGTCTTGGTATAGCGATTTTGAGTACGTCGCAAGGTCTGATGACCGACCGTCAGGCTCGCAAGCTCGGCATCGGCGGCGAAATCCTGGCATACGTCTGGTAAGGAGTCTTTACAATGTCGCGTATAGGAAAACTACCCATTACGGTGCCCGCCGGCGTCGACGTTAAGGTGGACGCGGACGGCACGCTGACGATCAAGGGCCCGAAGGGGACCTTGGTGCGCAGGTTGCACCCTGATATGAAGGTGGAGCGCGAGGATTCCGTGTTGCGAGTGGTTCGGCCGACCGACGACGATCGCCACCGCGCGCTGCATGGTTTGTCGCGGACGCTGGTCAACAACATGGTGATCGGCGTGTCCACGGGTTACCGGAAGGTGCTTGAGATTGAGGGCGTCGGCTACCGTTCGGCAAAGGACGGGGACAAGCTGGTGCTCAACCTGGGCTTTTCGCATCAGGTGATCGTCGAGCCGCTTCCGGGCATCGATTTCGAGGCTGGCATCGACCCAGCGATTCGCAAGCCGTTTATCGCGGTGAATGGGATCGACAAAGAGGTTGTGGGCCAGCAGGCCGCAGTTATCCGCAAGCTCCGTCCGCCGGAACCCTATAAGGGCAAGGGCGTCCGCTATCGTGGCGAAGTTGTTCGCCGCAAGGCAGGTAAGACGGGTAAGGCCGGCGGCAAGGGCGGCGCGAAGAAGTAGTAGCTGGCTTCGTTTCCGTCCGTGTAATGGGAACGAGGCCCGATCTAGGATGAGCTCCCTGCGTGAACGCTGATACGTTTGCATGAGGGGCGAAGAGGAAACTCGCTAAGATTATGAAGCTGATAAACAAGAACGAGTCGCGCCAAAAGCGTCACGCTCGCGTTCGCAAGAACGTAGCCGGCAATCCGGAGCGGCCCAGACTGAATGTCTACCGCAGCACGAAGCACATCTATGCGCAGATCATCGATGACGCGGCGGGGAAGACCCTGGCGGCGGCATCGTCGCTCGATAAGGGCCTAGAATTGAAGACGGGCGGGAATGTCGACGCGGCCAAGGCGGTTGGCAAGGCGATTGCCGAGCGCGGCAAGGAAGCGGGCATTACCAAGGTCGTCTTCGACCGGGGCGGTTATCTTTATCATGGCCGGGTTGCGAACCTTGCCGATGCGGCGCGCGAAGCCGGACTGGAGTTTTAACGACTATGCCACTGATCGATCCGGATACGCTCAACTTGAGTGAGCGAGTTATCCGTACTAACAAAGTGCAGAAAACGCACAAGGGTGGACGCACCATGTCGTGGAACGTCCTTGTAGTCGTCGGCGACGGCGAAGGGTATGTCGGCGCTGGTGTCGGCAAGGCTCGCGCCATTCCCGATGCGATCCGCAAAGGCGTCGAAGCGGCGAAGCGCAATTTGATTCACGTCCCGATTGTCGGTTCAACGATTCCGCATGAAATCACGTGCCGCATTTCGGCCGCGAAAGTTCTGCTGAAGCCGGCTGCGCCAGGTACGGGAGTTGTTGCGGGCGGTTCCGTTCGCGCTCTTCTCGAGGCCGCGGGCATCAAGGACATTCTTGCCAAGAGCCTAGGCTCGAACAACCCAATCAACACGGCGTGGGCAACCATGGCTGCGCTACGCAGCCTGAAGCGGGCGACGGATGTCGCTCGACTGCGCGGCAAGGTTGTGGGGGATCTTGTACCCCGTTCCGTGGCTTTGATGACGGTCGAGGCCGAGGCGCATGACACTGCGGTGCACGAGGGCGTTGAGACGACATCCGGCGTGAGCGTTGTTGCGTTGGAGGCGGCCGCCGAGGCTGCCGAGACCGCCGAGGCCGTTACCGCTGAAGCGGTTGCCGGCGAGCCTGTAGAGGCGCCGGCTGTGGCAGCCGAGGCAGTTGCCCCGGTCGCGGAGGGTGAACCTAATGCTTAAGATCACTCTGAAGAAGAGCCTGATCGGCTTTCCCGAGGTCCAGCGGCGCACTGCGGCCGCTCTCGGCTTAACCAAATTGCAAAAGACCGTTCTTCGGCCGGACAATGGCGCCGTGCGCGGAATGGTTTTTAAGCTCAAGCATGTGGTCGAGTGCGAGGTCGTTCCTGACGAGCCTGTCGCCGCCGCTGCCAGTAAAGGAACGAAGTAATGGATCTCAGTGATTTGCAGCCGAATGCCGGCTCAACCCATCGTCGCAAGCGAATCGGTCGCGGGATCGGTTCGGGGCACGGCAAGACGTCCGGTCGCGGACATAAGGGTGATATGGCTCGCGGTTCGATGAGAGCCGGGTTTGAGGGCGGTCAGACTCCGCTCCATCGCCGGCTTCCGCATCGCCGCGGTTTTACGGCGTTCGACCATAAGGTCTTTGCCATCGTCAACCTGTCGGCTCTCGAAAAGTTCGATAACGGCACGGAGGTCACTCCGGAGTTCTTGATCGAGAAGAGAGTGATCAGCGACATTCGCGATGGATTGAAGATTTTGGGCAACGGCGAACTGACGAAGAAGCTTAGCGTCCGCGCGCATCACTTTTCGAAGAGTGCGCAGGAGAAGATTGAGGCGCTAGGCGGCACGGCCCAGACGATCGAGTAGAGAGCGCAGCCGCCTGCGTCATGCGATAGGAGATGCGTCCCCGCAGGACCGAATCAACACTATGGGTGTGTCCCGAACTACAAACGCAAATCAAGGGCCGACTGAACCGACGAAGCGCAAAACGCCTCCGATTGGGAAGTCGACAAGCACGACGACATTTGTCGAGTCGATCGCGGCCGCGTGGTCGATTCCCGAGCTGCGGAACCGGATCACGTTCGTGTTCGCAATGTTCGGCGTCTATGTTGTCGGCTTGCACGTTCCGTTGCCGACGATCGATCACGACGCTTTGCGTCGCTTTTTCGATTCAAAGGGCGGCGGGGGCATCCTGAACCTGGTTGACGTGTTTTCGGGCGGCGCTCTGAAGAACTTTACCGTTTTTGCGATGGGGATCGTTCCGTATATTAACTCCAGCATTATCATGCAGCTGCTGACGTTTGCTATTCCGCAATGGCAGGAGCTCGCACGAGAGGGAGAGACGGGACGCAAGCGCATCGCTCAGTACACGCGCTACTTGACGGTCGCGTTGGCGATTGTTCAGGCATGCGGTTTGGGCGGACTTCTTTGGGCGCAGAACATCTTGCATCATAGCCCGTGGCTATTTGTTCACATGGTGGTCACGCTGGTAGCCGGAACGTCGTTCTTGATGTGGCTTGGCGAGATGATCACGGACAAAGGCATCGGCAACGGTGTTTCGTTGATTATTTTCGCGGGCATTATGGTTCGGCTGCCGGCTCAGATCGCCAGCGTGGCGAGCCAGGTGGCAGGCAACTCGGTTTCGCCTTTACAGGCGCTGGTGCTGATTATTTCGTTTTTCGCGACGGTCATCGCGATCGTGTTCGTGACGCTCGGCCAGCGGCGGATTCCGATCCAGCACGTTCGGAGGATTGTGGGCAACAAGATGACGCAAGGCGGCATGAGCTATCTGCCGTTCCGCATAGCATCGGCCGGCGTCATTCCCATCATCTTTGCGATTTCGATCGTCCTGCTCCCGATGACGTTCGCGCAGTACATACCGGAGACGCGCTCGGGTGTTGGACACTGGATCCACTGGTTGTCGAACGCGTTTACGCCCGGACAGTTTTCCGTGGGTGGCGTGGTGTCGTCCGTGGTCTACGCTCTGATCATTATCGGGTTTACGTATTTCTATACGGCAATCACGATGGACATCCAGCACATCGCGGAGGATCTCAAGAAGTACGGTTCGTTTATCCCCGGGGTACGTCCTGGCCGTCCGACAGAGGAATATCTCGACAAGGTGATGACGCGCATCACGATGGCGGGCGCGCTGTTTCTCGCTCTTGTCGCGCTTCTCAACTACTGGATCCCCGCGATCACGAATACGGGACGCTCGTTCACCCTTGTCGGCGGCACGTCCTTGCTGATCGTTGTGGGAGTAGCGCTGGACACGATGCAAGCGATTGAGGCGCAGTTGTTGATGCGCCATTACGAAGGGTTTATACGATAAGCTGATGGATGACACGAACGCCGGCTCGGCCGGCCAGACCGGAGCGACCGGTATCGCGCTGTTGAGCAGGTTGGTGCTCATTGGACCTCCGGGCTCGGGCAAGGGCACGCAGGGACAGGTCTTGGCGAAGGAGCTGGGTATTCCGCACGTTGCGACGGGAGACTTGATCCGGGAGATTGTCGAGGCCGGCGGCGAGGATGCCGAACGGTTTAAGGCGATTATGGCGACGGGCGTGTTCGTTCCGGACGAGGATGTTGTCGCGATTGTCGATAAGCGCTTGAGCAAGCCGGACGCAGCGCGGGGTTATCTGTTGGACGGTTTTCCGCGTTCGCTGGAGCAGGCGAGGTTGTTCGCCGCGACGCGCGCGGGGGCCACGCTGCAGGCAGCGATTGCGCTTGAGATCCCGGTTGAGTTGTTGGTGGAGCGTTTGAGCGGACGGTTGACATGTTTAGGTTGCGGCGCAAGCTACCATGAGAAGTATCGGCCGCCTGTAAAGAAGACCGGCGTCTGCGATAACTGTGGCGGCGCTTTGGTGCGGCGGGTCGATGACGAGCCCGTTGCGATTCGTCAGAGGTTGCAGACGTACGATGAGAAGACACGTCCGTTGATTGAGTTTTACGAGGATCAGGAGTGTCTGAGCCGGATCGACGCGAGCGGGACGCCCGCGGATGTTCACGACCGATTGCAAGCGCTGCTAGGTGTTACGAACGATAAGTAAGAATGGGACGCATTGTCGATTCTTGTGGACTCGGGCGCGATTTGCGCAAGAGTTGACGGATAGGCAGGTCGCCAAGGGTATAATGTTTCGATGGTACGCCTGAAGAGCGCTCAAGAGATCGAAATGATGCGGTTAGCGGGGCGTGTAGTCGCTGAAGCGCTGACTGCGATGCGGGACGCTATTGTCCCCGACGTCACTACGACGCAAGATTTGGACGATGTCGCGGCGGAAGTTTTTCGGCGGCACAATGCGAAGTCGGCATTTTTGGGGTATCGGCCGTCGTTTAGCGACGTCCCTTACCGGCACAACACGTGCATTTCGGTAAACGAGCAGGTTGTGCATGGTATTCCGGGTAGCCGGGTATTGCGGACGGGCGACATCGTGAGCCTGGATACGGGGGCCGCGATTGACGGTTGGTACGGAGACTCGGCGATTACGGTTCCGGTTGGCGAGATTAGTTCGGCAGCGAAGAACCTGCTGACGGTGACGCAGGAGGCGATGTTCAAAGGCATTGCTCAGGCGCGCCCAGGCAATCGCATTGAAGACATTTCGGCTGCGGTGCAGCGTCACGCGGAGCGCGCGCGGTACGGGGTAGTCCGCAGTTTGGTCGGGCACGGCATTGGTCGTGAGCCGCATGAAGAGCCGCAGGTGCCCAACTATGGGCGTCCGGGGCGGGGAATGTTACTGAAGCCGGGCATGGTCATTTGCATCGAGCCGATGATTAATGCGCGGGGTTACGATGTTGCGCACGTCCCGGGCGACGACTGGACGATAGTGACGAGCGATCGCTCGCTTTCGGCCCACTTCGAGCATACGGTGGCGATTACCGAGAACGGACCGGATCTTTTGACCCTGCCCGCTCCGCGCGAATAAGAGGTTTTATGCCAGGTCCTAGAGGCGGCGGAGGCGGTTACCGCGGCGGTGGCGGAAATCGCGGGCGAGGGGGCGGACCTCCGAGGCCCAGACCCGAGCCGAAAGAAAAGCAGACGTACGAGAAAGAGAAGGCGGTGGAAGTCGAGGGGGTAGTCTCCGAGACTCTTCCGAACGCCATGTTTCGCGTCAAACTCGAGAGTGGTCACGAGGTTCTAGCGCAGGTTTCCGGGAAGATGCGAATGCACTTCATCAAGATTCTGCCTGGGGACCGGGTTCGAATGGAGCTCTCTCCTTACGATCTAACCAGAGGCCGCATTCAGTATCGATACAAGTAGTGCGCGAGTGCGCGCGGGCGGCGAGGATCGCCGTGGAGGAGTTTCCGGTGAAAGTCAGAGCTTCCGTAAAGAAAATGTGCGAGAAGTGCAAGGTTATCAAGCGCGAGGGCGTTGTCCGGGTGATTTGCAAGAATCCGAAGCACAAGCAGCGCCAGGGCTAAGCGAGTTTCGCCGCGTTCCGGGCAGAGCCTGGGCCGGCGTGGAGGGTTACTGAGTGGCACGTATAGCGGGCGTCGATCTACCGCGCGATAAGCGGGTTGAGTTCGCGCTTTTGTCCATCTTTGGGATCGGTTTGACGAGTAGCCGTCAGATCCTAAAAACGGCTGATGTCGATCCGGATACTCGGGTGCGAGACCTGACGGAATCGGCGGTGAACCGTTTGCGCGAGATCATCGAGCGCGAGTATCGGGTCGAAGGCGACCTGCGGCGCCAGATCGGCATGAGCATTCGGCGCCTGCAGGAGATTCGCTGCTACCGCGGCATCCGGCATATGCGTCACTTGCCGGTGCGCGGACAGAAGACGAAGTCCAATGCGCGAACGCTTCGCGGCAAGCGCCGGCCAGTCGCGGGTAAGAAGAAGGTGGGCAAGAAGTAAACTATGGCACGCAAACAACAAACGTCAGGTAGTAGCGCCACAAAGCGTGTTGGGAAGCCAAAAGAGCGCAAGAATATTGCGTCCGGTCTGGTTCATATCCAGTCAACCTTCAACAACACGATTGTTAGCATCACGGATGTCAAGGGCGATTTGATTTCGTGGGCAAGCGCCGGCATGGTCGGTTTCAAGGGCTCTAAGAAGAGCACGCCGTTTGCCGCGCAGCTCGCCGCTGAGAACGCCGCGCGAAAGGCGACTGAGCATGGCCTTCGCCGCGTGGAAGTGCTGGTTAAGGGGCCCGGAGCGGGTCGCGAGACGGCAATTCGCGCGTTGCAGCAGACGGGTATTGAAGTTACGGTGATCCGCGATGTGACGCCGCTGCCGCACAACGGCTGCCGTCCGCCCAAGCGCCGCCGCGTCTAGCTTTTAGTTGTTGCCGGCTTTCGAGCCGGCCAGGCGCGGAGGGCTGCCGCCACCCGGCGGGAGCAAGCCGCGCTGAGCGCGTTCAGGTTTATGCCTGGGGGCGCGCTCAAGATCAGAGCCGTCTGCAGTCCTTGGCCATTCTGCAAGCTCGGGCAAGGATACTCGGACGGATCGGGACATCCCGATGGGGAGCAATCCCCGCCCACTCTAGGAAGACACCTGCGGTGGCAGATTTCGATCTGCTCCCCCGAGGCGTAAACTACGAAGGGATGGCGTCGCGTACGTTCGCGCACGTCCCACCGATAAAGGTTAATAGAATACACCATGGCATGTAACCACGATCCCAAGTGTCGCCAGTGCCGACGCGAAGGGCTTAAGCTGTTTTTAAAGGGTAGCCGCTGCTATACCAAGAAGTGCGCCATTGACCGGCGCAATTTCCCGCCGGGGCAGCATGGCGGCGGTATGCAGAAGAAGATGACGGAGTACGCGACGCAGCTTCGGGAGAAGCAGAAGATGAAGCGTTATTACCGCGTGCTTGAGAAGCCGTTCCACAATTATCTTGTCGAGGCTGAGCGCCGCCGGGGCGTTACCGGCGAGAACCTGCTGGTCCTGCTCGAGCTGCGACTGGACAATGTTGTGTACCGGTTGGGCTTGGCAGCGTCACGAGCTCAGGCTCGGCAGATCGTCAGCCATGGCCATATCAAGGTCAACGGCCGGCGCGTCAACATTGCTTCCTATATCACCCGTCCTGGCGATCAGGTCTCCGTACACGAGGACAGCCGCAAGTTGCCGTCGGTTCTCGATTCTCTACGCGGGACAGGCCGGCGGGTCCCCGATTGGTTGTCCTTCGACGTCAATTCGCTGTCGGGCAAGGTGCTTGCCGCGCCGAGCCGCGATCAGATCGATGCGCCAGTTGAAGAGCAGCTCATCGTCGAATACTACTCCCGCTAGGATGCCGCTCCTTGGATTGGATGGCAGTGGTTCCTTGATGGCGCTGCTTGGCTAATCAGGACACTGCGGGTTCGCGGCGAGTTCGCATACAAACAAAGAAGATACACAATGGCTGACACCTTAACGGTACCGGAAATTAAAGCGCTGGAGCAGAACGATAGCTATGCTAAGTTCGTGGTCGAGCCGCTTGAGCGAGGCTACGGCGTCACTCTGGGCAACTCCCTGCGCCGGGTCCTACTTTCGTCTATCCCGGGCGCTGCGGTCACCTCCGTGAAGATCGACGGCGTGCTGCATGAGTTCTCGACTATACCGGGAATCAAGGAAGACACGACGGAGCTTCTGCTCAACATCAAGAACCTTTCGTTCAAGGTACACGATCTGGCGGCTTTTACCGGCCAGGGCGAGCCTCGCACGGCGCATATCGACGTTCGTGGCGAAGGCACGGTGACGGGCGGGGATGTTCAGTGCCCTCCCGATCTCGATGTCGTAAACCCGGATCTGTACTTGGCGAGCGTTTCGGACGGAAACGCGCGGCTATCCATGGAGCTGACGATCGACATTGGACGCGGTTATGTCCTGCCGGATAAGCACGACAAGACGCGCCAGGTGATCGGAGTGATCCCGATCGGCGCGGCGTTTACTCCCGTCCGGAAGGTCTCGTATACGGTCGAAGCGACGCGCGTCGGCTTCAAGACGGACTTTGACCGGTTGGTCCTCGAGATCTGGACCAACGGCACGATCTCCCCGGCGGACGCGTTGGCGCAAGCCGCGCATACGCTGGAAGGTTACTTCCATCGGTTTGTCGAGGCTCCGCTTGGAAGCTTGATCCCGTTCGGCGGTCTCGACGGCGGCGGACATGCTGCCGGCATTGGCAGCGGGGCGCCGGATGCGCGCATTGAGGAGCTCGACTTCTCCGTGCGGACTTACAATTGCCTTAAGAAGGCGAACGTCCTGACCATCGGCGAGTTGGCGTTACTGTCGGAAGGCGATCTGATGCAGATCCGCAACTTCGGCAAGAAGTCGCTCACTGAGGTTAAGGAGAAGCTCTCGGGATTGGGCATGAGTCTGAAGGGGTCGACGGATGGCGAGACCTTCGATGACAGTGACGATGACGAGACCGATGACGACTCCGCCGAAAACGGCGTGGACGAGGAAGCTTAGAAAGGACTCGAAATGAGACATCGAATTGGGGGACGGCAGTTTGGATTGCCGAGCGATCAGCGCCGCGCCCTGCTCAAGGCACTCGTCCGCTCCCTGTTTATCAGTCATAAGATTACGACGACGGATACACGGGCGAAGGACGTCAAGATTATCGCGGAGCGATTGATTACTCAAGCGAAGAACCGGAACGATTTGCACGGCAGACGGCAAGCGAACCGCTATTTGACGAGCGAGACTTTGGTTCATCACCTTTATACGGTTATTGCGCCGGAGTTCAAGGACGTTCATGGCGGCTACACGAGAATTACGCATGTTGGCATACGCCGTGGCGATGCCGCCAAGCTAGTCGTGCTTGAGTTGGCGACCGATGCCGACCTTGGCTCGCCGGTTGCGCCCGAGAAGATCGGCACTGCGAAGTCTAACAGCATCTAAGGATGGATGCGCCAGCCGGAGAGGAACGGACGCCTCGAGAGGCCGGTGCGCGCAGGATCAAGTTGATCCTGGAGTATGATGGAACCGGCTATGCCGGGTTCCAGCGGCAGGCCAAAGGGGAGCGTACGATTCAGGGGACGCTGGAGGAAGCGCTGGCGAGTATCGCTGGTCATCCAGTTGGAGTCGTCGCTGCTGGCCGGACCGATTGCGGGGTGCACGCTCGGGGACAGGTCGTGCATTTCGATCTGAGAGGGCGCATCCCGAGCAATCGGATTGCGATCGCCGCCAACAGCGCGTTGCCGCGCGACATTGCGGTTCGTACGGCGGAGGAAGTCGGACCGGGCTTTCATGCCCGTTTTTCGGCCAGTCAGAGGACATACGTTTATCTGATTTGGAACGACGGGCAGCGGTCGGCGCTATGGGGGCGCTTCGCGACCTGGGAGCGGTACGCGCTCGATCTGGACGCGATGCGGGATGCGGCGGGACTGCTGACTGGCATCAGGGATTTCGCGCCTTTTGCCAACGCGGGCGGGGACCCGGGAAGTACGACTGTTCGTGATTTGCGCAGGCTGCGAGTACGGCAGCTTGGACGAGGACCGCTGATTGCGATCGAAGCGACGGCCAACGGGTTTCTCCGGTCGATGGTCAGAAACATCGTGGCCGTACTAATAGCGGCTGGTAAGCACGAGGTTTCGGGCGTGGATGTTGCCGCGATTGCGGGGGCAGCGCGGCGCGATCTCAATCGATGTGAGACGGCGAAGCCGGAGGGGTTGTGTCTGCTTCGAGTAGATTACGGCCTACCTACCGAGCGGGCCGGGAAGAATGCGTAGGATGTGACCGCGCCGTCGGTGGGCGCGTTGGCAGCGAGAAGTGGGCGAGTGAGGCTGGCGGGAGCGCTGGGTTCAGAGCCTGGAAGGAATGACGATGAAGACGTTAAGTGCAAAACCAAAAGATATGGAGCTGAGCCGCAAGTGGTACGTGCTCGATGCGACCAATCGGCCTTTGGGCCGTTTGGCAGCCGATGCTGCCCGCCTGCTGCGCGGGAAACATAAGGCGATCTTTACGCCTCATGTGGACTGCGGAGACCATGTCATCATCATCAATGCGTCCCGTGTTCGCCTAACCGGCAACAGCAAGGGGCTCGAACCGATCTACCACCACACGCTGTATCCGGGCGGGATTCGCTCGATCGCACGTGGGCGTGAGTTGGAGAAGTCTCCCGAAACCGCAGTGTTGCGCGTGGTTAAGGGGATGCTGCCCCACAATACGTTGGGGGCGCACATGTTGAAGAAGTTGCGGGTTTATGCCGGAGCCGAGCATCCGCACGGGCCGCAGAACCCTGTCGAATGGAAGGGAGGGGCATAGACCAAATGGCCACAGCCACTCGATATTACGGAACCGGTCACCGGAAGAATGCGACCGCGCGCGTCTGGATTGCTCCGGGCGCAGGCAATATCATCATCAACGATCGTGAGGCCGGTGCATACTTCGGCCGCTCGACGTTACAAACGCTGATCAATCAGCCGTTCCAGGTTACGGACACCGCGGGGAAATACGATGTCTGGGCTACCGCGAATGGCGGGGGCATATCGGGACAGGCCGGCGCGTTGCGACACGGCATCTCGAAGGCGCTTATCGAAGCGAACCCGGATCTGCGGCCGGTTTTGCGCAAGCTTGGCCTTCTGACGCGCGACCCGCGTGTTAAGGAAAGCAAGAAGTTTGGCCGCAAGCGAGCGCGACGCGCGTTCCAGTTCAGCAAGCGTTAAACCTGGCGGTTTGCTTGTCCATTTGAGTTCCCATACGGGACCTTCCAGGACCTCTGCGCCGTTGGTCGGGCTCCTTTCTTTCGATGTGGAGGGAGCCTTGGCATGGCAAAGGGCAAGTTGCTTGTTGTTTTGTGCAGGTTATAATGGCCCTCTCCTGCTGGAAGGGCCATTTTTCGGTATTTCGCCGGAGTCATGCAGAGCACGCCTACACTTTTGACCGTTACTCTCAACCCTGCCGTCGATCGCAATTACTGCGTCGATGGCCTTAAGGGCGAAGGCGTTCACCGCGCCGCGTGCGTCCGCGTGACGGCTGGCGGCAAGGGCGTCAATGTTGCGAGGGTGTGGAACGCTCTAGGCGGTCGTGCGGTTGCGACGGGCCTTGCCGGCGGGACGAGCGGCGATTTTCTCTGCGCCGCGATTGAGACCGAGGGGATCGAGAACCGGTTTGTGCGGATCAAGGACGAGACGCGCTGGACGGTAGCCGCTGCGGATCCTTCGTCGGGCCGCGAGCTCGTGATTAACGAACAGGGGCCGGCGGCGACGGAGGCGGAGCAGGCAGAGTTCCTGGCGGAGTTCTCCGGTCTTCTTAGAGCTTCTCCGCTGGTAGCGATTTGCGGCAGCGCGGCCGTAGGCGTGGCAGCGGAGTTTTACCGGACTCTCGTGGAGCTTTGCGCGGGGGCGGGAGCGCGGGTCCTGGTAGACCTTTGGGGCGAGAACCTCAAGGCGGCGGTTGCGGGCCGGCCCAATTATGTTAAGGTTAACATTGATGAGGCCGCTTCTCTTGGGGAGCCGATAGAGGCGTGGGACGATGCGCCTGTTGAGGCGATGAAGATTTGCCGCGCGAGCGGGATCGAATATCTTGTGATCTCCGGCGGCGATCGGGGAGCTATTGCGGCGACCGCGTCCCATGCGTGGCGGGCCGACGCGCCGTCTGTGCGGGCGGTTACGACATTGGGCTCGGGCGATAGTATGACGGCTGGGATTCTCTGGGGGCTCGCGGAGCGGCCGGGCGATTTCGCAAATGCGTTGCGCTGGGGAGTTGCGGCGGGAACAGCCAATACGTTGCGCGCGGGCGCAGGCTGGTTGTCTATTGGCGACATTTCGGCGATGTGGGGTAGAATAAATTCGATCGAGCTTGTGTGATTCGCGTATCACGGTGGTAGGATCGCGATGATAGTGTTTGCAAACCTTAGCCCGGGCGATCTGTCGATCGTCTTTATCGTGGCGCTGCTGGTATTTGGGCCGAAGAAGCTCCCAGATGTTGGCCGCCAGGTCGGAGCGGCGTTACGTGAGTTGCGCAAGCTTTCGGGCGAGTTTACTGGGACGTTTTCCGGGCTGCGGGATGAGATGACCGGCATTAACGAAGAGGCGCGCCGGTCGATTTCTGGAGCGGATTTTTCGGAGGTCGCTTCGCCAGTTGAGCATTTGACTGGAGAGAATACTCCGAGGGAGCTCCCCGCGCCTTATGTTGGGCGTCGCGGGCTCAAGCTTTCGACCGTGCCGCCGGATCAGCCGGCCGGTGAGGATCAAGCAAAGTGATACAACCGATATTCGGCAACTTGTGGATGCTGGAAACACCGTTTGGTTTGTTGGTGGTCGCATTCGTGGTAGTCCTTCTCTTTGGCGGGAATAAGCTTGCCGGGTTTGGCAAGTCGCTGGGCGAGGGAATGCGTGAGTTTAAGAAGGCGATCAGCGAGTCTGACGATTCCAGCAAGGCTCAAGATGCAAAAAAAGACGAGGCGTCGGCTGTGAAGCCTGACAAAGGGGAGTAGCATTCGTGGAGATTCTTAAATATGTTCTGCTCATCGTTCAGGCACTGATCAGCATAACTCTGATTTTTATCGTTACGGCGCAGACGACGAAGAATGAGGGGTTGACGGGCTCAATTGGCGGGCAGATGACGCCGTCGTTCAAGGGAAAGCCGGGGATGGAGGAGCAGGTGCGTACATGGACCGTGTATGTATCTGCGGCCTGGTTCTTGCTCTGTTTCCTTATCGCGCTTGTGTGGTCCCGTTACCCGTCGTTTTAGCGTAAGGGCCAGGGCGCGAAGTTGAGCGCGCGATTGTTTCCGGCAAGCATACTCGACTGTTGTGTTTAGTTGGCGGCTCCCTCCTCTTATGCGGCCAAGAGTCATGCTGGCGAAGGTACTCATATGAAGCGATTTTCTACGCTCCTCACGCTAATAGGTTATCTCCTTGCAGCTGCGATCGCGACTGTCGCGCTAGGATGCGGCGGCGGTTCCTCGAGTTCATCGAGCACAAGCTCAACGAGTTCGACAAGTTCAACGAGTTCGACATCGAGTTCGTCGCTGGCGCCTCCAGCGCCCCCTTCCTTGGCTAAGGTGCATCAATGAAGCGAATGTCCGCCCTGCTGACTTTCGTCGGCTATCTGCTGGCTGGAGTGTTGGCCGCAGTCGCTTTGGGATGCGGGAGCGACGGCATGATTGGGGGAACGAGCAGCGCAGGCGGCACTCTGACGAACTCAACCACGAGCACGTCGAGCGCGTCATCTTCCACGACAACAACTACGACCACGACGACATCGAGTACTTCGACCAGCACATCGAGCAGCGTTTCCAATTGCGATTCAACGGATAGCAGTTCAACGTCGCCGCCATGCGTGCCATTGATAAAGATTCGCTAGCCTGTCGTGATCCGCGGCGCAGTCCGTATTGGCATGCAAAAGCAGCCCGAACAGATCGTTCCGGGCTGCTTAAAATTTTGTGCGCGATAGCTTGCGTAGCGCCTCCGCCGGAGACAATCGCGGTCTAACGAACCGCGGTGACAGGGGCTTAGGCTGCGGGCTTGGCGACGATCGTCAGGCCGCTTTGCGTCCGGTGTGCGCACTCGCCTTCGCGTAAGCAGGCTGTGTGCCAGGCGCAGACAAACCGGCGGGCATCTCGCGCGGCTCGGGCTCTTCCTTTGCCGTCATCGTGATGTAGGAGTAAAACGCGACTGCGACCAGGACATATCCGCCAAAAAACCAGACCATTGAGACATCCCTCCGCTTTTATTGTCGGCTTTGCCGCCGGACCTCTGAACCCGCAATTTTACTTGATGTTAAACAGCTCGAAAGCGCATTGACAAGTAGTCTTCACTAGTTCCATTTTCCCACGATTCTTCTTTATGATCATCAGCGAAATGGCGGGCTCCATGGAATTATTTCGGAATTGTTATCGCAAAGGAGCGACTATTATCCCGCCGTTTGGTCAGGCGTGGTTTGCATCGTGGTTATGCCCAGGCGAGATAGTGGTAGAGCCACAGAATGCCGCCGCCGGCCGCAGACGTCAAGATGGTTACCGGGATGCCGACCTTGAGGAATTTGACAAAAGACAGGGGGTATACCTGTCGCGCTCCTTGGGCGACGATGAGGTTTGCGACGCTTCCGAGAATTGTGAGATTGCCCGCGAACGTAGATGCCATGGCCAGGGCCAGCCAGAGTAGCTTCGCATTAGGCACAAGCCCGACAAAGTGGCGTGCCACCATGACGAACGGGACGTTGCTGAAAATATTGCTGCCTATGATCGCACCTATGCAAAAGACGCTGAACGTGTGTCCGTTTTCGCCAGCGCCGGCCATTGTTGGAAGGAGTGTCACAATCCAATGAGACTGTGTTTTTACAACGCCCTTCATGAGTACGAACAGGCCCGCGAAAAAGAGCAGGAGCGGCCAATCCACTCCCGCGAGGGCGTCTTCCGATGGACTGTTGGCCCACACAAGGAGGATGCCAGCAGCGACCATTGCGCTGAGATCGAGCGGCAGTCCGGCTACAAAGGATATGAGTAGACCGCTCAGCACGATGAGCGTTTTAAGGGCAAGTTTCTTGCGCAAGGGTGTGGCGGCCTCAATTGGGAGATTGCTGACGGACATTATGCTCTTCGCGAGAGTTTTGCGATACACGATGGCGATGACGGCGTAATTGATAAGCAGGCACGTCAATCCAAGGGGCGCCATGCGACAGGCGAATCCGATCCATGTCCAAGTGGAAGCCTGACCGACAAGAATATTCTGCGGGTTGCCCGTGAGGGTCATCACGGAGCCGACATTACTACTCGTTGCGAGCGCGAGGAGATAGGGCTCAGGATTGATCCTGGCGTGCTTTGTTGCCTCTAGAAGAAGCGGCGTCATGAGCAGACAGATGGTATCATTGATAAAAAGAGCGGAGAGGATGCCCGATACGGCACAGACGACGCATAGGAACTGATGCGTGTTGTGGCTACGCTTAAGCAGAGCGAGCGCTAGAGTGTCCAGCAAGCCGGAAATCCGCGCAAAATGGATGACTATCATTATGCCAAACAGGATCGCTAGCGTAGAAAAGTCTATCGCCTGCACGGCTTCGTGCCGGGAGAGAACGCCAAGCGCGACCATCGCTATTGCGCCTAATAGGCCTGCGGCGGGGCGATCGAGTTTCCTGGGCGAGTGCTCTCCGGCGACGATGATGGCGTAGCATACAATGAAAATGCAGACCGCACGGAATCCCATTTTGGCTCCTTGCTAACGCAATGCCTAAGGATACCTGATCAGGGTGGTATGAATAATCGAATAATTCTGCGGCCTCACGCTTCGTTGGGCCTGACGTCGGAAAAGGGAGACTGGCTTTCGCAATGACCACTGAAACTCTACGAACACACTCGCGCGGAGCGTCTCACTCCGAAGGTGAGACCAATGCGTACGATCCGGCCGCGGCGACGCAGATAGCGCTTGACGACCCTGCGTTGTACATCAATCGGGAGCTTTCATGGCTCGAGTTTAACCAGCGTGTGATCGATGAGGCGCGGGACAAACGGCATCCACTCCTGGAGAGGGTTAAGTTTCTCTCGATTGCGTTTGCGAACCTCGATGAGTTCACGATGATTCGCGTTTCCGGTCTTCAGGCGCAGTGCCAGTCCGGTCAAAGCGATATTTCGCCAGACGGCTTAACGTCCGAGGAGCAGCTTGCGGCAGTGCGGGAACGGTGCACGGAGATGCTGGAGGAAGCGACATCTCTCTGGCGCGACGATTTAGAGCCGTCGCTGACGGCGGCGCACATTCACGTTCTGGATTACGCCGATCTCTCCGAGACGCAGCGCGGCGCGATGCGTGAGTATTTTGAGCGGCAGATTTTTCCGGTGCTGACGCCGCTTGCGATCGATCCTGGCCATCCATTTCCGCACATTTCAAATCTTAGCTTGAATCTTGCGGTTGTTGTTAGTGACGATGAGCACGGGGAGCGCTTCGCCCGAATGAAGGTGCCTGGCGTGCTGCCGCGACTGGCTCCGGTTCCGCCGGACTCGCCCAAAGCTGCCTCGCCTGACGGCGTCGCGTCTTTTGTATGGATCGAGCAGGTGATTGCGGCGAATCTGGACGCTCTCTTTCCAGGCCTCCATGTTTTGGCGAGCTTTCCGTTCCGCGTCACTCGCAACGCTGATATTGAGATCCAGGAAGACGAAGCGAGCGACTTGCTGCGAACGATTGAGTTGGGATTGCGCCAGCGTCATTTCGGCGCCGTTGCGAGGCTGGAGATCAATCCAAACCTTCCGTCGCATCTTCGGGACCTCCTGATCAGCAACCTTCTCGTAAAGCCCGCGGATGTTTACGAGCAAGCGGGGCCGCTCGGGCTTTCAGACGTGATGGAGCTGACGAAGGTAGACAAGCCCGACATCAAGGACGCTCCTCTGGTGACCTCGGTTCCGCCGGAATTGGCGTCGGCCATGGAGGGTCGGTCTCTCGACGCGTTTCTGGGCGCGATCGAGCAGCGGGACATTCTTCTGCACCATCCGTACGATTCGTTCCGGCCCGTGATCTCGTTCATTTCGCTTGCGGCGCACAGCAACGACGTCTTGGCGATCAAGCAGACGCTCTACCGTGTAGGGTCGAATTCCCCAATCGTTAAGGCGCTTGCGGAAGCGCGGGACGAGGATACGCAGGTGGCGGTTCTTGTGGAGCTCAAGGCGCGGTTCGATGAGGAAAACAACATCGAGTGGGCCAAGTCGCTGGAAGAATCCGGCGTGCACGTCGTGTACGGTCTTGTGGGTTTGAAGACCCATTGCAAGGTTGCGTTGATCGTCAAGAAGGAGCGCAACGGGATCCGGCGGTACCTGCATTTGGGGACGGGCAACTACAATCCAACCACTGCGCGCATCTATACCGACTTTTCGCTTTTTACGGCAAGCGAAGAACTGGCTTCGGATGTTTCGGACGTATTCAACCTGCTTACGGGATACTCGCTGCAGCACGAGTATCGCAAGCTGTTGGTTGCGCCGGTCAATATGCGCGCGCGGCTCACGCAAATGATCGAGCGCGAGGCGGAGCATGCTCGGGCCGGCCGTCCGGCGCGCATCATCTTCAAGATGAACGCGCTCGTCGATCCGCAGATGATCCGTTCGCTTTACGCGGCTGCGCAGGCAGGGGTTCAGGTCGATCTCCTGGTGCGGGGCATTTGCTGCTTGCGTCCCGGCGTCAGCGGCGTATCCGAGCGCATTCGCGTGATCTCAATCGTCGGACGGTTCCTGGAGCATAGCCGTGCTTATTATTTCCACAACGGCGGCGACACGCCGCAGTTGTATCTAGGCAGTGCGGACCTGATGCAGCGTAACCTGGATCGGCGAGTCGAGATTCTCTTTCCGATCGAGTCCCCTAATTTGCTTGCTTATGTGCGCGACGACGTATTGGAAGTGAGTCTTGCCGACACGGCTCAGGCGCGCCGCCTTATGCCCGACGGTGTCTGGGTTCGCGTCCGTCCCCCGGAGGGCGAGGAGCCGTTTAGCGCCCAGGATTGGTTCCTATCGCGCGACTACCCGCCCTTGGAAGCGTAGGAGCGGCAGATGTCCGGTTATGGAACCAGCGGTGCTTTCGCTGCAAGATTTGGTTCGACAATTGATATTCGCCGTCCCAACGCGCGAACTCGACCGTGCTCTCGCGTCGAGCTTGCAATCAGGGCATAATAGGAGCATGATACGGACCTATCTGGACTTGACCGAGGACGCTCTTGCTCCTATTCCGTTCGACGACGCCTCGCAGGCTCTGCACTTACTGCGCGATCTTGCGGGGCACGATGTGGCCGACTCAACCTTTGAGCGGCTACTGGCGTCACTCATCCCCTCTCTTGAAGCCAATGCGGACCCAACGCGCGCTTTGGTGAACTTCGCGACCTGGCTTGAGCGGGCAGGCAGCCGGGCGATGTACTACGACCTTTTTGCCACGCATCATGCTGTCCTGGCTTCGCTTCTAACCATTTTCGGCGCTTCCCAATTTCTTGCCGACCTACTGCTCGGCAACCCGGAATATTTTGAGGTGCTGGCCAATCCCGCGATTAGAGACCGCAATCGGACGATGGCGGACTTTCTTGCGGATGCGCGTCGACGCATTGCCGTGGCGAAGACGCTCGGCATGAAGCGCGATGCTCTTCGGCGCTTTAAGCCGCCTGAAGTCCTGCGGATTGGGGCGCGCGACCTGCTTGGATACGCGACTGTCGAGGAGACGGTGAGCGAGATTTCTGACTTTGCCGAAGCCTGTGTACGTGTTGCACTGGAGATTAGCGAAATCGACCGGGGCTTCGCGGTCATTGCGATGGGAAAGCTCGGTGGCCGGGAGCTGAACTATGCGTCCGATATTGACCTGATTTTTGTGCACGACGATACGCTTGCGCAACCAGAGGCGATCAAAATGGCGGAAGCCGTTCGAGACACTCTCGCGCACGCGACGCCCGCAGGTTTCGTTTTCCGGGTCGACCTGCGCCTACGTCCCGAGGGACGGTTCGGACCAATCTCCCGGTCGATCAGCGCATGTCGCGCCTACTACGAATCGTGGGCGGAGACGTGGGAGCGGCAGGCTTTGCTGAAGGCGCGGCTGGTTGCGGGGGACGAGCGCGTTGGCGGCGAGTTTCTACGGATCGCCGAGAAGTTTGTGTTCGCGAAACACGTCCAGGCTGAGTTCGTCGAAGAAATCCGGGCGAATAAGAGGATGCTCGAGCGCCAGACGGCGCGCCATGAAGAGGCGCTTACCAACGTCAAGCAGGGCATCGGCGGGATCCGGGACGTTGAGTTCGCCGTGCAACTCCTCCAACTGCTTGCGGGCGGCAAGCATCCGGAGTTGCGGACAGGCAATACGATTGACGCGCTAAGCCGACTTGCTGCGCACGGCCTCATATCGGGTGACGAGCGACAGCTCCTGGCCGAGTCCTATCTCTTCTTGCGAAATGTGGAGCATCGTCTTCAAATCCTCGACGAGCGTCCCGTGCGGAACATTCCGGTCGCGAATTCGCTGGAGCTAACGAAGTTCGCCCGCCGGCTAAGTTATCCGAGCGGCGATGCGTTCATGGAGGATTACCGGCGTCACACGGTCCGCGTGCATCGGCTCTTCAAGGAGATCTTCGATGGCGGCGCGGGGGATGGTTCGCCGGCCGCCTCGATTGAGCTTGCCGATGGCGATGAGACGCGCGATTTGCTGCATACCATTCGCGATCCCGCTTCGGAGCAGGCATTGCAGGAGATCCTGCGGTCATATGGGTTTCGCAATGTTCACGATGCCCTCGAAATCCTGCGACGCTCGACTCTCGGCACGAATTACGGCGAGTTCATTCCGGCGGCGCGCGAAGGATTTATCCAGATTGCCCCCGCGCTTTTGGAATCGGCGTCGGCGAGCGGCGACCCGGACGAAGCGCTGCGGGGGATGGACCGGCTGGCCGAGGCAGCGCCATCGCGGGCTGCATTGTACCGGTCGCTGGCCGATGAGCCGGAGATGTTGCGGCGTTTGTCGCTGTTTGCGGCGAAAGCGCCGTTCCTATGGGAAGTTATTCTCGGTCACATGGAGTATCTCGACCTGCTGAGCGATGATGGCGAGGTTGAGCGAGCTGTTGCGCCTCCAGAGTTTGCGGGAGAGAATACAGCGCGCGACCTCGCGTCATACATTCGCCGCGAGCGCCTTCGCATCGGCGCGCGGGACCTGTGGGAGATTACGACGACGCAGGAGGTCACGGAGGACATCACGCGCCTAGCGGAGGAAACGCTTGCCTTCGCGCTGCGCATGCCGGGCTATGAGGATGTTGCGCAAAGCCTTGCTATTGTCGGCATGGGCAAACTCGGCGGTCGCGAGCTCGGCTACGGATCGGATCTGGATGTGCTTTGGGTGCTGGA
Source organism: Capsulimonadaceae bacterium (assembly GCA_031292625.1). Classification (GTDB taxonomy): domain Bacteria; phylum Armatimonadota; class Armatimonadia; order Armatimonadales; family Capsulimonadaceae; genus JARLGU01. Next base: position 35,178 of record JARLGU010000050.1, on the reverse strand, counting down.
AGAGGGCGGCGATTACGGTCGCGCGGGGCAGCTTGCCACGGCGATTACATCGCTGCTTACCGAGGGGATGAAAGCGCATGGCATTCACTGGGAAACCGATGCGCGTCTACGACCCGACGGCCGCGTGGGCAGCCTGGTGCGCACGGTTTCCGATTACGAGGCGTACTATGTGGGCGGCGGCGCGGATGCATGGGAGTTTCAGGCTTTGATCAAGGCGCGCGCGGTCGCCGGCAACCCTGACGTCGGCGCGGCGTTCGAGGAACTTGCCGAGCGGCTTGTATACGCGGCGCCGATCAAGCCGGATCAGATCGCGTCGATGCGCCATATGAAGGGCAGGATCGAGCGCGAGCGCTGCAAGGATCGCAGAGATTTGAAACTGGGGCCTGGCGGTTTGAGCGATGTGGAGTGGGTCGCTCAGCTCTTGCAATGGCGTCACGGCTTGCGTTGGCGCAAGGCTCGCACGCCGAATACGTTGGCTGCGCTATCGGCCCTTCGCGATGCGGGTATGCTGCGGCAGGACGATTGGGAGACGCTCTCGGAAACGTATGTCACGCTGACGCGTACGCGTAACCGTCTCTGGCTCCGTGATGGCCGGGGCACGGACGTGGATGCAAGCTTGCCGGAGAGCCTCTCGGATCAGCGAACCCGGGTGCGCGAGGCGTTTGAACGGCTGTTTTTGCGCGACTAGGCGAGTGAGGGTGAAAACCTCTCCGTCGCAGGATAGGGCGCCTTTTCTGTTCCGCAAATGGTGTCGAAACCTGTTAGGATCTTCGTTTATTAAGAGAAGATAAGGATTAAGATGCCCTCTGTGGCCGGGCTGGCCATTTTTCTTAAGCGGCTTAACACTCAGCGTGTTGGCAAGCCGCACGCGAAGCGCTTGAAAAATGGTCCAGCATCAATTTGGGGTAACTACTTCTAGCCTCCGCCATGCACGGCGAGCGGGATCGGGTCGGCGAAGCAAGGCACGCCACGGGCGGCCATGGTTCGCCTGTAGACCTTGCCTCCGCTTACGACGTACAGGATGTTGGAGTCGGGACCGCCGAATGCGAGGCTAGTGACTGGGCCTTGCGGCAGGGTCAAGATTCCTTCGACGCGTCCGTTGCGGTCACAGATTTGGACGCCCATTCGCGTTGCAACGTATAGATACCCGCTGCGATCGTCAACCAGGTCCGTCGCGTCGGACCAGCCGGGCTCGCCGTCGGCGCTTTCCGCGATGTGCAGCCAGTAGTAGCGTTGTTTATCTATCAGGGTTCCATCAGGCTGCACGATGTACGTGTATACCCATTGGGTGTGCTTCTCCGCAGCGAACAGCATGGCATGCTCTGGCGTCAGGATGATACCGGACGCGTCGTGTAATCCGGTGTCGACGAGTGTTTTCGTTTTATCCTTAATTCGCCAGATTTTGCTTGGGAGCTCGTCATGCTCACCCGGCTCAGCGGCATAAATCGTCTTGTCGTCGAGGACGGTCATTCCATGGGCCGCGATGCCTTCGGCGATTCGGGTTATCTTGCCGTTGGTTTCAATGGCATCGATGCGCTTGAGGCTGGCGTGCGCAATATAAAGGCGCCCATCCTTGTCGAACTGTGCGGCGGTGACCGGCGATCCGGTGCGTGCGATCAACGATACGGATCCAGCTTCTTCCAGGCGAAAGATAGCCCCAGCGGAGTCCGCGAAGTAGATTTCGCCTTTGGGACTGACAGTCAACAATGTTGGAGCGGAGTAGGAACCGGAAACGAGGCTCCAGCCTTCGCCTTTGTTGAGGACGGCATTCAGCATGCTATTCGGCGACCAACCGGCCTCGATCGGCTGCGGATAATCGCGCCAGAGCCATTTAACGGCGTCCGGGAAAACGGAATCGGAGTGCGATCCTTCGTGCCCAAGCGTACCCCATGAGTGGTTGACGTCGTAGCCTGCCCAGCTTAGCGACTCTTCCATGGAGCGGTTCTGTGTGTACCAGTTATCGAATAGCGGGTTCCAGGAGTCTTTTTCGCCGTCTTGAAGAAAAATGCGGATCGGCTTTGGTTCGGTTTTGCGGATGAGCGTCGGGTAAGAATCCGCGCCGCGCATGCCGACGAATGTGCCGATCGATGAGTAGACGCGACGGAACAGGTCGGGACGCTGCCACGCCGCGGTGAATGCGCAAACGCCGCCGCTGCTGCCGCCGTAGATCATGCGGTCGTTGGGATCGTGCGACAAGTGGATCTGCCGTCCGTCCCTTGTCGCGTGGTTTTCAACTTCCGGGAGCACGGTCCCTTCGAGAAACCGGTCGAGATTGCCGTTCGTGCTATCCCATTCGTAGCAGCGGTCGAAGCGCAGCGGCTTTTTAGTGGTCTCGCTCGCGATCGTGCCGGAGGAGAGAAAGACTCCTATGATGACCGGGATCTGCTTCTTAGCGATCAGGTTGTCGAAAACGATACTCGGATGGTTTCCGGGGCCATCGAGGCCGACGCACAGACAGGCAGGCTTGTCCGGCGTATATTGGGCTGGGACGTAGACGGTAACGTGGTACTTGATGCCTGGGTACTGTGGAGCATTGTGCGGGCTAACGACGTCGTACGCGAGCATTTCGCCCTTCGGGACATCCGGCTGCACCTGCGAATCGGGCGTAAGTTCGTATTTCGTTTGCGCGATGCATGGACTTGGCGCGTTGACAAGGAGGACGAGGCCCGCGAGGGCCGCGAATACTGTTCGGATCTGTTGGTTCATATTGTTCCTCACGTGAGGGAAACTCCACCTATCCGCCGGGCGTGTTCGTCTCCCGCGGCTATTCTCATTGCGGAATCGTTTCATGATCGCCAATTATTCGACCGGCTTGGCTATCCAAAGCAGGTGGGCGTCATTTAACGACAGCGTCCAGATATCGACGGCGGAGCCGGGCGTGAACTTGCCGCCGAAATCATCCAATCCGGATTTCGGCGCACACTTTGGCGCAAGCGCTATCGAGTCGTTTTGTGCCGGAAGCACTTGCCAGAGCTGGGAATCGAGGCCCTTGTCCTGCTGGAGGATAACCCGAGTGCCATCGCTTGGTTTGGGGTCCTGCACCGTAAGCGCGAGAGTCGTATCGGCGGCCAGGAGGATCGCGTAGAAATCACCTCTCTTCGCGAAGCTCCATTCCTGCGCGGACGACTTGGCATCGGGCATGATTCTCGCGACACCTCCGTCTTTAGGCGAGTCGGGGGCGACGAGGACAGCCTGCGCGGCGAAAGGCCGGAGCGTATACAGACCTGGGTCGATGATCGGGAAGGCCCCGAACGTTACGGCTACGTGATCGAATGACGCGGTTGCCGTTGCGCCAGGTGCGCCGCCGCTTGCAACAAGGCCTGCGTAGATCATGCCGCCGGCGATCGGCTTGGAGGAAGCTATCTTCTTCCACGGTCCCGGCGATCCGTTTGAATCTTGCGCCGTATAACCGGTAACCTGCGTCCCGATACGGGTCAGCTTGAGCCACGCTGCGCTTGTTGCCGAGGGAGGATCCGACGCAGTGTCTGGAACCCATTCGTTGCGGTAACGCAGTATAGCGCCGGTCTTTGGCGTGGTTAGCGCGGCGACGAAATGGGATGTTGCGGCAAGCGCATCGCGCACCATGAGGCCGGCTACGGCGCCGTCGGGCGCGTTGAGGGCGAGCGTCGCATGAGCGACGAGGGCAAAGTCACCCGTCGTTGCCTGGTATACATAGTGAAATTGGTCCGATGGGCCTGCGATGCCCGTCCCGCTTCCGGTGAGCGTGAACGTACCGTTGGAGAGAGTCGCGCTGCCTGCGGTCGCCGGATGTCCAAGGTCCATCCCGTTCCAAGGGGCGTCCAGGGCATCGGCGCGGGCCGCCGCAATCGCGCAAAGCGCCACGCACACAGTAAGTAGTGGCGCGGACAGGAATGCCGCTTTGTTCGTCATCGATTGAAGGTCCTTCATGTGGCCGGCAAAAAGGCGGCCACGCTGGCAGATGGAGGTTCGTTCGTCGCGGGCGTCGCGATCTCCTCTGTTTGTGGGCGCAATGCGGGTTATTCGGGATAGCGGTTCGTCCGTACCGGCGTCGCGCCAGGGCGGAAATGGGCGTCGCGATTGTCCCGAGATGGCCTCGCGGCAAGAGTTGTGACCGCACTCAGGACTCGCTGCCGCATAGCTGGAGCGTCTATCCTACTTATCCGCTGTGCAAAGAGGGTTTTGATGTGGGTACAATTATGGGGATGAAGATTCAAGCGATACCCGCGGTTGGACTGGTTGGGAATACACCGCTTCTTGAGTTGAGTTCCTTTGGCGCCGAGTTGCCGGAGGGGGTTCGGTTATTCGCCAAGGCAGAGCATCTCAATCCGGGCGGTTCGGTAAAGGACCGTGCGGCGTTGGGCATGGTTCTGGCGGGGGAGCGTTCCGGGTTATTGACCAAGGGAAAGACGATTCTCGACGCGACGAGCGGAAATACGGGCATTGCGTACTCGTGGATCGGTGCGAGCAGAGGATACAAGGTGACGCTCTGTTTGCCGGCGAACGCATCTCCTGAGCGGCAGAAGACGTTGCAGGCCTATGGGACGGAATTGATTCTTACGGATGCGCGTCGAAGCACGGATGGCTCCCAAATGATGGCGAAGGAGCTTGCGGCGGCGCAGCCGGATCGTTTTTTTTATCCCGATCAGTACAACAACGACGCCAACTGGCGGGCGCATTTTGAGGGCACGGGCCCGGAAATCTGGCAGCAGACTGGCGGTGCGGTGACGCATTTTGTGGCGGGGATTGGTACGAGCGGGACTTTTATCGGCACGGCTCGCTACCTTAAGCAGCAAGCCGCCGGAATTAAACTTATCTCGATGCAACCGGCGTCGCCGATCCACGGTTTGGAGGGGATGAAGCACCTCGAAACCGCGATCGTGCCGGGGATTTACGATCCTACGGTTGCGGACGAGTGCGTTGAGGTATTTACGGAGGACGCGTACGCAATGTGCCGTCGTCTTGCGCGGCAGGAGGGGCTGTTCGTAGGGCCATCCAGCGGCGGGAATGTTGTTGCGGCGCTCGATGTCGCAAAGGGACTCGACGAAGGCGTTGTGGTCACGATCCTTTGTGATGGCGGCGATCGATATCTGAGCGAGCGGTTCTGGACGGATGAGCCATGGCCAGTCATTTGACGCTTTCGATCCCGGATGCATTGGAACGGACGATGCTTGAGCATTGTGTCGCGGCGTATCCTCGCGAGGCCTGCGGGGCGTTGCTGGGTGCTTTGGAGGCGGGGGCGCGGCGTGTTGAAGAGGTGATTGCGCTTGAAAACGCTGCTCCGCCGGACCGGATGGACCGGTTTGAGGTTCGACCGGCGGACATGTTGAGATTGATGCGTTGCGAGCGAGGAACCGAGCGCAGGCTGATCGGGTTTTATCATTCGCATCCCGATCATCCGGCCCATCCGTCGGCGACGGATCTGGCGGCGGCGTGGCCGGAATACAGCTACGCGATTGTGTCCGTTAGGAACGGGGTCGTCGCGGAATGGACAAGTTGGCGGCTGGCTTCCGAGGGCGCTCGTTACGATTCGGAAGGAATTCAGATTTTGGGGTAAGAGCGGTTGCTGCCGCTTTACGGGAATATAAAGGAGTAACTGATGGGTGTGACTGTGCTATTACCGACGGCTCTGCAGCGTTTTGCGGAGAACAAGGAACAATTGGACGCCAGTGGCGAGAGCGTCGGAGAGGTGCTCGCTTCGGTGATCGAACAGGCTCCGCAGTTGGCGAAGCATCTATTTGACGCAAAGGGGCAGATACGGTCGTTTGTAAACGTGTATCTGGGCGACGACGATACGCGTTATCTTCAGGGAGAATCGACGGCGGTCAAGGATGGGGACACGTTGACGATCGTACCGAGCATCGCTGGCGGGGAGTGATGGACGCGGCGGTCCTGGATGAAGCTGCTCGTGAGCGGCACGGGACGTATATAATTAGCGTGGAGGATTGGCTCAGATCGGAGCCAGCCGCTATGCGCGATTAGGGTTTTTCGGCGCAGTCGCGCGTAAATTGCGGCTGACTTGGCATAGGATGCGGGTAGTTATGGCGCGGACCTCGTTGCGACCGTTATTGGGCGCCCATATGCCTACGGCAGGTGGGCTGCAGAATGCAATTTCGTCCGGCAAGGCAATCGGCTGTGAAGTCGTGCAGGTTTTTACGGCCAGCCCTCGCCAGTGGCGTTCGGCTCCTCTGAAGGCTGATGTCATTGAGCTCTACCGGCGGGCATGCGAGGAGCATGGTATTGGGACGACGATTGCGCACGACTCGTATTTGATCAACCTGGCGGCTCCCGACGGTGCCGTGCGCGAAAAATCGCACGCTGCCTTCCGGGAGGAGATGGAGCGCGCCGAGGCGCTTGGGATCGACTACCTGGTGACGCATATGGGGGCGCACTTGGGCGCCGGCGTCGATGCGGGATTAGCGCGGCTGGTCGAATCGCTCGATTTGCTTCACGGCGAACTCCCCGGTTACAAAGTGCGTGTCGCCCTTGAGACGACGGCGGGGCAGGGGACGTGTCTTGGCGCGGATTTGGCGGAATTCCCGATGATTTTCAATGGCGTCCATGCTCCGGAGCGCCTGGTGATCTGCATGGATACGTGTCACATGTTTGCTGCCGGGTATGACTTACGGACTCCGGAAGCGTATGCGGAGACGATGGGACAGTTCGAGCGTCATATCGGGTTCGACAAGCTGAAGGTCATTCACTGCAACGATTCTCAAAAGGGTTTGGGATCCCGAGTCGACCGTCATGCCCACATTGGCCAGGGCGAGTTAGGTGATGCCGCTTTTTGCAACATCTTGTCTGACCCGCGTCTCGTAGGCAAGCCGTTGATCATCGAAACTCCAGATGCTGACGAGATGCATGCGGTCAATCTTGCCCATCTGCGCGTTCTGGCGAACGATGCCGCCGGCGGTTGAGTACTGTTATCCGGCACCTGTTTGTTCCCGTACGGCACTGACACGCAATAATTTTTGCTAAAATACCTCCTCCCTCCATGTTATAATGGGTCTGTGCGCTCACTAAGCGAGTAATTGCGCGAATACGTGCGTTGTATTGGTCAATTCTGTGTGGCTTCTCGTCGTGGTTGCGGCATTGCGAATGCTCTCGCCGCGTTCCGTGGGCGAGGGAACTGGCCAGTATCAATCCGACCTCAGGTGAGTTGTACATCGCTGGCAGTGTTGTTTTGCGGACTTGCTATGACCCTACTCCATCGAACGATATACGGATAAGGCAGTCGAAACAATGGACAGACTGTACTTAACCTCTTCATTCGTTTGATCTTCCCAAGCGGGGCCTCCGGGGTGCAATGCGACGCTGTATTTTTCATTGGAGGACTTGATAGATGAAACTTGACCTACGCGGCGGCCGGTCTGGTCGTCCACATGCGGATGCCATGGGGTTGGCTTTGGCAACCGCAGCCCTCGTTCTAACGTGCGCGAATGGCTATTGTGCCACAACGCCTCCAGCTCAAAAGGCATCGGACTTTGATTATTCGTACCAGTCAGGCAGTCCGACCGCGGAGGCGCTGGGCGGCTCCTACTTGTTATCTTTGAAAGGTCCGGAAGCTGGCGCGGCCAACCCTTCTCAGGTGAACAACGATCTCCAACCATCCATCAGTGTTGGCGCAGTTGTTTCCGACTCGAACATCAATGTTAACAATGCTCAGAACTTGATCAATCAGTTAAGCAACTTGAACGATAGCTCGAAATCCAGTAGTGGTATTTCGGCTGCAAACTCTGCGTTTAACGATGTTTGGAATTACGCCGGTTCCGCGGGCGCCGCTGTAAACCCGATCGGAACGTACAAGAACCCGGGTAGCTTAAGCGTCCGTATTGACCCGGTGATCGGCGCGAGTCTTGGCGGCCGGTGGGCGCTGATTGGCGAAAGCAATGTGCAGGCGGTTGCGAACATCTACCGCAACCAGACGGGGTCGACGAAGCAGTTGAGCGTCGGCGGCGGCGCAGTAGGTCTGACATCCGCTGGCGTTGCCTTTGCGACTCCCGTTAACAAAATCACGTATGGCCTCTACCCGAAAATTCTGCGAGCGGACTATGTTGGATATGCTTATTCGATTGACGACCAAGGCGGTACTCCTAGCCGGACGAACGTGCCGTATGAAGGCAAGCAGACGGTTGACCTGGATGCGGGCGCAAGCATGAACGTTCTTCCCGATACGCTCGATGCATCCGTCGTGGTTCGCCACTTGTTCTTCCCGAGCCTTTCGGTAGAATCGGGCGATACGATCAAGCTGAATCCCGAGGTGGACTTTGGCGTCCATGCGAAGTATTACGGTCTTGACGGATACGCGGAAGCTCACAACCTTACGGCGTCCAATGTCGGCAACTCGGGCGCCGGGGTTACGGATCACTTAGGTCTGCAGAAGACGCTTGTCAATACGCTTGCTCTGCGGGCTGGATTTGACGATGGCAAATTCGTCTACGGCGTTGGTCTTCACCTTTTTGTGATTAACGTCGACTTTGCCGCCGGATCGAGCATCGATCAGCGCGTCGGTTTGAGCGCTTCGTTCAAGATCTAATACGCAGTCAGATCGTTTGCAAAAGACCGCTTGCCTTCGGGCAAGCGGTCTTTTGCCGTGGGGCGGACTGCCGACGATACCACCTTCGCGATCTATCGCCCTCAGGGGGTGGTCAATACTCCGGTTCGGCTTCTCGCCATGGGTAGAAATGGTACACGAGCGCTTTCCACTCCCCATAGGGTTCAAAGAACGCTTGCACCTCCTTATCAGACACCGGGCGGCCAAGTTCCTTACCGACCATCATGCGCGCCCAGCTATCGATGTTGACGCGATCATACCGACCTGAGTAGATCATCAGGCAGGAAGCGGCGTACGGGCCGACTCCAGGGAGCGAGACGAATCGTTTATATAGGTCCGCGGACGCGATCTCCTGATCGAGCCACGATTCGAGATCGAGCGCGCCGCTCGCGACATCGGTTGCAATCCGGTGAACGGCGGCGTTGCGGTATCCCATGCGCGCCTGCTCCGAGAACGTGTCGAGCGACACGGCGGCGATCTGATCGGGGCGCGGGAATGCGCGGCGCGTGGGATCGTCCGGCAACGGGCTGCCAAAGGCGTCCACGATGCGGGCGACCATCCCTTTTGTCTGCGACCACGAGGTATTGGTTGTGGCTATAACTTTGGTTACGTCTTCAAATAGCGTTGCGCTTCGCAGCATGCGACCTTGACGGGCGGAGGGGATGTGTTGGAGTACCGGCGAAGCGGCGCAATATGAGTGAAACCTGTCGATGGCAAGGTCGAGTTGCAGCATGTGGCGGACGCGACGAGCGATTTCGTTCGCGTCAATATCCTCGGCGGTCTCCACCTCGATAACGCTTTCAAAAGCGCGAACACGGAGTAGGACGGTGTTGTTCCGGGCAAACGCTTCGACGCGCTCCAATGTTCCGGCGGCGGCGTCCCACTTGAACGGGAGCAGGCTCTTCCAGCCGTGGGCGTTGAGGCATTGCGTGAAGTCGAAATCATCTGGCGTCTCAATGCGAATGGTCATAGATAACATGATACTGCAATGTCGACGACTCGCGTCTTTCGGAGACTTTGCCCGAATGCGGAAGGAAAGGACGCAAACCCCTTGGTCCCGAGAGCGCTGGCGGCGACCAAAAGTGGCATCGGTTCTTCTGCGAAAGCAATCCGCCCGGGACAGGCACCGGACGCTCTAGACAGGACGCTGTCGGCGCGGTAAAATGACGCCGGATCACGCGGCTTGCGTCGGCGCGGGTCAACACGGACGGTCGTGTGAACGACGGTTTGGGAAGAGGTGAGATGTGAGAATATTCGCGGTCCTGATTGTACTATGCCTTTCTCTCCTGATTGCGGGTTGTGGCGGCAGCAGCAGTAGCAGCAGCAGTAGCGGCACGACGTATTCGACGCCTGTAACGACGACGACAGCGAACGTGCCAGTGATTGGAACCTGGCAAATCACATCGCTCACCAATGAGGGGGCGACGAAGCAGACTTGTCCCGGAACCCTTACGCTCACTAAGGTGACGGGGACCGATGCATGCGGCTCCGGCGACGAGATCATTTTTAACGACGACCTGACGACGTCTGTTAGCGGTCTCGGCGGGACGACTGTTGGGGCGGGCAGTATTTACAACGTATCGGGCAGTACGGTTTCCGTTCAGTGGGATTGGAGTTCGGGATCTTCGACACTTGTTGAAGTAGACACGTTTACTGCAAACCTCGAGAATGCGAATGCAAATGGCCAACCTCAAGTTGGCTCGACGTTGACGCTCACGCTCACCGGCACGACGGGAGTGACGGGAACAAACAGCAAATACCAGAGGGAGGTTGGAGAAGTGATTACTCTAACCTATGTCGGCGCCGCGGCGAACCTCAGGCACGCGCAATAGGCTGAAACGCAAAAATTCGCTTGTGCCGCCTCTTTTGTGTCATGAAAGAGGCGGTGTTTTTATTGTGTGCGCGACATTGGCGTATGACAAACTGTTGAATACGCGGAAGGATTTGCTGGGAAGTCGCGGAACTAGTTGGGGATGATCGAAGACGCCACGGACAATCGACCTGATGGACTAAGCCGCACTCGTTTGCGCGGGGCTCTCCGGCTGTGGATCATCGAGGGATCGATCGCTACAGTCTACGGGACTTTGACGACTGGGCCTTTTCAAACAGGCTATGCAATCGCCCTCGGCTGCTCAAATGTGCTGATCGGTTTACTGACCGGTATCCCAGCGATGCTCGGTCTCCTTCAGCTGGCGGGACCGAGCGTTATGCGCCGCTTCGCGTCGCGCCGCGATTTTGTCGCCTTCTTTTCCGTGATCGCGCGCTTTGTTTGGCTGCCTCTTTTATTGATCCCCTACGTTCTGCCGAGGCATCTCTGGGTACCCGCGCTTCTCGGTCTGACTTTCGTGTCGAGCGTAATTGGCGCAATTCCCGCGGCGACGTGGGTGGACTGGATGAGCGATCTCGTCCCGTTCGAGAACCGGGGCCGCTATTTCGGCTTGCGCGCGGTCTATCTTGGCGTGACCGGCATGGTCGTATCGGTTGCAGGCGGTCTGTTCTTCGATCATGCGCTGCGTTCATACCATTGGAACAAGTTGCAAGCATCGAGCCTTTTGTTTGCGATCGGCCTGCTTTTCGCGCTTGGATCCTTCATTTGCTGCCGGATGAGTCCGGACGTTCCAGCGAAGCCACTCCAGCCCAATCGATCACTGTTGTCGCTGCTTCGCACTCCGTTCGCGGACGCCAAGTTTCGGGGGGTTCTGAATTTCACGCTTGCGAACGTCGTTTGTCAGACCATCGCGGGACAGTTTTTCCTCGTCTACATGCTGCAGTATCTCCGCATGTCTTACAGCGCGATTCAGCTGCTCGGCACGGTGGCGTCGGTAGCGAGTTTTGTCGCCATGCCGTTGGTGGGCTACTTGGCGGATAAGTACGGGAATAAACCGATTCTCGTCCTCTCCTGTGTATTCGTGATCTTCGCGCCCTTTATGTGGTGCTTGACGGTTCCTGACGCATACGCCGGAATGTGGACGATGTCGCACGGCCACTTGCTGCTTTCGAACTCCAAGCTGATTATCATACTGCTTAACCTGATTAGCGGTATCGGCTGGGCGGGCGTTGGGATCACGCAGTTCAACATCATTGTCAATGCGGCTCCGTCCGAAGATCGCACGTCGTATGTGGGCGCCAATTCGGCGCTCGTGGGATTGGTCGGCGGCATTTGTCCGCTGATCGGCGGCGGACTGCTCGACTTCTTCAAGACCCTGCCGTATCCTGACTATGGGCTGATCCGCAACGGCTACCACGCGTTGTTCTTTCTGGCGGGGATATTGCGTTTTCTTATGATTGCGTACGCGATGCGCCTGGACGAGCCTGAAAGCCGGTCCGCGCGATACGTATTAGGGCAATTGCGCGCAGCGCGTCCGGTCGGTTCGTTCACCGCCATCCACCGGTTGGGACGATCCGGCGACAGCCGCACGCGAGTTAAGGCCGCTGAGCAGTTGGGCCGTCTGAAGACGCCCGTTGCGGTTGAAGAACTTGTCAAAGCGCTTGACGATGTTTCACTGCCGGTTCGCGAGCAGGCGGCAACATCGCTTGGCGAGATCGGCGATGCGCGAGCCGTACAGCCGTTGGTGACCAAACTCACTGATGTGGCCTCGGGCATTGCTCCCGAGGCTGCCGTCGCGCTGGGCAAGATCGGGGACAAGTCGGCGTTGCCCGCGCTCGCGGCGGTGATCCAGCTGGGAGGGCCGTCGCTACGCCGGTTGGCAGCGATCGAAGCACTCGGCCGCCTGCAGGACCGGCGGGTTCCGGATATCTTGTTGCCGATCGTTTCCGAGCGCGATTCATCGGTGCGGGTTGCCGCAACGCGTGCGCTTTCCGGGTTTCCGGAGGCGATGCACTCCGATCGCGTCGTGGCCGCGCTTCTCGATCAATGGCAGATCGAGATGGACGCCACCGTACTGCCGTCGCTGGCGGAAGCGCTGGCGGCAACAGGCCGCGCCGAGCTTGCGCCTCGCCTGCTTGACGTTTATGACAGAGTCGTTTCTCCCCTTGTCGAGCGGGAGATCCTAAACTCCACGGGATCGCTGCTTGGCGGTCAGGACTCGTTCTATGCGTATCTTGTGCTCGATGGCGATGCGCGGGACGAGACGGTGCGGAAGATTCTCACGAACCTGCAGAAGCTTTATCGAAAAGCCGGCTCGGCAAGCAACGCCCGGGCGGCGGTGAGAATTCGTCAGGCGCTTTACGAGTACCTGGACGGACAGTACGATCGAGCGGCGATTCATCTTTACAAGGCGTCCTGCCTGTTGCGGTCGCTCGACTCCAATAAGGCGGGCGGTCGCGGCGACGATCCGGGGCACCTCGTGCTCGCTGCGATTGCGGATCGTGCGGAGACTTCCATCTCGATTGCAGCAGAAGAGGTCCTTCTGGGCGTATTCATCCTCCGTCTGGGCGGCGTCTCGAATTAGACTCGATCCCCGTTCCCCCTAGCCATGCTGAGCCTGTATTTTTCGTGCCGGACGCTGTTGGACCGCGAAGCCGTGTGCCAAATTTCGCGACGTTTGTTTACGCCGTTCGAGGAGAAAGGCAATATGAAAGTGGAAGACGCGATGCTATTGCAATCGTGTTCATCCACCGTTCCGTGATCGAGAATATTGATCGGCTGACGTCACCGTAAACGTCAATTTTGATTCGAGCAAGGATTGCGTCTTCATGGATATTCCCGGCGAAGTCGTTGAATTGTATCGCTCGCGCGTCGATGTCGACGCGGCATGTGCCTTGCTTCCACGTATCGGCAGGCGGAACGTTCGCCGCTGGTATCGATGGTTGGCTGAAGCGCGGGGCCTTAGGATGCCGGATTACCGGACGATTGCTCGGGAATGCCGACTGACGGTAATCGACACGCCGTCGGCAAACCGTTCGGGGGAGACGTTGCGAGCCGAGGCGCTTGGCGAGTATGCGCTGCGGAGCGTGAGCGCGCGCGAGGGCGCCGCCGTGGCGTCGATGAAATAGGCGTCGGCTTCAAGCACGCCGCTGCTCGGGAGCGAAGGGCGGACATTGAACCCTGTGGATATTGGCCGGATTACGTCGTCGGCAGAGGCCACCGATTATCTCGAGTTTCTCCGTGCGACGCTGCCTGAAGGTTGGACGGTAGATCCGCCGCACATTCGTATGATTGCCGGGCACATCGATGCTTTGGAGCGCGGAGAGATCGACCGGTTGGCGATCCATATGCCTCCGCGCCATGGCAAAAGCGAAACGGTGACCTATCGTTTGCCATTGAAGTGGTTGCTGCGGAATGTGGGAACAAATGTTCTGGTGACGGGCTACAACCAGCGGTTTGCAAGCAAACTCGGGCGGCGGGCGCGGAATCACGCGAAGGAGTGGGGGATTCTGGCACCGGACAAGAAGGCGGCCGATGAATGGGAGACGACAAGCGGCGGCTTGTTTGTTGCCCGAGGAGTTGGCTCGCCGCCGACTGGGATCGGCTTTTCTCTGGTGGTGATCGATGACCCGATTAAGCGTCGCGAAGATGCGGAGAGCGAGGTCTTTCGCGAGAATGCCTGGGACTGGTATTCAAACGACATCTATACTCGGCTTGAACCAAGCGGCGCGATTGTCTTGATCATGACGCTATGGCACGAGGACGACATTGGGTCGCAGGCGGTGGCATCGGAGCCTGGTCGTTGGACGGTATTGAAATTGCCGGCGATTGCGGAGGAGGACGATCCTTTGGGACGCGCGCCCGGGGAGGCATTGTGGCCGGAGCGCTACGATGTTCCGGCGCTCAAGCGCCTGCGCTCCGTGCTGTCCGCTAAGCACGGGGAGCGATCGTGGCAGGCGCTGTACCAGCAGAATCCGACGCCGCGCGAGGGAGTGTTCTTCAAGGTCGACCGGCTGGATATCGTGGACGCGGCGGATCTTCCGGAAACGGTTCGCCGTGTTCGTGCGTGGGATCTTGCGGCGACGGAGCGCGAGGGAGACTACACGGCCGGAGTTTTAATGGGTGTCGATGCCTGCGGTGTCTTTTATGTAATCGACGTTGCGCGTGGACAATGGTCGACGGACGAGCGAAATGCACGGATCCGGAAGGTGGCCACGATGGACGGCCGCGGTGTCGCGATCCGAGGACCTCAGGACCCCGGCGCGGCGGGTAAGGAAGCGTCGACGTCTTTTGTGCGCATGCTTCGGGGGTACAGCGTCCATGTTCATCCGGTGAGCGGGAAGAAGAGTCTGCGGGCTGACCCGTTTTCGGCTCAGGTAAACGCAGGGAATGTCCGGCTCGTTCGCGGAGACTGGAACAGTGCGTTGATCGAGGAGTTGCGGACGTTTCCGCTTGGCAAGCACGACGATCAGGTGGACGCCGCAAGCGATGCGTTCGTGGAACTGGTGCAGCCGGACGAGGCAAAGCTGGCCTCGGCGCGTCCGGTCTATGCGGCGGTGCATCGGGCTTAGCGGCTGGCCGCAGCCGAGCCGCGTGCGGTAAGGTTCTGGTCGGAGAGGCGGAAGAGATACGAATATGAGAATGCCGATCGCTCAAAGAGTGAGACAAAGCCGGGTGAGTCAAGGCGCCGGACAGGTGCTGTTTGGGAAGGGCGGGCTTGGCTATATTGCGCGGCGCGGGGTCGACATGGGGACGTCAGCGGCGGTCCAGAGCCTCGAAGGCCTTGCGCGGATGGCGGTGCAGCAGCCGCTCGAGCTGATTTCCCTTCTCCCCGATGTCGTGCCCGAAGTGGGCCTGGCGGTTTGGAACGGCGTGCGGCTGGGCTGTGCGCCGGGAAGCGTCCGTATTAAGGCGATGACGGTTCGGGCAGATGGAGGCAGCGAGGAAGATGCGACAGGGACGGCTGCTATTAACGCGCTTTTTGACGGTCTCCCTGACGAAGTTGGGAATTTCAACGATTGCCTTTCGCGCAATTTTCTGATGGTGATGTTCTCGGGAATGTGCGCGGTTGAGGCCGTGCCTGGGCGTCAGGGATCAGGCTTGGCGCAGGTATGGCCGGTGAATTCTCTCACACTCCGTTTCCGTCGCGAGGACGATGGAACCCTTGCACTCTATCAGCGGCAAACGGCTGATCCGAATGGCATAGGGATCTTTTCGTCGGGCATGGGCGGCGTCTATGAGCCGATGCCAATGGAACGGTTCTTTTATGCGACGATGGATGGCTTTCCCGACGACCCTTACGGTCGTGCGCCATTCGCGGCGGCTTTGACGCCGGTGCTCGAATGTCTGGCGTTTATCCGGGACATGACGCTCGCGTTCCACCGGATCGGCATGCCGAAGATCGATGTCGCGCTTGATTACGAGGGCTGGGCGCGCACGGCTCGGGATGTTGTCGGGATCACGGACCCGACGGAGATTGACAACTGGGTGGTGCAGAAGCAGCAGGAGGTGGTCAACATCTTCGCGGGGCTGCAACCGGACGATGCATTTTTCCATGGCGTGAACGACAAGGTGAACTCGGTGGGCGCTGGCGACAAGATGCCGGACTTGCCGGGGATCTGGTCGATGTTGCGGTTGCGTTTGATCCAGGGCCTGAAGCAGATGCCGTCGCTGATGGGCGTCGTCGAAGGATCGACGGAGACGTGGAGCAACGTAGACTGGCAGATCTACGCGAAGGGGTTGGAGAGCATTGTGTCGAAGGCTGCGGCCCCTCTCGTCAAGTCGGCGAATTTGCACTTGCGGCTCCTGGGGCTGCCCCTGAAGGCGGCAGTAGAGATCGAACCCGTACGAGCCAATCAGCGGCTTACCGATGCGCAGGCGGAGGCGCTTGAGATTGCGAACGAGGCCAGGAAGCGTGACGAGGGATGGACATCGCAGGAAACGGCTGCGATGGCAGTGACCGGCAGCGGACCGGTGGGGCAGGGGGAGACATGAATGAGAGAGTGAAAAGGGATCAGAAGTTCTCCGTGGCCGGATGGCCATTTTTCGATTGCCGCTTCGCGACGTCAGCTCGTTGGGTTGGATGGGCTGGCGTGCGATCCGGCGCTGGCGCGACAGGGTGGAGGAATGGATGATACTGCCTTCATTGGGACGATTTACTGGGCGAGTGAGTCCGAAGATATGCATCGATGGCGGGGCGCTGGCTGTGATTGCTGGGATCGACAGCGTTTGGGCGATTGAGCCGCGTGCCGCGGCGGGCTTGCGAAAGGCGCTGGACCGGCTGGATTTTGCGGCGCATTCGGCTGAGTTTGCCGAGGCGGAAACCGACATCGCGC
The DNA here is from genome assembly GCA_031292625.1 of Capsulimonadaceae bacterium. Taxonomy (GTDB): domain Bacteria; phylum Armatimonadota; class Armatimonadia; order Armatimonadales; family Capsulimonadaceae; genus JARLGU01. Next base: position 18,482 of record JARLGU010000050.1, on the reverse strand, counting down.
AGCAAAATCTCGACGCGAGAGCGGAAGAAGGAGCGTCCTCCGATCGGCCGTACACGCTGGATGACAACGGAGTTGCATGCTTGTGCGTCGCCGGCGTGATGACGAAGCGACCGGTATCCTGGGGGCAAAATACGAGCACCGTGTTGCTCAGGCGGGCGATCCGCCAGGCTGCGATGGACGAGGCCGTGAGAGCAATTGCGTTGATTGTGGATTCGCCTGGCGGGCAGGTCTCGGGGACAGCGGATCTTGCTGACGAGATTCGAGCTGCACGTGGCAGAAAGCCGGTCGGAGCTTACATCGAGGATGTGGGCTGTTCGGCGGCGTACTGGGCGGCCTCGCAGGCGGACTTTATCTATTGCAATCGGACAGCGCAGGTTGGGAGTATCGGAACGCTGCTCGTAGTCGAGGACTCGAGCAAGGCGCATGAAACGGCGGGCATTGCGGTGCACGTGATTGGAACGGGCAAGTTCAAAGGCGCAGGCGTGGACGGCGCGCCGCTAACGGACGATCAGGCGGACGATTTTAGACGGCTAACCGAAGAGATCAATGCGCAGTTCGTGTCGAGCGTGTCGCTGATGCGAGGCATCAGCGGAGAGGCCATATCTGCGCTCGAAGCACGAACATATGTTGGTAAAGCGGCCGTGGCGAAGGGGTTGGTCGACAAGGTGGCGAGCGTGGATGAGTTCTTCGCCGCTCTGCACGGGACGGTTGGCAACGAAGAATCCCATCGTCTAGCAAGCGGGTCCCCTCCTGTCGTTCGAGGGCCTCAGGTCTGCGACGGAGACGGAGTGAAAGGAGGAACGATGGATGCTGAATTGATGGAAATGTGTCGCGAGATTGGGATCACGTCGCGTAAGGAGCTTGAGGCGCTGTGGGCGGATGCGGCGCTGGGACGTCAGTACGCGTCACAGGTTCGGGCTGACGCGAAGGGGCAGGCGGTCCGGGCCTACGGACCTGAAGTGGGCCTTCGTCTACAGGGGCAGTGCGAGGTGCTTCCGATCGATGCGGTCACCGCGCTACGAGATGGATGGCGGGCAGAGGCGGATGCGCGCTACGGAATCGAGGCAGCGGGCGCGGTTCGCAAGTCAGCGCCGACGGCGTTGAATCTGCCGTCTGCGACGGACGGGGACCTCTACGAGGATGGCGGTTGCTGGCAGCAGTTAACCGATGAACAGCAGGCCCAAGCTGAGAAGATGGGCATTACGGATCCGGCGCTGCGCGAGGCGTTTGCCGCGACGGTGCTTACCAGTGCCGGCAATAGACCGGCGTTCACAAAGGAGAATTACGAATGACCGCACTCATTGCACCACGCGAGCCCGGCCGCAAACAGGGCGACACAGTCCTCTACGGAGTGGCGGCGGGTCAGAAGATTTTTAAAGGCGCGCTGGTTGTTACGCGCGGCGACGGTTTTGTGTACAACTTGCGAGCCCCCGCGGCATCGCAGCCGGATGTCTTTCTAGGCTTGGCCGACGAGACCGTTGACAACACGACCGGCGCTAACGGGGCCGCGAGCATTCACGTGCTTAAGACCGGCACGTATCTCGTGAGCAAAGCGTCGGCGGTCGAGTCGGACATCGCCCAGCCCTTTTACGGATTGGATGACGCGACGGTTTCAAGCGCGAGCACGAATGCCGTGTTCGTGGGATACGCGACCGAGCTGGTCGATACGGCAACCATTCGGGTGAAAATCGACCGCGCGGCGCAGTAGCTTCCGCGAGGGCGCCGATGATTTCGGTCCGGCCATGTATGATGGCGGGACCATATTTTTTGCCAAGGAGATTATAAGCAATGGCCGTGGTTACATCCGACGTACTCGCGCTTACGTTCGCGGGCGTCAAGACCGAGTTTGATGCCGCGTATATCCGGGCTCAGGAGCAGGCGCGCTGGAGACTGATCGCCGAGGAGATTCCGACGACCCTCCCGATCCAGAATTATGCGTGGCTGGGGCGTGGCGCCGTTATGCAGGAGTTCGTGGACGAGGTTGCGGAGCAGAGCCTCTTCGAGAAGACATACACGCTCGCGGACAAGATTTACAAGGGCAACCTCACTGTGTGGAGGAAGACGCTTGAGGATGACCAATATGGTCTGCTCATGAAGAAGGCGCGCGATCTGGCGCAGGAACCCGTGCGCCACTGGAACCAGTTGGCGTTCACTGGGCTCGCTTCGGGGTTTAGCTCTCTGTGCTATGACGACTCGCCTTATTTCAGCGCGAGCCATCAGGAGGGCGACAGCCCGGTACAGACTAACGCGACTGGCAGTTCGCTGAGCGACGCGGCGCTTCAGGCGGCCGAGGCGGCGATGATGAGCTACGTCGACGATAAAGGACGTCCGCTGGAAATCGTACCGGACACGCTTGTTGTCGGCCCCGCGCTTAAGCGCGTCGCCGAGGATTTGGTCGGCTCTTCGGTCGTCATCACGAAGGTCGGCGACGGGACGGCCGGCGCCGGCGCAACGGCATCGACAAGCTACGATAACTACTTCCGGGGGAAATACAACGTCGTCGTCAGCCCCTATCTGATCAATGGAACGATCGACGATGCGACTTACAACTCGGCCTACAATTGGTTTCTGCTTGATACAAGCCGCAGCAAACCGATTGTGATCCAGAATCGCCAGGACGTCCCGGTCACGCTGGAGACGGATATGGATCAGCCAAGCGCCAAGATCAAGGAGCGCTACAACATATCGATTCGCGGACGCTACGTTCAGGGTTATGGACTGTGGCAGACGGCGTATGGATCGAACGCGACGAGCTAGGCCAGCGTGCAGGGGGCGTGGTCCAAAGGAACTTAAGAACCCCGCCTCCCTCGCCGCTATTTGGCGTCTGCCCACGGGCGGGCAGACGCCTGCGAACTTGCAGGAGTGAGAAACGACCGAATGAGTTATCCATTTAGCTATACTCGCGCCGTTGCGGTGGATGTAACCAGCAGCGACCATACACTGTTCGTGGATACTGGATTTCCGCATGCGCGCGGCTTTCTGGTGGCCTCGGCGGGCAATCTGGTAATCGACACGCCGGGCGGCGATACACATGTGACGATTGCGGTCCCCGTGGGACACGTGTTTGTCGAGGCGACCAAGGTGTACAAGTCGGGAACGACGGCAACTGGCGTGACCGCACTGTACTGATTGCCTCTGGGCGATTAGTCGGTTTCTAGCGGTGAGGAGGACGGTACGTGATAGTTGGCGTGACATCGAACGTTGAGTTAGAGGTGTACAGGTCTACCGCATGGCAGGCGTCGTCGGGCGGACTGGGCGTGACCGCGCCGGACGGGACGGTTGTGACGCAGGCGGCGAGCATTTTCCCGGCGGCAGCGAGCGAGATTCAAACGCTGGCGTCGTCGTTCACGCCAGCGATTGCCGGTCGCTATGGATTTCGCTGGAGCTATACGGACGGCACGGGCGCGAGCCATGCGGTGGTCGAAACGCGATTTGCGACGTTCACTGACGCCAAATGCCTGGCGCTGACGAGGCTTCAGCGGACGAACGCAGAGGTGCGGGACGCGCTGTTTGAGCGGGAATTGGCATCCGTGGCGCGTTCGATTCTTTTACGCTGGCCGCAGATCGGCAACGGACTTGGCACAAGCGCCGCAAGTGGCAACTATGCCGCGCTCGCGTTGCTGGACGACCAGGCGAACTTCGATGAGGCCGCTGCGCTCATGGTTTGCGTCAGGCTGGTTGGCCCGCTGACGAGCGGCGGCGCGGCGTCGGATCTGGCGGCGGGAAAGGCGGGTGACGAGCAGTATTCGTTTGCTCCCGATACTTCGGCCGGCGCACTGCATGCCCCGGGCGATGCCGGAACTGGGCCCGGCGGGTATGGCGGAGCCGGCGAACGTCGCCGGTGGCTTCACGAAGCTGCGGAACGGATTGGGGCGATCACGTGGGTTTCTCAGGCGGTGTCGGCGCGTGGCGCGTTTAACCCATTTCGCGTCAACGGTCCCAGCCGCGCGGCAGCGGCAAGCGGGCGCGTACAGACGTTACTGGGGGACGTGATCGAGTTGCTGACGGACAAGGTTGGCGTGTTGGACGAGGCGTATCCGGATTACGAGCAGGCGGATGAGTGGGAATAGGCGAACGCGCGGGTTGAAGGCGCCTCCGGCAGTCCCTCATGCGGGGGAGGCGGCGGCGTACACGGTGGCCCGGCAATAATGCTTCGCGGGGCGAAATCCGCTCGGGGTGGGTTGAGGGGGAAAGGCGTGAAGAATGGCGTTTAATAGCAAATCGTCTGTTGCGATTACGCGCGGCGGACTGGCGGCGCCGGGATCGCCATTTTCTTGTCGGGTTTACTATCCGGCGGTTCGCGGGAGCAAGAGGGGGGAGATCGTTCCTCCCGTGAGCCGCGCGGCCCGGCCGTTGTCGCTCTCGGTGAGCGATCTGGCGGCCGATGTGCGTGTCGGGGACATGGCCGCGATGCCTGATGGGAGTTTTCGGAAGGTGATCGACGTTCGCCGTTACCGGACACGGTTACAATGCGAATTGCAATGGATCCCGTATCAAGCGCTCTCTTATTGGAGCGCTCCGACCTTGGCGCAGGCGACATCGTCGTCGACGTTCGGCGTCACGGATGCGGCGTATTCATCGCCATCGACCATCTATGCGTACCTTGAGCCGACTGACGCGAGGCATTTGGCCGAGCAGGCGGGGAACATTGATGCACGAACCGCGCAAGCGTACAGCACGGCGCCGCTCAAGAGCAACGACGCAATTCAGGGTGACGACGGCTCGATCTGGATTGCGGTGTCGGGTTCCGAGCATTATCCGGTGACAGACGACTACGTAGCTACGATGCGTCTGGAAAAGGTAGGGCTGCCTGGTGCAGGGTGAGGCTCGGCGTCGTTTTGGAGCGCATACGATGTTGATAATCGATTTGGATGTCCCGGACGTGTACGTGTCCGTTCCCGGGTTTTCTCTCAACGGGAGCGTTGACAGGCTTCCGTTGTCATCGAACGGCACGATCAACGAGGGGTGTTGGCGCACGCCTGATGGTTCGGCGCTGTTGATACAGCCTTATCAATTGATGGACGATTGGGCGAGCCGGACGAAGTTTACATTAGCGGATTATTCTGACCTTAGCTCTGCAAACGGAGGACAGCCAAACTGGGAGCAGGTTGCGCGGCGTGCAAGCACGGACTACTTTTTGCAGTCGCTCGGACAGGTTAGCGGCGGTGTAATAACGCAACACTTCTTTCCTCGCAATGCGGGGTTCTTCGTGGAGGCGTGGCTTTACGCGCCGGCGGATCAGCGTGTCTACGACCTGTTCGACATGACATTCGGCGGATATTTCTCGTTGTTCTTGCACAGTGACGGGAACGCGGATCTTTTCGACGTGCGCTCCCCAGGAGCGCCGGTTGCCTCCGGCAATCTTAGCGGCGGCGCTCCGGTTTCCGGAAAGTTCGTGCAGATCCTTGTGCTGCCGTTTCGCCGCCAATGTTTGCTGATTTGGTCGAACCTGGGCGGCTATTTTGTCGCGAACGTTGGGGGCACGCTTGATGCCGACGTGAATACGGCGGACAAGGGACCGGATACGGGCGGCGTTTACGTGATTACCGAGGCGGCGGCCGTGAGCTTGTACAACACGTGCACGCCTCCCTCGGCCACGTTTTCCCTCTCGGTTCTGCAATATCCCGCAGAGGCGATGTTGACGACGCAATCCTATCCGTCGAGCTATCCCATACTTAAGCAGCCGGCATTGACGATCGCTCAGGCAGACCAGGAGATGGGAACATCAATTGCGCTGGCGCCGCTGACCACGATTGATCCATCGTCGCCGCCGGTCACGTACCGGTACCTGATCACCCTTCGCTCCGCCAACGGAAGCGAAGGATACGGCGACCTCGCGGGATCGCCGGCTGTCTTCGGCAAGTTCTACTCCCCGATGGATTATTTGAACCGAATTGATGCCAGACGCGAGCTGGCAAATCGCACCGCCTTAAAGACGACGATCGTATTGGCAACGAGCGCGGAGATGCATCTGGATAAGGACCGCGGCAAATCGGTCTTTAAGTTCACCCTCGATAACCCGGACGGCATCTGGAAATCCCTGAAGGATGCGCAGAACTTGCGGATTTCGGCTTATCTAGATCTTCCGAGCAATCATCCCGAAGCTGCTCAGGGATTTGGAGGACGACTGACCGACGAAACTGATCCTGACAGGGCGATTGTAGCGGCCAATCAAGGACCGGTGACGATATTTGACGGCTTTACGGAGCGCATCGATTTCGCGGATGGACAGTGTTCGGCGGTTGATGTAAGCTGCGCGGGATTATCCAAGAAGCTGCGTCACTGCATATTATCGTCACAGCGTGACTGGGACAACACGGCGCATACCGAAGTCGTTCGCAATATCCTCATGGCTGCCGGGCTCGTGGATGCGTCCGATTTCGCGGGCGGCACGGCATTGAACGTCTCTCGGGCGGAAATCAGCATCTATAACGACGGCATCAATGCGCCTTTGCCTCCCGCGACGGTTGGATCGGAACCAGCTTGGCGGCCGCGAGACGGGACGACGGCTGAAGAGTTTTTGAACGAGATCGTGAATTGGAGTGGGTGGGACCTCTTTGAATATGGCGGCGTGTTCTACTACATGCCCAAGGATTTCGAGATTTCGTCACTGATGTGGCAGTACGGCGTGCCCATTGTCCACTTGTCCAACACGAGCCTGTCTCATTTAGGGGGAACGACGCTACAGAGTGAGCCCAATTGTAGCGTGTCTGGCCTTGCGGCGCTTGCGGATCCCCCTGTGCGCCAATTTACGGAGGAACTGGTCGCGAACGATATTTTCGTTGTGGGAATGGATGATCAGGGCAACTCGCTGACGGCGCACTATGTGGCGACGGCGCTGATGACGGACCGAAGCAACCCGTTTTACGTTGGCGACCGGTGGATCTACACGCTGCTAGATGCGTCGCTGACCACCCAAGACGCAGTCGTCGCTGCTTGCGCGAATTTGGCCGCCCGCCTGACGAAGCCGACTCGGAAGATTGAATTTGCGCTGCCCGACTATCGCAGGGAGTTTTTGATCAACTCTCCCTGCTACCTTGAGGCGTACGGCAACTCGTTGGTGACTGCGATATCCGCGAGTTTCGGAGCGCTCGATGGCTCAACGGGCGACCGGGCGCGCACGACGCAATACATGGTCGAGCTCGTCTAAGAGACTTCTGCAATCTTGGTATAGCGCCCGCCAGTTCGTTGAACATGGCGGGCGCCGTCATGTTGTGAGGATGCGTTCGTGTCAACGATCGACAAGTGGAAACTCGTACGAAGCCTGGACAGGCAAGCGTCCGGGCAGGTTAAAGCCCAGGTCCAGCGGCCCATGGTGACAACGCGCCAAGCGACTAGCGACGTGGATGCGATGCTTGCGACGATCGGCGGCGCGGCGGGAACGACGGTGTCGCTGAACGCGGAGGATGGCGGCGAGCGCTTTCTGTGGGATCTGCAGTCGCCGTTTGGATGGGATAGCGGGGAATGGGATTAGGCAGAGATGGGCATCAAGATTATTGGGGCGGGGCCGAAGATGCGGGCGTCGGGGACGCTTCATTTTGTGCGTCCGGCTTGGACTTTCTACTATACTGGGACTGGAGTTGGCGCATACACGGGGCCTTGCGGTCCATTTATGGATATCTCTGAATCGGATAGTTTGCCCAGTAATGGAGTTTACACGAATACGGCATTTGAGTCCATCATTGGAGCAGGGCCGGACGGCAACCCGACGTTTGAACAGCTGACGGCGTACTTGTCGGACCACAATATCGATGCGGTCGAGGAGAGCCGCCCGTCGTATACCGATAGCGCCCGGGCGATCGCAGGTCCATTTTCAGCCTACCCTGTTTACAAGCCCGCGATATGGGTTTCATCTCTTTTACCGGGGAATTCCTTTGGGTCCAAAGGCACCATCTACGATGTCACTTACGGAATTTCGTTCTATGGACCTCCCGGTGCTGCTTGGCTTGAAAATAATGGGTTTCCGTCAACCGCGTGGAAATATTACCCGGCGGAAGTTGGCGCGCAGGTTACCATCAAATGGACGTGGGGGTCGGCAGGCGGCTTCTATGTTGCGAGCGGAATGCCGGATGGTAAGGTGTTTTCTTACAGTCCGATCTCGTATTCTGTTTACAACTCGCTCGTGGACATTTCGGTCCCCTTCTCCATCGCCGTAAGTTACGAAACTCATCTCGACTACGGGCAGGCTGGCGTCCTCCCAAGCAGCATCTCCTTGCAGTGTGGAGGGTTTAGCCTTAATCTTCCGAATGGCTGGAGGGACATTTATACTACAACCGGTCCGGGTTTCGATGAAGTGGTCTTCCCGGTGTACCTTGATTTTAGCGTAGATGACAACGCCGTCCTGAGAATCTCAACGGACGGCGATCCGGCCGACTCAGAAGGTGCTGTTTTCTTGGCACAGACGCTCGGGCGCGTCAATGAGGTTTCGGGCGTCACGATGTCCGTTGATGGGTTCGTTTGCTCGGGGCCTCCCTATGCTCAGTTTGTAGATGAGCGCACGACACCGGCCTATCCCTGGCTGGGGCAACCGGCAACCAATTATAATAGCGTTCTCACTATTTCGGCTACGGGGATACGCGCGGAAATCTCACAAGGCGGCACTCAGACGATGGCCCCCCCCGCCGATTCGGGTTGGTCATGGCCTTCTACCGGATACCACGCATGGATCTCGCCGGTTCTCGATCCGCTGCTGACGCTCGATGACAAGATGTGGGATGGGCATCCCGTCTCCTGCGGGGCCATGCAAGCGTGGATCCAGAATATCAACCATCCGAAACAGTATGTTTACAACAGCACCATGACGGATGGTTCGACGCTCGGAGGGTTCGGAGGCGGATTCGCGGCGGGCTACTATTACAGCTACAGCTACAACGGCTACAACATAGTGAGCCCTTGGGGCAGCCCGGCGATCTACCAGGTTGGCGCGCGTCCGATGCTTCCGGTGTCGCTCAATGGAATTGGGACCGGGGCGTTCTATCGAGCCGCCACTGTGAGCGGCAATGCCACGATTTCAGGCGCGTCGCTTAATTCAGGCGTCACTCTCAAGAAGGGCCTCGCGGTCACGGGAACGGTCTCGGGAACCGTCAAGGATGCTGTCACCGGCGCGAGCATGGGGACGGTGGCGGGAACGATCACGGGGTCAATTACGTCGCTCATCACGGATGCTCACGGCCACACGACCGGGGCTATGTGTTCGCTGAACATTACGTTGTCCGAGGCGATCAACGGCATCCTCTATGTACAGCCGAGCGCCGTATATATCGGAAGCGTCGCAACCACGGGCATTCCAGTAACCGGAGTCGTCTCCCGCGAGGTTACCGGAACGCTCTCGGGAACCTTGACGGGGCCATTCGCCGCAACGTTCTCCGTTCCGCTGACGGGAGTGTCCACGTCGGATAACAGCCTGCCTTACTTTGTCCCACAGGGCTTGCTTACCGGCAACATCGCGTACGACGGCATCCCGTACGGAAACGCGACGTTCACGAAGACGGTTGTGCCGCCGGTTAATGTCGGTCTCGATTCGAGCAAGAACGTAACAACCGCAAACGCGTATGCGACCAACGTTTTCGGCTACCGCTATCTGAAGGTGACGGGATCGGGTGGAATTGCGCAGTTGCAGTTTACGCCGGGAGGCACGAATTGGCCGTCAACCTGGGTTTATGCCGCGCCGTCCACAACGGGCTCGTCACCGCACCTGACGTACAACATCGACATGACCAGCGGTGAATATGTCATCGATCTGTGTCACGCCATAGAAGGGACGCACGACGCGGGGCTTGGCACGTTGGGGATGGTTAGCCTTCTTGTCGCGGGCAGCACGCCGGTCAAGGTCGCCACGTTGACGCCGATCGTCCTTTACGGGTCCGAGGTCGTTTGCGAGGGGACGCCGACCGATAACCCAAACTATACTATTCCCGCGCCGACGAAATTGGAGATCCTGTGCGACGGGAAGCTTGTCGAACGGATTTACAACCTTTCCAAAGAGACGATAAGCGGGCTGAATAGCCTGCTCATGAACTATACGGTGTCGTACGCGCAGGATTCGGGATGGACGGAGATGCTCAGCGGGACACCGTCCCCCGTCTTTAGCGATTCCGCACCCTTGATCTGCGATGGCCGGTTCCCAACGCGTTCCAGCGTTCCGAGCTTGTGGATGGGCAGTAAGACGTACCGTGTCCGCGCAACGCTTCCGATGCTTGAGATTTTTGGATCGTACGTGCATAACCCACTGCTTGGCCCGGTGATCTGCCGGTTCATCCACGGCGACGGGCAGCAGGGGTTCATGTGGGGCAGCGCAAGGACAGGAAGCGCGTCTCCCGCCCCGGCATCGATCGAGGTGCAGAACGCTGACGGGAGCTGGCAGGCGCAGTCCACCACGAGCCCGGTGCTTTCGGCGACGGGGATACCGAACTTCTACCGGTTCGTTGGCATGCCGCTAGCGGGTGCGCTCCAGATCGCGATGTCGAAGACGCGGACGACGACGCAGTTCTTTACGCTGCTCAGCGAACTGGACTTTCCGTGGTCGGACTATACGACCGTTGCGGATGCGGGACTGCCTCAGGCCATGGCGATCAGCCGGGCGACTGGCCGTATCTGGATTGCCGGCGTCGATGAGAACGGGCAGCTAACCGCTACTCCGCACCGTGGGTGCGATTTGGTTCAGGACGGGGAAGCTCGCCCGCTAAACCGGGACGGCAGCAGCCCCGCGCTCTTAATCGACGACGATACCGCGACGTATGAGATCGTCTATATTAATGACGCCGGGCTGGTCGTGCGTGCACGGAGCGTCGATCAGTTCAAGACGCTGGGGACTGAAATGCAGGTCTTTCAACTCGATGGGACAGCGCCTGTCGCCCTCTTAGATCGGAGCTCCGGGATCACCTATTACTACCAGATCGTCGCGGCGGCGGATGGGGGCACCGAAGATATCTGGGGGCGTCGCCTAGCAAGAGACAATTCAACCTGGTTGGCGTGGTCCGATGGCAGTCTCGAGAAAGCGCTTACCGGACTGACCGGACTTGCGCCGGAAGGAACCGAGAGCGTTATATTGGATGAGTTTGGAACGAGCCGGAATCTCGTGCTTTTGCACGGGAACGACCTGTACCAGAGCGCCGGGGGAAGCGGGATGCCGATGGGAGAGAGCTGGACGGTTGTACCGGCGGCGAGCGGCGACTGAGGGGGTAGGGGTAGATTTCGAGAGGGAAGAGAGATTTCTTCAGGGAACCGAGCGAGGCCGAGGGAGCGGGCGTCTTCAGGATACCTACCTTCCCACCGAGGACGGTGGGCCCCTTCAGGGTCCCGAGCGAGGCCGAGGGAGCGGGTGCCCGAAACCACATTGGCCCAGGGCAAGCGCATCCATTAATATCAACGATCGGCACCGATACTGGCCCGATTTCCGGCCGTGAACGACCGGTCTGAGATGTCAAGCCCCATCAATGGGACTGCCGGATCGCGATAAAGCTGGCCGTCTAACGATTAGTCCTGTTCACAGGGCTTGCCTAATCCAGGCCGGCCCTTTCAGGACCGGGCACGCTCCTGCGTCGGGACCCTTTCAGGATACCTACCTTCCCGCTTCGCGGGCCCCTTCCTCCCGAAACGGGAGGAGTTCCGGAGGGAGATTGGAACGAATTTATGGGACTTTATCAGCCACGGAAATCGATGGTCGGGGACTCGGCGGCGATGGCGGGGTCTTTGATGGCGCTGGATTATTCGCTGCGGCAGTTGTTCGGGAACGGCGTGCTTGCGGGAATGGGCGTGTCGGCGGGATCGGTTGCGGGCACGGTCAACGTGGCGGCGGGGGCCGTGCTCTCGGGACATGTGCTTGTTGAGCCGGGAAGCGCCGTCAGCGTGGCCGGCAGCGCGAATACCGGGACGCTGTATTTGTACGCGGCTCCGGCGAGTGTCGCGTATACGTCGATCGGGACGGTGACCGCGGGAGCTCCTGCGGCGTCGGGGGCGGATGCGCCGGCGTACTTTACATCGCCCACGCTCTCGACGCGGACGGATGCCGTCCTGCTGGCAACGGTTACGCTTTCGGCTGGAACGGTCGTCAGCGTCGCGGATAAGCGGACGATCCTGCCGACGCCCGCGCAGATGACATCGACGATCACGCGGCTTTGCACGAAGGAGACGACGGTTTACGGCGCGCTCTCGGCTCCGCTGCCGTCGCCGGTCCTCTTTGCGTGCCCGACAGCGCTGAACATAACGTCGCTCGGGCTGTATGTGCAGACGCCGCCAACAGGGCAGGCGATTATCGCGCGCGTGCAGCGATCGGGCGTCGATGTGTGGCTGAGCGCGCATTACCCGTCGATCGCGCCGGGGGCATCGGCGGGCGGGAGCGCGACGTCTCCGGACGGGGCGTATAACTGCGTCGCCGGCACGATCGTCAGCGTGGATCTGACGCAGGCGGGATCGACGACGCCGGGGAGCAATCTGATCGTGGTGCTCGGGTATTCGCTGGCGTGAGATCCTCACCCACCCGCCAGACGGGTACCCGGCCATCTGCCGGAGAGCTGGGCGAGGGGGTTTGGAATACCTACCTTCCCACCGAGGACGGCGGGCACTTTCAGGATACCTACCTTCCCGCTTCCCCTTCGAGACCCTCAGGGTCCCGAGCGAGGCCGAGGGAGCGGGCCCCTTCCTCCCGAAACGGGAGGAGCTCCGGATAGGATCCTCACCCAGCTCTCCCGGAGAGCAGGGCGAGGCAATGGGAGAGATTGATGTCGTACGCTTATTCGATTACAACGGTGCTCGATCTGATCCGCCAGCTTGTCGTGGGAGATCTGACCGCGCAGGGACAACCGCCGGGCAGCGTCCCTTATTCGTTTACTGCCGCGCAATACGCAGTGACGAGCTCGGGCGAGCTTCCGCTTACGGTGATCGAAGTGAAGGACGGTCAGGTTGAGCGCGGGCAGGGGATCAATACGCGCTCGTTTCGCTTGCCTCTCGTCGTTCATCACTACCGGTGTAGAGAGGCGGGAGCGAGCGCGGAAACCGTCGCGCTCGGTTTGCTCGCCCATCTCGCGGCGACGATCGAAAACGATCCGAAACTCTCGTTGATGGATCCGCCGGTTTCGATGCACGAGACGCGACCGAAGCTGCCGGCGGTTTCAGGAAATAGCGATATGTTTCAATCTCTGCAGAATGTCAGCATCGCCCATGCCGTTCTCGAACTTGAGGTAGCGTGGGACGAGTTTCGATGGCAGTGACCGCCTTTTGGGGCGGCAGGGTAATTAACGAAGGAGATACGATATGTCAGGTTTTTCAGCTAACAACAGGCTCGTTTGCACGGATGTGACGCTCTTTTCGGTCTCGCCGATTAGCGCCTCGGACGGATCGGTCGGCACGGCGGAATCGATTCTCGGATACTGGAAGTCCGCCGACATCACTCTTCAGCGTCACATGGTGGCGACGAAGGCGCTCAGCGATACGGGCTACTCCGAGCGCGCGACATCGTGGGATAAGGGGACGTTCACCGCGACCGGCTTCGAGCTGGCGTCGGGCGCGACGCTTGCGGACGTGTACGCGGCGGGATCGCGCGGCTTGGTTCAGGCCACCCTCAGCGCGAACGGCAGGCAGCTCCAGGTTGAAATCAGCATGCATGAGCTAAAGCTCTCGTTCAACGACAACGGGATCGACGGACAGATCAGCGCATCGGTGGTCGGCGTACCGCAGATTACGGCATCGACCGGAGGCATGCTTGCGCCGATGCCGCTCTAAGAGCGCGCCGGGCGGATCGTTTTGTGGATTGCAATAAGCCGCACTGCGCGGCATCGCATTGAATATGGAAAGGGAGAATGCCACCGTGATGAGCGGGGCTTTTTTATTGTCATGTCACATAACCTGAATATACCGATAGAGAGAGACATCGTTGCGCCGGGCGGCAGGATCGTCGGCGTCGTCCGCGATTTTGTCGCCCAGTCGTCGCATCGAGAGGCGCTTGGCGTTCGCGGATTCTGGAAGGTCTGCAAATTTGAGAACGAGGGCGCCCACGCCGCGTCGCTTGCCGGCGATCCGGAAGCGCTTCCGTATGAAGTCGTGATGACCGAAAACGGATTCCTCGACGCTGGCATTACCGAACTGTGGAATGTCCTGACCGGCGGATCGACGAACCTCTGGTCGCACGTGAACTGCCAGATCGGCATTGGCGATAGCTCGACCGCATTCGCCGCGACTCAGACTGGACTGCAGGCGAGCACGAATCTGTACTGGCAGGCCGTCGACACGGGCTTCCCCACGGTGAGCGGGCAGTCCATTACGTTCCAGGCGACGATCGGGGCGACCAGCGCCCTGTATACGTGGAACGAGATGGCGATCAAAAACGCCGCGTCGGGCGTTGTCCTTAACCGCGTCGTGCAGAACCAGGGCACCAAGAGCGGTTCCAACGTTTGGACCGCGCAGGTCACGGTGACCGCGAGCTAGGAGGATTCCTGGAGGACGGACCCTCGCCCCTCGGATGGGCGAGGGAGTTGTTCACCTTCCCGCGTCGCTGGCCGCCCGAAACCAACTCGGCGCAGGGCAATCGCATCAATTAATATCAAGGATCGTCACCGATATCGGCGCGGTTTCCGGCCGTTAACGACCGGTCTGAGATGTCAATCCCCATCAATGGGGCTGCCGGATCGCGATAACGCTGGTCGTCTAACGATTAGTCCTGTTCACAGGGCTTGCCCCAACACAGACCGGCCCTTTCAGGACCGGGCGAGGGGCAATCGCATCAATTAATATCAACGATCGTCATCACTACTGGCGCGGTTTCCGGCCGTTAACGACCGGTCTGAGATGTCAATCCCCATCAATGGGGCTGCCGGATCGCGAAAACGCTGGTCGTCTAGCGACTAGCCTGTTCACAGGGCTTGCCCAACCCAGGCCGGCCCTTTCGGGGCCGGGCGAGGGTGATACAGAGAGGATTTGACGATGCATATTAGCAGGATATATGGACCGGCTTCGGCTGGGGTATTGGGGCTGGTGAAGGTTGGATCGGGGCTGGCGGCGGCGGCGGATGGGACGCTGAGCGCGACGGGCTCGGGGTCTTCGGGCGGCGGGGGGGCGTCGAGCGGGACGGCTACTGCGTCCGAGGTCACGATGGGCGCGCTGGCGTATCCGCTGACGACGACGTACGCGGCGATCGCGCCTGCGGGGCAGGCTCCGTTGGCGGTTAGTCTCCCGGCGGCGGGGTACTACAAGATCTCGGCGGTCGTGCAGATACAGGCGGGGACGACGGCGAACGACGATATCCGCGTCAAGCTGTACAACGCGACGCTTGGAGCGGCCATCGGAGGCAGCGAGCAGTGCGCGGGGAGCTTGGCGGCGTCGGCGCTGGGGCAGATCGTGATCGACCAGCTTGTGTATGTCGCGGCGGCGTCGGTGATCCAGGTGTGGGCGGTGAACAACACGGCGGCTCGGGGGAGCGTGCCGGGGCGCATTACGATCGCGGGGGCGAACCTCGTACCCGCGATGACGAGCGATACCGCGCCATCGGGGACCGCAAGCGGCAGCAGCAATTACAGCGGCACCGACTTCTACGAGGCGTTCACGGGGAACCTCACGCCGTCCGGCTGGTCGAATGCGTTCTTCCTGAACGGGACGACAACCGGATGGCTGCAATATCAGTTTCCGAGCGCCGTGCTCGCAACGAGCTATGGCATCAGCGGCAATGGGGGATCTGGATACAACACCGCGCGAAACCCGTCCGCATGGACGTTCGAGGGCAGCAACGACGGATCGACATGGACCACGCTGGACACGCGCACGGGCATCTCCACGCTTGCGACCGGCACGCTGAGCGTCTTTTCGTTCACGAACACGACGGCGTACGCATATTACCGCCTGAACATTACGGCGAACAACGGCGGCGACGGCTACACGGGCATCGGGCAGCTTCAGATTTACTCTCTCGGCACGTACATCCCGGCGTCGTCGCGGGTGTCGTATATGGCGCTTGGGAGCGGGTCGGGCATCACGACGTGCGCCGCGTTGCCGCTGATTACGGGCGTCTCGCCAAGCTACGGCGAGGGCGTCGCTATCACGATCACGGGCAGCGGGTTCACGGGCGCGACCGGGGTGACGATCAATGGCGTCGCGTGCACGAGCGTGGTGGTGGTGAGCGACACGGAGATCACGTGCGTAAGCCCGAGCAGCTTTAGCGCGGGGGCGGTGGTCGTGACGACGGCTGCGGGGGCGGCTACGAGCGGGGGGAGCTTTGGAGCGAGCACGCCTGCGTTAGCTTATGTCGGTTCAGCTACGGCTTCGGGCGGCTTCATGGGGGGCGCTAACGTAAATGTTTCGTACACACCTGCAGCTGCCGGAAATCTGCTGATAGTGCTCGGACATTTTGAAAATGGCGGCGAGTTGACCATATCTGGACAGACTATTACGAACATATTCTCGTCTGGTGGATGGACGGCTGGATGGTTGGTTGCCCCAAGTACGTCAAGCCTCACGCTCAATGCCAACAACGCTGGAGGTAGCGAGTCTTCCATTGCGATCGTCGAATACACTGGGGCTTTGATGAGTGCACCGATCGATACGTATAGCACGAACGGCGTAATTACTACCGGCGTTGCAAACGCCGCGATCCTCGCTTTCAATGCTGGTCCCGGAAATACCACTGGGGCTCCTTCTGGGCTTCCAAGCGACTTCACGGATACGAACTGGAATAACGGGCACGACGAGAATGTCCACTTTGATCTGTTCACGGGCTCAACGACTAGCGCGGGGACGGTGGTAGATTACAACGTACCATCGTCTGGTCAGGGCTATTTGATATCTATTGCGCCGTGATAATTTGTCTCTTCCCGTGGTGCCAATAGCTTCCGATGCTTATCGCCAAATATGCCCACGCTACGGCGCGAAACGGGACTGCTGCTAGCGTGTTCCACCATTCTGGTTGTCCTGATCCGGGAATATAGGCAATTGCGACCAGGGACCAAATGACTATTAGTGATGGTTCAATTTTTGCTCGAAATGCCAACCACGCCAACGCAACTATGGCCAGTATTGCCTTAAACACCCCTAGCGTTGTAATCGATCCGGTATCAGCAGGAACGAAGATCGGTGCACAGATGTAACGTAACCAGTGCAGTATGGCCTTGTCAATAAGCGGGTTGCTGCCTGCACTGTGGCCCACAAAATGCGCACGAACGGCAAACAGAACGAAGGCCGCGATACCAAACGATCCGACAGCTAGTAGTGCTTCTGTTTGGCGTCGCGGGCTTGGCCGAAGGCAAATAGTCGCGGCAGCGACTGGAAAGATAAAACCTACTTCTTTAATAAGGAGGCAGACGATGAACCAAAACGCCGACCAACTCAGCGACGACTTACGCTTATCCGTCCACCATTCGTCAAACGTTGCACAGGCCATAGTAAATGCAGCTGCACAAGCTATGTCGTAGTGGTATGCATACCACGCGAGAGAACCACCATCATCGGGTGTCGCACCGTAGGACCGGACATAGATCCGGTTGCATGCCACAAATAAAACCGAGAACCATATCAGCCATCCGCTGGATGTGTATCGTCTTACAAGCTTCGTCGTAGCCCCGCAAAGGGCGGCAAGCCAAAATACGCCAAGCCAACCGTCAAATATGAACCCTAAGCGAAGCCCTATGATCGTTTCGATGTAGCAGATGTAGCTTCCGAGCGGTCGGTAATAATTGGTATCGGAATTACACCATGACCCGGTCCACCATCTGAACGTATCTACTAGCGAATGTATTTGACTTGACGCGCTAATTGTTGCAGGCACATCCGTCATGTGGGTTACTTCCGCGCTTGAGCAGTGGTTGACGAACTGCCAATTGACAGCGAAGACGACTATTACCATCGCGAGGAAGAACCTGAGCCCTCCGAGGACGGCCCATTGATCGGCGCTGGGCTTTCCGGTGGGCGCAATAGGCGCGGGATCGGCGACAGGCGCGGCGGTGATCGTGTCCATGCCGGGAGACTCAGCGCGCCCTTCGACTGCGCTCGGGATCTTCGACAGGGTCTTCGACGGGGAATTGGGCAGGGCTGTTTGTGATATTTTTGGGCTCATGCTGGCTCATTATCTCGCGCTTGCGCGTGATCGTCAATGATTGGTTGCGATTGCGTCCGGGTTTGCGGCGGCGGAAAATGCGATCGGCGGGGCTTGCGCGCGATCGGGGGCGAAATTGGGCGCGGCGAGAATTTTCTGACCTACCTTCCCACCGAGGACGGTGGGCCCCTTCCTCCCGATACGGGAGGAGATCCGGAGCGGTCCCCGGCCGTTAACGACCGGTCTGAGATGTCAATCCCCATCAATGGGGATGCCGGATCGCGAAAACGCTGGCCGTCTGACGATTAACCCTGTTCACAGGGTTTGCCCAACCCAGGCCGGCCCTTTCAGGACCGGACACGGTTGATCGCATCCATTAATATCAACGATCGTCATCACTACTGGCGCGGTTTCCGGCCGTTAACGACCGGTCTGAGATGTCAATCCCCATCAATGGGGCTGCCGGATC
>JARLGU010000049.1 GCA_031292625.1 Capsulimonadaceae bacterium | reverse complement strand
GGGTTACCGTCCTCAGTTCTACTTCCGTACGACGGACATCACTGGCGACCTGAAGCTTCCTGAAGGCGTCGAGATGGTGATGCCTGGCGACAACGTGAAGATCGTTTCCGAGCTGATCCACCCGATCGCGATGGAGGAAGGTCTCCGCTTCGCGATCCGCGAGGGTGGTCACACCGTCGGGTCAGGCGTTGTAAGCAAGATAGTCGAATAGTGAGAACTGGTTAATCGCCAGTCTTCGAAAGGGACCCGTCAATTGCGGGTCCCTTTCTCAGCGCGAGCGGTCGCGCACAAGGATGGAACAATGGCAAAAACAGAAGCGCGCGTGATCGTCAGCCTCGCCTGCACGGAATGCAAAGAGCGCACCTACTCAACAACGAAGAACAAGCGAAAGCATCAGGAGCGACTTGAACTAAACAAGTATTGCCCCAACTGCCGCACCCACAAGCTTCATCGCGAAGCCAAATAATTGTCCTGCCTGCCCTTAGCTGTTGCGGCTTGAGGGCGGCTCGTTCGGATGTCCATGGGTTGTCCCCGCTGCAGCTTCGCGCGCCTCGCGTGCGGTGCTGGCGGGGCAGCTTCAGTGTCGGAATTCGTCGCGCCTCGCTTGTTGCGATGTTGTTGACGGCGCAATGAGGCAAGAGGTATACTTACCGCGCAAGGCCTGATTGTGCGGATACGGGAGTATGGCTCAGTTGGTAGAGCGGCGGTCTCCAAAACCGCAGGTCCCGGGTTCGAATCCTGGTGCTCCCGCCATTTTTATCGTTTGTAGGCTATTCTGGCCTGGAGCCGGAACTCAGAAAGGGTGGGGTGTCCATACTGGCGCCCCATTTTTCGCTTTTGCAAGCCGTATCCCCTGAAATCGAAGCCATTGTCGCCGCCGCCCTTCGCGAAGATGTTGGCAGCGGCGATGTCACGACTCTGGCGGTCGTCGATCCGTCTCGGACAGCGCAGGCTCAGCTGCTCGCGAAGGCGCCGGGAATCATTTGCGGTCTCGATGTTGCGCGAGAGGCGTTTCGTCAGGTCGATTCGCGGATTGTCTTCGAGCCGCGCGTCGTCGACGGCGCGGTCGTCGCGGGGACGCGCGAGGTGATCGCGACGCTTGACGGCCCTGCCGCGGGTATTTTGACCGGCGAACGAGTCGCGCTGAATTTTCTCCAGCGTCTTTCCGGCGTCTCCAGCATCACCGCACGGTTCGTTGAGGCGGCCGGAAATCCCAATGTGCGTCTCGTGGACACGCGGAAGACGACGCCGGGGTTGCGTAATTTGGAGAAGTATGCCGTGCGTGTCGGCGGGGGCGGAAACCATCGGCAGGGCTTATCCGACGGCGTCCTTATCAAGGATAACCACATAATTGCCGCTGGCGGTATTGCCCAGGCCGTGGCTCTGGCCCGCAAGCAGGCGCATCATTTACTTAAAATTGAAGTGGAAGCCAAGGAACTGGATCAAGTTAAGCAGGCGCTTGATGCCGGGGCCGACGTCATTATGCTCGACAACATGACCATGGCTCAGCTTCGCGAGGCAGTCGCCGTGGTTGCAGGCCGTGCGCTAACGGAGGCGTCCGGCGGCGTGAACCTGGCAACGATTGGAGAGATTGCGTCAACCGGCGTCGACCTTATCAGCGTTGGAGCGCTAACGCATTCCGCGCCGGCGCTTGATATTAGCCTTGACTTTGTGTTTTCATGAACGCCCTCGTTTACGGAACGCCTCGACTGCAATTCGACGTAGTAACATCGACGAATGATCTCGCGCGTGTGTGGGCGCAGCGCGGCATCGGCGCTGGCGCGCTTGTTACGGCGGGCAGCCAAACACGGGGCCGCGGCCGTCGAGGACACGGCTGGATCGACGAACCTGGGCAGTCGGCGATCATGACTTTTATCGGCGCGCCGGGGACCGCAATCGAGAGCGCTTGGCGCGTTCCGTTCGCCGCATCGCTGGCGGCGTGGCGCACCGTTTCGGCGTTCGGCGTCGAGGATGCTCGCACGAAGTGGCCTAACGATGTTTTGGCAGGCGATCGGAAGATCACGGGCGTTTTAGTCGAGATGGTTCCGATAGGCGACGCAGGCGCGACACCCTTGATCGGGATCGGGATCAACGTCGGACAGCGCGAGTTCGCTGACTGCGGTAACTTTGTGTGGCCCCCGGCGTCGCTCTACCAGGCGACGGGAGGGCGTAACATACCGCCTGAAACGGTAATTGCTCGCGTCGCGAGCGAATTGTCGGCAACGATGGCGCTGTTGGATACGTGGGCTGGTTGGGCGTCGCTAATGGACGAATGGGGCGGCGCGATGCTTACCGGCATCACGCAGTCCGGCAGAACGAAGGATGGCGTCCTGGCGACTGGAACCTTGCGCCGGGTTCGCGCTGAAGATGGCGCGGGGCTGATCGAGGTCGCCGGCGGCGAGACCGTGGCAATTTGGCCGGACGACGGAGCGATTTAGCACTCCCCGTTTTGGGAACGCTTACTTCCGAGAGACGGTCGTTACCGGCGACAAGGTATAATATCGGTTGCGCCGGTGTTTGTTAAGGAAACAATCGATGAAATGGCCGCGTGTAAGCAGTTTCTTTTGGATTGGTCTCGTGCTGTTGGGGATTGGGGCTTACGCCTTATTTAAGGGGCCTGGCTTTATGTTCGATCCCGGCGTTCCGCCTGAGCCGCACGAGGCGTTGTTCTATCTTGCGATCGGCGTCGTAATGGTCGTTAACGGTGTGATCCATCCTACGGCATCGGTTGAAGAAGCGGCCGCAAAGTCACGGCCATCCGAGACACAGCCAACACATTCCGTCGGCTCCTAACTATAAGATTTGCGGCAGCCTCAGGCGAGACTGACCCGCGTCGATCGCCATCGTCGAGGTGGTAAGAAAGGTATTAGCTTGGTATACGAAGTCGCATACTGCAGTGATTGCAGCAAGCCAATCAAATCGATCCCAGCCTGGCTGAGCGATGTGAAGGTGCGTTTTACGTGTGAGACGTGCCGCCAGAAGCATCCGAAGGCGCTCGCAGGTTACGAAACCGTCGGCGGCGCGCGTGCACGCGACGAGGAATTAGTCGAAGATCCGGATGTTCTTGCCGTTGCGGATGAAGATGCCGCCGATGACGATGTCGATGTCGATGTCGTGGACGCAGATGTCGTCATTGAAGAAGTTGAGGTTGTCGAGGAGCCATAAGCTGCTCGGCGACGCTTCGTTGCCTCGTATAGCGCGTGCGCGGTTCGCCATGTGCCGTTTTTCTGCCAATAAATAGCGCAACAGGAGGTTGGCTATGTTGGGAACTTCTCGCATTTCCATGAGGGTGTGTGTGCTGGTTGCGGCCGCCTTGACCACGATGGCTCTCGGCGGATGTAGTTCATCGACCAGTTCATCGAGCTCATCAACGTCATCGGGCACAAGCGCGTTTGTGTACACGTCCATGGGCGGCACGGTAACTTTAAGCGGCATCGCCGCCGTCGAGATTCCTGCCTACTCCATGGGATCGGACGGCAGTATCGCTATCAGTTCGTACTCGTCGACGCCAACGGCTCCGACGGGTACGACATACGTGTCTGGCTCGGCGGTTACGATCTCCGTGACGCCCTCCGACATGACGTTTTCGACCAGTCCGACTATCGTGCTCTACATCAATTCAGCGACGAGCGCCACATTCACGTCCGGGACCGTTGCTGCCTACAGGTTGAGTTCGGGGACCTGGACGAAGATCAGCGGATCGACGGAAGATTCCGCGAACAGCCAGGTGACATTCCAGACGTCGACGCTCGGCACGTTTGCATTGTTCGGAACATCGTCCATTTCGTCTACATCTTCCACGTCTTCGACATCCTCTACTTCATCGACGTGAGCGGATCGATTCTGGAGCCAAGGAGATCGCCATGGCCACTTGTAATTCACATCGGCTAATTGCCGCCGTCGCCCTGCTTCTCGCAGCAACTCCTGCGTTTGCGGACTTTAAAGTGGTTGAGCGCACCGCGTTCGACTTCTCGCAAATGACATTAATGGGCATGCCGGTGACATCCGATCAGCTTGATTTAATCAAGCAGTCCCCGTTGCTCGGCGGCGCGAACGGCATGGACATTACGATCCAGGAATCCGGCGACAAAATGCGCTGTGATGCGCCTGGGGGCAGCACGATCGTGGATTTTAAGGCCAAGAAGGAGATCCTGCTTCTCCCCAAGACTCGCCAGTACATGGAATCGGATATCCCGACGAGCAAGATCGGCGATTTGACGGCTGGCGCCGCTTCCACGGTTACGGATGGCAAGCAGACGAAGACGGTCCTTGGTCACACGACGCATCTCTACCTGTTTACGGTCTCCAATAGTATGCTGACGTTTAACGGCTCAGCGTGGATGGCGACCGATCTCCCGGATCTGCCTCCCGTAGCGCTGGATGGGACAAATCCCGCGATGGGCTTCATCAAATCGAAGGTCAGCGGCTTTCCGCTTGAGATGAACGCGCGGATCGATATGCCGTCTGTGTTCGGGGCGCTCGGCCTCAACTACACGGTGACTTCGGTATCGACGGACGCGATCCCCGCGAGCGTCTTCGCCATACCGGACGGCTACGTTAAAACAGACGCACCGGCTCCGGGCGCGCTCGATCCCGGCCTTTCCACATTGCCGCAGACCACGCCGAGCTCTGCAAAGTCGTAGTGACTGGGAGTTTCGCAAGATCTCCCGCTCCGCACGAAATTGCCACGGGGTTCGATCTCATTAGAAGCTTGGAGATGCGGCTGAGGCGATGGCTACAACCACCGCGTCCAGCGCCGGCTCCTGTCATGGGATTATGATATGACGCGCCGACGCTGGACGTTTTCCCTGCCGCTCTTTTATCCTAAGAGTTATTCGAACGGCACTGCTCCATAGGTACCCACATTTGCAGGCCGTTATGCTGGATGCCGATCGAAATTTTTTCAATTTTGCTCTACCGCTCCTCAATCGTCGCCCACGTATCGAGCTCCGCCTCCAGCGTTTTCGCAACCTTGACGAGCGCTGAGTTCAGCGTCCCCGTCTCTTCCCCGTTATCGATCATCGCCGAGACAAAGGCTGGCAGCATGCCCAGCCGCGCGGGACTCATCCGTTGACCGTTGGCGACGGCTTCCCGCGCCTCATCGAGCAGGAGCGCTTGCTCGCTCGGGAGCAGCCACCGTACCACCTCCATCGACCGGAGGATCGGCACTCCTGCCCCAAGAATCGCCCCCCAGGTATCACAGAAAAGCAGCTGGATCGCGGTTCGCTGGTACGGACTGAGTGCATCCCAGCTTTCCGGCAGCCGTCGCGAAGACGGCGCTGCCAGAAAGATCTCCGTCTCGTGTTGTTTCCAACGGCTCATCAGATGCCACTCCTTGGAGATAATGTCTGCCGCTCGCCTGAGCGTCACCTCCAGTATGCCGCCGATTTCGCCCGCGCGCACCATGAACACGTAGTAAGGCGAGTAGAGGTCGGGGCGAGTCGACATAGCCTCTGAGAGAGTCGACGCGGCCTGAACGGCTTCCCGCAGACGAATTGCGTCGCTTCCGTACGGTTCTGGCGAGTCTTCGAGAAGTGTGAATGTCTTTACCAGGGAAAAACCTTGCTCGATAAGCGCAGTGAGCCGGTTTGTGAAGATCACGAGCGCAAGCGGTTGTGGCGTATGGGTTGAACTTGGCATTCATTTGGCTCCATATAAGTCGGTTCGGTTGCCTGAGAAGGACGTAACGACCTATCAAAAGGTTCGGAGCCTCGCAGGCGGTGTGTCACAAATCGGCGTTGCGAGAAAGATTCAGGACGGCCCGTGCCGCCGGGGTATTTTTTCGCCTGCGTTTCGTTCACGGCGTCGATCGGCGAGGCGGCGTCGACGCGCGTACGGCCTTTTGCCGCCAGCGTCCGATCCCAGCTCACGTCGTAAGCTGGGACGACCCTTTGCCAAAAACGGTCACGGCGGCCGCCAAGCCGTCGTACATGGCCTTTCGTCTTTTACACATGCTCGCGGAAAGCACTTGACCCGGAGCTTAAGCGTAGCGTCATGCTTGCTCCGGGCCATTGCTTGCGATCGTAATCGAAGCTTATTCGAATGCAGCTTCGACCGATTTACCCGCCTTCGAGCTCTTTTCCGCGGCTTCGATCACCGAGATAACGCGGCGCGCGGATTCGGGGGTGACCGCGAGGGGCGCTTCGCCGATGAGGTGGGCGTTCAGGTCTTTGTAGTACGTATTCCATTCGGTGGGCTTATTGTGGATCTCGCCGGACAGCGCGAGGCCGTCGATCTGGCGGATCAGCTTGAAGCCGTCCTTTACCGATGGATCGGCGATCAGTGCGCCGGTCGTGCCCAGGATGCGCCAGCGGGGGCCGGGGGCGCTGTCGATCGTGGACTGTGTCAACTGCGCGGTCGATCCGTTGTCGAAGCGGATAATAATCTGTCCATGATCTTCGTTCGTGACTTCGTGCCAGACCCGCTTGTGCAGGAAGCCTGTCACTTGCGTGATTTTGCGCCCCGATTGCAGGTTGAGGATCCAATCGATAAAGTGTGCGCCCCAGTCATACATCAGGCCGCCGCTGACCGCTTTGTATGAGCGCCACCACGTACCAGGCTTGTGGTATCCGCCAGAGCAGGCGTGGATCTCGTAGACCTCGCCGATGAGGCCCTTCTCGATGGCCTCCTTGAGCGCGAGATAGTCGCCGTCATAGCGGCGGTTGTGGAAGACGGAAAGCGTCGTGCCCGCCTTCTTGGCAGCGTCGATCATCGCGGTGCACTGTTCGACCGAAATCGCCATGGGCTTCTCGACGACGACGTGCTTTCCGGCGCTCGCGACCTGCACCGCAAGCGCGGAGTGGGTGTTGTGCGGGGTGATAATCGTAACGAGATCGACGTCCTTGTCCGCGAGGAGAGCTTCGACCGTCGTGTATGTGCGGATCCCTGGAAAGTCGGCAGCGGCGGCTTCCATCCGTTTGGCGTCGAGGTCACAGGCGGCCGTTGGGACCATCCCAGCGTCCTTCATCCAGTTGAGGTGGCCTTTTCCCATGTTGAATGCGCCGCCGTAACCAATGACGGCGCCGCGAATTTGTTGAGACATACTAAATGCTCCTTCGTAAGTGTTTCGTTAGGGTGAGAGATTGTCGATTGCGACATTTGCCCGGACGTCATCCGGAGTTCTAGGAAAAATGGTGGATTTGGTTTGGCGCTAGATAGGTGAGCATCGCCGCCAAGAGAGCGGCAATGAGCAGATAGTTCGCGCGGACGCTAGTGCCGATCGAATACATGCGCATCATCAGATAGATTCCAAGGATCGCCCACGTCGCCACGGATAACAGCGTATGCGAATCCGCGAGCGGCAAGTGCGACGCCACGGCGCGTATCGTTCCCGCGATGCAGCCGATCGTCAGCAACGGAAACGCGTGCGATATCATCGTTAGCGAGAGCGCATCAAGGGTCGCCAGAGGCGGCAGGCGGCTAAATAGACCTCCAACAATCTTCTTGCGTTTGAGCAGCGAGTGCTCGAAAAGGTAGATCGATGCCGACGCGACCGCCAGGATCAGAAATGCGAACGCAAGCATCACCGCGATAACGTGCAGACTGACCACTGAGCTGTCAAGCTCCGCAACCGACGGCCCCGGCGACGGCAGCGCAAGGCGCAGCACGGAACTGCAGAACACACAGAGAAAGCTTACCGAGAACGCCAATGCACCTAGCGCCGCAAGGCTTCGCTCGCGTCGCAGCGTATCGAGGATCAGATAGGCAATTGCGACCGACCATCCAATGGCCGACATCAGGTCGGGCGGGGTACTGACCGGCGTATGGTGAGTAACAAGGCAGCGCGTGCCGATGGACGCCGTGTGCAGGAAGATGCCGGCAAGACCAGCGAATCGAGCGATCGAAAGCCGCAGGCGAGTGCGTTCAGGATGTGCGCCAAGGACGAGGCTGGCGTAAAGCACCGCAGATGTTAAGTACGCAATGGATGCCGCGATGAGCTGGGAGCCGTGGTTCATTTGCCGCCCTCTTGGTCGATTTCATCCGGCTCGACGCCAAAGGCCGTCCGAATCGCGTCCAGCCTTTGGGCGGCCTCCTCGGAGCTTATGCCGGCGCACTCTTTGATTGCCATGGTCGCCGAGTGCGCGATGCGATTCGAGAGCGCCTCCATTGCCGCCGTTACCGCGCCGGCCTCGCGGTCCCCGATATTCGGCAGCTTGGCGCGCAGTTTCGCGGCTTCTTCCGCCCCGAGCGCCTGAATGCGGCGGCGTACGGCAACGATGAGCGGCGCGACTTCCAGGGATCGCCACCAGATCAAGAAATCGTCGATTGCGCGGTCGATGATGATCTTCGCTTTGTCCACTTCCTTCGCCCGTTCCGCCCGGGACTTCTCGACGACTTGCTTAAGGTCATCGATGTTGAACAGGTAAACGTTGTCCAATTCGGCCGCGGATGGCTCGACGTCGCGGGGGACGGCGATGTCGATCAAGAAAAGCGGCCGGTTGCGGCGGGCTTTCAGCGACGCCTCTAGCAAGCTACGCGTGACGACGGGATGAGGCGCGGCCGTTGAGCAGATGACGATATCCGATGATGTCAGCAAGGCCGGGAGGTCCTCGAAATGCCGCGCCGATGCAACGGATCCGAGGTGACCGGCTAATTCCACCGCGCGCTGATAGGTCCTGTTCGCCACGAAGATTGTGGCTGCGCCCTGGGCCTGCAGGTGACGAGCGGTTAGGTCGCTCATTTTGCCAGCGCCGAGGATCAAGACATTGCGGCCCTCGAGCGTCTCGCCGAAAATCTGGCGCGCGAGCTCAACGGCCGCCGAGCCGATGCTAAACGATCCCCTGCCGATTTCCGTTTCGGTGCGCACGCGCTTGGCTGTCGCGAGCGCGTTCTGGAAAAGGGTGTTGAGTAGCGCTCCCGTCGTGCTCGCGGCTTTCGCCGCCGCATAGGCCGTCTTTACCTGTGCGAGAATCTGGTATTCGCCGAGGACGAGCGAGTCTAGACCGGAGGTTACGTTCATCAAATGTGCGGCGGCGGCGCCATCGTGATAGCAGTAAAGGTGACCGGCAAGACTTGAAATTGGGATTCCGTGCAGAGCCACGAGGTAACTGGTCAGCTGGGCGTCGATATCATCGTTTGCATGGGACGCTTCAACGGCGCAATAGAGCTCCGTCCGGTTGCACGTCGAAAGAAGGACGGCTTCCTGGATACCTTGCACGGCGGCAAGCTTTTCAAGAGCGCTGGGAAGTTCCCGCTCGGAAACATTGACTGCTTCGCGAAGCTCAACCGGAGCGCTATTGTGGCTAATGCCCAGAGCTACAAGCACCTGCGACCTGTTTGCACTCATCGCCGGCGCGCCTCCGTGACTCTCCGGCGATGTTTGGATAGTCGATCCCATGAGATGATCAATCAAACCCCGCGCTTAAGAAGCGAATGACCGCTTCCGTGGCCCCGTCCAAGTCTCCCGCGCGAACAAGCCGGCCAGTTTCTTCGTCGCTGAGTATCGCGCGAACGACCGCCTTTCGCGTCGCCTCTTTGCTGTTCGTTTTGATCACCGTCCTGAGCCGTCCAAACAGCGCGGTCCAGGTTTCGTATTCGGGGCCTATCGCCTGCTCGATGTGGTCTTGCAAAACGGCAGCGAAGGTCGGGCTTTGGCCTCCGGTCGTTACGGCGACCAGAAGATCTCCGCGCCGGAACGCTGACGGCGTCATAACATCTCCTCCGCCGGCACGATCCGCGCGGCAGACGAGCGCGCCGCGATTTGCAGCCTCAGCCGATGCGGCGTCGTTTACCGCAGGGTCGGATGTCGCGACGTGGACGAGAAACGCTCCGTCGACATCGCTAGGCAAAAATCCTCGCTCGCGTATCTCCGCTTGAAGCTTTGCCGCAAGATCTCGTACGCGGTTGGCAACTTGAGGCGCGACAATGACGATCGACGCTCCTTCTCCTGCGAGTCCGGTGAGGCGTCGTTCCGCCACTCGCCCCGCGCCAACGATAAGAACGTTCTTACCGGTTAAATTCAGAACGACGGGATATCCCATTCGCGATACGGTCATTATGCGGCAGAGGCGTCGCAAAGTCAAGGGCAGGATCTGCCCCACCGCGCTCGGAACGCGTCGTCGAAGCGATTGCCTTCGATCTTGACGTTCGCGCTGTGCTCTATCTCGAAGACCTTCGCCTGGTCCGCCCGCGGCGGATAGGCGCTGGTGGCGTGGACTTCGTTGCCGCTGAACGTGAAGCCATCGACACAGTGGGCGCGTACAAGGCTGTTGTGAAACGTCTCGAAGCGGTTGTCCTCCACGCGAATTTCTTTGTGGTAAAGCGTGCCTGCACGATGCTCGGGATCGATCCTCGGGTTGACTTGGATCGTCGGCTGTCCCCAACCGAGATAGTTGCAGTTCTCGAAGCGGTTCTTCCGAATGAGAACGTCTCGAACCGCGCCGGACTCGTACCAGTTGCGAACGTCTCCCTCTATCGAAATTGCGGCGCCAGCTGTCTGGAAGAGATTGTTCTCCACGAGCGCTTTGCCGGCGGTTGTGATCAGGCATCCCCGGCCGCGGTACTTGCGTAACACGCAGTTGCGGATCGTGAGGTCCGGTTGCCAGCCGAGGCTTTGTAGCCCGTCGCCAGCCTGGATATCTTTGGGGAGCGCTTCGGAGAGGGTCAGTCGCGTGAACGACTTGTTGATTCGTTCGGCAGCCGTGACCAGCGCGACGTGATAGCGCGCCATCGTGTCGCGGCGGACGAACTCGACGGCGTCGCCGAACTGCGTGATGTCGATCCCGAGCTGTTGCCGATGCATCAGCCGCAGATCGACTTGCCGGTCGCCGGTCGCCTGGACGATGCTCGCGTAGATCCCATGGACATTCGTGAAGTCGTCCATCATGTTCTCGGCGAGGCATCCGTCTATCTCGATGAGCCCTTTGCAGTTTACGAAGTGGGTTGCATCGCCGCCGCTAGAGATCATCCGTCCGCCGGACGGCGAGACGGTGAAGTTGTGAACGCGGATGTCGTGCGTCCTTTGCGCGATCAAGGCCATCCCGTTCGCGTGCCGGACGGTAACATTGCTCACTTCGACGTTGCGGCTGTCGCCGATTGTGATGGCGGGACTTGTCCTCTTCTCGTTTTGCAGGATTAAAATGTTGCCGATCCCGGGAACTGCATCGTATTTGGCGGTCAGGCGCACTTGCCGAGGCCCGATTTCCTGCGCGTGGACGTAGGTTCGCATGTGGAAATTGTCGCAGACGCCTGACGCGGGTTGGCGCGCGGTTGCATCGAATTCGAGGGAGTAACCGGTCTTGAAGGGCGCCCCTGCTTCGTCGAGAAACAGAAGATGGCCGTATTCGACACGATAGTTGAGGCGCTGCGGGATCTCTATGTCCGCGTAGCCGTCACCCGCGCCGACGATCAACGCTTCTCCAGTAAACGTTTGCGCCCAATCGATCTCGATTCCGGCGATCGTAATGTCGTCGCTGGCGCGCACGGCGATGGGGACGATGTCTTTGTGAAATACGAAGCGCGAGCCCTGTCCGTCGATTGTTAACCCGGCTGCGCCTCGAATGAGCATTGCGATCGAGTGCAGTCCTTCGTCGTTGTTCGAGATGTACAGGTGTTCTTCGGCGGCCCGATCCGGATGGAAATGATAGGTTCCTTTTGGAAATACGAGTCTGCTAGCCCCTTCCGATATGGCCCTGGCGAGCGCTTTGCGGACGCCGGGAGCAGCGTCGCCGCTTGCTGACGGCGTGACTCCGAATGCGCTGACGTCGATCGAATTTCGTGAAGGTTTCATCAAATGGCTCTCTCCTCTGATATGCCCATACGAATTGACACTGGTTATTGTGGAAGCGCACGATCACTTTGTCAACCGCCATGCAAGCCAATCGGCATCGGATCGCGATCTAACGTGAAAGGGCCATAAATATCTGTGTACAACCTGGAACTTGCGCGGGTACAATCCGGTTTGTGGAATATAATCAAACGATTAAATCGAATGCTAGGAATCTGTATGCACGTTAAGAGGGAAGACCAGCGCGAAAATCTGTTAGAGGCGGCGTATGACCTCGTCGGCGAGGTGGGAGTGAGCGGATTACGCACGCGCGATATTGCGGAGCGCGCGGGCGTGAATATTGCGACGCTGCACTATTGCTTCGAGAACAAGGACGCGCTCCTGCAAGAGCTCTATGGGTATATTCTCCGCGAGGTGCGCCAGGACAGGGAGCGGTGTTTGGCTGGCGTCGACGGCGCGTCGGCGATATTGCGTGCGCACGCGGATCTCCGCTTTCATTTTCTCAGCACGCGTCCGGCGAGCGTACGCGCCTGGCGCGCGTTTGCGGAAGGCGCGTGGACCAGCGACGTAGTGCGGCGAATTATGCGGCAGCATCTTTCAGAGCTGCGGGAGCGGCTTGCAAGCACGATTGCGCAAGGCCGCGCGGACGGCACGGTGACCGGTTTTCCGGATGTCAGCGATGAGCTTGCGGCATCCATGTTAATGAGCCTATTTGACGGCATGATGCTGCAGTGGGTTGCGAACCCCGATGGGTTTCCCGTGCAAGAGTATCAGAACGCCGTTCTTTCGTGGTTGGGTATCGAGAAGGATGATAGGGAAGAAAGCAAGTAAATATGACGACCGTAGCAACCGTGAGCCGGCCGGTGTCCACGGCAACGCCTGTGCACGACGAAGAACATCCCAATAAGTACGTTGTTTCGATGGCGGTTATTTTTGGCGTTTTAATGAGCGCGATCGATACGTCGGTCGTCAATGTCGCGTTGCCGCAGATCCAGGGAAACGTTGGCGCAACGCAGCAAGAGGTGACATGGATTTCGACGGGATACATGATCTCGGTGGTGATCCTGATGCCGCTGACCAACTGGCTTTCCGTACGTTTTGGACGAAAGAATGTCTACCTGACTAGCCTGGCGGTCTTCGTGTTTTCGTCTTTGATGTGCGGCATGTCCCACACTCTTTCGGAATTGATTTTCTGGCGCGTCATTCAGGGCTTTGGAGCGGGAACGCTTCAGCCGCTTGCGCAGGCCATTTTTCGCGAAGCTTTTCCGCCGGAGGAGCAGGGCGTTGCGATGGGGATTTTTGGCTTCGTGGTTTTGTTCGGCCCGGCGATCGGCCCGACGCTGGGCGGATATATTACGGACAACTACAGTTGGCCCTGGATCTTCTTCATCAACCTCCCGATTGGCGTCATCGGCTTCCTTGTTGCGGCGCGCTACCTCTATGATCCGCCGTACATGAAGGGCGGGCAGCGGCGCAAGGTCGATGCCGTCGGCATCGGCTTGCTCGCGATCGGCCTGGCGTCGATGCAGACCGTTCTCGAACAGGGGCAGACGGAGGACTGGTTCAACTCGAATGCAATCATTGCGGGGACGGTGGTTTCAATTGTCACGCTGATCGCGTTCCTGTGGTGGGAGATGCGTATCGACGATCCCGCGGTGGATTTGAGGGTTTTGAAGGACCCGACGTTCTTTTCGGGAACCATCATCGGCGGCATCCTTGGGCTTGGCTTGTTTGCAAGCCTCTTTCTGCTTCCGCAGTATATGCAGACGCTGCTTGGATTTACGGCGACACAGTCCGGCCTGTCGTTGATGCCGCGTTCGCTGGTGATGATGCTCGCCATGCCGGTCGCTGGCGCACTTTACAATAGACTAGGTCCGAAAGTGATGATTGGAGCGGGATTGCTGCTCACAATCTATTCGCAATACCAGATGGCTCAGTTTACGCTGGAGACGGGGGCGCAGGACATCCTGTGGCCGCAAATCTTGCAGGGTATCGGGTTTGGGTTTGTCTTTGTTGCGCTTTCGACGGTCGCGTTGGCGAATATCGCGCCCGCGCGAATGACGAGCGCAACGGGGCTGAACAACTTGATCCGCCAGCTCGGCGGTTCGTTTGGCACGACGATCGTGGTCACGATTCTCACGCGCCAGAACGATGTCGCCAGATCAAGTCTTGTCCCCGATCTGCAGGCGAGCAATCCCGCCTTTCTGGTGCGTCTGCGCGGGATCCAGGGATTGTTTGTCCACAACGGTTACGGAGTGCAAGCCGCTCATGATGCGGCGCTCAGGCTTCTGAACCTGCTGTTGGTGCGCCAGACATTCATGCTGGCCTATGAATACGTGTTTATCTGCATTGGGGTGTTGTTTACGATTTGTCTGCCGCTGATCTTCGTGCTGCACCAGCCAAAACACGCTCCGATCCCTTCGCAGCATGCGGCTGTGGAAGCATAGGGCCGGTCGCGAGCAACAGAATGAAGCGGAGGAGGCGGACAAAGGGGAAGCCCGAGCGCCTGCGAGCCTCGGGCAAGGGACGATCTACGAAATATCTGGATCTTGAGGGAGAAGGCCATCAAGGGCGGCGGATAAATCGTCGCCGGATACAAACGCTTCAGCAGCTTTGACGTTCTCTTGTTGGATCTGAAGATAGACTTCTTTACGGTGGACGGCGACATCGCGTGGAGCGCTGACTCCGACTCTCACCTGATCTCCTCGAACCTCGATGATCATGATCTCGATGTCGTCGCCGATTTTTATGCTTTGGTTTACGCGACGCGACAGAACCAGCACAAGCTAGCCCCTCCTTGGTCTCCACTTTCACCGTTCCGGCCCGCCTCTAGTGTTCCGGTACCCGTGTGCATGGACTGGTCACGCATATTTTACCTTAGTTTTGGCTAGAATTACGGTAAACAAAGTCCCTTTGAAACGCGGAAAAGCTTCCATGGTCTATACTTTCCCGGATTTTCTGCATCAAGCTAGCATAAAATGCGAGGTTGTGGTACGTTGCGAGCCGGCATCCCAGAATCTCGTTCGTTTTGTAAAGGTGCCGTAGATATGCAGCGCTATAGCGACGACAGACCGCGCAGGCGCAATTGGGATCGACCGGACTCGTGTCTTCCGCATAGCGGCTTCCCTTGATATTGATGCGGCCATTCGATGTGTAGATCGAGCCGTTCCTGCCGAGCCTGGTCGGGAGGACGCAGTCGAACATGTCGATTCCCTGCGCGACCGATTCGACGAGATCGAGCGGTGTGCCGACGCCCATCAGGTAGCGGGGACGGTCATCCGGAAGATGCGGAACGCTCCATTCGACGGCTGAGCGCATCATTTCCGTTGGCTCGCCGACGCTCACCCCTCCAACCGCGAAGCCCGCGAACCCGAGCGACGCAATCTGCTGCGCGCTTTCGATGCGCAGGTCTTCGTAAGTGCTGCCCTGACAGATCCCGAAAAGGTTCTGCTGTTCCGGATCCCCGTTCTCCATATGGTACGCGAGCGATCGTTCTGCCCATCTGTGTGTGCGCTCCGATGCTTCGGCAACTTTGTCGCGCGTGCACGGGTAGGGAGGACACTGGTCGAACGCCATAATGATGTCCGCGCCGAGGCAGTGCTGGATCTCGATTGAGCGCTCAGGCGAAAAGTGGTGCATGGAGCCGTCAAGGTGCGACTTGAACGTTACCCCGTCGTCGGTAATCTTGTTGAGGTCGCTAAGGCTAAAGACCTGATAGCCGCCGGAATCGGTGAGCATCGCGCCGTCCCACGCGATGAAGCGGTGTAATCCGCCCATTCGCTTTACAGCCTCGGGGCCGGGACGAAGATTCAGATGGTAGGTATTTCCCAGGATAATCCGAAACCCGAGCTCATCGAACAGCTCGGGTTGAGACATCGCCTTCACTGTGCCCTGGGTGCCGACTGGCATGAAACACGGCGTCTCGACGCCGTCAGGAACGTGCGGCAGATAGAGACGCCCGCGTCTTGCGCGGGTGTCTGGACAGGTGCGGATTAGATCAAATTTCACTTGCTAAGACGTTCTTTGGCAACGACGTTTTCAGGGTCAACGTCTAGCACAATCAGGAACTGCGCATCGGCGTCGTCGTCGCGTCCGGCTGCTTGGAGGGTTAGGCCAAGGTTCGTTCGCGCTTCCACGTACTTCGCGTTGATCTTCAGCGCTTCCCGGAACTCCGCGATGGCCTTTTCGTGCATTCCTTTGGCGTTGTAGGCGATTCCGAGATGGTTGTGAATGTCGGCATAATTGCCATTGAGGACGAGAGCCTTCTCCAACTCTTCGATCGCCTGATCATACATGCCTCGGCGATAGAGGTCGGTTCCCAGGCGAACATGGTACGAGATGTCGTCCACATCGGTTTCGGCGACTTGCTCGAAGAGCTTGACCGCCTCCGCGAACTGTCCGCCGTTATGGCAGTCCACGGCTTTGTCAAGGACGCTGGTTCGAAATGCAGGTTCAATGGCGATTGCCGCCTGAATTTCATCGAAGCCCGCAGCCGTTTCGCCGGATTCGTACTGTGTCAACCCATAGTAGAAACGCGCCTTTGCGAATCGCGGATTGATCTGAAGAGCTTCCCGGTAGGCTTCGCCGGCCGCGGCAAGGTCTCCGAGCTTGTGGCAGGCGCGGCCGTAATGGAGGCGCAAGTCGGCGTAGTGCGGATTAAGCTCGAGGGCCTTAACCAGAAAATCACGTGCACGGCCGTAGGCATGCTTCTGCAACGCCGCAATGCCCAGGCTGGAGTTCGATTCTGCAATATAAAAGAGAGCGAGGCGGCGAGAGAGGGGGTCGGAATCGTCAACTTCATCGAGTACCTTTTGAAGCGACTCGATCGCCTGCTCGAAGAGACCCTGGTCAAAGTATCTCAGACCGTGATCGTAGTTAATGTTGCGTCCGAAGCCGAACATACGACCCAGCATCGACATAGGAGTACTCCTTCACGCAAAAGCCAGCGCGCCGATCGCGGTGATCCGGGGAATGCCGGCAGCCAACCTTAGCGCTTATTGGATAATAGCGCCAAGAGGCATTGTTTGTCAAGAAGAGAAGCAACCATACACAGAGCGATCGCATCAATACCTGTTAACAGCGGCGCGAGTCCGGTCCTGAAAGGGCCGTCCTGTGTTGAGAAAGCCCGTGAACGGGCCTAATCTGTAGACGGCCAGCATTTTCGTGATCCGGCGGCCCCATTGATGGAGCTTGACATCTCAGGACGGTCGTTCACGGCCGGAAACCGCGCCATTATCGGTGACAATTGTTGATATTAGACCGATCCCCCTGTAACCATACGCGGAGACATGCCGAATTCGCTGCATTCAGCGACCGAATGGAAGCAGCGCGTACGGGATCGCCTCGCCGGGCCGGGACGGCGGATAAATCACCGTCAGCGTTTGCCCTGTCTCGATGCGTTGGTACTGCGACGAACTGCACGCGATCCGCCGGAAGCGAATTGCATCGTCAGGCGTAGCATAGCTGAACGAGACGTAAAAGCGCGATGCGTCTTCAACAGTGGATTCTTTCCCCAATACCGTTCCAATTGCAACATCGCCGGTTTGGATCAGGTTTCGCGCCTTGAGCACCCAATCGATGCATCGCCAGCAGAGGCCGACGCCGATCGCCATTGCGGCAAGGCCGACGATGGCAAGGATGGCTGTCTTAGCAGGCGATGCGCTGTCATAGGGGCGACTGACCATCTGAGCGCCAGCGCCGGTGTAGAGGATGGGGAATGTCGTTCCTGGAAGTAGCGGCGTGGAAGCCGTCTCCCGGCCATTGGCATCGTAGTGAGTGGCTGATATCGGGATGCGCGACGTCGCATAACGGCCGTTGCCCACGGGAAAGCGATAGGCGAGGGAGTTCACCGCGGGGGCATAGGCGGGGTTCCATTTCGATGCCTTGACAACGGGAGGAATGCCGCCGGCTAGATCAATCTCCGTGACGACGGCGATTGCCCGGTGTCCGCGGCAGTGCATGACCGCGAGACGTCCCGCTTCGCTGAGAGCGGCGATACCGCAAGCGCCGAAGGCCGTCAACAGCAGCAGTGATGCGACGAGGATCAGCAAGGCGTGTCCGCACATGCGGACACGCCTTGGGGCGGGGTGTCTGAGTTCAGACTCGACGATTTGTTCCGACAGTTCGATCATCGGGATGCTTCGGCAGGTTGTTCGTTAAGAAGACGTTCAAGGGCCTTCTCTATCTGAGCGAGTCCGACATCGCCTGCCGCTCTGCTCTTCATTTTACCTTCGCCATCGAACAGGAAGTAATACGGCCAGTAAGTTCCTGTCTCGAATCTATCGCCGACTTCATGAGTATTGTCGATCGCAGTGGGTTCATCGATGTTGTACTTTTGCATCGCCTGCTTGACTCCTGCAATATCCATGTCCGATTCCTGACGCGGCCGATGGACGGAGACGATCCGGATTTTACCGGCGTACCGCTTCTTCCATATCGCCAGAGTTGGCATGTTGTCTTTGCAGATGTGGCAAGAGTTCGCCCAGAAGTAGACGACAGTTGGTTGGCCTATCAGCGAAGCGGGATCGACCACGCCATTGAACCACTCCGTCGCCCCGTCGAATGCGGGCATTTCCGAACCTATGCGCAGAGGCATATTCTGTCTCCTTCGTTAGCCCAGCGTCTTCTGACCCGGTTTCCAGTCGGACGGGCAGAGTCCGCCGGTCTGGAGGGCCTGTAGGACGCGCAGGGTTTCATCGACGCTGCGGCCGATGTTGAGATTGTTGATCGTCGCGTATTGAAGGACGCCGTTCGGATCGATGATAAACAAGCCGCGCAACGCGATCCCCTCGGACTCGACGAGCACGCCATACTCCGCCGCAATAGAGTGTGTCATGTCCGATATGATCGGATAAGAGACGCCCGCAATGCCGTTCTTCTCGCGCGGCGTGTTCGCCCATGCCTTGTGGCTATGGACGGAGTCCGTCGATGCCCCCAGGATTGCAGCGCCGACCGCCTCGAACTCCTCCGCTCGATCGGCCAACGCCGTAATCTCCGTCGGGCATACGAACGTGAAGTCGAGCGGGTACCAGAAGAAGATCAACCATTTGCCCTTGTAATCGGAAAGGCTGATTTTGTGGCCGAACTTAGAAGCGTCCGCGGGATCGAAGACCGGGGCCGTGAAATCGGGCGCCGGAAGTCCAACTTTGGCGAGTGACATAAAGTGTAGCGTTCTCCTTGCGTGTCATTGTGACCCACGTACGTTTTGTACGCGGTAGATTATCAATGGGATTGACGTGAGACAAGGAAACCAGCGGCCGGAAACAGCGCGCAACCGATGCACTGTTCGTGCACGGCGCACCCAATTCCAGCATCCGGGCGCGTCGCTTTCGGTCGCTTCGCGCCCAGAGGGTCGTTACAACAAGCTTTGCAGGCCTCGGTCAATGTCCAGCACAATAACAGCGAGGTAGCCTGTTATTGTTCCTGGCATTTCCGGCAAAGGCCATAAAAATCGATACGATAGTGGTCGATGGCAAATCCGGACAGGTCGCTTGCGCGGCGGTCAAGATCCTCGAGACCTTCGACTTCAACGTCGACGATCACGCCGCATTTCGTGCAGACGCAATGCGGGTGGCTCTTCGGGCGCAATCCATCGTACCGATTGCTGCCATCGCTGAATTCCAGCTCGATTACCTCGCCCATGTCCTTGAGCGTTTGCAACGTCTTGTAGATCGTCGCCAACGATGTCGTCGGACAGGCGCGATGAACCTCCGAGAAGATTTCCTCAGCGCTTGGGTGGCTGGGAGAATCCGTCAACGCCTGCAGGATGCAAAGCCGCTGCGGCGTGATCCGGTGACCGCTTTCCGCAAGTTTGTGGCGCATCTCTTCCACGCGTCCTTGCGTGCGATCTTCTTTGTCCAACACCGGGCTTAATTCTTTGTTTTCCACGGCTAGCGATTCCTCATCCAGGTCGGTTTTACTCGGAACGCATCTTGCATAGTAGATTGCTACGTTGCCATGTAAGAATGTTTCCTATGTAATCATGCCCCCATTTAAATAACATTGCATCCTCCATTTGGCGGACTCCGCTTGAACTTATTGCTTTGCTGCCAAATCCAAGAAATATCGAGAGGGAGACAACGCGAGTGGGGCGCGACGAGGAGTTGAGCCGCGCCATGCGCGCCGGACGCGGCTAGCAGTCGCGTCCGGCGATCCCATGAGAGCGCCTCACGAAGCCGGCCGTAAATCCTTGACCGTGAGTTGCACCGAGCGGCGGCCGTTGTAGACGTTGATCGACGGGCTGTACGCGAGCTCGACTGGGCCGCCGGATTGCAACATCGGTTCCCATTCGTCCGCCTTGCCCCACGCGACCCCGTCGGCCTTCCAGCTGGCCGGCGCGCCTCCAAACTCGATTACCATTTTACAGTGCGATTGATCTTTACCGATCCGCCGGAAACCCCGGCAAACTGCCGACAGAGATCCCAGGCACGGGTGGGGGTTCGCTTCGCCGTACGGCTCCATCTGCTCCCATTCTTCTAGCAGAGCGAGATCGATCTGATCGTCGCCGACGATTGCGTCAAGACGCATCTGCGGCAGGAAATCGGCCTCGGTCAGCACTCCGCCGGCGTAGTCCCACAGGCGCTCCACAAATTGGTCGTACTGGTCCATCGTGAGTGACAGTCCGGCCGCATATGCGTGGCCGCCGCAGGTTTCCAGGAGATCGCGGCAGGCGCTGACGCCTTTGAACATGTCGAAGGCGGGAATCGAGCGTGCGCTTCCCTTGCCCCAGGTTCCATCCTCATTGATGCCGATCACGATCGCCGGGCGATGGAACTGATCGACGAGCTTGCCCGCCACGATGCCGACGACGCCCGTGTTCCAATTGGGCGACGCGACGATCATGACGGGTTTCTTGTTGAGGCCCTTTGTGACGACCTGAAGCGTGGCTTCGGCCGTGACGCGCTTTTGGGTCTGTTGGCGCTCGAAATTGGCCTCGTTAAGCCGCTCGACGAGCCGTCTAGCTTCCTGCTCATCGCTTGTGAGCATCAGATCGAGCGCGACCGCCGCATCGTCCAAACGGCCAATGGCGTTGATGCGCGGCGCGATTCCGAATGCAACTGCTTCGGCGGTAAGGCGCTGAGTGATGTCGACCGCCGACCCCTCGACCAGCGCGCGAAGACCGGTCTTCTTCGTGCGCCGCAGCGCTTCGAGACCGAAGTAGGCGAATATCCGGTTTTCATCGAGCAGGGGCATGACGTCCGCGACCGTGCCGCACGCCACCAGATCGAGGTAACTGTGCAGGAAGGAATTCTCGGCCTCCGGCTTAAAGAGGCGAACGACCGCTTGCATTGTTTTGAAGGCGACGCCGACACCTGCCAGGTGCGGCCAAGGGTACGTGGAATCGCGGCGATGCGGGTTGATGACGGCGAAGGCGTCGGGGAGCGTGTCGCCGGGCTCGTGATGGTCGGTAATAATCACGGTCATGCCCTGTTCATTGGCGAACGTCACCGCCTCGCGCGCCTGGATGCCGCAGTCCGTGGTGATAACGACGCTCGCGCCTTGCTCAAGAGCCCAGGAGATACTCTTCGTCTTGAGATCGTAGCCGTCGACATGCCGGTGAGGGACGCGGTAAATCAAATCGGCGCCGAGCTTGCTCAGCGTGCGGACATAAAGCGCCGTCGACGTCACTCCGTCCACGTCGTAGTCGCCATGGATGAAAATCCGCTCCTGGGCGCGAATGGCGTCGGCGATCCGGTGCGCGGCCTTGTCCATGTCCGGGAGCAGGAAGGGATCGTGTAGACGGGACAGATCAGGGCGCAGAAACTCTTCGGCCATGACGGCCGTGGTCAGTCCTCGATTTGCCAGTAGGCGGGCGGTCAACGGCCGTACGCCAAGCTCCCGGATCAACAGCGACTCTGCCTCAATCGTCCGCTTGGCTTCCGTCCATTTAATTTCCATAGTATTCGTACCAGCCGGGTTGTGCGCGACAAGAGGGGGAATGTCTGGATGCCGCACAGTGACACAATTATACGCGATTTCTCACGTACTCGATACAGTCTGTCAGACGCATTGTTGAAGGGTTCATCACGCACAGGAGAGTCGCCGGTCGAATAAGGGGGATCCTCTGTACGCGTTTTGTGCAGCAACGTTTGATTTCACTAAATTGAGATTATCGCTTATAAACGACATTAATATTGACATCGCGCTCCCCAAATGCTAGAATTTCAGCATGGAGCCATATAACAGGCACTCGGGAAAATCCCCTACCTTAAACGCCGCTCTCGTTGCCTCAGCGCTCATAACCGTTGGCGCGTTTGCATTCTCGCCCCAATCGGTCTCCACGGTCGCGGGGACGACACCTCTCCAGACGGCGTCTTCAATTCGCCGCGATCCCGTCGTTCAACCGCCTATATTGTGCTGGTCGTACGAGCACGGGACTAAGATTGCTAACGTAGGCTTAACGGTTGTCGCAAGCAGTCAGTCCTTCATTAGCTCACCGGCCGTCTCGTTTTGCAGTTGGACGATCACGTCATGTTCCGGCGGCGTAATCGTGGCGACAAGCGACTCGCCGGGCGGCTATTCGGTATCCGGATATGCGCAATGTGCGACGCAAACGGGAAGCGGCGCGCCCGGAACGGATATCATCCCGTCCACTCAGAACCTTACGATCCATGGCCCTTTTCGCAGCGGCGCGGACTATATCACGCTCGACTATTCCGACGGGGAAGGCGACAACCCGTGCGTCAAATATGGCGCTCAATTCAGTATATTCTAGAATCGCGGCCGGGTGAGTGGGGAATTCGTTCGCTCGCCTTGGCAGGCGGTTGCGTAGATCGAATGCGTTAGGCGTTGCGAGAAAGATTCAGGACGGCTCCCCCGCCGCCGTGGACGTTTTTGAAAATGGGCCGTCACAGCGCTTTCACGGCTCACGATGTGCGCTGGTCGAACGATGGCGGCAAAAGGCCGTACGCGTGTTGACGAGGCAACGTAAAACACCGCAGTGAACGAGGCGCGGGCGAAAAATTGCCCCGGCGGCACGAGCCGTCCTGAATCTTTCTCGCAACACGCCAGTTTATTACACACAGCTCTAAGAGCTGTCCCGGTTCGCTTGCGGCGGGCGCTGTTGCGGACGCTGGACGCCAGGGGCTTGCGGCGCACTTGTGCCCGACCAGCTTGGCGAAATTGCGGCGGGCTTGCCGGGATCGGTCGCTGGGGCCTCGGCGACGCTATTCGGCGCGGCAGGAGGCGAGTTGTCGATGCGCAATTGCCCGGAGACGAGTTGTGTGGCGAGCAGTGTTTGGATAACGCCCGTAATCTGATCCGTGGCCGCGCCCGCCGCGCCTCGGCTATCGCCGCCGCCGCTGATGTTCACGAGCCGCGCGCTTGCAAGAGCGCCGGCAATGGCCGGGGTGATCAGGGGCAAAAGCTCGATCTGTTTGAGCGCCAGATACGCATCTCCGCCCTGGCTGATTGCCTCGTTGACCGCCCGGATCGCGTCGGCCTGCGCGGCGCCCATCGTACGCACCTTCACCGCCTCCGCTTCGGCCGCTGCCTCTGCCTGGATGCGAATTCGGGATGCGTCGGCGCTGGCCTGCGCAATTTGCGTCGCCTTCAATTCGGCCTCGCGTTGCACGGCGAGAGCTGTCTGCTTCTTGGCTTCCGCTTCGGCGACCGTTGCTGCGTTTTCCGCCTTGCGCTGCTCGAGGTCTCTCTGTTTGTCGTTGATTGCCTGTTCGGCCGCGAGTTGCGCTTCCCGTGCGCGCCGCTCCTGGTCCGCGGCGACGATATCGGCGTTGGCCTTGGCCTCCACTGCCGACTGCCGTCGCCTGGCCTCCGCGACCTCGCTCTGCACCTCGCGGATATTGAGCGAGTTGAATACAAGGCCAAGATCTTGCAGTTCGCGAGAACAGGCCCCCTTGATGATCAGGGCGAGGCGGTCGTCC
Organism: Capsulimonadaceae bacterium; assembly: GCA_031292625.1. Taxonomy (GTDB): domain Bacteria; phylum Armatimonadota; class Armatimonadia; order Armatimonadales; family Capsulimonadaceae; genus JARLGU01. The sequence continues at coordinate 33,965 of JARLGU010000049.1, read as the reverse complement.
TCTTCCACCGGCACGGCAGCCGCCGCGCGAACCACATCCGATCCGCCGGTCATGTCCTTCTGCGCCTTCGATGAAAAAAGCTCGTCGTGGTTGAGCAAGTTGACCGCGCGCCGCCCAGTCGACGTAAGCAGGTCCGATAGCGTGGCCGTCTGTTCGGGAACTGGTTTTGAGAAGAACTTATTCGCCGCCGTGGTGATCATCTCATTAGAGTCGCCGACGGAGACGATGGCCGATGCAAGCACGCGCACTTTGATCGGCTTCGGCACCCCGGCGCGGTCGACATCCGCGGTTTGGTCGGCAATGTCGAGATCGATGTTGATCGCCTTCGACGGGATCGATGTGCTCGTGGTAAGCAACGGCACCTCGATTGCTTTGCCCGGGCCTTTGTAGATGGCAGTCGCGCCGCCAAAGCGGGAGACAAGCCGGATTGTCCCGGCGTCGACCGTGGTTAAGAACCGGCTAATGATCAGCGGGATCAAAATCACGGCGAAGACGACAAGTATGATGATTACGATCGGTGTTGGGTCCATTAGGGTGTTCCTTCTATTGTTACAATCTCGCCACGCGGCAGGTGTTGTTGTGAGTGTCTACACTCGTGACTGTCAAGATATCGCCGGGATGAATGTCCGCGGCATGGTCTTTATCCGACTCGTCGAGAAACGCCAGGACGTTGTTTGCGATTTGACCGTCAATCGTAAGCTTGACCAGGCCGCGACCGGAGCTATCGAAGCTATGGATCACGGTCGCGTCGTGACCGATCGTGCCCTCCAGGCCTTCGCTGGGTTCCGATGCGAACCGGAAGAGCAGGCGCCAAATCGGGCGCACGACGATTGCATAGAGGCCGATGCCGGAAAACGCGGCCGCGGCCGCGACCTCCGCCAGTGCCAGGTGCAGCGGTTTGAGCAGCAGCCCGCCTGCGCCCGCGCCAAGGCTTACGCTGAAGATCATGAGCGGCGAGAGCAGCGTCATCAGCATGCTGAACGCGCCGGCTGCGCGACTGCTGGACGCTGTGGGGGCGGAGTGTTCGCCGGTGTGCGCCGCTTCATGGCCGGCTTGTGCGCTATGGGCGTCGTGCGCGTGTCCGGCCGCATGTCCGTGGCTGCCAGTGTGCCCCACATGCCCGGCGCCCAAAAGAAATTGCGCGACGAGTCCGGCGAGCCCGATGACCAAGAGATAAGTGCAGATGACGTAGATCACGAGATTATCCTCACCTGGCGGGGTAGACCATGGTCGGCGAAAATAGTTGCATGCCAGGAAGCGGCATTGTTCCCGCAGTCAACATTCCGCAAATGCAGAGAATATCCTGCAGCCTTGAGAGCAAATCGAAGGAGACACTTGATCGAATGCCCCAGACGCCGCGCCGCCTACTTCGCCCCCGCCGCCTTCAGGAGCGCGACGATGGCGGGGTGGCTTTGAGCCTGGATCAGCGCGATGTTGGCTTTGTTGTGCCTGGGGTTCACGTCCGCCCCATCGGAGAGCAGGAGCTTGACCAGATTGACATTGTCATGTCCCGCTGCAATCGCGAGCGCCGTCGTCCCATTTCGTGCCTTGGCATTAAGATTCGCGCCCTTAGAGATTAGGTATTTACAGGAACCAATGTTGCCGGAAGCTGCAGCACACATCAGAGCCGTTACGCCAGATCCGCCCCTTGTGTTGACGTTTGCTCCTCTGCCGGTCAAAAACTGGATGCATGCGAGGCTGCCCCTACGAGATGCGCACATGAGCGGCGTAGAACCGCCGCGTATCGCGTTCACGTCGGCACCTTTTGAGACGAAGTACATCACGCAATCCGGATTGCCCGCAGAGGCGGCGTACATCAGCCCCGTCACTCCTGAGACGTCGTGAGCGTTTACATCCGCGCCTTTTGCGACGAGGAACCGGACACAATCTAAGTTGCCGTACGAAGCCGTGCTGCTGTTCGATAATTGACGAGCACCTAAAGCTGCATGCAGGATGGCGGGCGTTCCCCCCATAGCGTCTTTGGCGTTCACATCCGCGCCTTTGGATACGAGATACTTAACGGATGCAATGTCGCCTGCTCGCGAAGCTTCAATAAGCGGAGTTGCTCCGTATCGATCCCTGGCATTCACATCGGCTCCGCGATCCAGCATCGCTCGCACCTGCGCAATCGTCGCGATTTCTTTCGGTGCCGCGTAATCTGCCAAGCTCGGCCAAAGCCCCAAAAGCGCCGCGTTTGCCCTCGCGTGGTTCCAGCGCCAAATCACGCCGCCCGTCTTACACTGAAGTGCGATTGAGAAACCTGTCACGACGACCATTACCAATATGATGCGGAGTATGAACTTCTTGTTAATCCGCATGATTGTGTTCCACCTTGCCGGCGTCGGTCATATCGTCCTATCGATCGATACGGTTGCGCGTGTCGCAAACGACGCTCTCTACATCGTCAGCATTCCGCAAATAACGCGGAAATCCTTCATGGACGAATGAACAATGGAGCGTGCGCGTTGGAAGAGTCTGTCGAGGTTGGCGATAACATCTCGCTGGCCGAGGGCCTCTGGAACTCTCAGCAGGGGAGCTGCCGGTTTCCGGCTTCCTGGCCGGGGAGAGCGGATTACGTTGGCCTTGGGCGCCAAAAACGCCCCCGCCCGAAAATGCGGGCGAGGGCGGGAGAATGGCGCGGTCTGGCCGTCTTAGCCTACTTTGCGTACAGCTCGAACGAGTACACCGAGTAGCCGTACTGGGTGCCTCGCTTCTCGCAGAAGAGGCGGACGTATCGCGTGGTTACCGGCGCGAAATGCACGATCTCTTCGTCGCCAGCCCCTTTGGTTGTCGCGTAGACATCGGTCCACGCGTTGCCGTCAAGGCTCGTCTGGATGCGATAGCTGGACGCGTAGGCGGTTTCCCAATACAGCCGGGCGCTGCTAATCTCCGTCGGCTTCTCCAGATCGACCCGCAGCCACTGGGGATCGCTGAACAGCGAGCTCCAGCGACTCGTATCATCGCCGTCGAACGCCGAGGATGCCGGAGTATCAGCCTCTTGCTCGGACGAAGCCGCGGCAGGGTGTCCCTTCGCGAGGTCGATTCTGTTGGGATCGCGCGCGACGACCGGCACAAGCGGGGTGTCGGTCATGTGGGGCACAGGCTCGGTGAAATCCTTGTCGAGCGTCAGGCGTGCCGTGAGGCGGATATCCCGCGACGAAGCGCCGACTTCGACATCATACGTGCCCTTATCGGCCTTCCACTGCTTACCGGGTACGTCACAATACGCGAACGAACGGCCTGCAAGCGGAATCGAGACGGTCTTCGTCTGTCCGGGTTCGAGATCGATCTTTTCAAATCCCTTTAGCTCGCGCACCGGTTTGTCGATCTTTGGCGCGGGATCGTGAATGTAGAGCTCGACGACCTCCGCGCCCGCCTTGCTTCCCGTATTCGTAATATCGACGAGCGCGTTAACCTTGCCATTCGGAGACAGCGACGGCGACGAGAGGCGCAGGTTGGCATACTGGAACGTGGTATACGAAAGGCCGTAGCCAAATGGAAAGACCGGTTCGATGTTTTTCTTGTCAAAATGCCGGTAGCCGACATAAATTCCCTCTTCGTAGTGCACCTGACCGTGCACCCCGGGGAAGTTGTCGTTGTCGGGATAGTCTTCGCGAGCGGCTGCCAACGTGTCGGGCAGCTTGCCGGACGGGTTGACGTCGCCGAACAGGATGGCCGCAAGGGCGTGTCCGCCTTCCTCGCCGGGGAACCAGGATTCAAGTAGCGCAGGGATGTTCTTGAGCCACGGCAGGAGCGTAATTGGGGTTCCGTTGTTCAGCACGACGATCGTTCGCTTATTGGCCGCCGAGACTGCCGCGATAAGCTGATCTTCGCCGTTTGGGAGATCCATTGATGGCCGGTCTGTTCCTTCGCCTTCGGTGCCAAGCGTGCTGACGATAACAATGGCCACATCGGATTTCGCGGCGGCGGCTGCGGCGTCCGTAAAGGACGCTTCGCCGGGCTGCACCCATCCAAGGTTTGCACTCGCGAGACCCGTTCCCTGGAAGTAGTCGACGCGCAGGTTGTACGTCCGGCCTTTCGTGAGCATGATCGTTTTCGCGTGGGGGAACGCAGCGCCATGCTCCCAATGATGAATGATCGAGTGGCCGTCAAGAAACACGCGGCACCCGTCGTCCGCGCTCATCGCAATTTCGTAGACGCCTGTGGTCGGGACCGCGAACTTTCCCGTCCATCGGACACTGAAATGATCATGTTTGACGCCCGGCGCCGGTACGGCCGAGTTTCCCCAATCGAAGTCGATATTGGGATCGATGCGCGTGACGACTGGGGTACCGTTCAATTCCTCATTTGCGAAATATTGCGCCTTGAGACCAGGCAAGCCGTCGGGAGTTGTGAAGGCCGATGCCGGGATGGTTTTGGTTCCCTGTCGTCCCTCCACTGCGTTGATCGTAACGTTCGCTCCGGCTCGCGCGGTGATGCCGTCCAGCGGCTCGACGCTGCTTACCGGCGTGAGCCCCGGGCTTCCCGCGGCGCCGAATTGCATGTTCGTCGCGGCCGGTCCGATCACGGCAATTGAGTGAATCTTTGAGCTGTCCAGCGGCAGGAGGTTTCCTTCGTTTTTCAGCAGGACGATGCCGCGACAAGCTGCCTTGAAGGCAACATTCCGGTGGGCCTGGGAGTTGATGACGGTATGGTCAGGAACGTGCGGCGGGCCATCGAGCAGACGGGCGCGAAGGATGGCGCGAAGGACGCGATGGACATTTTCGTCGACCTGCGCCTGGGTGATTTTTCCGTCCGCGATTGCGGCCGCGACCTTCTCGGGAAGCAAAAAGCCCTTGCCCGGCATTTCGAGATCGTTGCCCGCGTTCACGACGCCGGCTGTTTCGTGTACGGCGCCCCAGTCGGACATGACCATGCCGTCCCATCCCCAGTCGCCTTTTAGGATGTCGGTGAGCAGATACCGGCTGGCGGTGAGATGGTTGCCGTAAATCTTGTTGTAGGCCGCCATCACGGATACGACGTGAGCTTCACGCGTGCTCGCTTCGAACGCCGGCAGGTAGATCTCCCGCAGTGCACGCTCGGAGACGGAGACGTTTACGAAGCCCCGGTCGACCTCCTCGTTATTCACGGCGTAGTGCTTTGCGCACGCGGCGCACCCCGTGGCCTGCATTCCTTCGATGTAGCCGACCGCCAATCGGGATGCCAGGAACGGATCCTCGCTGAAGTATTCGCCATTCCGTCCGCACAGCGGCGAGCGGTGGATATTCATCGCGGGACCGAGCATCAACTGGATGCCGGGGCCTTTGTTGAGCGCCTCTTCTCCAATCGACTTGCCAATCTCGCCGACCATCTCCGGTTCCCACGTCGACGCCATCGTGATCCCCGCCGGAAACAACGTCGCCGGTCCCGTCGTGCCGGGACCGCCTCCGCGTACGCCCTGGCCGGCGTCCGCCATCTGCAGGGCCGGGACGTCAAGCCGGAGAATCGGCGTGGTTGAGAAGCCGGTCCCCGTGAGGAGGCTCAGCTTTTCTTCCTGCGTGAGGCGCTTGAAAAGGTCGTTGACCCGCGCTTCGAGGGGCGCCTTGGGATTCTTGTAGAGCGGCGCTGGCGCACTTTGTGACGGCGAAGGGCACGCGCAAGCGATGGCGACGCAGATCGCCGCGAACAGTCGCGGTAAGCGTGACATGGCGGAGGAAGTCATATACGGGATCTCCTGGCAACGGTAAGTGTGAAGGGAACGACGCAAATCAAGGCTGCGAGACCTTTGCATCATCCAATACGAAGAGCATGACGCAAATTACGCGGAACGTCAAGCGTGTCGTCAAAGGAATCAGGGCGATCGGATCTAGAACCTGGCAGATCCTGCCTCCCGACTGGACTGCTTACTCCATAATACGCTTCGACGCGACGGTCGTCAACGACCGTTCTGAATGGTCACGCAGCATAAATGCCGCTGAATAGCAGGTTGCTCGTCCGGCAGCCCGGTTCACAGGGCTCTTCGGCTCAGAACGGTCATTCATGGCCGTTCGACGACGACTGTCCACAACAGCCAACGGCCGTTATAAGTTCGATTTCCCTGTCAAGGGAATGACGCAAAATAGCGCCTCCGGGTTCATTGACAGCACGGGGCTCCGGACAGCGTTTTCTCACGTAGTTTCCCGTCGAAGTATCCAGATTACGGGCGCGCTGGGGTAACCTGCGAAATATCAATATTGTAAAGCGAGTCCTTTCCATGCAACCCCGACGAAGATTCAAAGGCAACAAAGCTGCGGCAGGCAAGGCGCCTGAGGTCCTTCCTACGCCTCCCGAGAAGTTTCGCCAGATCGACAAACTCATCGCAGCCGGACGTTACGACGAGGCAGTCGATAAACTGCGTAAATTGGATGAAATTGAGCCCGACAGTGCCGATATTCTACGTCGTCTGTTTTCGAGCGCGATGGATCTTGGCGATTGGTCGACTGCGCTTGGCGCGGGCGAAAGGCTCGTCCTTCTGGAACCAGACGACCCGGATTGCCGGTTTTCCCTTGTCAAGATCTACATAGCTCAGAGCCACGCGATGCATGCGATGCAACATATCAAAACACTTCTGGATCGATGGCCAACAGAGAAGAAACTGGGCGATATCAAGGGGCTCTATGACGCTGTCAACGCCGATTTCGATTCTAACCGGCGCATGTCGAGCTTTAGCGAGCAAGATTTTTTTGAGGTCGTCTACCAAAATGAGGAAACTCAAATCCTGATGGCGCAAGGCGACTGCGTAGAGGCGAGGCGGGTTGCACTGGAAACGATCGACCTCTATCCAACCTTCATGCCCGCTCGCAACAACCTGGCGGAAATCGCGATCATGACGGCGGACTACGCCGAAGCGCGGCGTATCAACCGGCTTGCGTTAGAGGCGGAACCGGACAACGTGCACGCCCTTCATCTCGCAATCCGTCTCGCACGATTGGCCTTCGAGAGCGCGGATGTGGTTAAGGATCTTGCAGCGCGGTTGATAAGCAGCGGCCAGAACGCGGAACGAAAACAATATAAGGTCATGGAGGGCCTCACCTTTGCTGGGGATAGTCAGGGGGCGATCGATATATTCCAGCAGATGAACGTCAGGGAACTTGACGACGATACTCGTGCCGTCGTATGGCATTATGCCGCCGTTGCATACGCAAATCTTGGAGACCGTGACCGGGCGGCGAGACTTTGGAGGGATGCGCACCGTTACGATCCTGGCAATCGGCTTTTCAAGGAGAACCTCGAGGATCTGAAGAAGCCCGAAGGAGAGCGGCACGGCGCTGTTGCGTTTGAAATTACAAGCCTCTTACCGTCGTCCGTCATCGATGAATTAGCTCGCCTGGCGAACAAGCACGACACTAAGGACGAGAAGGCTCCTCATAGCACCGCGGCGTATATCAAGAGCGTCATAGACGCGCAGCCTATCATGTCGACCGTCTTGCCCGCGATCCTAGATCTGTGCGATTCTTCGACGATTAGCTTGTTTAGCGAGTTGCTGCGAGGCACTGAAGATCCTAGGATTCGGGACTATGCTTGCCAGTTCGTTTTGGGTAAGCGCGGCTCGGACAAGCTTCGCTTTACAATTCAGGCTACACTCTCGGACATCGGATATCCTTTCGACGCGACGGTTAAGGTTTGGGTGAAAGGGAAGCAACATGAGGTGTCGCTCATGGGATGCGAGATCAATTACGAAAAAATGGTTCAGTTTCCTCCTGATGTTGACGAACTCGCCTCTCCGGCCTTTGACTTGCTTATGGCGAAGAAGTATGTAAGAGCGGAGAAAGCGTTGAGGGCGGCGGTCGCGCGGTTTCCCGAGTACCCATCCCTCTGGAACAACCTTGCAGCGTCTTTGGAAGCTCAGGGGAAACGCGACGAGGCCATGGAAATCTTGGAGCAGGTGCACGAGCGCTTTCCCGACTACTTGTTCGGTCGCACGGCGCTGTCCGTGCGCTTTGCCGCGCAAGGACGCCTCGACGAAGCGAAGGCGCTTCTCCTTCCCATTAAGCTGCAAGGTAAACTTCATATTACTGAATTTCTGGCAGTGGCGACCGCCCAAATGGATATTATTAGCCGCGATCCCGAGGCGCATGCCAGCGATATGGAAATGTGGTTGAACATGGTAGAGAAGGCGGCGCCTGATTACGCTCGGCTCGATTACTATCTGGATCTTTATGATTTGAAGTTAATGGACGAAGCCGTTAGCACAAGAAAAGGCAGACGGCGGTCGAGCCGCGATCTCGCTTAGCATGTCCGTTTCGCACGGACGCCTTAAAGGCGGCACGATAGATTGGATAACGGTATGCGCATCCTTTTCTTTGGCGATTCAATCTGCGCCGGGTCGGACATCCCTGCTGGGACGGCGAGCTACGCCTGGCCATATATCGTTCCTGAGTTCGTGAAATGGCCGTTGGATATCGTCAATAAGAGCCGTGGCGGCCGGCCAACTGATTCGATCGACGAGTTTCGTGAAGCGCTTGCAAGCACTGGAACAGCGGACATTCTCGCGATAGCTCTTGGCGCGAACGATTCCAGGGATTTCACCGGCGCATGCGCTGCGACTGCAACGAAGAATATCGGCGAGATGGTCCAAATCGCGCGAACCGCCGGTTATTCGTGCATTGTCATCGTGGGGCCATACAATATGAATGCAGGGTGCTGGAACGCCAACGAGGCGTCCCGCGCTCATCGCGTACGAAATCTCGTTGCGCTCGACGAGGCGTATGCGGACTTTTGCCGCCAGAGCCGCCTCGATTACGTGTCAATGTATGGCGTCGTTCCGGAGTCAAGCATGACGCACGACGGCGTTCATCCGGATCCGCCAGGGAACCGCCCGATTGCCGAGCGCTTCGCGGCCGCGCTGTTGGAGTTCGCTCGATAGAGAGGACGATGCGTCGAAATGCGACTACTCTAATTGGAATAGCGTTCTGACTATAGGGATTGCAAGAGGATTCAAAGTTTCATTCGCATGGCGCTTGATCCGGAGTGGGATTATTACGCGGCGGTTTACGGAATCAGCGGCTGACGGACCGGGCGGCCGGCGGCGCAATTACATGCGCGCCGCCAGGGCCTCCAGGCGCGCAACGCGCTCCTTGGTCAGCGGATGCGTGCGGAATAGCGTCGCGATTGCACGCAGGTTATCGCCGCCGAGGGGGTTGACGATATACATGTGGGCGTAGGATGGGTTGACATCCAGCGGCGCCCCTTCGGCGACGCGCTCGATTTTCTGCAGAGCGCTTGCCAGCGCGAGGGGCTTGCCGGTGATCTTCGCGCCGCCCAGGTCAGCATCGAATTCCCGTGAACGCGAGATTGCGAGCTGGATCAGCAGCGCGGCGATTGGGCCGACGATCATCATTATGAGCGCGCCCGCGATCCCGCCGCCTCCTTCGTCGTCGTCGTCCCTCAAGCCGCCGAGCATCGCCGTCCACTGCGCGATCTGAGAAAGGTAGCTAATCACGCCGACCATGGTCGCGGCGACCGTGCAGATCAGCGTATCCCGGTGCTTGACGTGCGCGAGCTCGTGGGCGATGACCCCTTCCAGCTCGTCGCGGGAAAGGATGTTCCAGATGCCGTCCGTTATCGCCACCGCGGCATGCGCGGGGTCGCGTCCGGTCGCGAACGCGTTCGGCTGGCCAGCCGGAATGCGATACACGCGCGGCGTCGGGAGGCCGGCCTGCGCGGCGAGTCGCGCGACCATTTGGTGCATTTCCGGCGCTTCCGCTTCGCTGACCTCGATTGCTCCGCTCATCGCGAGGGCGATGCGGTCGCTGAACCAATACGCCGCTGCGTTGGTTCCGAGCGCGAACACAAAGCCGATCATCAATCCCGACTGGCCGCCAAATGCTTGCCCGGCCGCCATTAGCAGCACGAAAAGCATTGCCATCCAAAATGTTGTCTTTAAGACGTTCACCGGCAATCGATCCTTCCCTACAGGCATACGCCGCCCGAAAATGCGGCGCAATGCAAGACTGAGCCAACCCTCGCCGACCCTTTACCAAAAATGGCCGCGCGGCCAGAGAAGCGCTCCGAATTCTTACCTCTTAATGATACTACGTCCTCCAGGTTAGCGAGGTTCCTGATGGCAATCCTGCAAGAAGCTGTCTTTACAGCGTCTCCGATAGGAGCGCCCGGATCGTCAGAAGGGTATACTTACGGCGTTGCCAATTTTCCAAGGAGACTCTTTATGCCCAGTAACGAACAGACGCGGAAGGATTTGGCCCGTCAACTGCGAATCGATAGCATTCGCTGCACCACCAAAGCCGGGTCCGGGCACCCTACCTCGTCCATGTCCGCCGCTGACTTGATGGCCGTTCTCATGCTTGACCACCTCAAGTACGATCCCAGCAAGCCGAAAGCCCCATACAACGATCACCTGATTTTCTCGAAGGGCCATGCCGCCCCGTTGCTGTTCGCCATGTACAAGGCGGCGGGATGGATTACCGACGACGAAATGATGACCCTGCGCGAATACGGCAGCCGCATCGAAGGGCACCCGACGCCCATCCTGCCGTATGTCGATGTCGCAACGGGTTCGCTTGGACAGGGCCTGCCGATTGGCGTCGGCGTCGCCCTTTGCGGCAAGTACCTGGATAAGCTTCCGTACAAGGTTTGGATCCTCTGCGGCGACAGCGAGCTCGCCGAGGGATCGATATGGGAAGGCTTCGACAAAGCAGGCCATTACAAGCTTGACAACCTGATTACGATTGTCGATGTCAATCGCCTCGGCCAGCGCGGCGAAACCGAGCTCGGCTGGAACCTCGATGCCTATGCGGCCCGCGTGGAAGCGTTTGGCTGCCGCCCGATTAAGATCGACGGCCACGATTTGGCTCAGGTTGAGGCCGCGTTCAAGGATGCGCTCAGCTCCAGCGATGGCCGCCCGCCGGTCATTCTCGCGAAGACGATCAAGGGCGCAGGCTACTCCAAGGTTGCCGACCAGCCGAACTGGCATGGCAAAGGCCTACCCGCCGATATGGCGGCGGAAGCCATTGCCGAACTTGGCGGACCGATTAGCCAGATCTTTGAGGTTGCCAAGCCCGAACCGGTAGAGCCGGTCACGGTTGCCTACAGCAATATCGAACTTCCCAAGTATGCGTTTGGCACGAAGGAAGCGACCCGCAAGGCCTATGGCGACGCGCTCAAGGCGATCGGCTATGGCAATCCCGACGTGGTCGTTCTCGATGCCGAAGTGAGCAACTCGACTTACGCCGAGGAGTTCAAGAAAGGGCATCCGGAGCGCTTCTTTGAGATGTGGATCGCCGAGCAGCAACTCGTTGCCGCTGCGGTCGGATTCGGCGTTCGGGGCAAGAAGGCGTTCGCATCGACGTTCGCCGCGTTCTTTACCCGTGCGTACGACTTCATCCGAATGGCCGCGATCTCCCGCGCCAACTTCAGCATGGCGGGGTCCCACGCGGGTGTCTCGATTGGCGAGGATGGCGCATCGCAGATGGCGCTCGAAGACATCGCGATGATGCGCGCCGTTCACGGCAGCACCGTGCTGTATCCGAGCGACGCGAACCAAACCGCCGCCCTGGTCGAGCAAATGGCGAGCAGCCTCCAGGGCATCGTCTACATGCGTACGACCCGCGAAAAGACGCCGATCCTCTACGGCCCGGACGAGAAGTTCGCTCCCGGCGGCAGCAAGGTCCTGCGATCGAGCGCGGCCGATAAGGCGACGGTCATCGGAGCCGGCATTACGCTCCACGAAGCGTTGAAGGCGTACGACACGCTCAAAGCCAGCGGAATCGACGTTCGGGTGATCGACCTGTACTCGGTGAAGCCGGTCGATGCGGCGACGCTGAAGACGGCAGCCAAGGAAACCGGCGCGCTGATCGTTGTCGAAGATCACTGGGCCGAAGGCGGCTTGGGCGACGCCGTTCTCGATGCGTTCGTTGGCGAAGCCGGCGGCACTCTGCCCAAGGTCGTCAAACTCGCGGTTCGCGAGATCCCCAGCTCCGGCAAGCCTGCCGAGATGCTGGCCGGCGCCGGTATCGACGCTGCCCACATCGTCGCGGCCGTGAAGAAGGCGATCGCCTAAGATCGCGTCCATCGGTTGCCAGCCCCGATCTCTTGCCCGATACAGGGCGGGGGAGCGGGGCTGGATTGTTTGTGGCGGGAGGGGATTGCCGCAAGGTTGCTCGAAGTTGTCAATTCCGCAGGCTCAGGACGTTCGCCTACCCCAGACCTCTCGCCTGAGTCCGTCACAGACCCGGCGCCTGGCCGGAGGGCCTATTTGCATCTTCGCGACGGGGCGCCCGTTTGCGAGTCCGCGAGCACTTTTCAAGGCGATCCCGGAGACTCTGCAAACAGGACCGGAGGGCAGGGCTGTAAACTGAACATGATCGATTGCGGCGACAGAAAATGCCGCGTGCAGCGGGCGACACGAGCGCGCCGAGAGACACAGGCGTTTCGGGGCAGGCGGAAAGGAACCCTCACCCCAACCCCTCTCCCGCGCCCGTCGGCAGGCTCAGGACCTTCGGCCTGGCGAGGGAGGTAGAGAAGGGCTTCACGCCGTTCTCCGCGCCACCTCCAAGAAGCCTCGTAGGACAGGAGACGTGTCGTCCGGACGGTAGGCGGCGATCAGGTCGCTGGTTGGCGTCGGCGGAGCGATTGGCTTGTAGACAATTCCGGGCCAGCCAAGGCGCTGGATGGACCCCGGCGCGAGCGTCACGCCCATTCCCGCGGACACCAGGCTGATCGCTGTCTGAATTTCCTGCGCCTCCTGAACGACATCCGGTACGAAGCCGGCGCTGATGCACAGGTTGATCGTCTGATCCGAGAAGTTAGGGTGGGGCGTGCGCGGATAGAGGACAAACTTCTGCTCCCGCAGATCCGCGATGGATAGCTCCGCGCGCTTAGCAAGCGGATGTCCCTCCCACAGGACGATGACAAGCGGCTCCTGCTGGATGGTCTCGTGCGCGAGCGCCGTGTCTCGCAGCGAGGGACGTACGAGCCCCACATGAATGCGACGTTCATGGATCGCCTCAAGCTGGGCGGCCGTGTTCATTTCCCGCAGCACCAGTTCTACATCCGGATAGCTTTGGCGATACGCCCGCAGGATATCCGGCAAGATCTCGTAGGCCGCGGTGCCGACGAAGCCAATGCCGAGCCAGCCCGTCTCCCCAAGCGCGGCGCGCCGGACCGCGACGATCGCGCCATCCGCCTGCTCGAGCAGTGCGCGCGCTTCCACGAGCAACACGCGCCCTGCCTCGGTCAGCGCAACGCGTCGTTTCGTCCGCTGGAACAATTCCGCTTTGAGCTCCATTTCGAGCTGCTGGATCTGGCGCGTCAGCGGCGGCTGTGCGAGGTGCAGCCGCGCTGCGGCGCGTCCGAAATGCAATTCCTCGGCGACCGCGACGAAGTATCGAAGGTGACGAAGTTCCATGGCGTTAACGCCCCCCGTTCGAGCAGTGATCGTCAATATAATACCCTGAAGGTATTAGTCGATGCCCATAATTGTATTGGACAAATAGAACTGAAACGGCCACACTATAGTTGTAAGGATTAAGAGGTAAGTTTGTTCATGGAAAGTGTAGATTCCGCGCGAACGCCTGCAGGCGGCAGGCGTCTCGACGCTCCACTCGTGGGCGTAATGCTCGCGGGTTTTTGTACGTTTCTCGACCTGTATATGACACAGCCGCTGCTGCCGGCGTTTCGCCACATTTTTCACGCCGGCGAAGGCGCGGTGAGCCTGACGGTGAGCGCCGCGACATTGACGGTAGCGCTGAGCGCGCCGTTCGCGGGCATGCTGTCCGACCGCATCGGGCGCAAGAAGGTGATCGTGACATCGGTGTTCCTGCTGGTGATCCCGACCATTCTGGCGGCAACGTCGCCATCTCTCAACGCTCTCGTATTCTGGCGGCTCGTGCAGGGCGTCTTTCTTCCTGGCATTTTCTGCGTCAGCATGGCCTACGTTAACGAGGAATATCAGGCTGGCGGCGCGGGAAAGGCGATGGCGTTCTATATCACCGGCAACGTGCTGGGCGGGTTCATGGGACGCTTTATTTCGGGGCTGCTCGCCGATCATTTCGGCTGGCGATCGCCATTTCTCGTGTTAGCCCTGGTGAACCTTGCCGGCGCCATCGCGATCTGGCGGCTTCTTCCGGGCTCACGCAATTTTGTTGCGGTCGACGATTGGCGCGATGCTGTCCGGAGCGTGCGCGATCACATGACGAACGGCAAGCTCGTTGCCACGTATGCGGTTGGCTTTAGCGTCCTGTTCGCTCAGGTTGCCACGTTTACGTACATCTCGTTCTATCTCGCCGAACCCCCGTTCAATCTCGGTACGAGCGCGCTCGGGATCCTTTTCTTCGTGTACCTGCTAGGGGTCGCCATTACGCCAATGAGCGGCCGGGCGATCGATCGCTTCGGCCATCGGAACGTACTTATTGCGGGCGTAGCGACCTCTTGTATTGGGGTGCTCATGGCGTTGAGCCATGTGCTTGGCCTGGAAATCGTGGCCCTGGCAATTGCGGCGTCCGGCGTGTTCGTGTCGCAGGTTGCGGGCAGCAGCCACGTCGGCGTTTCGACCGATCACGGGCGATCAGCGGCATCCGGGCTATATGTGATGTGGTATTACCTTGGCGGGACTGCGGGCGCCGCGGTTCCGGCGGCGCTCTGGGCGATCGGCGGCTGGCCGGCTTGCGCGGCGCTGATCGTCGGAGTGCAGGTCGCCGCGGTCGCCATCGCGCTCGTGTTCTGGGCGCCGCGCGTCGCCGTCGTGAAACGAGGGGTTCCCGCGCAGACGGATGCGCTGCTTGAACTCGATTAGGCCACTCAGAAAATCTCGTTGAATGCGAAAGCGGCGTGGTTGCCAACGCTGGATTACAGGTATATAGATAATAGTAAGCGAGGGAGCTTTTCACTGTAGTCCGGTAGGTAATAAGGCAACTAATCACATTCAACGGGGAGAGAGGCACGAACCAATGGAGCATCAAACGCCATTTGTTATATCGATCAGTCGGCAGAAGGGTTGCGGCGGCGCATACTTGGGGCAGAAGCTCGCGCAGGCGCTTGGCATCATGTATCTTGACAGCAACCTCGTAGCGGAAATTGCGAATAAGCTGGATGCTCCGGTCACCTTTGTCGAGGAGCACGACGAGCGCGTGCTTTCCATCTGGGAGTCGATTATCGAGTCGCTCAGTTGGTCGAATCCATGGCTGTACAATCCCCCCCCGGTTCGCTCACAGGCTCTTCAGGTAAGTCAGTTGACCACGGAGACGATCGTCAAGATTGCGGCCGAGAAATCCGTGGTAGTGGTCGGACGCGGCGGTTCGTATTTGCTCCGGTCTCATCCTAGACATATCAGCATCTTCTTGTACGCCAACAAGCAAGCGCGCGTGCGCCGGATACAGGAGGTTTACGAGATGTCTCATCAGGAGGCCGTCAAATTAGTGGAAAAGACCGACGTCGAGCGCGAGCGGTACAATAAGTCGCTTTCGGGGCTTGAGATGCATGACGCCACGCAGTACAACCTTGCGCTGGACACGAGCGTGATTGGCCTGGACTGCGCACAAGACTTAATCATGCAATACGTGCATGCCCGGTTCCCTGACGTCGGTTAGGCCGACAAGCGGCTCGAGGCGGCGGTTACGCCTTGTGTACGGCATCCGGCAGCGGCGAAAGCACCATGCCGTCGCGGCGAAGTTGCGCGCGCAGGCGATCATAGGGGACATCCTGGACGGTGATCCGGTCCGTGAGCGCGATGCTTGCGGCCGTGCCGGCAGCCTGTCCGAGCATCATGAAGACGGGTTCCATCCGGATCGCGCTGAACGCAACATGCGTTGCGGAGACCGCGCATGTAACCAGCAGGTTTTCGCATTCTCTTGATCGAGGACGAATTGACCGGAAGGAGATCGCGAACGGATGGTTGGGAGCGAACAGATTGCCTTCGCTCATCGTCTGTCCCGCTTCCCCGACATAATAGGAAACACAATGGCAGTCGATCGGATACGATGCCACCGCTACGCCGTCGTCCGCGGACGCGCTCCTGCGCGAGTGATGCTCGGTCATGACGTAGTCCGACACCATCCGCCGAGCTTCCCGTACATAGAGATGCGGCGGCCAGAAGTTCGTGTCCGCAAACTCATCGCCCGCCAATCCCCACCGCGTAACCTCGCGACGCGACGCCGGAGTCATCCGGGGGTCGTTTGCGGCAAACCAGAGCAATCCCTTCGTGTAGCTTGCGTGCTGCTGCCAGAGCCGGTCGCGAAGGGCGTAGTCGCCATCGGGCCATGCGTAGCTAGCGCCGACAAGGTCCGCTGAAACCGTTCCCGCATTCGTATTGAGATCGACCTTGCAGTTTGGCAGCGGAGTCATCATGAGGATCCGGCCGTGGTTGGGATCCGTGGAGTAGACCGCCGGCGGCATTGGCTTGAACAAGCGCGAAAGGGTTCGAGCCATGCTTTCGTAGAGGCGCGGATCGTAGCCGTCTGGTTTGACGATTGGTACGCGGTTCTCGGGGACGTCGGTGAGGCAGAGGCGGAAATTGTACGCCTGAACGCGGGTATCGGCCTGTCCCGCCGCGCCTGGGGATGCTGCCGCAACTCCGGGCAAGAGCCCCGTGCTCGGATCGCCTGGCCTCACGAACGGATCAATGCGTAGCGGCGAGCCGGGACGGACGCCATTGTACGCTTCTCCGTAGACCTCATTCGACTCGCGGCCGATCGTGTAATGCACGCCAGCCTTGGCAAGAAGATCCCCCTCGTATGTAGCGTCGACAAATACGCCTCCGGACACGATCATGCCAGACTCCATCGTGAGGCTGACGATCTTCGCGCCATGCTTGACGACACCCTGTCGAAGGTCCAGACGCTCGCCCATCACGATGCGGACGCCCGCTTCGCGAAGCATATCCACAAAGATGCGGGAAGCGACGTGTGGTTCGAACTTGTGCCAGATCGGGATCTTGTCAGGGGACGCTCGCAGAACGGGACTATGCGAGACAAACTCGGCGCGGGTGCAGTAGTGCCAGAAGGACGCGTCGCCGTAATGTTTGTAGACGCGCTGGTAAAACTCGCGCGCGAAACCGCTGCAGTATTGCTCGGACTGAATATCGGTTGCGCCGATGCCCGAGGCCGTCATGCCGCCGATCAGCCGGGATGGCTCAAGGAGCACGACCGAGCGGCCAAGGCGGGCGGCTTGAACCGCCGCCGCAACTCCCGCGGATGTTGCGCCGTATACGACGAGATCGGCGGACAGTCGCCTTCGCGCGTCACCGAGCGCCGAAATGGGCGCGGTGCTCGCAGCGACGACTGCGAGCGAAAGCGATCTCAGGAATTCGCGTCTGGATTGCATAACTGAGTCCCTCGCCCGTTAAGACGAGGGAGGCGAGCGTCTAAGAGTGCGCTTAATAAACTGGCGCATTGCGAGAAAGATTCAGGACGGCTCGTGCCGCCGGTCACGGACCGGTCTTGCCCGCGCCTCGTTCACTGCGGTGATTTACGATGCGTCGTCAACACGCGCACGGCCCTTTGCCGCCATCGTCCGCCGGTCACGGACCGGTCTTGCCCGCGCCTCGTTCACTGCGGTGATTTACGATGCTTCGTCAACACGCGTACGGCCTATTGCCGCCATCGTCCGATTCCAGCGCACATAGTCAAGCAGTGAAACCGCTGTGACGGCCCTTTTTCAAAAACGGCCACGGCGGCCGCAGAGAAGCCGTCTTACAAGACCTTTCGATTTTCTACACGCGCTCTAAACGGTTGCCAGTTCTTCCGATGGCGCATCCGCATCGTTCGGAGGAGCCGCGTCATCGTCGCCGCTCTTCTTCGCGCGGTTCGATTCCTTGTGCGTGCACTCTTTATTGCTGCAGCGAATCCCGCTGGGACGCCCACGGAAGGTATTCTCAATCAGCGGTTGCCCGCACTCCGGGCAATCGCGGCCGATTGGCTTTCCCCACGCCACGAAATCGCATTTCGGGTAGTTGGCGCAGCCGTAAAAAATCGTTCCTTTGCGCGACCTCTTCTGTGTCACTTCGCCGCCGCATTTAGGGCAAGGCACTTCGACCTTGGCGGCTTCCGGGCGGATGATCGTCTTGCACTCCGGGTAGCCCGAACAGCCGACGAATTCGCCGAAGCGCGACGATCGGACAACCATTGGGCGCCCGCAGTTCGGGCAGGTTTGTCCGGCGTCCTTGGGCTCGATCTTAACGCGTTCCATCTCGTCGGCAGCCTTCTCGACGATGGCGTGAAATGGACCGTAGAACTCGCGCATCACCTTAACCCAGTCTTCGTCGCCCTCCTCGACATGGTCGAGGCGCAACTCCATCTCGGCGGTGAACGTAATATCCAGCACTTCCGGAAAATGCTTGACGAGCAAGTCCGTCACCACCAAGCCGAGCTCCGTCGGGAAGAATCGCTTCTCCTTGAGTTCGACATATCCGCGATCCTGGATCGTCGAGATAATCGTGGCGTACGTGCTTGGGCGGCCGATGCCTTTTTCTTCGAGAGCCTTTACCAAGGTCGCTTCCGTAAAGCGGGGCGGCGGCTCCGTAAAGTGCTGTTTCGGCGTCAGTTCGAGCAATTTCAGCAACTGCCCATCGGTCAACGGCGGAAGCGGCGGCCGGTCTTCGTCTTCGACCTTGACCTCGTCCTTTCCTTCGCTGTAAACTCGCAAAAAGCCTTCAAACTTGATCGTCGAACCCGTCGCGCGGAAGCCGTAATCTCCGGCGGAAATCGTGACGGTAACGACGTCATACACTGCTTGCATCATCTGAGAGGCGACGAATCGCTGCCAGATCAGCCGGTACAGGTTGGCCTGCTCGGGCGTCATGTGCGCGGTGACCCGATCAGGATGCCAGTCCACATGGGTCGGACGGATGGCCTCATGGGCATCCTGTGCGTCCTTGCCCTTCTTATACTGCTTGGCGGCATCGGGTACGAACTCGCGGCCGTAATGCTCGACGATATACGCGCGCGCGGCCTGCTGAGCTTCCGCGGCGATCCGGTTGGAGTCGGTCCTCATGTAGGTGATTAAACCGACGCTGCCCTCTCCGGGGATTTCGACGCCCTCGTAAAGTTGTTGGGCGACGCGCATTGTTCGGCGTGCGTTGAAACCGAGTTTGCGCGAGGCTTCCTGCTGCAGCGTGGACGTGATAAACGGCGGCGCGGGGCTGCGGCGCTTTTCTGTTCGCTTAACCTTAAGGACATTGTACGCGACGCCTTCTAGATCGCGCAAAACCTTGTTCGTCTGTTCCTCGTTGGTCAGCTCGATTTTCTTGCCCAGATGCTCAACCAGCGCGGAGTCAAACTTGTTCTTTGGCGCGTCTGGAGTTAGCGATGCGGTCAGGCTCCAATATTCGACAGCCTTAAAGGCCTCGATCTCGCGCTCGCGATCGGTGATGAGGCGAACTGCGACCGATTGTACTCGGCCCGCGCTCAGGCCCTTCTTGACCTTTCGCCACAGCAACGGACTGATCTCATAGCCGACCAGCCGGTCGAGCACGCGTCGCGCCTGCTGAGCGTTCACGCGGTTCATATCGATCTCGCGCGGCGAATCAAGCGCTTGACGGACGGCGTCACGCGTGATCTCGTTAAACTGGATGCGCTTGGGATGTTCGATCTTGAGCGCCTGAGCAAGGTGCCACGAGATCGCTTCTCCTTCACGGTCAGGGTCAGAAGCAAGGAAGACGTCGCTGACGCCGGCCAGGGCGGCCTTGAGCTTGGCGAGAACTTCCTTGCGCTCCGGGATGATGACGTACGATGGTGCGAAGTCGTTCTCGACCTCGACCGCGAGCTTGCGCTCGGGGAGGTCGCGAATATGTCCCATGGACGCTTCGATCTGGTATTCGCTGCCCAGAAATCCTTTGAGCGTCTTGGTCTTCGCGGGAGACTCAACAATGATAAGCGATTTTGCCATTACTTTCCTAGCGCTCCCATTTCCGGCTTCCTTGCCGGTCCGCAATCTCAGCGTCCGCCAAGTCCGTAACGGGCTGACCACGCCAAGCGCCTCTGGGGCGATGACCTTGTATTATAACACCTTCTGCCGCGATTGCGTTCTAGGAAGAATGACGGATTGCAGGCTGGCGAGCTCAAGTGCAAGCAAGCGAGGGTTGAGAATTTGGGGGGCGCGCGATCCTGACATGACGCCGATCCGTGCATGGCTCCGCCGAAACGCATCGCGATTTAGCGGGGCATATCACAGCACGCGGACAAACGCATTGCCCGGCAGGCGGCGCGTTAGCCCGCGCATCTCGAGGATTGTGAGCACCGCGCTGACCTGGGCCGCGCTCAGATCGATCCCGGCAAGGAGAGCGTCCACGGATTGGGGCTGAAGCGTGAGCCGGTCGAGGATGAGCCGCTGATCGGTATCGAGATCCTCGGGCGGCGCGTTGAATCCCGGAAGCGACGGTTGCCTGGCAAGCGATTCGCCCATTTGGAAGAAACCCAGTTCCTTGAGAATATCGTCAGGCGTCTCGACCAGCTTGGCGCCTTCTTGTATCAGCCGATGGCAGCCCGCGCTGCGTCCCGTCTCGATTGGCCCCGGCACGGCAAAGACATCTCGTCCCTGGCTCGCGGCGTCGCTTGCCGTGATCATTGCGCCGGAGTCGATTGGGCTTTCAATGACGAACGTCCCCATCGTCATCCCGGATATGAGGCGGTTGCGTGCGGGAAATCGCCAAGGGCTTGGCTCGACTCCGGGCACGTATTCGGATACGATGGCTCCCTGGCCGGACGAGACGACTTCATCGAAGAGATGCCGGTTTTCCGGCGGATAGCTCGTTCCGATGCCGCAGCCGAGGAAGACGACGGTGCGCCCGCCGCCTTTGAGCGCGCCGCGATGCGAGAATGTGTCGATCCCGCGTGCGCCGCCGGAAACGATACAGAGCCCACGCGCCGCCAGATCCCGGGAGAAGCGCTCGGCAATGGACAGTCCGTAGGCGGTTGCTCTGCGCGAACCGACGACCGCAATCGAAAACCGGTCGTCCGCCTTCAGCGTGCCGCGTACGAACAGCACCGGGGACGCGTCATCGATTTCGCGCAGATTGGCCGGGTAGTCGGGGTGGTTGATTGGGACCGCCGATACTCCTTGCTTTTCGATGATGCGCATGGCATCGTCAACGGAATCTCGGGCGCTTTGTGAAAGCCGAAGCTTTTCGGTTTCTATCATGCGCGGTGCGTGGGACGACCACTGCCCCGACGTCGCTTTGAGGAGCGCCGCGGCGGAGAACTCGTAAGCTTCGAGGAGCGGCCGGAGCTTCCGAGGGGCGATCTCGGCACGAGCAATTCGGATCCAGTCGGCGATGGTAGATTCTTGCGCGAGCGTAGGTTGTGTGTTCATCGAGAAGGACACTCAACCCGCCGCTTCAAATCCGGAAAGGTCATCGCGAATACGACCGCCCGCTTTCGCTCTATCGACTTATTGCAGGGGATCGAGGGTAAACTGTTGAAAGAACCCACGGTTCATACCCAATTATTCTGTTCCAAGAAACTGTCGCGGCAAATGTGCCCGGCATCCAGTTCTTCCCGCGCCGCTTGCCATGGACATCAGCTATCTGAGCGAAATTCACATTGATCGTGAAGGCGATCTGCCGCTCTACGCGCAGTTGCGCGATGCTTTGCGCGACCTCATTCTTTCTAAATTCGAGCCCGGAGATCCGTTTTATTCGGACAGCTCCTTGATGGAGCATTTGCCGGTGTCGCAGATCACCGTCAGACGCGCTCTCGCGGAGCTGACAAGGGATGGTTTTGTGAGCCGGAGGGCCGGGGCCGGCAGTGTTGTCGCGTCCACGGTCGCGGCTGAGCGCGCTCGCATTGCGTCAAAAGGTCAGCGTCTGTTATCGAGAACCGCGCGGCCGTTGCGCCCGATGTCGCTCTACAGGGGCGTCGGCATTCATACGATCAGCGTGATCTCAAACAGCGTCGATTCTGAGGCCGTTCTAGCGATGACCGAGGCGTTGCGGGATGCCATCGATGGTCGCGGATTTAAGGCGAATATTCTGATCGATCGTTCCGCCGCGGAGTCGTATGGCCGGATTGCGCTTCCTCCCAGCGAAGAAGCCGTCATTTTATTCCGCTCCGAGCAAGAAACGGTGTTGCTTAACGATGCGCTCTCCGGCCGCGGCTACAAGACCGTGGCAATCGATATGGTCCCTCGCGGCTATCCCGGCGCGGCGGTTCAGACGGATCCGGTTGCCGCAATGGAGATTGGAGTCGAGCACCTTACCAGTCTAGGACACGAAAGGATTACGCTCGTCGTCAACGAACCGATCGTTACTCAGAATGTTCTCGATAAGGTCGAGGCCTTTGAGGAGCTTGGACGCCGCAAGGGGTTTGCCGATACGTTTCGCGCCGTCATCGTCCCTCCGCCGTTCGGCAATTCGTACTCCGCCGCCTACGACATCATGCCGGCCGTGTGGGATGAAGTCGCCGCAAAGCGCCCCACGGCGATAATGACGGTTTCCGATCCTGGCGCATGGGCGGTTGCGAAGTGGCTCGCGCAGCAATCGATCGGCGTGCCGCAGCAAGTTTCCGTCCTGGGCTTTGAAGACGCGCCGTCGAGCAAGTTCATGCATCCGTCGCTCTCGACAATCGCGCACCCCATCCAGGAGATCGCCGCATGTGCGATCGATATCCTTTGCAGCGCCGAGCCCCCGCGCTTCGAGCAGATTCCCCCGACGCTTATTGTGCGCGAGACGACCGGCCCCGTTTCCGCAGGATGAGCATCCTTTGCAGCCCAAAGGCGCGCTTGAACGCAAGCTCGCTTCTTCGTATAATTGAGGTATTTCAATCGCACGCAATCGCGAAGGATAATATGCGTTGCTGCCGGAATATTTCTGTAAGAACGGCGTTTCTAACGATTGTCCGATGGCCTGACGCACCTTCGCGCAGGTCCTTGCGGCCCGATGAGCCTTCTTTTCTTGTCAGCTGTGCTAACGACGGAGGACAACCATGAACCGCGATCATATTCAAGCGTCGCTGACCATCTTTATGATTGGCGCGCTGTTAGGATGCCTTTTCTTTGCATCCAACTACCTCCGGCAGGCTTCTGCGAGAACACCGTCGCAATCAGATGCGGTTCAGGGAGGCGTGGAACAAGTTGCGCAACTAGCCAGAGCGATCGCGTCTCCGGTTGGTTCGATGCACGGAAGTGCTCCTGTCGCCCGTAACGATCCGTCTGTTTCTCCGCTCACGTCGAATGCTGCCCCAGTTTCCATGCTCGAAATGCTCGACCATGGCGCGCCCAAGCAGGGTTCCCTTACGCTCGTTGCCATTCAGAGCGGGGCCAAGCCGATTTCTTTGTCTGGTACGAAGTTCGACACGGCGTTGGCTTACCAAAACCAGTTCCAACGAGATAGCGTATCCTTTGTCTTTGATACCGATGCTGGTTTTGGGACAACGAGAATCAATGTGCCGCGAGCGGCTGGAACCTACCGGTTTAAGTTCGGCGACGAAACGTTTGTTATCGAACGAAAGCCTATGAAGATCTACGGTCATGGTCCCAATGGCCAGATGTCGTACATCGGCAGCCGCAATGAGGACCGACCTGGAGAGGAGCATTGGTATGGAGGTTCACCCAATCTGGAGACGGTCCGATATTGGGAGAGCAGTCGCCCCATCCAGGATTATCAACCGTCCTATAGAGTTGAAGCGGCGCCAACATTGGCGTCTGGTCAGCCCCCTCGCAATAGTAGCTCCGATGCGCTCGTCGTCATACCTAAGTCGCTCACCGGGCAGCTCAAGGTTAAAGCAACGCCGCTCGACCGTGGGGGCGCGCCATGCGGTTCTCCGATGAACCTTCAAGCGAGCATTGTGGGGACCGCCCACGCATTCGCGAGTTTGCCATGTTTGTACGGCGTCCGAACCGCAAAGATTCGTTTAAGCGCGCGACTGCTTAAAACTGACCAGCCCGAGGGCGTATGGATCATCAAGGATGTGCCGCGCATGGAGCAACTTCCGCAAGCCAGTCTGCCAATTTCGCCGTCCGCAAAGGTTGGACCGATCGAAGTTGAGGCTACGGCGGCCCTGGATCCAATTGATCGTTCCGGCCAAAGGCCTTTTGGAGATCAGCTAAAGCGGCCGCGCGATGGACAATGGGAAATCGAGCCGCCAACCAATTTCGATGGGCATGCGTACTCGGGCGCGCCCTCCGTTCGGACGATTGTTCGCGCAAAACGTCCGTCTGTCCCGAACGGGGATTGGTCCATCGATATCCAATCGATTGCGCTTCCAGTGCGAATTCGCGGGAGCGAGAATCCGATGCATCGCGCGGGCATGTCGTCCTTTCCGCTCGCCCTACGCTATGCTCAGGACGACCATCCGTGGGTAGGAGTTGACGACGAGATCGCTGGCGGAAATCCGGATCAGGAACCGAAGACCGTATTGATAAGCGGAACGGCCGTTGGACACTCCACTGCGCGCGATCTGTTCACTCCCACGGGCGGCACGGTCGTGGCGGACCCCAAGGCCGGACAGTGCTTCGCCTGGAAGAGCCCGAAAACAATTGTCACGAAAAGCGGCGTCATGATTGTTCCTCTCAACCCCGTGAACTCGGTCGACTCAACCGGACACATCACTTCGCCCGAGGTTCCGGTCGCGGCCCGGCAATATGTCATCGCCTACCTCGCAATCAAGATGCCACGGGAAACGCCGGCGATGACTGACTATGCGTCAGGCTCGTCCGCGTCGAACTTCACGTTCGTGGACGTGGTTAAGCCTCTCGAACGCGACCCCGCGCCTGTCAACGCCGGATGGGGCGATGTCTGGCTGCCCGGCGCGCCGCGCATTCCGCGAGTACCCGGTCAGATTGGCCATCACACGCCGCTTCCGACGCTGCCGCTGATGCGGGATCACTATGAAATCTACGCACTTCGCGTCATGCCGATTACTTACGCGCAACCGGAGATGCCCCCCGTGGTCCGCGTGCATTCTTCGCCGTCGACGCGTGCACTGACGGCTTTTCCGTTCGTTACGATGCGGCATGGCGAGGAGAGTGCGTCTCCTTCGCTCCCACAAGCGCGACCGGCGCCGCTGACATTGGTGCTCGTACGGCGACGGATATCGGAGAAACGTCCTTTTACGCTCGTCGTGCCTCTCCACAAGAGCTTTCCAACGGGGTGGGATCCGGCGATGTTCGATTCAAAGGCGTTCGTAGTGCAATAGAAATCGCGCGACCGGAGACGCACTCTCGCGTGGTCGCTGGGCGATAGAGGCAAAATGGCGCTGCCGGTCCTCCCGTGTGAGAGGGGGCAGCGCCGTGGCTTGCGAGACGGTCGTCAATCCTGGCCTTGCGTAGGCGGCGCGGCCGGGCGCTCGGTCCGCTCAGGGCGTCCGTCGACGCCCTTGATGCGCGTCCTTACCTTCGTATAATCGGATGGCAGCGCGAAGAGAGACGCGTCAAGCGCATCCGTGGAAACCGATTGGACCTGCACCGCGAATTTCATGGTGCGCGCTTGGCCGTCCGGCGTGGACCCCGTTGCGGTTAGGTTCGCGGCGACCGGGAACAGGTTGCCGGTCGTAAGCTGCGCGAGAAGCGCATCAGCCCCGGTGCGACCGATCGGGCCCGCAATCACGTCCAGGTAAGGGCGAAGCGTACTGGTCGATGTCAGCGCTTTGCCGAGATCGGCCGACAGCCAATATTCGCCCGAGACCGTGACAGATTGCGTTCCCCGGGATTGACTCTGACCGTCCGGTCCTCCTTGCGGCGGCCCGCCTGCGCTGTCCGGTCCTCCCTGCGGCGGCCCACCTTGCGGCGGTCCGCCTTGCTGACCGTTCTGCTGGTTGCCGGCCGGCCCGCCCGCATCTTGTCCGTCTGGCCCCGCGCTTGCGCCTTGGCCTCCCCGGCCTGGAGGCGCTGCGATCGTAGTCGTCCCGGACACGCTGTACTTTGTCGCCGATGCGCCGGCAACGGTTATCGCGTCGCTGGCGGCTGCAAACTTGAGATCAGACGCAGACGCATCGGCGGATGCGGCGGCGCGTTTAGGCGGCAGTCGGCGCTCATTGTAAACTTTGTTCGCGCTGTCGAGATTGTAAATCTTACCGGCTGCGGGATCGATAAGGGTTACTGCTCCCTTGTCGTTTTCCAATCGAAGGTTGTCGCCATGAAAGTAGGCGGTAATCGTCTGGGTCGTTCCCCCTTCGCGAGATGGCAGAGTCAGCTGTTCGACCACTTTCAAATCAGCGCGGACCGATCCGCTGAGGCCGAGTAGGCTTCCCGCGGCGACGGCCAGCATGATATTGCGAAAATGGCGCGCAATCGTCGCGCCTGTTTGGGTGTTCATGTTGTGCTCCTTGAATCTTCTGAGACTTTCCATCGCCATGCTCCCTGGCCGCCGGGGGGCGAAGAATTTCTCTCGCGTTCAATCGTTACTCAGAATAGCAAGGCTGAGTGAAGCTTGCGTGAAGAACGGAAACGGCGTCCCCAATTCGCCAAATTTCCTCAGATAAGGAATATGCGCTCCGCCATGCTATGTTCATCTTCAGGTTGGAGACGCCGTTACGGGCGCGGCTTCAACAGCAGATTAGGGATCCCGGCACCAGACCGTGAAACACGCTTCTCTTTGGCACGGTGGGCGGGCATAAGATGGTTTCGTCTGGAGTATAATGGAGCCAGGGAGGCGCGATGACCGTCACCGTTGCCGCTCAAAACGAGGGAGTTCCTTCTTTGAGAATTTACCCGCTCACCTTCTTCTTCTCGCTGCTTCTGATGCTTATGACTGCAACCGCGAAAAGCGATAACGCTCAATCTGTTCCGCATGGACTTATCACCGGCGGCGCGTCGGGCGTGTACGATCCGGCTCATTGCGAGGAACTGCGGGTGCGGGACGGCCTGCCTAACTTCTTCGCGAAGTTGAGGGCCGGCAAGCCCGTTCGGATCGCGTACCTCGGGGGCAGCATTACAGCGGCGAACGGCTGGCGCCCCAAAACCTTGGCGTGGTTCCGCGCTCAGTTTCCCGACGTTCAGATCACCGAGATCAATGCGGCAATATCGGGAACCGGCTCCGATTACGGCGCAGTGCGCGTCGCTGGCGACGTGCTGGATCAGCATCCGGATTTGGTGTTCATGGAGCACCGGGTTAACGGCGGCGGCGGCTACGAAGCCAAGTCCGTGGAAGGCATCGTCCGGCAGATTTGGAAGCGAGACCCGCGCATCGATATCTGCCTGGTGTATACGATTTCCGAGGGGATGCTGAGCAATATCGAGGCGGGCATTGAGCCGGGATTCGGCGCCGTTATGGAGAACATTGCAAACGCCTACGGTATACCGTCCATCGACCTCGGACCGGAGATCGCCGCTCGCGCGAAAGCCGGATCGCTGATTTTTAGATCGATCGAACCTGTCGAAGGCAAGCTGGTTTTCTCGCATGATGGAGTGCATCCCGGCAATGAAGGGCACGAGATCTATCGCGATATTATCGCCCGATCGATGCTCACGATAGCCCCCGTGGGAAGTCCGCGCGAGCATATCCTGAGACCGCCGCTTGCCTCGAACTGCTGGGAAACGGCGTCGCTCGCGCCAATCGGCAATGTCGCGCTCAGCCCTGGCTGGGCCCCCGTCGATCCAAAAACCGATGCCGTATACCGCGACGATTATGGGCGCACCAATGCCATGCTGCGAGGCGCCGAGAAATGCGACAATGCCGGTGAAACGATCACCGTGCACTGGAACGGCACGACGCTTGGCTTCAGCGACATCCCGCAGGGCGCTGGAACGCAGGTTGAAGTGGCCATCGACGCAGCCGCGCCATTTACGATCGATCGCCCGCAGACCGAACAGGCTCACAGGTATGCGCGATTCTTCTACTTGCCGGAGCAGCCTGCCGGAGAGCATACGGCCGTCCTGCGGATCAAAACTCTGCCTCCCGGCATCAGCTACTACGCTGGTCAGATTTTGGTGATCGGCAAGGCCGAGTGATCGCGCTTCCTGTCTCTGACAAGTCCCTTTCGTAAAAAGGACAAGCCGAGTAGCGCCGCTCTTGGATGTGAATGCTCCTTACCTCATAAAGTGGCCGGGGGGATTTTTCCTTGCGCGCCGCTTCCCCCTCTTAAAATCACTATATTTAAAATCGGGCAGGGATTGGCGCCCTGCCTCGCGTAGTCGTCACTCGGCAGGTATCGAGACAAGAGTCTCAGCCTGAAGGGAGACATCATTATGGCCAATAGTCCCGTGGGATTGGGCGTCGTTGGCGCCGGCAGTATCGGAATTCGGGCGCCTCTCGCCCACCTCTCTTTGCCGGATGTACAGGATCGAGTGCGACTCACCGCCGTTTGCGATCCGTTTCCGGGGCGCGCCGTGGCAGCTGCGGCAAAGTATGGCGTCGCGCACGGTTACGAAAGTTACGAGGAACTGCTCGCCGACCCGGCGGTGGATGCGGTAACGCTCTGTTCGCCGATCTCGCTCCATTTCGATCAGGGCATGGCGGCGATCGCGGCCGGCAAGCATGTCCACTTCAACAAGACGATGACCGTTACGACCGCCGAGGCGACGGCTTTGATCGACGCGGCGGCAAAAGCCGGCGTCAAGCTGGTTGCATCGCCGGGCCAGATGATCAAAGCCTATAATCGCCGCATTAGGAGACTGATCCTGGACGGCGCGATTGGACAGCTTGCCTGGGCGCATACCGGCGCGGCATTCGGCAGCTATCACGAGCGCGAGAGCGTGCGCGCGGGAAACGATGTGCTGAGCAATATCAATCCCGCATGGTACTGGCGCAAACCGGGCGGCGGACCGCTTTACGATATGACGGTCTACGGATTGCACTCGCTGACCGGCATTCTCGGACCGGCCAAGCGCGTCACGGCGATGTCCGGGGTTGCGGTTAAGGAGCGCGAGTTCGCGGGGACGGTTTACCCGTGCGATGCCGAAGACAACACTCTGATGGTGCTCGATTTCGGCAGCACCCTGTTCGCTTTCGTTTACGGGACGTTCGCCGGAGGGCTCGGCGATGTGACGTTCTTCGGCTCGAAAGGCGTGATCCGTGGACAGTCGCTCAATGACCAACCGT
This sequence comes from Capsulimonadaceae bacterium, assembly GCA_031292625.1. Lineage (GTDB taxonomy): Bacteria > Armatimonadota > Armatimonadia > Armatimonadales > Capsulimonadaceae > JARLGU01. The sequence continues at coordinate 5,062 of JARLGU010000049.1, read as the reverse complement.
TCGACTATCCCGGCAAGGATAACCCGGACATCCACCCGCTTGGACCGCACATCACGGCCGCGCACCGGATCGGCGAAGAGCATGTCTTCGAGGACATGATGCAATTCGTGGACCTGATTCGCGAGGACATCCCGACTGTTGCGACCCCGGAACACGCGCGACACGTCATCGAGATCATCGAGGCGGGACTCGCTGCATCGGAAACCGGCAAGACTCAGATTCTGACGACGACGTTCGCTCCGCCCGATGGCGAGTGAGCGCATCTCACTCGATCAATGCCGAAAACGCCCTCTTCGCCTATGCGGAGAGGGCTGAATTTCTACGATTCGTCCTTTTGCAATTTTCGCGATTGGAAGAATTGGAGCCGAAGAGGAGCTGTTCGATGAACGAGGTCAGGTACATTGGGGCCGCGCCTCCTACCCGATGCGCGACCACGGTCCAAACGGGACGCTCAATGGCGCCTATTCGGTCGCGCCGGCCGCTTTGAGCGCACTCACGATGTCTTGGTTGACGTCGTGGCGCACTAGTTCGATTGCCGACTTTCCTACCTTGTTTTTTGCATTGACGTCGGCTCCGGCAGCAATCAGTGCTTGAACGGATCCGGCGTCGCCATTGCGCGCTGCGAGCATCAGAGCTGTGTTGCCGTCGCGGTTGGCGGCGTTCAGGTCGGCCTTGCCAGAGATCAGTGTGTGGATTGTCGTCTCGTCGTTGGATAGCGCCGCAGCCATAAGCGCAGTGAATCCTTCGTTTGTCTTGGCATTTGCATCCGCGCCTGCCGCGATGAGAGCCTCGACACAGTCCGGCTTGTGTTGGCCCGAAATTCTAATGAGAGGAGTCTGACCGAAGCAGTTCTCCTTTGCGTTGACGTCCGCCTTCGCATCGATAAGCAACTTCGCGCACGCCGCGCTTGCGGACAAGAAGATCGCGGTTACGCCGTTGTTGTCCTTCGCGCCGACATTAGCGCCCGACGCGATCAGCGACTTTACGCGGACCGGATCGTCCTCCGCCGTCGCCTCCATTAGCGGCGTCCATCCGTAGTTCGCGGCCGGACTGATGTCGGCTCCTGCGGCGATCAACAACTTGATACATTTTGTGTGGCCGGCAAAAACGGCCTTGGAGAGCGCGGTCGAGCCGTCGAGCTTCTTAGAGTTAACGTTCGCGTGCGCTTCGAGAAGGAGTTTTACACACTCCGTGTCGCCTGTCGCGGCCGCAGCGATAAGCGGTGTCCGCCCTTCGTTGTTTGGGGCGTTTAAGTCCGCATGCGCGGCGATCAAGAGTGCGACGATGCTTGTTCTGCCAAACCACGCAGCGTTTTGCAGGGGCGAATTGCCTTTCGCATCCTTGGCGTTTATGTCGGCGCCCAAGGCAATTAGGTACTTGGTCCGCTCGACATCGCCGAACAGGATCGCACTAGCAAGCGGCATGAGACCGTCGTTGCCGACCGTGCTCACTGCGGCAGACTGGCCGGATGGGACGATCGCGCCCGCGGCTGCAAGAGCGTAGACAATGTTTTGGTTGACGCCGTGGCCCACCAATTCGATCGCAGTCTTGCCCGCGTTGTTCTTCGCATTCACGTCCGCTCCAACTTCGATGAGCGCACGGACGGCGTCGTTATGGCCCCCGCGTGCGGCAAGCATGAGCGCGGTGTTGCCTTCTCTGTTGGCGGTATTGAGGTCGGCCTTACCCGCGACGAGTACACGAATTGTCTCTGCGTCGTCGGACTGTGCCGCAGCCATGAGGGCGGTAACGTCCTCGCTCGTCCTGGCGCTTACGTCCGCGCCCGCCGCGACAAGTGCTTCGACACAGTCGGGCTTGTGTTGGCGCGAAAGGCGAATGAGCGGCGTGACGCCGTACATGTCCTTCGCGTTCACGTTCGCTTTCGCGGCAATCATCGGCGTGAGGCACGCGAGGTTCGCGACAAATGACGGCGCGGTCCAGTTGGCGTTATTGGTGGCGTTAACGTCAGCGCCGGATGCGAGCAGCCTCTTGACCGTCGCGGCGTCGCCGAGCGCGGCTGCCGTCATAAGCGGCGTCCACCCGTTGTTCCTTTCGGGACTCACGTCAGCCCCTGCGGCGACAAGCAGCTTCGCGCTTTCGTTCTTGCCATTGAGCACCGCCATCGCGAGCGGGTACATCCCGTGCGGCGATCGCTTGTTCACATCGGCGTGCGCAACGATCAGGGCCTTGAGGCATTCCGTATTGCTGGCGACAGTAGACGCATTCAGAGGAGTCGGACCGTGGTCGCACGGCGCATTGACATCTGCCCCCGCTGCTACCAGGACGTTGACGATGTCGGCATGGCCGCTAATCACGGCTTTGAAGAGCGCTGTCTGCCCTTCTGCGTCCTTTGCGTTTGCGTCCGCGCCGCCTGCGAGAAGCGCCTTGACGTGATCAATATTGCCTGCTTCTATCTCGCTCATAAGTTGAACGTTGGCTTCGGTGCTCGTAGATGGCCGCGGTGTCGACTCGGTCGCGGGATCGGCAAGGACAATGGCGCAGGAGGCGAACGCGAGCACGGCGGCGGCAAGTCGGCGGATGGCTGGGAATGGCATAGTGTTTACCTCCAGGTGGCGGTTTGTGGCGTGGAACTGGGGCGGGCTGGCGCAATGTTGGCGCTCTCGATGGTCCGAAACACATTCGCGTGAACGCTATCAGTATACCGGGAATACGTGCTTGAGGCAGCGGCCGTGATTTTAAAAAATCACATTTCACGTATTTTTGTTGTTTACATTCGATAAGTAGGCGATAATACGTCGTAACGTTATTCGTCGATGAGGAGCTTATGAAAACGGCGCCTCAAGCTGTAAGGAATACGTGAAAAATAGAGATTTTCGTCGTTACAGTCGCCGGACGTGGCCATCCACGCAGATTTGTTGGACATACGTTCGCGGCTGAGCGCGATAGTTCCTTTTTTGCCGGCCTCAGGTTCATTACGAATGTCAATCGCTTTGACGAATATTACAAGTGCGTACCCAGGGCCAATTTTCGCATATCCACTTGACAGCGATGCTTTGGCATGCTAATATGAGAGCGCTACAGAATTTGTACCGCTAAAGATTTGACGAGGCGGATTGGCGGATCCGGCGGACGGAAGGGTGTTTTCTCCGTGGCTATCTTGGATGACATCGCAAAAGAGGTGGGCGTTTCCACGGTGACGGTGCGTAACGTGCTTAACGGACGCAACAAGGAATCGTGGCCGTCCGCCAAGCAGCGCGCGGATGAGATCCGCCGGATTGCGGCAAGCCACAATTATCGCCCCAACGCAGCCGCGCGGGCGACGGCTACGGGCCGGTTCAACAACATTGCCCTGGTGCTCGAAGCAGGCGCTCCCGGCCACCTCTTCTACGGAACGCTAGAGGCGGTGCGCTCGTCACTTCGCGAGCGCGCCTACCATCTCGTCATGGGAGATATGCCGCACGAGGATCCCGGAAGCGACACGGATCTTCCAATGGTCTTACGCGAGTTGTCGGCCGATGGTCTATTGATCAACTGTTACGGCAAAATGCCTCCCTACTTCATGCGAGAAATCGAGCGGTACCAGATCCCGGCAATCTGGATCAACATGAAATTCGCCAAGGACTGCGTCCATCCCGACGACTTTGCGGCCGGTAGGGAGGCCACGCGGCGCTTGCTCGATCTCGGGCACCGCAAGATCGCGTACGTGGACATGCTCGCTCCCCATCATTACAGCGCGCTGGACCGTTTGGCGGGCTACCGTGCGGTCATGCGCGAGGCTGGCTTACCGGAGAGCGTTCTCGGCGCTAATGGGATCACCGTTGCGGATTGGCTAAATTTTCTCACTGGCGTCTTGTCAAACCCAAATCGTCCGACGGCTGTTTTGGCATACGAGCAAGACCGCGCTCTGACCACTTACTGCGCTGCGCTGCGCGCGGGACTGAACATGCCCGAGGACCTGTCCCTGATGACGTTTCACAGCGGGCAGTTGCAGATAGGCAGTATTCGCATCGACACCATGTTTGTTCCCGCCAAGGAACTAGGTGAAGTCGGCGTCGAGATGCTCGTCGATAAAATCCAGAATCCATCGCGGATTTTCGAGCCAAGAGTCCTGCCGCATTCCTACCGGCCCGGACTCACGTGCGGTCCCGTGCCGCCGGGAAGCCGGCGCTAGGCGGTTGCGGCAATCTCGCGAGATGAAGGACGACCTCTAGATCATTTGAAGGGAGCGGTGTAGAAAATGTCGATACAACTGATCACGAAATCTCCCAAATCCGGATTTACCTTAATTGAGCTTTTGGTCGTTATCGCAATTATTGCAATATTAGCTGCGATTCTCTTTCCTGTGTTCGCAACTGCGCGTGAGAAGGCGCGGCAGGCGACGTGCGAGTCCAACGAGAAGCAGATCGGCATTGCGTTTCTTGGGTATGCGCAGGACTACGACGAGAACTTGCCATATGGAAGGTGCTATTCTGCTTGTGTAGTGAACAGTTTTAGCGTGTTGCTCAGCTCCTATTTGACCAAAGTCGACCCCTCTGGCGGCGCGAATGCCGGTGAGTGCTCAGTCTGGCGCTGTCCGTCCGACGTCACCACGCGAACGATTTCCGGAAGCGCAAACTCGCCGCAAAGCTATGCGTATCCTGTTTATGAAGCAAGTGCCTCGAAATACAACATATACCTTTGGGCATGGGACGCAACCATGGCAAGCGGCAACTCGATTGACCTCGCCTATCCGCTCGCGAAGGTCCCTTCGCCGGCGAAGACATTTATGCTTGTGGAGTCTCCGAACCCGTATAACGTCTTAGGGGCTACTCGATCCTATTGCGGACGTGTCGATGACACCGGCTCAGTCGCGTCGCCGGCTGGCGATGTGAGTTCTCAGGACTGCAGCACCACGACGTCCTCGACGACGTACTATTGCACAGGGACGCAGACGCCGGTGCATAGCGGCGGCTGGAACTACCTTTTCGCCGATGGACACGTCAAATGGATGCGTCCGGAAACAACCATCGGCTCGGGAACGGGAACGTACTTGGATGGCACGACTTACACGTGTTCGCTGCAAACTCCGTGCGGCTATTGGTTGGTCAACCAGAACTAACCGGTT
>JARLGU010000048.1 GCA_031292625.1 Capsulimonadaceae bacterium | reverse complement strand
GTCAAGCCGCACGGAGCCTGACATTTAAGAACGAATAACTAGTTAAAAGGCCAAAGTCGAGAGTCCGGTCCTGAAAGGGCCGGCCTGTGTAGAGAAAGCCCGTGAACGGGCCTAATCGGTAGACGGCAAGCGTTTTCGTGATCCGGCAGCCCCGTTGACGGGGTTTGACCGCTCAGGCAGCCTCTTCAGGGGCTGTCATGTGTTTTCGTTGGCTCTTTGTGATGCGATTGCCTTGTCCTGGCGAATTGCACGCCTTGACGCCGTGATCGCAAGTGGGTATAGTTCCTGACGGTTGAATCCTCAGTATTCAGCGATTAACCGAGGCTTGTTTGCACAATGCCTCTGGTCATCAACACCGGGAGCCTTACTGCCCATGTTCACCCCATCTTCCCAATTCGGCTATGCCGATTTCGCTCGTCGCGCCGATGCTGGCGAGGCGTTGACCGTCGTCTTTTTCGGAGGTTCGATCACTTGGGGGGCCGGCGCGAGCGATCCCAATACGACATCGTTTCGCCCACTCGTCGCTTCGCGCCTTGCCGCCGCCTACCCGAAAGCGCGTTTCCGCTTCGTGGATGCCGCCATCGGGGGCACCGGTTCGCGGATTGGAGCGTTCCGCATGGAACGCGATGTTTTGCGCTATCAGCCCGATCTCGTTTTCCTTGACTTCACGCTAAACGACGACCCGCGATCCTGCGATCTCGACTCGTTGGCATCGTATGAAACGGTGCTGCGGCGCTTGCTCGGGAGCGGTTCTCTCGTTATGCAGGTCCTCGTTCCGAATATGGAAATCGCTTGCTCGACGGATGTCGTGGCGCGCAGACCGGCGCACGTCCGCCTCGCCGAGTATTACGGCAATCCGGTCGCCGATGTCATAGGGGGGACTCGCAGCCGCGTCATAAAGGGGCAGGCGAATCCTGATGTGCTCTGGCCAAGCGCCACGGACAAAACTCATCCGGGCGATCCCGGATACGCGATCTATGCCGAGCAGATTTGGGAAGCGTTCACGGCGGCGGTCGATGCCGGCGCGGCGCCGATGCTTCGCTCGGATCGTTTGCATGCGGGGACGTACGATGTCGTCAGCCGTACGGCGCTTGCAACGCTCCCCGCTCTCCCGAAAGGGTGGACGATTACGACGCCTAGCACGACGTCTCCTTGCGGCGACTTCGTGATGTCGCGGTGGCTGGATTCAATCGTTGAGGCAGCTTCTGGCGCGGCCGAACTGCAGTTTTCGTTTCATGGATCCGTCGTCCAGCTTTTTGGCGAATCCACGCTCGACTGTGGATCCTATGACGCTCAGATCGATAACGGCGCATCCGTGGAGTTCGATGCGCATGCGATGGCGGCTGCGCTTAGCGGCAGCGGACACCATTTTCCGCTCATCGCGGCGGACCTGGATCCCGCGAAGCCGCACGTGCTAACGATTCGCCCTCGATTGTCCGCCGGGCAGGTTCTGCGCTTCGAAAGCGTCTGCGTCGCGGCCGGTTAACGTGATAAAAGAAACTCGCCCTCCCGGTTAAATACGGAGGGCGAGTTTTTCGACATAGCCGGGACAAATCGGAATTGCGCGTCAACTGCCTCGCCGGATCTCGATCGGCCTTAGCATCAGGTACGCGACCCCAGCGATCACCATGCCGAGCTCAAAGCCGATGTCCATGCCGAACGGCGGGTTGATCATCTTGGCGAGCGGTCCCACGAAGTTTGTCTGCGCGGCGCCGAGGTATACGCCCACGAGTCCGAGAGCGAGCGCGGTCATCGCCGCCCAACCGGCCGGCAGGGCGGTGCGCGTGTCCCAATCCTCGGCGTTATACTTGCCCTTCCGGTATACGAAGTGCTCGAGGATCAGTATGACCGACCACGGGCCGAGCCAATAGGCGACGAGGAGTAGGAAGTTCTTCAACGTATCATCAAACCGGCCGGCGCAAGGAATGGCGATCAGGACGTAAACGATCGCCCCCAGCACTGTCCACACCGCGCGGTTGACGCGGCTGAAGGCGCGCCCGACAACCTGCATCGAAAGGCCAAGACTGTAATCGTTGGGTATGTTTCCGGCTATCACGCTCAGTGCCAGGAAACCGAGCATAACGGTCCCTGTCGCGCCAAGGGGCTTTAACGCCCCCGCCGCCAGGTCGCCTGCGCCATCCCCTTTGAACCCGGTGGACAAGGCCAAGCCGAGCAACTCCATGAGAATGCACGGGACGATAACGCCAAGAAACGTCAACCAGAAAACCTTACTCGAGGGTATTCCCTCCGGTTGGTTGACATTGTAATCGGCGGCGTAGGAACTCCAACTCGTCGCAAGTCCAAAGACCGCGCCCCCAAACGAGACGAACGCCGCGAGCTCCGCGACGCTCCACATGGGCGTCGGCAAAATCTGAAAATGCTTGGCGCCGGTCGTCGTTAATACGGCAAATATAAATGCCATGGGGATCCATGCGTACCGGTTGTAGCGATGGACGTAGTGGTAACCATAGATGCTTACGAACGCGGTCAGTATGGCGATCCCGAGGATACCGCCCCAGATAGGGATGTGATGGCCGGTGAGATGGTATACGAGTTGACCGCTGACGATCACCGGCACCGCCGACCAGCCGATGCAGGCGGCGACGTTAACCAGCGCCATGACTGCGGCGCCAATCCAGCCAAAGGAGAAGCGCGAGATCGTCATTTGACGCAGGCCAAGCTTGGGACCGAGCGTCGCAAAGAACGCAACCGGCAGCGCGCCCAAACAGTTGAAAAGCATAATTGCAAGGGCGCTGTCCCAGAAACCCATCTGGAAGACGGGGACCGCTAGCGCGCCAACGGCGACTACCGGCAGGCAAAGGTTGGCGGATAGCCACATCGTAAAGTTGTCAAACACGCGCACATCGTGGCGTTCCGCTGCGCTCACCCGTTCTATGCCGCGCATTTCGATCCCCCGCTCGGGGGCAACGACGCCAATAGTGTTGGTTGCCATTGATAATAATCCTCTTTCGATCGCTGGCTAAACACCGGAGCTCGGGTAACGAGTGTCAGTAGGGGGTGGCCGCCTGCGAGCCGTATCGGACCGCAGAATGGATTTTGCGGTTTGACAAGCATACGCGCGACCGCTATACAATGGCATCCCCGCAAATGCCTATTGACGTAAGATTATGCGGCGCCTATCCTCTCGATCAAGGTCTATGGCTCTGCTTTGAAGCGCACAGAGAGATCTCGGAAATTCCAACGGCGACCGGGCCGCAAGATATTGGTCCCCCGAGATCTCTTCAGCCGAGACATCAATTACGGCTGACGCCGGGCTAGAATGTGCGCGCTGGTTAAGCGCTTGCGGGCTACTAATTACGCGCGATGTGCCCGCTAGCGTTCCTAGTGTACGTGCGCCATGTGCAGCACGAAGTAGATCGCGGCGGCGAATGTCGATGCGCCGAGAAGGACGCAGACGGGCAATGTCAGCACCCAAGCCAGGATTATGTTGCGCATTGTCTCCGACTGAAGGCCAGAGCCGTTTGCCGCCATCGTTCCAGCGATGCCTGACGAAAGGACGTGCGTCGTGCTGACCGGTAGACCAAGCGATGTCGCGAGACCTATGGTGCTCATTGCGACCAGCTCAGCCGAAGCGCCCTGGGCATACGTGAGATGCTCCTTGCCGATCTTCTCGCCCACGGTGACGACGATTCGCTTCCAGCCGACCATCGTGCCGAAACCGAGGGCCAGCGCGACCGCGAACTTCACCCAGGCGGGGATAAACTTGGTCACTTTATCGAGGCTTTTCTGATACTTTACAGCCGCCTTGTCCTCAGCCTTGTTATCAAATTTCTTCTTCTTGTCGAGCTTCACAATCGAGTCGGATACGAGGTACATGTCGCGGCGCACCAGGCTCCGGTCGGAATTGGAGAGCTGCCGGAAATCGGTTGTGCCGCCGAGGTGGGCCGCGATGTCGCTGGACTTGGCGGCGATTGCGGCAAATGTCGTATCGCTTGCCTTGCCCGACGATTTCAGGAACGAAGAGAGCTCTTTGTTTGCGGCATCCTGCGTGAGCAGCGCCTTCGGAGCGTGTGCTTGCATCTGGATGCTAATCGCGCGCGACTGCTTGGCCAACGACGTAATCGAATCCTGGCTCGTCCCGAGTTGCAGCGCGAACGCGCCGGGAAGAATGCCGATCAGAATCAGCATCAGCAAGCCCATGCCTTTCTGTCCGTCGTTCGAGCCGTGCGCAAAGCTGACACCCGTACAGGTCAAGATCAGCAGGCCGCGGACCCACGCCGGCGGCTGGCTTCCTTCGGTCGGCGGCTCGAATAGCTCGGGCCGCTTAATCGCCGCCTTAGCAACCAGCAATAAAAGGGCGGATCCGACGAAGCCGAGAATGGGCGAAAAGATCAGCGCGGAGAAAACACTCTGCACCTGCGACCAGTTAATGCCCTCCGTGAGCGGGTGACCGGCCATCAGAGCGTTGGCGACGCCGACGCCCATGATCGATCCGATGAGCGTGTGCGAACTCGATGCAGGAAGGCCGAAGTACCAGGTCCCGACATTCCAAATGATCGCGGAAATCAACAGCGCAAATACCATCGCAAAACCGGCCGTCGATCCTACGTTCAGCACGAGCTCGACCGGCAGCAGGGATACGACGCTGAACGCGACCGCGCCGGTCGATGTCAGAACGCCGATCAGATTCCAACAACCCGACCAGACAACCGCCGCGCTCGATCTGAGGCTGTGCGTGTAAATGACCGTCGCGACCGCGTTTGCCGTATCGTGGAAGCCGTTGACGAACTCAAACATGAGGGCAAGAAGAAGGGCGATAAAAAGAAACGTCGCGCTTGCCGCGGTAACATTTTGTCCAAACAATTCCATGCGAAATCTCCTCTGGCTGCTTGATCTAACAACGCGAACGGAGGCAAAACGATCTTCGTTCTTACGCCGCTCGATCCGGATGATCGTCTGATGGATCGGCAACAAACCGTACCTCTAATCGATGAAAAATGATGTTAAGAGGAGATTAAATCATCTTATTGCTTGCCTTCTTGGCCGTTCGGCGCGGCCCAGTGAACTTTTCGCGGCGCGACAAAATCTTTTGCAGGAAACTGATCGCGGCGCATCGAATCCGCTGATACCCGCCCATTTTTCAAGACCAATTTAAAACGCCATCCATTCTTATAGCATTATGTTTACTTAACTAGTTAAGCGATCTTAAGGAGCACCGTATGAACCCGTATGGATATTTCGACGACGAGGCGCGCGAGTATGTCATCACGCGGCCGGATACGCCGTTGCCGTGGATTAACTACCTCGGCGCCGAGGACTTCTTCGGCATCATCTCGAACTGCGCCGGAGGTTATAGCTTTTACCGCGATGCCCGCCTCAGACGCCTGACGCGTTATCGGTACAACAGCGTTCCGCTTGATAACAATGGCCGCTTGCTTTATGTGCGTGACGGGGAGACGATCTGGAACCCGTCGTGGCGGCCGTCTCGCACCGAACTCGACTCGTACGAGTGCCGGCACGGAATGGGATATACGCGCATCGCAGGCCGGAAGAACGGGATCAGCGTTTCATCCACGTTCTTCGTGCCGCTCGGGCAGACGTGCGAAGTCTGGGATCTGCGCATCGCGAACCAGTCGTCGCAATCGAAAACGATCCAGCTCTACGGTTTCGTCGAATGGTGCCTGTGGGACGCGATGGACGATGCCAGCAACTTCCAGCGGAATTATTCGACCGGACAGGTCGAGGTGGAACCGCAGGTGATTTACCATGTCACGGAGTACCGCGAGCGCCGGAACCATTTCGGCTACTTTGCATCGTCCGTTCCCACGTCAGGCTTCGATACGGACCGCAACGCATTTGCCGGCGTCTACGATGGCTTCGATCGCCCGCGCGCGGTCGTTGCGGGAGCGTGCACCGGCAGCATCGCGCATGGCTGGCATCCCGTAGGCGCGCACCAGATCGACCTCACGCTTGCGCCGGGCGAGGAGAAGCGACTGCACTTCCTGCTTGGCTACGCGGAGAACGCCGAGGATCGCAAGTTTGCCGGCGGCGAGGTTCGGCCGGGACAGCAGGCGATCAACAAGGCGCCGTTCGCGGCCGTACGCGCGGCGCTGGGGGATAGCGATGGCGTGGACAAGGCGTTTGCGGCGCTGAAGGATTACTGGGCCGCTCTGCTGTCGATCTACAGCGTGGAGATCGACGATCCGCACGTCAGCAGGATGGTTAATACGTGGAACCAGTACCAGTGCATGACCACGCTCAATATGTCGCGCTCCGCCTCGTATTTTGAATCGGGCATCGGTCGCGGGATGGGGTATCGCGACTCGAATCAGGATTTGCTTGGCGTAGTCCACATGCAGCCAGAGCGCGCCCGCCAGCGCCTCCTCGATCTTGCGGCGACCCAGTTGTCCGACGGCACGTGCTTCCACCAATACCAACCGCTCACGAAGAAGGGCAACTCCGAGGTCGGCGGCGGCTTTAACGATGACCCCTTGTGGCTGCCGCTCGCGGTCTATGCCTACATCGCCGAGACGGGCGACGCCGCGATTCTCGATGCGCCATGCGGCTATGCCGACAAAACCGATCCGGCGTCTACGCTCCTGGACCATCTAACCCTTTCCATGGAGTACACGCTGCGCAATCTCGGACCGCACGGCTTGCCGTTGATCGGACACGCCGACTGGAACGACTGTCTGAACCTGAACTGCTTTTCGACGACGCCGGGGGAGAGCTTCCAATGCGCGGGCGATATCGGCGGCAGCGCGGCTGAGTCCGTGATGATCGCAGGTCTCTTCTGCATGGCGTGCGACAAAATGGGCGGCATCTACAATGCGATTGGCCGACCGGATCCGGCGGCGGAGATCGTCGCTGCACGAGACCGCATGCGCGATGCGATACGCGCCGGCGGCTGGGACGGCGAATGGTTCCTGCGCGCCTACGATGCGCATGGCGACAAGGTCGGCTCCGCATCGTGCGAGGAGGGGAAGATCTTTATCGAGAGCCAGGGATGGTGCGTCCTCGGCGGGGTAGGCATCGACGACGGGATGGCCCGCCGTGCGCTCGATTCGGTTCACGAGAAGCTCGCGACGCCCAATGGCATCGTTCTTCAGCAACCCGCCTATTCCACGTACCATGTCGAACTTGGCGAGGTAACCAGCTATCCGCCGGGCTACAAGGAAAACGCTGGCATCTTCACGCACAACAACACATGGATCCAATGTGCGGAAGCGCTGCTGGGCAACGGCGATCAAGCATACGATTACTATCTCTCGATCTGTCCCTCGAAGAAGGAAGAGCAGATCGATACGTACCGCTGCGAACCGTACGTCTACAGCCAGATGACGGCGGGACCGGATGCGCCGACGCCCGGCGAGGCCAAGAACGCTTTCCTGACCGGTACGGCCGCCTGGAGCTTCGTCGCGATTTCTCAGTACATTCTGGGCATCGCACCGGCTCTCGACGGTCTGCGGGTCGATCCGTGCATTCCACGCGCGTGGAAGCACTACACCGTTCGCCGGACGTATCGCGGCAGGACGTATATCATCGACGTCTCGAACCCCGGCGGCGTATCTCGTGGCGTGAAGCGGCTCACGGTCGACGGGCACGTGATTGATGGAACGCTCATTCCGCTCAGCGCCGGAGGCGATACGGTTCGCGTGGAGTGCGAGTTAGGCTAACCGCGAACTGGTTGCGCAGGCAGTGCGATGAGCGCTTCGTACAACAATCGGCCCTCCCGGCTCTGCGTGTAGTCGAGAGGGCTCGTTGTTGTGCGGCCTCTGATTTGCGTCCTATTTCCTGGTTTCCAGCGTGATCGATGCCGGCTTCAGCCCGTCCGCCGTCGCCGTTAGGGTGATTTTGCCAGGCGTCTCGCTTGCCTGGACGATCGCCATGCAGAGGCCGTTGAACGCGAGACGCTGCGTTGCTTTGTCCGGCTCGTGGCTGCTCGGGTTGCCGTTTCCGACGCCCGCGATGATCCCGGGACCGGTTACCGTGAACGTCACCAGGTTGCCGGCGGTTGGGACGACACGGCCGTTAGCGTCGACGATTGCAACCGCGATGGGGGATGCATCTTCGCCATCGGCGATCAAGGCAGGGCGATCGGCGCTCAGCCGGATCGCGGCGGGAGCGCCGGTGGAGGCGACTTCGTCGGTCGCGATTACGACTCCGCCGGTTGTCGCTCTTGCAAGCAGCGTGCCGGGCATATAGGGAACATCCCATTCGACATGGCCGTTCTTGGGGACGGCTTTTGTACCCAGGCGGGTCCCGTTCAGCAAAAGCTCGACATTGTCCGCGTTGCTGAACGCCCACACGTTGACCGGTTGGCCTTCCTTGCCGGGCCAGTTCCAGTGCGGCAGGAGATGCACGACCGGCTTGTCGCCCCAAACGGACTGGTAGTAGTAGTACGAATCTTTCGGGAAGCCACACATATCCATAATCCCGAATGCCGAATTGACGCACGGCCAATCGAACGGAGTCGGTTCGCCGCGATAGTCGAATCCGGTCCAAACGAATCCGCCCTCGATAAAGGGCCGCTCCGCGATCGGTTTCCACGCATCTTCCGCCGTTTGTCCCCAGCCTGGGCGATTGACATCGTACGCGGCGACCCAGCCGTTGGTCTTATCGCCGTGCTGGGTGACGCCCGCGCCCTGGAATGGCTCCATCGAGTACATGCCGCGCGTACTGAGGGCGCTCGCCGTTTCGCTGCCGATCAGCGCCTGTGCCGGATGACTGGCATGAAACGGCGTGTACGCACCTGGATTATAGTTGAAACCCTCGATGTCCAGGATCGTGGACGAGCCCTGTCCGTGCCGGGTGCAGACGGCTTCGGTGACCGGGCGCGTGCCGTCGAGTTCGTAAACGAGCTTCTTCATGGCTGTTCCGATAACCAGTCCATGCGGCGTATCTTGTTCCTTCTCTTCGTTGCCGATTGACCACATAATCACGCTCGGGTGGTTCCGGTCGCGCATGACCTGCTGGCGCAGATTGCCCAGGTCGTCGACGCTCGTCTCGGGCGACGCCTTGCCGGCTTCGCCGCCTCCGAAGTGGCGCGTTTCATCCATCACGAGCATGCCCTGTGTGTCGCACGCGTCCAGCAGCTCCGTCGCGACTTCATCGTGCGACGTCCTGTAGGCGTTTGAGCCCATCTCCTTCAGCTTCTTGACACGCCAGGAAAGGATGCCGTCGGGCAGAGCGACGCCGATCCCGGCGAAGTCCTGATGGTTGCACGTCCCCTTGATCTTGACGGGCTTTTCGTTCAGGAAAAATCCTTTGTCCACGTCAAAGCGAAGCGAGCGTATGCCGAACGGAGTTTCCGTCGAGTCTACTGCACGGTTGCCGATGGAAATCCGGGTCGTGAGGCGATACATTTGCGGCTGGTCTAGCGACCGGAGCATTGCCTTTGGTTCGAGCGCCGTCTGCGTCGCATCGACGCTCTTGCCGGCCGGAAGCGTTATCGTGGATGTCGCTGTTGCCGCGACCGATCCATCGGGACGCGATACAAGCGAAATGATTTTGGCGGTCGCATTGAGGGCGGTTGCGTTTGTCACCGTCGTCACGATCTTAAGATCCGCCGACGGGGTCTCGCCGGGTTGAAGCCCCTTGACGGATGCCGTGACGAAGGTTCCGTCCGGCGCGACGCTTACGGGGCTTGCAATGTTGAGGTAAACGTGCCGGTAGATCCCTCCGCCTTCGTACCACCAGCCCTCCGGGTTGCGCGCATCGACGTAGACCGCGATGACGTTCTCGCCGCCGTAATTGGCCACGGAGGCGATATCGTAACGGAACCCCGTGTAGCCGCAGGGATGTTGGCCGAGCAAGTGGCCGTTCAACCATACGCTGCTATTGCGATAGACGCCGTCGAAGTCAAGCCAAATCCGCCGTCCCTTTGCCGAGGCCGGCACGTCGATTATCTTTCGATACCAGCCCGCGCCAGACGGCAGGAAGCCACGGCTTCCGGACGTTTTCTTATCGAACGATCCCTCCACGACATAGTCGTGCGGGAGGTGGACGATTTGCCAGGCGGAGGCGTCGTAATGGACTGCGGCTTCCGGACGAACCGGGCGCTCTCCCGTCGCGAGAATGACCGGACCGCCGAGACCGCCAGCGCCGGCCGTATTTCGTACCAGGACGGCGATGACGTTTGGCCGTCCGTTTTGCCAGGCGGTTCCAACGGACAGGTCGAATGGATCGCTCCAACCCTCATGGTGTCCGAGGCGTGTCCCGTTAAGGTAGACCGTGCCTTCGTCGTCCACCGATTCAAAATGGATCGTTGCAGGCGCTTTGACCGCACCGCTTACGACGGCACGCATCCACGCGTAACCGATGCGGCCATGAAAAATATCGTCGCCTGGAGCGGCGTTCTTCCAAGGGGGCGCGCTTGTGTCCAGGACTGGCGCGGCCATTGCCTCCGCGTCGGCGGGCGCGCTTTCGTCTGGCATCCAACGCCAGGAGGTGATGGAAGCGCCGGCAGGCAGGCTGGCAACGCCGCTGTCGTCGCGCTTAAAGCGCCATCCGCCATCGATCCGCTGGCGCACGCGCAACGTTGCGGGAACGGCGGCGCGGCTGGGCGCAATGGATAGCAATAGGGGCAAGGCAAGCAGAACGAAAAGAGGGGTGAGTGATCGCGGGTTACGCATGGCCAATTGGAATCTCCGTACTTTGAAAAGCGTTGTTACTATTAGCTATCCGTCGCTGAAAACCTCCCATCGCCGGCGGCGGAAAGGGCATTGCCAACGGACCGGCGTCTATTTCCCGTTTCGGGATCTTGGCAAGGGCATGCCTTAGAGTGTTTGTAATAAACTGGCGTATTGCGAGAAAGATTCAGGACGGCTCGTGCCGCTGGGGCACTTTTTTGCCCGCGTCTCGTTCATGGCGGTGATTTACGATGCCTCGTCAACACGCGCGCGGCCCTTTGCAGTCACCGTCCGATCCCAGCGCACATAGTGAAGCAGGAGGATCGCCGTGCCGTCCCTTTTTCAAAGACGGCCACGGCGGCCGGGGAGCCGTCCTGCAAAACCTTTCGATCTTTTGCACACGCTCTTAGAGCGGCTGGTCCGCGCTTCGCCGGCGTCGACTGTTAACGATGCTTACCGGAACGGAAGATGCATCACGACTTCCAGGCTCCAGCCGCCGGATGCCACGCGAGGCGGCTGGGTGGTCGTCGTGGTTGTCGTGGAGGTCGCGGAGGATGTCGTGCTGGGCGACGAATGCGATGGCTTGGGCAAGGGCGCGCCCTGCGACGCGAGGATCTCCATGTCGAGCTTGCCGACGGGGTAACGATAAGATACGTTCAGAAGAATAAGGCGTTCGTCCGATGGCGAAAGGTTTGTCTGACCGTGCTTGACGAAAAAGTACCAACCGGCGTCATACGTAGCTAGATAGTTACCGAGAAAATGGACGTAGCTCAGGTTTGTCTGGAAACGGTGGACAGAGTCAGCCTGTTGCGTCCAGCGAATGCCGCCGGTTTCCGTGGAGATATGGTAGCCCGCCGAGTACGCGATTGCCGTGAGTTCGCCAAGGTTTGTGCCCAACTCGGCAGGGGACGACACGAGGCCGAGCGTTTGCCAGTCCTGCCATTCGCGCTGGTAATAAAGGAACTGGGAACGCTTTTCGCCGCCATGCAATTGCAGTCCGGCGGCAATCGATGACTCGTTGCGCGTTTGTGTCGCCGAGCCGATCTGACCGGTGTCACGATTGACGCCGCCTTCCGAAACGTATTGTCCGCTTCCGCCGACGATGGTCGCCTGCCAGTTTCGCGGTCCCTTTGTCACGTTGGGAGGGGCGACCTGCAGCGCGAATACTTCCGTATCGCCCACTTCGTTGAGCGGCAAGCTTAGCCAGGTCGAGTCCGTCTGAGATGTTAGCGTAATCGAGCCCGGCGATTGCTCGTGTCCGAAATTTGCCTCGACCTTGACCGTGTCGCCCAACGACTGAACGATGCCTCCTTGCATCACGTTGGTGGATTTGGTCACGGAGTAGGGCGGGGTTTGAGAGAATATCTGAAACGTGTTCGCGTAAATATTGGTCATACCGTTCGCGTCGAATTCCTCGTTGCGGTATCCTGCGTACAGCGTCGTACGCCGTGTCGGCGAGAAGAGTACGCGTAGGCCCGATGCGTTCGTCCGGCCGCTCAGCGAGAGCACGGTCGATTCATTTTCCAAGCCTTCGGATGTCGTCGTTCCAACTTCTCCGATCACCTGGTATCCGCGCCAGATTTTGGTCGTGAGGCGCATCTGGGTCGACGTATCGTTGTAGTCCTGCAGCACGCCCTTGCCCTTCCGCGTTACGTGGACCGTTTTGTCTCGGATTTCGTCGATGTTCAACCCCGGCCTGACGTCTTCAGGCGATGCCGCCAGCGCCAGCACGGACCGCATGCCAGTCGCGGATCCGCGGTCAAACTGTCCGTCGAGGATAGGCGGGACGCTTAACTGCGCACTGACTGCCGTCGTCGCCGCAATTGCACACAGGAGACACGTCGGCATGCCGCCGCGGATAGATTGGCGCGGTAACGATTTTGGATGGCCGGAAGGCGCGATCAGCATACAGGTTCCATTAATGCACAAACCCCTCCAGGATGTAAAGCCTGGAGGGGTGATCGAGAATGCCAAGCTAGCAGGTCTGCTGGATAGGTCTACGGGACGGTGATTGAGCCTGCCCACTCGTATCCATTCGTGAGGTTGGCGGTGGTTGTATAGACGACCGTGCCTGACGAGTTGGTAATCGAAACGGGCGCGTTGGCTACCAGGCCGGCGACCGGGATGTCGAGATCGAACCAGCCAGAATTATCGGATAGTACTACCCATTCATTGTTATAGGTAACTCGGTAACCGGTCGCGGCGCTTCCGTCCGAATGGACGATATATCCCTGAACGATCGCTTCAGTCGTATACGTAGATCCCGACGACCCGGCCGCAATCAGCGAGATAATGTCACCGATCGTCGTGTTGGCGGCGACTGGATAGGTCGATGCCCGGACGGTACTGGTTATGGTGGAACTCAAGCCGTTCGGGAACAAGCCATGGAGGGTTAGGTCAGGGTAGTTCGCTACGGAGACCGTGATGCCAGGGCCTCCCTGCGATGCCGATAGGACGGTCAGCGATGGGAATTCATTGCGCCAATCGGTTACCGGATTGGTGAACAACGCTGAAACGTTGATCGCTACCTGTGCAGTGGGACCTCCATTTCCGCCGATACCCGTCCATGTGGCTGTCACGGTTCCGTTAAGGTAGGACTGGTAAAGCGCCACCGCGGTAAGCGCCTTCGCAATATCAGCGTCCGTGATCGTTATGCCGGGGCTCGGAATCAGGTAGTTGGTTGCGCCTGAATCGACGCGCGACTTCAGGTTGTTGAGGCCCAATGTTGCGACGTTTCCGACGCGCTTGAGATTGGCAAGCGCGTTCGCCATGAGCGTCGCGCCGCTGGATGTTAGCTGGCCAAAGGGCGCCGCCGGGAAATAGTCCGTCGGGAAGATCGTGCCGCCGCTTGCGAACTTGGCGGCGTACGTCGTCATGATCGGCGTCGTCGTGTCGTATCCCGTAATGGTGTAATTGTAGGCCTGGTAGATGTCCGCCACGGCCACGAGCGTGGATATAGCTGCGTCAAGCGCGCCAAGCTCCGTCACGCCGATACTGGCCTGCCGTGCGGCAGTCGTCGAAGTCGCCGGTACGGTAAATGTATACGTCGAGACGTAGTTGCTGGGCAATGCGGAGAGCGCCAGCTGGATTGCCTGGAAGTCTGAGAGGTGATTGATAACATAGGTTTCAATCGTGCTTGCGTTCGGGGCGGTAATCTGCGATACGATATCGCTTACGGCGGGGGCAGGAGAGGCTCCGGCGCCGACCGTGCTCGTGAGGTTCCAAATAAACAGATTACTCGTTAAGGACGCGACGCCGGATGTCGCTTGCTTCGCATTCGCTTTGCGAACAAGTGAGACGCCCACCTGGTTCGCGAGGTTTTGGGCCACCAGGGCCGAATCCGCAACCGCGAAAAGCGCCTGCGCGTTGGCGCTGGTGGGATCGCTTTGTACCGCCTTTGCCAGGGTCGTTACGGTTGAGCTAAGCGTCGATGCGCTGGAACTTGGATTCGCGATGACGCTGTTCAGATTCGTGACGGCGGTATTGACCGCGGCTGTTGAGGTTCCGTTGCCCGTGCCAGCGTTGCCCGTGCCGACGCCATCGCCGGTCACCAGCGTAGTGTTGCCGCCGCCGCTGTTTTTGCCGCCTCCTCCTCCGCCTCCTCCGCCCCCGCAGCCGGCGGTGACCGCGATGGCCATTGCCAAAATGAGAGCTGTTGCGCAATTAAGCGCGAAACCGCGAGATATTGACTTCATGGTATGGTCTCCTTTGGTATTGCTGCTAAGTTTGTCAAATGACGTGCAACTGAGGCTGATCGATTTCCCTCTTGAATGAAAATGCAGCCATTTTCGAGGGAGCAACAGAGATAGAATGCCCTACACTCTTGCGTAGAGCGCACGAGTCTCTCAGGACGACCGCCCGCGCAACAAGATCCGAACGGGACTTTCAATCTAACATGAGATCTTACCGAGCGTGATCCCAGGCGGGAAGAGCGATTGCGCCGCGGACCTCCAGTGTATCGGCGAGGCGCAATCGGCGAATTTATAACAATGCGTCCTGGAATTACAACGTTTCTACAGTATATCTATTTGATAAGTTTTTTAATCCTATCCAAATGGATAGTTTTTAATTGTATTTATATGATCTTTTAAGAGTGTTATTGATTTTTCACGGTGCGCGTAGGGAGTGCGTCCATCCGGTCTGTACGCAGCCCGACCCGTTGTCTGAGATACACGGATCTCAATCGTCTGAGGAGAAGCTTGCTCGCCGCGTTCGAGCCTCGGCCAGGCGAAGGGCAATCTGGGCGCGGCTCTCGATGCCCAGGTTCACAAGGATGTGGCCCAGATGATACTTGACCGTGCTCACGGAAATATGCGCAATGGATGCAATCTCTTTATACGCCATCCCACTGGCGAGGTAGGGGAGGAGCTCCTTTTCGCGCGCGGTTAATTGGGCGAACAGGTCGTCGGAATGGCCGGGCCTAGATGGCGTAGAGATATGCAGACACGTCGCTCTGGCCTGTACCTTTCGACTGATTCTTTCCAGCTCTCCGATCTGAGCTTTGAGGCCGGGATCGGAGACCGTTGGGCTTGCCTGCAGCAGATGGATTGCGTTGTCCATCTCGCGGAAAAGGTTCACGAAGGCGGTCACGAGCGTGATCTCCCTTGCGCATAACTCGTCGTGCAGCCGGCTAATTTCGCGAAGAGCGTCGTCCTGAGCCGCGGCGGCGCGGACCAGGCATTGGCCGGCTTTTCTTCCCAACCATTCGACAAGACGGTAATGATGCGGGTCGTATACGTTCGGCGCGTACGACTGCACGGAAAAGACGCCGAATAATTCGGCTATGCCGCTTTGCCGATTTGCGATAATAGGCACATGGATTGCGGACCCGCAAGCCTGCCCTGCATCGTCCGCGGAGATGCTGGGAACGCGTCTCAATTGACTGGAGGCGGGAAGCACGTAACTCGACCGCGTTCTAACTACGTGCGCCGCCGGTCCGTCGCCGATCGGCTCAAGACAGGGCGCGCCGATCCTCCGTTTCGAATCGCTGTCGTAGTTGTACGAATAGTTGAGAATGCGCCGCTCTTCGTCCCACAGGCAAACGTAGCATGAATCGACCCGCATGAATTTCTCGGCCGCCCTTTGCAGGAGACTGCCCATCGCGGCCATGTCTCCGTGCTTGAGCGCAAACAGGTCGGAGTCAATGCTCAATAACTCGTCAATATTTTCGCAGGTTCGGTACGGACATTGCGTTGCCATTTTGGATCTCCACGCCTTGTCGAATTGCCGGGAAACTGGCAGGGAGTTGTTCCTCTGTCGTGTCGCTAGCAAATTGAGCGGAGCGAGCACCAGGTTGGGGCCCCGCCACCCTCTTGACAATGGAACGGTCCTATGTTACTATGTAGTAGTTACACCCTGATATGTAATAGTTCACTCGTCCGCGTGGAAACGTTCACGCGGCGGCGTGCAAGAGTTTACACGGAGCGACATTGAGTACCCAGCAACGGTTATCGCGCAAAGAACGTGCAGAAAGGGCGCCTCGGCAGCTTGAGGGAGAGTCCGTCCCGCTTTATCGCCGCATCGAAGACGATCTGCGCAACCGCATCTCAACGGGCGAGTGGAAGGTCGGCGCGATGATCGACGGCCGCATGCGCTTGTCCGAAGAGTACAACGTCCACATCCATACGGTTGAGCGGGCGATCAAGGCGTTGGTTGACGACGGCACGCTGGAAACCCAGGGCACTCGCGGGACTTTCGTCGCTCGCGGCGCTCATTCCGAACAAGACCGTCCCCTTACGGCTAATAATCACGTAGCGGGAGCGGTTCTAGAGCGAGACGACCGCTCGCACTGGGGCGAGAAGCTGACCCGCCGGCGAACGATCGGCATCATCAGCACGGACGATCCGGTCAGTCGCGACAGCGAGGCGATCCTGCGCAGTGTCGAGAAATCGCTTTCCAATGCGGGAGGAAGCGTCATCTACATTAACCGCACGACGCCGGGCCAAGGCGTGATTCCTGTGGATGTTACCGTCGCGAGGTTGATTGAGCAGGGGTGCGAAGCGCTCGTCGTGATGACGTATAATGACCGCTGGCCGCGAGTCGACGAGTTCGAGGCAATGGTTGGCGATGCGGCCATTCCGCTCATTTATGTTTCGCCGATCGGAGTTAACCGGCCCATCTGGAACGTCTACTATGACAGCGTCGATGCCGGGTTTCAAGCGGCCGCGCATCTGATCGCCAAGGGGTGCACGACTCTTATGTACCTGGCCTACGAGCACTACCAATGGGCCGATGAGCGGCTTGCCGGTATTCAAGATGCTCTCCGCAAAGCGCGCATCGGCGATGACCAGCTTATCGTCCGCTTTGAGGATCGCTACGACGAGAACGACCTGCTGCATGTTGAGTCCGCGAAAAACGCGGCCCTGGAGACGTTCGCCGCCCGCGTGCCGCAGGGCATCGTGGCGACGAACGACCAGATGGCGGCCGGCGTTTGCCAGGCGGCCGCGCAACTCGGTCTCGTTCCTGGCGCCGATTTCCTGCTCGTCGGCTTCGATGACAGCGTCGTCGCGCGCTCGTATGGCATATCGAGCATGCGCCCGCCTCTGGATGAGATGGGCCAGTGTGCGTCGCGACTGACCGTGAGGGCATTGGAGGGCGACCCGACGTGCCAGCGCGTTTGCCTGAGTTCGCATCTGATTGCCAGAACGTCCACGAATGGAAGCTTTTTGGGAGAGTAAGGCCTGTACTGACTGCGGTATGGAATGCGCCGGGACGGCGCTACGATGGAGGTATCGAGAAATGATACGTTTCGTTAGTTTGCTCGGCGTTGAGCGCTATCGCGAGCGCAGAGCTTTTACGCTTATAGAACTCCTCGTTGTTATAGCAATTATTGCGATTTTAGCTGCAATACTTTTCCCTGTCTTTGCGACCGCGCGGGAAAAGGCGCGTATGACCGCGTGCCTATCGAACGAAAAGCAGCTCGGCATCGCGATGATGCAGTACGTCCAGGATTACGATGAGATCTATCCGTGCGGCACCTTGCTTCTCTACGGGGGGACTGGCAAGGGATGGGCTGGACAGCTCTATCCGTACTTCAAGAGCGCCAACATAATGATCTGTCCATCCGATCCAACTGGCAGCATTACGACCGGGTGGTCTTACGGCTACAATGAGGTTCTTGCCGGCTACACTTTGCAATCAGGGCCAGTCTACACTGCCCTCGATACCTATAACAACAAATACGAGACGATCCACCTTGCGCAGACGTCCATGTTGACGGCGCCCGCAAAGACCGTTGCGATCTTCGAAGTAACGGAGTCCGTCCTTCCCGGAAAGAGCATGAACCACCAGCAGACGCCGTTCGATGCCGATGCCGGATCGGCTGCTGGCAACGGGATCGACCAGGGCAACGCAATGTTTGCCAACTACCAGTTTTACGCGATGGGGCAGCTCAGGAACGATCAGATGGGCGGGGCGGATCCCATTCCCAATAACAATCAACTGAGCTTAACCGGCCGGCATCAAAACGGCGGGAATTATGTGATGGCCGACGGACACGCCAAATGGCTGCTGCCGACGCAGGTGACCGGCGGTGACGGAAATTCACTGAGTTCGACGTTTTGTCCGAGCGGCGGCTATTGGTACGAGTACGCCGGTACCCAGTGCGCCGACACGACATTGGTCGCGACGTTTGGCATCCTTTAGGCGCGGGTTGCCGTTTTGTACGATTCGCTTTGACAGTCAGGAAGTCTCATGAAGCATTGTGTTCTCGAACTCTTCGCACTGGCGTGTTTGTCCTTGTGCACGCTTTCCCCGGCAGGCGCATCGGAAGCAGGCAAACACGCCGTGTTTGCCCATTACATGGTTTGTTTCGCGACCTATGGCGAATCGATCGACGGCTATAAGCGCGATATTTTGGAGGCCCAGGCGGCCGGAATCGACGGCTTTGCGCTCAACGAGGGGGCGTGGACCAATGAGCCGCATTACTTTACGCGCACAAGGATGCTCTTCGACGCGGCGCACGAGTTGAACACGGGGTTTAAGTTCATCTTTTCGCTCGATTTGGCGACTCTCAAGCCGGTCTACATCCCGGAAATCCTGCGCGCTTATGTGAACGATCCCGCCTACTACCGTTATCAAGGCCGTCCGGTCGTATCGACCTTCGGCGGCGATCGCGGGGTGGACTGGCCGCCCATTCTCGATCCGCTGAAGGCGGACGGCTATAAGCTCTGCTTCGTGCCGTTCTTCTATCCGGATCCCGTGACCGAGTTGCCCTCTTACGAGGCAGTGAAGGCTCACTTTGCAAGGTGGAGCAATATAGCGGACGGATACTTCTTCTTCGGCGCGGCCGGCTCCGATTCCGAGCTCACGGCATGTAATGCAAGCTACGTCAAAGCGGCTCGCGAAGCGCACAAACTGGTGATGGCCAGCTATACGCCGTTTTACTGGGGGGCCGGGCAACCAGGGCGGCGCTACTACGAGACGCACGGGGGATTTGGCGTCGAGCGCCAGTGGATGTCGATTATCGCGACGCAGCCGGATTTCGTCGAGATCGTGACCTGGAACGATTTCAATGAGACATACATTACGCCGGTCGACGACCCCGGCAAATACGAGGGAGGGCTTCGTTTTCCGGTTCGCCACCCGCATGCGGGCTACTTGGAGCTTTCAAGGTATTTCATCGAGTGGTACAAGACCGGCCATAAGCCGAAGATCAAACGCGACCGCCTGGTTTATGTCTACCGGGTGCACCCCAAGAACGCCATTGCGACGCTGGAGTATCCAGGGGGGCATGCGCCCAGCGCGCGCATGTCAGCGCCGGTAACCGATCAGCGTGCGGGCGTCCAGGACGAGATCACCGTCACAACGTTGCTTACCGCCCCCGCGGAAATTCGCGTCGTCAGCGGCGGCGTCGAAACCCGGTCGCCGATGCCGGCGGGCTATTCGTCGCTCGCGATTCCATTTCACGTGGGAGAGCAGCACTTCGCTCTCTATCGAAACGGCAAGCTCGTCACCGAAACGGATGGCGAACCGGTGACGGATCAGCCATTCGAATATAATTTCTTTCCGACGACCGGGATCGCGTTTGGCAAGTAGGCAGGCTCACTCTGAATGCGCAGCCTCGTTCCTGGCGGCGGAAGATAAATCATCCCTGTAATCTGTTGGTTCGTCGCCTTGTGCGTGGTCTCTCTCAAAGCTACCATAAGAGAAATCCTCTCTTTGGAGCAAATCTATGAGTTCTCTTTCAGACAATCAGTTTCCCGTTTCTAGCCTACAAACTACGTCGGCCGGATGGGTGAAGTCCGGCCAGCCGCCAATTCTCGGAGGGGCGCTTGGCGTCTGCTTCGACCCGGCGATCCTGGTCTCGGACGGGCTGTATCGTCTCTATTTCTCCTGGCGTACGAAGCACAGCATCGCCGTCGTCGAAAGCGTGGACGGCGCAACGTGGGGAAAGCCCGTGATCTGTCTCGCTCCAGACGATGGCGCAGAGTGGGAACAAGAGGTCAACCGCCAAATCGTGGTCTTCAAAGACGGCGTGTACCACATGTGGTACACCGGCCAGGTGTTCGGCGAGGGAGAGCGTTCCGCGATCGGTTATGCAACCAGCACGGATGGCCGCGTCTTCCGCCGCGTCCTTGCGCGTCCCGTCATGGTCCCCGATCAGCCTTGGGAGCTTTCGGCCGTGATGTGCCCGCACGTTGAATGGAACGGGGATCTGCGCCTCTTTCAGATGTGGTACAGCGGCGGGGAACAGTACGAGCCGGATGCGATCGGCTACGCGACGAGCCCGGACGGCATCGAATGGACTAAACACGGGGAACCGGTCTTTTCGTCGGACCGCGCTCTCGCGTGGGAGCAGCAGAAGGTTACCGCATGCCAGATTGTCAGGCACGGCGGCTGGCACTATATGTTTTACATCGGCTTCCGGAACGTCCATCAGGCCGCGATCGGCATTGCGCGATCGCGCGACGGCATCATGGGCTGGGAGAGGTTGCCGCAGAATCCAGTTATCTCGCCGACGCCGGGAGCTTGGGACGGCGAAGCCGTTTACAAGCCGACTGCCCTTTGGGACGGCAGTCAGTGGAAGCTTTGGTACAACGGCCGCCAGGGCCATGTCGAGCAGATTGGCCTGGCGACCCGCTTGGGCGAGGATCTCTGGTTGTAACGCGCGACGAGAGCAACCTCCGCGGCAAAGATTATCGATGGAAACCCCGCGTTGCGCCTTGGCAGGCGCATTCCTTTGAAGGCGGGCGAAAGGTATCTCATGCACATTGCTACGTCACTCGGGTCTTTATCCCGTCAGGTTGTCAAAGCCGCAGGTCTTACGTGCGCCGCGGTCATGGTTGCGTCGGCCGCGCCTGCCGCCATGAGCGATCAATTGCTCCGCATTCCCGACTGCCCTGAGCGCCCGGCGGCGGCCACCGTTGGCACGGCGGCTGGCACGCTGTCCGTCGACGGCGGCGTCGTGCATCTGACGGGCAGTGTCGAGAGCCTCGGATTGTATGTGGATGAAAATCAGCATAGCGCGGCGGTTCTGGATTACTACCTTCCTCAACCAGCGCCGCTGAGCGCGGGCGGGGATCGTTTTGGCCTGTCCGCAATTTGCAGTCCGGCTCAAAATCCGTATCCCTATCCCGCTTTGCGCGTACTATTTAAGGATGCCCATGGGACTGTCTGGGCGGCGAATACCAAACAGCAAGGAATGGGCGTCTTGCCGGCGACCGCAGGCTACGAGCAAGTCGAAACGTATCCTTACACCGCAAACGAGCTTGGCCGCGTGACGCCGTGGATGCTCAACCGCGCGGATGGGAAAATCGATGAGTTCGATTCACCCTGCGCGCCGCTGGCGCTCGTGGGATTTCGTTTGATCGTGTCGTCCGAGAAATCGTATACAGTCTCTCTCCGGGACGTCCGGTGGATTGGGACCTCCCGGTTTGCGGAGCCGTACTGGCTGTTCACGAGCGAGCCGGACTGGGCGGTTCGCGATAAAGCGGCTGGCGGATTGCCGGTGGTATGGGGATCCGACCGTATGAACGGCGTCGCCGCGTCTCGCTTTGGCATTGGTCCCAACGCGCCGCGTCCATTTCTGCGTGCGTCCGATCTGAACCTTGCGCCCGGAGCGCATCGCTACGACTGGGAGATTTTGCGCGGCGACGGTTGGCAGGTCGTCGAAACGGGCCGAGGCACGTGGACGATCGCGTCCGATCGAACGGGCTCCATCGAGTTTCCAATTCTGCCCGCAGGCACGTACCACCTGCGCGTAAACGTTTGGAGCGATGCCGAGGCGGCCCCGCGACAGCTTTACGCGTGCTATGTCATCGTGCGCAGCGATGTCGCGCATCTGCCGGCAACGACGTTGCCGGGCAGCCTCGTGTTCACGTCGTCATCTGGCGCGAATGTCTTTCGGCCGGGCAAGCCCGCGCTCGTCCACGTGGCCGCCCCCGGCGCGAAATCGTCCCAGGCCATCGAATGGACTTTGCAGGCCGCCGATCAGACGCCGATTGACAGCGGTCTTGCGCCGGCGACGTCTCCGTCAACGTTGGATCTGGCTAAGTATCGGTCGAGCGGTCCGGCTTTTTGGCTGACATCGCGGCTGCTTGAGGGCGGTAATGTTGTCGCCGTTGGGCGCAGGGTTCTCGGAGTTGCGGCTGCCGAGCCTGCAAGCGCGCACGGCAAGACTCTGATAGCCGAGAAGAGCGCCGCGAGCGATCACCGCATCAGCCGGACGAAGTGCGATTGGAACGAGGGCTCGACCCCGGTGGTGAGCCAGCAGGCGGATTACCTGGCGAAGTTCGAGGCCTGGATGGACGACGCGAAGCAGGACAAGTACACGACCGTCGAGTTTGCCGCCCCCTGGTTCGATGTCGAGCCCTTGCCCGGCGTCTACATCTGGCAGCCGCTCGATAAGCTGGCGGATGAAGCCGAAAAGCGCGGCTTGAAAGTCGTTTTTCGTATCCACCCAATCTATAGCTGCATTCCATCGTGGATCCCGCGTGAATACCAGCAGGATCGGGAGGGGACGGCGCACGGGCTCTGGAACGCAAGCTCGTCACTCGTAGCATCTCCTGCGTCGGATGCACTGCGTGCGGGCCTGCACGAGTACGCTCATGCCCTCGCCTCCCATTTCCGCAACCGGGCGTGCGTGATCGGCTACACGTTGTCGAACGTCATGTTCGACCACGGTTGGCTGGATCAACCCTATCTGAACCAGTACGTCGACTATTCGCCTTCCATGACGCGTTATTTTGTCGAGCACGTCAAAGCCAAGTACGGTAGCCTGGCAGCCGTTGCGAAGGCCTACGGAGTGCATTACGCAACGTGGGACGCCCTTGCGCCGCCCTTGCCGCATTTCGAGACGGACGCGGACGGCCGGCTCAAGCCCGCGACGTCCGCAATCTGGCGCGACTGGATGGACGCGAAGCTCAGCGCGATGTGGGCCAGCAAGGACGCGATGCTTTCCGGGCTGCACTCGGGCGACCCGGCGTGTCAGGTTGGCTTCTACGCTGACGATGCCCTGCCGTATGTCAGCGCGAATTATGTGCACCAAGACGCTTTTGTGGCGGATGGGTCGATGGAGATGATGTTCCCCCCGGCGCTCGAGCCGTATCCGATCCGGTATGAGCCGATCGGCAAGATTGCGCGTACGGCCCCGCTGGTCGACGTCGGGTTAACCAATCTGCTTTCCGCTCGGCCGGGCTGGAACTCGTTCAATAACTACGTCTTCCCGCAGAGCCGCCTCTCCACGTTGAGCGCCACCGAATCCGAAGCCGAGTCGCGCCTCGTGGAATGGTTTTCGGTTATGGACCGCCTGTATGGCGCGAAGCCGCTCGGCGAAGGGGCGTCCGCGTCCAACGCGGCGTACCTCTATTCGATGGAGTCGCTGTTCGGCATCTACCAGCATACGTTCGCCGGGCGCGTTGAGGACCCGATTAAACCTTACCGCTTCCAGGCCGGGGCGGAAAAGCTCAAGTCCGACTGGATTGCAGCGGACGACGTGACGGGACCGTCGTTGGCTGCCCGGCCGTACGTTTACGTTCCGTATTGCGCCGACGTGCTGACCGCAAAGGTCATCGATGGCCTGTTGACGTATGTTCATAACGGGGGACGCCTTGTGATCGAACCGACCAGCGGCTACTGGCTCGATGGGGTTGGCGCGCCTAACGCGCTAGGCCGCCGTCTGGGGTTGCCGCCGGTTTCGCCGCGCGCCACTCCGTCCGCGTCGCCCGACTCCGTTGCCGCCAGTGCTTCGGCAGCTATGTTCCGTAACGTCCCGGTCGCCTTTCGAGTGCGCCCGTGGTCCCCGCCCGTCGAGACGCAGCCGACGCCCTGGATCCAGAACATACCTCGCCCGTACTTGCGCACCTATCGCGTGGGCACGTTGCCGCAGGCCGCACATGTTGTGGCGCGCTATCCGGACGGTTCTCCTGCGGCGTTTACGATAACGTATGGCAAAGGGGAAGTGCTGAGCTTCTGCGGCGTCGTAGACTGGCTATCGTGCAAGGGATTGGCTTCGGCTGTGGATGCATGGGGACGGCGCGCGCCGTGGACTGGCACGGTTGGAGGCGACCCGACGCTGATCACAAGCGCGTTTTCCAGGGACGGATCGATCTTCATTGTCGGACGTCGCTTTATCGGACACGACGAGATCGCGAAGGTGGCGGGCGGCATCGCCGTTCCCGGGACGGAAGTGTCCGAAGCTCGCCGCTGCTTGGTTCCAGCGAAAGGCAGCGTCACGTACCACGTGCGCGACCTCGTCAACGCGACCGACCTGGGCGCGATAAGCGGCTCCGAGTTGCGAACCCGCGGCGTCGATCTGTCGCTGAAGGCCGGTCAAGGCTTCCTGCTGGAGGCCACGCCGGTAATCACGTCGGCGGAGAAAAGATAGCAGAATCAATTTCACGCGTAAGATGGAGAACCAATAATGAAACTCAAGTTGAACTGTAAAGCGATTTCCCTCGCGCTTGCCCTCGTAAGCGTCATCGTTGCGACCTCGTCGCCTTCCCGCGCGGCCGGCGGCGGCTGGCAGGTGGGTTATGACGAGAAAGGCGGGGTGACGGTTAAGGTGGGAGACGCGATCGTATTTACCGACGCGAACGCGCTCATGCTGGTGAACACCAAGCCCTGGCACGGCGTCTATGGCTGGAGCCTGGAACCCTGGGCGACCAACTTCGCGCACCCCTCCCGCGTCGATACAACGAAGGGCGAGAAGAAGATCATCACGTTCTCCGATCCAGCCGGGCAACCCGTTCAGGTGACGAAACAGATCACTGAAATTAGCCCGCGCGAACTCAAAATCGTTGTTAAGGTGAATACGGCGGCGAGTTCGCCAGGCAACTTGCTCGACTACAGCGGCTACTTGCCCGGCGCTGTCTACCTGGGCGCGACGCTCTCCACGGATGGCATCGGTTACGATCTGAGCGAGGTCTCGCCCTTGACGGCGGAGTGGCCTGCCGCGCACAACAATGGACATGGCGACGACCTGCGCTACAATATCACGACGGCAACCTTTGCGCTCAAGGATCTTGCGGGATCTCCCGCTAAGATCGTATACACGATGACCGAAACGCCTGTCTCTCCCGGCACGCCGCCCAACGTCCGTGGCTGGCGCGTCTACTCGGGAATCGATAGCCAAAAGGCGCAGTTTTGTCAGATCCGCAGCACCTACGAATTCGATCCCGCCGCGCCGTTCGAGCGCGATCTCGAATTGCGGATCGCTTGGAAGTAGGGGCTCAGAGTGTGTGTAATCAACTGGCGTATTGCAAGTAAGATTCAGGAC
This sequence comes from Capsulimonadaceae bacterium, assembly GCA_031292625.1. GTDB lineage: Bacteria > Armatimonadota > Armatimonadia > Armatimonadales > Capsulimonadaceae > JARLGU01. The sequence continues at coordinate 50,869 of JARLGU010000048.1, read as the reverse complement.
GGCTCGTGCCGCCGGGGCACTTTTTTGCCCGCGCCTCGTTTACGGCGGTGATTTACGTTGCCTCGTCAACACGCGTACGGCCTTTTGCTGCCATCGTCCGATCCCGGCGCACATCGTGAAGCAGGAGAATCGCCGTGCCGTCCCTTTTCAAAAACGGCCACGGCGGCCGGGGAGCCGTCCTACAAGACCTTTCGATATTAGCTGTGTGAACCCTCACCCCAGCCCACTCCCGCAAAGCCGGGCGAGGGAGCCGGAATTCCCTCGCCCATTCCGATGGGAGAGGTTAGGGTGAGGGTCTTTACAACTGAACGCAATTAGAGCAAGTCTTGGTTTATAGAATACTAGCTGGAATTACCAACATTGTCATTTCGACCGGTCTCATGATATTGGAGCGTATGGTCGAGATGACGCACCTTTCGTTTGTTCAATAAACTCATCGCCATGCGCTACACAATTCACATCCTTATCGCCATCATTGCTACTACTGCGTCCGCAATTGCGTCGCCGCTCTACCAACTGCTTCCTGCCGATGCCGCGTGGCGCCTGCCGGAGGTGACGGGAGTCGTCATGAGCACGCCCACCCCTGGATCGACGACGTGGACATACGACAATTTTACGAGCGGGACGACTTTCCGGGGCCTGCTCAAGCAGCCCGTCCCGCTTCCGCCGGGCGTTCAGCACATCGCGTTTTGGGTCCAGGGGAGGGATGTCGCCGTCCGGCCGATTGTCGTCGATGCGCATGGCGAGGAATTCGTCTATGCGACCCGCTCGCAGGGGAACGGCGATCGTTTTTGCACGACGCTTCTGATTGATCCCTACGGCGGGCGGCCCATCAACAACCGGGATATTGCGTCGCACTCTGGCGGGGACAACGATGGCATACCCGAGCCGCCGCTTGCCTTGAAGGGACTGGAGATCAAGACCGGCGCTTTAACATCCGATACGGTTACGGTTGATGGAATCGCGTTCGACCTGTCCAAACAGAGCGACGTATTCGCGCAATGGAGTTTAAACGACCGGACGCTAAAGAGCATCGTCCCTGGGGCCGAACTGCCGTTTCTAATGGCGAGCGATCTCTGCCGCGATTCCGGGCACTTTCGCGTCTTGTGGCGGGCCTACGATCTTTCGGAAACCCGGCTGCTCTGGCAGGGCGAGCAGAACCTCGATTACGATCCCGGCCATCCCGCCGCGCAGCCCGCGGACCGTGTCCGCATCCCGGTTCTTACGCCCGGCAGCTATTCGCTCAAGGTCAGCGTTATCGATCGCGACGCCGATGCAGGCGATATCGGGGCGCGCCGCGATTTGGCGTACCGTCTTCATATTCTGCGCGGCGCTCAGATTGCCCCGCCGCTTCCCGCGAACACGCGGCCGCTTGGAACCCTGATCGGCTTTAATTCGCTCAAAGGCAGCCGCGTGTATTTGTCGAAGGAGCCCAAGGTCGTCACCGTTCGCTTCTGGAAGCCTGATGGGCCGGGTCCGTACACGTGGACCTATTGGCGGCGTGATGGCAGCACTCCGCAGGCGGGGCTCGTTGCGCCATTGGATTTTGGGGCTCAGTCGTACGTGGATAAACCCGTTACGCTCGCCGGATGGGATGGCGTGCAAAGTCCAGTCGCGACATTTGGCGTGCAGATTTCGTCCGGCGCGGGTTCCATCGAGCGGGCGGAAACGACCTTTGGGATCGCGCAAGACATGCCGGTCAATCCGCTGCAAATCAGCGCGGCAGCGCTGAGCCGCGACGACGTGGTCAAGAAATACGGCAACCTGGTGACGGTAGGGAATTTCGATCACGAGATTTACGACTGCGGCGAAAAGGATTTCGAGGACCACGTCGACAACCTGCGCGACGCCGGTTACAACTGCTACATTCTGCGCCTGACGTGGCGTCGTCTCAACCCGCTGCCCGGCGTCATGGACTTCTCCGTTTTGGATCAGCGCATCGCGTATCTCGACAAGATCGGCATGCCGTATCTGTTGCAGATCAACTGGTCGTTTACCGACCAGCCGGACTGGCTCGACGTCGACCTGATGGAGGACCAGAGCGGCGATACGCAGGTGTGGGATGCAAAAGGCGTGCTGCCAACCGCGGCGGACACGAAGCTGCGCGCTGGGATCGCGGCGCTCATCCACGGACTGCAAGGACGCTACCTTGCCGACAAGAACCTGATTGGCTACGAGTTCCTGGGCGTCGGATGCGACTGGCTCTTGCCCGACGCACCGTACCTGGGAGTCACCGTCGATTACTCTCCGGCAGCGCGCGCGGCGTTTCAGCGCTACCTTCGCGACACGAAGGGGCAGACGCTGGCGTCGCTAAACGCGCGCTACGGGACGTCGTATACGGTGTTTTCGGATGTCCCGCTGCCGTCGCCCAACTTTACGCCGGATCCTGATTTTAGCCCGCGATGGCGGGATTTCATGGACTTCAAACGGTGGTTTTCGACGGACTACATTACCTTCCTTGCAAACACCGTCCGCGCCATGGATCAGCGGCGCGCCATCTCGCTCTACGCGATGGGCGGCGTCTGGATGCCGCTCGATTTGTGCAAAATGCAGGGCGTCTACCTCGCTAACGGCGGCGCGGAGGGCGAGCACCAGCCGATCCCCCGTTTCTCTCGCGAATACCTCCATGGGATGAGCGATCGAAGCGAAAGCGTATCGTGCGAGTTCGGAAGCGAGATCCGCGTCGACAGCGATATCTTCAACATGCTGAGCATGGGCGGCCTGGGGACATCGATCAACAACTTCTGCCGCGCGGGCAGCAAGCTTTATACCGGCGCTTCCGGCGCTGCTCAAATGGCTTACTGGCGGAAGTGGACCGCGATTCTTGCGGAGCTTAAGGATTCCAAACCGGCTATCGACGACGTGGCGATCGTCGCGAGCCCGGATCTGCTATTCTATGACGCGCGAACGATCTTTGGCGATGTCGCGTGGTTCCCTGAATGGGAGCAGGGCCGCAAAATCGCGAATGAGGAAAACCTGCGGCCACAGTGGGTGTATGAAGAGGATCTCCCGATTGCACTGCCAGGCAAGCGACTCGCGGTGCTGCTCGGACAATACGGGCGGATCGTGGAAGCGGCGACGATCCAGCGTCTCGTGGACTATGTCAAACGCGGCGGCGTCCTGGTTATGGACATCGCCAGCGGCAGCCAGATCCCCGATCCCGCCGCGAAACCCTTTGCTCTTTGGCGCGCCCTTGGCCTGCCAGCGCCGGACGCGACCACTGCCTCGTTCGACGCGAATGCCGCCAAATACCAGGCTCCGGTCATCGACGGAGCTGGCTTTTGGCCCAAGGACGGCCCGATTGTGTTCGATGGCCAACCCCGTTTCGATCAAAGCCTTCCGGGAGGAACGCCGCTGCTCAAGGACACGAACGGCCGCGTCGTCTGCTGGCAGGTTCACGTTGGCGCTGGCACGGTGATCGTGTTTCCGGGCAGGCTGAACTATCCGAAATCCGCCCCGTTCCTCGGCGCGCTCTACGCTCAGCTCGGCGGCCGTGTTCCGGTGACGCCGTCGCAGCCGGAGATTAAAACCGAGTGGCTGTCTACGCAGTCGGCGCATTATCTCGTAGCGCACCGCTATCTTGGGCAGGGCTACATGGGCGACGCTTCATCCGACGCCGCGATTCGCGCTCTCGGTACGCAGTCCGGCGTGATAGCGCTGAACGTCCTTGCGCCCGGCTCGTATAAAGTCGAGTGCCTGACCGACCCCAAGACCGCGCCGTTTTCGTCCACTGCGGACGTGTTGAGCGCGACCGGCATTCCGTTTACGCTCCACCGGGGCGAGACGGCCGTCTGGAGAGTGAGCGCGGCGCGATAGCGCGTGGGCGGCGTGCCGCGGAGGAGCGTAAACGGGACAGCGCTTGGCGGATCGAACTCCGAGTTCCTTCCGTTTTGGCTCTTCGACCACGCTCCCGTTCGACGAGCTCATGATCTTGCGTTTGGTGGAAAGATCGCTTCTATGAACGCCCAAGTTTCTCTAAAGGCAATCTTCCGCACCCATATTGCTCGTCTTCTCAATCCCTCGGCGGAAGCGTATCACCCTCGATTTCGACGTTTGCGCAGGCTTCGACGTGGAACGCTTCCTTGCCGGGACCTAGCGGGTAGTCCGATCCCCATTCAATCGTATTGTTCTTGAACACGAGGCCGTCGACGCAATGGGCGTTCATGACGCGGGCGTCCGCCAGGATGAACTTGTTGTTTTCGATCCTGATATTTTGGTGGTAGAGCGCGCCTTCGCGGTTCTTTGGCTCGATCTCCGGAACGATGTCGATCACCGCGCGGCCCCAAACGCTGTAGAGGCAATTGTCGAACGTGTTCCCGCGCACCGTGATGTCGCGAACCTTGCCCGACTCGAACCAGTAGTTGGCATCGCCCGCGATCAGGATCGCGGCGCCCGGCGAGCGGAAGACGTTGTTCTCGATGAGAACCTTTCCGGCGGTCGAGATAAGAAAGCCGCGCGCGCGGTTGTTGCCGACCCGGCTGTTGCGCACCGTGACGTTGCTGACCCATGTTAGCGACGCAATGACATCTCCTTTGGCGGTCTCGGGAGGCAGATTCCCCTCGATCTCGACTTCGAAGAAGCGCTTGTTGATCCGCGTGAACGCGGCGACTTTGGCGGTCGCATATGTCAGAAGGTTCTTATTGCCCACAAATTCGATTTCGTCGCCTGGGTGTGTAATCTCGATGCCGACCTGCTGGCCGTGAACCAGTTCCACCTCGACGGTCGACGGCGACGTGACGCGGGAGACGCGTGCGTAGATTCCGTGGAAGTTGCCGGGGTCGTCCAGCTGGTTCTCGAAGCGGCACTCGTCGAACTCGATCTGCCCGGCGCAGTTGACGACGTGCGTCGCGTCCGCGGTCGCCGAGATCACCCGATCGCTGCCGGGAGGCGGGGTCACTTTGACGCGAGTCAAGCGTATGTTGCGCGTAAGTTGGGCGATAACGCCCATGCCGCCGCAATGATGGATTGCGATGTCCGATAGCTCGATATCCTGGCTTCCGGTAAGCACGATGGCGGGGCAATATCGTCCGGCGTTGCTGAACGTGGCGACATTGCCGGCTTTTGGGGGCTGTGAGAACTTCGCGGTGAATCGCACAATGCCGGGGTCAATTTCGACCGCGTGGTGCCACTGTTTAACGGCCCAGTCGTCGTGAGCTTGCCAAGAAGGCTCGCGGCGCACGGGATCGAACGACAGCGCGTGTCCCGGCGCAAGCGGCTCATGGTCGTGGTAGCCGGTAAAGCGAAGCTGCTCGTGCTCGACCCGGTAGGGGTACTGCTTGGAGATCCCCAGGTCGATTGAGGCTAGTCCGTCTTTCGGCGCGGGTTTCGAGTCCATTATCAGCGCTTCGTTGTGGAACGTTCTCTCCCAGTCGATGCTGAAGTTGCGGAGTCGGATATCGTGGCTGGCCGAAATTGCGAAGGGCGTAATGAAGCCATGAAAGATAAACTCGGATCCTTGGCCGTCGATTTCCAGGTCATCGAACCCAATCAGAGGAAATGCTAGAGCTTTGAGGCTTGGGTCGTTGTTCGATACGAAGAGGTACTCTTCGGTTGCCCGATCGGACCAGAAGTGGTAGCGGCCTTTGGGAAAAACAAGTTTCTTTGGGCCTGCGCCGCGTAGTGATCGGAGAGCGGACCGGACGGGCTCCGTGGCATCCGCGCGCGATGCGGCGCTCGCGTCGAGTTCGACAACCTGCGTTAATTTTGTCATGAGATCTTAGCCGTACGTAACGGCATCTTTCCTAACAGGGCGATTTAGGGCTTCGTTGCGCGTTTTCTCGACGACCGCCCGTAGCGCGATTCGGCGGTGTGCGCGCAACTCTTCAGGCAAAATACGCCGCGCGCGCCCGCTCTCCCTCCTTGCGTACGGCGTTTTTCGATATGAGCCGCTTATCGAGACGAAGCCATGCGATTATTCGAGGTCAATTTGCGCCGTGCCGGTTCGTTCGCGAATTCAGGGACGGATACGGTAAAATAGGAGAGAAAGGTTTTTCGCATCCTATGGCTTATCGCATCCTCGTTGTTGACGACGAACCGACTCTTGTGCGACTTATGGAGTTCATCCTTGCCAAGCAAGGACACACCATGCTGGTCGCCACCAACGGTGAAGAGGGGCTTGCCAAGGCTCGCGCCGAGAAGCCCGATCTTATCCTCCTCGATATTATGATGCCGCGAATTGACGGCTACGAAGTTGCACGCCGGGTGCGTGCGGACGCGGAGATCAACGCGACGCCGATTATCATGCTTTCCGCAAAAGCCCAGGACGATGACGTTAAGAAGGGCCTCGAAGTGGGCGTCGACGAATACATCACGAAGCCGTTCTCGCCAGAGCATCTCGTACACGTGGTTAACGATTATCTCTCGCATCTTCAGCCTGACAAGTAAGCGTCCCTTAATGGCGGTTGGCTGCGCTTACGCTTCTGATGCGTCGTTTCATCGCGTCTCGGGCGTCGTAACTCCGGCTCCGTAATGGCGCTCCTCAGGCGACCGTCAAGTTCTTTCGAAAGGAATAACCGAATCGATGTGTGGAATTGCCGGCTATGTCGGCCCGCGTAAAGAGAGCGTTCGACTTGTTCTCGACAATCTAAAGCGCCTCGAATACCGAGGCTACGACTCGGCTGGAGTTGCGGTTGCAACGTCAGCCGGCGTGCGCGTACTGAAAAAGGAAGGCAAGCTCGGCAACCTCGTCGGCGCGCTGGGCGACCTGGCGACCGCCAGCGGAACGGTGATCGCGCATACGCGCTGGGCGACGCATGGCCGCCCGAGCGACCAAAACGCACATCCGCATACGGACTGCGACGGCAAGATCGCGCTGATCCACAACGGCATCGTTGAGAACTACCTGGAGCTCAAGGAAAAGCTCCTGGCCGATGGACACAAGTTCGCCAGCGATACGGATACCGAAGTGCTGGTCCATTTGATCGAGAGCGAGTACCGTGTACTTGGCGACATGGAGCAGGCGGTTCGCTCGGCGCTGCGCAAAGTGACGGGAGCGTACGCGATCTGCGTGGTCAGCGAGTACGAGCCCGGCACGATCTACGCCGCGAAGACCGCATCGCCGCTCATTCTTGGACTTGGCGACGGCGAAAACTTTTTAGCGTCCGATATCCCGGCGATCATGCGCCACACGCGTCGCGTTATTGTCATGGAGGATGGCGACTTTGCGAAGATCACCGCCGGCGGAGTCATCCTCACCGACCTGGAATCTCGTCCGATCGACCGCAAGGAATTCGCGGTGACGTGGGATGTGCATACGGCCGAGAAGGGCGGCTATCCGCACTTCATGCTCAAGGAGATCCACGAGCAGCCGAAGACCATCCGCGACACGCTGCGGGGCCGCGTGACCGACGAGGGGCAGATCGTCTTCCCGGACTTCCGTCTGAGCCCGGCACGGCTTCTCGATTTTAACCGCATCTTCATTGTTGCGTGCGGCACGGCGTACCACGCCGGAATGGTCGGCAAGAGCTTTTTCGAGCACCTCCTTCGCCGTCCGGTCGAGGTCCAGGTTGCCAGCGAGTTCCGCTACAGCGATCCTCTCGTCGACTCCAAGACGCTTGCGATCATTATCTCGCAGTCCGGCGAAACGGCCGATACGCTCGCGGCGTTGCGTGAAGCCAAGGCGAAGGGCGCGACCACTCTGGCGATTGTCAATGTCGTCGGTTCGAGCATCGCTCGCGAGGCGGATGAGGTGCTGTACACCTATGCGGGCCCCGAGATCTGCGTCGCGTCCACAAAGGCGTACGTCACCCAACTCGTCAGCCTTTACTTGTTTGGTCTCTACATCGCCCAGCAGGAGAACAAGCTCTCCAAGGACATCGTCGCGTCGTACGTTGAGGATCTTCTAGCGATCCCCGACAAGATGGCTGGCGTTTTGGCGGACACAAAGGCGGTCGAAAAGATCGCGCTGCGCTTGTCCAACACGTCGAGCTGTTTCTTCTTCCTCGGCCGCGGCCTCGATTTCGCGGTCTCGATGGAAGGTGCGCTCAAGATGAAGGAGATCAGCTACATCCACGCGGAGGCCTATCCCGCCGGGGAGCTGAAGCATGGCCCGCTCGCTCTCGTAGAGCCCGGCGTCACGGTCGTCTGCCTTGCGACTCAAAGCGCGCTCTACGACAAGATGCTTTCCAACGTCAAGGAAGTCAAGGCGCGCGAGGGCATCGCGGTTGCCGTGGTCAAGGAGAACGACCAGGGCCTCGATGAGCGCTCCGTGGATGCGGTTCTGACGGTTCCGTCGACGCGCCACGACGTGCTGATGCCGATCCTAGCGATCGTCCCGCTGCAGCTTCTCGCATACTACATCGCTAGCGACCTGGGCCGCGAAATCGACCAGCCCCGCAACCTCGCCAAGAGCGTTACGGTGGAGTAGGGTGGCATCCGTGCTTGCGGCTAGGGCAGTATCGCGTCGCTACGCATACTGCCCTTTGCCAACAATGCTCGGTCGACGGCATTTCCTGCATGCGCCCCTAATGCGCCACGCCGGCCGTTCCTATCGCGAGGATGCGGAACTCGTAACCGGTGCTGCCTTCGTCCTTCTGATCGAGCAGCTCGACGTGGACGGTATGCTTGCCCGGAGCGAGGCCGTCCGCGAGCAGCGTGATCGGCCGGTAACCGCCCCACGTCTGGTCGAACCAGCCGTCGATGATCTTGGCCGGCTGATCGTCCACGCGCGCGCTGGCTCGGCCCATCGCGCCCTTAATGCGCCACGTGACGACGCTCACCGATTGCCCCTCGACCACGCACTCGAAGACGCTGCCCGGTTGACTGGTTGTCCAGAACCCGCCGTTCTCGGACGAGAGAGTCCAACCGTCGCTCTTGGCGGGCTGGATCGACCTGGCTTCGTAGAGACTGGCGTACTGGTAGAGGTCTGAATGCAAGGGCGCTGGGAGCGGCGTTATGATGCTTGACGCATTCGCGGATGCGGTCACGGAATCCAGATAGTGCGCCACGAGAGCGGCGACATACGCGTGTCCGTTGTCGTTGGGGTGCACCTGATCCGCCTGGTAGTCCTCGTATTTCGCGATGCCCGACTGGATTTCCGGCCAGATCGCGTCGCGGTAGCTGAGCATCGGCAGACCGTAATACTTGCCGATCTCCGATTCCGCTTTCTGGTTATTCGAGCCGCTTTGATGCATCATGAAAAGCGAGACGACTGCGGGTTGTTTGGGGAGCGATAGAAGCTGCCGGATGATCCCCTCATAGGTCGCCTGCGATGTCGCGCTTTGGCTGTCATTGACGGCAAAATCGACGAACACGACATCCGGATTCTTTCCTGCGATGTCGCGCTGAAACCGGAAGCAGCCGTAATCGCTGCCCGTTGCGCCAATTCCAGCATTTACGACGGTTACTTGAGACTTAGGGAACCGGGCCTTCCACCACTCGCCGACGCGGTTCACGTACCGGTTTGCCGGGATTGTCGCCTTCGCGCCCTCCGTAATGGATCCGCCGACGAACAGGACGACGATCGGCTGGCCCGCGTTCGCCCTGGCAAACACCCGTCCAAGGCGTCCCGTGTCGCCAGGATCGACGACGGAACGCGTGAAGGCCGCGTCGCTTGGCGGGGTTGTGTCGCTCAATGCGCCGTCAAAGCTCGCGCACAGAAGGACTGCGGAAAAGCATAAGAGACAGATACTACGCAGCGTATCGCCGGAGAGATGTATTATCATTGTTCGTTTCCTATCATGTCGCTTTGAATGAGAGTTTGTAATTGGGATTGTGGTATCCCGGAACCTAACCGAACGTCAATGCGCCGTCGAACTGGCGGACCTCGCCTGCATTGAGGATCACGCTCACCTCGCGGTCGTCGTAGGACAAACGGCAAGCGCCGCCTTTAGGCGACGCGATGGTTCCACCCGCGAGACGGCCGTCTTGCCAGCGGATCGAGAGCGTGAAGCCGCCTCGCGCAAGCACGCCGCTGACCGCGCCGGCGGGCCACGCCGCCGGGAGGGCAGGCAGCAGCTCGATCTGGCCGTCGTGGCTTTGGATGAGCATCTCGACAATGCCCGCCGCGCCGCCGAAGTTGCCGTCGATCTGGAACGGCGGGTGAAGGTCGAACAGGTTCGGCGCGGTGCGCGCCGGAGTCAGCAGGCTGGATAAGAGCTTGTGCGAGTGATCGCCGTCGCGCAGCCTGGCCCAAAGGTTGACCCGCCATGCCATCGACCAGCCGGTGCTTTCATCGCCGCGCAACTCGAGCGTTCGCCGCGCTCCCGCGAACAGATCCGGCTGCTTTGGGGTGATCTGGCGGCCGGGATGAAGGCCGTAGAGGTGCGACGTATGCCGGTGGAGGGGCTCTGGAACCTGACCGTCCCAGTCTTCCAGCCATTCCTGGAGTTGTCCCTCTTTACCGATCTGCATCGGCGGGAGCTTCGCCGCTGTTGAAATCAGCGTGTTGCGAAAGGTAGCGTCGGTGTCGAGGAGACGGGCCGCTTCCGCGCAGTTGTGGAACAGGTCGCGAATGATCTGGATATCCATCGTCGGCCCCGCGCAGATGCTGACGCCAGGATGGTGGGCGTTCTCCGGCGAATTCGACGGATTGGTGACCAGCCATCCATGCGAGGGTTCTTCTATGAGCGTGTCCAGGAAGAACTGCGCCGCGCCGCGCAGTACCGGGTAGTTTTTGCGCAGCGTATCGACGTCGCCCGTATATACGTAGCGGTCCCATACGCACTTGCACAACCACGCTCCGCCCGTTTGCCACATGCCGTGGAAGGCGCTGTCGACTGGCGCGGAGCCGGCCCACGCGTCCGTGTTGTGGTGCGCGACCCAGCCGTTTGCGCCGTAGTGGGTTTTCGCCGTGCGCGCGCCGCTGATCGCCATGCTCTCCAGGTGTGCAAGCAGCGGATCGTAGCACTCGATCAAGTTGGCGGGACCGGCGGGCCAGTAGTTCATCTCCGTGTTGACATTGATGGTGAACTTGGAGTCCCAGGGAGGCGTAAGACTGTCGTTCCACAGGCCCTGCAGGGTTGCCGGGAGACCGCCTGTTCGCGACGACGAAATCAGCAGGTAGCGGCCGTATTGGCAGTAGAGCGCGGCAAGAGCAGGATCTTTGTCGACGGCCTGAGTTTGAATGCGTTCATCCGTCGGACGGTCCGCGGCCTCCGATCCGCCGAGCGTAATTGAGAATCGCCTGGATAATATCTGATAGTCCGCGATGTGCGCGGCTTTGAGTTGGGCGAACGACTTTTCCGAGGCGGCGTCGAGCGCACGGGTTGCGATCGCGTTTTCGTCGCCATCCGCGTCGTCGAAGCGGACGTAGCTCGTGCCGATTGCCAGGAGGAGGATAGCTTCGTCGGCGTTTTTGACGGAGACCTTATCATCGCCAGCTGTCGTCGCGCCTCCCGTCGCGAGGATGCGCGTTTCAATGCGATAGCGGGTCGCGCCGGGTTGTTGCCCGATGTGTCCCGCTCGATCGTTCAGAACGAGCGCCTTTTGCGTCGCGACGCACGCTGGTCCGCGAGGGCTTCGCAGTGTTGCCGAGAACGAGAGAGCGCCGGGCTCGTCGCTGGTCAGGCGCACCACAATTACGCTGTCCGGATTGCTTGCGAATGCCTCGCGCGTGAAGTGGATCCCGTTTACCGCATAGGAGACTCGGGCGACGGCTTCGTCGATGTCGAGTTCACGCCGGTAGCCGGTGATAGGATCGCTGTCGCCGAAGTCGAGATCGAGGTAGCCAGCGTTTTGGTATGGCATCTGGCGCACCGGCTGGCTTAAGAAACGCTCGGTAACCAGGTCCTGCGCCTTTTGCCACTCGCGGGCGAACACAAGCCTGCGGATTTCCGGCAGCGCGTCGAGAGCCCCAGGGTGCTCATAATTGTGCGGTTTGCCTGCCCAAATGGTTCCTTCATTAAGCTGGAACGTCTCCTTTGGCGCACCTCCGTAGATCATGGCCGCCAGACGACCGTTGCCAATCGGCAACGCCTCCAGCCACTGCGCGGCCGGCCGCCGGTACCATAGCTTGTTCGCTGTCTCGTTCATTATGCAATAAACCTCTTCAGAACTGGAATTTACGACGCAATCGCACGCAAAGGCTTCTTTCGTTGTGCGCGACGCGGTAAAAGCCCCTTGTTGCACCATCCATTCGCCAGCTCTTTAACAGGTTCCTCTCGCTCCGCCCGTTCTGCCGATGTTTGCGAAAAATCCACGATTCGGCGTATTAACCCTGTGTTTGGCTGCTTGTGCTTCCGATATGGCGATAGCGGCCAGTGCTTGTCTGCTAAAATCAGATGCGTTCAGGCTTGTCGCGAGGCGTGTCGCCGCCGGACGCCGGAATGCGGCGACCTTGGAGCAACCAAAAGGTTGCCCAAGACTCTATTGTGGGGCAGACGCTTTGTTGCTTCCCAAAATAAATTAAAGACCTGGGAGAGAGTTAACAGATGAAAAGAATTTTATTGGCCACGCTGACGGTCGCAGTCCTTGCGCTGAGCGCCGGCAATGTGTTCGCTGACGAACTGTGGAACCCGCATCTTCGGGGATCGGATGAAGGCCTCGCGGCAGGCGTCGTTCCGCCAAAGGGTGTCTACTTCGTTAACGACTCGTATTTTTCCTCGATGAGCTATTGTGATGCCAAGGGCCATTCGACCGGGACAAAACTCGACTTGATGGTCGACGTCCCGATCGTTCTTTGGAACCCTGGCTTCAAGGTTCGCGGCGCTGATTATGCTGTCGCCGTCGCACAGCCGTTTGACTACACCAGCGTGTACTCGAACACCGCGCCTGGCGTCGGAAATGGCCACGTTGGAACGTACAACACGGTGATTGTTCCGGGCATGTTGTCATGGGCCTTGCCGAACGACCTGCATCTCAAGGCTTCGCTTTCGACCTTGGCAAACGACCCGAGCACGTCGCCTGCGCATCCGGCGGACTACAAGGGCGCTGGATCGGGCAACAGCTACTGGACGATCGAGCCTGGAGTGGCGCTTAGCTGGCTTCACAACGGCTGGAATGTTAGCGGCGACTTCAAGTATGATTACAACCTGAAGGATTCGTCGACCAACTACCAGTCTGGCGACCAATTCTCCGGCGATTATACGATCACGCAGACGAAGAATAAGTTCACCAAGGGAATTGGCGCATATTCGACCAACCAGCTTAAGGAAGACCGCATCAAGGGCGTGGACACTCCTGGGACGATCCGGGTAACCTACGGCGCCGGTCCCATTCTTGGCTACGAGTTTGGCGGTATTTCGGTGCAGGCCCAGTACAACTGGAACCTCAAGACGGAGAACGACTTCGGCGGCAACACGCTGAATATCCGGTTCGTCGGGGTGTTGTAAGCGCGTCGCGCACGTGAACGGCGATATACGTGCAGTGAACCATGAGACCTTCCTACCGAGGGCTCTCATGGTTCACTTTTTTGTCGAGGCGCGTGGGCTATAATCAATAAGGTTATGCCCCACGCTCTCTTTGTGGCTGGCCAGTACATGGAGTGAGGCCTTTGGTATCCCTGATCCCCAATATTAGAACACAAACGATTCCGGGTCCCGGTTCGGTGGACCTTGCGCGACGCCTGAAGGCCGTCGAATGCTCTGAGATTACGTTTTTATCCAGCGACTTTCCGGTTTTTTGGAGGTCCGCGGACGGCTGCCTGATAACAGATGTGGACGGCAACACGTTTCTCGACGCCACCTCGTCTTTTGGCGCAATGGGAGTTGGGCATGGTCATCCGCGCGTCCAGGCCTCGATCGAGCGCCAGGCCTCGATCCTCGTTCACGGCATGGGCGACGTCCATCCGTCGGAGGTCAAGGTCAGGCTACTTGAACGGATCGCTCAATTCTCGCCGATTCCGAACAGCCGCATCATCCTCGGACAGAACGGCTCGGATGCGGTCGAGGCGGCGCTGAAAACGGCGCGTCTTGCGACTGGCCGCCGGAATGTTCTGTCGTTTGAGGGCGGTTACCATGGTCTGAGCTACGGGGCGCTGGAAGTGACCGCGCGTTCCTTTTTCCGGGAACCCTTCGCGGATCAGCTTGCCGGTATCGGGAGCCTTTTACCGTACGCTTGCGACCCGCAGCGCGTCGTCGACGCTCTCGCCGCCGACCCGGAGATCGGCGCTGTTATCGTCGAGCCCATTCAGGGCCGCGCGGGCATTAGGATTCCGCCGGCCGGTTGGCTAGCGCACGTCAAAGAGGCGTGCGCGGCGGCTGGCGCCCTTTTGATCCTGGACGAGATCTTCACGGGGTGGGGGAGAACAGGATGGTGGTTTGCGTGCAAGCACGACAAAGTAGCGCCGGATCTCCTGTGCGTCGGTAAAGCAATGGGAGGCGGCATGGCGATCTCGGCATGCATCGGCTCTCAGGACCTTATGGAAGCGGCCTGGGGAACGGGCAGTACGGGCGAGGCGCGCCATACGTATACGTTCCTCGGACAACCATTGGCCTGTGCGGCGGCGTGCGCGGCGATTGAGGCGATCCACCTCGACAAGCTGGTGACGCGGTCGCGCGAAGTGGGCGAGCGTCTCCTCGCGGATTTGAATGCGATGGCAGGGGGACATTCGGATCTTGTCGCTGCCGTGCGGGGGCGCGGTCTGATGATCGGCGTCGAGCTTCGCGACCGGCAGCGCGTCTGGCCCGCCGTCGTGGCCGCGCTTCGGCGCGGGCTAATCGTCCTTCCGGCGGGCGATGCCGGCAACGTGATCGAGATTGTGCCGCCGTTTGTCATTGCGCCGGAGCAGACGAGCTTCTTGGTGAGCGTCCTGGATGAATGCTTAACGCTTGTCCGCTAGCTGCGCGCCGGACAGGTCAACACGGCCGTAATGCTTGCCGGAAATCCTTCCTCCGAAAAATCTCCGCGGGATAGCCGCTTCGTCGTGCGTTTTTTTTGCAAGTTCGAAAATCCTTGTTAAAAGTCTTAGTTTCGAGAAAATTCTTCTGTCCTCCTGACGGCCGATTGTATCTGGCTTTAGAACCGATAATGAGTCTCATAAGCTGTTGAATCGCATATTGAATGGGTTCTAAATCATTCATATTCTCGTGAAATCTACTGCCTCTGGAATCATGGTTATGGTCAAGCGACTATGTGGACTTCGCGGTCGATTCCCGGACGCATGTACTTCTCGAGGAATTTTAAAATTATGGACTTAGCGAGCTCGTCTTGGCACGCGATCTGCAGGTATTAGTACCGTGACGACGATGCCCGGAGGCCAGGCAATGATGTCTGTTCCGACATGCCGAAGGCCGAGGCGACTGTTGAATAGAACTTTATGCTTGCACGCTATAAGTGCCGGGATAGTATGGTAGAATGCTTGCTGAAGTTACTTCGGACGACCGTTTTTGACCAAAAACCGGTAATTGTGCTTACTTCCTATTCAGCCGTTTCCCTGAAGATCGCTCGTCCTAACTCCGAAAATTACCCGTGTACAAGCACGAAGGCACGGGAGGAGTAAGATCGTGGTTCCACTGCTATTTGCATTGAGTTTGTTTCTGACGCCGGCGAAATTCGCCAGCACGGATGTTGTCCAGCATGCCGTTCAAGACTTCGGTCCGCAGACGGTGGCGACTCATCAGGCGTCTGTCCAAGATCCTGGCGCCGTAGCCGAGCGGTCGACCAATGAGCTCAGTGATGAAGAGCTGGCCCTGTTCAATTTGATCAATGAGGATCGAACCTCGCAAGGTCTGCGCCCCGTTACTCTCGACCCGGATCTTGTGGCGATCGCACGAGCCCATTCTCGCGATATGAGCGATCGCAAGTACTTCGATCACTATGCGCCGTCGCCCGGACCGGTCACTCCCATGGATCGCTACCTTGCGTTCCTTGGCCGCCGTCCCGAGTACGCCATGGTAGGCGAGAACATCTATTATCGCTCGGTGACTGACCTAATGGACCAGACAGCCAATCAGGCCGACGCGGCGTTCATGAATTCGCCTGGTCATCGCGCCAATATTCTTCAGCCGCGCTTCACGAAAGCGGGCGTCGGTTTCTTCCGGGCGCCGAACGGCCAGTTCTGGGTGACCGAGATGTTCCTGCGCGATCGTCCTTGAGTTTTGATGCGGATTAAAGTGGAACCGATTTGTTGCCCGGGGGAGCGATCCTCCGGGCTTTTTCGTGCCAATTCCTTGAGCTGCGGCGGAGTACGATAGCTCTTGCGCAGTCGATAGCCTGAACGCGGCGTGGTCCTGACGCCATTCGCGCCGGTCCGGCACGACAAGCGTAAAGTGCGATCGATCCGTGTTGCCCTTCATTCACAAAGGTATAATTCAGCCATGCTGCTTGCAATTGATGCCGGGAATACCAATGTGACGTTTGCTGTCTACGCTGGCAGCGGCCTCCGAATACACTGGCGTATCAGCACTCAGGCGGGTCGTACGGCGGACGAATACACGTCGCTGCTCGATACGCTCTTTGGCCACGAACGCCTCACCTTCGCAGACATTGACGGCGTGATTATCGCGAGCGTCGTCCCAGGAGCAACGTCCGACCTGATGCGGCTTTCCGTCAAGTCCTTTGGTTGCGAACCGGTAATGGTGACCTCATCTCTGGACATGGGCATTAAGGTGCTCTATCAGCCGCCCGGCGATGTTGGCGCGGACCGGCTTGTCGATGCCGTCGCCGCTATCGCAAAGTACGGCCCGGCGCCGTTAATTGTAATCGATTTCGGCACCGCAACGACCTTCAACGCAGTTGGACAAGGCGATATTTACCTGGGAGGCGCGATTCTTCCCGGGGTGTCGCTCGCATGGGATTCTCTCTTTACGCACGCTGCGCGCCTCTCCGCCGTTCCTCGCGAGAAGCCTCCGCATGCGATTGGAGCCAGCACTCCGCAGGCGCTGCAATCCGGGATGACGTATGGCCTAGCGGCGCTGGTCGATGGGATGGTGGCGCGCTTTCGCGAACAGATGAACGCACCGGAGTGTCCGGTGATTGCCACCGGCGGTCATGCGGCTGATTTTCTGAACAAGGTAGAGTCGTCCGTGACGCACGTCGATCCGATCCTCACTCTCGAAGGATTGCGGCTCGTGTGGGAACGCTGCCGCGGCGCGATATAGTGCTCGGACGCTTTGTCGATCCCGCTGCGCGACTCTCGCCGTGCGAGCAATTCCAGGGATTTTTCCGCATTGCAAAGGTCGTTTGATCGTATACGTCGAACGGATACCCGTTCGCGCGAGCAGCGACCGGATCGACGCCTGCTCCGCGTCACTTCTTTAAGAGGTTTAGGAGCATTTCCCATGATTAAATCATTGCTGCTCGTGATGTTGTCATTGGCGCTCACGGGCGTTGCACAGGCGGCCGATGGCGCGGGGACCATACGCGTGACTGGCCCGTGGCAGGTTAGCGTCACGGCTGGCCGCTTTACGGTCGGCTCGGATACGGTCAATGTCCGCGCGTCCGCCGCGTTCGACATTGCGCCGCCGCCGTTGCTCAGCGTCCAGAATGAGCAACACGCGGCGCTGCCAGTCTACAACCCTACGGCTGCAGGTTGGACTCGAGGCGCAAAACTTGTCAAGCTCGTCGCGATGGAATGTACGAAACGCGGTTTGCTCGATCCCGCCAGCGTGGTCGTGAAGAGTGCGGCTGGCGACGGAACCGTGTTTAAGCGAGGCGTCGACTATGAGTTCGAACCGGACTGGGCGACTTTGGGGCGTCTGGACGGGGGAGCGATTGCAGCCAATCAGCCTGTCCTGGTCGATTATCAATACGGGGCGTCGCGTATCGATTCGCTCGTCGTGAATGCCAGGGGCGCGGTGGTCCTCGTGCCCGGCATCCCGGAAGTCGTGTCGCCGCAGCCGCCGGCTGTGCCGTCAGGCAGCACCGTGATCGCGAATATCTGGGTGCCCGGCCGATCCAGCGCACTTACTGGGGACAGCCTTTATCCGATTATCGAGCCGGCATATCCAAAGACTGTCAGCGCGCATCCGGTTGCCGAGAAGCTTCTGCCCAAGACGTGGGCGAAGCTCAACAGCGGACAGACGGTCGAGATCCTCACGTGGGGCGACAGCGTCTCGACCGGCGCGGCGGCATCCGACGTTGCGCATCGGTACCAGGAGCGCTTTGCAACGCTGCTCGCCGCGAAGTATCCGAAGGCTACGGTGCATATGACGACGGTCGCGTGGGGCGGCCGCAATAGTCAAAGCTTTTTAAGCGAGCCCAGCGGATCGCCGCACAACTTCGAGGAAAAGGTCGTAGCGCCGCATCCGGACCTTATAATCATGGAGTTCGTTAATGATTCCGGGACCCCGACCGCCGTTCTTGAGAAGCGCTACAGCGGCTTCGTGGACCTCTTCCGCAAGGAGGGCATCGAATACATTATCGTTGCGCCGCATTTCACGAACCACCAGATGATGAATGCGCCGTCCGATCGCATCAGCGCCGACACAAGGCCGTACATCAAGTTCGTCCGCGAGTTCGCTCCGCGCGAGGGCATTGCGCTGGCGGATTGGTCGCAGCGTTGGGAGCATTTGCAGGCGGAAGGCGTGCCCTATGAGACGCTCTTGCTGAACGGCATCAACCATCCGAATAACAAGGGGCACGAAATGCTGGCGCAGGCGCTGATCGATCTCTTCGGCGGCTAGGTTGGCGCGGAGGAAAATTGGTGCGGTGTTGGGAAAATGTAGCTCAATTTGAGCGTGGTTCGCGCGTTCGGAGACCTCTCTACCCCATCGGAATGGGGTCCCCTTCTCTCCGAAACGGAGAGACTGTTGGCCGCATTGCCAAGCGCTCCAAAGCTCCTCCCGCTTCGGCTCGTCGGCCTCGCTCGGAGTCCTGAGCCTGTCGAAGGAGAGGAAGGGGCAAATGAAATGGGAAGGTAGGTTCCGCGCGAAGCGCGCCGAGGCGTAGCCGAGTTAGTTCGGTAATGGGCGGAGCACCCGGTTGCTACGAACGCCTTTCGTACGCTTGCGAACATGTCGTGGAATGAAATGAGCGCTTCGCCGTCCCTTTGCATGGTCCGGCGAAGCGCCGGAGCCTCGGCGGCTTGAGGCGGCCTCCGCGGCGAGAGGTCCTTTTTTTAATTTGCTGGGGAATGCGCCTGGCGCGCAGATCCCATCCGTCGCTAGCCCTTCGGCAGGCGGATGAGCAGCAGCGAATAGGGAGGCAAGTTGATTGGATGGCCCAGCGCATATCCGGTCAATGAACCATGCTGCGCGCCGTTTTCGTCAAGCCTCTCCGTGAACAACTTTTGCGTTTGCGCGAGCTTTACGCCGTGCTTCAACGTGATCGTTGCCGGTCCGGCCGCTTCGTTGATTAGCAGGATCGACCGGTCGCCGTCTGCCTGACGCACCGCCATCGCGGCTACGCGGGGCAGGCTCGACTTTGCGTCAAAGAGATCGCCGGTCAAATAGCGGTTTCCCCAGCGCAGCACCTGCGCCATCGGTCGAGGGCGGTCGTCCATCCCCGTCAGGCCGTAGACGTGATCTTTCAGATCCCAGTTGAGCGCATACCCCATGCCGGCGTAGGCGATGCTGCGCAGCATCGCGGCGTACCAGACTGCTCCGGCATTTGTCCACTGGCGCGTCTCGCCCGAGTCCCACGAGAAGTCCAATCCGTATTCGTCCAGCATCAGCGGAATTGTCCGGCCGCCTGACGCCCTCCGGACGAGAGCGGGATAGGTCTTCATCCGTTCGCCAAAGTTGGCGGCCGAAGCCATTAGCTTGTCGGTCGAGTCGGTCGCCGCGCCGCTGCCGTATCGGTGGAACGTGATGAAATCGACATCGGCGCCGCACTGCTTGACGAACTCGGCGATTTTGACGGGATCGTCCCAACAGAGCGCGATGCCGCCGACCTGGATAGTCGGGTCCGCTTGCTTCATGGCGCGGGCGCAGGCGCTGAAGATCGTCCATAATTCGGCGCGCTTGCCGGCGCGCTCGTATGTCATGTCCCATTCGTTTTGCGGTTCCCAGTAGCGAACGCCCATTTGGAGATCGCCGTTGACGATCCGCACGAGATTTGCGCAGAAGGACGCCATGGCATCGTATTCTGACGGCGCAAGGGTTCCGTCTTGTTCGGTTTTAAGCCAGCGCGGCCAGTGCGGAATGTTCATGATAATCGCTCGGCCCTTCAGATGAGGGGCCGCTAGAGACGCTGCGATTTTCTGTCGATCCCAATCTTGTTTAGCGGCGTCGCTCCACGCATCCGTGAGCCCGCCCGAGTGTAATCTGAGAAATGAAATCCCGAAATCGTCCAGATTTCGATCGACCATCGGGTCTTGCGCGTCTATTCTCGGGTTGCCGATCTGATTGTCGTTGGTTCCATAGAGGAACTTCGTAGCATTGCCAACTTTCGTGGACCAGCTGATCGATACGCGGGCAAAGATCGGCGTCGTATCGGATGGGGCCGGGACGATCGGCGTGCCGGTGCTTGCGGCGACGACAGCCTTCGACGCGGGAGCGGCGTTCTTAAAGTCCGGATAGGCTTTGCCGGGGTCAAATGCGTCGTCCCTGGCGAACACGATCGCGTCCACCGCGCAAACGCCGCCATCTTCGGGACCGCGCATAATCGATATGCGAGAGCCGAGTTCCGCCGCGGCGTGCTTGCCGAACGACGTCCAGGTGAGCCTCGACGGTTTCGCCCAGAGCCAGTTAAGGTCCGATCGCTTTCCCGATGCGGCGACTGATTTTAGCTGGATTGCACTGCCGCGGTAGCGGACCCAGATCGTCCACGGACCGTCGCCGTCGGGGACATCGAAGACGCCGAGCTCCCGATAGGAACCTGATGCTATCGCGACCTTTCCTCCGATTGCCGCGCTGTCAGGCGTCAACACCGCGCCGGTCGCGTGAGTTGCGTCCAAGAGCGTGCACTTGCTATCCGGCGTGGCATGAGCCAGCATCGAAAGCGTGAGCAGGAGCGACGCGCAAAGGGCTAGAGCAGGTTTAATCGATAAGGTCATGTTGCCGCCTATCGTTAGAATGTGCTGAATGTCGCGCCGATCGATGTCGTGCCGCAATCCGTTGCGGCGGCGGTGAAGGGGTAGACAGCGCTGCCGCAGTTTCCAGCGGTGCTGTTGATTCCGCCGGCGGTCACCATCGTGTTTTTGAGCCACTTGACGTGTCCGTCGGCGAACGCGTAGTTGCTGCCATCCGAGTGGCGGCCAGTCGGAGCCGCGTAGTTGCCGGTCGTCCCGTATGCTGTGGCGTTCGAGTTGAGCAGGTAGCCGGTCGCGTATTTGAGGGTCGACGGAACGTTGCCGGCGCCTTCGCCATTGGGATCGTAGTTACCGCCGGTTCCATTCCCCGATGGCGAATAGGCGTCTGGACCGGAGTGAATGTCTCCGCCCCAGCCGGAATAGTTAGCGTAGCTCGGATCGTAGCCGATCGACGTGCTGTTCCCATTGCCGGTCACCTCGAACAGAACGATCGTTCGCGAGGCTGCCCTGTATTGCGAGACCTGTTGTCCCACGGGAGGCGTCCCGATCCCAGGGACGATGTTGTTGGTGTTGTAGCCGTAGGAAACGACATCGTTTCCATTGTTGCCCGTGTCGTCGGGGCAGAGATACGCTAGTTTGCTCTTGACGTAGGGGTAAATTTGACAGGCCCAGCCGTTCCCATTGCCATTCTGATTGCCGCCAGAAGGCATTCGCTCGTCGTAATCCTGGACGTATTGCGTGAGGGCGAGTCCAAGCTGCTTAAGGTTGGACGAGCAGGTCGTTTGGCGCGCCTTTTCGCGAGCCGTCGCAAACACGGGAAACAAAATAGCAGCAAGAATCGCAATTATAGCGATAACAACGAGTAACTCAATAAGAGTGAAACCTTTTCGTGTCGTCATCATAAAATCTCCTTGTGAACCGTCGAACCGCCAACCCTAAGGCGGGGAGCAATCATCTGAGTGACCGTCTCGCCAGACGCGCCTGACAAACGTTCGATAAGCCTCTTCGCCGCGTGTTCCGCAAGCTCCTCGACGGGGGATTCAACCGTCGTAAGGCTGACATCCTGGTATTTGCCTTCGTCGATGCCGTCAAATCCAACGATGGCGACGTCGCGAGGCACGACAATTCCCATACTGCGCAAGCCGTGCATAACGCCGAGCGCAAGCAGATCGTTATTGCAAACGAGCGCTCGCGGCCTGCTTGCGGCATCGATTTTCGCGAGTACCTGTCCGGTCTGAAACGCCGCGGCGCGCGTCGCTTGATGGATCGGCATTGCGTAGACATTGCAAACGACGCCTCGCTCAAGGCATTCGTCACGGCAACCAAAGAAGCGCTCGTCCATTGGCTCGCCGTCATCGTGAATATGCGGCGTTACGAAGGTGATCTGGTCGTGTCCGCGATCGATTAAATGGCCTGCGGCGATGCGGCCCGCTTTGTAATGGTCGAACGAAACCCAGTCCGAACCATCGCTTCTCGAGTAGCCAAGATAGACGACCGGCAGGTCATCGGCGACCGGACCCAGAAACTGGCTCGCATTTTGATTCTGAAATGCCCACATCAAAACGCCGTCCACCGGCCAACCGCGGATCATGCCGTGTTGGTAAAACGTGCCGCGGGTTGACGGGGCGACATCCAGCATGACCTGGTAGCCGCTTGCGGTTACCTTTCTTTCAAGCGCCTCCATGACCGCGACGAAAAATGGGTTCTCAAAGCCGGATACCATCAGCCCGATCGTATTCGAGCGGCCGCTCACCATGCTGCGCGCCATTTTGTTCGGCTGATAGCCGCTTTCGGCGGCGACGCGGATCACGCGCTCGCGGGTGCCGGCTCCGACGCGGGCGCCTTCAGTTCGGTTGAGCACCTTGGAGACCGTCGCAATCGACACTCCTGCTCGTTTAGCAACTTCGACAATCGAGACGTTCATCGATATTATGTCCGCCACAGCGATTTGGGTAAACGTTTAATCATATGATACACCAACTCCGCAGGTTCGTCAAGAGGCCGTCGAAGAAATTGTGACAACGCAGCATTTACGAAATCGCCGCAGGCTATTGACAGACTCAGCGTACTATGATATAGTACGCGTGTAATAAAAATTGCTGTCGCTTGAATCTAAGGATACTTGTTCCCAAATGCCCGTGGAGACCAACATCGATATCAAGGCGCCGTTGTCGAAGCGAATCGCGGCGGATCTTCGACAGAGGATTGCAAACGGCGACTGGGCGGCAGGAACGCCGTTGCCATCGCGGCGCGAATTGGCAAAGACGTACGGCGTGGCGCTGCGAACGATTGAAGAGGCAATGGGGCCGTTGATTGCGGACGGCGTTGTGAGAACGAAGAGCGGCAACGGAACCTTCGTGGCTCATTCGATTCATCGGGAGCGGGCGACTGGGCTTCATGACGCTAAGAGTATACAGCCTCTTAGCGATCGCGTTCCAGGCTCTGCGCGAGCGGTAAAGACGGTTCGCATCGGCATCCTCTTCGACAGCGCAGTCGAGGGCGGCGATATACGGCTGCCCCACCAGTTTGCGAGCGCGGAAAAGGCCATTGCAGCGCGAGGGGGCTCGTGCTGCACGGTCGATCTAAAACATCCCTCATTTGCGGGGCTCTCAATGGAGGAGGGGATCGCGGTGTTGTGCGGGCAGGGAGTCGAGGGCATTATCAGCATGTTGGACCGGTGGCCTCGTGATATCGAACAACTACTGGGCGAGGCGGCGGATAGGAGCGTTCCGGTGGTCCATGCTGGCGGCTCTCTCTCTCACGTATATCGATTGAGCGTCGATTACAGCAGCGTCGACGCCGCGTTTCGCGCTGCGAGCCACCTGTTTCGTCGCGGATGCCGGAGCGTGCTCGTGTTTTCGGGGTACCGGGCCGAGTGGGTCGATCAGCGCGTCCGCGGCGCGGTTGACGCCGCCGCCGTTCATGGCATGCCTTCCGGGGCTGTCCTTACGTCGATTGGCGAACACGAACTCTACTCGGTGTTCGACCGGCATAACGTGCAACAGATTCAGGTCGATGCGGCGTATGAGGCTGGCGCGGAACTCTTGACGCGGGGGCTTCCCGCTGATGGCGTAATTGCCGTAAACGATCACAACGCCTATGGGTTTATGCGTGCGGCGGGCGAAGCAGGCTACGTCGCTGGACGGGACTTTGCAATCGCCGGATTCGATGACTTCCCGGAATCGGCGGTGTTGGGGCTGACGACAATTCGTCCGCCGATGGATGCGATGGGACGCGAGGCCGTCGACATGGTCTACCGGGAGATTGCGGCGCCGGGATCAGCCAAACCCGTCTGTTTAGCTTCGGATCTCATTGCGAGGACGTCCACGATGAGTTATACATCACGAAGCCGCACTGAGCGGCCAATGCAAGAGCCAGTTTAGCAAAATGAATTGGGAGGATTGACATGAGAACCAGGTGTTGCAACGCATTCACTTTAATAGAGCTACTCGTTGTAATAGCAATTATTGCTATACTTGCAGCTATATTGTTTCCCGTGTTCGCGACTGCGCGGGAAAAGGCGCGACAGACGGGATGTCTGAGCAACTTGAAGCAGATCGGTTTGGGCTTTACTCAATATGTCCAGGATTATGATGAAGTAAGTCCGAATATCGTCTACAACAACGGTTCCCCGTGGACGCAGTTCACGCCGGGGCAGCTTCTGAACGCCTATATCAAAAGTTCGCAGGTTTGGCGGTGTCCGAGCGACTCCTTCAACTTTACGGCCGTCGATTCCAATTTTGACAACCCCAGCTATGGCTACAATGCATGGTTCATGGTCTTCGGCATGCCGGGCAGTTGTCCTTTGAGCGCTGGCGGATGCCAGAATACCGCCAACGCTAATCCGATGCCCGTTCACATGACCATGCTGCAGACGCCTTCGCAGGACGCCGTCTTTCTGGCATCCTGGGGACAGTATGCGCCGACGGTCAGCAATCCATCCACCTACTCCTGGTTTCTCGACACGCCGAACGATTTGGCCCAGCGAGTCGAGGGCTCTCCTTTGGCGGCGATTGGAGTCGTCAAGCAGGGGCATAACCAGGGCGGCAATGTCGCATACGCCGATGGTCATGCAAAATGGCTGCCGTCACAGCTTATCGGCGCCGCCGTTAACGCGGAAAACGCCTGCTGCAATACCGCGCCGTACAATACCGCCGCCTACGACTGGGGAGCGGAGCGGCCATTTGGGCTTTGCTCGACGATGCTGCACGAATAAGGACAGGAAAAGATGACAGTACACATAGGCAGTTTTGGGATAGCTCGGCGCATGCGCAATGTGATCCTCTGCATCGCGTTAGCCGCGATCTGCCCGAACGCACGCGCCTCCCAATACGGCTTGCCGCAGCCCGTGGTTCCGGACGGCTTCGGCATCAATGTTCACGCCACGCATTTCGAGCCCGGTGAGCGGAGCCTGCTTTGCGACGCGGGGCTCGGCTTCGTACGCACGGACATGCGCTGGGAGAACGTCGAGCGAACGACAGGAGTTTACGACTTCTCCGCCTTCGACGGTCTTGTCAAGGAGCTTGACAGTTGCAATTTGAGAGGCCTGTTCATACTCGATTATGGAAATCCCAATTATGACGGCGGTCTCTCCCCGTTTACCGATGCCGGCCGCGCCGCATTCGCCAAGTTTGCGGCGGCAGCAACGGCGCGATATGCGAACAAGGGGATCGTTTGGGAGATCTGGAACGAACCGAATGCCGGCGATTTTTGGAAACCGCTCCCTAACGTGCGGGACTACGCGTTGCTCGTTAAGTCAGCCGCCAGCGCAATGCGCAAGGCCGATCCAAAGGCGACAATTGTGGCGGGCGCCGTCGGCGGGATGTCGATGGAATATATCGAATCCTTTTTGCGCACCGGATCGAGAGTTGGCGCATTCGCCCAAATTGCTGCTCTCTCCGTGCATCCCTATCGCGAAACCAAGCCAGAAACGGTTGGCGACGGCTATATGCGAGTGCGATCGATAATTGCGCGGTACACGCCCCCTGGTCAAAATCCGCTGCGCCTCATTTGCTCCGAGTGGGGCTACTCAACGGCCGCAGCCCCACATTGGACGGTTCCGGAGGACGTTCAAGCGGCCTATATGCTTCGCGAATATCTCTGGAACCTCGCAAATGGCGTGGACCTAACGATTTGGTACGACTGGAAGGATGTGGGCTCCGATCCGTCATCCGTTGGCGGGCGCTATGGCATCGTGACGCACGATTTCAAACCTAAGGCTTCCTATACGGCCGTACGAAATCTGATACGTGGCCTTCGCGGCTACAGATTTAGCCATCGTCTATTGCCGGACAAAGGGAACGACTGCCGCTTGCTGTTCGAGAGCCAGAGCGATCTAGCGATTGTCGCTTGGTCGTCACGCGACAATAATTCGCCGACGCTCCCAACCATACGTAAGGTTCGTCCAGGGGATGCCGATTACTCCGAAGCGCGCCGGGCGGCGTCGATTGCATACTCGCCTGAGCCTCGAGTGGCGGTGACCGGTTCGACAGTCCGCTGCGCGTTCCGGCTTACCAATACCGGCGGCAATCCGGCGGTGATTGGCATTATGAATGGCAATCAAGGACATCGCTTTCTGGTCGCGCCGCGCGAAAACAAGGATGTTGTCGTCGACCTGTCCGTCGATGCGGCCACCGCTGGACCGCACCCAATCGATCTCGATTTTACGTGGAACGGCACTCCCGTACGCGGGATAGACGCTCTCATGTCGATCAGCGCGTCCGTGTTGGACGTCCAAACGGAGCCGAAGGGACGCGATCTGTCTGTTTACATCTCCAATCCGGTTGATCGGACCTTCTCGGGGGCGGTCGTGCTCAAACCGAAATCCGGACGCCAGATCGAAGCGTCGCTCACATTGGAAGCGGATAGGCGAAAGGTCGTCACCCTTGCCGGGGCGGGCGCGGCAGTCGGAGATATCGAGTTGATCGATAAGGCGGGGCTTGTTTGGGGCAGGGTCGCGACTGACCCGGATGTGCCGAAGGGCAACTGGCCAGTTTCAGCAACGCAGGCCGTGCCGCTGAAGCACATCTTCTATTCAAACAATCAAGCGGCTTCCACGGACACGCCGAAAGCCGTGGCAACTCCCCCGAATTCGCCCGCGCCGCTTGCGATCCTCTGTCCGTTTACGACGGGGCGCGCCTGGACCTACAACACTCTCGAACCGCTCGCGGACGATCCGATTCCCGACGGCGCAAAGGCGCTTGTCGTGTGGATCAAGGGCGACGGACATGAAATCGGCGTCTTTTCTCGCTTTACCGACGCCACGGGACAGACCTTCCAGGTGAGCGGAGGCAGAATTACGGATGCTGAGTGGCGCAGGATTACGTTTCCGCTCGATGGCAGCAACGCCGACCACTGGGCCGGATCGAACGACGGAACGCCGCACGGCAAGCTCTCTTGCACAATGCTGTTGCTGCTTGACAGCCACGGCGGCGAGACGCCCGAGCATAGCGGCTCGCTCTTGGCGGCAGCGCCAGCTTATGCGATGCCGTAGCAAATTTCGGCAAGGAACCGAACGTCGATGCAGGTAGGAGGTCTGCCAGGGCAGATGACTGATTTAAACGCTTTCGAGAACCTTTCTCAGCGGAATTGGCGGTTCGCCATCGCTCAGGAGCCGCTGGGCGGTGCTCTCTCCGAGGCGAAAACCCAGCGTGAGCTCGCTCGCTGTGATGTCGCGTTCTACGACGCCATCGTGCCCGGCAATGTTGAGCTGGATCTGGGCCGCGCCGGTCTTGTTGAAGGTGATCCGTTTTTCGGCATGAACATCGTCGCCCTACGACGCTACGAGCGATGCCACGTCTGGTACACGTGCCAATTTGCGGCCGATGCCGGGAAACCGGATTCGCTGCCGTTTCTTGTGCTGGAAGGCGTGGACTGTTTCGCGGATATCTTTATTAACGGAAAGCTTCTCGGCAGCGTGGATAACATGCTCATCGCTCATGAGTTCGATTTGACCGGTCTGCTGAATGGAGAGAACGAACTGCTCGTGCATATTCGACCGGCATTCCTGGAGTCGCGCAAATTCGAGCTGGCTCCGGGCAATGCCGCGGGGGATGGGAATTGGGAATCGATCCGCGTTCGCAAGGCGCCTCATATGTATGGGTGGGACATCATGCCGCGCGCCTTGTCCGCCGGTCTCTGGCGTCCCGTACGGATCGAATGGCGGTCGACAGAACGGATTGACCAGTACTGGCTTTCGACTCGCTGGGTGTCGGAGGGCCGCGCAGGCGAGGCGTTTTGGTATCGCTTGCAAGGCGTCGATCCGCTCAGCGCGCATTATGAAGTCGAGATAAAGGGATCTTGCGGCGAATCGACGTTCCGCAAGCGTTCAAGCGTTGTAGGCGTCGCGGGACGATGCGTATTCGATGTGGAGAACCCCCGCCTTTGGTGGCCGCGGGGCCGCGGCGACGCGAACCTGTATAACGTGTCCGTGCGCCTTTTGCGCAACGGCGACGAGGTTGATCGACATGAGTTTCGCCACGGCATCCGCACGATTGAACTGAACAGAACCGAGATCATTGATGCCGAGGGTAAAGGCGAGTTCGTATTTTTGGTAAACGGAGAGCGGCTATTCATCCTCGGGACAAACTGGGCGCCGCTCGATGCGTATCACTCACGGGACGAAAAGAGGCTCGACGCTGCCATCTCGCTGCTGGACGAATCAGGCTGCAACATGGTCCGATGCTGGGGCGGGAACGTCTACGAGAGTGACCGCTTTTTCGATCTCTGCGATGAGCGCGGCGTTCTTGTGTGGCAAGACTTCGCGATGGCGTGTAAGCTCTATCCGCAGGACGACGACTTTGCGCGCAAGATCGAAATTGAAGCGCGCTCGGTCGTCCGGCGGATTCGTAACCACGCGAGTTTGGCGATCTGGTGCGGCGACAATGAGTGTGACAGCGTCCCTGCTTGGAACTTTTGGCTCCAGACAGTCGATCCCAATATGAACCGGCTGACGCGGGAAGTCATTCCGCGCGTGTTGCGCGAAGAAGATCCCAGCCGAGCCTATCTGCCGTCCTCGCCGTACATAGGCCCATCGGCGTTTGGCAAGGGCGAGGACGACCTTCCTGAACAGCACCTGTGGGGACCGCGCCGTTCCTTTAAGACCGCATACTACAAAGACTCGCGTGGCCGTTTTGCAAGTGAGATCGGCTACCATGGCAGCCCTTCCGTTGAGTCGATCAAGAGGTTTATCTCCGCTGGCAAGCTGTGGCCGCCGGGCAACGACGAATGGCTGCTGCATGCGACGTCCGCGATACCCGGCGTGCACAATAACGACTACCGCATCGAGCTGATGCGTCTGCAGATTGGCGACCTGTTTGGTTGCGCCCCGGAGACGCTGGAGGAATTCGTGCAATTGAGCCAGTGCGTGCAGGCGGAGGCCATGAAGTTCTTTATCGAGCTTTTCCGTAGCCGCAAATGGTCGAAGACGGGGATTATCTGGTGGAACCTGATCGACGGCTGGCCGCAGTTTTCGGATGCGGTGGTCGATTACTATTACGATAAGAAGTTGGCGTTCAATTGGATCGCCAATGCGCAACGTCCGCTGCATCTCGTCGTGCGCGAGCAGGAACCAGGCAGCGAGGTTCACGAGTTAGTCGCTTGTAACGATACGCGGGACAACCTCCCGGTAAGGTTTTCGTTGAGCTCAGTTTCCTTGGGATCCGCTCTTCTCGCCGGCGAGGCCGTTTCATCGGCGGACAGCGTTACGGTGCTTGGCGAAGTGAAGCGGGGCGCTTGCGAACAGGACATGTATACGATCGAATGGTGCAGCCAAAGGGGAAAGGGCAGAAGCCATTATCTTGCAGGCGATCCGCCGTTCGACGCTGCATCGTATCTCCGGTGGCTGACCGTTGCCGTAACGGGCGCGCGAGGGGCAACGGCATGAACGGTTTCGGGGCTGGATTGCGTGGTACGGCGATGTGCGGGATAGAGCGGACATTCCCGCGAAAATAAAAAGCTAACCGGATAGATTTTTAGGAGGATGGCGGATATAATCAAATTCGTACCGGAACTCGAAGGAGATTTTATCATGGCGGATTTTGTACCCACGAAGAACGACAAGTTTACATTTGGCCTTTGGACGTTTGGCAATGCGGGGCGCGACCCGTTTGGCAGCGAGGTGCGCGTGCCGCCGACACCGATCGAAGGGCTGCACAAGCTCTCCGAACTGGGCGCCTACGGGGTCAACCTGCATGACAACGACCTTGTCCCATTTGACGCCACGCCGGCCGAAAGAGATCGGATCGTCGCCGAGTTTAAGCAAGCGTTGAAGGATACCGGCCTCGTCGTGCCGATGGCGACGACGAACCTGTTTGCGCACCCCGTTTTCAAGGACGGCGCGTTCACGTCCAACGATCCCAAGGTCCGCGCTTTCGCGTTGCAGAAGACAATGCGCGCAATCGATCTTGGCGTCGAATTGGGAGCAGGCGTGTATGTCTTTTGGGGCGGTCGCGAAGGCGTTGAAGTGGAAGCGTCCAAGGATCCGGTAACGGCTCTGCAGCATTTCCGGGATGCGATCAACTTCCTGACAGGGTATGTTGCCGATCAGAAGTACAAGCTGAAGTTCGCGCTCGAGCCCAAGCCGAACGAGCCGCGCGGAGATATCTACCTTCCGACGACTGGGTCGATGCTCGGCTTCATCGCGACGCTCGACAAGCCGGAGATGGTCGGCGTCAACCCGGAGTATGCGCACGACACGATTTCCGCATTGAACTTTACCCATGCGGTCGCGCAGGCGCTTGACGCCGGCAAGCTCTTCCACATCGACCTGAACGGGCAAAAGCCTGGACGTTTCGACCAGGATCTTCGCTTTGGCCAGGAGGATTACAAGACCAACTTCTTCCTCGTCAAGCTTCTCGAAGATCGCGGCTACACGGGCTCGCGCCATTTCGATGCGCATGCTCTGCGGACATCGGACATCGACGATGTGTGGCAGTTTGCGAGGGGATGCATGCGGACCTACCTTATCTTGAAGGAGAAGGCGCGTCAATTCAATGCCGATCCGGAGATCCAGGCGTTGCTCAAGGAGATCAATGCGGGAGATGCCGTGATCGACCCGTTGCTTGCCGGAAAGTATTCGCCGGCTAAGGCTGCTTCGATCAAGGGGCTGAAATTGGACGCGAACCAGCTAGCCGCAAAGCCGCTGCCGTATGAGCGTCTGGACCAGCTTGTCTTTGATTTGCTTCTCGGGGTTCGATAAGAGAGCCATTCAATTGCCCAACGCCCAGCCGGTAAGAGCGGGGCGTTGGGCATTTTAGTCGCTATGTTTTGCCGGCGCCGAGAATCTCGCGCTTCAAGCGTCGTTATGCAGCGCGATTTCTCGCGGCCCTGCGACGCAAGGACCGGTCGTTGCTCGCGGTGGTCCATGGCGTACGCCACGCCGTTGCGAGGGTCTCATAGCGATCGATATCGACCTGGAGCATCTGCAGGTTTCGGGTCACAGGGCTCTTGGAGTGCGTGACGATTCGGAGACCTTTTCCCATGTTCTCAATGAGAGCTCTCAGGCGAAGCAACCAGCGAACGCCGGGGGTGTCGACATAAGCCGCATCGGTGGCGTCGATAATAAAGAACCTTGCGCCCTGCTTGGTTGCAGTACGCACTATTTCCTCAGGGGAAGCACCGTTACCGTCGAGACAGCCGTGGCATCTAAAGACGAAGACTCGCCCAACTCCGTTTTCCATTATTGCCTAAAACTCCATGCTGATCCACAATGGCCTGCTCGGGAGCAAGCCGGTATATCACTGGCCCTATTGACGTTCGCCGCAAGCGAGCGTCGATTGCCTCTCGGAGTCACACTGCCTTGGGGATCGCCGGTCAACCATCGCCGGCTGACCTCTACGTACCCAACACCGCTTTGGCGTCAAACATTCCCTTTCTGAAATCAAAACTGATTCTATTTAATATTCCGGGCCGCATGTCCAGCCGGCCGCGTAGTAATACCGGTTCTTCATGCGCGTTTGCTTGCGCCCGCGCGGGGGGCGATTGCCGTCGCGAATGGGCGTGCCGAGGACGTTAATGGCTCGTCGCTGACGGGTCGTATTTCGATTCCCCCATATGTAAGGGCTAGTACAATTACCGGTTTTTCAATATCCCAAAAAAAATGTTGTGAAGATCACAAATGTGTTCTCGTAGTATTAAGAAATACATAACACGGTAAAGGATCGATATAGTATTCCGGAAGCTTAATATTTACGGTAATTGCGCTTATGAATGCGTGTTTATGAGCGTTGACAGCCGTTCCCTATTATGATATAACGATCACCAATCATTACGGACAGGAACTCATCACCAGTCATGCCAGTGACATTGCGGGACATCGCCAGACGTGCAAACGTCTCGCATGCGACAGTCTCCGTCGTCCTCAACCAGCGTACCTCGCCGATCATCAGTGAGAAAACTCGTCAGAAAGTTTTGAAAGTCGCTGATGAGTTGGGCTATCAGCCCAATCATCTGGCGCGTGCACTGGCGACTGGACGAAGCTATATTGTCGCATTATGGGTCGTCGATCCTTACAGCCCTTACGCGTCGCGCTCTTGCGCGTTGCTGCAAGACTTGGTGCGCGCGGAGGCTTACGACCTTATGCTCGTTGAAGCCGCGCCGCCGCTTGAACGGTCTCAGTCGCAGCCGCCGCGTTCGCACTGGCCGGTCGACGGGATTATCGCGCTAGACTGCCCATGGCGCGTTGCAAGTCAGATGACCGCTATTCATAAGCCCAAGGCGCCGATCGTTTCGATCGGGCGGGTTTACAGCACGGCAACCGACTTTGTCGGCATTGATGTCGCCGCGGGAATTTCGGACGCGATCGCGCACCTTGTCCAGCTTGGAAGGACCCGTATCGCGTTCCTGTCGGGCAGCGATCGGGCCGACGAGATGTCGCCGCTCCTCGATGCCTACACGGCGGCGCTCGGCGCGGCTGGCCTTATTACGAACGTTATCGAGGCCGATTCGCTTACACGATCAGCCGGCTACGCGGCGACGGCGGAACGCGTCGCTGGCTACTTGCCGTTCGACGCGCTCGTTACATATAACGATCTTCTAGGAGCCGGCGCTCTTAAAGCGCTTCGAGACGCCGGGATTTCGGTCCCGGAGCAGGTTGCGGTAGTCGCTTGCTCCAGCACCGAGGAGCTTGAATATCAAGCCCCGCCTCTCACGGTCATTGAGCATCCTTTGCGCGAGATGTGTTCTCTCGGCTGGCAGTACTTGCAACGGCGCCTTGCCGCGCCTGATCTGCCTCCACAGCGCGCGGTGCTCAAGCCAGAGCTTGTAATTCGCGGCTCTTCCGTTATGTCGTAGCACAGTGCCAGGCGGCGCATGCCGGTGTGTCCGCCAGGCATTGCTTCTGATCTTCGTGGCCTTTTCATCCCCAAATTCCTTCCCGTGGAGGAAGGAAACTGCGAGCAGGCCGACGAACGGTGTTTGGGCGCGACGGGCTGTTCAGTCCGGCTGCGGCAATATTCCTACGCGCTACGAAGCGAACCCTGCTCATCGCAGGTTTGCGTATGTATCCCACGTATCGAGAACCCCACGCGGTCGTATGCCTCGTGCGATGCGCGGCGGGATGTCTCTTGTTCGATTGACTAGAATTGAATTATGCACTCTCGCAATTTCCAGAGCGGGAGTAAGGAGAATTGGATGTCCAGGACTGTGAACGTTGGAATACTTGGCGCCGGAAATATCAGCGGCGCCTACCTCAAAGCCACAAAACTGTTTTCAATACTAAACGTGGTCGCGATCGCGGATATCGACGAGAGCCGCTCGAAGGCGAAGGCCGAGGAGTTCGAGGTGCCTTTGGCATGCTCCCCTGAGCAGCTCCTGAGCAACCCGGACATTGAGATCGTCATCAATTTGACGATCCCGGCGGCCCACTATCCGGTAAGCAAGGCGATCTTGGAGGCCGGGAAGCATGTCTACCTCGAGAAGCCGCTCAGCATCGAATTCAAACAAGGCGTCGAGTTGCTCGCGCTGGCTGAGTCCAAGGGTTTGCGCGTCGGCTGCGCGCCGGACACGTTCCTTGGCGGCGGCCAGCAGACGTGCCGCAAGCTGATCGACGACGGCTGGATCGGCGACGTGATCGGGGCTACCGGGTTCATGATCGGCCACGGGCCGGAAGGGTGGCATCCGGATCCTGAGTTTTTCTATAAGAAGGGAGCCGGTCCGCTGTTCGACATGGGACCGTATTACCTGACGGCTTTCGCAAACCTGATCGGACCGTTCAAAGAGTTGACCTCGTCCGCGCAAATCTCGTTTCCACAGCGCAAGATAACCAGCAAGCCCAAGTACGGCGCGATGATCGACGTTGAGACGCCTACGTTTGTCGCTGGCGTCATCAACTTCGAAAACGGCGCGGTTGGCACGTTGCTGACCACCTTCGATGTCTGGGGCTCGCAGCATCGCAATATTGAAATCTACGGCTCCGAGGGAACTCTGCTCGTCCCCGATCCCAACACCTTTGGCGGACCCGTTCGCCTGCTTCGTAAGGATGCCAAGGATTATGTCGAGACGCCGATCAGTCATGGCTACACCGAGAACAGCCGCGGAATAGGCGTCGCGGACATGGCCTCGGCGATTCAGTCCGGCCGCAAGCACCGGGCTTCCGGCGCGCTCGCCAACCACGTGCTCGAAGCTATGCACGGCCTCCTAGAAGCGTCGCGCACTCGTTCGTACTATGAGATGACGACAAAGGCCGAACGCCCAGTGGCGCTTCCGCTCGGCTTGCCGGGCGACGCGGTGGACGAGTAACGGTGATTTCCCGTCCTGCTTGAGGAAGCGGGCCCTGCGAGGCATTAGAGGATCTGTTTAGGAAAGTAATTCATGGCAAAGAAACAATATGTAATCGGCGTTGACCTGGGCGGAACGAACGTGCGAGCCGCCGTTGTCGAAGAGGCGACGGGTAAGATTGCCGCTCGCTCGGCAAATGTTCCGTCGCGAGCGCTCGATGGGGCCGAGTTTACGGCTCAGCAGATCGCGGAGGCGGTCAAGCAAGCGATCTCAAACGGCGAAGTTGACGCGGATAATGTTCTCGGCATCGGAATGGCGGTGCCTGGACACATTCATCCGAAAGAAGGCGAGGTCCTCTGGGCGCCGAACTTCAAGGACCAATGGCGCGGCGTTCCGCTGGCGAAGATGGTCTCCGAGTTGACGGACGACTCAAAAGTGTATCTCGGCAACGATGCAAATCTCGCGGCGTTCGGCGAATACCAGTATGGGGCGGGTCGTGGTTCGCGCCATCTGGTGATGTTTACGCTGGGGACGGGGATCGGCGGCGGCATCATTATCGACGGCAACCTGCTGACCGGTTCCGATGGAGGCGCGGGGGAGCTCGGGCATATCTTTATCGCTGGCGGATGCGCGGATGCGCGTGGCGGCCTTGCGATGTTCGGGACGCTTGAGGGCATGGCTCAGCGCGATGCGATCACCGAGCGCGCTGCTCGAAAGGTCGCAGCGGGGCGCAAGACGCTGCTTGCGGAAGGCGTCTTCGATCGTCATCTTTTGACGCCAAAGGCCGTCGGCGACGCCGCCGCGAAAGGCGACCCTCTGGCGCTCGAAGTGATGGAAGAGACCGGGTACTACATTGGTCTTGGGGTCGCGAGCTGTATCAATATCTTCAACCCCGAGGTGTTTGTCATCGGCGGCGGGATTGCTCAGGCGGGCAAGGTGCTGTTCGATCCGATCATTCGCACCGCCCAGGCAAACGCGATCAGCACGCTTTACGCCAGGTGCCGCATCGTCGAAGCCGAGTTGGGCGACAACGCCGGCATCATGGGCGGCGCGGCGCTCGTTTCGCACGAGGCCGGCAAATAGGCCAATCACATCGGGATGTTGTTCGAGTACAACAGCGCAATCCGGGTAACGCTTCAGGGCGAAGCTCCGGATTGCGCTGTGCTTGTTTGGGGATTGCCGGCTTACAGATTTTCCTTCAGCTGAAACCACCAGGCATTGTCGGCGCTCGTGTTGGCGAGGTTGCCGAAATTACCGTAGCCGGCGACAAGCGTGGAGTGGGGACTTACAATGTACGAGACGTCAATCGCTTGCCACGTGCCTTCTTGTTGGATCAGAGGGCTAAGGGCATTTGTATACTGATTTGTCTTCTGACGCACTTCGTAGGCAACGACGAAGTTGCTTGCCGGCAAGTAGATCAGGCTCCCTTCAGCGGTCAGCTTGTAGCTGTTCCCAAAGCCCAGGAAACCCAGGTTCGCGGATTCGCTTTCGCGCGCGCCGATCGTCGTAATCAGAGGATGCGATCCCACATTCGCGAAAAACTTGCTCGCGGTTAACGTGTAGTCGGCGCCTTGCGAGTTCTTGTATCCGATTGTGCTCAGCGCTTTGCCAAGAGAATTGTTGATTGCGTCGATATCGGCATTTTTCTTGAACTGAACGCCGATCGTGACCGCGGGAACGTTCGAGGACTCCTTGACCGTGAGGTAGCGCGCATTGTAGTTGTACAGCCACTCGCTGCTCTTGTCGATGTCGACGCCCGTTGCCTTCCGGATTGCGTCCGGCAGGGTGCCGAACTGAAACTGATCCGCGCCGAAGCTGAGCTCAAGGCGGCCAAAGAGAGTTTCCGATGCGGTGAGCGCCGTCAGGCTTTTGGCGCCAAGGTTCACATAGGAATCGGCGAACGACGGCTTGCCAATCCCATGCTTGTCTGGCGTTGCATTTGATAAGTAGGCGGTTGGCGTGATTGCTCCTCCGCCATATCCTTCGATTGAATGGAAGGGAAGCGGTTGGGCAGTATCGACTGGGCCAGCCGCGTCGGCTGCGCGTGCCGGGCTAATTAGGTTAAAGGGAAGTGTGGTCAATCCCAGGGCAAGCAAAGCTGCCAGAGTATGTTTTGGACGTGTCCTCATGGTCTTGTCATCCTTATGCCGTCAAGCATCGACGGAGTCTGCGATCTGTATCCATCGTGAATTCATAGTAACTCGATAGACATTTGGTATTATGTCCTGCCAGTGCCGGGTGCGTCAATGCCTTGTTTGGTACGGCCTGGACAATACGCCGTTTTGTGGAGGTGGTGAGAGATCGAACGAGGGATTTGGATTTAGGCGAGTGAATTCCGTGTTTGACATCTTTGTGGATCTTGTGGTATAGTTCTGTCCATAAGAAACAAATGCGATGACGAGGACCAGTAGGTTCGTCCACGACTTTCAGAGAGCCGCGGTTTGGTGCGACGCGGTAGCACGGACAGATCCGAACTCCCCTCCGAGCAGGCAACCAAAAGTCCGCCAGCGCGGGCAAGTAGGCTTGCACGGGGCACGCCCGTAACAGCGTCCTCTAAGCGCGGAGCGCCTTGTGCGCTTCGAAGTAGGGTGGTACCGCGTGGAGCTTTTTCGAAGGCCCCTCGTCCCTGCACGGCCGATCGTTGCAGGAACGGGGGGTTTTCTCATTGATAATCGCCTCGGTCAGTGATCGGCGCATTGAGTGACTACGTTCGCGAGCGATTTCATCGCGAACGCCGAGAGTTGGCGCGCAGGCCGCATTGAAGCGGCGTGTGCTTGTTAAGCGACCGATGAGGTGGAATGTCATGAAGATGAAAGGCAGCCGCGCCCTTCTGGAAAGCCTGAAGCACGAAGGGGTCGACACAATTTTTGGGTATCCTGGCGGGGCCGTTATCCCGCTTTACGATGCCCTATACGACTTCAAGGATATCCGGCACATCCTCGTTCGCCACGAGCAGGGAGCCGGGCACATGGCGGAAGGCTATGCCGCCGCCAGCGGCCGCGTCGGCGTTTGCCTTGCGACGTCCGGTCCCGGCGCCACGAACCTCGTTACCCCGATCGCCGACGCGATGATGGACAGCGTTCCGATGGTTGCGATCACCGGGCAGGTGAAGACCGCGTCGATCGGCACCGACGCCTTTCAGGAGGCGGACATCACGGGCATTACAATGCCGATCACCAAGCATAACTGGTTGGTGAAGGATGTCGAGAAGCTCCCCGAGATCATTGCGGACGCTTTTCATATCGCGCGCTCCGGTCGTCCCGGGCCGGTCCTCGTTGACATCCCGCAGGATGTCTTCCGCGCCACGGTCGATTATCAACCGTGGGGGCAGGTCGAGATCCCGAGCTATAAGCCAAACTATGAGGGGCACAAGCAGCAGATCAAGAAGGCGGCGGTGCTGATCGACCATTCGGAGCGGCCGGTTCTCTATGTCGGCGGCGGCACGGTTTCGTCGCGCGCGGAACGCGAGCTGATCGAGCTTGCGGAGATGGCGCACATCCCCGTTACAACCACGCTCAAGGGTTTGGGCGCGTTTCCGGAGACCCATCCGCAATCGCTGGGCATGCTGGGGATGCACGGGACGGCTTACGCGAACCTGGCGATTGCCGAGTGCGATCTGCTAATCGCGGTTGGGGCTCGCTTCGACGATCGCGTCACCGGCAAGGCCGATGAATGGGTTGCACACGCCAAGATCATCCACATCGACATCGACCCGGCGGAAATCGGGAAGGTGATCCAGCCCGATATTCCCATCGTAGGCGATGTCAAGAACGTGTTGATCGAACTCTTGAAGGTTGTTGAACCCAAGCGCCGCGTCAAGTGGAACCGGCGGATCAACGAGCTCAAGCGCGACTACCCGCTATTCTTCCCGAAGGACGGCATGCTGCACGGACAGCAGGTTATCCATGAGATTGGCGAGATGACGGGACACGAGGCGATTGTCGTAACCGACGTCGGCCAACATCAGATGTGGGCGGCGCAGTTCTACAAATACCTGCACCCGAATCAGATGGTGACGTCAGGCGGGCTTGGGACAATGGGCTTTGGCCTGCCAGCCGCAATCGGCGCTCAGTTTGCGCGTCCCGAG
This sequence comes from Capsulimonadaceae bacterium, assembly GCA_031292625.1. GTDB lineage: Bacteria > Armatimonadota > Armatimonadia > Armatimonadales > Capsulimonadaceae > JARLGU01. Next base: position 12,278 of record JARLGU010000048.1, on the reverse strand, counting down.
AAGCAGGTCTTCTGCGTTACGGGTGACGGATCGATTCAAATGTGCATCCAGGAACTGATGGTCGCGAGCATTTACAAGCTGCCGATCAAGATTTGTATCCTGAACAACCAGTTTCTCGGCATGGTTCGTCAGTGGCAGGAGATGTTCTGGGATTCTCATTACTCGTCGACCGACCTGGAAGCGTCGCCGGATTTCGTCAAGCTCGCCGACGCGTATGGGGCGCACGGGATTCGCTGCACGGAGCCGGGGCAGGTTCGTGCAGCATTGGAGGAAGCGTCCTCGATTACCGATCGGCCGACCGTGCTCGATTTCCGGATTGTGAAGGAAGACAACGTCTTCCCGATGATCCCCGCAGGCCAGACGGTGCGGCAGATGCAGGTTCAGGATCCGGCCGATTTCAAGCCGCTTGGCACAGTCGTAACCAGTCAGCACGTTCCGTTGGAGCATTTCGATACTCCGGAAGAGGCGGCAATTGAGGAGATGGTCGGGTAAGCGCTCTCCCGGACGGGGGCCTATTGCTTCCCGCGGCATGGGCGCTTTTCAACCTGGGCGCGTGGTTTGCTTTGCTCGGATGAACGTGTTTTTCGTGCAGCAGTCTGCCTTCCGGGCGCTCTTCCGCTTTGGCTCTTCGAGGTCCTCAGGACCCTGAACGTGTCGAACGGAAGGGGCCTCTTCTGGGGAAGTTAGGTTCTGTCGCTATGGACAAGGTTGTATTGATAACAGGCGCTTCGAGCGGAATCGGGGCTGCGACGGCGCGTGCGTTAGTGAAGGCGGGCGCGCAGGTTGCGTTGGTCGCGAGGAACGTGCATAAACTCACGGCGCTTGCAGCCGACCTGGGGCCGGCCGCAGTGGCGCTGCCTGGCGACGTGACGGTCCAGCGGGACATTGATTTCGCTGCGCGCGAGGCGATCGCGCGGTACGGCCGGGTCGATGCCGTGTTCGCGAATGCCGGTCAGTTTGCTTTCGACGATCAGATAACGGGAGATCCGGACGAGTGGGCGGCCATGGTGGATGTCAACGTGAACGGCGTCATGCGGACTGTGCGCGCCGTGCTGCCCGCGATGGTCGAACGTCGCACCGGGCAGATCGTATTGACCGCCAGCATCGCGGGGCGAGCGACGTATTCAAACAGCGCGGTATATGCGGGAACGAAGCATTTTCTTTACGGTTGGGCGGTCGGCTTGCGAAAACAGGTCGCGCCGCACGGTATCGGGGTGAGCGTTATCTCGCCCGGCATGGTGCTCAATGAGCTTTGGGGCGAAGAGCCCGGCTCAGAGAAACAGAGGGCGGAGGTCGAAGCGCGGACTGCGTTAACTTCGGAGGATATTGCCGACGCGGTAGTGTACGTAGTTGGCAGGCCGCCGAATGTCAATATCGCGGACATGCTTGTTCTTGCGACCCGCCAGGAAGTTCCAGACTACTAATGACCCATACGTTATACGAATTCGACTCGAGGAGACACACACGAACCGTGCAGGATCAACATACGATTAGTGTACTTGTCGATAATAAGCCGGGCGTTCTCGCGCGTGTAGCCGGTCTATTTGCTCGCCGGGGATACAATATTGAGTCGTTGGCGGTTTCAATCACCGACGACCCGAACGTCTCGCGTATGACGATCGTCGTCAACGGGGACGAGACGATCGTGGAGCAGATTACGAAGCAGCTCCATAAGCAGATCGATGTCAGCAAGGTTCAAGACTATATCGGCGTGCCGATCGTCGCCCGGGAGCTGGCGCTGATCAAGGTGAACGCCGAGGTGCGCGACCGTGGAGCGATCATGCAGCTTGTGGATGTATTTCGCGGGCGTATTATCGATATGTCGGACAAGACGTTCGTTATCGAACTGACGGGGGCGGGCGACAAGATCGACGCGTTCGAGAAGCTCGTCGAGCCTTACGGGGTGCGCGAACTTGTGCGCACTGGGCGAATCGCGATGAGCCGGGGACCGCGATCGCTCTAGTGGGCGAGGGAGAGGCAGATGAAGGAACTGATCACGCTGAACCAGGCCAACCTGCTCATGCTCGCGCTTCTAGTGGTTGCGCCGATTATCGGGCTTATCGCCGGCGCGGCCTACAGGAAACCCGTGCCAGGGTTGGCGGCTGGCGTTTTGATCGGCGCGGGCAATTTGGTGCTGTGGAAGGTCTACAACCTGATCACCGAACGATTGGGATTGGACACGGTAAAGAACCTGCTCGTGAATCTCGCCTTGTTTGCGGTCGTCGGTTTGATCGCAGGTCTCGCGTGGGGCTGGGCATCGCGCACGAAGCTGCGCGGCTCCGGAGGCGAGGGGGATCCGGTCCTTGCCGGAGCCGGCGGCGCTCCGCCATCGCGCGGACCGGGGGAATCGCGTATGACAGAGGACGCAAAGCGGCCGTCGAGGGATGGCGGATAGGATCTGGTTTAGTGTTTGTTTTCTCCTCCCGTTTTGGGAGGATGCGGCCCAGGAAGTTGGAATGCGGGTCTCAGTTTGGCTAAGATCGTGTGACAACACTTGTACGGAACCCACCTAACCGCTTCTGGGGTGGAGGGGTTTTGTTACAGACATTATGCTTTTCGGAATATCGTCTCATTGATATGAACGAACTAAGAGAAACGGGAGATAAATAAGCTCATGGCAGTGAAGGTTTACTATGATAAGGACGCCGATTTGAAGTTCCTCGCGAACAAGAAGATCGCCGTCATCGGTTACGGCTCGCAGGGGCATGCGCATTCGCTCAACCTCAAGGACAGCGGTCTGGATGTGCGCGTCGGCCTGCGGCCAGGATCCAAATCCTGGAAGAAGGCGGAAGAGGCGGGACTGAAGGTTCTGCCTGTTGCCGACGCGGCTCGCGAAGGCGACATCGTCATGATTCTGATCAACGATGAGATCCAGGGCGACGTTTACCGCGAGAGCATTGCGCCGAATATCGTCGCCGGCAACGCGCTCGTCTTCGGACATGGCTTCGCCATCCACTTTGGCCAGATCGTGCCGCCGAAGGATGTCGACGTTTTCATGGTCGCTCCGAAGGGGCCCGGCCATCTGGTTCGCCGCCAGTTCCAGGACGGCCGCGGCGTTCCCGCGTTGATCGCCGTCCAGCAGGACGCCACTGGCAACGCGAAGAACCTGGCGCTTGCATGGGCCAAGGGAATCGGCGGATCGCGCGCCGGGGTCCTGGAAACGACGTTCAAGGAAGAGACCGAAACCGACCTCTTCGGCGAGCAGGCGGTTCTTTGCGGCGGCGTCACATCGCTCGTCAAAGCTGGTTTTCAGACGCTGGTCGAAGCAGGCTACCAGCCGGAAATCGCCTACTTTGAATGTTTTCATGAGCTCAAGCTCATCGTCGACCTCATGTACGAGGCCGGCATCGCAGGCATGCGCTACTCGATCTCCGATACCGCGCAGTATGGCGATATGACGCGCGGACCGCGCATCGTCACCGAAGAGACCCGCAAGGAAATGAAGAAGGTTCTTTCCGAGATCCAGACAGGCGCCTTCGCCAAGGAATGGATCCTCGAAAACAAGGCGAACCGGCCTCATTTCAATGCGCTGGCCAGTATCGACAATGCATCGCAGATAGAAGGCGTCGGCCGCAAACTTCGCGGTCTAATGTCCTGGATCAAGAAGACGGACGTTATCGAAGCCGTCGAAGACAAGTAAGAGACCGATCGAAACCTCAGGAGCCTCTCCTTTCCTTCGAGGGAGGGAGGGGCTTGCGAGGCGGGAAGGTTAGGAATTGGCTGGTCATCGGCGACCCGCCGGCAAGGAGCACAATAATGAGCAAAACACGCGTACATATATTCGATACGACATTGCGTGACGGGGAGCAATCGCCCGGCGCGTCGCTGAATGTCGAGGAGAAGCTTGAGATTGCGCGGCAGCTCGAAAAGCTCGGCGTCGACGTCATTGAGGCTGGCTTTCCGATCTCCTCGCCCGGCGATTTCGAGGCGGTCCGCCGCATTTCGGCGCTGGTCGGCGATGTCACCGTCTGCGGTCTGACCCGCGCGAGGGAGAAGGACATCGACGTGGCATGGGATGCTCTTCGCGGAGCGAAGCGGCCGCGCATCCACACGGGCCTTGGCGTCTCGAAAAGCCATCTGCAGCACAAGCTGAAGATGACCGAGGATCAGGCGCTGGAAGTTGGCGTCAACGCCGTCCGCCATGCGCGCAAGCTGGGCTGCGAAGATATCGAATATTTTACCGAGGACAGCGGGCGCGCGGAGCCCGAGTATCTTTACCGAGTCCTTGAGGCCGTGATTAAAGCGGGCGCAACCGTGCTGAACATCCCGGACACCACCGGCTACTTGACTCCGGAGGAGTACGGCGCGCTGTTCCGCGGCATCCTCGAGCATGTGCCCGGATCGGAAAACGTGACGCTCTCCTGCCATTGCCACAACGACCTTGGAATGGCCACCGCGAACGCCCTCGCGGCGGTTCGGAACGGCGCTCGCCAGATCGAGTGCACCGTCAACGGAATCGGCGAGCGGGCGGGGAACACGTCGCTCGAAGAGGTCACGATGGCGCTGGTCACGCGGCGCGATTCGTTCGGTCTCGATGTCGGTTTGCACACGGAAGAGATTTACAACACGAGCCGGATGGTCTCCCAGATGACGGGCATCCTCGTGCAGCCCAACAAGGCGATCGTCGGAGCGAATGCGTTCGCGCATTCGTCGGGGATTCATCAGGATGGCGTGCTCAAGGAGCGGACGACTTATGAGATCATCGATCCCAAGTCGATCGGCATCATGGAGAGCAAAATCATTCTGTCCGCGCGATCGGGCCGCCATGGCGTCAGACACCGGCTCGAAGAACTCGGCATTACGTTCGGCCCTGCGGATGAGTTCGAAAAGATTTACGAGCGCTTCCTGAAGGTTGCCGATAGCAAGAAGGTGGTCTACGACGAGGACCTCAAGGCGATCGTCAGCGATTCGATTACCACGGTGCCGCAAACCTATGAGCTGGAGCGCGTCCAGGTCGCTTGCGGCGACAATGCGATCCCGACCGCGACGGTGGAACTGCGTCACGACGGCAAGGTGATGCGCGACGCCGATACGGGAAACGGTCCCGTCGACGCCGTCTACCGCGCGATCAACCGGATCGTTCGCGTACCGAACGACCTGATCGAGTTTACCGTACAGAGCGTCACCGAGGGAATCGATGCGATGGCGGATGTGACGATTCGCTTGCGCTCGGACAGCAATATTTACACGGGCCGTTCCGCGCACACGGACATCGTTGTGGCCAGCGCGAAGGCCTACGTGCAGGCGCTCAACAAGCAACTCGACCGCACGTCCGGCCGCCCCGTGCCCATGCTCGATCACGTCTAATTTCTCAGCGCCCGCCGGGACAGTCCTTGTCGGTTGCCTGGCGGGCGTATTTCTGTCTTCCGTCGCGGTTTCCACCTGCCCGGGCGGTTTAATTGATCGTCATTGCAGGCAGGCGTGACATTATGGCTCTTCCAGACGAACATCTCCCTGGCGATCAGTCTTCGCGCGGCAAGCTGATCGACGCACTGACGGACCCTAGATGTTTGACGTGGCTCCTCGTGGCCGCCGTCGCCCTCTGGCTGCGGTGGGTATTTGCGTGCAGCGCTGGGGGGTTATGGCGGGACGAGGCCAATAGCGCGGCGATTGTCGGAGGTTCGTCGCTGAGAGATCTTTGGGCCGGGCTCGACCTCGACTCCTTTCCGATTTTATGGTTGTTTTGTCTTCGATACGTTCACGTGGTGGGAGGCGATGCGGACTTTTCGTACAGACTTTTTGGCTTTGCCTCTTCGGTTTTGTCCTTGATTGCACTCGTGCTGATTGCTCGCGACACGCCAGTTCGCTGGCCGGTCTTCTCTACAGTGTTGCTTGGTCTGAGCCCTTGCGTAATTCACTGGGGCGGATCAAGCAGGGCGTACGGCTGGGGAATGCTGGCGCTTCTCGCGATGTTCTGGACGTACTGGCGGTTGATCCGTTCGCCGGACGCGAAAAAATGTGCTTGGGCCACGCTGGCGTGCGTGGCGGCGGTGCAAACGTTGTACACATGTGCGGCGTTTGTTGCGGCGCTTGCGGTTAGTGCGGCTGTCGTGGCGTTGCGCCAGAAGATGACCGTGCGCCGCGTTATTATGATCTTCGCGCCTGCGGCAATTGCCGCGTTTACGTATGTTCCCTACATCCCGGTATTCCAGCGCCAGCACGCTTGGAGCGCGCTGGTGCAGCATCCGGTTGGCATGGCCTGGTTAATACATAAGTTTGCTTCCGCGATTGCCGTGCCGTCTCCCTATGTGCTGTATATCTGGTCAATCCTCTTCCTCGCGGCAATTGTCGCGGGACTCTATCGACTCTTGGCGAACCGGGGCGAGCGTTCTGCAATCGATCGAGATTTTACGGCATTTGCCTTACTGGCTCCAATTATTGCGGTGGTTCTCTACTTCGGCTTCTTGTTTGCACTGAGGTACCCCACGCAGCCATGGTACTATCTGGGACTGATGACCGTGGGGGCGCTGTCCATCGACAGCCTGTTGATGCCGCTGTTCGACCGGGGGATGTTGCGATACGTTGCGCCAGTGTTTGCAATCGGTTACCTCTGGGCGTTTACGCTCTCCGTACAGACGAGCGTCATGGTTCGGCAAACGAACCTGGATCTTGGCGCCGCTTCGCTGGCGCAAGCGACTGGCCCTGGCGACCTGATCGTTTTGAGCACGTGGGAGCATGGCGTGACGTTTAATAGGTACTACAGGGGGGACGCTCCCTGGACCACCGTACCGCCAATGTCATCGCATATGGCTGAGTCGTATGTGCCGGTAAAGCAAGCGATGATGGAGCGAGATCCGATGCAGTCGCTTTTTCAATCCTGCGCAACGGTGCTCAAGCATGGCGGCAAGGTTTACGTGATCGACGGCGTGCGGGACGGTTACCCGAGAGGGCATGCGACCGTCTATCCGCCCGCCCCCGGCGGCCCATTCGGTTGGGATAGCCAGGTTTACATATTCTCGTGGAAGTGCCAGCTCGGTCTGTTTCTCTATTCCCATGCCGCGAACGTCAAGTATGGCCGGTTTCAATCCAACTTGCCGGTGAACGGCTACGAGGACCCCGAGGTGCAGGTGTTTGATGGATGGCGCTCGGATGCGGCGCATCGAGAGGCTGGGAAGTGAGCGTCCGCTCTGACGGACGGCCGATTAGCGCGCTGGGCTGTTCGACTGCGGAATGAGCGCCGGGGACGCCGCAGGCTTCTGGCGAACGGCCTGTTTGACCTGCTGAACGAGCTTTGAGCCAAGCGTCGCTTTCCAGAACCAATGCGGGATTAGCAGCGCTAGAAACGATCCCCACCAAAAATCCGGCAAGCTCGCGAGGTAGCGTGTATAGCCGGTAAGCATCTTCCAATCGTCGCACCCCTCATGACGCGCGAGCATTTTCGTGTGCCGGACAACCGCCGGGCTCCAGTGCACGCGGTACGCCTTACGCATCGTCCGGCGGTAAGTTTCCCGATCGTCTCCGCTAAACCGGCTCCACATCGGCGACATATCCGATAGAACCATGAGTGCGTGGGTGTACGATCTGTGCCCGACCAGCGGGGTGACGCTCGCGTTGTCGCTCCGTGCGCGCACGGTGCTCACTGGCAGCCAGACCCATTCGGGATGGCGGCGAAGCACCTGGAGGAGCAAGTAGCTGTGCAGGTGATGGCGGGTTTGATGAATGTAATCAGACGGCTCAACCGCGAGGACGTCGTCCCATATTTGCTTCCGGAAAATCAACGTCGACATAAACGTGAAACTGGGTCCAAGCTCCGCCAGCCCTTCTTCAAACGTCGTAAACGTGCGTTCCATCGTTCGATTGCTCGGGTACAAGCTGTCCGGGTGGTTTGCGACGGGATGCGTGAGCGTGGAGTCGTAATTCTGGTAATAGGTTGAGATACCCGCACAGTTTGGATGGCGGTTAATCGCGTCGAGGACTGCGCGGAGCGCGCCGGGTTCGAGAGCATCGTCGGAGCCGAGATACCAGCAGAATTTTCCGTGGGCCATGCGGACGACGCTGACGAAGTTGTACGATCCGACGTCCATTGAGCGGCGGTCGTAGATAATGTTCTTGGGAGCGCGCACTTGCGCGGCGGCGGCGATTGCGCCGGTCTCGTCATGGCTGGCGTTATTGCTGATGCAAACTTCCACGCAATCGGCCAGATGGTCGTTTTCGATCTGGTCAATGATCGAGTCGAGTGCGACCTTTAGAGACCAATCTCGTCCATGATGTGTTGGAATACAGATTGAAAGCAACATAAGGCTCACCCTATCCAGTATGGATTATGGCGAGCCGCGAATCAATCTTTAGCGGCGCATCATCTGCTCGACGTTGTGTGCGGCGAAGAGGCGACTTGAACGGCGCTGAAGCCGCCGCGGTCTTTGGCCGCTTAGGCGGTCTTGGCGCTCGATCTGACTCGCGAGCGCTTGATGATCCCGAGCTTCCAGACGTAGTAGGTCCATGCGCCGACGATCACGGTGAAGTCGAGAGCCTTAATGTGATCCAGTGCTCGCTTGGATAAGTAAGCGACCTTGACGATCATATGAAGCGCCGGATAGATTGACTGCTCTTCGTTGTAGCCTTTAACCCGCCGCAGCATCCAATCAAACAGGCGTTTCGGGGGCTTGCAGGCTCCGAGAAGGTAAAGCAAAACATTGCCCATTGTCGGCCGCGTGTCCAAATAGGAGGTGTTGATATTTCTTGGGTCTCCGAACGCCGGATGAGTCGCGAAATATTGCCACAGTTTGGTGTTTGGAAATACCCTCAGACCGAACAGCGTGATCGTGTAAGGGCGTTCCAGGTCGTAAAGTAATTGCAGCGTTTCGACGATGTCGTCGCGCTCTTCGACCGGGTTGTCGGTGATGATGTCGTAGGACGGCGGGATCATCTTGTGCTTGCGCGCGGCGATGGCGAGGATCGAAGCCGATGATTGTATCCGATCCACCAAGGTCCCCCGGTTATAGAACTTGAGCATCCGCGCGCTGCCGCTCTGAATCCCCATACGAACCCTGTTCACCCCGGCATCGGCAAGCATATCAAGTTTTTCTTGAGAAATCGTATTTGGGTGAATTCCGAATACGACAAACGGCAGATTGATGCGGGTTTTGTATAGGTTGCTAAATTCTTGAATTATGTGCTTTGGCAGAGCGATAAAGTTATCGTCGTAAAATGCCACGTTCGAGATATGCGGATACAATGAGATCGCTGCTTCAATCTCCTGGACGAGATGCTCTGGGGTCGGATATCGGAGACGAGCGTAATGCTTGTCGAGGTTGATGAATGCGTCGTTTGCGCAGAATGTGCATGAGAACGGGCAGCCAATGGACCAAACAGTGCGGAATGTCAATCCGTTGTAGCTGGCGTAGTCGAACTTGGTGTATGGTCGAAACTTCTTTGCGCGCAGATCGTATATTGCGCAATCGAGACCGGCGTATGGAACGGGAAAGGCCGTTAGCTCTTCGTTGCTGTTGAGCGTTAGCGACGGGTTTTTGATCGTGCCTCCCGGCGTTTTGAACCACATACCAGGCGTTGCCGTGTAGTCCTCGGACGCGGCAAACGCTTTATAGAACAGCTCGAAAGGTCTTTCCCCTTCGTTGTAGCAAATTGCATCAGAAACGGCCATGGCGTCTTCCGAGTAGAGGATGGCGTGAACGCCGCCGTACAGAATAAATGCAGAGGGGTTGTGCATCCGGATCGATGAGATAATTGCCTCGACGTACTTTGCAGAGGCTGTCATCGCGGAGAAGCATATCAGGTCGTACTCCGCCAGGTGCTTGCCCGCGATTTCAGCGTCGTTCGTATCGAAACCGGTTTGTTTCGTTGGAACAATCTGTCCCAGAAGCGAGTAGAGGTTATCGACGGCGATAAAGAAAATATCCGTCTGCGGCGCGACTGTCCGCGCAACAGCTGCGACTCGCCTGAATCCTAATGCGGCGATGCCGGATTCAACGGAGACAAACGCGACTTTAGGCTGGCGACTTGGACTATAAGATGTTTCATTCATTAGGTTTTCACGGCGGTTTCTCCTGTGTCGCAGAGAGACGGTAGCCAACATTGAAAGTGTCTTCGAGAACGTATCGTATTGCGCGTCTTTCGACTGAGACTACGCAAATTGGGCGGATGCAAACAATTGCTTTAGGCGGGGTGAGGGGCCTTGTGTGTTCGCGTCCGGCTGCAATAAATTCTATTCGTTAAATGGATCGTCTCTCCGCATGGCACTGGCTGTTCAGCACGAAAGCGCAACGACTGGCTCGTCACGACGGCGTTTGCGCATGTTTTCGTTACCTGTGTATACAGTGTACAACAATCTCGCCGTTGCAGGTTACGACTTTGTCGCGGACATAGTTGTTTAGAATGTAGTTGATGACGGCTTGCCGGTATTCTCCCTGTTCTCCCCAGTCAACGACTGGAACAATGATCCATCCAGAGCGCGGGGCGTGTTGAACAAACCGGCTTGACAGCATGAGCATGGTGTCCGATCCAAGAGGAATGCCGCATTCGAGAGGACCTAGCGGCAGAAGCCGAGGGGCGTCCGCAACGCCGGAATCGAGGGCGGGTCTCATAACCGGGATCGGCTCGAAGCCCATTGCTAGAATAGCGTCTCCCGTGCGATAGCCTGCTTGAGCGAGCGCCTTTGCCTGCGTCGCGTGCATATCTCCGAGCTGCAAGTCATTCGGTGCACTGGGTAGCGAAAAGCGGTGCGCGATCTCGCCGGGCAATATGCTTTGTGCAGTCATCAGATAGATCGGCATGGCGATTGCGGGGAGCATCGAGGCAACCAGGATTCCCTTGAGACTGCCGTCCACCCGCTCCTTCGAGAGGATCATCCAGCACGCGCAGAGAGCCATCACCACAATGGGTTCCAGGTTATTCACGTTGTTGTCGACGCTGCGTCCAACATAGTAGGTCGATGTCGCGAGGACCATTCCCGCGCATGCCGTCAGCAGGGCGGCCGCCCGGTGCGCGGGACCGCGGCGCATAACGCACCAGATGGCAAGCATTGACGGCGAAACGAAACCCGCCAGAAGCAACCAGAGCGGTCCCGTTGCGTCGGGCGGATTCCAGCCAAAACCGTGCTTGAAGGAATAAGCGTAGGCAGTAGCGAGGCTCCAGTCAGGGGCGTGTCCTAACCGAAGTCTGTAGACGCAGTCCATCAAGATAAGCCCTGCCGCGACCAGCGCAGGCGGGATGAGGCAGGCTTTTACCCAGCCCGCGGCGCCGATCCGCTTGCCGCTCCGCTCCTCGCGCCGCCGGATCAATAGGAGATAGGCGGGTCCCCATATCACGGTTTGATAGACTCCTGATTCGGATGACCAGAAGACTGAAATTAGCCAGATCAGCGTTCCCGCAATCAGGGCGATATCCGTCGCGCGCGCATCGTTGCGGCCGAGGTATTCCCACACGAGCAGCGCAATCGCCGCGTAGCACCACAGAAAGCGGAACGCCGACGTCGAGGGGTAGCAGTTGACTGGAAAGCTTCCGCTGAGCATGCCAGGAACAATGAAAAACGCGGAAAACGCGATGACGATGGCAACCAGCGAGTGCCAGGCGTGGCGGCTTGCCGCGTTGGCTACGTAATAGAACAAGAGCGCCGCGATAGCCATCAGGGCCGCATTAAGGATGTAGAACCCATACCAGGCCGATCGGAACGGCATCGAAGCGATTAAACATGTCGTTAGGTAGCCGTATTGCGCAGCGACGTCCCATAGCAGCCAGTGTCCTTGCCGGATCATGATTGCCGGCTCGACGTAGACTGCCCAGTGGTGGAGCAGCGTGGGCCTTCCAAACGAATTGGTACAGAAGGCGGCGAAGAACGCTGCCAGCGCCATCAATATTGTGCCGCACGTCCGCCAAAATCCGCCGTTCCTTCGCTTGTCAGCGGGCATGGTGTACAGCACCACGAAAAGCGCGCACAGGATGGCGATCAGCGCGAGACCAGGCACGAATGGACGCATTGCGCCCGGAGAAACCCACCACATTTGGCGCCAGGTTGTTGCGGTGATGGCCGTCGAAGCGCTCCATGCGGCGATCGTGAGGGCGGCGGTGGACCATCCGTCAAGCTGTCTAATTCCGCCCGGCGAGCGCCGTGCGACGCGAAAGGCAACCCACGCTCCAAGCAGGCCGAAGAGCGCGACAACGATCGGGACCCTCGATTGCAACGTGTACCAGATGCTCGTCGCCACGCAAATGGAGAGCGACAGCGGCGCAAGGACAAGGCGCGCGCCAGCGGGCGTGAAGCGACTCGTCCGGCGCCAATAAAGCGCGGCAACCCAGGCGACGGTACAGACTGCGGCAAAGAG
>JARLGU010000047.1 GCA_031292625.1 Capsulimonadaceae bacterium | reverse complement strand
TTGATCCCATACCTATTGCGGCATAGCTTCGGCATGCAATAGATCATCTACCTAAACTCTTGGTTCGATGACTGCCACCGAGCCGAATGATATTTCACGTGTCTGGCATAGCCTGAGTGCGTTCTATTTCCAGAGCAGCGACCACGAAAAAATACCCCGGCGGCATGAGCCGTCTTGAAATCTCTTCATACCATGCAGAGCGATTACACATGCTCTAAGCAAAACACGCTCGCCGATTACTTGCGGTTTGAGCGACAGGAGAATACTCGATGGCCCCATCTCAAACTTGGCCGGAATCGCAGATTGTAAGCGATCTCGCAGCATTACGCGCTTCCGTTCCGCTGACGCACTGCATCACCAATATAGTGGTGACCGGCTTTACCGCCAATGTGCTGCTGGCCGCTGGCGCATCGCCCGCCATGGTCGTGGCGTTCGAGGAGGTCGCGGAGTTCGCCCGGATTGCGAGCGGCTTGCTCATTAACGTCGGGACCGTGACGGAGCCCGAGGCCAAGGCCATGGTCCGCGCGGCATCGACTGCGCAGGAGGCCAAGACTCCGTGGGTGCTCGATCCGGTCGCCGTTGGCGCGCTTACGTTCCGGACTCAGGTCGCGATGCAACTGCTCGACTACAAGCCTTCGGTGATCAAAGGAAACGCGTCGGAGATCATGGCCCTCGCGGGGGCGGCGGGCGGCGGCAAGGGCGTCGACTCCACGGCGGACTCGGGCGCGGCTCTCAGTCTTGCGCAGAGCCTCGCGAAACGGACGGGAACGGTTGTGCAGGTAACTGGCTTGGTCGACTACGTAACCGACGGCGCTGACGTGGTGAGCATTCCCGGCGGGCATTTCTACCTGACGAAGGTTACCGGCACTGGCTGCGCGCTCGGAGCGCTGACTGCGGCGTTCTTGGGCGCGGGCCTGACGCCCGTGCGTGCCGCCGTGGCATCGTCGGCTGTGTTCGCCGCCGCGGCCGAGCGAGCCGCCGCCGTCTCTACGGGCCCCGGCAGCTTTGCGACGGCCTTTATCGATCAGCTCTTCTTGCTCGGGATTCAGTAGGGCTCAGGATGTGCGGCTGATCTTGCCGGGATGCTAAGCCCATAGCGAATCCGTCTCGCTACTTCCGCGATTCCAAATATGCTTCCCGCGCGAACGGGAACGGCGCGAGGGCGCGTTCGAAAACGCCGAGCGTGTACGCGATGCACATGCCGTAGTTTGTAATTGGCTTGCCTTCGCGACGGCAGTGCAAAATGCGGGAGAGCATCTCGCGCCGGCCCAAGGCGCACGACCCGCAATGGATGATCAGGTCGTACGGCGAGAGGTCCGCCGGGAAGTCGCGGCCCTGGTAGTGCTCGAACTCCAGCGCGCCGCCGACATATTGGCGCAGCCAGCGAGGGATTTTGACCCGCCCGATGTCGTCGCCGATCGGGTGGTGCGAGCAGGCTTCGGCGACCAGGATCCGGCTGCCCGATTTCAGGCGGTCGATTGCGGTCGCGCCGCGGACGAACTCGCTCAAATCGCCCTTTGCACGCGAAAAGAGAATCGAGAACGATGTCATCGGGATTTCCGGCGGGGTGTCCGCGGCCACCTTCAGGAACGCTTGCGAGTCGGTGACCACAAGAGACGGCGGCGTCTTCATGTTCTCGATCGCGTGCCGCAGTTCCCGCTCCTTGACCACCATGCAGCAGGCGTCATTGTCCAGCAGATCGCGGATCGACTGCACCTGGGGCATAATCAGCCGTCCCTTGGGCGCTTCGGTGTCGATCGGAACGACCAGGATGACGAAATCGCCCGGAGCGATCAGATCGCCGATTAGCGGAGGCGACGAGATAAACTCTTCCGGCGCGGCCTTAATCAGCGCTTCCCGCAAGTCCAGGATGCCGGCTCCAGTTGCGGCCGCTGTGCGAACATAAGCGACGTTGGCTGCACCCAGCTTATCGAGTACGGCGGGATCGGGGGCGGCGATGTCCGACTTGTTGAACACCGCGACAACTGGCGTCCCGCGATGCTTCAGGTCTTTTAGAACCGCTTCTTCGTAGTCGCTCCAGCCCTCTTCCGCGATCACTATGATCCCGAGATCCGTCCGGTCGAATACCTGGCGCGTTTTCTCGACGCGCAAGTCGCCGAGCGCTCCGGCGTCGTCGATCCCCGCCGTATCGATAAACAGCACCGGCCCGATCGGCAGCATTTCCATTGGCTTTTCAACCGGGTCCGTGGTCGTGCCCGCGATGCCCGATACGATCGAGACGTTCTGTCTCGTGATCGCGTTCAGCAGGGACGATTTGCCGACATTGCGACGACCGAACAATCCGATATGTAACCGTAAACTCTTTGGTGTTTTGTTCATGAACCTATATTCCCGCATGCGGGCTCCTTCCGCCCACCCGCCGTCGATAAGCTTGGAAGCCGCCGATGGGGGGAGCGTGGACGGAGCGTTGCAAGCGCTTTGCAAACTATCTTCGCCGCGCCGCCGCATGCAGTCTCTGACAGTGAGCATGTCGAACGGCCCGGCCATTTGAGGGCGATTTTAGACTTCTCTTCCCGGCGATCCAAGCCGCGTCACCGCTTCCGGGCTCACGGCGGCGTCGAATTGGTCGGCGGTGACCAGGCCGCTGGCGATTGCCGCATCGCGTACGGCGACCTTGCGTCCGGCGGCATCCGAGGCTATCCGCGTGACAGCTTCGTAACCGATCGTGTCCACCAAAGCGGTCAGCGCGGCGGTTCCTGCGTTCACGAGCGCGCCGCAGCGTTCCCGGTCGGCCTCGAGGCCTTCGATGCAGCCTTTGCGCAATGTGTCGCATCCGGCGGTCAGCAGATCCAGTTCCGTGAGGAGGCTGTCCGCAATCAGCGGCAGGAAGGGGTTGAGCTCGAGGCTTCCCATCGAGGCGGCCATTGTCAAAGCGCCGTCGCGGGCCATCGCTTCTAGAGCCGCCTGCGTTGCCGCTTCTGGCGCGACGGGGTTCACCTTGCCGGGCATAATCGATGAGCCCGCCTGCAAAGCGGGTAGACGCAGTTCGCCCAAGCCGCACTCGGGCCCCGATGAGAGCAGGCGTAGGTCGCCGCTGATCTTGATAAGCGTCGATGCGAGAGCGCGCAGGATGCCGCTTACTTCCACGAAGACGTCGGTGTTCTGTGTGGCGTCGATCAGGTTCTCCGCGCGCGCAAGCCCCATTCCGGTGATCTCGCGCAGGATGTCCGTCACGGCGAATATGTAGCGTCTCGGCGCTCCGAGCCCCGTGCCGATCGCGGTGCCGCCGAGGTTTACCGTCCGCAGGCGTTCGACGCACTTATAGATGCGCCACCGGTCGCGCGACAGCGGATCCGCGAACGCGCCCATCGTGCGTCCCAGCGTTGTGAGGGTTGCGTCCTGCATCTCCGTACGGCCGACTTTGACGACATCGGCAAACTCTCGCTCCTTTGCCTGAAACGCTTCTTGAAGGGCGATGACGCTTCTTTCGAGATCGCCCAGCAGGCTGATCGCGGCGATTTTGAGCGCCGTCGGGTACGTATCGTTGGTCGATTGGTGACGGTTGATATCGTCCAGCGGGTGGATTGTCTCGTAGCTGCCGGGCGGCAAGCCTTGCAGGGCCAGCGCGCGGTTGGCAAGCACCTCGTTGACGTTCATGTTGGTCGACGTCCCCGCGCCTCCCTGGAGCGCGTCGACGATTATGTGCTCGTCGAGGCTTCCGTCCATCATCTCGGCGCAGGCGGCTTCGATCGCGGCGTAAACGTCGTCGGACCACGACGTAAACGGTTTGTTGGCGCGCGCGCAGGCAAGCTTGACCGCCCCGTACGCGTGGATCAGCGCGGGGTGAACCGGCCGCCTGGCGATCTGGAAGTTCGCCGCGGCGCGCTGGGCGTGGATACCGTACAGCGCGCCGGCCGGAACAGGCAATTCGCCCAAGAGATCGTGTTCGACGCGATAGTCGATCATTATGAGACCTTATTTGCGGCTGCTTCCGGTCTCCTCGCGGCACTGCGGGAGAGGGAAGTGTCCAATTTGAAACAGCGAGTGATTCGTCTCCTATTTTTATGATACCTCGCGTCTTCGTATGAGCGTGACGCCGTCGCGAGTCGATGGCACTTGGCTGGGCTTAATGAATTGGATGAGTTTTCAACCGGCAGTGCACTGCGGGATCAGTGTCGCTGAAGGACGTTGGGGGATAAGCCGGACGCTTCGCGCCGGCGGTTCCGGTCGGGGCAAGCGCCTCCGCTGTCTTCGCTCGGTGTTCATTCGCGGCGGTGGCGGCGGTGGTAGCTAAGCGTTCGCGGGGTCAATCCGGGGATCGGATTGGTTGATGATCGCGCGATAAAACCGGGCGAGAGTTCTATTTTGGCTCGGACTGACCTGCCTGTGAACGCGAGCGAAAGAGCTCTAGCCGCTTCGCTTCCGATTGCCAAGAGCGGAGGCCGGTAAGTGCTGAGCGATACAGTTCTTGCATAATCATCGTCATCGAAACCGATGATATTGTAATGGCGCCCCGCAACTCGCCCCGCTTCCTCGGCAGCTTTAATGAAGCCGAACGCGATGTGGTCGTTGGCGGCAATGACCGCCGTAAACTTATCACCCGACTTGACCATCGACCTACCGATTTCGTAGCCGGAATCGATAAACTCGGGATCCGTGCTAAAGGCTCGCGCGGTCGTGGGAAGTATTCGCATAGCCTGCTCATCGATCCCGTATTGCCGGAACGCGCTGCGAACTCCCTCTGCCCGCTCGTGTATCCAGGGGACGTCGTAGGTCGCCAAAAAAACGATTTGTTCATGCCCGGCCTTTAGGAGACGCTGCGCCGCAAGAAAGCCGAACTGCTTGTGGTTGAAATAGACCTGATCGATATCGTATTGCAGATCGCTGTCGCTCATGAAAACGGAGGGGACTTCCAGCGACAATGTCCGATCGACCACCTCATCAATATCCGGGTCCGCACGAATGGCTCCGGCAATCACCAGCGCCGCCGGGTTGTCGCTGGCGGCCTTCTCGACCATCGTAAGAATGTCCGTCGAGCTTGAGTCCGGCAAACTTCGATTGTAGAACTGGATGACGAAACCTTCCTCTGAGAGCTCGGTTTCGAGAGACTGTATGGCTGGCAGCCAGAAATTCGCCGGGGTGTAAACGGCGTCCGGGGACGGTTTGACCTGGCCAATGATGGCAATGCGATTGTTGGCAATGCTTTTGGCGATCTCTCGACGCTGCGCGGAACGAGTCTCTTCCGGCGCCGATTCGCCGGGTTGATCCTCTTGGAACGCTACGAATGTGCCTCTTCGATTGTCGGCGCGAAAGACGCCTTCGGACAAGAGAGCCGACATTGCGCGTTGAAGCGTGGTGACATCCACTCCGTATTCCTGCGCGAGCTTTGCGCGGCCGGGAATCTTCTCGCCGACGCTCCATTCACCGCGCTCGACACGGCTGCGCAGGTCCTGGCATATTCGGTCGCGCATTGCCACTGGAGCAATATCATCGCGCACGGGTCTGACAATCAACTTATTCATCGTGGTTAGGGACTCTCATCCATGATCGGGATGTCATCTTGGTGGTGCGGCTGCCCGATTTCAAATTCTCTCTTGCATTATAACATACTATGTGCTACAATCCTCATAGTATGGAAAGAAAGCGTGATGGGATGTACCGCCATTTCATGACGCTGAGAAGGAGGAGCCGCTTCCTCCGAGGAGAATGGCATGCATTCAAGACAAGGATTCACACTAATAGAATTGCTCGTTGTAATAGCCATCATAGCAATTCTTGCCGCTATATTATTCCCGGTGTTTGCCACCGCACGCGAAAAGGCGCGGCAGTCCAGCTGTGCAAGCAACGAAAAGCAGCTCGGGCTTGCATTCAACCAGTACACCCAGGATTATGACGAAATGGTGCCGCTCGGCTCACGGTATAACTCTGGAAATGCTGCCTATGGCCAAGGATGGGCGGGGCAATTGTATCCTTATGTCAAGAGCTTTGCGCTGTTCACCTGCCCCGATGATCAGACAACCGGTTCGTTTGTCTCCGTCTCTTACGCCTACAATATCAACTTGGCGCGTCCGGTCAGCTTAGCCGGTGTCGGAGCCGCCATTTCATCCTTTGCCGCTCCCGCGAAAACCGTGTGTCTCTATGAAGTCACGGGGACGAACGGTTATGATACGACGGCGAATATCAAGGTGACCAATGAAGCGGGCGGTCCAGTGATAATCAACCCTACAATAGAGGTCTCGCCTGCCGGCGCAAACTGTGGCGCGGCAAAGGATCGTGACGGCGGAAACTCGACGGGGTATGTCTTAGCCGCGACAGGACCTTGCCCGTCCGGTTCAGCTGCGCCTGCAGCCACAGCGGTCGGGGCACGGCACAGCGGCGGCGCGAATTGGCTTATGATCGACGGGCATGTCAAGTGGTTCGCTTCCTCGGTTGTCAGCGGCGGCGTCGCCGCAAGCAATGCCTCCATGGCCCCGGCAGGCAATTCGGCCGCTGGCACAAACACCTCAAGTTTCGCGATCACGTTCAGTCCCGTCTAAATTCCGAATGTTGGAGTCTCGATACATGGCTTTATCATTGCCGCTTCGCGTCATTTCGCGTTGCATCATACTTGCCGTCACTCTTGCCGCAATGGCAAGGACCGGCGCGTGCGCCTCGGCGGATCTTTTTCCGTTCGTAATTCGTTCGGACGAGGCGATCCACGGCACGGCAACGGATATGTCGTTCTTGAACGCCGTCCCTGCGGGATGTCACGGGGCGATCGTAGCGAAAGACGGTCACTTTGTTGAAAGTTCCACGAAGCAACGTGTCCGCTTCCTTGGCGTTAATATCACCGGGAAATGCGCATTTCCATCGCACGACCTGGCGCAAGGAGTCGCCAAACATCTCGCAAAGATGGGCGTCAACATTGTTCGGATTCATTTGCAGGACTTGAATTACAGCCCGCTTTGGAAACAGCAGTCCTTGGAGCATGTCGAGTTCGATCCAGATGCGCTCGATCGTTTGGACTATTTTTTGTGTCAACTCAAGGTCAACGGCATTTACGTCGATCTGAACCTCCATTCTGGGCGCGAGTTTACGGCGGCGAACGGATTTCCGCAGTCAGTGGAGCATTTGCCGGATCATTACGACAAGCGGATTGACATGGTCGACGAGCGAATGATTCTGCTTCAGATGCAGTTCGCGAAGGATTATCTTACTCATACCAATCCGTATACGAAGCTGTCGTATGCGAACGATCCATTCGTCGCCATCGTGGAAATCAACAACGAGGATTCGCTGCTCTCTTGGTTTCCAGGAGGAGCGAACGGATATTTTCGACAGTTGCCGGAGCCGTTCCGATCACAGTGCATCGCGCGTTGGAACGAGTGGCTGGTTGGCAAATACGGCGACACCCGCCGCCTGCGCTTGGCCTGGGCGCCTCGCTCGGACATCGCCCGGGAGATGATCCTGCCAGGGACGGCGGCGTGGTCGATGGAAGATCGAATCAATGCCGGATCAATGACGGCCAGGGAGCACGGCGTTGACGTGAGTATCTCGAAAGCCGGGGCTAATACGTGGGATGTCCAGGCGCATTTAAGGGAGTTTCCGTTGGTCGACAACGCGACGTATACGGTTTCGTTTCGCGCCAAGGCCGATACGCCTCGCTCTATTCCCGTCTATATTGGAAGCGGGTTGACCGGAAGACATTCCGGGCTTGAGACTTACGCGTCGCTGACGCCGGATTGGCAAACGTTTAGCATGCCCTTCGTGACGTTCAATCCCGATCCGCTCTCCAACCGATTGTCTTTTTGCCTGGCGGGAACAACCGGAACGGTCTCGATCAGCGATGTCGCCCTCTGCGCGGGCGGCGAGGTTTTTCCTGCCTCGCAATCGCTTGAAGCGCAAACCGTGGAAATTCCCAAAGTGCTAAACCACGTGCAGAAGGCAGATTGGATTGAGTTTCTTTCGAGCTTGGAAGTATCTTATGGCGACCGGATGCGTTATTATCTTCGTCACGACTTGGGGGTTCGGGCAAACATCATCGATACGCAAATCGGCTACGGAGGGGCGGCTTCCCTGTTGCTTGAGCATGACAGCGATTTTGCCGATACCCACGGTTATTCGGGCCGCCACCCCAAATCGGCGGGCGACCAGCCGCTGAATGGCACAAACTGGACTATTCCAAACACGCCCCTCGTTGACGATCTTGCCGCCGGGCAATGGGAAGCGCTGCGAGCAATGGTCGAGAATAGAATCGATGGCAAGCCTTTCACGGTTTCGGAATGGAATCATCCAGCGCCAAGCGACTATCAGGCCGAGACAATTCCCCTGTTGGCGTCATTCGGCGCTCTGCAAGATTGGGATGGCATCGAATGGTTCGCGTATGATATTGCAAACGGTCCGGTAAACAACTATTGGTTTGGCATGGCAGGGAATCCGTCAAAGGAGGCGTTTTTCCCTGCTGCGGCAGCGATTTTTCGTATGGCGGAAATCGCCCCTGCGCCGTACGCCGCAATAATGAAACTAACGCCGGAATCGTTGTTGAGCGGCCAATCTATTTCCGATCTCTGGAATAGCACGCTCGACGACAAGCGCCTGGATGTTCTGACCACGCGATTTTCGCTAATCGTCGACAGATCCGTGCGAGGGAACTCGATCGTACAACGTTCCGCGCCTGCTCATTTCGATACGGACAGCGTTCGCATCGAGAACACGCCATTTGGTCCAATCTATGCGGCGTCCGGACAGGCGGCGCTCGCCGTTTCCGGCTTCGTCGGCGGACAGACGATCGAGCGTGGCGGCGTAACAATGAAGTTCCCGACTTTTGGCAACAACTTTGCCTCGCTTACCCTGACTACGATCGACGGCATGCCGATTTCGGCATCGAAGCGAATGTTGCTGACGATTGTCGGACACGTGGAAAAGGAGGGGATGATATGGAACGCAACTCGTACGAGTGTCGGGCGCAATTGGGGCCATGGTCCCGACCTCGCGGAGGGTATTGCGGCGAATATCACGCTTGCGAACCCCGCCGTGAAGCACGTCTGGGCACTGGATCCGGCCGGATCACGATCCAAAGAGCTGCCAATCAAACTTAGCGACGGCAAAGCGTCGTTTACCGTTGGACCCGGCTACCAGACGGTGTGGTATGAAGTCGGGGGCTAAGAGCTGGCCCAATCCGGCGATTTCGTCATTGTCGATCTGATTGGCGAAAGGAATGCGTTTGCCGATGGATTTCACGGAACCTCGCGTTCATTAACTCTGACGGACAGCTTCGCGCAGGCCGCGAAATCGTAAACCAGTTCATATAATGCCGCGCCGGATGTGAACGCAATGGTCCAAGGCAGCCGCAAATCGTCGCGGATATTCTTGCCTCAGCGCGCACCTCCATCTCCCACCGGATGGGGGCTTCTCGCGCTTGTCACTTCTCAACCGTGAAATGCCGCATCGTTCGCGAGCCGCTGGCGGTTGTGCGGTCCGGCGGGTGCGTGTAGATGTACCGAAGCGTAGCGACGGCGGCGGGAATGGCCGCGTCCGGCGATGGATTCGTGCCTCCAAACCGCCAGAACCAACCCCAGCCGCCAAGCCTGTAGCCGCCCAAAAAGTCGTTGCCGCGCTGCCCTTGCAGGAGGGTCAGGCGGCTCCCCGAGTTCTCGCCTCCGCTCAGGTCGCGGTTGACGGCGCTATAGGCGTTGCTCACGATCTTTGAGACATCGTCGCCGAGGATCCTCTTCCCGTCCCGCGTGACGGAGAGCGCTTCGGGAGCCTGGTCGAGTTCGCCTCCGCCTACGGCGAGACCCAGATAGCGCATTCCATCCGGACCGACTTGTTCGCTCTCGATTTGTCCGTTCGCGACAAAGAGCGCTCTGTGGAGCGAATAGCCGCCCGTTTCCCACCAGGATCCGCCGTTCTTGACATAATCGCGGACGAGGTCAAGCGCTTCTTTCCACCGGCCGGGAGCGTCCTCAAGGAAGCTCTCGCCATACGGGTTGATGATCGCGATCCAGCGCGTTCCGCCTTCGCGGCAGGCGGTCGCCAGCTCACTGTAGGACGTAATGCGGACGACCGCAATATTGGCGCTCGACACAAAATTGGCGTGCTCCAGTGCGATCTTCCATTGCGACGGCGTCGCGGCGGCGTATGATGCATTTGCGCCCTGGATGTCGAGCACGCCGATCGCCGGATGCGGCCCGGGCCAGTCACGGGGCGCGCTCCCTGCCAAGGCTTCCGGCGGCTGTACGCTCGGCGAACCCTTTATCGCGGGAAGACGAAAGCTTATCGTGCCTTCCTTGGCCGCGACGTGCATCGTCGCGCCGCCGTCCTCTCGAACGGTTAGCGAACCATCGGCGCGGAGCGGCACGCGAGCCGTAACGAGTTGCTCGGGAGCGCCGAAGATCCAGAGGTCAGCCAGATCGCCGCGTGTTTCGGAGACGTACCCGTAGTTTCCACCGGAATCGCCGGCATCCGCCGCGACCATGCCCGGCGCGCGCGCAAAGAAGCTGAACGGCGCGAGGGGTTCCGGTAGATCGGAGCGCTCGGCGTGGCTGACGTTGGCGGTTATATCGACTGGGCCGTAAACCGCATGAAGAACCCCATCGTCTCCCGCTGGTCCCCGATCCTGCGAGAATGCGGTCATTGGTTGGCCGATATAACGCGAGCAGACCGACTTTTGCAACCGGTCAAGCCACAAAAGCCACTGTCGCGCGGGACCGTCGGTTAGTCCCACGGCGCTGATCCGGTCGCTCATTCCGTAACCGAGCGCCAGGGTCCACGCCGCTGTTTCGCGGTTCGTCACGAACTGGCCGAGGTCATGGTGGATGAACATAACCTTATCGTGTGCGATTGCCTGGGCGAGCGGGAAAATCTTCCACGTCGATTCAGGGTACCGATCTCTGATGAATTTTCGCCAGACGGGCCCCCCGGCGGTCGGGACGATGTCCCATGTGATGCCGCAGTAGTAGGCTTCCATATTGGCGAGCTGATCCCAACCGTTCTCTGTTCCGAGCGGGACGACGCTCGAGTCTTCGCCAGCCTGGCTGAGAAGGCCTTCGGTGAAGGCTGCCGGTGTTGGGGCCGCGGGGTTTGTGTCGTAGACTAGCCCGCGCGCTCCGACCTGGTCTTGGAAGAGCACGTCCACCGGAAAGTCCATCGTGAACTGAGCCCTTGTCTTGCGGTTCGCCGCCTGCACGGCAGGGTGCCAGGGCGTGCAGGTCCAGCCGTCGTTCTTCGCATAGCGTTCGTACGCCAGCTTGCCATCCAATGTTTTTGTAAGCGGACTTTCGCCCTCGCGCTCGAACGTCGGTCCTCGTGGATGGTCGCACCACCATGTTGGGTTCGTGTACGGCATCACCAAGTCCCCTGCAGCGTGTGCCCGGTCAAAGAAGGCGCGAAGCTGTTCTGGGCTTCCAAACCCGGCGTTGGGCGGAAGGTGGTCGGGATATTGCTTGTCGAATCCGCCGTGGAGGTAGTCGGAAAAATGTATGAGCGACGGGGATGGGATCAGAGGCAGAGCCGACGTTTTCTCGGAAGCGCTGCCGCCGAGAAATACCATGACCGAGTTTTTGAGCTTCGCCAGCGTGTCCGGTTTGATCTTGTCGTCAAGCTTCCGAACGAGTGCGTTGTCCGCCGCATACTCCTGAATCGACGAAGCGACTGGTTGGCCGACAAGCAGGCGAACGATCGGAGACCTCCAGCGGGTTGCGGGAGGGATATACGTCGTGAATGTATGCGTGTACGCCCCACCTTGCGCGTCGCCCTCGCAAGAGAGCGCGCCGTCAACGAAGAGCTTAGACTGATCGGCTTTGCCTGACCAGTTTGCCCATCTGCGTGGTTGGACTCCAAAGACAGCCACGGAGCCGCCATCGGCATCGAGTTGTGCGAAATCGGCGAACGCCGGCGGATACCGGACGCTGTGCTTGTAGTAAAGCGATGGCGTCAATGCCGTAAAGAATGAGTAGCCAGCCGTCTCGAACCAATTTCCGCCGTCCTTCACATAGCGGCCAATTGCGGGGACGACGTTGCCGATCGTTTTGTCCGCATCCAGCGGGAGCGATTCGCCGTAAGGATTGACGATTGCGGCGTATTCGGATGTTGCTGCGGCGGCAAGCCACTCGGCGGGTGTGTGCAGCGGAACGAACTCGACATGCGACGCCTTGCCGGCGGCGATTTGTCTGAGCCGGACTTCCCAATCCTCGACGGCGACGGTCGTCCAGGTGCCTTGCAGAGGCCCGTTCGTAAGATCGATCAGACCGATTTTGTGTCGTGTTCCGCCGGGCTCTGTCGCAAGTTTATGCAGGACGGCGGTAAGGCAGAGCAGACCAGCCCCGGCGTCGTGTTCCGAGATCCCTCCGCCGATGCGCCAGAGATAGCCGGTTCCCTTGAGGTGGCTTGCGGATACGTAGGGGCCATTGGGCGATGTGACCAACACGAGGTCAGCCTGACCGGGTTTTGGCGCTCGATTGACCACGGCTTGCATCGATGCGACGCGCTTAACCAGATCGGCGCTCATCCAGTCGCTGGCGCCGGATGTTGGCGATAGCGCGACGGGAGGATCGTTGACCGGTCTCTGATCGAGAACATCGCCGAAGAGCGATTGGTATCCGCCTGGGCCTGCTGGCTGCGTCGTCCATCCCGCCGGCCGTTCGATCGGTTGCCGGAAGAAGAATGCTTTGTTGAAGGCGAGGCCAACCGCTCCGCTATCCGCGGCGCACACGAACTGCTGGACGGAGTTCGGATCGAACCTGAGCGTTCCGGGCGCTGAGACATCAAGAACTGCCTGTGTCTTCGGAGTTACCTGCGCGCTTATATCGATGTACGCCGGCTTGCCGGCCAGCGTGATCGTCACGTCGGCTTGCGATCCGGCGTACGCAAATGTGACGATCCCGTTCGCGGCATCGACTGTGCATTGATAGCCGCTCGGGTTTGCCGCAAGCGACTGAGCCGAAGTCACAATGGAGCCGTCGCGCATTTTTAGCGACCAGAGAGAAGCGTCGCCGCTCGATGCCAGCAACGGCTTGCCTGACGCGGAAACGAGTGACACGATGGAACCATCGCGAGCGCTGAGAGTCAACGTGTAAGCGGCGCTGCGAACGATCACTGCGTCGTCTTGCCTGACGACGGAAGCGTGGACGGCTACGGGCAAACAGGCGAGAAGCAGGGCTATCAGAATGGAGGCGCGGATGTTCACGAGTTTTCTCCTGCGCGCAATCGCCGTATTGCGCGTCACAACGGAGCCGGCTATCGGCGAGCGCTTATACTTTAACATATAGTGCGCGATTGAGCGTTGCTCCCGTCTGTTGCCAAGGAGCCCGATCAATCATTCTTCCGCTCTCAACGTCCCGGGGGCGCAAAGATCACGCACACTGGGC
The DNA here is from genome assembly GCA_031292625.1 of Capsulimonadaceae bacterium. Lineage (GTDB taxonomy): Bacteria > Armatimonadota > Armatimonadia > Armatimonadales > Capsulimonadaceae > JARLGU01. Next base: position 7,107 of record JARLGU010000047.1, on the reverse strand, counting down.
TGCCCACCGGCGCGGTTTGATCGGTCGGCGCCAGGCGACCCGTTTTCCGATCAATCGCAAGGACGGCGATCCGGTTGTCCTTTTGACCCGCGGCAACCAGCCACTGGCCCGTGGGATCGATGGCGAATCCCCGCGGCATCGCAACGATAGCCTTTGCGCTTTCAATCCACGCCAGCTTGCCGTCCGGGCCGATCGAGTAGGTTGCAATGGTGTCGTCACCGCGATTGGAGACGTAGAGCCATTTCCCCGTCGGGTGAATGGCGATTTCCGCGGTCGTGGCTGTTCCCGCGTGGGTGGACCCGTCCAGCAGGGTAGGGATCACCTGGAGGGGGGTAAGCGTTCCCGTCGATGCGACGCGTTCAAACGCCGATATGTTAAGGCCCATTTCGTTGTTAACGTACACGAACCTGCCATTCGGATGAAACGCAAGATGGCGGGGTCCGGTTCCGGGCGGAGCCTTGGCGGTGCGAACGGAATCGGCATCGATCACGCCATGCTTGGCGTCAAATTTGTAGGTCCAGATAGTGTCGGTTCCCAGGTCGCAACAATAGACGAAATGGCTGCTGGGATCGGTATAGACCGAGTGTGCGTGAGGCTGTGTCTGACGGCTCTTGTTTGGTCCTGAGCCGCTGAATTGGACGAAGGCCGTTCTTTGGCCAAGCGAACCATCGGGCATGATGGGAAAGCTGACAATGCTGCCGCTGCCGTAGTTTGCCGCCAGAACGTTTCGTCCCGTGGCGTCGACGCACACAAAGCATGTCGCGCTTCCGCCGGCGTCCTGATCGTTCAAGAGTGTGAGCGAGCCGCCCTCCTCGATCCGGAACGCACTCACGCGGCCGTGTGCGCCTTCGTTCGCGGAGTAGAGAAACTTTCCGCTTGGAGAGATCGCAAGGTAGCTCGGGTTGACTGCTTCGGCGGCAAGTTCCACTGGTCCGAGTTTGCCGGTCTTGAGGTCGACGGCGCAAGTGTAGATGCCTTTGATGTCCCGCCCATTCGTATAGGTTCCGACAAAAATCCGGGGCTGGCCGGCTTGAGCGAGGCTGAGACTGGATAGCATCATGATAAGCAGGACCCCTCCGATGAGTGGATGTATACGCATTGTTTTTACGCTGATTGCTGTGGAATGTAAGATCCAAACGGGAACGACGTAAGATCTACGCTATTGAAGCGAAGGCCGGATGATAATGCTTGCACTGGTTGACGAGAAGAGATTTGCCCCCCGGCCTGCTTGGCGCGAAGGCGAGATGATCCTCCCACTAGCGAGGCGGTCAAATTGAGCTCAAAATCGTAACTCTCGTTGTTGTCCCAACTGCCCGGTTTTCGTGAGGCGAGGCGGTTATTTCGAAGCAGGTTTGCGGATGAACCGGTTTCCGGGCTAACGATCGCATCTGCCCTTACCATGATCTGCGCTAGCCTGTCTCAGTGATATGATTATACCGACTAGGTTCGACATATCTAAGGAACCTCTGCACTGCTCGAAATCTTCAGCTCGACAGCTGCGGATTATCGGCCGATGATGACGTCATTTGCTTTACGGCGTTTGGATATGTGACTGCCGCATGATCACTTCCCATTCGTCGGGGCTCACCCGGCGGACGCGCGGCGTCGCCAAAAGCACGCCCCGCAGACCGTCAGGCGTCCATCCCGAGTCGTACACAGGGTCCGTAAGATTTGGTCTCGAAATCGTGGCCAAGTTAGCATTTGAATAGTGGGAGTTCGTGAAAAGTACTTGGTTTGCGGGGGGCAATGAATTGTGGATCCGTCGGCTTCACTTTGTATTCGAGCGTCGCAAGATCCTTCGTACCTTTGAACGCCGCCGGTCTCTCTATTGGCCGATCTCGTACCAAACCGTCCGGTATTCGGGAGCGATTGAAAACGTCGCGTTGCCTCCGCTTACGCTGACCGGGACTTCCTTCGCCCGCGCTCCGCAGGGATCCAGCGCCCAGACGCGCTTGACGCGTGTGTTCGCTACAGTCACGGTCGCCGGAATGCCCTCCGCCTCTACTGGGCCGTGGCCCCAATCCGCGCCGACGCTCGTGCGGTCTTTGTTCCATTTCATGTCGAGGTTTTCCGCTTTGCCCGTCACGGTTAATAGCAGTCTGCCAGATTCTCGTATCGGCTTTTCGTCCAGCGATGTGAGCGAGAGTGCGGCGAACTGGTTGCCAAAGCGTGCAAATGCAAATTCTGCGGCTCCCAAGTCGATCGTTTGTCCCCCGACGAACCCGGCGGCTGCGATGGACGCGGCGCCCTGCGCGAGGTACAAGGTGCCGCTGGCGGTTTTGACAGCCCGTACGGAGGAGGAAGCCGGCGGAGCGCTCGCGCGCACGATCTTGCTGACCGTGACCGCTGGATCGATCGTCGCCTGCAGGCGCTGTGTAAACGGATCGGGCATTGATCCTCCGTTCGCGGCGCGCCATTCGTCTTGCGCGTTGCCTTGCGAGTAGGGCGCCGAGGCGGGAAGGTGGAGCGTCGCGGTCGATGACGCCGGGGCAAGCTCCGCGGCCCGGAAGATCAGCGCGGCGGCAGGTACGAAGCTTTCCTTGGCAGGATTGCATTGCATGCCAAAATGCCCCTGGATACGATCGAACGGACCGTTCCTATTGCTGCTGCCATAGTCGCCGTAATCGAACTCAAAGATCGCGTCCCAATCTTGAAGCGCGGCGTACGACGCCAATTCCGGGAACATCTCCGCTTGGTAATCGTTTGGGGCTGGATGATTGTATTCGGAAAGCGTGAAGGGCTTTCCGGCCACTCGATATGCGGAGATGCTCGGGAAACAGGCGGGCTCTGGGGCGGCGAGCGAATCCGATAGAGGCTTGTTTGTGATCTCCCAATTAACCTTGCCGTTGCCGCCCGAGAACCGGGGATGTCCCCAATATCCGTGGTTGTCGATGAAATCGCTGCCCTCCTCGCGCTTAAACCCGGCGAGCTCGCCATACGCCACTTGCGTGTCGACGATGTTTGCGTGCACTTTCAAGTCGCCGCGTAGATAGGAGCGCATTTCGCTGGCGTACGACGTCTCCGTGTCTACGAGAAAGCGCCGCCAATCCGCTTGTTGCGCTTTGCTGACCGGAAGATCGATGCTCCGTGTCTCCAGCGATTGGCCGTTGGCGAGCGCGTCGCTTCCGGTTGCCGCGGACAGCCCGACATCGGCGAGGGAAAGCGTACCTGCATTGTTGCCCAGCGTGAACGTGATGCGGCACGGGCCGCCTCCCGTGTTGGCGGTCTCGAATGTGATGGAGTGCTTTGCCCAGTCCGGACCGACCTTGAGCGTGGCGCTTAGGCCCACCTGATGGAAATCCGGATTCGCAGAGGCGGCGTAAATCCATATGTCTTTGGCGCTGTCAGCCTTTGCGCGAAGGGTCAGCGTGTAGATCTGTCCGTCAACGAGATTAAGACCCGCCATGTGAAGTTGCTTGTGCCACGAGATGGGGTCCGTCGTCGGGTTTGTGATCTGGATGTCTGGCATCGTCAAGCGGGATCCGGGGCTAACCAGGGTAAGCCTCACATCCTTTGTCCGGTCTTCCAGACTCCACTTTACGCCGGGGCTTGCCAGGTCGTAGGAACCATCGTTCTTGTCGTTCGGCGACGTCCACGCCTTTCGCAATTCGCTGGTCGCGCGGTATTTGACGAACAGCCATTGATTCCAGGCGCGGACAACTTCCCCGCGAAACGGCTCAGGAAGCGCATTGAAATAGGTGATATCCGTTTTTGCGTCGCCCGCGAGCGAGTTTTCATTGTTGATCTCGATGATCGCGACGGCGGGGTCCTGGATATAACTCAGCCCTGTGTAGGGATTGACCCGGCTCAAGTAGTCGTGCGCGAACTGCTTTTGCAGGTCGATCATGCGCCGGTCGAGGTTGTCGATGCGTTTGTCGACATCGCGTTGAAGGGCATTAATCGACTCCGGAAAGCCGTTCTCGGGTGTGAACGCCCGCGTGACGTGCAAGTTGAGGTCGACGTAAATGCCATTCTTCTTGAGTTGGGCGATGAGATAGTCCAGCTTGTCGACGCCGGCCGGATCGAACTTTGTGTGGGTTTTGTCCGCCTGGTCCCAAAGGGCGCCCCAATTGAAGTCATGGTGATGGATGCGCACGATATTGATCCCAAGTTTCGCAAGATGCGCCGCGATTTTTTCCGCGTCCGCGTGCTCCGGGAAGTTCGCGCGAAACGCAAAGTTCGTTCCCAGAAACCGGATTCTTTTGCCCGTTCGCGACTCGACGAAATGGCCGCCTTTGACCACGATATAGCCGTTCACGCCGGCCGGCTTTGCGTTCAGAAACGAAACGTCGGTTGCGGTTCCCGCGCTTGCGTCGTCCCATCGGATCACGAATGGAAACAGGGCGGGGGGCGATGGTTGCGTCTGAGCAAGCGCCGGGACGCCGGCGCAGAGGCCGAGCAGGAGCGCGGCTGCGATTTTGGTGCGCATTGGTATGATATCCTTGGTTGACTATCCGGCTGCGTCGCTAAAAGTGTGTGCAATCAACTGGCGTATTGCGAAAAAGATCCAGGACGGCTCGTGCCGCCGGGGCACTTTTTTGTCCGCGCCTCGTTCACGGCGGTGCTTTACGATCGCTCGTCAACACGCGTACGGCCTTTTGCCGCCCGGGTCCGATCGCAGCGCGTATTGTTAGCCGGTGAAAGCGCTGCGCCGGTCCTTTCCCGGAAATTGCCCGGCGGCGCAGAGCCGTCTTACAAGACCTTTCGTTCTCTTACACGCTCTGAGTGCCCGCAACAGGCTTGCGACGCTACATTGGGCTGAATGTTGCTGCCATGGCCTGGCCGCTGGGGAGCGCCGTGACCGCCGTGCCGGCGGCGTTGTAGTTCGGCCAAGCATGGGGCGTCGGCCACGTTTCCTGGGTGCTCGCGGTCGGGGCCGTCTGTCCCGGCGACACGTTGGTTCCGTTGAGCCACTTGACGTGTCCGTCGGAGAGCAGGAAGTTGGAACCCGTTGAGTGGCGCGGGCTCGGCAGGAAGGAGCCCCCGTTCGCGCCGGTAAACTGCGGGCAATACGTGCTTCCGACATAACCGCCTAGGCATCCCGTGGCATAGACCGGCCAATTGACGTTGGTCGTGAACCCGGAACCAGCGGGCACCGATCCGACGATATTATTGCTGTTGCCGTAACAGCCGTTGCCGACCGCGCCGCCGCCGGCCCACCAACTGCCAATAGCGGTTTGGTCGAACGCGACCTCGAACATCAGGACCGTCATGGCGGGCGCCGTTGCCTGCGAAATTGGTTCTCCTATCCAGCTCTGGTTAAATCCGTAGGAAACCTGAAAATAACCACTCGTCGACGGAGGGACGCTTGCGTCGCTCGGGCATAGGTACACTCCACTGGATTTGACGTACGGATAGATCGTGTTGTCCCACCCCATGTTGCTTTGCTTGGGGTACGGAAACGTCTCATCATAGTCTTGCGAGTACTGGATAAACGCGATGCCGAACTGCTTGAGGTTGGATGCGCAGGTCGTTTGCCGCGCCTTCTCGCGGGCCGTCGCGAACACCGGGAATAGTATAGCGGCTAATATTGCAATAATTGCGATAACTACGAGTAGCTCGATTAAAGTAAAGCCTCTCTTGTTTGACATGACTGTCTCCTCTGTTCCACGAATGAAACGCCTAACCTTCAGCCGTCGCGCCGGGCGGTCTTGATGTCGAGTCGCGCACCACCAGGGATGGTTCAAACGCTTCGTCCGCGTGCACGACCGCGCTGGCCGTCGAGTCTCCTCGGTCCTCGGCGAGTGCGATCAACTTGCGCGCCGCGCTACGCCCCATTTCCTCGAACGGCACGGCGATCGTCGTAAGCGCCGGATCGGCATAGGTGGCCATGCTGTAGTCGCCAAAGCCGACCACTGAAAGGTCCCCGGGGACGCTCAGGCCGAGACGTCGCGCGACCTTAAGGGCGACGAGGGCGGGCGGATCGCCGGAGCAGATCAGCGCGGTCGGACGTCGCCCGGGCGGGCGATCCAGCAACTGACAAACGGCTGCGGTATTCTTCTCGATATCCCACCAGTCGCCCCACGCCGCGAGGTCGTCCGAGTCGTCAAAACCCGCCATTATGCGCGCGGCTCTGAGCACTTCGAGACGCCGGTTCGACAGCTCTTGAGATGGATCGGCAGAAAGGTATCCGATTCTGCGGTGACCCAATGAAGCAAGATGTTGAAACGCAAGTTGCATGCCCTTGGCATCGTCGGTGCGCACGTTGATGTCGACGTGCACTTCAGGTCCGGCTTCGACCGCGGCCAGCGGGATGCTATGCGTCCCAAGCGCATTCACGAGGCCGCTGAGCGTCCCGTGCCAGAGACTGACGGTCACGAGACCGACGGAACGCCATGCAAGACACTGTTCGACGATATCGGACAGCGGTTGTCCATCGCCTGCGTGGAACACCTTTACCGAATAGCCGAGGAATCCCGCGTGCTCCGACATGCCCGACTGGATGCGCGCGATAAACTCCGTCGACTTGGGGCTCTCCTGGTCGAACGCCAGAAAGCCAAGCACCCGGCTATTGCCCGTGACGACTGCTCGCGCAAGGCTGTTCGGCTGATAGTCCAGCTCGGCCGCGGCGCGAATGACGCGGATGCGCACGCTGTCCCGAATGCCTCTCGGGGCCGGCCGGTTGTTGAGCACGTACGAAACGGTTGTATAGGAGACGCCTGCCTTAAGCGCGACATCCCGCATGGTCGCCATGATCTGCCTCTAGCGTGATACGTATCACGCGAGCCCAGTATACCACGCGCCATCCGGAAGCGCAAGAACTTTTTTGAGTGACTGTGGCACCAAAATAGAAATGTCCTATAGTCTCCAAAATGAGAATGTCCTACTCGGCGCTCCATCTGATACCGGTACGGTATTGGCGGGAGGGCTCAATGAAGGGACATTTGTTGATGAGTCAAAAGGAACGACAGCGGTTTTTGGTGCTGGATCGAGTGGACAAGGGGGAACTTCGTCCATGTGACGCGGCGTGTCAGGAATCGGGTTAAACTAGACCACATGGAATCGGCATGAGTAGACCGGGGTGAATCGGCATATGTAGGCCACCCGGAATCGGCATGTCTAGACCAGGTGGAATCGGCATATCTAGACCACTTTGAGTATCGCGAT
>JARLGU010000046.1 GCA_031292625.1 Capsulimonadaceae bacterium | reverse complement strand
TTCGTGACTGCCATGCCTAAAAGTATGGCACTCTCGCTTTACGAAACAATACAAGCTTGCCAACGGCTGCAGAGACGCGCAGGTCCGTGGCGAGCCACGGGGTATCTATTGTAATGAAATCTCTCTCATGTAGCAAAAGAAATTAAGGCGTTTATATACTTGACACATTAGCCGTCTAGCGGTATAATGTAGTCATGGAAAGCGAATACGCAACCCCAAAGACGTTACAGGAAGTAATCCTGCATTTTTCGAGCGACGATGTTTGCCACGAGTTTATGACTAACATGCGTTGGCCGAACGGCGTAGCCTGCCCGCGATGCGGCGATACTGCGGTTGGTTTCGTTAAGACGCGCCGTATCTGGAACTGCAAGGGCTGCAAGAAGCAGTTCACCGTAAAGGTCGGAACCATCTTCGAGGATAGCCCACTCAAGTTCCAAACCTGGCTACCTGCGTTCTGGCTGCTCGCCAACGCCAAGAATGGGATAAGCTCCTGCGAACTCGCGCGCTCCCTCGACGTAACGCAAAAGACCGCCTGGTTCATGCTTCATCGTATTCGCACCGTACTTGAGACCGGCAGCGTTGAAAAGCTCTCGGGCGAAGTCGAAGCGGATGAAACATACGTCGGCGGCAAGGTTAGGAACAACAAGCGCCGTATCGGCAAGGTCAAAGCCGGGCGCGGCGACAGCGGTAAGACGGTTGTGTTCGCCGTCCTAGAACGAGCAGAACACGAGTTTGAAGCCTCCCGAGTGCAGGCGACCGTCGTACCTTCGGCAAAGAAGACGGTTCTAAGCAAGGAGATCCGCGAACGCATCAGCGAATTCACAACGCTCTACACGGACTCGTGGAAGGGCTATCGCGGACTATCCTCGGAATACCTGCATCAGTTCGTAGACCACACCGTAACCTATGCAATGGGGCAGGTTCACACCAATGGGATCGAGAACTTCTGGTCGCTCCTGAAGCGCGGCTTGAACGGAACGTATATCAGCGTCGAACCGTTCCACCTTAAGCGCTACATCGATGAGCAGGTCTTTCGGTTCAACAACCGCGACGATGACGATGCAGGCCGCTTCCTCGTAGCCCTTGAAAACACAGAAGGCCGTCGGCTCACGTATGATGAGCTAACGACCTCGTACGAAGCGTACTATGATATGGTGCTACCGAGGTAGCACAAAGAGTGAACTCATACTCACGGTCGAGTTGAGTTAAAGTACGATTCCCACTCCTGTTCCGTTCGTTGGGCAACCCCCGTGTTTATTGCAAGTATGGAATCAATTAGTCTGGATGCCTCTACGACCGCCTGTTGAGCAGTGCTCGACGTAATGGGTCTCTGGTCGTGGTAATCGGCATGCACACGCTTTCGCTTCAAATCGTTGGCGGCGGCGGATATCTTTCGTCCGCTATTCAGTAGATTTTCATCGTTGTAGTACCACCAAACATAAACATGTTTATTGGCTTTTGGCGGAATGACAACGCCGTTAAAATTTAGCCTCTGTGCGGCCATCCCAAACGCAGCATAATAGGCGCGGCTAACACAAGTCCGCAATGCGGCTTCATCAGTTTGGCCCTGGATTGATCTGGCGAACACGAGGTAATCGTCCCACAAAAACGACATTTATACGACATCCAGTCCTATGTTTATTACTGCCCGCACTTCCTCTGCCTGCTCGTCCCACCAAGTGGCGTAAAACCGATCTAATCGGGCATACGCATCGTCGATATCGCCGCACCAGCGGATGACGGCGTACAACGCAGAGTCACCGTCGGAGTCCGGTTCGCAGACGAGTTCAACGACAGGTTGACATGTTGGCTCAAATATTCGGTTTATTGGTTCCACCGATTGGGCCAAAACACGGGTTATATCCGCGCGGTGCTCTAATATTGCAATCACTTTAGAAAAAGACGCTTTATCGATTTCGTAATTGTTGCGAACCGTGAGCATATCTAAATCTGTCAAATCGTAGTCTAGAGAGGAACCCGTATAGACACTATAGCCAATCTCTACTGATTGACTTATGTGCTCTATCGCCTTGACCTGCACAGTCTGAAAAACGGCGATGGCCAGCGAATATACGATGGCGCTATCAATGTCCGAGGTGCCGGTAGATACAACGTTACTGGTTTCCATTAGCACGCCTGGAAGCTATCTTAGCCTTGGCCTGAGTTAACTTTTCAGGTGTTATTTCGCCAAAGCTTGGCACTGAGCCGCCGTACAATTCCTTGATAATATCGGTTGTGTCCTGCAAAGCAGCCAACACCTTAATCGCTGTCCCATGCGTTAAAGTAACCGCAGCTGTAATCATGGGCGGTTGACCAGCGCTAATTGCGACCCCAAACTTCAGTGTTATGTCCGAATCGCTAATGTCAACCTGGCAGACATTAGCATATTTCTGCTCAACGACGGGAACGTTGGTGTACTGCAACGGCCCAACAACGCGCATATTTGGCGTTGCGCCCGGTATTAGATCGGCCATGCTCAGCCCTTCCCCTTCTGCCCCTGCGTGCTGCGCCTCGGCGGTGAACTCGGCTCTATCCTTCTAGTACTTTGCTTCGTAGAACTCACAACTTGCCGCACAAGATACTGGAAGCGCTTCCACGTCTCGGATGGATCTACGGCAATCTTAGGATCTTGTTTGACGACCTGATCGGCCATACGACACGCTTTCTTGGAGGACACTAACGAAGACGAACCCGGCTAGCTGTCACCCGTGTCCCCGCGAGTGCCTGTAGCCGTCCCGTATGGGCGGGCTTCTATACCCACCATGGACACCATTATAACAAAATTGTCACAAAACTGTCAACAAAAATACGAGCCATCCGTCATTATCGGCTCAACGCGTACAGAACTGTAGCTGGCATGACAGCGTTAGCGTTCCGGGTCTTCCACTTTCATTACGCCACCAAACGTCCGTTTGTAAACGTGTTTTACGAACAAGTGTACGAATTAACCACAGTTAGTGTGTCAGCTATATAATTGCCGAAATTAATTTGCGCCCCACTCCGTCACGCCTCTTGCTTCGGCTCAACCAGCTTAACGAGGCCAATGCTCAGGGCGAACAGAACCGCAAGCGGAACAGCAAGCAGCAGCATCGATGTCGGATCGGCGGAGGGAGAAATCAGCATAGCCAGCACGGTGATCGCCACGATGACGTACCGCCAATACTGGACCAATGTGCGTGAACGAACGAGACCGAACTTTCCGAGGGCAACGAGAACGACGGGAAGCTGGAACACCAGGCCAAACGCGAGCAGGATCTTTGCGAAGAACACAATGTAGTTCTGCGGGTCCTGCAAGAGGACGGCGTTCGGATAGTCCGCCAGAAACGAAAGGAACCAGCGCACCGCAAACGGAAGCACCGTGTAGCCAAGGGCGAGGCCGCAAAGAAAGAGGAAAACCGCGAACGGGGCCATCAGGCGGAACGGCTTGCGCTCTGACGGCGTCAGAGCCGGTTCGACGAAGCCCCAAATCTCGAGAACGATAAACGGAACCGCGACAATCACGCCGCCAATCATGCTCAGGTGAATGCGCAGCATGAACGGTCCGGTAAAATCCGAAAACACCAGCGTTCCAGGCGGAAACGTCGCCCCGTTCGCGGCGTGACGGGCAATCTCTCTGAGGCCGCCCTCCAGCGGGGACGCCACCGCGCGAAAAAGGGCATCATACTTGCCATAAACAAATACGAAGCCAAGCAGCATGTAAGCGGCGGCCCGGACGATACGCCGCCGCAACTCGTCCAAGTGCTCCGTTAAGTCAAGCTTCTTATCGTCGTAGCCCGTATCTCGCGCGTCTATATCGGTAATGCTCAACGGTGATCCCACCCTGCCCTACTTGACGGGCGAGATCTCTTCCGTAATGTGGAAAGTAACCTGCGCCTTGGCCTGCCCAGTATCGATCGACGCGCCGGGGATAACGCCCATGTTGCCGGCCGGATTTGGCGCGGCGCCGGGCGTAAACGGATTGACGCCGGCCGTGTCGGGAGCAGCGGCTTGGCGAGAGAGATCGCCGCCAAGCGCGGCAACTTGCACGGATGTCATCGTCGCGTTTACCGTCGCGTCGGTCGAAACATGGATCAGACGGCCACTCGTATACGCAAACCAAACCGTACGCGTCAGCTGGACGGTCGTGCCGGTCACGGGGGGAACGTCGTTGGTAGCGGCATCTATTGAATAATCCGCCAGACCGCTGTACGTTTCGACGATCTTCGCGCACGGATATCCGTCTTGCCATTCAAAAGAATCGAGGTGGGCGCTTCCCTTGAGCCGTGTCGGATGCTCGCATGCCCACTGAAGCGACGTCTCGATCGTCGACTGCCACGAATCGCCGACTTGTATACGGCGCGGAGGAAATGACGGCACCGAGAATCCGAAATGGCTGCCGCCTGGGTTGATCGGCCGGCTTTCCTTCACCGTCGCGCCCGTTGCATTGACCGTTCGCAGACGACCCTTGAGCGCGTACGCCGTTTGCACGTACGCTGCCGCGCCCTTGGTTATGACAATTCCGTTGTCCTGAACCATATCCCGGATCAGAAACTCGCCTCCCTCGGAATCCTCCACCATCCTGCGGAACTGGACGTCGGACTTCTGCACGGGATCGGCGGCGACGCCGGGGTTGCTGTTAACCATCTCGATCGATGACGTTCGATGATAACGAAGGTCGGGCGAGGATTGCCAGCGATAGACGAGTTTGACGCCGTCTTTGAGTTCGGGGATCGTATTCGCGACGCGCACCTTGGCGACAGCGGTACCGAGAATCGTATTATCGCGATTGAACACTTTGACCATTATCGTATGGTCGCCGTCCGTGATGAACACTCGCTGATCCGGATTGTTGGGAAGGGCATACGACCCTTTGGTGTCCCAAAGGTACGCAACATCCCCGGTATCCGGCAGCGCAGTCGCCTGAATGAAATTGCCATCGATCGTGATCGTCAAGTAGCCGGTTGGCGGGTAGTCGGCCCTCGGCAACCGCACCGGTATCGTCTCTCGAATAGTGGCGCCGTCAAGCGGACTGATAAACTGCAGATCCTTGCCCGTATCGTCGTCGGCTCTTGCAATGGCGCAGACCAGAGAACCGATCAACAGGCACGAAAACGCTGACAAAAGAAACGCAGCCTGAACGGCGCTCGCTGAACGTCGCTGAAAGTACATGGATTACCTCGCATGGCAGTTCGTAGATTCGCGTAGCCTTACTCAGGCTTCCAGGTCCGCTGGCGTGCCATTCTATTCGCTCGACTGGTCGGAGTACGCCGCGATCAAGTCTAAGGCTCTGGCCTCATGCTCTGGCGCAACCTTGACAGCCCCCTGGATCTGTACGCCCAGGTACGCAATCGGCATATCAGAAGCCGCCTCGAATACGGCAGGGATTCCTTCGGTTTCCAAGAGGCCGCGTATAATCTGGCCCTCCGCGTAAGTCCCCGCATCGAACACCTTGATCAGCGGCTCGCTTAAAGTGTCCTCGCCGGACTCCGCTTCCGTATCGGGTTCCTGTACCGAAGCCAGCTCAATCGGCGTTGCGCGCTCGATGCCCTCTCGTTCCGGCGCGCCCGCGGAGCCGGAATTTGTATTCGTGCGATTATCGGTCATGGGTTTCCCCTCCACCGTCATTATTCCCTGCACTGCCGTTCCAGAACCGGTTCTAGATGGCATCCAGGAATCCACTTGGTCGGCCGGTACCGGCATCATTTTGGCGCGACCGGTCGCGACGACAACTCCGTCGCGCTTGGAGATCGCCTCGCCCTCGGAAATCGTGAGACGCGAGCGGGACATTACGATCCGCGCCCGAAACTCAAGCGGCTCGCCGATGACAATTGGGCGAATCATGCGAGTCGTCAGTTCCGCGGTGACCCATTTCATGTCGCGCGTGTAGAGGACGACACGGGAGAGAACTTCGTCGAATACGACAGCGGTCAAGCCGCCATGGATACGTCCCACCCACCCCTGGTGCTCACGCGTAGGCGTGTAGCTGGTTACGTAATCCCCGGTCGTCTCATCCCAAGCAAACGTCAGATGCAATCCAATCGGATTGTTCGGTCCGCATCCAAAGCAGTAGCCGTCGTCTAAGAGAGGCGGCTCCATTTCATTATTGTCGCTCATGAAGATAATCACATCCTTGCGCAAGAGGACAGCGATCGCAAGAAGGCCGGCCAGCGTGGCATAGACGTCTGCCGTGTTCGATCAAATGGACATGAAAGGAGTATGCGCTGTCTGGCCCGATCAGCTCCAACAATTCGTCCTGCGTCCGCTCCGCCGTCGTCCTGGGCGCTACCAACCCCACTCGCAAAGACACGCGGTGCACATGCGTATCGACCGCGATCACGGGACGTCCGAGATTGAACATTAGAACGCATGCAGCGGTCTTGGGCCCCACTCCGTGAAACGATGTGAGATACTCCATTGCCCGCGCATCGTCCATCTGACGAAGAACATCCAGGCTGGTCGAACCGTTACGCTCAAGTATGTCGCCGAGCAGCGCCTTTATGCGCGCCGCCTTCGTATCGGCCAGGCCGCCGTTGCGGATCGCGCCGGCAATCTCGTCCGCACGCGCCTCGCGCACGGCGTCCCATCCGCCTGGAAACGCCGCCTTCAGCTGAGCGTACGCGCGCCCGGAGTTCAGGTCCGACGTATGCTGGCTCAAGATCGTCGCCACAAGCGCACCCACAAGATCCTGATCGAAAACCTTAGGATCGTAAGGGCGAGGACCATAATACGCCGTTAATTGGGTCTCGACCCAGCCTGCCTTCTCAGAGCGCTGAGAATCGTATTCGGATCGCACCCTGCATTATAGCACGGGGCCTTGCACGAATGCAAATGCGAATGCGTATGTGAAATTGCGAGCCAGAGCGCCGCCCCATCGATTCAAAAAGGCCTGGAAGTGGAATGCGCGCGAACGAATCGTCCCGAGGTATAATTGCGGCGGGTAAACACTATGAAGTATCGGTTCTTTGGTAATACGGACTTTGCAGTATCTATCGTTGGATTTGGCGTCTGGACGGTCAGCACGACTATGTGGGGCGTCACGGACCATGAGGTTCGCATCAAACTGCTCCGGCGCGCGCGCGAGCTCGGGATCACATTCTACGATACCGCCGATGTCTATGGCGACGGCGTTGGCGAGACGATTTTAAAAGAGGCGTTCGGGAAAGATCTGGATCAGCTCCAGGTGGCGACGAAGTTTGGCTACGACTGGTACAATTATCCCGGCGTACAACCGGGACAGCGGGAGCGCCCGCAGGACTGGTCGCCGGCGTTTATTCGCAGCGCCTGCGAAAGGAGCCTGACGCGGCTGGGCGTCGAGAGCATCGATCTTTACCAATTGCACAATCCGCGCATGAGCCAAATTGCCAGCGATGATATTTTTTCGACGCTCGACTCGCTCAAGGCGGAAGGCAAGATCCGGCATGCCGGAGTTGCGCTTGGCCCGGCAATCGATTTGCGTCAACGGGACGAAGGAATTGCGGCCTTTGAGCAGCGCGACGTCGCCAGCGTCCAGATTATCTTCAACATGTTTGAGCAGATGCTGGGGCCAGGCGTTTTTGACGCGGCCAAGAAGGCCAAGGGCGGCGTGATGTGCCGCGTGCCTCATTCATCGGGTTTGCTCGAAGGCGCTTATACCGCGGAAACGACGTTTGCGTCCAACGATCACCGCTCGTTCCGCGTGAAGACAAGCGAGGCGCGCAAGGAGTGGCTGGACAAAGGGCTGCGCAAAGTCGAAAAGCTGGATTTTCTGATGCGCGATACGGGGCGGACTCTTGCTCAAGCAGCCCTGCAATTCGTCTGGAGCGAGCCTTCGATGACCTCGGCGATTCCGAACATCTACGATCTGGCCCAGCTCGAAGAATTTGCGGCAGCCGCGGACGTAAGTCCGTTGACCGCCTCGGAGCTGTCCGCGATTGCGGACCTGTACAATCACGATTTCTACCTGAGCGAACCGGCGGCTGTGGGCGCGAACTGATGCGAGCGCCATCGCCGGTCTGCCAGCCGGCGAACAACCAATGGAACCGCTAACGACAGATGCCCTGATTCAGTGGCTAAATACGCTCCCGTACCCGCGCCCTTTCGTCTGGCAGCGTTATGTCTACTGGCGCCGCGCGATCTACGCGCTTGTCACGCTGCTCATGCTGCTCGGTTTCGTTGGCGTCCCGTTTTTTAACGGATTGACGCAGTCGCGCGGACTTGAGCCCAAGGATCGCTTGTTCGCGACGTGGACCACCATCATTCTCGGCGCCTTCATCGTCTACGCGTTTGCTCGGGTAAGTTTCAACGCGACGAAGATGTTCGACGATTGCAAGTGGCTTGCAAGATTCGGGGCAGTGGGCGAGGCGACGCTGCTGTGGGTGCTTGGCAACGACAAGGCTGTGAGCATCACGTACAGCTTTTGGGATATCCACGGGCGCGAACGCCAACGCGAAGTGTATATCGCGGCGGAGGGCGACTACCAGCTTCCTCGCCTGGCGGCGGGAGACACGATCCCCGTCCTCTTCGATCCGCATAAATCCGATCAGCGTAACCAGCTCTGGCTCGAAGTTACCCGCTATGTCCGCCTCTCGCCGCGCGTCCAAGCCCAGCATCCGGCAGCGGAACGTCCCGCGATGAGATGAGCGGCCCCGACGAGCGAGCGCGAGCTACCGGGCTGCCCCCGCGATGAGCGGGAGGTTGCTCGAGTCCGCATTAACCAGCTCCGCGATCGTCGTCTCCCGAAACGCCCCCTCCAACGTCGAAACAGCCTCGTCAAGCCGCCGGTGCAACTGGCAAAGATCGGTATCGTGGCTGTCTATCCCAAGCGGGCATCGCTTGATTCGCGGGATAGGATCGATTACGTTGATAACGTCGAGGACGCTCAGGTCTTCTTTGCTGATCGCTAGGGCGAAACCGCCGTGCAAGCCGCGCTGCGAATGGACGATTCCGGCCCGATTGAGTTCCTGGAGGACCTTGGAAAGATATGGGAGAGAAACGTGAGTCGAACGGGCGATCATTTGCGTCGTTTGCGGCTCGCTCGTATTCATCGCCAGATGAATGACGGCTCTTAGCGCGTATTCCGCAGTCTGCGATATCATATGGCCGTCCTTCCGGAGACTGACGCGCCCCTTTGCGGGGACCTCGCCACGCTGATCGCGCGAGATCGCTCGCGGTCCATGATGCGCGGGAACAATATGTGATTTTCGATGTGAAGATGCTGTTTCATATCGCGGTCGAGTTCGGCAAGGCCATCGATCATGCTGCGATAGCCGTTACAGGCCCCCTCGGGAACCCAGTATCCTTTTGTAAGCATGTGCATCCGCGTCAAAGCTCTGGCCGCGTCATCGTGCTCGATCGTCATGTTCGCAAGCGGTCCAACCGTTTCCGCAAGCCTCTCATCCAGAGAACGATCCACATTGTCGACTTTGGACGTGATAGAAAAAAGAATGCCCTCTTCCTGGCACATGTGGCGTTCCGCCTCGGCGCGAAAAGTCTCGAACACCATGCTCAATTCGGCAACCTCCGGAAACTCTTGCCCGTGGCCTCTTGCGACTCTCGATGTCAACATAGACAGCCGCGGCAGAGCCCGGCGAAGATAAGCGTGGTGAGTCGCGACGACGTGAGATGCCACCTCTTCAACCTCGCGAGATCCCCAATTGACCGGCTGACTGCCCTTGCGCCGCGCATCCTCGGCGGTCAGGAGAGCAATCACGCCGCCGACTGCAAGAGACATAGCCGCACAGACGTCCGCCAAGGACTTCTGTCCGTTCACGCAGATGTCTACGTCCAGTTCCTCGAACACGAGGCTGCGGCTCGGCTGCTCCGTAACGAGTGCGCCAACAGTTGCAAGAGGTGATATGGTACACATTTGAGGATGTTCCTGCGCTTCCAAGCAACGTGGAGAGAGCTGGAGGCAACTTTCTCGCCCCGTACCGATCCGAAGATCGATTGATGGTCTCCATCGACAATCAATTTCATTATGAGCGGTAGCCCGGTCTCAGAGATCCGCCATTTAGCGTATACTAGATAACGCCATCCAAATATCCAAATGCATTCGTGCGTGTTGACGCTTAAATAGCGCCCTTTTCGCTAAATGTAGGATAACTACGCAGAGAATTACAACCGACAATTGAAATCGACGCGCGCACGACGACGTTGGGCGAGCGTAAGCAGCCATGCTTCCTATTTGGCGCAAATTCTCATGAGAATCAAGCACTCTAATCAGTCTCTCATGGCGGCAGGTTTCGCCGCCGTCGCGGCGCTGTTACTCATCGAAGGGCTCAGCGAGGTTTGGACCGTTCGCACGCACGCAGAGGTGCGGCGCTCTTTCGATCGATACGAACTCATCTGCAACAAAGCGGATCAGCTTGAAAGCGCGTTCAGCGCCCTTGTCGCGGACGAGCGCGGATACCTTATCACGTCGAATCAGGCATTTTCCGCCCGCTTCGCCGTGGAAGGACGCCAGATTCGCAGCCAACTCGGCGACCTTGTCAAACTGGCCAGCGTGTCGCCATCGCTGCAGGGACGCTCCTATGCCGTCATTCCGGAGTCAGAGGATCTCCTGCATCAGCTGGACAGCGATGTCGCGGCAAAGCAGCTTCAGCTTTACGACCCCCGAGCAAGCGCTCCATCCGAGGCGGACATCCAGAAGCAGCTCATCGGCATTACCGCGGCTCTTGAGTCCATCGAATCGGAATCGCGCACCATCCTTCATACAAGCAGGGAGACCCACCGTCTTTATCAGACGGTCAGCAATACTTGCCGATGGTTGCTCAGCCTGATTGCGCTTTTGATTCTGGCGAATGTCTGGATGCGCGTCAAAGAAAACGACCGTCTGAGCCGGAAGGCGATTGCAAGCGAACGGGGCGAGCGCAGAAAATTCGAGACGCTCTTTGAGCGTTCATCGGAGGCGTACCTGGTATACGGAGACAACGGCATCATAGACTGCAACATTGCCGCGGCCCGGATTCTGGGTTACCATACGTCACAGGAGTTGATTGGCGTATCCATCAAATCGCTCCTCGTTTCATCCGGCGCAGCCGAGCCAATGTTCGATGTCCCATCCCGCTCGGGAATGGATATGGCTCGCGGGTCGCACAAGTTTGAATGCGCCTGCCGTACCCGGAATGGACGCGACTTTCCTGTTCGTATGAGCTTGACGCGGATTAAGATAGCGGGCGAGCCGGTAATCATGGCGGCCATTCTCGACCTGAGCGAATCGAAACGGGCGGAAGCGGCGATAAAGGCTGATCGCGAGCGATATGCGCGAATCAGCAGTTTCCAGGACGCGATCAATGCGTCGGGCCTCGATATCCACAAAGCTATGGAGATCGTCGGCGATGCGACCATGGTTATGCTAGGCGCCGAAGGAGCCCACGTCTCGCTGATCGAGGGAGAGACGGAACAGGTTGAGGTCGCGGCTGGGATCGTAGAGGATCTGCGAGGCCGCGCGCTCCAGCTTGAAGACACGTCGGCGGGCAAATGCCTGGACGATCGTCAAACGCTGCTCTGCTGCGACTGCGAAACCGACGAGCGGTTCAACACGGAGATCATTCGCGCTTACGGAGTCCGGTCCCTGCTCGCGATACCGTTGTTCGTCGGCGACCAGCCAGTCGCGCTCGTTAAAGCGGTCTCTAACCGCCTGAATGCGTTCGCCGAGGACGACATTCGTGCATTTAGCTTACTTGCAAACATGCTTGGGCGGACCATATCGCGAACGCGCGACTACGAGGCTATTCAAGAGTTGATGCGTGAAAGAACCGCCGCCGTCGAAGCCCTGCGAGCAAGCGAAGCGCAGCTTTTGGAGGCCCAGAATCTCACCCGCAGCGGAAGCTGGACAATCGACATATCCACCGGCGATGCAACATGGTCGCGCGAGCTATACCGGATACTTGGCCTCGCGAACGATACCGATGGGCTAACGCTTGATCGCGTCATCGACCACTTCATCCCGCAAGATGCCGTTCGGTTAAGAGCCGCACACGCTGAATGTCTTAAATCCGGCGCTGGCTACGATTTCGATTTGCGTCTGCTCACCCCCGCTGGAGACCTGCGGCATGTACACGTAATTGGCCGCGCCGAGAGAGATCCAAGCGGTCCGGCGACGCGCCTCTTCGGCACCGTCGTGGACATCACGTACCGTAAGCAGGTCGAACAGGCGTTGCGCGAGTCTCAGGAGCGCTACCGCATACTGTTTGACGACAACCCCCAGCCCATGTGGGTAATCGATGTCGAAACGCAAAGCTTCCTCGAAGTCAACGCATCAGCCCTACAGCACTACGGCTATACGCGCGCAGAGTTCCTGTCGATGAAAGCGTGTGATTTGCTCGTCGATGCGGAAGCGCCGGGACGGGATTCGCAACTCTACCTCGACCATATTGGCTCCGGAGAGCGATACTGGGGCATTGCGCGGCACAAGCGACGCAACGGTTCGGAAATCGACGTCGAAATCCTGTCAAACCCTACGACGTTTCTCTCAGGGCGATCCGGACGCCTGATGCTGGCCCAGGATGTCACCGCCCGCCTGAGCGCCGAGAGCCAGATTCAGGCTTACACGGTCGCTCTTGAGTTTCAAAAGAGGGAGCTGCAAAAGGCAAATCTCGAACTTGAGGCGCTCGCGACGACGGACGGTCTCACCGGCGTCAAGAACCACAGGGCGTTCCAAGAACGCTTCGCACATGAGTTCAAACGCTCGGTCCGTTACAAGACGGATGTCTGCATGATGATGATCGATGTCGATCTGTTCAAAACCTTTAACGATGAATTCGGACATCCGGCCGGCGACGAGGTCCTTCGTACGGTTTCGACAATTCTGTGTAGTCACGCGCGAGAAACGGACTTTGTCGCACGATACGGCGGTGAAGAATTTGCCGTAATCTTGCCCAATACGCACATTGATGATGCGGTGCTCATCGCCGAGCGAATGAAGAAGGCAATCGAAAACGCGGATTGGCCGGATCGAAAGATCACCGCCAGTTTCGGCGTCTGCAACCTCCGTTCGGGCGCCCGCTCCGCCGCCGAGATGATCAGCTTCGCCGACCAGGCTCTCTACCAGGCGAAACTCGATGGCCGCAACCGGGTTAACGTGTCGCACACGATCCAAAGCAGCCGCGCCGCATGAGCTTGACGGCAGAACGCTGCAGCTAAAACGTATTTCGAAATGGCGAAGCTTGAGGTAAGATAGGCTCGGATATGACGTCCATGCCCCGTTAGCTCAGCGGATAGAGCATCCGCCTTCTAAGCGGAGGGCCGCAAGTTCGATTCTTGCACGGGGCAGTTTTCCTAACTGCACCGCTGCCCCATCCTGAACGTTCCCACGCAAAGCTGGCAAAAGAGCGCGAGCCCCGAGCGAAGCCCTGAATCCGCCTGCCTCATCCGGTTGCCAATTTAGGTCGTCCCCGGCGTAACACGTGTTGCGAGTCGGGCCGGGGACGCACAAGTTTACTTACGCCCGGCGACAGGGGTTTCCACGTAACCCGTTGTGGGCCAATAGTCGTAGAACTTAATCGAGCTGACAACCGGTTCTCCGGTAACGGAGTTTATCTTTACGCCGTTGCGCCACAGCGAAAACGTCTGCGGCCCAACGTGGAACGGGATCAGTGTACTGTGGATCCCGGCCGGAACCTTTTGGCTGGCGGCAACGCCTCCGGAAAGGACTCGCAATTCGGCGGGAGCCGTCAACGCAGTCGTTACGAAGAGCGAGTCCGGCGCACTCCCGTTCCCGCATTTCACAGGCGCGCGCGTATCGAGTTCGGCCTTTAGAGCGGCGCTGCTCGTTCGATAGGCGTAGAAGATGCTGTCTGCCGTTATTGGCGGCTGAACTCCGCTTTTGTACCACTGAACGTAGTAGCGATTAAGCTCATCCATGCCGCATTGCGGCTTATACCAGCCGAGCGGGGCATCGGCCGTGCCATTCGGGTACTTCTTGTAGTCGTCGACGGGTTCGATATAGGACTCGTTGTAGTCGTTCCACGTCAGCAGCATCACCCATTCCGGCTTCTGAACCCGAATGACCGAATCCCATTGTGCAGCCAGTCCCTGCCCTCCCGCATGCTCGAAATAACTGCCGTTGATGCATGTGGGAGACTCGGCCTGCCCCGGCTTCCAGTACCACCCCGGAACGCTGCGCGACGAGCCGACCCAGTAATGCGTCGATATCGTCGACATCCAAGTCTTCCCGGCCTTGCGAAGCTCCGTTCCGTAGTTTTCGAGCGTGTCAAGCCCGCCCCCGATCGGCGAGAGTTGGATCATCCAGACCGATTGCCCCTGTGCAACATCGCCCCACCCCGCGATCTCGGCGATCGTTGCCTCATGGCTAATCCATGCGGTATTCGGCGGGGCAAATTGCCCGAAAGTCGTTGGAACGAAGTAGATCTTAATGCCGCGATCGACAAGCGGCTGAATTACGTTCGTCTTCCACCAATCGACCGCTTCCGACGGCTGCTTAAATCCGCAATCCGCCCCGTAAGCGCATACGAGCGGCAATCCGTTGAACTGGTAGTAATTGGGATGGGCATGGTACTGTTTCATCAAGTCGACGTAGTCCACCGGCTTCTTCGGCGGCAGCGACTGGTCGAACTCGAAGAAAAGCTTAAAATCCGGTCCCACGTCCCGAGCGGCCTGGAACATGGCGGCAATTGCGGTGTGATAAACGTCGTTCGGCTCCATCAAATCGAGCCCGAAGCCATCGATTCCCATGGACTTCGCCATCAGGATCTCGGCCTTGTATTCGACAACCTGCTCCGCGAACGAAACATTGTTGCCGCCAAATCCGCCGCAACACACCATGTACCAGGCGAAAACCTTCTTTCCGTCCTTTGGCGCGGGGGATTGAGCAAAGAACGTCTTTGCCGGCAACCGGAAGTCCGGAATGGTCAACGCCCTCGCCGAGCCGCAAACGCACAGCGCCGCAAGGCACAGAACGATCAAACGTGTTAATCTCATAGTGAATATCCTGACTCATCGCAAATGATATCGAGTTCACCGCGGACCCCGTCGGAGCCCACGGGATTGAGCAAAATGCTGCCGGTACACTCGACGGGATCGTACAGGGGATCAATTCTCTTCCCCCGCCATACGACGCGCGAATTCGGCGGCGCGCCAAAATGGACGCGAACGGCCGCGCCGCTCGCTAAGGCGACGGACAAACGTCCACCGCACCGAGTAATGTTCGATAGGCGGGCGTTGTCTGCACTAAGGATCTGGGGATAAAACGGACGGCTTTTCGAGCGCTGCACGACGACCGAGACGGCTTCGCCGTGGATCGCGTCCGCGGGAAGTTTGCAGGATCCGTCAATCCGCGTTCCGTTGACCTCAATCGACGTCACATTACGGCCGTCGCCGCGATTGGATACCGACCACGTCCTGTTTTGGAAGCGCAGACCGTCGACTCCGGCGTGGACGTTCCAGGCAGGCTCAACCGTGAGTCCGCCTGCGTCGAAACTGATGCCAACGCCTCCGCTCAGCAACGCCATATACCATGCCTTCACGGAAAACGCCTGGATGCCGCCGGGATTATCGGGGCGATGCGGACCGTCGTTCTCCGCCTCAAGCGTAACGCCTTCGGGCACCGTATGCGCTCTCCAAAACTGCTCCACCCATCCGGTCCAGCGCGCGACGAGGGCATCGCCGCCGGCGCGCGCCATCATCGCGCCGAAGAAACCGTCGGCAGCGATCGGATAATATTGCGCGCACTGGTTCCCGTCGCCATTGAACGCAATATCCCAGCGCGGATACATGCGAAGCCCTCCTGCGCAAGCAACGTGTTCGGCGAGGAAGGCCGCACACTGTTTCTCGCGACCGGCGGTAAGCTCTCTGGCGAACGGCGACACCCAGAGTATGGGATACGCGGGATAGCTCAGGCGCTTGGAAAAATCCCGGCTATCCACCGAATCCACCCAGTATTCCCGTTCTTCGTCCCAGAGCCGCTCTCGAAAGGCCGTTTCCAGATTCTGCCAGCAGTTCCTGGCAACACGGGCGATTTCGGGGTCGTCCATGACGGACGCAAGGTGCTCCATGGCGCGCGCGGCCTGGTAAAAGATGGAGTTGTTGAACGTGCTGATATCGTGTCCGTTGTGGCCCGCATAGTCCGGGAAATCGGGCATGAGCGAGCGACCGGCAAAGAGACCGTCGCGGCTCTCCTGCGCAAGAGTACGCTCGAAGATTGCGCGGGCAAACGAATAGTTTTCACGAAGCGTATCGGAGTCGCCCGTAAACGCCAGGTAAGCATACAGCATTTGAATATAGAGGCCTTGAGCGCACAAAGCCTGATAGTTCGTAATTCGCATACTCGGATCAAACGCGTGTCCGATCCCCTTGACGGGATCGGCGGTGCGGCGGTAAAGATCCAGCGCATCGCGAACGAACTCGGTCTGCCCGGCCGCGAGATACGCGTCGCAATAGACCATCGTATCCCAGCCCCACACCCAGTAGGAGTTCGCGGAGGCGCGCATGCCGCCAGGAAGATCCGGCGTCATCATGGACTCCAGAAGCAGCGGCGACTGCCGGAAGAAGGACCGAACCTCCTCAGAGTTATGAGAAAGGCGCGGCGCCTCCGAAAGGTTGGCGTTCCAGTTATCCACGGTCCGCTCCGCGACAAGCCATGCGCTCTGTCGCAGCGCTAGACAGCGCTCCTCCAACGCCTGCTCGTCGCGGGCGAATACGGTTGCGACGGCCAAAACACCACGCGTAACCGCCCCTGTTTCGAAAAACTCCTTGCCGCTGTGAAATACGCGGCACGTCAAACCGTGGTCCGCTACGATGCCGATATGCGTCGTGACGACCTCGTCGTCGCTGTAGTCGGCAGCCGATGCGGTAAACGCTCCCGGAACGGTCTCGCCCTGCCACTCGCTCCAAACGCGCCCCAAGCGGTGCTCTTTGGCCTGCCCCGTCAAGCTAATTCTGAGTGCAATCGGCCGCATTCCCTCATTGCGAAGGATCGCAACCGACTGGATAATCTCCTCGCTGCGCACGATCAATGTGTGTTCGACCGAAACGCCCTGCTCCGGCGCCTCGAACTTGCTGACATAGCCCGACGGATAGATCGCGGTATCGTGCAACTCAAGCACGTAAGCCAGATCGCCTATAAGTAAATAAGGCCGGAGGACGCTGAAGTAGGGCGACCGGTCTTGAGCACGCAGGATGCTTGTCCGATTTTTGGGCTGATTTCCCCAATACAGCACCTCCTCGATGCCGCCATGCGCCGCGAGCGACAACGCAAGGCGTCCTCCCGACAGCCACAGGCGGTCGGCGCCGAGACCCTCCGGGACGACATTGATTTCCGGGATTGTCCCTCGCAATATGCGAGGAGCCACATCTGCCAGTTCTTGCATAATGTTCCTTCTACTCGCTGACTTTCATCTTTGCAGGCGATGCGCCCCGATCGCGCCGCGATAACGTTGGAAGCTCGCTCAGATAACGGCTGATCAACTCCGGCGTGACGCCATTTTGAGCGATCACGTCGCGGTAGAAATAGGCGCTTGGCTTGGGAGTCCGCTCAAACGTCTCGAAATCGACGTGCACCAGCCCGAAGCGAGGAAGAAACGAGCTCCATTCATAGTTGTCCATGAACGACCAGTAGAAATAGCCGCGCACGTCGACGCCCAAGTCGATCGCCTCGCGAATCGCCGACAGGTAGAGCGCGATATAGACGATTCGGAAGCGGTCATCGTCGCACGCGCAGCCATTTTCCGTAATATAGACCGGCTTGTCGGTAAGACGCTCGAGGTTCGCGGTCATTCCCTCCGGATACATTTCTTCAAGATAGAAATCCTTGGCGATCATCTTGAGCTCTTTGTGCTTAAACCGGGGCGCATCCCCAGGCGCAATTCGCGCGTCGACCATATGCCGGGTGTACGCATTGACGCCCCAGTAGTCGACCGAGCCCTTCACCTCCGGCACGGACTCCGCATTGCCGTAAAGCGAGAGCAACTCTCCGGTTCGGATTGCGTGAAACCACGTTTCGTGCTGCAGAAAGTCCTTGACGTTCGTGATTAGATTGTCGTAAGCGTTGTAATGCCGCTTCGGCATGTATTGCATAAAGCAATGTGAATAGCTAACGGGCGCGTCCGAGTATGACTTCACCAGACGATACGCGCGCGCATGGAATTTGATTTTGTTCGTCCTGGCGGTATCCATCTCCCGGCTAATCGGCCACGCGCCGTTCGGCTCGTTAAGCGTGTGCCAATTGTCGACATACGGCGCGATCTTTGGCGCTAGATACTCGAGATAACGCTCGAAGCAACCCAGGTTCTCGATACGTTGGAACGCGCCGCGCTCGTCGAACCATTGCGGATGCGAACCGTGGTGGAGCGTCACGAGCACATAAGTGCCCTGCTGCTTGAGCAACCTGAGCTCGTCAAGATAGTGTTCCATCGCCTTCTCGTCGAAGCAGCCCTCGGTTGGCTCGATGCGGCACCACTCGATAGACATGCGATAGGCCTGATGACCGAGTTCCCTGATCAACGCGACATCGTCCCGGTACATCTCGTAATGGTTGCAAGCCTTCCCGGACGTTTCCCGAAAACCGCCCGCCAATTCGCCAGCCCAACACTGCGAGTGGACATTGTCCCCCTCGATTTGATGCCCGGCTGTCGCCGCGCCCCAGAGGAATCCGTCAGGAAATTTGATTTCAGGAAGGGAAAATACGTCGTACATAACCTAACTGCCTGTCTACCTTTCAGTTATCGTGCCGAGGCGTCGCCGCATGCACATACGAACGGGAGAACGCAAAGCAACACACAATGCGCTCTAATCCGCGTGCGCGCTACGTCCGTCGGAAAGCGCGACGATAAAGCCACAACGCCTCATACCTTCGCTAATACCAGCTAAATGTCGCTGCAATCGTCGGGTCGCCGCAGCCGGTTGCGGCGGCGGTGCCGGATGAACCGCAGGAACTCACGCCGCTGGCGAGGCTTGGCGCGCCCGCCGAAACCTGCGTTGGCATGAACCATTTCGCGTGTCCATCGGCCATCACGTAGCAGGCCCCGGCGTTGTGGCGGCCCGGTAATTGATATTGGCCGAACCAGCCGCCCAACGAAGCGCTGTCGCATACGCCAGCAGCCGGGTCAATGTTGTTCCGGAAGCAACCTGTCGCCATGAAGCCCTTCGCGCCGGCGGAAAGCCCCAAGTAGTTGCCGTATCCCGTCTCAGATTCCAAGTCGCCGTCAAGCCCCGGAAATCCATTGTTGGCAGCCGATGCGTTGGCCGCCTGATGGGACATGTGCGCCTCGGTAATCTCGAAGATGGCGAGCGTCTTTGACGGCGCGGTCAGTTGCGAAAGAGTTGCAGGGTTTAACACGGATGCACTCGACGCAGCCTGCGCATCGTATGCCAAGTGCGAGCCCCCGCCGCTGCACCACATCAGGTTCTTGTTCAGCGCGTAGGACCAGCCCGACGTTACGCTTGCGTTGGGATCCGACGGACACAGAATCACGCCAACCGATTTGAAATACGGATAAAGCTGATAGACCCAACCTACCCCCTGGTTGCCCCAATAATCGAACCCGCAGGGAAACGTCTCGTCATAGTCCTGACAATACTGCACCAACGCGATGCCCAGTTGCTTCTGATTGGACAAGCACGCCGTCTGCCGCGCTTTCTCCCGGGCCGTCGCAAACACCGGGAATAAAATTGCGGCAAGTATCGCAATAATAGCGATAACAACGAGTAACTCGATAAGCGTAAACGCTTTGTTGCGCCTGCGCGCTGCTGATTTCAGTACGGAATCGGAAAAAGGAATGATAACCATCATTAGACCCTCCCACCCTTCTTATTCAGTGCTTATCGCCCGATCAAGCGCCGGACCGCGACGCTTATGCGACGACTGCCTGGCGACAAGTTGAGAATGCAGGCAAATCCGCTGGCCGATCGGCTTTTGACCGACGGCCTGTGTAATCATCCGGCCAGCTTCCTGCCCCATCGGATCGAGAGGCGGTCGCATACTCGTGATGCCTTCTCTCCGGGCGATCGGCATATCGTCGAAGCCGATAATGGCATAATCTTCGCCCGCGACGAGCCCAATTTCGCGAGCGGCTTGGATGAACCCGGTTGCAACCTCGTCGTTGACGGCGACAACGCCGTCGAGCGGCAACCCCGCCGCCAAGACCTCCTTGGCCCACGCGTAACCCGAGATCTTGTGGTCGAACCACTTCAGACCCTTTTCGACGCTTTCCGCATTCACTTCGCTGCCAATCAGGGATTGCCGGATCACCTCCACGAGGCTGCTCGACGGCAAGCCGGCACGCGAAAGCGCCTCGCGCACGCCGTCTACGCGACGACTGCCGAACTCAGACACGAATGAGGAGAAAAACTGAATCCTTTGACAGCCCTGATCCAACAGATGCAGAGCGGCGCGATACCCGGCATCCCGGTTATCGTAGTAGATACTCGTCCCCACGACAAGACGCTCGTTCCCAAGAACGAAGATCGCGGGCGGCGCGTCGGCAACGTCCGGCGACAACCGCCGGCTCACGATCTCGATCTCGGGGTCCTTCAGCTGAACGAAAACGATGCCGTCGACCTTGTCGGCGAGCAGTTCGTCGATGACTCGGTCCGTGTCATTGTGCGAGTCGTCCCGTACCTGAATGCCCTCAAATCGAGTCCGCATGCCCTGCGCCGTAACCGTCCGTTCGATCGCGCTGATAATGTGGCGCTCCCAGCTGATATCCCACTCGAAATCGTTGGCGCGTGGTTGGACGGGGCAGACAATGCCAATCTTTCCAGTGCGCGACACTGGGGCAACTCGGTCCTTGGACGAAAACTTGAACGCTTCATCCGACAGGAGCCCGTCCTGCGCCTCGCTTTGTCCGGCGCGCTCGGACACGAACGTACCGCGGCGGTCTTGGGCATTGAGCGTTCCGTCGGCTAGCAGTTCGCCGATCGCGCGCTCGATCGTTCCGAGCGAAACGCCGTACTCCTCGGCAAGCTGGCGGCGGCTCGGGAGGATCATGCCTGGAGGCCAAACGCTCGCGCGGATCTTGAGGCGAAGGTCCGCCTCAATGCGCTGATACGGGGCCTTGTATTTGCGCCCCGCTCCCGCTGCCCGGTCTTTCGTTTTCGGCGTCGCCGCGACTGTCATCAATGCACAACCTTACACTGTTGTTCTAAATCAGATACAACAGTATCATATCACGGGCCTGTTCACTTGTCAAGAAGATTCTGCGGGAAAGAACTTCGGTCTGCCGCGCCGCCGCCGGAGGGGATTTCGAGGAGCGGATCATGCGCAGCAAGGGGAGTTGGGCACGACTGGCAGATGCCAACTGACGCTCCTTGTTGGGACTACGCAGGTCCTCAACAAGAAGCGCCAGTCGATAAGCTCCGCCGGATGCCCCTCAGCGCGCCAACGCGGCGAGCTGCTTTTCCAGCTTGCCGGCTGGAGTCGCCGACAACAGGTAGATCACGTTCTCATTAGCCGCGATCCTGCCGTTGACCGGGTTGCCGAAGAGATCGAGAGCCTGCGTGCCCACCGGCGGCAGAATGGCGTAAGGCGAGTGCGCGGGCGCGGTTGAAAGCACGGCGACCGTTCGCCCGTTGCCAGCGAAGATGTATGCGAAGACTCCTGGCGCCAGAGTCATTCTCCTGTCGAACGAGAGGCCGTCTATTAGCCATGCAACCGTGGAGAATGCAGCGCCGGTCGGATCGAGCGACCCATCGGCCGCGACAAGCGTTCGCCACTTGCCGTAGAAGGGACGAAATCCCTCGTAAGCAGCCATGCTGTATAAGAAGACCTTCGATACGCCTGCGGCACGGATGCTCGTGACGTACCGCGCTAGGCGATTCGACGTATCCCAGGGATCGGAGGCAAGCACGTTCGGGTCGGTGACGTTATAGAAGCCCTTTTCCAGCATATCGTTGACGGGATTGCCCTCGGACATCCAGACCGGCTTGCCAAGGGCGGCCGGAGTTTCCGCGAGAGGCGAAAGCGCTTGGCGGAGCTGCGTTTCCGGTTCGTCGCCGGGAAATCCGCCAAGCGATCCCTCGTAGCTGTGGTAAGAGAAAACGTCGCACGCTCCAAGGCCGCCGGCATCGGCGACTCCCTTGTTCCACGCATCGTGTCCGCGGCCGCCCGAGGAGCAGAAGCCAAGTATGTTGACGGAAGGATCCGCGGACTTAGCCGCCGCGTAGGCCGTTTTCATCAACGTGGCAAAGGCCTGGGTTTCATTCGGCGGCCGCACCCGCTTGCCCTGAGCATCGGTGACCATCCAGTACTCCGAGCCATTGTAGGGTTCGTTCCAGATCTCGTAATTGCCGATCAGGCCCTTGTAGTGCTGCACGACGGTATGGGCATAATTTCCCCAGGCATCCATGTCGACGGGCACCGTGTAAGGCTCAAAGTAGCCATTGGCCGTGCGACCGACTGAGGTGGCCCACCCCGGCGCGGTGGAAAGCATGCCAAGGAGCGACAATTGGCTCTTGCGGTAAACCCGCACCTTGTCATCATGGAAGACCCACTTACCCTTCTCCGGCTCGACCCAATTCCAACCGACATATTCCACGCCGGTATCGTGCAATCGCGCCCAGTTCATGCCGATCGCCTTCGCCATGGTCGTCGCGCGGTGCGTGGCATAGAGGTGTGTCCCAAACGCCGACTGCGGTGCATCGACGCCCCAAAAGCGCGGACGACGCAGACGGTAAAACACGATCTCGTTGGTCGCGCTCAGACGCGCGCCTTGCGGCGACTCGATCCACGCCTCAAGACGAAACGGTCCGTAAGGCCGGCCGCTTGCCGTTGCGAGGTTCCAAGCGCCCGTCGTTAGCGTCTTGCCTCCCAGGTCGCTGGCAGGCAACTTGCGCGTTTCGCCATAAACGTTTACGACCTGAGCGACAAGGCGAGATCCGGAAACAGAGCCCGAAACCGCATACTCCACCTTCGCCGGCTCATCCACAAACTGGATATTGTCGCACGATGTGGGCGACGCCGGAAGCGCAAGCGACACCTCGGCCGGAAATCCGGACGCATACGGACGCGCCTGATCGCCCTCCTCGACTTGAAGCGCGTCCAACCACAGCGAGCCCTTGCCTTGCAGCGAGATCTGGTCTCGTAATGCGTAGGGTTCCGGCTTGAATGGCGTCTCGATGCGTTTCCAACCGTCCGCGCTCGATATGTTAACCGTCTGATGCGCAACGCCCTTTCCATCACTCAAGACAACAAATTGGCCGTGGAAATCCCCTGCAACGTAAGCGCTGGCCTGGTAGTTCGCCCCAGGATGACGAACGGCAAACGGCGCGGAGTAGAGCGTCGAATGCTGGACAAACTTTACGCTCAGCGACGGGTAGCCGCTCGGTCCGGTCTTGGCCGGATCCGGCGCCGCAATCGCATCCGTCAAATCGTCCGATTGGCGATCCAGACTCCATCCGCCCGGCAAGCCCAGCGGAAAGCGCGTCGCACGCAAGATGTTGTGCGTTTCCGGCATTGAATCCGCGCCGAGCCCCGTGTCGGGATTAGTTCGCTCCAGTTTGATGTCCCGAATATCGACTCGTCCGGGTTCGTTCAGGATCAAGTAGAGCCCAATGGGCCGGCTTTCCACTCCTGGCTGAAAAATGTAGCTGAACTTGCGCCAATCGGCGGTTAGATTGGCGTCCTTGTCCCAAAGCGACGTGTAAGGAGCAGGCCGGATGCGGACGCAGACATTCAGCAGCGTTAGCGCGCTGCTGCGCGCGCTAAACGTGAGCCGATATATCGGGTGTCCCGGCTGCGTCGGCAACATATGGTAAGCCTGCGTGCGCCCATTCAACCCAACGATTCGCAACGCGCTCGTCTTGCCATCGACCACCGCGCTATACGTAACCGTGATTGGCTTTTGCCAGCTCGAATCGTCCTCCCAGCCATTGGGAAGCACCCCGGTGATGTGCTGCCCCGTCGCCGCGTCATTCAGCGCGACGATCGGGGAGAGAGTTCGGCAATCGGAGTCGACAAGAATCTGCGCATGGGCTGCGGGAAGCGTCGCCAGCGCGAGGGTGCAGAGAACGGCGAGAACGCCGAATTTAAGAGAGAGTGTGTGTGAAAGCATGGATTTACTCGAAAACATATTTTTTTACCTAAGGTCAATACGATTTAGATACTTGGTGATTCCGGCCAGCGTACTTCCGGCGCTAGAGACAACATTTTATCGAACGCAAGGCCCTCCGCCAGTCATGCCGTCGTTGAGAATACGGCTCCGCTGGGATCGCGACAAACCTATCGGCCACGTCATCGGAACGCTGGAGCCACGCGCAAAAATCATCCTCCGTACAAGATTTCAAGTTCTCGATCCACGGCAGCGTAAATAGAGCGGCTCTCCTCTGGATCTGGTGTCGCGGCAATAGGAACAATGAGGCGCAGGTCGGGATGAACCAGGCGGGGCAGCGCCGCCAACAACGGTTCCAGGCCGCTAATCCCTCGGGCTTTGACCGCAATGCCGCTGCCTGCAAACGCATCGCGCACCGCTTCCGGACTGTTGGGGTTAGGGTCGACCGCTAGATCGATAGCGCAATCGACCTGCACGACATTGCGCATGCGGGCAACGTCCGGCATCAGATGCTGCCAACATCCGCAGGAGTGGATGGCAAGGCCGCCGAACGCGTCGGCCAGAGCCTGATCGTACTTCAAGCAAAAATCCCGCCCGATATTAGCGGACACCACAGCGAGATTATCGTCGGAGATGGAAATCCCAGAAAGCGCTGGATCGCTAACCATGATGTGCCCTGGCCGCGCGAGCAGATTGGGGCCAATTGCAGCGATCTGCTGGTTCGTGAATTCGATAATTAGATCGTTGATTTTCGATAGGAAGGAATGTATGCGCTCAGGGGCTTCGTAGCATCCGACCATGAGTTCGCAAGCGTCAAGAACAAGAGTTGCCGTGTCGTTGGCGCTCTGCGTATCGGTCGGGGAAATCGGCAGTTGATCCTTCCCGCGTTCGCGAAAGAGAGCAATGATTTCAAGAACCATCTGCATGATTGGGCTGCTCTCAATGCACGGCTCCGGTAGAACGTCCAACTCGTCTATCGAATGAGCCTTGTAGTGCACCGCTGGGGAATCGTTATCTCGCCAAAAGTAATCGCAGCCGAATGCGCTGGCATAAACGCCAGTACCTACCCAGGGCTCCAAGTAGGGAAGAAAATCGCTGGCGTAGTCTAAGTGATGATCGAAGTCCGCGATATTTGCTTCCCACACCTGCTCCAGCGTGTTGCAATGCGAATAGATCGTACACGGCGCTTGCTGGATGATCAGATAGGGGCGCTCTCTGCAAGAGAATGCCTCCAAGCGCTGCAGAACGACCGCACGACGGGCCTGGTAGCGGTCAATAATGTGCTTAATTTCACGACATTTTGGCACAAAATTCAATAGCTTCACTCAATTCCTTTATCCGGTCCATTCTCCTGCGATTGGCTGCCGCATTGGACCAAAAGGTGCGGTTGCGACCATAGCCGGTGGACCATCCCGCGCCGGCGGACTGGAGATTACGAACGCCGCGCGCGGGATACTCGCGCCGGCGAGCCTGCCGTCAGTTTCTTCTCAAGCGCAGCCGCCGGCTTGACGCTCGTCAGGTACAGCATGTTCGTATCTACCTTAATCTGCCCTTTAACCGGGTTGCCGAAAAGATCGAGCGCCTGATCTCCCGCGGAAGGATCGAGCCTGTACGCCGCATGTCCCGGTGCGGTCGAAATCGCGGCCACCGTGCGTCCGGCACCAGAAAAGACATACGCATAAACTCCCGAGGCGAGGGTCAGCATTCTATCGAACGCAAGGCCGTCCACAAGCCACGCCGTCGTTGAAAATGCGGCTCCACTTGGATCGAGCGAACCGTCGGCAGCCACGAGCGTACGCCACTCGTTGCCATCGGGACGAAAACCTTCGGCTTCATCCATATTGTATAAGAAGATCTTGGACACTCCGGCGGCGCGAGTGCTCACGACGTACCGCGCGACGCGATTCGCCGTGTCCCAGGAATCGGAGTCGAGCACATTGGGGTCAGTAATATTGTAGAAGCCCTTTTCCAACAGATCGTTGAGCGGATTGCCCTCGGACATCCAGACCGGCTTGCCGAGCGCCTTCGGAGAATCCGCCAGAGGCGCGAGCGCATTGTGGATCGAGTTTTCGACCTCATCGCCCGCAAAACCGGTCATGGGGTTCAAATAGCTGTGATAAGAGAACGTATCACACGCTGCAAGTCCTCCCGCGTCGGCGACGCCCTTGTTCCAGGCGGTATGATGCGGGCGATTCCCCGGATTTCCGCCGGCGCAAAATCCTAGAATATTGACATTGGGATCGACTGATTTCGCGGCCGCGTAAGCCGCCCTCATAATGCCGGCATAGTCCTGCGCGTCGGTCGCCGATCGCACGCGCTTACCGGACGCATCGTACACCTGCCAGAACTCGCTGCCATCGTACGGCTCGTTCCAGACTTCGTAATCGTGGATCACGCCCTTGTAGCGCTTGACCACCGTGAGCACATAATTGCTCCATGCTGACAGGTCGGATGGCTCGGTCCAGGGTTCGTAGTATTCGATCTGCGCGGCATGACCAAGCGATGAAGCCCAGCCCGGCGCTGTCGAAATCATGCCGAGGACCATCAAATGGCCCTTTCGATACGCCATGATCTTATCGTCGTGGAACTCCCACTTCCCCTTTTCCGGCTCAATATAGTTCCAACCGGCATACCTTGTGCCCGTGCCGTGCAAACGCGCCCAGTTCATGCCGATCGCCTTCGCCATCGTGATTTTGCGGTACGTGGAGTACAAGTGCGCGCCAAACGCCGACTCCGGCGCGTCGGCGCCCCAGAAGCGCGGACGGCGCAGACGGTAGAAGACGATCTCGTTCGTCTCGCTCAGCCGCGCTCCCTGCGCCGATTCCACCCAAGCCTCGATCCGGAACGGGCCGTATGACTTGGACAGCGGCGCCGCGGCGTTCAAACTGCCGGATGTCAAAGGGCGGCTTCCTAGCGCGACCGGCGTCAGTTTGCGCGTCCCGCCATACACATCGATCACCCGCGCAACCAGATGCGCCCCAGGAACCTGCCCCGTTACCGCGTAGTTCACCGCCGGCGCTTCATCCGCGAACTGGATGTTAGCGCAAGAGGTCGCCGTCGACGGCAGCGCGAGCGAAACTTCCGCCGGATATCCGGAGGCGTACGGACGAGCCGTGTCCCCCTCCTCCACTTGCAGCGCGTCGAGCCAACAGGTTCCCGTTCCCTGCAGCGCGATCTGGTCGCGCAGGGCGAAAGGCGCGGGTTTGAACGGCGCTTCGATGCGCTTCCAACCATCCGCGCTCGACAAGTTTACCGGTTGCTGAGCAATCTGCTGCCCGTCGCGCAAAACCAAGAACTGCCCGTGAAAATCGCCGCGGAGATAGGCGCTGGCGACGTAAGCGGAACCGCCGTGGCGAACGTCGAAAGGCGCGGAGTAAAGCTTTGACGCCTGCAGGAACTTGACGGAAAGCGATGCGAACCCGCTTGGGCCAATTTTCGACCGATCAGCCGCGACGATCGCCTCGGTTTCATCGTTCGATTGCCGGCTCAGGCACCAGCCCGCTTGCAGCCCCAGCGGAAAGCGCGTCGTGCGCAAAATGTTGCGTGTCTGCGGAGTTGGATCTGCCGCCTCCTGCGCTGCCGGGAGAAGGCGCTCAAGCTTGATGTCACGAACGTCAGCCTGGCCGGGCCCGTCAAGAACCAGATAGAGCGCGATCGGTCGGCTTTCAAGCCTCGTCTGGAACGTATAACCGAAGACCTGCCAATTGCGAGCCAGGCCGTTGTCCCGCTGCCAAAGCGCCGTATACGGCGCTGGACGAATACGGACCGCGGCGCTGAGTGAAGAGAGGCTTGCGCTGCGCGCGGCAAACGAGATGCGATATGTGGCTCGCGCTTCTTGCGGCGGCAACCGGTATTGCATCTGAACAAAGCCGTTTGGACTCTCCAAACGTAGCACGTCGCGATTGCCATCGGCGACCGCGCTGTACGTTACCGTGATCGGCTTTTGCCAGGACGAATCATCTCGCCATCCTTCAGGCAGGACGCCTGCGACATGTCGGCCAGACATATTGTCGTCCACGGCAGCGATCTGGGCAAGCGTACGGCAGTCCGAGTTGAGCAGGACCTGCGCATGAGCGACGGAAAGCACTCTCAGTGCGAGAGTGAAGAGAACGGCGAGAACGCCGATGTAACGATAGAGTTTGTGTAAAGCCATGATGTTGTTCGGCTCAGAGACTGTGTAGTTTATTGGCGTTGCGATAACAATTCAGGACGGTTCGAGCCGCCAGGGCATTTATCTGCCCGCGCCTCGTTCACAGCGGCGATCTACGAAGCCGCGTCAACACGGATATGGCCTTTTGCTGCCAGCGTCCGAAAGCAAAGCTTATCGCGATATCATTAAAGCGCCGCGCCGGTCCTTTTCCAAAAATTGCCCCGGCGGCAAAAGAGCCGTCCTACAAGACCTTTCGATTTTTTACAAACGCTCTCAGATGATGCTGTATGTTGCGGCGGCCGGTATGCCTGTGGCAAGGTTCCCGCTCGTTCCGGCCGCGCCGCTATGGCCCGCAGCCTGGGCGTACGAAGCGTACTGAGCATTGTAGCCAGGCGATACGAGTTCCGGGCGCAGCCATTTTGCGTGTCCGTCGGCCAATAGGTAGTTTGCGCCGAGTTGGTGTCGCGCGGCGGCAAAGTCGGCGGAAGGCGAAGCTACTCCGGTGACCCCATTGTCAGAAAGGAGGATCGGATACAGCCCCGTCGCATATTCCAGCGTCGATCCCGAAGAAGCGTAATCGGCTCCTATACCCTGCATTTGGTAGGCCCCGCCGAACCCGAAGCCGATGGCGGAAGACACGACGCCCAGATGAAGATAGGTCGGCGACGTGATATCATATGGACCGCTTCCCGTAACCTCAAATAGGGCGACCGTCATGGAAGGCGCGCTAAACTTGGAGAGCGGATACGGCGCTGGAGGCTCCGCCTGGGAACCGTTATAGCCGCAGCACAAGGGCACCATATCGGCGTTCATGGCGTAAGAGCAAGATGCCTGAACAAACGTGTCACTCGGGCATAGAAACACCTTGGCGCTTTTGACATAAGGGTAGAGTTGCGACGCCCAACCGCTTCCGCCAAAAGTCCAATCGCTGACGCCGCAAGGAACATATTCGTCGTAATCCTGAGTGTATTGCGTCCACGCCAACCCGAGCTGTTTCAAGTTGCTGAGGCAAGCGGTCGATCGCGCTTTCTCTCTAGCCGTTGCGAACACCGGAAAGAGAATCGCGGCTAATATCGAAATAATGGCGATAACAACTAAAAGCTCAATGAGAGTAAAACCACCAGAACGAGATCTAATTTTGCGATCGCTAAGCATTTTCGTTTAGCCTCCAGACGTTTTAATTCTTACAGAATGAACCGCATCGATCCCGCGCGCAGCCGCAAGGAGCGCGCTCGAACCGGTTAGTTCTGGTTGACCAACCAATAGCCGCACGGAGTTTGCAGCGAACACGTGTAAGTCGTGCCATCCAAGTACGTTCCCGTTCCCGAGCCGATGGTTGTTTCCGGACGCATCCATTTGACGTGTCCATCGGCGAA
>JARLGU010000006.1 GCA_031292625.1 Capsulimonadaceae bacterium | reverse complement strand
TCCGCTCCTGCCGAGCTTGCTGCGGGTACGCGGCCTGACGCGGCTGTAACGTATAGCAGCCCGAAGATGAGCGTCTCGACTGCCGAAGCGGCGGTCTCGCCGGACGCGCACGCGGTTGCGCCCGTTGTCTCCGCGAAGCCGATTGAGGCAAGCGCGCCGTCTGCTCCCGCCGAGCTTGCTGCTGGTACGCGGCCTGACGCGGCTGTAACGTATAGCAGCCCGAAGATGAGCGTGTCGACTGCCGATGCGGCGGTCTCGCCGGACGCGCATGCGGTTGCGCCCATTGTCTCCGCGAAGCCGATTGAGGCAAGCGCGCCGTCTGCTCCTGCCGAGCTTGCTGCGGGTACGCGGCCTGATGCGGCTGTAACGTATAGCAGCCCGAAGATGAGCGTCTCGACTGCCGATGCGGCTGTCTCGCCGGACGCGCACGCGGTTGCGCCCATTGTCTCCGCGAAGCCGATTGAGGCAAGCGCGCCGTTGGTTCCTGCCGAGCTTGCCGCCGCCGTGCGCCCCGATGCGGCTGTAACGTATAGCAGCCCTAAGATGAGCGTCTCGACTGCCGATGCGACGGTCTCGCCGGACGCGCACGCGGAAGCCCCTGTGCTTGTCGCCCGCGCGCTTCCGGCAAGCGAGCCATCCGTACCCGCGGAATTCGCAAAGTCGTCACGGCCTGATGCGGTTGTTACCCTGCCGCCGTCGGCGTTGAGAACATCTACGCCGGATACGGCAGCGTCACAGGATGCTCATGCCGTTGCGCCTGTTGTATCGACGAAGCCGATCGAGGAGAGCGTACCTGTAGCTCCCGCGGAACTAGCGCATAAGTCGGCGGCTCAGCCGGCTGTCTCCGTAGGGTCTCAGATCCTCGCCTCTGCTGGCTACACGCCGAGCCGTGTCGATCCGAACATTGTGCTCAAAGCGCCGTTCATGTTGAAGAAGCCGGAGTTTGCGCCGCCGACGGATACTCCTCCTGAGAATGCGACGCTTGCTCATCCGTCAGCAATGTCTCCCCAGATTCCTTCGGTGACATACGCGATGGCATCGACCAAGCTTAGCGTTTCGCCCGTGTCGTCGCAATCGCTGGATGCGCCGTCCGTTTCCAAGGAAGCGGCTCCGATGAGCGCTCCGTCGCTTGCAACGGGCGCGCGCCGCGCTGGCGTGGTTGTTGCGCCCGCGCCGAGTAAGATGGCTTCCGCCGCGGTCAACATCTCGCCGGATGGAACCGGCTCGCTTTCCTTGCCGAGCTTCGCTGCGCCGCGCACGGACATGACGAACGTTCCGCACGCATCGGTCCTGGTTGCCAGGCCCGCGTCAGGATTGTTCAGCGCTTCGGTGCGGCATAAGCTGGCCGGTCAGTATGAGGTCGTGATGGACGATCGTTCCGTCGCGCTCGATCGACCGATCCAGGATCACGGGAACGTGCTCTGCGCCCCGATCCGCCAGATCGTCGAAAGCCAGGGCGGCGTGCTGTTCTGGTCGCAAAAGACGAAGAGCGTCCGGGCGTTGACGCCGAACCGCGACATCCAGTTGCAGATCGGTTCGACCCTCGCTAAGGTGAACGATCAGGATCAGAAGCTAAGCACCGCACCGTATGTCACGGGCGGCCGGACGATGATCCCGGTCGGCTTCCTGCCGCTCGCGCTCAATGTCGTCGTCAACTACGATGCCGCGACCGGTCATCTGCAAATCGACAGCAAAGACTAGTCAAGAATAGTAAGAGCCCCTCGCGCCCATGACGGGTACGGGGGGTTTTTGTTGTGAGAGGTAGGAAAACGTGCGGTTCCCCCGAATATGAACCTCTTTCCGCGCTGGGCAAGGGGATGCCGCATGCCAGTCGAAGCGCGGTGAGCACTTTGTCAACGAACACCGTCGATTTCATCCCCGCACGAAGGCAATCGCGGCGTTACGCGAGCAATGCTTTCGCGGCCGCGGAAGGGAGACGGTCGACGACGACGAGCTCGCGGCCGATCGCGCTGGCGAGCGTTTCGGTGGTCATGTCGTCCAGGAAGACGTCGCGGTCCGGATCGCGGAGCATGATCGATGGGACAAGCACTCGCTCTCCGACGTCTGAGCCCATGGCTTGGAGGTGCGCGGCGATATCTTGGCCGGTGAGCAGGCCGGCGACGCTGATGTTGCCCTCGAAAAACGAGTTGTGGACGACGGCGACGTTGACCCTTGCGTCGCTCAGCCGGCTGAGCGTCGCGGCCAGTTCCGTTACGAGCGGGGCGGCGAGTTCTCCCGTTACGAGCGTCGCGGTCCGCCTTGCGGGATTGGCCGGCGTGCGCTTGCGGGCGACTCGGGCGTGGTCGTCGATAAACTGGCGGACCAAACCGACGCCGTCTTCAAGCTGCGGGAAACCTTCATAGTTGCGCGTGGACGGCGTCTCGACCCCCGCGTTCAGGTAGATTTCATCGGAGAGGAAGACGAAGTTGGTTCCGAGGCGTCCGGCGAATCCCGCGCGCCATACGGCCGCTTCCGCGACGAGTTCGCGGCAATAATCCGGGGAGCAGTTCGTCAGCGCGGCCAGACGGTCGCGAAACTGCGTCAGACCCACCGGGACGACCGCTGTGCTGAGAACGCCGCCATAAGTCCCCCGGTTCTCCGGATGCAATTGGGCGAGGTCGTTGACGGTGCGTGCAAGGATTTCGCGATCGTTGTAGCCGGGGCAGAGGACTACCTGGGCGTGCACCTGGATGCGTGCGTCGGCAAGCATCTCAATGCGCGGCAGGATTGGTTCAGGACCCTTGCGCCCAAGCATCCGGCCTCTCACGTCGGGGTCGGTTGCGTGGACGCTCACGAAGAGCGGCGAGAGCTTCTGATCGATGACGCGGGCAAACTCGACGTCGCCCATGTTGGTGAGAGTCAGATAGTTGCCGTGCAGGAACGAGAGGCGATAGTCATCGTCTTTGATGTACAGCGACGAGCGGAGCCCCTTGGGCTGCTGATAGAGGAAGCAGAAGACGCACTTGTTTTTGCAAATGTGGACGCGATCGAAGAGATCGTCGGCGAACTCCATCCCAGGATCTTCGTCGTAGCCTTTGCGCAGCTCGAAGGCCATGGCTTCGTCGCCGCGTGCGACGCTAACGCGGATGCGTTCGCCGGCAACGTGGAACTGGTAGTCCACGATGTCGAGGACGGGGTAGTCGTTGATGCTGACGAGGACATCGCCGGCGAGGATGCCTGCGCGCTGCGCCGCGCTGGACTTTTGGACGGAAAGCACGCGAGCCCGTTCGATCCGGGCCCGCTGCGTAACGACTCGCTCATCGGCCATCGGAAGCGCGCGAACGACTTGCTGTTCGGTGTTCATGGACATAGGCCAGCCGGGCTAGGCCTAAACCTTTCTCGCGCTGCCGCGCGGTTGGGCGCGTTGGAAGCGCATCGGCGATGCCAATTCAAGCGCCTATTTCGTTTCACCGCGTTGCGGCTGTCAAGATGCGGCCTCGTGGCCGCGACGTCCTTCGTCTCCCGTGAGAGGCGGCGTTGCCTACTGGGCTCTGCGGGATTGCGACGCCATCAGAGTGCGCTCGGTTTGACGCTGCTGCGGCGTCAGGATCGCCTCTTGTTCGGTCTGGGCGGACTTCTGTAGCGCCGTAATTTGCGCTTTCTTTTGGGCTTCGGTCAGCTTCTTGTTGAAGTAGATCTTTTCGCCCTTGCCCATTGCTTCGCGCTCAATGATGCGCATTTGGATTCGCTGGTCGAGCGTGCGATGCAGTGGATCCTGGGCCTGTTGCCTGGCGTCGTTTCCTTCGACCAGCTTCACCTGTGCTGGGCTGAGCGCGGCAATTTGCTGGCGCTTGCTGTCCGCCAAGATCTTTTCGATGCGTCGCGCTTTCTCCGCTCGCCCGGCCTTGGGGTCATCAAAGACCGCGGTGGTCTGGCGCTCGGTTTCTTGCCGGATCAGGCTGAGCTCAACCTTCTGCTGGGTCGTGAGATGCAGTTCGTCGCCCTGGCTGCTCTTCGCGCGGTCCGCTTCGTAGAGCTTGCGCTGGCGAACATCAAAGATTGCCTTGGTTTGGGCTTCGAGATTATCGACAAGTTTTGCGATCTGCTCGGCTTTGGCGTGCCTGCTGAGACTCGGATTATCCTGGATCGCCTTCATCTGTTTCTGAGCGGCCGAGGTAATGGCTTGGAGCGAATCCTTCTGCTGTTTCGTAAGCTTGAATTGGTCAGCGGGCGGCGCTTGGATTGCCGGTGAAACGCTGTTAGGCGCTGCAGATGCCGACGGCGCAAACGCGCACGGCACGACAGCAAGGAACGCGACGGCCACGCCTGCGACGCGCCTAAATGGATCTGTTGACATGAGTTATCCTTCCACCGAGGGCATATCGTCGCCGACATGCTTCGGGTTATTCTTGGATACGATACCACAGGATAGGGTCGTTTGCGCGCGCGAACATTTCCCGAATCGCGATTGCGGTGCCTATTTGCCGCTGTTATCGTCTTGTTTCATGGTTGGCAGGCTGGTCTCGACAGCATGGGGCGTAGGGTTGTTTGGCGAGCGAAGCATGGATATCCGTTTGAGAAGAGCCGTGAGCGCTAGAGCGTAGAGGGCGCAGTAGTAGGCGTTGCTCAAATAAACCGTGTGAATGCCGACGGCCAGCCCGAGGGCGACGGTCGCGCCGCTAATCACGCGGAACACGGCGAAAGCAATCACGGTAGACCGCATCGCGGACTCGGCAAGCACCGCAAAGACAAGGACCAACCACCACGCGGCGTCCAGCGCCGCGATCAGGCCGGAACGGGGATCGAGAAGCCCTACGAGGCTTACAGCGAACTGCTGATGAGTGGTGAAAGAGCTGACCAGGGCCGCCGCAACCGTTCCGAGGGCAAGCCCGATGAGCCTTTGGCCGGCGCTGATGCGTGGAGTGACCAGGGCAAGTAGTATTATGACCGCAAGAACCGATGCGCCCCAGCCTCCGGCGCGCAATAGGGCGAAGAATGGCCCGGAGATCACGGACAGGTAGCGCGTGCTCCAGTGGACGTTATGACCGACTGGCTGCATATCGAAAACGTTGCCAGGCGTAATCCAGCGAAGGACGAGCAATGCGGCGACCGCGAGGACATTGGCTACAATAACGGAGCGGGGGACGGCTCGAAGTTGTCCGCGAACGCCGAGGAGCGCAACGATAAACGGGACGGCAACCCAACCATTTTCCTTGAAGCAGGGCGCTGCCGCCGCGCAGAGCGTCGCCCAGCCCCACCGGCCGCGCAGGGCCGCGATCATTGCGCCAAGCGTCGCGCTCGTGACCCACATGTCGGCCTGATCCTTCCAGTTGGTGATCGCGACGGTCGATGTCGATCCCGAGTCGGGCAGGATGCCTTGCGGTATGAGGCTAAACGGATCGCCTAAGAAAAGGAATGCGCCGAGGAACCCGGTAATCCATTTACCGCTGATTTGGCGGATAAGGACGATAAGTAGCACGTCGACGATTAGCTGTGAGACTATCGACACGCAGTTCCATAGCTCTGGCCTGTGCAACGTGAAGACGTGGAACTCCATCCAGAAGAACTGGCTTGTGAGAGGACGCCAGTAATGGAACGCGCCCACCCACGTATGGTTCCACCACCGCATCGTGTCCCAGAACGTGGCCGCCTGGCCGAGGCTGTCGACAAGGTGACGTTGGTCCCCATCGAGCTGAAGACCCGGTATCGTGGGAAATTGCCGGATCGTCGCGAAGAGAACGTAAATCCCAATTGCGAGACAGCCCGCGGCTTGGAGCAGCTCCGGGGCCGGAGGCAGTTTGAACCTGCGGGATACGGCGAATGGGCTCATTGCGTATCGTTCGACATGCGCGACCGAAATTCCCCTGCGCATCCGTGCTTCGGGCCGATTCGTAAACGAGGAACGTCATGACGATGCCTCGCCGGTTGGTCTTCTTTTCGACGCCAAGAGGCAGTAAGCGAAGCCTCCGCGATTGCAAGGGCGCTTTGTCTTTGGCGACGGATTGGCGTAAAACATTGGATGCGGGTAGGAGATCCGCCAGGCGATACCGAACAATCCGAGGAATGGCCGTGCCCGGCGCATTTAGGCGCGCGACAACGTTCTCGGGCCGGAATTAAGGTTGTGAATAGACTATGAAGATTTTTGTCGGTCTGGATATTGGCGGCACCAAGCTTCTCGTGTGCGCCGCAAATGAGAAAGGCGAAGTCCTGCGCCGTACGAGCCGTGGGACGCCCCTGCCGCTTCAAGAGGGCCTGGACGCGCTCTACGAGATGG
Organism: Capsulimonadaceae bacterium; assembly: GCA_031292625.1. Classification (GTDB taxonomy): domain Bacteria; phylum Armatimonadota; class Armatimonadia; order Armatimonadales; family Capsulimonadaceae; genus JARLGU01. The sequence continues at coordinate 171,894 of JARLGU010000006.1, read as the reverse complement.
TCGCCGAGGTTGCCGCTGGAGACGAGATCCTCGCCTTCGGGGCGGCGGCCGGCGGTCCTTTGGATTGGAAGAACGGGATTGTGTCGCCGTTGCATCAGCCCGAGTGGCAAGATGTTCCGTTGGGAAGGCTCTTCAAGGAGCGCTACGACTGTCCGTTGGCGGTGGAGGTGGATACGGACGCCGCGGTGCTTGCCGAGTATCAATTCGGCGGCGCGCGGGTGTCGAGGCTTCTTTATATCACGATGAGCACCGGTGTCGGCGGCGGCCTTTTGCTGGATGGAGAGCTTTATCGTGGTCAAGGCGGCAGCCATCCCGAAGTTGGGCACCTTGGCATCGCATATCGATGCGCTCACGCTGAGCGTATCGAATGCGAATGCGGCGCGGGAGATTGTGTCGAAGCGATCATCTCCGGCAACGGGATCCGGAGGATATACGGGAAGCCCGCGCAAAATCTGGACGAAGCCGAGTGGAGCGAGGTATCGTACAATCTTGGCCAGGCTTTGCGAAGCTACTCGGCGCTGTATGCGCCGGACCTCATCGTATTGGGCGGCGGCGTTGCGGTCGGGGGCGGTCAGCGTCTTTTGGAGCCGGCAATACGCCTTATGCAAGAACATTGCAAGCTGGTCCCTGCGCCCGAAGTTCGGCTAAGCGATCTGGGTTACGAAACTGCTTTGTATGGTTCCGTGGCATTGGCGATGCGGGCTAAAGCAGAGTGATGTTTGCCGCGACGCGCGGTTCGGCGTCGCAGTGGTGCGAACAATTAGGCATTTCAATTAGCGACACGTAAGGACAATTCTTCATGCTTCTCGACAAGAAAATCCCTGGCAAGCTTGTCAACATCGAAAAGGTTTATGATAGCTTGCGGTATGAAACCGTGCTCGAACTGTCTGCGGAAATCGCGCAGACATTCGACCACTTTCGCGGCATCCCTCCCAAGTCGGCGGGCCTGGATTGGCGTCCGGTTGCGGTAGGCGACCGGTGGGGCGAAAGCTGGGGCAATGCGTGGCTTCGCGCGAGCGTCGTGATCCCGGAGCCGCTGGATGGCCGCGCGGTTTATCTCCGGGCGAAGACGGGAGGCAAAGAGAGCTTATTGATCGTCGACGGCCAGCATCAAGGCGTGTTCGACTTGAACCATCCGGTGCGCTTGCTGGCGCTCTCCGCCAAAGCGGGCGCGCGCCATGAGATCGCCATCGAAAGCTACGCTGGACACACGTTTCCCGGCACCCAGCCATACTACGGCACAGGCCTGCAGGATGATCCCGCACAGGTCGTAAAGAAAGATTCGTGCACTTATGAGGGGCTCGAACTCGTAACGCAGCGCGAAGATGTTAGCGCGTTCGTTTTCGAGCTGCGGACGCTGCGCCAGCTTGCCGAGGCGTTGGAAGAACACAGCCTGCGCCGTGGCCGTATCCAGCAGGCGCTGCAAGATGTTTTCGCGATCGTCTACGCCAAGCCCGCCGAGGTGAGCGAGACGGTTTGGCGCGAGGCGCTGGCGTCGGCGCGCGGAGTGATGCGTCCGCTGCTCGAACTGCGCAACGGGCCGACCGCGCCGGTGATGGGCATCATCGGGCACTCACACATTGACACCGCGTGGTTGTGGACGGTGAAAGAAACCTGGCGCAAGTTCGCGCGGACGTTCTCGTCTGTGCTCAGTTTGATGGACGAGTATCCTGAGTTTCGCTTTACGCAGAGCGCCGCTTACCATGCCGATGTCGTTCGCCGGCTGTATCCGGACGTATTCAAGCGAATGCAGCAACGGGTTAAGGACGGACGCTGGGAAGTGAACGGCGCAATGTGGGTCGAGCCGGACTGCAACGTGCCGTCGGGCGAGTCGTTCGTGCGCCAGTGCCTGGTTGGACAGCGCGCCACGCGCGAGATGTTCGGCGTGACATCCGACACGCTCTGGCAGCCGGATGTCTTCGGCTACTCGGCCGCGCTTCCGCAGATCTTGCTGGGATGCGACGTGCGCTTCTTTTGCACGACGAAGATCGACTGGAACGACACCAACAAGTTTCCCTACGATACGTTCGTTTGGCGCGGCATCGACGGATCCGAGATGCTTGCGCACTTTAACCTGATCCAGTGTACGCCCGATCCCGAGACAATGATCAACGCCTGGAAGGCGGTTCGCCATAAGGATGTCTCCGACCGGCGGCTGATGTCGTTTGGTTGGGGTGACGGCGGCGGCGGACCGACGGCGGAGCAGATCGAAGCGGGGCGTCTTACGGCGGATCTGGAAGGCTGCCCGAAGGCGCAGTATCAGAGCGTCAGCGAATTTATGACTGGCATAGAGAATGAGCTGACCGGCCTGCCGCGCTGGGTGGGCGAGCTGTACTTGGAACTTCACCGCGGCACGCTGACGTCGATCGCGCCGATCAAGCGCCTCAACCGCGCCAGTGAGCTGGCGTTGCGCGATGCCGAGCTGGCGGCGACGCTTGCGTGGGCGGTCGCGGATGCCGCGTATCCTGCGGCCGCGCTTCTTGAGACCTGGAAAACGCTGCTGGTCAACCAGTTCCACGACATTCTGCCTGGCTCATCGATTGCCGAGGCGAATGACGTCGCGATTGCCGAGCTGGAGGGTTGCGTCAGGGACGCGAACCGGCTCCGCGACGACGCGGCGAAGGCGCTTGCGTCGCACGAGACTTCGTCGTCGAGGTTGCTTATTAACAGCCTGAGCTGGGCTCGCGCGGGCGAATTTGAGATCACGGGGCTACCTAAGGGCGTGCAGCCTGCCGGGGAGGGAGTCGCCGCGCAGGTAGTGGTCGACATCGACGGCAATGAGCGTCTCGCGGTCGCTGGCGTCACCTTGCCGCCGCTGAGCGCAGCCGACGTCGCGCTGGTCGCGCTGCGCAAGTCGCCGCCGTCTTCCTCGCTGCGCATCGACGGCGACGAGGTTCACACGCCATTCGCGCGGGTTCGCTTCGACGCGGCCGGCCGCATCGTGTCGTTGTACGACCTCGCGTCGCGCCGCGAACTCGTGAAGGCGGGGGAAGCGTTCAACGCGTTCGTGCTCGGCGAAGACGTTCCGCAAATGTACGACAATTGGGACGTCGATCGCGATCAGAAGCTGAAGATGGCGCCGACCGGCGATCTGATTTCCAGCGAGGTCGTCGCGCGCGGTCCGCTGCAATTGCGCGTCCGCCAGACTCGCCGGATTGGCAGCGATTCGACTCTCGTACAGGACATCGTATTCCACTCCACTACCGCCAAGATCGACTTCGAGACGCGCGTGGATTGGAAGGAGAAGTACCGGTTGCTGAAGGTTGGCTTCGCGCTGGACGTGCTTGCCGAGACGTCTCGCCATGAGATCCAGTTCGGCCACGTCGTCCGCTCGACGCATGACAACACGACGTACGACCGCGCGCAGTTCGATGTTTGCGCGCACAAATGGACGGATGTTTCGGAGAATGGCTTCGGCGTCGCGTTCCTAAACAACTGCAAGTACGCGTGCACGGTTAAGGACGGGCAGTACAGCCTGAGCCTGATCAAATCCGGCCGCCATCCCGATGCGCGCGGTGACGAGGGGATCCATCGCTTTACGTACTCGGTCTTGCCGCACGCTGGCGGATTCAGCGTCGAGAGCGTGGTTCGCCCGGCGTACGAGCTCAATATCCCGCCCATCTCCGCGCCGGGCGCGTCCGGTCGCAGATCGCCGGTTAACCTGGCGAGTGTCGACGCGGCGAACGTGATCATCGACACGGTCAAGGTCGCCGATGCCGGCGATGCGTTCGTGCTGCGGCTCTACGAAGCCGGCAAGACCGGGACGCATGCGAAAATAACGTTCGGCATCCCGGTAACGAGCGTCGCCGAGACCAACATGCTGGAGGAGAAGCCCAAACCGGTCGCGCTAACGTCGGGCGCGGTGGAACTATACTTCCGTCCGTTCGAGATCAAGACGCTGCTGGTGAAGCGGGGGTAGGGGACAAGAGGATTTAAGGCCGCTCGGTTGTGCGTGTTGTTAGTGTAATAGGGTAACGCGTTTGCGTTCGCTCGTGATGTCGGCGCGATCGACTGTTCATCGGCCGTCTTACGGGAGAAGGGTATGATGTTTTAAGGGAAATGCCGACCTATATTGCTAGCCCCAAGCATTGTGAGCCAATCTCGGCGGAGCGTCCAGGGATTAAGTGTCCGCCTTGGAGCAAAGCGGCGGCCCAACAGCTTCTCGATGATAGCGTTGTAATGGGTGAAAAGCGTGTTAGCACAATGAATGGCGTCGCCTTTGTAGCTCAACTGACTAACCAGGACAAGGACACGTGGCACGGTTATCCCGAGGCGTGGGATCTAGTTGATTTCAAAATTAAGAATGACTGGGTAAAGGCAGGGAAGGTTGAGCGGCGCTGCCTGCGGACATACGGTACGCGCGCGAAGGTTCGAGATGCGTTTGGAGGATCTCTTTGAAGAACGCAACCCCAGACTTTGCAACAATTGGCGACATGGCGACGTTTGCGGTCAGAATCCGCCTAATCAAGGATCCTGATCGGTTGGCGCACGCGCCTTGCAGTTCGGTGGGCTCTTGGGGCGACTTGCAGATATGGGTGTCCGGTATAAATCTTTGCGAGTCGTCAATCATAACGGGCCAAGGGATGAGGAGACTTGAGCACGTAAGGTGGTATCTCGCCCCTTTCTTCAGGTGGATAGTCAAGAATTGGTCTGCCCTTCTTCACGAGTATCGCCTTCCAGGTAATCTCCCTAATCTAGACAGTCGACGTAGATGGGCGCGAGGCTTCTACTTGAGTGCCCTTCAGTTGCATGGGGATGACGAGCAGTTTCAAGTGTGGCAAGAGTGGGCCTTGCGACACTCAATTCGCGCTGCTTCCGAGGGCGGTCTATTTCCCGATATATTCTTTCAGCGTACAGGTGACGATATTGAAATCTCCTGGGGGGATCGCGTTCTTCTTGGAGCAGAGAGCGTAGACTTTCTGGTCGAACCAGGAGGAGCGCACGCAAGCGTACAAAGCGTGGCGTCGGTTCTTGATGACGTCTTGTCGTGGTTTCTCAAGCAGCCTGAGTTGGCCCAGTTCCCGTGGTACGCGCAATTGCGGGAACTCGTAGCAAAACGAAACAAAGAAGATGCAGAAACCAAGCTTGCCTGGTTTCTTGATTCATCTGATCGCCCAGGCCGCCTCTACTCTCTTTTGCACAAAGGAGACAGTGCGGTTTCCAAGTGGACTCAGGATCATCTGCACGATCAAGTCTTGGCGCCAATGGTTCCTGCAGTTGCGATGTTTGGAGCGCTGTCTCCGGAAATCTCAGAAGAAGCCGCTGCGACGCTGATCGGAATCCTGATGTCTTCGGAAACGGATCAAGAAGAGCCCCGCGAATTACTTCGGCTGACAGAGAACATTCCGGCGTGGGGCGCCGCGTCTCCTTATGATGATGGATATATGCTTGCAAGAGAGATTTTGGAGCAGGTCGAGCCGGATCCAGAAGAGACCTTTACAGACGTCGACAATATCGTTCAGTCGTTAAACGTTAAGACAATTATTGAGCATTTGGGAGCCGAAGGACCTCGCGGCGTTGCCATCGCGGGGCCAAACTACGCTCCAACAATCGTGGTGAACAAAGATAGCGGATTTAATGTAGACAGAGGCACGCGCTTCACGATAGCACACGAACTGTGTCACATTTTATTCGACCGAAATAAGGCGAAATCCATCGTGCATCCAAGTACTCCGTGGGCGCACCCTGCCGTTGAGCAGCGAGCTAACGCATTTGCGGCTATGTTTCTTATGCCGCCGTGGCGCACGAATATTGATAGAAATGCGGTTGATCTTGCAAGAGAGGTAACACAGTTAGCAGACGATCTTAAGGTCAGCAAAGGGGCATTGGTCCATCACCTGGCGAATATTGGAGAGATTAGCGGCGAACAGCGTGATGCTCTCCTTGCCAGATGAGCAATAAGGATGTCCGCGCGTTTAGACGGTCATCGACCGTCCGATACATTGCTTGCCGACTTGCTTGTGGCACTCAATCGTACTTCACCACCAACCCCCACGCCGAGGCGAGTTGGACGGCTTGGAGTGGTTCCACGATCATGCCTTGCATCGATTCAGCCTGCATGCTGACACCCTCGATTTCCGATCCGCGGATGTCCGCGCCTTGAAGCTTGGCGGCGGAGAATTCGACGCCGTTCAGGTTGCAGTTCTTGAAGACCGCTTTCCGGAGGTCGGCGGAGTAGAAGTCCGCGCCCTCCAGGTCGCAGTCCTCGAAGCGGACGCTGCGGAATTCGCTGAACCGGAACTGGGCGAGCTTGGCGAGCGTGCCGGTGATCGTCAAATCGACCAAACGGGCTTCGTTGCATCGAAAGCCAACCATCCTGCTCTCTGCTATCCGGACGCGATCCCAGGTCGCGGCGCGCCAGCAAGCGCTTGCAAGGTCGCATTGCTGAATGTCCACGTCTTGCAACGATACGGCGACGCAGTCCGATTCCGCGAAGACCACGCGTGACAATCGGACTTCCGACAATTTCCATCGAGCCGCGCGAACGCCACGAAGATCGGCGCCGGTCAGGTGAATGGCGTTGTGAAGCGAGTCGTTCGTCAGACGCAACTCCTCCAACGGCTTGATCTCGTCAGGGATTTGGGGCAATTCTATGGCGCGAGGAGATGTCTTTCTCATGATTAGGATTTTCGCTTTGTAAGAGAAGATAAGGATTAAGATGCCCTCTTCGGCCGGGCTGGCCATTTTTCTTAAGCCGCTTAACACGCGGCTTGTTGGCGAGCCGCACGCGAAGCGCACGGCAAGCGATAGCCCTCATAGTGCTTGTTCTCCTTGCGCCGTGCCGATTAGTATCTGGTGTGTCGCGACGATCTCTCCAAAGTGGGAGCGGTAGGCTTCTTCGATGCGGTCGATTAGCCCACGGGTCCACGACAGCGCTGGAGACTCGCCGTCGCCTCGGACGCCGGACTTCTTGATGGCCGTCAGCAGGTCGCGCAGCGTCTCGAAGCGCTGCGTATACTCGACCTGCGCAACGGTCGCGGCGGCGAACAGGCGGGCGAGGTGATCGTGCAGCGTAACGCGATCCGGAAAACGGCTTGCCGGAAGGCGAACAGGGCGCCCGACTGCCGTTTCCATCGCCGTGGACAGCTCGCGGTAGGTTTGCGGTCCGAACAGTGCGCAGGTCAGCAGACCGTGGGGGCGGAGCCGTATGCGCAACTCGGCGAGAGAGGCCGCGAGGTTTGGCGACCAATGGAGTGCGGCGTTTGAGGAGATCAGGTCGTATGTATCGCCATCGCCCAGGGACGACGCATGGCGAAAGTCCACTGAAGAGGCGAATGGGCGAGTTCGTGCGACGTCAAGCATTGCGGTAGACGGGTCCACGGCGGTCACCGTTGCTCGCGGATATTCGTTCGCCAGAAGGGCAGTGTAAAGGCCCGTGCCGCAACCGGCGTCGAGAATGCGGCTAGGCTCGATTCCGGCGCTTGCGACGGCGTCCCGCGTTCGCTCGATCAGATTTGCGGCGGCAACCCGCTGGATTACCGCGTGATCGTCGTAGGATTTCGATGCGCGCGAGAATCGCCTTATGATTGGTTCAATATCCACTGAGCCACCGTTTCCGTACATCCAGCGTCGAGAAAAACTGCGTGCCCGGCTGACGGGATCGCGCAAAACGTTGCGTTGACGCTCGATCCGATCAGCGCCCGCGCCTCATCGATTGGCGCAATTCGGTCGCGCTCGCCGTGGAGAGCCAATACCTTGAGATTGCCAGCGCGATCGATGCGGAGCGGTTTCGTTTCCAGCAACGCGAGCCCATCCAGTAACCGTTCGGCGTCCCAATTCCGTGTGTAGTGGTCGATCAGCCGCTTTCCTTCGCAGTTCATCCACTCCTTTGGCGCACCGTGGAAACACTGCCGGTAGAACGACGTCAGGCACGTTTGCGGATTCTGCGCGAAACGGGCGCGGATGGCGCTGATTGCGTCGGCTGGATAGACTGGCCGAATACCCGCGAGGATCACGCCGCGTACGTTCCTGGGCGCGGTCGCGCCGATTTCAAGCGCGGCGTGCGCCCCGAGCGACCAGCCTAGCAGCCACACGGGGTGGTTCATGCGCTCGATTGTAGAGATGCGCCCTTCGCCGTCCGGCACGCTCGTCACTCGCCCAGGAAGCCTGTGCTTAACGAATACGTCGTGGTCAGTCGCCCATCCTGGAAAGGCGACAAATGTTACATCCCGGTTCAACACCCCGCCTCCCGGCGCTGCCAGCCCTCAGGCCGCTGGCCAGCGGAATTCGTACTGCCCGGATCCCGTGCGCAGAGTGACGCGTCCTTCGGAAACGGAGACGACCGCGACGCCTCCCGCGTCCGCGACGGGGCCGCCGGATTCGATGATCTTGGCAACGTTGAGCGTGTCGATCACGATGGTCGCCGTCGTATTGGCGGGGATATCGACTCGCCAGACGACGTAGTCGTTGTCATAACGCCACGAGCTGGAGATCGGTCCGCGTATCGAATCGTAACGGGCGCTGACGTGAGATAGGCGGCGATCCGGTCGAGGATGCAGCAGGAGCCGCTCGAAGCCGGGCGCGGCCGTGTCGAGGTCGATTCCGGCAACGTAGCGGAAGAGCCACTCGCCGACTGAGCCGAGAGAATAGTGGTTGAACGAGTTCATCTCAGCCGTTTGGAAGCCCTTGTCCTCGGTCCAGCCGTCCCATCGTTCCCAAATCGTCGTGGCGCCATGCTTGACCGAGTAGCCCCAGGAGGGGAATGTCTCGTTGAGCAGCAGCGCGTATGCAAGGTCGTTGTAGCCAAAGTCAGAGAGAACAGGGCAAAGATAGCCCACACCGACAAAGCCTGTGGAAAGGTGGTTGTTCTTTGAGCGAATGTTGTCCGCGAGGCGCTTGGCGGCGGCCGGGCGGTCGGCTTCCGGGAGCAGATCGAAGCGCAGGGCGAGCACGTACGCGGTTTGCGTGTCGCCGCGCAACGTACCGTCCGCAGCCAGATATTCGCGCACGAACGCCGCCTTGATTGTTTCCGAGAGCGTCTCGTACCGGTCAGCATCGTTGACATCGCCGAGCCAAAGGGCGATCTTGGCCAGCAGAGACGCGTCGTAGGCGTAGTACGCTGTCGCCAGCAACTCTTTGTCGGTGTCCGCTTCGATCGAGAGCCAGTCGCCGTAATCATTGCCGCGCTTGTGTCGCCAGATTCCGTCCGGATTATTTACGGTCAGGTAGTCGACCCATTTGCGCATGGCATCGTAGTGGCGGGTCAACAAGTCCTGATCGCCATACACTTGCGCGACGGTCCACGGAACGATGATGCCGGCGTCTCCCCACGCGGGAGCGGCGGTCGAGTTGTCGTTCTGCCAGCCGCGAACGGTAGGCGAGACATCCTGGAAGGCTCCGGAGGGATACTGCGCGTCGACGACATCCTGGACCCACTTGGTGAAGAAGCCGGAAACGTCCCGGTTGAGCGACGCCGTGCGAACAAAAATCTGCGCGTCGCCCATCCAACCAAGGCGTTCGTCGCGCTGCGGGCAATCGGTTGGGATGCTTAGGAAGTTGTCGCGTTGTCCCCAGACGAGGTTCTTGTAGAGCTGATTGACCATCGTGTGCGAGCAGACGAAAGATCCCGCTACAGGCGTGTCCGACTCGAGGACGCTGCCGGAAATGGAATCGAGAGGCGGCGTTTCCTGCCCGGGCGCCAGCGGATATCCGGTTACCTCGACGTACCGGAATCCATGGAACGTAAAGCGCGGTTCATACTCTTCCGGACCGCCGCCTTTCAAGATATAGGTATCCGTCGCCTCCGCGGCGCGCAGGTTTGTCAGATAGACGTTGCCGTTTGGTTCGAGAATCTCGGCGTGCCGCAGGCGGACGATCGTCCCGGCGGGACCTGTCACCTTCAGGCGTGCTCGTCCGGCAATGTTCTGGCCGAGGTCGAACACGAACGTTCCGGGTGACGGCTGCGTCACGGACTGCGCGGCGATGCGTTCGGTGACGCGTACGGGCGGGTCGACCTGGGCGACGAGAAGCGGGGTGGGCGCGGGCTTGTCGTGGACGCTGACGGGCGTCCAGCCGGCGGCATCATAGTTGCCGCCGGTCCAATCGCCGAGTTCGAGCCGCGCATCGTAGAACTCGCCCATCTGCAGGTCAGCGGATTGAATGGGGCCGCAAGCGGTTCGCCAAGCGTCGTCTGTTCCAATCGCAAACGAACGGCCGTCGCCGTATTCGATCGTCAGGAGGGCAAGCAGCTGCGGGCGATTGCCGTAAAGGTTGCGGCGGTGCTCGAAACCGACATATCCCGCGTACCAGCCGTCGCCGAGGATCGCGCCGAGCGCGTTTCGGCCCTGCGTAATCAAACTTGTCACATCGTGCGTCTGAAATGCGATACGCTTTGTGTAGTCGGTCCAGCCAGGAGCGAGTTCTTCGTTGCCAATACGCTGGTTGTTGATATAAGCTTCGTAGACGCCCAGTGCGGTCACGGTCAACGTCGCGCGCGCGATCGATCCTTCGACGACGAAATCGCGGCGCAGGAAGGCGGGCGCGCTGGTATCTCGAAAGCGCGGCAAAGGAGACGATATCCACGCCGCCGGCAAATCCGCAGTCCACGTCAGGCTTTTGCGCCACGAGGCGATCGGCGCCGTGCTGATCGTGCCCTCGTCGTCGCATACGTCCACCGTCCAGTACGCCGTCGCGAGGGGCGCGAGAGGCTTGCCTTCGTACGGGATGTGGAGCGTTTGGCGGGAAGGGACTGGTCCCGAATCCCAGAGGTCCGCGCCGCCCGAACTCAACAGGTCCCGGCTGGCGGCGACTCGGATTCGATAGGCGGCCTGCGTAAGTCCGCGGTTCTGCGCGTTGGACGCTTCGACATGCCAGCTCAGTCTAGGAGAAGGCGTATCGATCGCAAGGGGATCGACCTGATATTCACAGCGAAGGTCCACGGGGACGATCTTGGCGGTCATATGGCACAACCTCTCGATGAGATACGTATGAGTTGGGGGCTTGAACGGGCTCAGGCATGCAAGCGCCAGCGCGAGCTGCTCAGGCCGATTTAAATCCGCGGTCGCGTTTTACAATGTTCGGCGCGGAGAATAGCCGCCAGATCGCTGACCGCTTCTTCGAGCGTATCATTAACGACAATGTAGTCGTAGTGGGGCATTTGAGCCAGTTCATTGCGCGCGTCAAGCAGCCGCCGTGCGATCTGCTCTTCGGTTTCGGTGTTTCTGGCGCGCAGACGCCGTTCGAGTTCTTCGAGCGACGGGGGGCGAAAGAAGATGAGCAGGGCATCTTGAACGCGCTCTTTGACCTTGAGCGCCCCCTGGACATCGATTTTGAGGATGACGTCACTACCCATGGCGCGCTGTTCGGCGACCCAAGAGAGGGGGGTGCCGTACCAGTTGCCAAAGACGTTAGCGTACTCAAGAAACCCGTCCTGCTGCACAACCGCATGAAACTCACCGACCGAGAAGAAGTGATAATCCACGCCATCTCGCTCGTCCGGTCTCGGAGACCGTGTGGTTGCAGTGATGCATCGCAGAACGGGTTTTTTCAGTTGATCTGGCTTGTCAAGCAGGCAATCGAGAATGGTGTCTTTTCCGACGGCGGACGGACCTGATATAACGATCAGGAATCCTTCATCCGCTACCGAGACATTCATTCGCCATCCTCGGTCTCGTCATCGTCTGACGGTTCCGGCGCTGCCTTGGTATCTCCGCTGATACGGCGCATCAGGATCTCTTGCGGCAGTGCCGACGCGGCGATCTGTCCGCTTTCGAGGAAGACGACGCTTTTCGTCTTACGACCCTGAGTCGCATCAATGAGGCGTCCCGTTTTGCGGAACTCCTGGATAACTCGGCGCATAGGCGCGGAATCGCTGCTAACCAGCGCGATGACTTTGTCGCTGATGACGTAGTTGTCAAAGCCGACGTTGAGGGCTACGGGAACCATACGAGTTTAGTGCTCCTTGCACGGCGTCGCGCAATCTAGAATATTGCACACGACCGATCACATCCCTGTCTGCTCAAAAACTAGACTTGAGCTGGGAAAGTCTATGCCGAATTATACCGACACAAAAACACGTGTGTCAAGCCGGAAATCGCAGATATTATTCTAAGCGCACGATATCTCGTCAAAATCGGAGCGCCAGCGATATGATGCGCGATGGCCCGCTAGGCAGACGGGCTTCTTGTCCGGCGTACTTTGGCAATGCTTTGCAATGTGATGGCGCGACGTAAAGTATCATACGTATTCTTGCGCATAATGATCTCATTATTCAATGATTTATCTTATTATGTGCGTAATTTCGTTAGATTTTTCGGTGTAGTTGAGCTCAGCTGGCCGTCTTGCGTGCGCCGTTGGACCAGGAACCGCTACAATAATTGGCAAACCTCTTGATTTTGGCGCGCTGCCTGGAGTATACTGTGAGCCGTTGTTTTGTCTCAATCAAGGATAAGCCTATGTATGCCATCATTCGCCTCGGCGGAAAACAGTATCGCGTAGAGGAAAACTCTACATTGCTGGTGGACAAGCTTCCCGGTGACGCCGGCGAGGTCTTGGCCATCGAAGAAGTTCTTGCCGTCGGGGGTAACGATGCCACCGTATTCGGCTCACCGACGGTTTCTCAAGCTCAGGTTTCGGCGACGATTGTCGGGCCGGCCAGGGGACCCAAAATTGACGGGTACACCTACAAGGCCAAGAAGAACGTCCGGCACCACTATGGTCACCGCCAGGACTTGACCAAGGTCCAGATCAATTCGATCGCACTCGGAAAGTAGGTATTCACAATGGCCCATAAGAAAGGCGTCGGCTCCTCACGCAACGGGCGCGACAGCAATCCCCAGATGCTTGGGGTAAAGGAATATGCCGGCGAAGAAGTGAAGGCCGGTAGCATTCTCATCCGCCAGCGCGGCACCAAGTTCGATCCCGGCAAGAATGTCGGAATGGGCAAGGACCACACGCTGTTCTCGTTGATCAACGGCTTCGTGAAATTCGAAGGTCATAAAACCAAGCGCCGAATCAGCGTCTACGAAGAGAAGCCCGTCACTCCCGCCTAGACGGCGCAACCGTCGGCGACAGTTTCGCAGAACCCTGCGTCCAATCGGACGCGGGGTTGTTTGCGTATCATGGCGCTATCGTAGCAGGAGCTCGGCGAAAGCCGCCGTATCCTTGGTCGCGACAATGCCTGGAACCATCTCCAGGCCGTGCCGAGGCTGACCTTTTCCGTCAGAATCGTTTATCGCTATATCGAAGCCGACTCGCTGCGCGGCTGCTGGACGACCTGGCAGATCGAGCGATGGCCACGCAAGTGCGATGTCATAGGTCGTTACGTCCCCCTTCCTGGTGATGGCGGCGGACGCGCCCGAATCCGGTACGCCGGCGGGAAGACTGTCGATCGTCGAACGGTCACGTTCGATGATGTTGCGACTATCCTGTTTGGCGGCGATGAATTCCAGCTCCCGGCGATCACGGGCTTCTGGCGACGCGCTCAAGTCGAACGCGATCTGTATGCTGTCTGCGCTCCAAAGCGGATCGCCGCCGGTCGCCGCATAGAGGACGTCGTCGCGAACGGCGACGTGCAGGAGCAGATTAGCGGGTGTGGCGACAACTTTCAATGTTGCCGAACAGTCCGATGGGGCTATCGCCGCATCGCCATCCGGTCCGAACATCCTCCAGGCGCTGGATGGCACGGCGGGAATGGTGTCCCAATCCGGCGGTGCGCTCGTTGGCTGAAGCTGACAGGGAATTGGGAGAACGCGGAACTTGAGCGCAGACTCTTCCAGGCGGCCTTCCAGCTTTCCTTCCAGCGTCGCGGATCCGGAGAGCGTTTCCCCCGGTCTATAGTCGTGGATCGGGATGTCGACGATTGTATCATGATCTGGGATCAGGGCGATCGGCGCGCCAAATTCGTCCGGCCGGCCCTCCAGGCGCAGAATAGGAGTGACCTCTGCCGTTTCTGTTACTGAGCGCAGCGTAAGACGAACGCTCGGGACTGCCGCTGTCCTCGGCCAAACCACGATGGCCGATGTAACGGACCAGAGGGGCTTAACGTCGATAGGAACGATTTGCCAGCCTGACCCACTCTTGACGAACCCGGTGTAGCTCCCGGGAAGCGCGTCGTCACCGGCTCGCAGGACACCATTGCGCACGGATAGGGCCGCGGGGAGGGCTGTCTCGTGAGATGCGAGGCTCCAGGGGCGAGACTGCCCGCGCAGGAGGGTTACGGTGGGGGCTGGGGCCAGCTTGGCGAGGGATGAATCGGCGGTCTCGAAGTAAAGCGGACTCTGCGTGAGAGTGACGCAGCCGTCCGCGTCCTTTGCGACCGCCTCTCCCGTCATGCTTTCGATACGCGCTGGCTTGCCGGGAAGCTGGATCCGCGAGCTCTCCTGGGTATCCCAGGCGACGCCCACGGACTTCTCTCCCTTTCCGAATACGATCATGTAAGACGACGGAGAGGGATGGATGAGGGTCCCGCCGGTCGTTCCGGTCAGCCATCGGTATGCGGTCGCGATTGCGGCGTATCCGGGACGTGGGGTGTTGTCAGGGTGAACGACCGACCAGTTTGGCCCCGTGCCTCCGTCAGTCCAGCGCAGTGCGAAGTAAATGGCGGCTGCAAGGTGTTCGCGGGCGAGCAAAGCGATTCCGCGGGAAGCATAACGCGCTTGTTCGAGTTCCTTCTCAGGCGTCGTTTTGTCGCCATTGCCGATGGCCCAGCCGTATTCGGTCAGGTAAATCGGCTCCTCTGGATGTGCCGTAGACGCCAGATATTGCTTCAATTGCTCGATTTGTCCGATCCATTTACCTTCGGGCGGCGCATTTGCGTAGCTGTGTACTGAGATGCCGTCTACGCTATCGAGCAGGCCGAGCTTAACGAGCTTGTCAAGGTGCTGTAAGTCGATCGACCAGAAGCAAGGGCCCAGCAATTTCTGACCGAGCCCCACGGATCTCAGCTCTTCGCGGATCGCCTTGTGGTATTGCACAAGATCGGCATCGCTTCCCTGCCAGTGGGATGCGTCGGGCTCGTTCAAAGCCTCGAACCCCTTAACCCAGGACTGCGACGTCGCGAATTGGCGGACGACCTTCTGGTATTCGTTCCAATCGGACGGCGGGAATGTCTTCGTGATCGATTCCTGCTTCTCGTGCTCCGGCGCGACCACCCAGCCGGGCGGCGACATCACTGCGTTAATGATATTCAGCGGTTCGGCGGGCGGCGTCGAATGGTAGCCGGGCCACCACGCAACATCGCCGCTTGCCGTGCGCAGAATGCCGTTCTGCGGCGTGAATCCGCGGTTGTAGCCGGCTCCCGCGGCAATGACGAGGGCGGCGGGAGCGCCGACGGATTCGAGACCGAAAGGCGCCGCGAGCCGCTCTGCGTCCGGGATTGGATCGCCGGCGACCGCCGCAGTTGTCTCGATGACTCGCGGAGTTCCGTCGCCCTGAATGAGATGGGCTCGAAGCTCAAAGAAGCCTTTGTGCGGCAGCTGGACGGTCACATCCGTCGCGTCCGCCGGGATGGTCACGGTCGCCTCGGCTTGCTCCAACTCGTTCGTTACGACGATCGTGCCGGATTTCACCGCGACGTTTCGGTCCATGGAAAGATGCATGGCGCCTGATCGCGCGGCAAATATGTTGCCCAGAGCGCCGGATGTAAACGACACGGAAGGCGCCGCGTGCGCGTAAGCGCAACTTGCGAGGACGAACGCGGATAGGCAGACTTGAAATGAAAGGCGTTTGTTCATGGTTTGCTTTTCAGGCGTATTCAGCCCGGGATCTCCTCGACGCTTAGATCGTCGATCCAAACCGTCCGGTTTGCATTTGCGTGAGAAATTGCGAGCTCGAGGGTGAGGCCGGTCGTGTTCTCGCTCAGGTTGTCTTGCGCTTCGTACGCAATCCATTTATCGACGGCGTCGATCTTAATGAAGTCGGCTTTATTGCCGAGCCAGCCTATCACGCCGCTGGGACCGCGTTCGAGAATGCGAAAGCTGACATCGCCGGATGGTCCACCAGCCGTGCGACTGAAGAGGCGCACGCGGAGATGTCGTCCCGGTCCGGTGATCTTATCGGAAAGTTTGACGCCAGTGAAGATGTCGCGCTCTCCGGCGATATCGGCAGTGATGCGGAACTTGAGCGCGGATGCTCCGGAGTGACGATTTCCGGGATCGATGGAAATCTCGGAACTGGCATCGCCTTGCTTCTTCTCCTCGGTCCAAGCGCGAGAGTCGTCCGGCGCGTCGAATGTCATCTTCGCGAGCAGTGTCGCTGGCTGTTCGGCTGCGCGGCAGGCCGGCGAGATCGCGAGCGGCGCGAAGGCGGCAAAGATGGCCGTCGCGACAGCTATGCAGACGGATCGTTCGTAGGAGTTGGTTGTCAATTGCGCTTTCCCTCGGTTTGTTAAGTGTGATCTAGCTGGTGACATGTGTCACTAAAATGATCATATCACGATGTTGCCATGCTGTCAACAAGCCGTTCAACAGGGAATACAGGTGTATAAGATCGGTCGTGGAGTTAGTTTCAGAAAAGAATCTTTTGAAAATTCCCTTGACACAACGACAGACATGCAATATGATAGATTTGGCAAGTGACACAAGTCAGTTGGGGTGAATGAGCGTTTTATGGGCAGAGTAGCAAAAGTCAGCAGTGCCGATGTCGCGAGAGCAGCCGGTGTGTCTCGAACCACCGTCTCCTATGTGTTGAACGGCGTCGCAAACGCGAACATTCCGAACGTGACCCGGGAGCGGGTGCTGAAGACGGCGCGCCAGATGGGCTATCGCATAAATACGCTAGCGCGCGGCCTGAAGTCAGGCAGAACGGCGCTGATTGGCGTTTACTGCCGCGTTCGCGAGGACAGTTTCCACGAGCGCGTGGTGCACGGAATATACGATATTTGCTACGATGAAGGCTTTAACGTACTGATTGCCTACTTGGGGACAACCGAACTCATTGAGGAAGAGAGCCTGCAGCGGATGTTGGACTATAACGTTGCGGGCATCATCCGGATCGTTATTGGATCGCTTACGGACGTTGAGATTGAGCGCCTCGGAAAAGTGCAGACGCTTCACAAAACGTCCTGCGTACTCATCGATGACGCGACGCACGCAGACCGATTCGATTGCGTGATATCGGACGATATCGCAGGATCGATTGCCGCGGTAAACCATTTGATCAGCATTGGTCATCGGCGCATCGGCTTCATCAGTGCGGGAGACATGACCAGCACGGCGCGTGCTCGTCGTGAGGGCTACTATGCCAGTCTACGCCTTGCAGGTATTCCTGAAGACGAAAGGCTCGTGCGAGGCGTTTCGTATGTTCCTTCGGACCAGCTCGCCGCGATCCATTCGCTCCTAGCAATGGAGGACCGCCCAACGGCTCTCTTTTGTCCGAACGATGCGGCGGCCTCGATCGCAAGAGAGGTGGCGCGCGAACTCAAGCTGTCCGTCCCGGAGGAACTTGCAATTGTTGGCTACGGCGATTCCGATATTGCATATTTCGGCGGGCTGACGTCGGTTGATCAGGCTCCCGAAGAACTCGGGCGGCTCGCCGTTCGCAGGATCCTCGCGTTACAAGATGGCCAGGAACGACCCGGCAAGTCGATCCTTGGTCCAACTCGGCTCGTACTACGCCCGTCCACGGTTGGCGGCAATTTCGTTTTGACCGGCGGGGCTGCTGGTATGGCGCGGGATTAGATGTTTAATCGCATCGCGGCAGAGGGGTGAACATAATGAAACGTTTAGGATTTACTCTTATAGAGCTTCTAGTTGTGATAGCAATTATTACTATACTTGCTGCAATCCTCTTTCCCGTGTTTGCCACGGCGCGGGAGAAGGCCCGCCAAACGAGCTGCGCTTCCAATCTTAAACAACTCGGTCTTGCCGTGGTCCAGTATATACAGGATTACGACGAGGATCTCCCAAGCCCTTCTGTTGCGACGACGACAAGCTACAGCTCGACGGGGCAATGGACATGCGGCATGGGCTGGGCGGGGCTTCTGTATCCGTACGTTAAGTCGCGGGGCGTCTACACGTGCCCATCGGACTCGACGTCGCTGCCGAATTCGAACTACTCGGAGATCTCCTACGCAATCAATCTCAATGCCGCGGGCAGCAGCGCCGGAGGACTGGGTATTCCCGCTGGGGTTGGCTATCAGGTTCCGCACCCTCTTGTCGCGACCATGACGGCTCCGGCGAAGACCGTTCTCTTCTGCGAAGTGCAGCATACGCCGGTCGAGGTGTCGTCGGCAACGTTTGATCCATCGAACAGCATCTCGGCCGCGCCCGGATCGTACACATACTCGCCGTCGAGTGATGGCGTTGTCATCTTCAACTGCATGAACGGGAGCGCGAACAATCATTTGGGCTTTGGAAGTCCGGCCTACCTCGCCAATGTTCCCCAGCCGATCTTTGCAACGGGATACCTCGGCCGTTCGGTAGGCGATCGTTACCCAGGCAGTGGTGTTGATGGCGCCTGCGGGTCCTCCGGGCCGCCGTCGGCCTGTTTTCCGTCGGCTACGGGCATCCATACGGGCGGATCCAATTTTGCCTTTATGGACGGACACGTAAAGTGGTTAACGGGCGATCAGGTTTCTTCGGGGTTGATCGCAGGTGCGTCGTCCGACCCGCAGGGGGCGACCGGCAGTCCAAGCGCGAATTATGCCTGGTCCAGCAAAGCGGCCGGTGCGGCAGGGACGGACTCGCCGCAATTCTCAGCGACGTTCAGTCCGATCTAAGATGGCGGGACGGCACGCGAGCCGTTCGTTTGTTGCATTAGAAAGCTCCTCGATGAGTGGATCTCATTGAGGAGCTCATTTTGGTGCGTCCGGAGGGACTCGAACCCCCGACCTAAAGGTCCGCAACCTTTCGCTCTAATCCGCTGAGCTACGGACGCACATGATATAAAGTGCCTCAGAAGGCAACTTTAGTTTTTCAAGCCGCTGTCAGCCCGTTAGAGCCCATTTCGGCGGTGTTCTAAGCCCTAGGACACGCCTGAAGCAGTCGAACGGTTCTTATTCTACCTCGTGATTGCGCATTCTGTGACACTTGAAGTAAGTTATTTCCGCTTTCGATTGATTTCATGCGCCGAATTATTAGCACGGCACGGACAACGGGTAGACTTTCATTAGTGCGCTATTCAAAGCATCGCAAAGCGCTACGGAGTCCCTCGGCTAATGACAGCCAAGCGAATTTCACAGATCACCGCCTACCTCCCCATTTTCGCCTGGACGACCAACAGCGTGACGCATACGCTGTCTTGGCGGAACGCAGGCTAAGTGATCTTCGCGCCGCTTCACCAGGTATTGAGTTTGCCGCCGCCGCATGCGCCCGTAACTTGCGGCGTGAACTCGCCGTCGCGTCCGACATTACGTATGCGGCGCCGTGGCCCACTCCAGGTACTCATAGATCAGCCATGATCCTGTGGTCCAGGCGAACCTGTCATCTGCGCCGCTCAGCCGGATACTCTTGGCGAGGCGGATCGCGCTCGGAATAAACGGCCTGAAATAGCGCGCTTCGATATTGGCCGCAAAATCCGTGAATCCAAGATCGAGATGGGTTTTGAAAACCACGTGAACTGTTCGTGTCTCTTCTGCTTCGATTTGCTCAGAAAGAAGAATTCTAGCCGGAAGAACAGCTGCGGTAGATGACATCGAATGACTTTCTTGGCGCTATGGTCTTTTGTGTGGGGACGGGGGATGCGCTACCATGATATGCGATTTAGCGCCTACTTGATCGGATCCAATCTGACCGAGAACCAGCGTGCGTTGGTGGTCAAATAGCAGCGCAGCAAAGGTCGCGGGCCACAACTATTGCTGCCAAGGCCCATCTGCGCAAAGTCCAGGTTCAAGATCGTCTCGCCGAGGGGCTTGAGTTCATAAGTATGCTCAGCTGCCGTTAGGTCCTAGGCGGTGAAATGCGAGGCGCTGAAATCGGAAACACCGCTGGCGTGAAGCCCGATTCCCTGCGCTTTGGTCACTTCGGTCCAAGCCGTATCGGTATGGTTGCCGTGCTCCTGAGGCCGGACGAAGTTGACATACTGATCCGCCACGCTCGACGACCAAAGACCGAAACGAGCGGCGTGCTTCATGTCCGAATAGCTGTGCTGGGGTCCGCGTCCAGCCCAGCGCACATTCTCGAACCCGGCGGGAAGCGCCAATGTCGGCCCGATCCTGGGCAGAGGAGCGGCGCTGCGGATCGGGTCCGAAAAGACCGTAATCGAAACCGAGCCGCCCGGCGTAAACAGGTGCGAGGTCACAAGCTTTAAGACCGGCGCAACCGGGTAACCTGCCAGCACCGACTCGACCGTCAGAGCAACTCTGCCGCCGTCCGCTTCGGCAAGCTCCACGCTGCTCGTTCGCTCCCACAGGTGGTCGTAGCCCGACTGGCGCCACTCGCCCGCGATGTGCGTATCGTTGTCGGTCGGGGCGCGCCAGACATGGACGCGAGGTCCTTCCTTGATCAGCTCACTGCCGCCAAGGTTCCACGAGACGATTCGCCCACGAAATTTGTCGATGGCGATCGTAAAGCCGTCCCCGGCGATCAAAGCCGCAAACTCGCTTTGCGTTAGCTTGAGCGCCTTTTCGCCAGACGGAGCATCAACCTTGCCCGGAGCCGAGACAAACTGCCCTAACGCCACCTCATGGCCGGCCTCCGCCCACGTTGCGTTGTGACTTAGGCGCACCGAAACTGTCAATACCACGGGCTCGCTCACGCTGCCCGCCGGAAGAGTCGTTGGCACATTCAGCGTTCCCGTCCCTTGCGCCGGGATCAACGGAAGCGCCAGATCGCCTTTGGAAACCACGGCCGCGCCCTTGGTCACGGTCCAATGCGCAGTCAGGTGCGAAAGGTCGAGGAAGTCATACTTGTTGGTCAGCGTAAAGCGTCCCGGATGACCTTCAACAGCCGCAAAACGCACCGCCTCAAAGACCTTCTTGTATTCGACGAGACCCGCATGCGGGACGCCGTCGGGCCAGACCAGGCCGTCGATGCAGAAGTTGCCATCATTGGGCTTGTCGCCAAAGTCGCCCTGGAAGCGCTCGTCGTTTCGCGATGCGATGTAGTACGCTTGCCCCTTGCCGAACCTGTACCTGAGGTCCTGTGAGCGCCAGGTTATCGTCTGGTCTCTTTGGGCTCGCGTGTAAGCGCCCGGGTGAGCGGACAACGGTAGTTTTCACTGCATCTTAGTGCGCATACTGGTTAGGCCAAGGGTCTGTAGTTTACGCCCAGTGCTTTTAGCCGATTAAGGTGCGCGCTCAATCGGGTAAGAAATCCATCGTAATTAGCCGCATCCGATGTTCCCCAGGCAACTTCCGCAAGCGCGCAAGCACGCGGAAACGCCATATACTCGACATGCTCGGGTGATGGCATATACTCAGTCCAGAGTTGGGCTTGGGTCCCAAGTATGCGCCGCCTCTCCTCTTGGGTCAGTACGTCTGGAATTGGTTGATATTCGTACGCCTTCCGAAGCGGTAGGAAGCCTCCAATTGCAAGCGGCTCCGTTTTGGGATCGCCTTGATAATAGTCGAAATAGGTGTGACTTACTGGGGTCATAACGACATCGTGACCACTTTTTGCTGCTGCGATTCCGCCTGCTTCCCCGCGCCAACTCATGACAGTCGCGCCCGATGGCAGGCCGCCCTCCAGGATTTCGTCCCAACCGACAAGGCGACGCCCTCGGCTGCTCAGAAACCGTTCGATCCGGCGTATGAACCAGCTCTGCAATTCGTACTCGTCGGCCAGCCCCTCATCCTTAATTCGCTTTTGGCACTTCGGACACGTCTTCCAACGATCCTTCGGACATTCGTCGCCGCCAATATGAATGAACTCCGACGGAAATAACTGGAGTGTCTCATCGAGAACAGTTTCAAGAAACGTGAAGACATCGTCGTTGCCAGCGCAGTAAACATCTTTGTCTCCCCCCCATTGCCGCCTCACCTCGAAC
This sequence comes from Capsulimonadaceae bacterium, assembly GCA_031292625.1. GTDB lineage: Bacteria > Armatimonadota > Armatimonadia > Armatimonadales > Capsulimonadaceae > JARLGU01. The sequence goes on along the minus strand of JARLGU010000006.1, from coordinate 150,033 downwards.
CTTCCGCCTTTACACGACATTGCGGGGAAGCTGGCGAGCACCGCCTGGCAATGTCCTGGCATTTCGATTTCAGGAACGATCGTGATATGCCGGCTTGCGGCATAGGCTACCAGGTCGCGAATCTCTTGTTTGCGATAGTATCCTCCGTGCGGTTTGCCGTCGAATCGTCGCGGCGACCCTTCCTGCTGATGGTGGCCGACGAGCGTCTCTGAGCGAACTGAGGAAATTGGGGCGAGATCCGGGAATGCTTCGATTTCGAGCCGCCATCCCTGATCGTCTGTGAGGTGCAGATGCAGCCTGTTCAACTTGTGCAACGCCATAACGTCGATAAGCTTCGTAATAAATGCGACGGGCATAAAGTGGCGCGCGACGTCGAGCATCAATCCCCGCCAGCGCAGCTTGGGTGAGTCTTCAATCGCGCAGCACGGGATCATGCTGCCGCATACGAGCTGAAGCAGCGTTTGAATGCCGTAAAACACTCCTGTGCTTGTCGCGGCAACGATCCGAACTTGATTTTCGGTTACTGAAAGGCGGTAATCCTCTTGCCCCCATGAACCTTGTGTTTCATCGACCACGAGTAAAAGGCTGTGAGATACGTCTTCCTGAACGACTGTCGGGTGGCGCCCTGTTTGACTCGCCAGGGCATCGGCCAGATACTCAGCCTCTGCCGACGCTTTGCTGGCGCACGCTATGACGATGTCGGGGTTAAGGGAAAATTCTCCATCAGTGAACGTCGCTTGGCGAGGTTGCGGGATAAGCGCTGGGGTACTGCTCATTATCATTCCTTTTTTTCAAGCTGGGACATCGAGATGCACGATCACGCTCCGGTGCATTGAAACCTACAAATGTAAACCAGTTGCTTCAATGATGAGATAATACTAATTCATCAAACTTTTCAAGCCTACGCGATACTCATCTGAGAAGTTTGATGGCGGAAATGCTGGTCTCTTCCTGCTCGCGAGACAATGCCCATGTGACAGTGTAATGGTAGTTCTCACCGCTTTTCAGCACGCGTATTGGGGATAGCAGTTCAAGTTCGTTGTAATCGCCATCCTTCGTGCCGCTGTTCCAAATCTCGACCGGAAAGCCGTGCCAACTCGCGCCTTCGGGATAGTCTCCATCGACCTTAGGACCGGCAATCGTCAGTCGCGTTTTGCCATAGAGTGCGGTCAATGCGGCGATGGGCGAGTCTGCGCCGATCTTGTAATCCCCCGCCGTCGCGTGCTTAATACGCAGTAAGTTTGGCGAAACTGCGTCCACGTAGGGAGTTGTATCGCCACAAATGCGCAGGAAGCCGTCTTTATAGGGGCTGTCCGGCCGGATCGCCATTTCAATCGAATCCGGCGGCGCAATTTGAGTAACCTGCCAGATCGTTACGTCCACCACAGAACCGCCCTGCTTGTCGATCATCTGATCGATCGCCAGACGTCCGCTCTCATCGAATGAAATGTCGCGTACGATACGGATGCCGGTCAGAGGGCTTCGCGGAGTCTCTAGCTCTATATGCCCATGAGAAGCCTGGATAACTTTCGCCGGGAGGTCGGCCCAGGTGAGGTCGGGACCGTCCGAGCCAGCGATGACATGTCAGCGTGCTTCGGGACCAAGCCAGGTTCGTGATCCTCCCCTATTGGTCCAACCGCCTAATCTATGATATTCACCGGTATTATTAATCCAAAGCGGATTAGGACCGCCCACAAAGCCAAAGCGGATCACGCGACTAATCGCTGGTACAACAACTGCTTCCGTGATGCCATTGCTAATGCACAATGCCGCCTTGCCGTTCCACTGCGTGCGCTCGATCGTCGCCGAAGGCGAGGCTGCGACTGGCACTCCCGTTAACATTGTGGAAGCTGCAATCAACGCCCACAGGTTCTTTCGACATGTTTTCACCATCACTGCAAGCTCCTTACTTCGCCGCCGTCAGCAAATAGCCCACTGCGCCGACCGGCAGATGCACATCGAGCACGCTTCGTCCGTTTCGCACGGGAAGCGTAGCGTCAGGTTCGATGACCTTGCCCGAGGCATCGATAGCAGCCGCGCGGATTTGCGCAAACGCCGGGTCGATCATGCGCCCGTTCAGAGCGACCTGGAATTCGTGGTCGCGCGGAAGCGGAATCAGCTTCCACTTGCCGGGCGAAAGCTTCGTCATCTTGACGCTGCCATTCGTAGCGAGGACGCCAAAGTCCGCCGTGTGCGTATTCGGCGCATATTCCGGCGCTGGGCTCGGTGCAACGATGGGCGATCCGGCAATGTCACGACCGCCGTTGCTGACTGTGACGCTTGCGACCCGATACCGGCTAGCGCCGTCATCGAGTCCGTTCAGCTTCAGGCGATCGCCAGCGGAAGGAGACCACGTTCCGACACGGATTTCGTATGTTCCGTCCTTCAGAGTATCGGGAAGCGTAACAGAAACTCCGTCACCCTGCATCCGAGCGCCGACTGGCCATGTCGAAGGAAGCGCATTGATGCCGGCTGGGAACTGGGCGACGATCCCGCCATCGGCCGAGTCTTTAGCCGAGACAAGATGAACGAACACCTGATAGCCGTCCGGGATCTTCTGCGCGACATCGAATCCGAAGCGAACCTGAAACTGACGCGCCCCGATCTGTTTGACGTCAATCGCCGTGGGAGTCGCGTACTTAGTAGTGGAACACACCATTTCGGTGCGCGCATTCGCATACACCGATGCCGTAGTCTTGGCGAACGAGGCAGTTGCACCACCATCGCGTCTTGCCGTATAGGCAAGCACACCGTCACCGCTCGCAAGCCAACCGAACATGGGAAGCACATAACTCGAATTGCCGACCGTAACCGTCCACGGCGTCTCTCGTGTATTTGCCCAAATGGTCAAGCCGTTGTCGTACGCAATGCGAACCCTATCAAAAACGCCTTCGGCTGCAATAGCACCGGACGTATCCAGCATTTCGCCATTTACCTCATAGGCAATCGAGCGAACCTTAGCCGTTGCGTAGCGCGACGTGACCGGGATCGCCAGATTGTGCTCCTCGAACATGAACGGGATATTCAGCGTCGAAGCGTCTACAAACGCCGAATGGCCGAACGCGAGTTCCTGCATGCGATAGTGATCTTGCCGCGCCTGCGTCGGCACATTTCCATTTTCAGGTTTGAGCCAGCGACTCAAATACCCCATGCCGTGGTTAATCTGGCGAGGGTGGATCTTGAGCAGATCGAAATCGACAAACAAAGGGACATCCTCGGTTTCATTCTGTGAGGGACCGACGCCAAGCTGCGCCTCGACGCCATCGAGCATACCGCTCCAAAACCAATGCTGACATCCTTCGCCGAGGACGGGACCGCCGTGAACATCGCGCAGGTACTGCCAAAGCTCCTTCGTCGCATTCAAGCACGTCAAATACTCCCCTGCGCCAGACCGGTCGGCGCGCGCATCCGTATGGCTGAACGGATTGTACGAGGAGTGAACATCCAGATAGCTTGCATTGGTCCCGAGGGTATTGTGGACCTCGGCTGTGATCGTTCTCGCATACTTCATAATGCGCACCGGGCTGAGAACGTACGAAATACGTCCCCCCTCTGACCACGCCGGGATCTTCTTGCCTTCGGGCGAAACGGCCACATCGTCCGGGTTCCAGAGGGGTCCGTTGGGGTAGAAATCGACGTAATTTTCGTGCAAAGCGATCCGCTCCCCAAGCGCCTTGGCCTTAGTGGTCAGCGTGATCAGCCCTTCATTGCCGCCAATGAAAGAGCTCGCGGGGAGAACCGTCGGGAGCTGCTGATCGTAACCGCCGTGCTGCCAGTCGTGAACGATCGTCAGAAATTTTGTGATCCCATAAGTTGATGCATTGTCGAGCAGATTCGCGTACTTTACCGCATCGCCCCCCCAGTAGTCGATCACCGCCAAGTCGCCCATGGTCTGTCGAAACGGCGATGGATCGCCAATCGGGGTCGGCAGAACCTCGTCCGGATCGGGTGACAGCGCGTAATACGCCACTTCGTTCATTGCGATCCGATTGCCGTTCGTTAATGCTCTGTAATCCGCGAAGTCATGCGATAGCGCGCTTGCATGCGATACGCCGTAGTCGACAACGATGTTCGAGAATAGGCCGAGATCCGACGAATAACCTATCGACTCGTTATAGTACGGCACGGCGATGCGGCGATAGTAGGCCGACGGCCCGATGCGGCCGAAGTGGACCGCGGCGATGTACGGATCGCTCGAGTGCAGCGCTATCCGCGCGCTGGAGCCGTCGTAATGATCGATGTCGGCCGTGACCGTAATTGTGCGATCGCCCAGCATGTAGACTGCAGTCCGCCGGATACTTCCCGACGGCAACGTCGATTGAGTCACAGCGCAACGAACGTTGGGCGAGTTCGACGGGACAATACTCCCGTCCAGGGCAACCAAGTCGAGAATCGCCCCATTCGCATACGGCAGGCTGACAACCGATTTACCTGTCGTCACGCGGAATTCAAGACCATCCAATAAATCGGTGGGCGAGGAGGACGCATTCGCCAGGATTCGTCCAGCGGTGGCGAGCGCCGAGAAGTGCGTCGGCGATGCGCCGCCCCATCCGGCTTCGTGACCGTCGAGCGCCGCCAGGTTGGTCGAAAACGCTCTGTGCACACTCCCGCCAGGAACGTCCGTACAAATCAGACGGCGATCACCCCAAAAACCGTAGTCGAAACTTGGATCGTTGTTTGGTCCGGGATCAGCCTCGAAAACCAGGGTGATCGTCTGCCCGGCATACTTGGTCAAGTCGAACTTATAATCGGCCCATACACTGTCTGCCTTGTTCTCATCGAAAAGCTTCTCGCCGTTCACGAACACGCGGAAGGTCACTCCGTCGGATTTGCCGACCACGTCATTCTTCATCGCAATCGAAAACGCGAGGCTAATCGACGTGGCCTTTGGCAGCGCCAGACGGTATATCTGATCGGTATCGCCGGCGCCGCTATGCCAAATCGGATGCAGCAGATAGGCGCGCTTGCCATTTTGAGTGCCCATTGCGATCGCCGAGATACCGGTGTTCGCATCCATATGCCCGCACCAGCCCATTGGCATCCGGCCCGTCCGGCCATCGGTGTATCGGTAGCTAATGCCGTAAAAGCCGAGGTCATCGAGGCTCGTTACACCGCCGAACACTGGGGCAACAGGCGCCTCGTCATCCGCGCGTGCGACCGGACAGAACGGAAGGACCGTTGCAAGAGCTATAAGTAGCCACGAAAAAGCGCGCGTTCGCAACGAAAAGTTTGTCATGAGATCCGCCTTCAAAGCGTATTTAGTAAAGGGAATGCCGCAATGAGCTGATTGTGCTTAACCTGGAGCGAAGCGACCAAGAAAAAATGCCCCGGCGGCACGAGCCGTCTTGAAATCTCCGCGCACCACGCAGACTTTTTACACACATTCTTTGCGACGCAAGAGCGGTTGGAATTCCTTACGTGTTCAAGTCACGAGTCGCAAGTTGTGTCGACTCATCAATAAATGCTCCACGTGATCGCGGCGCCAGCTTGCGTACAGCTCGTGTTGGCGGCCATCGTCTGTCCGTTAAGGTTGCCGCAGTCGCCGGCGGTCGGATTGTTGTGGCCAGGGGAGACCTGGCTGCCCACCAGCCATTTAACGTGACCATCGGCGAGCAGATAGTTCGCGCCGCCCGAGTGAACTCCGGTCGGGCTCGCATATAACTGCTTCGCGATCGCCAGCATTGACGATGGGTATCCCGTGGCGTATTTCAGAGTGAAGGTCGCCGAGCAACCCGTGCTTTCGGCCCCGCATGGCCAACTAGTCGCCGTGTTGTTCGGCATGAACGGATCGTAATCGGCTCCAGCGCCCCCCAATGCGTCGGGCGAATACCCTTCTAACCCATTCCAATGTGGATGGAACTCGCTTGCGGAGTCCGCCGGGTTGGCATCCGAAATGTCGTATCCAGCGCTTCCTACGATCTCGGCCAAAAGGATCGTTTTAGCGACACTGCCATACTGGGCGAGAGGGTAGCTTGGAAAATTAGTTACGCCAATCGTGATCGATCCAGTCTCGTTCTGAGTGTTGCGGTTATACGCGTACGAGCAAGTCGCCCCCGGGGTCTGGTCGTCCGGGCACACGTAGACCTTGGTCGACTTGAGATACGGATAGATTTGCCCCGCCCATCCGCATACCGAATTGGTGCGCGCACCCCCATCCGGCGGCGCCTCGTCGTAGTCCTGTGCATACTGTATCATCGCGAGCCCCAGTTGTTTGAAGTTGCTTGTGCATGCTGATTGACGCGCCTTTTCGCGAGCGGTCGCGAATACAGGGAACAGAATCGCCGCCAATATCGCAATAATTGCTATCACGACGAGTAACTCTATTAATGTGAAACCTAGTTTGTATCTCATTTTTCCCTCACTTATCAGTGTCACGTTTATGAAATGCTCCCCAACAACTGGTCAAATTGCGATAGTCATTCCGTATCGCCCATGAGCGCCGTCATGTCGTTTCACCAGGCACAAGGAACGTTGGGATCGTAACGTGTTCGTGCTCGATTTCGTCATCCTGAATTCGGCGCACCAAAGCCGCGACCCCAAGCCTGACCAACTCCGGTACATCGTACGAGACTGTTGTCAGAGTCTTCGAGAGACAGTGCGCTTCTTCGATATTGTCGTAGCCAACGATGCCCACATCCTCGGGCACCCGCAAGCCGCTGCGTACGAGACCCTGGATAATCCCTGATGCCAGCACGTCGGAAGAGCAGAAAATCGCATCCGGCCGTTCCGCTAGCGGCAGTTTGCCCAGCTCCACGCCAGCGCGAAATCCGGCGGTTCTCAAGCCGAAGCGACTTGCATCGACGTCGGCATCCTCAGGTTCGAGGCGCACGATATTCACGGGAACCCCGAGCCGTTCGCAAGTTTCGCAATAGGCCATGTACTTATCGTCGTAGTTTAGCTGTGCCGCGTCTGCAATGGTGGGAGCGTATGCAATGCGCCGATAGCCCTTGCTCAGCAAATGGTCCATGGCTGCCCGGGCGCCGCCCAAAACGTCGTTTGCGATGTACGTACTTGCGTCGGTTCTCGGATAGCCCAGGTAAATGATGGGAACATTGCGAGCCGACGGCCCAATGAACTCTTCTGCGGTCATGTTGGGCATCGCCCACATTAAGACGCCCTCGACGGGAAACGCCATGAAGCGATTCGAATGTCGAAATGGCCAGTCGGTATCGACGATCACTTCGTAACCGGCCTTGGCGAGTTCCTGTTCCAGAGCATAGAGCAAGTCGGCCATAAACGGATTGCTGCGCCCCGAGGAAACCATCAGGCCGACGATGCCCGATTTTCCGGTTCGCATGCTTCGCGCTAAGCGATTGCCATGGTAGTTGAGTTCGCGGGCCGACCGCTCAATCCGGAGACGCGTCTCAGCTGATATTCGCGATCCCGCCTTCCCGCTAAGCGCGTCGGATGCTGTGCCCGGCGAAACGCCGGCATGCGCCGCGACTTCCGCTATGCGTGTTGATCTCGACGCTCTCATTAGTCCAAGAACCTGCCTAAAATACCGCCATCGCAAGACTGGCAACCACTTGCCGAATCGATTCTGCAAGTCTGTACACAGTATATCACTGGCTCTATTCTCTGTCAAGCCCCTTGTCACTTTGATGGTCTAGCTGGTCGCAATACCTCAGTAAATAGACATGGCATTCATCAAGATGCTTGGTGTAAATCATATCCATCGATTGGCATTCGGACGGCGCCGGTTGAGCTACATTTAAGAGCGCCTTAATAGATGCTCCACGTGATCACTGCGCCTGGATTTGTGCATTTTGTATTCGCGGCCCATATCGATCCGGTAACATCATTGCCGCAATCGCCTGCCCCCGCGGTACTCGAGCTGTTGCCGCCAGCGGAAACCTGGCTACCCATCAGCCATTTTACGTGCCCGTCAGCCAGCAGGTAGTTCGCGCCGCCCGAATGGACACCAGTCGGGCTTGTAAAGAGCTGATGTGCGACTGCTAACGAGGCGGATGGATACCCAGTAACATATTTGAGCGTGAAACCCGCTGCGCATCCTGTGCTTTCCGCCCAGCATGGTTGATCCGTCGAGGAATAGTTCGCCGAGTCAGGATCGTAATCGTCTCCAGCGCCGCCTTTTCCGTCTGGCGAAAAGCCGCCGGTAAATCCCCCACCACTATGGGCCGTCAGGTATAAATCACTCTTCGTATTATTCGGGTCTTGGCTGGATACGTCGTAGCCTGCGCTTCCCGTGACTTCAGCCAGAAGGATCGTTTTTGACACATTAGCGTATTGCGAGAGAGGGAATGTTGGCCAGTTCGTCACCCAGCGCGTGAAATTGGTCGCTGTCTCGTTCTGAGTGTTGCGGTTATACACGTATGAACAGCTTGCTCCTGGCGTCTGATCGTCCGGACAGACATAAACCTTGGCCGACTTAAGGTACGGATAGATCTGCCCCGCCCATCCGCTCGCAGAATTGGTGCGCGTGACCCCATCCGGCGGCTGCTCATCGTAGTCCTGTGTGTACTGTATCATCGCGAGCCCCATCTGCTTGAAGTTGCTTGCGCAAGCTGATTGACGCGCCTTCTCGCGGGCAGTCGCGAAGACAGGGAATAATATTGCGGCTAATATCGCAATGATTGCTATCACAACGAGCAGTTCGATTAAAGTAAATCCATTCTTCGATTGCATAGTCTGCATCATTGAACCTGTTTCCTTTGACTGCCGCTTATCTTTGTCCACTAACGGGCGGCGCGAGTTGCATCTATTATCCTGGTCGTCGATCGTTCGATGAGGACCGGGCGCAAATTGACCCGCATCCCCGCGTGCGATCGATCAATCACGCGGTCGAGTAAGTGCTCCACTTCAAATGCGACCTCGTCAACAGGTGTACAGAATGTGGACAGTCCGCGCTCCTGTGACTGAAGCGTATCGTCGACCCCAATCAGTTCGAAATCGTGGCCTGGAACAAGCGACGCTTCCTCGGCGGCGCGAAGGACTCCGTAGGCGACCGCGTCGTTGATTGCGAACACGGCGCTGCGCAACGTCCCGCTTCGAATGAGCTGCCGGGCGTTTTCGTATCCCCACTGCGAAAACACCGCGCCGCGCCGCGCCAGTTCGGTTTCGCCGAGAACGACCTGCAGGTAGCTGGATGGCAGCTCGAAATAACTGACCGCTTTGTGCGCCGAGGCAATCCGATCCTGCACCCATTCGAACGGACAGGGAGCAAGCAGGGTCATCTCCTTCTGACCGGAGCGAACGAAGTGCTCAACCGCGAGGAAGCCGCTCTGCGCCAGATTGCAGTTGACTTGCGGGACGTTGCCGTGGTGTTCCACGGGCAAAATACAGACGATCGGCCACTTTTCGGCTTTCACGAGCGCGTCGAGGCCCGCAATCGTGCGCATGCCAAAGCCAGTGTTCAGGTTGTCGACGCAGAGGATCGTTGCGCCAGACAAAGTAAGTTGCTCGACCGTCTCCGCGAGCGACCACGGCTTGCGGTCGTCGGAGTAAGCATTTCGTACGATCACGCGGGCGACTTTATCGCGGAATCGCTGTTCAATTTTCGACGTAATCACCCGTGACCATATGTCCAGACTGTCCGATGGGCTGAAATTCGAATGGTCGACCCCAATTGCAATCCCCAGCACACCGGTTTTGCGCACTGGCTCGTCCGGTATCCCGGCTACGACAGATTTCGTACGGTTCGCGATCTCGTTTACGTAGGTGCCGGATCTGTCGCTTGCACGAAGGGTGCCGTCCGCCAAGAGCTTGGAAATGGCCTTCTCAATCGTACCGACGCCAACTTTGTACTCAGCAGCAAGTGTGTGGCGGCTGGGCAACAATGCGCCCTCCGTCCAATCTCCGATGCGGATTTTGGAGCGAAGGTCGTTTTCAATCCGTTGATAAGCTGGCAGAGTATTCGAGTTCGATGCGTATCGGGCCATCTGTCTGTTCACATTCTGTACGGTTCAATTATTGTACAGCGGCCCTGCCGATTTGTCAAGTCCTCTCCTCGCAGTCAATATGCGAAAATTGCCAAGCGATTGACGGTAGAGTAGAGAAGGAACAGTCACGCCGGTTGGGCTTCAACCTAGTCCGTATCAGGGTTACCCCGTAGGTGCCTCAGTATTTGCATGCCCCCGAGCGATGACTGCCATTCCCCCTCGTCGAACCGGACGTGCGGATTTGCCGCATCCGGCTCTCCTAAGATCTCTCGCCTTAGGTATTCACGAGACGTTGACGGGAACGCCATTGGCTCAGTCGAAACAAACCCGCGTTGCTCAAGGCGCGATGCAGGCCCGTTTTCCCAAAGCTATGACATTTCCGTTGGCTGCGGCGTCGCAAATGACGCCACGTCCGGTGCGTGACGTAATAGTCCATCTTGCCAAAGGCAACACTTGGCTGTCCGAGGCGGAAATAGTTTTCCCACCCGCACAGCTTCCTGTTCAGAGTCGGAAGCAGATCGTGCGGAGGGACTTTATTTCCCTTACTCAGAAAGTTCCGTATCGTCTCGCGGAACCGCTTTTGCGATTTCGCAGACGGATGCAGTTGCCAGTAAGGCTGCCCCGGCCAAAGTTTGGACGTGCCAAAGCGGAAGGTATAGCCCAGAAAATCCAGGCTCGCTCCTTTCTGCCCAAGTTGAATAATTCGCGTCTTTTCCTGGCTCAGCTTCAGTCCCAGTTCTCCTTCGAACAAGTCGTTCAAGAACCGTTGGATCGGTTCGCCGATATACCGGGCCAGCACCACGAAATCATCGGCGTAACGCACGAGACGCGCGTTCCACCGGTGACGTGGGCCATTGGCGGCATTCCAGCGCCGGTCAAGCACCGCGTTTCTCGTATTTGTTGGCGAAGCGGTTCAACCGGGCTCCAGGGGAAACGGCTGGATGCGATGTCCAATCACCCCACATATTTCCTCGCCGCTAAAGTCTCAAGCCCATTTGCATAAAAAATCCGCTCGGGTTGATGCCGTTTTTCGCGGAGATGAGATTGTAGCCGAACTCCGTGATGAACTGCCCGCCGGCATCGACGCCCGCGAAAAACTTCGCGCCGAGGACAAAGCCGTTTCCGTTGGACGAGGAGACATTATACGCGCCTGCGCCGCCGCCCGTGAAAAATTGTTGGTTGCCTGAGGCGGCTGCTCCGTCTTCCGATGGCGAGGCAACGCGCTCCGACATCCCGAAGCCGACGACATTCACGCGCGGCCCAGTTGAGCCGCCGAAATAGTCGATATAGGTTGCGGCCAGGGCGCTGCCGGCCGCCTTGCCCTGGCCGGTCTCCATATCAAGCCCCACGTTAATCGGCGTGTAGCCGGCCCAGCGACGGACGGTGACGTCGCTCGGCCAGAGAACCCCGACACGCAGAACGATGGGATTGGCGACCGTGCTTGCGGATGTGGCCGTCTGAGCGCTTGCAGTCGCTGGTGCGACGGCCGCGACCAGCGTTGCTAAGAATAGAGTCCCCAAGAACTTCACGTGACAGTTTCCTTTCGCGATAAGCAAAGTCGAATAGCGCCCTAGGCCGCCGGTCTCGCTCCAGGAGCGCCTCCTTCGGCCAATCGGCCCGAAGGACGCGATGCCCCGGCTACGACCAGGTCCGCAACGCGCACCTCGGAAATCTCGCCTGCGCACTTGTAAGCGTTTCCAACGAACGGTTCGCTGAGCGTCGCAGGAAACATAGGCGACAACGCCGAAGGTAAGCTTCGGCGGAACACTTAACGAGGGTAACAAAGACCTGTATACCATATACTGATAAATAGTTTACCAGTATATTATTTAAGGGCGAGAGACCGGGAGGGCTGTTTGGTGATCGATTCTGAAGATCCGTCCGTTGCGGACGAGCGACGTAGCTCAGAGGGCGATATTCGCCCGGGCTCTGGCGAGCGTATAGATGCGGTCACCGAGGATGGCGTGCCCGCGCCCACCGAAAACCGGCCGCAAGGCCTACTCTCCCGGGTCGCCAAGGTATTGGATCCGCGGATGCGGCTAATCAGCGAATTCATGATCTTGCTTCACGAGACCCACACGCTGCTTACGGCTGAAGAGAACGAATGGCTTGCAACGTACGGTCTTTCCGTGACGAAAATGCATTTCCTGCTGCTGTTACGATGGGCTCCGGATAATCGCATGAGTATGTCCGAGCTTAGCAAAGACATGATCGTAACCGGAGGAAGCATCACGAAACTTGTCGACGCGATGGAGGTTCAGGGGCTCGTCAAGAGAACGAGCATGCCTGGCGATCGTCGAGTCGTTCTGATCGAACTGACGGAGCAAGGCTCTACGGTATTCGACCGCGTAAGTGTATTGCACGACCGGTTTTGGGAAGAGACTTGGGCGGCGGTGACGGATGAAGACTTCGCAATACTGAGTCGTCAACTTGCTGAAGTGAAGCGAGTTTGCTCTACGCCGCGCGTTCATTGATGCGCCGCGCGCAGGGCGCTGCCGCCTCAGGCGGGTTCCTGGCACGTCGCGCGTTTAATAAGCGGCGTCGGCAGCAGGATGTGGTGGCACGGAAGCGCCGTGTCTCCCGTGTGGGCCATTCTGAGCAGCGCCAGTTCCGCGGCTCGCTTTCCGATGTTTTCAAACTGTTGGCGCATTGTGGTCAGGACCGGCTGACGGGCCGCGTAGCGATCGATGTCGTCGAAGCCGATCACGCTCATGTCTTGCGGGACGCGAACGCCGCGCGCCTCCAGATCGCTGATGAAACTATTGGCAAGCGGGTCGTTCATTGCGACGACGGCGGTGGGACGGTCGGCTGTTGCGGTGAATTGGTCGTAGGCGGGCTGGACTTTCGAGAAATCGTCTTTCGGCGCAAAGAAGATCCAAGAGGATCGCGACGGCAGTCGTCGCGATGTGAGAGCATCGCGATAGGCTTCCAGACGCTGTGCGACTGCCGAGCTATCCTCATTCGTCGTAAGAAACGCGATCTTGCGGTGCCCCAACGATTCCAAATAGCCAATCGCCTCATCGATGCCGCCCTGGTTATCGCTTCCGACGAAATCGCTGGACAGCCCCAGCGGCTGCCGGTCAACCAGAACGAGCGCTTTGATGCGGCTCTGGAGGCGGCGAAGGCGTGGAACGGTCTCCTGCCCTCCGACCTGCCATAGGAAAACAGCGGACGGCGCTTGTTCGATCAGCGTTTCAAGAGCTTCGGCTTCGTGTACGGCAACCATTTCATGGGTTGGGCCGTATGTGTCGATGACCTGCAGGGAGCACGCGGCATTCTTGACGCGCAGGGTCGCATTAATGCCGTGTAGGATCGCTTGCGACGCGGGGTAGATTGGGTGCATGGGCAGGACGGCGACGACCGTGCGCGACGGCGCCGCAAGCGCGGTCGCCTCGGGAGCCTGGGCCGCGGATCGCGAACCGGTGACCCAGGGGCGCGAACCGCGCCTGCGCGAGATCAGCCCCCGTTCTTCGAGATGCGCCAGCGCTCGCCGGACGAGAGAGCGATCGACGGCGAACTCCTCCGCGAGGGCGCGTTCGGCGGGCAGCCAGGCGCCGGGTGAATAGATGCCCTCTTCAATTCTCTGAGTGAGCACGAGGCACAGCTCCATGGGGCTGATTTCGCGCGTCTCGCTGACTGTAACCATAATGAACCTTAATCAACCATTACGTTTATAGTATGCGCCGCCCCGCTCGTTTTGTCAAGGGGCGGAAGGCGTTTTCCGCAGCGCCGTGCGGTCGCGCATGGGTGTTTTGCCGACTTTGGGAAGTTTGGACGCTTATTGTTGGAATAATGGCCCAGAGGCTTGACACATTGGGGCGTCAATGTTATACTGGTTGCTAATGGTTGAACATGGCCCTCGGGACGCCAAGTCAGCGCACTCTCCGAAGGGATTGACCAAATTGCTGCCATCGGAGGATCGGAAGCATGCAAACATACGCGAAAAGAATCACTGCGTTCACACTTATTGAGTTGCTCGTTGTTATAGCGATTATTGCGATTCTTGCTGCAATTTTATTCCCCGTTTTTGCGACCGCCCGGGAGAAAGCCCGGCAGTCCGCATGCATGTCTAATAACAAACAACTCGGAACCGCGCTCATGCAATACACGGCGGACTACGATGAGTGCTATCCGAACGGCACCGCCTCAAGCCAAAACGCCACGGGCTGGGCCGGACAGGTGTATCCTTACATTAGAAGCGCGGCCGTTTTTCGCTGCCCCGACGATACGAACGCCAGTTCAGGCAACTGGAGCTCGTATGCCATCAACATGAACTTGTCGAATGGCCCGGGAGGCGGGTACTACGGTTTGCAGCTATCGGCATTGACTGCCCCCGCGATGACCGTTTTACTCTTTGAGGTTACCGGCAACAGTGGGGTAGATGTGACGTCGCCTACCGAACAGAAGTCGCCGTCCGGATTCGGATTGGGCACGTTGACGAGTTGGGGCTACGATCCTGATGGAGGCGGGACGGCGTCGTCATGCGCCGCGTCGACCGAGACGCTCAAGTACGCCACCGGCGACCTTGGCGGCCGCGGCGACAATTGCTTCTTTGCGGCGACCACGGGGCGGCACAGCAACGGATCGGTTTTCGTTCTTGCGGACGGGCACGCGAAGTGGCTGATGGGCAACCTCGTGTCAAGCGGAGTGAACGCGACGTCGCAATCCGCCGCTCAGCAAACCGGCGCTTCGCAATCCAGCAACAAGGCCGCGGGAACGTCGGGCACGATCGGCGCTGCGCCCATCGCGGCGACGTGGAGCGCCATTTAGGCCAGGGAGTGGGATATTTTCATGACAAACGTAACGAGACGAGAACTTATCGAAGCCGGTCTTGGCGCCGCGAGTCTTGCGGCTCTATCGATGATCGCGACCGGTGACGGCCGTGCGGCGCCGGATCCCGCGAAGGCGCGGACGGCGGAGAAGGGGCTTGGCCGAATCAGCCGGATTAACGACATCCCGACGATGTTCGTCGACGGCGCTCCGTTTTTGATCGAGGGAGCGCAGTGCGACGTCTGGCGAAGCACTCGTCAGGACCAGAAGGTGATCGATTTCTTCGATGCCTACCAGCGGATGAACGCCACCGCGGTCGGCGTCGACATCCTTTGGTCCAAAATCGAGGTCGCCGAGGGGCAGTACGATTTTGCCTTCCTCGATTGGTTTATGAAGCAGGCGGAGCAGCGAGGGCTTAAGCTTGTGCTGCAACTCTTTAGCAGCAACGTGTGCGGCAAGATTCAAGAAGGATCGGCCGAGTCGCCGTACCCCGTCTATGTGCCGGATTACATCAAGAATGCTCCGGACAAGTATCAAAGGATGCTCCTCGAGACGGCGGACATTTACGCGACCGCAGGGCCTCCGATGTGTCCAAACGATCCGCGCACGGTGGAGCGGGAACGGCTCTACGTGATCCGCTTAGCGCGCTATCTCAAGGAACGCGATCTTCGGCGGACCGTCATACTTGCGCAGGTCAACAACGAATATGGGTATTGGGCATGGAAGGGGAAGGGGGTCGATAACACGGCGGTACGTTGCCAGTGCTCCTACTGCACCGCCAAGTGGAATGCCGGTTTCGCGGGGACCCCATACGAGTTTATGATAACGAGCTTTGCCGATCATGCTCGCACGATGAGCGATGCGATTACGGCGGAATATCCATTGCCGCTCTACTTGAACAGTCCGCTGTACTGGCCGGCCACGACGCGCATCTTTCTCGATCGGTGTCCGAACATTGCCGTAATGGGCATGGACGGCGTCGACGACCCGCATGAGCCGAACGCCCTGGCGAAAGGGCTTGTCGGGCGAAATATCCCGTTCGCGGCGGAATGCCCGACTGAGCATCCCAGAACACGCTTTTATCTCGACGCGCTGCCCTACTACACAACGATTGGTGAGATGGGACTTGGCCACCTCCTGTGGGAATCCGGACCGCCGAATACGGTTGTCGACGACGCGGACGCTTCCACTCGCTATGGCAGAGCGCTTTATCCGATCAAGAACGCGATGCGCCCGATTGCCCGTTTCCGTGGAACGTCGCAGCTTTCAGGGTGGTACGCTCTGAAGGAGTTTTCGACCGGGAAGCCCAAGGATGTGTTTGTTCGCGAAGGGGGGCAGACGAGGACCCTGGCCCTCGAACCCCATGTGTTCGACGTTCGGATCGGCGATGCTATCTTCAGCGTGGTCGACGGCGGCGCGGGAATCGTGATTGCACCGTCGCCCGGCGAGCTCATCATCGCCACGCCGGCTGCGCAGCTCCAATTGCGCGGCGTGACCGTCAAGAGTGCGGAGACCGGGCGCTTCGCCGGCGATACGTGGACACCCAAAGCTCCGTTTGCGTTTACGCAGGAGAAAGGCGCCGCAGAGTTTAAGATTGACGAGCCGTCGGTCATTCGTCTTCGGGTTTAGAGGAACGGTACGGGATGGATACGTTAGGCGTCTCGCTCTTGTGTCGCTTTTCGGGCGCATCTCGATTGTAAGAACGTAAGGAAAAAAACGCATGAGCCCGCTTCTAATGGAGGCCGGACAAAACCATAAAGACTTCGCGCAAGTGGAGAGCGGCCAAACGGTTCACCTGGTCTTCAAGACCCACCTTGATCTTGGCTTTACCGATCTTGCGCGCAGCGTCGAAGATCAGTACATCGACAGCTTTATCCCGCAAGCCATCGCGCTTGCGCGGTCCATTCGGGAGGCCGGGCAGCGTGATCGCTTTGTGTGGACCACTGGGTCATGGCTGGTTTATCGGTATTTGGAGCGAGTGACGGGAGCAAAGCGCGTGGAAATGGAGCAAGCGATCGCGCACGGCGACATCGTTTGGCACGCGCTGCCGTTCACGACCCACTCCGAGCTAATGGATCCCGATCTGTTCGCCTATGGCCTTTCGCTTTCCAGGCGGCTCGATGCCCGGTTTGGGCGCACGACGCTCGCCGGGAAGATGACGGACGTGCCCGGTCACACGCGCGCGATCGTGCCATTGCTGGCGGATGCGGGCGTCGAGTTTTTACATATCGGCGTCAACCCCGCGTGCCCGGTTCCGGCGGTTCCTCCAATCTTTCGCTGGCGCGATGAGGGCGCCGGTGCGGATGTGACGGTCATGTACAATCCCGACTATGGAACGCCCAGCCATGTGCCTGGGAGCGGCGAGATCCTCTGGGTGGCTTCGACCGGCGATAATCTCGGCCCGCATTCTCCTGCCGCGATCCAGGCAAAGTATGACGAATGCCGCCGTCAAATACCCGGCGCAAGCGTAACGGCTACCAGCTTGGACGATTTCGCCCGCGCAATCCGCCCAGTCATCGGCGCGTTGCCGGTCGTTACGGACGAGATCGGCGACACGTGGATCCACGGCGCTGGCTCCGATCCAGCCAAGATGGCGTCCTTTCGCGAACTCCTTAGCTTACGGCGCGGCTGGCTCGCGAACGGCCGCTGTCCGTCCGGCGGGCTCGATGGCTTCCACGAAGAACTACTGAAGGTCACGGAGCATACGTGGGGGCTGGATGAGAAAACCCACCTCAACGACTATACGGCGTACTCGCGTCCCGATTTTGAGGCCGCGCGAAGCCGTCCCCAGTTTCGCCTGATGGAAGAATCGTGGCAAGAGCAGCGAGGCTATGTTCAGAGCGCCGTGCAGCGGCTTGCCGATAGCGGCCTGGCCGCCGAGGCGACGGCTGCGCTCGCAAAACTCACGCCGGTATTGCCGCGTACGGATGGCCTGCGAGAGCTCAGAGTGGGCGAGAAGGTCGACATCGGGCGCTACGCCATTGAGATTGACGAGGCGACCGGCGCGATTTCGCGCATGCTTGACCGGATTACGGGAACCGCGTGGGCGACGCGGTCGAACCCGCTGTGTTTGCTCAAATATCAGGTCTTCGGCTCGCGAGATTATGATCGTTTTCTAAACCAGTTTGTTCGACCCGAGCACCTGCGGGATAAAACGGGATGGGCGGTACTCGACTTGAGCAAGCCTGGGCTAGAGCGCGCGTCGCCCCGCGGCGCATCGTGGTACCCCTCCTTGCGGTCCGCCCACGTCGCGGAAGACGACCGGGGCGTGGAACGCATCGTCATCGAACTAGCGCTGCCGGACGAGTGCGTGCGCGATTTCGGCGCACCGCGGATCATCACGGTTGAAGTCTCGCGGGCCGGCGATGACGCGCTCGATGTGACCCTTCAATGGTTCGATAAGCCCGCGAGCCGAATCCCGGAGGCGTTGTGGTTCTCGTTCACGCCGGATGTGACGGACTGGGGGCGCTGGGAATTGCAGAAGATGCAGCGGATGGTGACGCCAAACGCCGTCGTGTCGAAGGGCGCGCGGCGGCTGCACGCGGTCTCCGGCGAGGCCGTCTACTCGCAAGGCGATCGCACTTTTCGTATCGAAACGCTCGATGCGCCGCTTATTGCCGTGGGCGACGCGACGCTGCTCGATTTCGACGACCGTATTGCGAGCGCAAGCGAGGGGGTTCATGTGAACCTCTATAATAATGTTTGGGGGACGAATTTCCCTATGTGGAACGGCGACGATGCCCGGTTCCGGTTCCGGGTAGGTTCACTTGAGCGGAGAGCGTCCAGCTTAGAGCGTTTGTAAAGAATCGAAAGTTCTTGTAAGACGGCTTCCTGGCCGCCGTGGCCATTTTTGAAAAAGGGCCGTCACAGCGGTTTGAACGCTTCACGACGTACGCTGGAATTGGACGTTAGCGGCAAAATGCCGTACGCGTTTTGACGAAGCGTCGTAAGTCACCGCCGTGAACGCGGCGCAGGCGAAAGAATCCCCTGGCGGCACGAGCCGTCCTGAATCCTTTTCGCAATGCGCCAGTTTAATACACGCACTTTTAGGCAATCTACCCTGCCAGGGCCAACGTTCCGTTGCGTTCGATTGTCTGCAGCTCGTCGCGCAATCGGGCTTCCGTATTTCCCTACCAATTGATCGGGTAGACGTTGATCCCCGTGAACGCGCCCAGGGCGGTGAAGAAGCCGCCGCCGATCAGGTCTCCGGCGATCAGGCCGAGGAAGAACGGCTGGGTTTGCCGGTAGAACTTCGCGCCGCCGTAGCGCAACGCCATCGTCTTTACCAGCCACGCCAGGAGGAACGGCACCCATACGGAGCCCATTGTCGACGTGTTCGCCACGGCATAGCCGACCGGATGGAACGGCCACCAAACGAAGCGCATCCGAAGGATGCTCAGCGCGGCGGTGACCAGGATGCCGAAGCCGACCGCTCCCAGGCCCGGGATGTCGATCGTGCTGCGGGTGCGCAGCGTGTCGGCTAGCGAGTCGAACGCAAACCTTCCCTGCAACGTCCGCCACGGCTCGGTGCGCGCCTCGGCTCCGTAGGCGTGCCAGACCGAGAGCGTGATGAAGAACGAGACGACGATGCCGACGACAGTCGCAAGGATGATCGCGCCCGCGACCTTGCGCCGGGAGACATTGAGCTCCTGCGCCATCTTAAACGCTTCGAGCTGGTGGGGCATCGTAATGCAGCGCAGATCGAAGTTGGCGAGGACCGGACGCAAATACGCGAGGATCGTCAGATCGGGCGCTGAAAGGAGTTGGCTGCCGAGCGTGGATGTCATCAACGTGTTGACATCGCACTCGGGGCCGAACAACCAGGCATCGCCGGTCTCCGCCCGGATGCGCGTTGCGGCGATCATATAGGTCAGGCCCAGGCCGATCACGATGAGGGCGAAGAGGGGGCTCATTCCTGCCTTGATGCTAAAGCCAGCCATGAAGGCGACGCAGAGGATCAGGCCGACGACGGCGAACCGGTAGCTGACCGGCTCCTCGCTATCGTCCATGGATGGATTGCGGCCGATTGCCTTGAGAAAAACCTGCTTGATGTGCGGCCAGGCGCTGACGATCGAAACGAGCGCGAGGCCGATGAATGCGCCCGCGCCCTGGTTGCCGATATACGGGAACGACGCGTGATGGGCGCCCTTGACCATGGTGTCGTAACCGGCCGCCGATCCGACGACTTTCTGGGCGAGAGTCAGAAGGTAGAAAAACCAGCACGAGAAGCTGACTTCCAGCGGCGCGAAGTACGCGATGCCGATGACGAAGGGATAGAACGAGATCCTGAGGTCGCCGAGCGCGCTCCACGGGCGGTCGAGGACGATATTCGGGAACATCGGGGCCGAGCGCAGGTTGATGATCGGAATTGCGGGCTGATTCAAGCTGAGCGTGTTGACGGCCGATACCGCGAATGGGATAAGAAACGCGAGCCAGAAGAGCTTTTCGCGGAAGATCGGAGTGGACGATTCCTGGTTTGCGATCGCGAGCGGCAGCGCCACTGTAGGGAAGCTGAGTTTCTCCTGATCGACCCATCGCCGCCGGAGGATCGCGACGATGCAGAACGATGCGCCGGCGAGAGCGGTCATGAAGCCAGCCCACGCGGCGATCTGCGGCGCCCATGCCAAGACGGGAAGTTTCGTTCCGCCCTTGTAGAAGCCATCGAGGACATCCGGATCGGTCTGCGCGAGCCAGTGCGGAATGAAGCGGAAGAACAGAATGCCCCAATGGTTCTCAGTGGTCGCGTAATGCCAGGCGGCCGTAATCGTCGGGATCAGGAACTGGAGCTGGCCCGAGGAGGAGAGCACGCAGGATGTCGTCATCATGACGTACACGGTGATCATCTCGCCCGTCGTGTAGGCAAATCCCGGCAGAGCGGCGCGGCATAGGATATTAATGGCCGCCACGACGAAGAACACTGAGAAAGGCCCCACGGGAATTGCCGTGTTGGCGAGCGCCGTGTGTCCCTGCCGCTGTCCCATGATGAGCTCGGCAGCCTGGATCCAGTAATCGACAAGGATCGAGAGAAGGAGTCCAGTAACGAACGAGCGGATCGTGACGATCGTGCCCGACTTCTTGGGAACGATGTCGGCCGGGTCTTCGGAACGTGCGGGTTTGGCGGATGGGTTGATCATATGCTGTAGCCTGCGGACCTTCAAGTCTTACGGGGGAGATGAGACGACGGGAGGACGGAGCGGCCTTTGCAGTCATCTTGTTCGTAAGACACTCAACAATAATCTAAGCGGTTTCGTCGCGAAAAGATACCACATTATAGCGCAAGAGTGGGGCACTTTAATATTACGGTAACAATATTCCGATGAATCTTATGAGCCCTTCGACAACCTTGCGCGGGAAAAGATCGTCGCGAAACAAGGAATCCCGCATCTGTTGTCCAATCGTAGCCTACTAAGCAAAAAACGACGTGGCTCCTGGATCGTTGCAAACTGCGCGCTTCCTTCACAACTCTTTCATTCGCGTACTCTATCCTATACTATGTGCTTTCTGGCGGGCGTTGGGCGTCGCCGGGCGATCGACCGGAAGCAGTGGTAAAATAGATAGCGGCCTTAATAATTGTGCGCCGGAAATGAACTTTCGCTGTAGTGGCCGTCGTCTAGTACGGTTGGAGTTAGCCTCTAAATATTCGTATGATTACATCATCGTTCAATCAGCAAGGGGTTTCGTTGGCCGATCTCGCTCGCAATGACGGTTTCGAGTGGGTCGATCTTGAGGAAGAGAAGCCGACGAACGAGGCAATCGAGCTTTCGCCTGGCGATTTTGCGCTCAAGAACCAGGCCCTTCCAGTTCGCCTGGAAGGCGATGTCCTCGTTGTCGCAATCGGCTCGGCTGAATCGCTGGTTGCGGTTGACGATCTCGGCGTGCTGATCAATCGGCCGACGAGAGCCGTTCTTGCTGCGCCGAACCTCGTGAAGGAGAAGATCGAAGAGATCTTCCTTGAGCGTATTCTCGCGGGCTTGCCCGGTCAGGGCGACGACGGCGTCGCCGGCATGGAACTGGACGAGACGACGGATCTCGCGGACCTGCAGAAGATGGCTGGCGAGACCGCAGTGGTGCAGATGGTCAACTTGATCTTCGCCCAGGCGGTGCGCGACCTCGCGAGCGACATCCACATTGAGCCTTACGAGCGCGACATGAAGGTGCGCTATCGCGTTGACGGCATGCTGCGCGATGTGATGACGCCGCCAAAGCGAATGCACGCGGCAATCGTCTCGCGCCTAAAGATTTTGGGCGAAATGAACATCGCCGAGCGCCGCTTGCCTCAGGACGGGCGTATCCGGATCGTGATTGCCGGACGCAATATCGACGTTCGCGTCAGCATCGTCCCAACTGTCTACGGCGAGCGCGCCGTGATGCGAATTTTGGACAAAGGCACCGCGATGCTCGGTCTAGAAGACCTGGGCATGCGCTTGGACACGCTCGAACGTTATAGGAGGATGATCAAGCTGCCGCACGGCGTCATCCTCGCAACGGGGCCGACCGGGTCAGGAAAGTCTACGTCGCTCTACGCATCGCTGCAAGAAATCTGGTCGCCGACCACGAACATTTTGACGATTGAGGATCCGGTTGAGTATCAGGTTGCGGGCATCGGACAGATCCAGGTGCGCCCACAGATCGGATTGACGTTCGCCAACGGTTTGCGGAGCATCGTTCGCCAGGATCCGGACATCATCATGGTCGGTGAAATCCGCGACTTTGAGACGGCCGAGATCGCGATCCACGCCGCCCTGACCGGTCACCTTGTGTTCAGCACGCTGCACACGAACGATGCGGCGGGGGCGGTGACTCGGTTGCTCGACATGGGGGTCGAACCGTACCTGGTGGCGTCCTCGCTGATCGGCGCGGTAGCTCAGCGGCTCGTACGGCGCGTATGCCAGAACTGCGCGGAGCCGGATGAACCGTCACCGGATTTGTTGCGTGCAATCGGTATTTCCGGCAGCGATTGGTCGCGGCCCGCGCCGTTCCGCCGGGGCCGGGGGTGCGATAAGTGTCAGCACACGGGATATCGCGGCCGCGTCGGGCTTTACGAACTCTTCGTCGTGGATGAAACGATCCGGCGGATGACCGTCGATCGCTCGTCCTCCAACGACATGAAGGATGTTGCGGTTCGGGATCAGGCGATGCGAACGCTGATCGGCGACGGTCAGATTGCGGTTTTGGAAGGCAAGACGACACCCGAAGAAGTGATGCGCGTCTGCGCGAGGGAGTCCTTCTGATGGCTCAGCAGACGTTCGCGTACACCGCCCTCGATTCGGCGGGAATCCGTCGCACCGGCGCGGTCGATGCGGAGACGCGCGACGCGGCAGTGGCGACGCTGGCGGCCGAAGGGCGTTTTGTGCTGGATATCCGGATCGTCGCGTCGGCGACCTCCGATGCGAAATCGGCATCCTCGGGGTCCGGCCGGGGCCCCTCCGCGCAGGACATCGCTTTGTTCACCCGCCGACTCGCGGACCTTGCGCAAGCAGGTCTGCCGCTCGATCGCGTGTTGAACGTCGTCGCGGAGCAATCGGAGAGCGGCGTCCTCAAGCGGATATGCGAAGAGGCGCTTGTGGACGTGCGTTCAGGCATGCCGGTCAGTCAGGCGCTCGCGAAGCACCCCAAATATTTCAACGACTTGTTCACGCAGACATTGCGCGCCGGCGAGGCCAGCGGCCAGTTTGGCGAGGTGGCCGGACGGCTTGCGGATTACCAGGAAAAGGAAGTCACGCGGCGCGGCCAGATTGTAAGCGCATTGGTTTATCCTACATTGCTCGCGGTGACCGCGTTTGGCGTGATTACGTTCCTGATCATGTTCGTGCTCCCCAGAATGTCGGGTGTATTTAAGGACATGGGCAGCGACTTGCCTATGACGACGCGGTTGCTGTTGTCGGGCTCGGATTTCATGACGCATAACTGGGCTGTGATTGCCGGCTTTGTCGTCGTGGTCGTCGTAGGACTCAAGGCGTGGTTTGCGACCCCCGCCGGCGCTGTCTCCCGCGACCGTTTCCTTCTTTCGGCCCCGATTGTCGGAACGGTCATCGAAAAGGCGACGGTTTCGCGGTTCGCCAGGGTGCTTGGCACGCTGGTGTTCGGCGGCGTTCCGATCCTGGATGCGCTTCAGATCGCCGGCTTATCGGCAAACAACAAGGTGTTTTTGACGAGCGCGGAGGCGGTTGAGGAGGAGGTTCGCGCCGGTCGTCCGATCGCGGAAGCCATGCGCAACTCGGGCGCATTTCCTCCTGTTCTTACGCACATGGTCGCGGTCGGCGAGGAGACTGGCGATCTGCCCAAAATGCTCGGCCGCGTCGCCGACAACCTCGATTTTGAAGTCGACACAGGCATGCGCCGCTTGGTCTCGCTGGTTGAGCCCATCATCGTCCTGAGCATGGGAACCGTCGTGGGCTTTGTCGTTCTTTCGGTGCTGCTACCGATCTACCAGGCGCAGAACCTGGTGAAATAACCAGGCCCGGCCTGGCTTGGATGCATATAAATGATGATGAAATATAGAAATCAACGAGCACGCCACGCATTTACGCTCATCGAGATGCTGGTCGTTATTTTGATCCTGGCGATTCTGGCCTCGCTGATCATCCCCAGGCTGCTTGGGCGCGCTGACGACGCTAAGGTTGCCACGGCGAAGAGCGACATCGCAACGCTTTCGAGCAGCTTGCAACAGTTCCGCCTCGACAACGACCGCTTCCCGACGACGGAAGAGGGGCTGTCCGCGCTGCAGAACCAGCCGAGCGACTGCCCGCGCTGGAAGGGACCGTATCTTACCAAGGACCTATCGAAGGATCCGTGGGGCAACGATTACGTTTACCAGTCGCCCGGTCCTTCGGGGCAGGATTTCCTGATCACGTCCTACGGCGCCGATGGTCAGCCGGGTGGAGAAGGCAATGCGGCCGACATCACGAGCGATCAATGACGGGCGCCGCGGAGCACGGTTGAGGCGCGAGCGTTCTGGGGCGACCATGATCGAGATGACGGTGGTTATGGCCATCCTCTTGATCGCCGCGGCGGCAGCTCTTCCGCGCGTCGTCGCTTACGAGCGTTCGCGCGCCGAATCGGACACGGAGGCGCAAATCGCTCGGTTGCCCGCCGACGCCGCGATGCAGGCAGTCGCGCTCGGAATGCCGGTGCGCATCAGAGCGACGGGCAGCTCGCTCGTCGAGGAATCCGTAACGCCTGATACGACTGGCGCGGTGACGACGGACAGCCAGGCGGATCAGATCAAGGAGATCCAGCTCGGCGACGATCTGAGGATCCGCAACGCTGAGATTAACGGCACGATGTCAAATGAGGGAACGTGGGAGTGGATGGTCTATCCCGACGACAGTTCGGATAAAGGCGAGTTGGATTTCGGCGAGGGCGCGGCGCATATGTCGCTGGTGATCAGCGACCACGCCACATCGCAGTGGATTTCGGGAGATGTTCCTGATCAGAGCCTGGACACGTGGGACGCCGGAAGCCTTGCAACACGCACATGATGCGCGATCGGAAAGGACAACCAGACCGGATGCGCCGGCGCAACCAACAGGGCTTTACGATCATTGAAGTGCTCGTGACGACGGTTCTCGTTGCCGTAGCCGTGGTTGCGGTGCTTGGAGGCATACGGTCGCTCAGTCAGGCTGACATAAAGGCTCGGCAGGCAGTGCTCTTGCAGCGTTTGGCGGCGGAAAAGGTGAACGATCTTCGCATACTCGCCGATCCGAGTCAGGAAGGCACGTCCGGCGATTTTAGCGATCGCGGATACAAGGACATCAACTGGACGGCCGATGTAGAGGCGACAAGCGTTTCCAATGTCGACCAGATTGTTGTCACGGTTGCGCAAGGAAATGCGACGCGGGAGGTTTCGACTCTAGTCTACATACCGTCAAGTACATTGACCTCGACATCCACCTCGACGACCACTGCCCGGACGGGAGGTACGACGCAATGACGGACGTTGCGAATGCCTCGCGGCGGCGGCGAGCGGCGGGAAGGCCTGAGGCCGGCATTACCGTGGTCGAGCTGATTTTGGCGTTGGCGATGACGGCGATCCTTGCAGGCGCAATCACATATGCGTTTACGGCCGGAATTCAGATGCACCGCCGTCATACGCAGGATCTGGCCAAGACGGACACGACGGCGCACATGGAGGAAGAACTGACGCGGCTGTTCGAGGGAGCGCGGCTCTCGACTGCGACGGCCGGAACACGAGCCGTTGCGTCGGTAAACACCACGAACGGGCCGACAACCTATTTTACAAGCGAGACGAATGGGACCAGCACCGATCTGGGCTGCGACAGGGTGACGTTTACGACGACCGGCGCCGGCATTCCAATGTCAACGTTTTACAGCGACGACGATTATGAGACGCAGCAGACCGCGCGCGGACCGATCGGCGGTCTGGCGGAGGTTTCTCTCGGGACCACCGCGGTGGGCGATTCGGGGGATAAGACGGGCCTGTTCGAGCGTATACAGCGGCCAAGCGATACGGACACGACGCAGGGAGGCAAGGAGTTCGTGCTGGACCCGGCGATCGAGTCGATGGGCTTTCAGTTTTACGACGGTACCCAGTGGGAGAGCGCCTGGGACACGACATCCGGGGTCGCGAGGCTGCCTCAGGCGGTTCAGATTAGCTATACGATCAAGGACGATCCGGATCAAACGACTCACGTGTTCGTCGTTACGATCCCGGCCAGCGATGTCAATTCGCTCGATCCATATTCGAGCACGACGACGGGGAGTTAGCAATGACGCGAAAGAGGTCCGCCGGCTACATATTGGTTCAAGCCTTGGTGGCGATTGCCGGACTTCTAGCGCTGATGGCCATCCTGGCGGCGGACGAGCATGCGTCTTTATCGACCACGGAACGCACTCTTTGCCGTCAGAGAGCTCAGTTCGCGGAGGACGCGGGGATCGCCCGGGCGCTTGCGGTCTTGTCGAGCGCCACTCCTAACGTCGTGCAGCAGACCGACGATTGGTACAAGCTTGGCAACTCGGGTGACGATGTATTTGCGTTCGATGATGGCTCGACCTTCCGTTTGCAAATCGTGGACGCTGCCTCGCTGATCAATTTGAATACGGCGCAGCAGGCGCAATTGATGACGCTGCCGTTGGATCAGGATCAGGTTGACTGCCTGCTCGACTGGCGCAGCGCGGGAACGACGCCGCGGAGCGACGGTGCGAAAGATGACTATTACAACGCTTTGGACCAGCCGTACAACGCGAAGTTAGGCAATTTGGATACCGTGGATGAGTTGCTGCTCGTTAAGAACTGGACAGCTGAGACGATTTATCAAACGCCTCCGATTCAGCCGACGACGGACCAATATCCGACGGACGCCAACGGGGTTTCGCTGCCGCTTGCGGCTCTCCTGACCGTAGACAGCGGCGCGCCGAACACGACCGCGAGCGGAGGGGCTCGGATCAACGTTTCTACGCGCTCAATCAGCGCGGCGAGTTTGATACGCGCAGGCGTCACTTCCGCGAGCGCTTACCGGATTGTCGCGCGGGCTCCGTTTCGCACGTTCGAGGCCTTGCTGATTGTTCCGGGGCTGTCGACGGCGGACAAGAGAGCGCTTCTGAACAACGTGAAGTTTACGGCCAGCACGGCTCGTGTGACCGGCAAGTACAACTTAAATACCGTGACGGAGGGGGTTCTGCTGACTCTGCCGACGGTACAGCAGGACATTGCGGGATCGATCGTGGAGCAGCAGAGTTCCGGGTTTAGCACATTGGGAGCGCTGACCACGGTCAACGGAGTATCGAGTGCGGCGTTGGCGCGAATTGCCGATCTATTTTCGGTCGGCAGCGATACCTGGATCGCTCGCGTTTACGGTGAGTGCGGGACCTATGGAGTCGCCTGCGAGGCCGTTATCCGCTATCAGAACCAGAAGGTGCAAGTAGTGAATTTAACCA
The DNA here is from genome assembly GCA_031292625.1 of Capsulimonadaceae bacterium. Taxonomy (GTDB): domain Bacteria; phylum Armatimonadota; class Armatimonadia; order Armatimonadales; family Capsulimonadaceae; genus JARLGU01. Next base: position 122,467 of record JARLGU010000006.1, on the reverse strand, counting down.
GATTAAACACCTCGGGCGTGCCCGCCTGGTGGGGCTGGGATGCCCAACCGACGGCAAACCTACAGGCCGGGGATCTCGGGGAGCAGAGCCAGTGAGCAAACCGATTGAAACTCCGCTTCATATTGAATGGACGCCCGGTTGGGTGAGCGTTCTGAATACTGGGTCAGGCAAAGTTGCGCAAGGAGCGTCGTTGGCGGATCTCGGCGAGATCCTTGAAGGTCACCGGAGCGCCATTGTCGGCATCGGCCGTTCGCAAGTCTTCTTGCGATCCGCGCGGTTGCCCAAGGCCGCTCAGGAAGACCTGCAGCGAATTTTGAGCGTGCAACTCGACCAGTATTTCCCGCTGCCGGCGGATCAGCTTTCGTTCGACTTTGTCCAGACCGCGGACCAGACGAGCGAAGGCTGTCTTACGGTGGTCGCCGCAATGCGCGCCGACGACTTGCGCAACTTGCGCGCGGCTCTGAAACAGGCGGGTCTGAGGGCGACGAGAATCGTTCCGATCTCGCTAGCTGCCCCCGCGGTCGTCAGCCGGGCCGGATTGACGGATGCGATTGTCGTCGAGCGAGAGGCGGCCGGTCTGGCGCTTGATGTCGTTCAGAATGGCATCGTTCGCTCCAGTCGCGTTACGTCGGCATCCGCCAACGCCGCCGGAGAGGTCCAGCGAACCGCTGCTTCCGCGAGGGCGCCCGAGATCGCCGCAATCGCCGTCGGGAGCGTCGAACTGCCCGGAGCAAAACCAGGGCTCGATACAACCCTCAGCCAGTTGCATACGGCGCCGCCGTTCTATTTCGAGCTGGCGGAAGACCGATTGCATGCCGCCAAGAAGCGGGCCGATGCGCGCAACCGGATGGCCGGCCTCCTACTGACGACCGCGCTGTTGCTCTTTGCGGTCGTTTGGTCGGGACGCCAGGACCAGGCGACTAAGGCGGGGAGGGCGCAGGGGGCGATTACGAGGCAGATGACGGTGACGCAATCTATCGTCAACACGGAGTCTACGAATGCCGCCAAGCTCATCGCGGTTGACGCGGCGCTCGACCGCGCATACAAACCCGCGCAGCCGCTGAGCGATATTGCGGCCTTGGTAACTGATGCTCTGCCGCCTGGCGCTTGGCTTACCGGGCTGACGCTGGAACGCGGCAAGCCGCTCGATATTCGCGGTGCGACGAAGAATGCGGACGATGTCGCGAAGTTCGTGGACAATCTTGGCGCAAGTTCGCGCTTCAGGGATGTCAAGCTGGTTTTCGCAAATAGCGCCCTCATCGGGAAGATCCCGGTTGTGCAGTTTAGCGTTAGCGCGACGGCCGTTGGCAACTTGCCGCTTCCGACGCAAGACCGCAAGACAGTGGGCAAGAAGTTGAGTTCGTCCACCAGTTCCACGGCGACGGGAGGGACGCAATGATCAACTTCAAAAAACAAGATGAGATTGTGCCGAGCGCGATCAATCTGGCGTCGATCCTTTTGATGATTGGGACGCTTGCCTTCTTTTGGCTAGCGCCGAATCCGGCGTCAAACTCGCATGCCGCAAAGAGGCGGCAAATGCAGTGGCAAATTGTCGACGCCAAGAATCGTTCCAGCGATGCGTTGGAGGCAGCGCGGCCAAGACTGTGGACGGGCGACGTCGACACTGTCTCCGCCGATGTGCTCGGCGTGCTCACGAAGGCGACGGTTAGCCGCTCGCTCAAGTTGAGCGCATTCCGGCCGCAGCGCTCCGTCGTGGTAGGCGATATCGTCGAGATGCCGTATACCGTGCAGCTGTCGGGAGCGTACCCGAAGATTCGCGAGGTTGCTAGGGTGCTCGATGGAAAAGGCAGCAAGATCGCCCTACGCTCGATGCAAGTGTCGGCGTCGGGCGAGGCGACGAACAATGTGACGGTGACGCTTGGCCTCTCGGCGTACGTCCCCGGCGATTTCGTTACCCAAGCTTTGGCCGATGCCGACGCCCGGAAGGCCGTTGCGACCGGTAAGGCGGCTGAAGGCAACAGGCTTCGTGAACCGGCTGCTCCGCCGAAAGGAGCTCACCATGCCTAAAGTCTCACGCCCGATCATCTATTCGGGACTTGCCCTGGCCGTAGGTCTGGCTTACATTTACTTAAATCCGTCGACGCCGACGGCTACGAAGCGTACGGTTCATTCAACGAAACTCGCGGCGGTCAGGCAGGACGGGTTCACGGATGAGGATTTGAAGGCCCATTTCCCTCGGTATGCGGGCGGCGCGCGCGATCCATTCGTTCCGGGCGTCCGCCAGTCTAATGAGGGCGATCAGGCGGCGTCGTCCATCGCGGGCGGCAAGTCTGGGTGGGCTCTGACGGGAGTGAACGAAGTCGACGGCGACCAGACGGCCGTGGTCGAGAATAGCTCAACGAAGGAGAGCGTGTTTCTGAAGAAGGGCCAAAGCTGGAACGGGCTGAAGGTTCTTTCGATGACCGACAATGGCATTCTGTTTGAAAACGCGCTCGGTCAACAAACGACACTTGGATTTGCAGAGCCGCAACCCGATAAGCAGGCATCCGCGAACGGGGCGGGAGTGAATTCGACGACGCCGTCGGCGGCGGGAGTCGAACCGCTGCCGCCTCTGCCCACCGGCGGCAACCAACGTCCGTACGCGATCCTGCGACGCAGGATGCGCGGACGAGACTTTACGGAAGGTCAGAACGATCAATGAAGTCATTGAGATTTATCGCTACGATCGCAGGGGTGATTCTATTCGCCTCCACAGCCCATGCCCAGTTCGATTTCTTCGGAACATCGACGACGGCTTCGACGGCTGCTACGGCGTCGCCCTGGCAGACCTTCCACCTAAACCCCAAAGTGAGGGTTAAGCTCGATTTCCGCAATGCGAGCGCGGAGGCGATTATTCACGTGTTCAGCAGCGCCAGTGGCGTTCCGATTGTAAAGGACCCGTCGCTTACGTCGGCCATTACGCTCCAGAGCCCGAAGCCGCAGTCGCTTGACGATGCGTTTTCGATGTTCAGCACGGTGCTCGGTCTAAAGAGCTATCAGATCGTGCGCACCGGCAACTTCCTGGTAATCAAGGCGAGCCAGGGCGCTCAGGATTTGAGCAGCTTGGCCCGGCAGTTTGGGACATCCGGCAGCTATGGCTCGCGAACCAGTAATGCCCAGATGAAGGTCTACCGTCTCAAATACGCGAGCGCCTCGTCACTCGCCAAGACGATCAACGACCTCTACGCAAACCAGACTCAAGACCAGTTCGCTGGGCTGAACCTCCAGGGCGGCGCTGGCGGCCCAGGCGGAGGCCCTGGAGGCTTGGCTGGCTTGGCGGGTCTCGCTCGCCAGTTCCTTGGCAATAACACTGGAAACAACGCGAACAGCAGGAATGCCTTGCCGCTCGTTAAGGCCTCATCGGACGATTACAGCAACTCGTTAATCGTGTACGCGCCGATCAAGGAGCAGGACAGCATCGCCGACTTGATCGACGACGTCGACAAGTTGACCGATCAGGCCCAGCAGTCTCGCGTCTTCAAGCTTCAGTTTGCCAGAGCGGCGGACGTGCAAACCGTCGTCCAAAACATGCTGACGAATACGCAGCCTCTTGGCAGAGCGGGAACGGGTTCGACTCGGACGACGCAGGTTCAAGGCGGATTTCCTTTCGGCGGCGGCAACCGCACGCAGACGAGCACGACTGGCGGAAGCGTCGCCGCGGACGTACGCTCGAACTCGATTGTCGTAACGGCGACCGAGGAGATACTGGCGAGCGTTTCGAAGGTCATTCTGCAACTCGACCAGCCAGCGCCTTACCAGAGCACAACATGGGTCTATTTGATGCAAAACGCCCGCGCCGACGTTGTCGCCAACTTGTTGAACCAGGCTCTTGGCAATAGGACGAACAGTACCGCGACCGGCGGATCATTGTCGGGCAACTCGATCCAGCAGACGACATCAAGCGGATCGAGCAGCTCTCCGTCGAGCCTTACGAGCACGACGACGCGCAGCTCATCAAACTCGTCTCAGGGTGGTACGTCGACGCTCAGCATCGCGACGACGGCCATGGATGAGCAAGGGCACATCATTAACGTCAAATCGCTTCAGAACGAGGTCATCCTTGTCCCGAACGTCGATACGAACAGCATCATCGTTAACTCGTCGCCAGACGATAAACCGATCCTTACCAGGCTGCTCCAGCAGCTCGACGTCAAGCCGCAACAAGTCATGATCGAGACGCTGATCGTCGAGACGACCCTGGACAAGGCGAATACCTTCGGCGTCGCGTTCGGCGGCTCGACTCCGCGGATCGCGGGCCAGAAGTTCTTCTCCGGCACAGGCACTACGAGTACGGTGAGCGCCCTTGGCACGCAGACCGGCGGCTTGTCCTATACGCTCACAATGGGTCAATATAACGCGGCGCTTGAGGCGATACAAACAGACACCAACTACAATGTCCTCAGCACGCCTCGTATTTTCACGACGAACAACGCCTCCGGGCAGATCAACGTGAGCCAGAGCGTTCCGTATCAAACCGGGACGACGATCGATACCAGCGGCAACACGTCGTACAGTTACAGCTATCTGGACGTTGGCATTGTGCTGACGGTTACGCCGCGCATTACGTCTAACGGCTACGTGACCATGGATATCAGCCAGTCCGCCAACGAGATCGAGAGCTACAATACAACGCTGAACGCTCCGATCGTCAACCAGCGCGAGGCGAACACGACGGCCAGCGTCAAGGATGGCGAGACGATTGTCCTCGGCGGCATAATCAGCACCTCGATCAATCAGACGAAGTATAAAGTGCCGGTGCTAGGCGATATACCGCTGATTGGAACCCTCTTCCGGTCGAACAACGTGGACAAGAACAAGACGGAACTTCTCGTCTTCCTCACGCCGCACGTCGTGAACGATCCGGAGGATGCTCGCAAGCTGCGCGAGGCCGCGTCGCTAGAGCTCAGTAAGCCCGCGCAGGATCTTCTCAAGCTCGCGCCGCCGTCAGGGCTGAACGCGACCAGATCGCCCTATGCGCCCGAGCCGCCGAAACCCGCGTCGCCGCTCTCTGCAGTGTCGCCTCCGTCGCCTGACGTCCAAGCGCAGCTCGCGCCCGTCGCGACGCCAGCGCCTGCGGTTCCCGCAACGCCCGGACCCGTTGCGCCTTCTCCAGCGCCGCCTGCGACGCCAACGCCCGCAGCGCCTACGCCGACGCCTGCGACGCCAACATCGCCAACGCCAGCACCGCCGGCTTCCGCTGCGGCCGCGCCGCCACCGGCTGCACCAACGTCCGCAGCGCCGCCATCGCCTGCGACGCCAACGACTGCTGGCAAGTAGACAAAAAACAAGGCCCTCTCCGGCAACGGAGGGGGCTGTTTTTGTATCGCTGGGTTATCGCCGCACTCTTCCTAACCACTACCCGCGAGGGTTGCGGAAGCGGCTCTCGCGGCGTCGTATACGCGCGCCAGGGGGACATCGTGCGTGACCGCCGCGGCGCGGCAGTCTTCGTATTCGGGCGCGGTCGCCAGGTCCTCGCCGCCAAGTGCGCCGATCTTGAGGGTGATCGGGCCGAATGGCGTCTCCACCTTCTCGAACCGCCGCGTGAGCGTGATGCGGTCCTGCGTGCGAACGCGCACGCCGAATGTCCCTGCTTCCGTGAAGAGCAGCCGCGCGATGGCGTCGACGCGCTCCGGCGGACACAGAACGGTGACGAGGGTGCCGGGACGGTTCTTCTTCATTTGCGCTGGGACGAAAAACACATCCAGCGCGCCCGCGTTAAACGCCCGCTGCATCAGCAGGTCGTAGGATTCGGGCGAGACATCGTCGAGATTCGTCTCAATCACCGCGACGGAGCTCGGTGTGCGGTCTGCGGCCGTTTCGGTTTCGCCCAGGATGACGCGAAGAATGTTGGGCGTATCGGGGGCAAACTGCTTTTTGCCCGCGCCGAAACCGCTTCCCGCAATGCGCATCGCTGGCGGCCGGCCGGCGACGGCAGGGCTAGCGAGCGCCGCGAGGAGCGCTGCGCCAGTTGGCGTGATCAGCTCGCCGACGATATTCGTCTGCCGCATTGGGAAGCCTTCCAGCAGCTTGATGGTCGCGGGAGCGGGGACCGGCATGACGCCATGCTGGCACTTGATTGCGCCCGTGCTCCATGGCAGAGTCGAACACGCCACGACGTCGATGTCCAAAATGTCCAAAAGAATGCACGCGCCTACAATGTCGACGATGGAATCGACTGCACCCACTTCGTGGAAGTGGATCTCTTCGCGCGTCGCTCCGTGTATGCCCGCTTCGGCGTCGGCGAGCTTCTCGAATACGGCGATTGCACGACTTGTGGCCCGCTCCGGCAGTTTGGCTCCTTCGATCATTTTGCGAATGTCCGAGAGGTGACGACCGTGCCCGTGATCGGTTTCTGTGAGCTTGACGTCCACACCGACGGCCGCGATCCCCTCGCATTTGACCCGTCGAACGACGAGCTCATAGCCGGGCAGCTTAAGCTGATCGAGGCGTGCGCGCAGCAAGCCTTCATCCGCGCCGCAGGCTAACAGCGCCGCCAGCGACATATCGCCGCTGATCCCCGAGAAACAATCGAAATAGGCTATCTTCATTACGGGCTCCGGGATTTAAGATCCCTTTATGGCCGGGTGGCCGCTTTTCTTATGCCGGTTCGCGGCGAAACATCTGGTTCCCTCGCCCGCCTTGGATTGGGGCTGCTAATCTTTGCTCCGGGCCGCTTGCCCGGAGACGATACGGTGCGCGAACTGGGCTGCGCCGAATCCGTTGTCGATGTTGACCACTGCGATCCCTCCGGCGCACGAGTTGAGCATCGTCAGCAGCGGCGCGAAGCCTCCGAGCGATGCGCCGTAGCCAATGCTGGTGGGCACTGCGACAACGGGACACGATACGAGTCCGGCGGCGACGCTGGCGAGCGCGCCTTCCATTCCCGCGACGACGATCAGTACGTCCGCCTTCTGGACAACGTCTAGCTGCGAGAGCAACCGATGGAGGCCGGCGACGCCCACATCGTAGAGGCGTTCCGCACGCGTCCCCTGCCATTCGAGCACAAGGGCGGCTTCTTCACCAACGCGGATATCCGCCGTGCCGGCCGTGAGCACGCCGACATAGCGATCGGGGTGGGGCGCGGGGATCGGGGCGCCGATCAGGATCATTTGCGCGAGATCGTTGTAGACGGCATCTGGCGCCACGGCCTTGACGGCGTCGTATTGCTCGCGAGTTGCCCGGCTTGCCATGGCGCGGCCGGAGAGTTCGACGAGGCGCTTCATGATGGATGCGACCTGATCCGGGCTCTTGCCCGGGCAGAAGACGACTTCCGCCGCTCCGGTCCGAAGGGCGCGGTGTGTATCGAGCCGAGCGTGGCCCTCGACGGTCTCGAAGGGCAGGCGCTTTAGCTGGTCAAGGGCATCGTCGATTGCGACGGAACCGTCGCGCACCTCGGCCAGCAGAGTCGCAAGTCGATCAGTGTCCATTAGTGCGCTCCGGTGCGAGTGTGAGGACGGCATTCATGCTGCCGCTGCGAAAGCCTTCCAGATCGACCGCGACGTGCAGGTAGCCAAGCTCCTTGAGCCGGGTCGTGATCTGCATGCGAAGGTCACGGCTGAGCATCCGGTCCACCTCGTCCGCGCCCACTTCGATGCGCGCCACCGTGTCATGATGGCGTACGCGCACTTCGCGGAAACCAAGGTCGGCGCGCAGGAAATCCTCCGCCGCTTCGACGCGCGCGAGGAGCTCTTTCGTAATGCGCGCGCCATACGGGAAACGCGACGAGAGGCAGGCCATCGCGGGCTTGTCCCAGGTCGGCAGACCGATCTCGTGCGAGACGTGCCGGATCTCGGCCTTCGTGAGGCCCGCCTCAATAAGCGGCGCGCGTGCGCCCACTTCGCGGCCGGCTTCCTGCCCCGGCCGGTAGTCGCCAAGGTCATCGTGGTTTGCGCCGTAGGCGAGCCAGCGGATGCCGCGGTCGCGGGCGATCCGTGACAGGTGTGAAAAGAGTTCGAGCTTGCAGTAATAGCAGCGGTTCGCGGGGTTTGCGGCGTATTCTTCGCGCTCGATCTCCCGCGTTTCGACTACTTCGACCGGGATGCCCAGGTCCTTGGCGAGCGCCAGCGCGGAATCTCGTTCGCGTCGCGGATAGGACTCCGAGACGGCAATCGCGCCGACCGCTTTGTCGCCCAGCTCATCGTGAGCAATCTTCAGCAACAGCGCGCTGTCCGCGCCGCCTGAGTAGCCGACGACGACCGAGCCCATCTCGCGCAGAATCTTGCGCAGGGAGGCTACTTTTTGATCCACCGGCAACTCATTCGCCGGCCTGTCTCCCACCGGCACGAATATGGCCATTTCTTATCCTTCCGATGGACGACGCTCCATCGCCTGCCCTGCTCATAGGGGGCGAGGACTTTCGCTTACTCGCCGTTTACGAAGATCTTGTTCGTTAGCGGCACGGATTAAGAACGCTCTATGGCCGCTTGGCCATTTTTCTAGCGCTTCGCGGAGTGAAAGCGATGCGCTGAGTGTTTGTTTCCGCGAGCAAAGCGAAAGTCCTACATCACCTACACCGTTAGATTGTCGTAGACGAGAATCCTCCGTCAATGGCGATGTTTGCGCCGGTAACGAACGACGATGCCTTGGACGACGCCAGCCAGATAATCGCGCCGGCGAGCTCTTCGGGATTGCCGAAACGCCCCATCGGAGTGTGACCGATGATCAGTTTGCTGCGATCCGTGTAGGAGCCGTCTTCGTTGAAAAGAAGGCCGGCGTTCTGTTTGGCGGGGAAGAAGCCCGGGCTGATCGAGTTCACGCGGACGCCGGTAGTGGCCCACTCGCGTGCAAGGAACTTGGTCAGGTTGATTACGGCGGCTTTGGCGGCGGAGTAGGCGACGACGCGGGAAAGCGGAATAATTCCGGACATCGACGCGATGTTGATGATGCTTCCCTTGGCGGCTTTAAGCATCGACTCGCCAAAGATCTGGCAGGGCAGCAATGCGCCGCCGACCAGGTTGAGGTTGAAGACGTGCTGCCAGGCTTCGATCGGCAGCTTGCAGACGTCCTCCCCTGGCGAGATAATGGCGTCGGGGTGGTTGCCGCCAGCTGCGTTGAGCAGGATGGTTGCGGGGCCGAACTTGGCCTCGATGGTCTCGCGGGCGGCGACCAGGGTTGCCGCTTCGAGGGAGTTGCCGGTCACGAAAATGGCCTGTCCGCCGGCATCCTCGATCGCCTTGACGCGCACCGCGCCGCGCTCGGCGCTGAGATCGACGATCGCGACCTTCGCGCCCGCCTTTGCCAGGGCCTCCGCATTTGCGCCGCCGAGGGCTCCCGCGCCGCCAAGAACAACGGCCGTTTCGCCGCTGAGATCGAATAGATTCGTCATTTGCTTGTCTCCTCCAAGAGATTGAAACCGAGATAGTTTTTAGCGTTTTCGAAGCAGATATTGCGGATCAGGCTGCCGGTAAGTTCGTCGTCGCCGGGGATCTCGCCTCGTTCGACATCGGAGCCGATCAGGTTGCAAAGTACGCGCCGGAAGTACTCGTGGCGCGGGAAAGACATGAACGATCGGGAGTCGGTCAGCATGCCGATGAAGCGCGAGAGCAGGCCGACATTGGAGAGCGCGTTCATTTGCGTTTCCATGCCCCACTTCGTGTCGAGATGCCACCAGCCCGCGCCAAATTGAATCTTGCCGGGGATGACGCCATCCTGGAAATTGCCGGCCATCGTCGCGAGCGTGTAGTTGTCGTTCGGGTTGATATTGTACAGGATCGTCTTCGGCAGGTTGCCCTCTTGATCGAGCCGGTCAAGGTACGACGAAAGCGCCTGCGCCTGCGGGAGATCGCCAATCGAGTCGAATCCGGTGTCAGGGCCGAGCTTGGCGAACGCGCGGGAGTTGTTGTTGCGCAATGGACCGAGGTGAAGCTGTTTGGTCCAGCCGCGCTTGGCGTCCAGACGGCCGAAATGCAGCATCAGGTGCGCGGCGAATTTGGCGTGCTCATCGGGCGAGGCTGCCTTGCCCCAGCGTGCGCGGTCGAAGATCGCAGCGGCCTCGAAGTCGCTTGGGAAGTCTGCGTAGCATGCCGAAAGGCCATGGTCCGATAGGCGGCATCCGGCTTCGTGGAAAAAGGCGTGTCGCTTGTCCAGCGCGTCGAGCAGTTCGGGCAGCGTCGAAATGTCCGTGTTGCTGGCTGCGGCGAGCTTATTGATCCAGGCGTTGAACGCATCCGGATTGTTAACCGTGAGAGCCTTATCCGGGCGGAACGTCGGGAAGACTTTCGTTCGCAATCCCGACTTGCCGATTGCAATGTGTGCCGCCAGGTCGTCTGACGGGTCGTCGGTGGTGCACAGGGCCGCGACATTGAACTTCGCCAGAATCCCCTCGACGCTCAGTTCCGGCTGCGCCAACTTCTCGTTCGCGATCCGCCAGACTTCATCGGCCGTCTTTTCGCTGAGCAGCACATCGATTCCAAAATAGCGCTTCAGTTCCAGATGGCTCCAATGGTAGAGCGGGTTGCGCAGCGTCTGCGGGATCGTCTTCGCCCACGCAAGGAATTTGTCGTAAGGCTCGGCATCGCCGGTGCAGAACCGCTCGGCGGAGCCGTTGGCTCGCATGGCGCGCCACTTATAGTGGTCGCCCTCGAGCCAGATCTCGAAAAGGTTGGCGAACCGGCGGTTTCGCGCGATATCGGCCGGCGGCAGATGGTTGTGGTAGTCAATGATCGGAAGGTTGGCGGCGTATTCGTGAAAGAGCCGTTGCGCCGTCTTCGTTTCGAGCAGAAAGTCGTCATGTATAAAGGACATTGTCGTATAGCCCCCAGGCGGGTCACCGGGTTAAGAGACCTGCCTTGTATGATTACAAACGCCATTAGCGTTGGCAAATAGCTTCTAGAGCCTGCCCACCTTCCCACTTCGTGGGCCCCTTCCTCCCGAAACGGGAGGACTCCTAGAATCGATTATTCAGACGCCCATGCGGGCGGATTGGTGAGCCGGTAGAGCATTTCTCCGGCTTCGGGGACGTAGAGTACGCCTTCGTCCTCGCGATTTTGGTAGTCGGCGACGTTGATGGACGCGGGGTCGCGGTAGCCCATGTTGATCGACCGGCAGACATCCTCGGGGATCGCGGTTGCCAGCGTCACTCGAATGCGCGGCTTCTCGACGCCGTTTTCGTAGGTCCCGACGCCGCGTACATGGGTCGAGTGGGCCAGAACGCCCCACGGTTCGTCTTTGAAACGGTCCCACTGCTTGACGAAGTAGTCGCGGGTGTGGTAGCCGATCCGTTCGATCAGCGCGCCGTGGACAACCGAAACGTGCGCGATGTGGGGGGCGTAGATAATCAACTCGCCGCCATCTTCGACCACGGGCTCGAGCTTGTACATGCATTTTGCTCCGACCCAGATCTCGTCGTACATGAGCGGCGCCGCGGAAAGTACCGTTTTGTAGGGATGCGGCTTGACGAGAACGTGAACGCGCGCGCTGTGGTCGGCCGCATCGGTCCATGCCTCCTCAGGCGTCCCCGTGTACAGTCCGGCGAGCTTATGCTGGTGGACGACCATGCAAAAAGCGAAGCGCGGGACCGGGACGAGCGACGCCGCGCGGTCGACGACCTTGCGGACCGGCGTCCACTTGTGGCCGATTATTCGCGGGCTGGTGATAATCGCTCCGAGCCAGTGGAAGAAGTTCAAGATCTCCGCGCCGCTGATGCCGGGGAACAGATACTTGTTGCCGCCGGAGAAGCCGACGACTTCGTGCGGGAAGACGGGGCCGACGATAATCAACTGGTCATAATTGAAGATCGCGCTGTTGACATCGACGTTGACATCCATCGAGAACAGTCCGCCGGAAAGCTCGGCAATGTCGGCCGCGGAGATTGTCCCGAGGCGCGTCAAGGCGCTGCCGTTCTTCCAGTCGTGGTTGAGCATCGCAACCTTGCCGTACTTGCCCGCGCGCTCCTCGGCCGTGATCTCCAGGCGGCGCAGGATCGCTTCATCGCTCATCGGCGGATGGGTGCCGAGCGCGATCATCACGTCGAGCTTCGCGACGCTAGCGCCGATTTCCGCGTGGATCGACTTGAACAGCAAGCCGACCGGCGCGGTTCGCGTCGAGTCCGGCACGATTAGCAGGACGCGCTTGCCGGCCAAGTTTAGCTTCGCGAGCGCCTCGGCGATTTTGGCGCGGGCCTCGTCGTCGCTTAAATAGGCAACCTCAGTGGGCTGCGCGGTGGATGTGGTCATTGATCAGTTCCTTTTCGTTAAGAAGGTGTCCAATTAGTCGGCGTTGCGAGAAAGATTCAGGACTGCCTGCGTCGCGAAGCGCCTTAAACTCACGACAACCCTTTGCCAAAAATTGTCCAGCGGCAAAGGAGCGTTCCTAAATTCTTCGCTTCTCTTCACTCCCCGGCGTCAAACCCGTTCAGCACCATGTCGTAAAGCCGCCCGTAACGCTCTCGCGCTTTTTCGTACACTTCGTGGTGCGCCGGATCGGGCTCGAACGTGCGTCCCAGATACGCCGGTGCGTTGCCGAGACCATCGATCAGTCCAGCGCCGTCCAGCGCCATCAGGGCGGCTCCGCGGCTGGACGCTTCGGCGATTTCGCTGATCCGCACGGGCGCGCCGAAGACATCGGCCATGATTTTTACCCACGCCGGGTTGCGTCGTACCGCGCCGCCCGAGGCCACGATCTCTCGTGCGTTCGGGAAGCGGCTGCGCAGCCTGTCCAGGATCGAGGCGAATGTGTACGCGACGGCCTCGTGAGAGGCGCGAGCGATGTCCAGCGACGTCGTATTGAGGTTCATCCCGGCGATCGTCGCCCGCGCGGATGTGTGCCAGCCTGGCGAACGCTCGCCGGCCCAGAATGGGAGGACGGTCAGTCCGTGCGCATCGGGAGCCATCGCCGCAAGCGACCGCGACATTGCGCTTCCATCGGGGAGGCGCAGTTGCTCTTGCTGCCAGGCGTGGACGTTTCCCGCACAAGAAACAGCGCCTCCGACAAGAAAGCGGCCTGAGTCGATACGGTAACAGAAGAGGCCGTCTGGAATATCGACGCTGCCTGCTTCCACTGCGACGCGCATCGCGCCGGACGTTCCGACATTGATCGCGATCCGCTCTTGAGAAAACGCTCCGCTGCCAATATTGGAACAAGCGCCGTCGCCGACAGCGGGAAACCAGGGTAACGCGGCCAGGGAGCCGAGGGCGCGCGCAAATTCAGGCGTCGCGTTTGCGACGGGATCTGTGCGGTCGACGAGAGGCAGGAGCTGCTCGGCGCGGATCGGCGCGAGCGTGAAGCTTTCCGGGTCCCAGGCGGCGCGGTTGGGGTCGAAAAGACCGGTCCCCGCTGCCATCGAAAGGCTGCATCCGGACTGTCCGAACACGCGCAGCAAGAGGTATTCGCCAAAAGACATCCAGCGAACGACGCGGCTGAAAAGGGCGGAGTGTTCAGCTTCGAGCCAGCGAAGTTTCGCGGGCCAATAACTGGGGTGGAAGACGCAGCCTGTCCGCGCGTGGTAGGCTCCCTCGTCGAGCGACGCGCGCAGGTCGGCGGCGTACCGTGCGGAGCGCGTATCGGCCCATGAGTAAACGGGAGTGATGGCGCGATTGTCCGCGCCGGCGCCGACGAGGCTGTGCCAGAAGCAGGAAATGCCGACACCGGCAATCTCCGTATCGTTGGCTGCCGCCGATGAAGCGGCGCGCGCAGCAACCGTGACGCTTATATTGAGCAGCGTCTCGGCGTCGACGTAGACGCCTCCGTCGGCGGTCGTAACGTTATCGTACGAGATTTGGGCGTCTGCTCCGGGTATGGGGCGGCCCCTGCGGTCGAAGAGGGAGGCTCGCACGCTGGACGTGCCGATGTCGAGTGCGAGAACGGATTTCGGTTTCATATATTTATCCTGGTCGCCCGGGGGGCCAGGGGACGCGCCCGCGCGTTTGCTGCCCGCCGGTTCTTGACGATCGCCGCGAGCTTGCATAACCGTTTATGCAGTATACTGCCGCACGCCGGAGATGTCAAGAATATCGTGCAGGGCGCTGCCAAGATTTGCAGGCTAAACGCTCGTAAGCGGTGGAAGGATAGACTTGGTAAACTGCTTTTCCCGAGACTGTTGGCAGGAATTGGGACCGATTTGCGAAGAGTGTTCTTGACAGACTTGGAGACACCTGATACACTGATATGTGGGAACACGGTTTCATCCAAATTGTTCAAGGGAGGCGGGCCTACGATGAAGACTGTTTTGCGGCGTACGGAAGCCGGATTTACACTTATTGAATTACTCGTTGTAATAGCCATTATTGCGATATTGGCAGCAATTTTGTTTCCAGTTTTTGCGACGGCGCGTGAAAAGGCGCGGCAGACGGCCTGTATGAACAACGCGAAGCAGATTGGTCTCGCCACGGCGCAGTATACGCAGGATTATGATGAGTGCCTCGTTCCAGGCGGGTGCAGTCAATCCACACCGAATTATTACGTGCGGTGGCCTAACCTGCTGTACCCTTATCTTAAGACGTATCAGGTTTTCGTATGTCCAGACGTTGCATGGGGGCCCTATGGCACCGCATGTCCCGGATCGACATGTGTGCCAGGAATGACGGTGTCCGGCGGCGGCGGCGGATATGGAATGAATATGAACCTTTCGTCGTTCGCGTGGCAGAGCGGTTCGACCCTTTACGATTGGACGCCTGTCCTGGTCTCGCAGATCGCGGATACGGCCGGGACGTTTCTCTTCGCGGAGGGCGCTCAGCTTGGGTATACAGGCGAGACTGGCACGACAGCTACCGATATTGAAACGTCCGTGGATAACGACAATCCGCTCAACTGGCTTCAACAGGGATACGTCATTGGTCCCGTGGACTATCAGGTAACACCGCCCGGAAACTTTACGAGCGGGAGCACAGCCTATACGACTGACAATCAGAACAACAGCCGCCGTCCGGTTGGACGTCACAACAACGGGTTGTGCGTCATCTACGTAGACGGCCACTGCAAATGGCTTCCGATTACGCAATTTCTCGGCCCGTTGGGACAGACGAACTGTCCGACGTCCGTGAACGGCAAGACCGAGCCGGCGCGGCAGGACGGCTGGTGTTATGGCGACGCGCACAACAGCTGGGATAATATGTGATCGCGCGAGTTGATTGTCGCCGACCGGCCCAGGGGGATCATCCTCCTGGGCCGGTTTGCTGTGCGGGCCTTGGCATGCTGCGGCCTTTGTTCCGTTCCGTCGGAAGCGCAAACGTCATTGCGTTTAAAGTAGGTTTGGTCCCCCTATTTGCTTGAATCTCTTGACATATGCCTAGTCATCTGATAAACTCTAGTAAAGGAACACGTGTTCATTGTTCAGCGTGGGAGGCGTATGTATGATGAAGGCATCCGCTCAGACGGATCGAACGGGATTTACATTGATTGAACTTTTGGTTGTAATAGCCATCATTGCGATACTCGCGGCGATTCTGTTTCCAGTATTCGCGACAGCCCGCGAGAAGGCCCGGGGCGCTGCGTGCCTATCCAATTTGAAGCAGATCGGGCTCGCCTACACTCAATATGAGCAAGATTATGACGAGTACGTTCCCTGCGGTCACGATACGTACGGAACGGGCGTCGGCTGGGCCGGGATGATCTATCCTTATGTGAAGAGCACGGGGGTGTTCTTGTGTCCACATGATGTTAATCCGCTGGATTATATCTCCTACGCGATTAACTCGAACTTGGTCTCATATACGGCGGTCGGCTTTATTGTTCCGATCGAGATCTCGCAGATGCAGGCTCCGAGTCAAACCGTGATTCTTTTCGAGATTAAGAACGCGCAGGGCGCTGTCAACCTTTCGCTGCCTCCGAACGCCTCGGTCGCGGCATCGGATTGGCTCTATTCTCCATCCGGATACGGTCTGGATGCAGGGAGTCTGCTCACGAGCAACATAAGCGCGTGCGGGCATACCCTTCCGACGTCGGCGACGTGTATGAAATATGCGACCGGTTTACTCGGCAACGCCTGTTTGGGCGGGACAAGCGGGGCGAGCTGCGATACCAACCCGAATGATGCGAACACGACAACTTCGTACTTTTACACTGGCGTAACCGGGCTCCACAACGGCGGCTCCAACTTCCTGATGTCCGACAATCATGTAAAGTGGTTCATGCCATCGAGCGTGTCTGCCGGGTCGGCCGGTACGAACTGCCAGAATAGCCCGGGTGGACAGGCGACCCCAACCAATTGCAGCGTACCAAAGACCTACGCTGCGACGTTCAATTTTCACTAAAATCAGGACTGGCCGTGCGGGGTGCGACGACAGGCCTCTCGGTGGCTCATGGAATCGTTGGGATAATCTGTAATGGCGGATATAATATCAATAAGCTATGCGCGGTGGGCGAGGCAATCGCTTGCGACCGCGGGCGCAGGAGCGGCAAAGTGACAGTTTCCATTCGCGAGGTCGCTAAACGAGCGGGCGTGACGCATGGCACGGTCTCCAAGGTGTTGGGCGGCAACCCCAAGTATTCCATTCCGCAGTCGACGCGACAGCGGATTCTTTCCGCCGTCGACGAGCTAGGCTATCGCCCCAACTATTTGGCGCAATCGCTTAAGCTGGGACGCACCGACATCTATGGCTTCTACTCGGGCAGCCGCCACTTCGAGATTCCGAACGCCTATATTGCGAACATCTTGGAAGGGCTTCGCGCGGGGTGTAACGAGTGCGAGAAGGACCTTCTTCTTGTCGGCACGTTTCGCGGGACGGATCCGGTGACGGTCTATAACGCGTTGGCAAACGGCAAGATCGACGGGCTTGTCGTTTTTATGTACGAGTATGACGCTCTCTGCGCGGCGCTTGCCAACTCGTCTCTTCCGGTCGTCGCAATCGTCGACCCCGTGCCGAGCATTCCGTCGGTCTCTCTCGATGAGCAGATGGGGGGAAGGCTAATCGCGGAGCACCTGGCTGAACGCGGTCACCGGCGGGTTGTCTACTGCACGGCGTATGCCCCGATGGCGTCCGCTCTCGAACGGCACGCTGCGTTTCTTCGCGAGGCTGAGCGGCTTGGATTGGCCGTGCTCGAGTTTGCCGATCACGCTGGATTTGAAGAACTGGACGCGTACATGGCGCTGCCGGTATCAGAACGCCCGACTGCCGTCGTCTGCTGGCACGACCGCGCGGCGGAATCTTTGTTGGGCCATTGCTCGGATTTGGGGATAAGCGTTCCCACGGAGCTGGCCGTAATCGGTTTCGACGGCGTCCCGTTTTCTCCTGAATCGCAAATGCGATTGACCACGGTCGTCGCTCCATGGCGCGACGTCGCGCGCGAGGCCGTTCGCCTTCTCGATCGTCGCGTTGCCGGAGATGCGATCCCGCCTCTGACGCATCTGTCAGTCGAGTTCAAAGAGGGCGCCACGGGATAGTAAATTCATCAGATGAATATGACGAAGGCGCAGGAATTGGGGCGCGGGCGGGCGAAACATAGGATAACGTTCTTGTAAGGATTTATGACGCATGCCTACGCTCAATGCCGCCCTTGTCGCGACGCCTGAGATGATCGATTACGTCTACGGCGCCGGACGCCGGGACGAGATAGCCAGGCGAACCAACCTTTTCCCCGATTTCGTCTCGCCAGCTCAACTCCTTGAAGCGCCGGACTGCCTGCACGATGTGGACGTGATCTTTTCGACCTGGAGCATGCCCGCTCTCGAATCGCGGCATCTTGATCTGATGCCCCGCCTGAAAGCCGTGTTTTACGCTGCTGGCAGCGTCCAATACTTCGCGCGGCCGCTCCTGCTTCGCGGGATCACGGTCGTAAGCGGTTGGCGAGCGAACGCGATACCGGTTGCTGAGTTTACCCTTGCGCAGATCATTCTCGCGACGAAAGGCTACTTCCGGAACGTCGCCGCTTACGACGGCGGGCGGGAGACGCAGCGGAGCGCATTCCGCGGCGCTGGGGCCTATGGCGAAACCGTGGCGCTTCTGGGCGCCGGGGCAATCGGGACGCATGTCGTGGAGCTTTTGAAGCCGTTCCAGGTCAAAGTGATTGTCTTCGACCCCTTCCTGACGCACGAACGCGCGGCGCAGATGGGCGTCGAGAAGGTGGAGACGCTTGCGGAGGCGTTCGATCGCGGATATGTGGTCTCAAATCACCTTGCCAACAATCCGAAAACCGTTCGATTGATTAGCCGCGAGGTTTTGGAGCGCTTGCGGCCGAACGCCACGTTCATTAACACCGGCCGAGGTGCGACGGTGGATGAGGTCGCGCTGGCGGACATTCTCGAACGGCGGAAGGATGTTACCGCACTGCTTGACGTCACCGATCCCGAGCCGCCGGGCGCGGACTCCCGGCTGGCGAAGCTGCCAAACGTGCATCTCTCGACGCATATCGCGGGCGGCATCAACGACGAAGTGCACCGTCTGGCGGACTACTGTATCGCCGAACTGGATCGCATGATCGCGGGACAGCCGCTTCAGCATGCGGTCACGCTCGAAGCGCTCGAACGCCTTGCGTGATTCGCGGATCATGACGGGGCGCATGATGGATTCACGACGACTACCATCCGTGCTCGCCGCCATTCGGGTCATAATAATTCAGCAAGCTCGTCGCCTGAGCGCGGCGAGCAATCCATGCCCGGAGAGTCATCCATGAAGAACGGTTTCCTGGCGGCGCTTGCGCTGCTGATCTCAATGACGGCCGCATTCGCCGCTCTGCCGGCGCGTGCCGCGAGTGTCGCGATCGTTTCCGCGGCAGTGTCGCCTGCGACGGCGCTGGCCGGAGGGAAGGGCGTCCTGACCGTGACATTCACGATCGCGTCCGGTTACCATGTCAACGCCAACAAGCCAGGCGATCCGTACCTGATTGGCACCGAGTTTGTCCCGGCCGCTGCAATAGGCGTGACGTTCGGCAAGGCGGTTTATCCGCCGGTCAAAACGCTCAAGGTAAGCGCTAGCCCAAAACCGCTGCTGGTTTACGCCGGCAAGAATACAGTCAAGGTTCCGTTCACGCTGGCAAAGACCGTCAAGCCCGGCCCGCTCGCGCTGGGCGGTTCATTCAACTATCAGGCGTGTAACGCGACATCGTGCAATCCTCCCGCTTCGGCCAAGGTGAGCGCGAGCGTGATCGTGAAATAGGGCTCTAGCCAGTGGAGTTGAGGGCGGCATGTGCCGCCCGGCTCCTTTGCCTCTTCGCGCCTCCCCTTGGCGCGTCCTCCTCTCTAAAGCCGCACAACCTTGGTTGCCGGTTTGGCATTTTCCCAGATTCTCGCCCTTGGTTACCCTTCAATCAAAAATGATTCTTAATAGGTTGACATTCTTTGGTGCGCGAGGGTACATTTTAATTATATCCATATATGGTAAGTAGACATTAAGTGTCTTGCGTCCGGACCGCTCTAAGCAGACTGGACGCTTGGCGGAAGGGTGCGCGATGGCAACACAAAGTGAGGCCCAGGAGAAAGAGAGAGCGCGCGACGATGTGCTCTGGTGTAACTTCTGCGGCCACAAGTCGACGGATCAGGCGGAGTATCTCAAGCACAGTTGCAAGGATATTCTCGATGCGAAGGGCGTCAGCACGGCGCCCACCGAGACGAAAGAGTGCCGGTAAGGCCCGGCCACGAACAGGAGAATCGATTATGGCGGAATATGCACATCCCGAAGTTTTGGTCAGCACCGAATGGGTTGCCGAACACGGATCCGATCCCTCCGTGCGGCTCGTGGAGGTTGACGTTGACTTCTCGCTCTACGAACAGGGCCATATCTCCGGCGCCGTGGGCTGGAATTGGAACACGGATCTGAACGACCAGGTGCGCCGCGACATTCTGAGCCAGGATGCTTTCGAGAACCTGGCGTCGAAGGCGGGGATCGGCAACGACACGACCGTCGTGCTTTATGGCGACGCGAACAACTGGTTTGCGGCGTGGGCGTTTTGGCAATTTAAGATTTACGGACACAAGGACGTTCGCCTTGTTGACGGCGGCCGGAAGAAGTGGGAGTTGGAGGGGCGGCCTTACACGCAGGAGCTCCCTGGTTATGCGGCGACCCGGTATCAGGCGTCGCAGGCCGATACGTCGATCCGCGCGCTGCGAGACTACGTGGCGTCACACGTTAACAATGGCATCAACCTGGTGGACGTTCGTTCGCCTGACGAATTCAGCGGCAAGGTGATCGCCCCGCCCGGGCTTTCCGAGACGGCTCAGCGCGGCGGTCACATCCCTGGCGCGGCGAATATTCCGTGGGCGCTTGCCGCCAACGAGGACGGCACTTTCAAGAGCGCCGACGCGCTGCGTGCGCTTTACGAGGGCCGCGGCGTCGTCGCGAACAAGGAAACTGTGGCCTATTGCCGCATTGGCGAGCGCTCGTCGCACACGTGGTTCGTGCTCAAGTACCTTCTGGGCTATCCGGACGTCCGCAACTACGACGGCTCTTGGACCGAATGGGGCTCGGTCGTCGGCGCTCCGATCGAGCGATAGGCGATGGGGCGGTTGGTTAGCAGGAAGATTGAGGAGCCCTCCGCGGCCGGTCCTTCGGCGCTCTCAGGGCCATTTTTCTTAAAGGGACGACGGAGGGTTTAGCTTATTTCACAATGAGCGTCGCGTCGGGCAGATTCGTGTCATTAGCGTGATACGCTGAGTGCCACTCACATGGAGCGGCACGACCAAGAAAAATGGCGTGCCCGGCCAAAGAGGGCTTCTTGAATCTTGAGCGCGCCTGTCCGCATGTCACCAAGATGCCCACTCTTTTCTTCGCTGGTCCATCGGGGTATGATTGCCCTGATGGACCACAAACTCATTACATCGATTCCCCTAATCGAGCGCTATTCTCGCCATAACGAGGATGAGGATTGGCGCTTTCGCAACTTCCTGAAGCATCACCTCAAGCTCTCGAACAAGGAACTCGACGCCATCGTGCAAGAGGAGACCGACACCGTCTGGTCGCAGATCGATTGTCTGTCATGCGGCCGTTGTTGCAGGGAGCTTGAGCCGGGAGTCGACGACGAAGACATTCGACGGCTGGCGGCGATGGAGAAGATGTCACCCGGACGCTTCAAGCGCGAACGAACGCATCTTGACGACATGGGAAACCGTGTACTGAATGGGCTGCCATGTGTATACCTTGGATCCGGCAACGCGTGCGCGATCTACGCGGATCGTCCCAAAGCATGCCGTGACTATCCTTATCTACGCGACAGCGATTTTCGTAGCCGCTCGATTTCGATGGTTTCAAACGTCGGCTTCTGCCCGATCGTTTTCAACGTCTGGGATGCGCTGAAGGCTAAGCTGGGCAGGCGGCCCCGCGAGCGCCGGAAGCGGTGATTTGCGGTGTAAGCGTGGCGAAGATAATGAAGTGAAAAGGCCGCAGGCGATTTCTCGTCTGCGGCCTCAATTTCGCTCTCGGCGAAAGGTCTTGCTTACGCAAGGCCGATCAGCTTGAGGGTTTCCTTCAGGTGGTCGGCGGACTTGACCAGAAGGGCCTGTTCGCTCTCGGAAAGGTTCGCCTTCAGCTGCTTGACTGCGCCGGCGCGGCCGACGATCGTCGGGACCGACAGGGTGACGTTCGCGACGCCGTTGAGGCCCGTCTGCAGGGTGGAGACCGGAAGGACGATCTTCTTGTCGAGCAGGATCGCCTCGACGACGGTCTTGATCGAAATTCCGACAGCGGAGCCAGCGCCGCCCTTGCGGCGGATTACTTCGGCGCCGGAGGTGCGGGCGCGCTCGTAGATGGCGTCGCCCTTCTCCTTCGTGAAGCCGGGGATTGCCGCCAGAGGCGCGCCCTGGATGGTTGCCGAGCTCCACGCCGGGAACATCGTGTCGCCATGCTCGCCGTAAAGGTTCGCGGCGATGTCGGTGGCGGCGACGTCAAATTCCTCCGCCAGCAGGGCGCGGAAGCGGGACGTATCGAGGACGGTGCCAAGACCGATGACCTGACCTTCGGGAAGACCGGCTTCCTTGATCGTCAGGTGGGTAAGGACGTCGACCGGGTTCGAGACGACGAGGATAATCGTGTCCTTGCCGATCTTTTGCTTCTTGATCTCGGCGACGATGCCCTTGAACATGTCGACGTTTCGGTTGACGAGCGCGAGGCGCTCTTCATCCGGCTTGCGGCGAAGGCCGGAGGTGATGACGATCACGTCAGCGCCTTCGAGCAGTTCGTAGCCGCCCGCGGTGAACTTCTGCGGGGCGTTGAACGCCGCGCCATGAACGAGGTCGAGTGCTTCGCCTGCGACCTGATCGGCCATGTAGACGTCAATAAGCGCGACTTCACGCGCGACGCCGCCGAGCTGAAGAGCGTAGGCTGCGGTGCTGCCTACGCGACCGCCGGCTCCAATAATGCTAACTTTGAGACCCATCGTGTTCTCCTGAATAAACTCCCGATCCGGTCATTCGGACTCGGGGCATGCGTGTTATACTTGCCGGGAGCGCACTCGCTTTCCGGCGCCGGTTCTTGCGAACCGGGAACAATCAAAGGCATTCGCGAACGCTTATGCGCGCAGCGCAGCCTTTACGAGGTCGGGAATTTGGGACGGTGTTTCGGCCACGCGGACGCCCGCGGCTTTTAGGGCCTCAACCTTTGCTTGCGGTGAACCTGAAGTTCCCGATATGATCGCGCCGGCATGTCCCATTCGCTTGCCTGGCGGCGCGGTCAATCCTGCGATAAAGCCGACAACCGGTTTGGTCATCGTCTTGATAAACTCAGCAGCTATCTCCTCGTCCGATCCGCCGACCTCGCCGCACATGACGACGACCTCGGTTTCCGGATCGGCTTCAAAGAGCGGCAATACGTCGATGAAGCGCGTTCCGGGGAACGGATCGCCGCCGACGCCGACACAGGTCGTCTGCCCGAGGCCAGAGCGGGTGAGCAAGTCAACCGCCTCATACGTAAGGGTTCCCGAGCGCGACACAAGACCGACTGGACCGGGTTTGAAGATATTCCCCGGCATGATGCCGATCTTACACTTGCCGACTGTAAGGATACCCGGGCAGTTGGGGCCGATCAGACGAAGGCCCTTGAGCTTTACAACATTCGCGAACACCATTTCTTCGTGAATGGCGATCCCCTCGGTGATGCAGATAATGGTTTCGATCCCTGCGTCTGCGGCTTCGAGGACGGCATCAGGCGCGAACTTGGCGGGCACGAAGATGCACGTTGCGTTCGCGCCCGTGGCTTTGCGGGCTTGCTTGACCGTATCGAACACCGGGACCCGGTCGTCGATGGCATTCTGTCCGCCTTTGCCTGGCGTTACGCCGCCGACAACATTGGTGCCGTAGTCGAGCATTTGGCGCGTGTGGAATTCTCCTTCACGGCCGGTAATGCCCTGCACGATGAGTTTTGTATTCTTATCGACAAGTATGCTCATTGTTCGTTTTGCGTGTCGACTCAGCCTTACATCGCTAATTAGGCGACGCGGCGCTTTAGATAGAAAACGGTGACCGGGATGTTGTCGTCCTCTTCGTCCTCTGTCTCTTCTTCGCTGGCCCGGACATCGGCAATGGCGCTGATCAATTCCCAGCCTTCTTGTCCCAATTCGTTCAGAGCCGTCTCGTCCGTATCGTCATCGTCCGCGCTCACTATAACGCGGTATTCAAATTTGTCACTCATTGTTATGATCCTCCACTTTTCAAAATAGCGCCGGGCGTGTCCCGTAGGCGGGCCGGAGCTCCGGTAATTACGACTTGCGCGCTTTGTTCGCGAGTGCAACGACCTGCTGGGCGGCTTCTTGCATTGTTTGCGCCGCGACGATGCTGGCGCCGGCCAGAAGCGCGGCCCCTTCCTCTGCCCGCGTTCCCGACAGCCTGACGACGATCGGCACTTTGACGTTCAGCGTCGACAGGCCTTCGATAATTCCCTTGGCCACCTCGTCGCCTCGCGTTATGCCGCCAAAAATGTTGAAGAGCACCCCTTTAACGTTTGGGTCGCTCAGGACGATTTCAAGGCTCGATCGGACGCTTTCGGCCTTTGCGCCGCCGCCGATATCGAGGAAGTCCGCCGGCGTCCCGCCCGCGCGCTTCACTTCATCCATGGTGGTCATTACGAGGCCCGCGCCGTTGCCGATGATCCCGATTTCTCCGCCTTCGAGGCGGACATACTGAATGCCGCGCCGCCGGGCTTCGACCTCAATCGGATCGTCGTCCTCGCCGGTCGCAAGCGCCGCGATTTCCGGCTGGCGAAAAATGGCGTTGTCATCGATAAGCCATTTAGCGTCCCCGGCGATCAGCGCGCCTTCCTCGGTAATCACCAGCGGATTGATCTCCGCCAGGGTCGCGTCGGTTCCAACGTAGGCGGCGTACAGTCCCTTCAGGAGACCGGCGGCCTTGCCGGCGAGCGTTTTTTCGAACCCGGCATCGAACAGGGCATCCCGCGCTGCGTAGTCGGTCAGGCCAAGCAGCGGATCGATTACCGTCTTACTGATCGCTTCCGGGTTCTCGTGTGCGACGAGTTCGATATCCATGCCGCCCATGGTCGAAACAATCAGAACATCCCGCTGCGAAGCGCGATCCTGCGTGATCGCAACGTAGATCTCCTGCTTGATCGGCAGGGCCTCTTCGAGAAGCAGGGTGTCGACGCGCAAATGAGCGCCGGCTTGCGCGAAAAACAGGGTCTTGCCAATCAGGTCCGCGGCGATCTGCCTGGCTTGTTCAGGAGACTTGGCGATTTTGACTGCTCCCGCCTTGCCGCGACCGCCGCTGTGCACTTGCCCTTTTAGGACGACGGCCTGACCAAGGTCCGACGCAATCTCTTCCGCCTGTTCCGGCGTTGTCGCAACGCTGCCCCGGGGGATCGGTACGCCGTACTTGGCGAGCAGCTTTTTGGCCTGATACTCGAAAAGTTTCACGCGGTGCTCCTTCGTGGGCGAGTTGGCGCCTGTGCGCCGCCGTCACCTTGTCGGCTCATTATAGCCGGTCTCGTCAAGGATTCTGGTTGCCGGCGGGTTCCGCATCGCCCATTTTTCAGTTTGGGGCGCTTGTTGGCCGGCTCAAACATCGCCATTGCATTCCGGCGGCATTCACAAACACGGCGGCGGCTGCGATTTGTTCGCCGCCGCCGCCGTGATGGATCGATATGTACGTCTATTCTACAGCAGCAACAGTGATGCTGACCACCTTATTGTTGTAGAACTGAAAGGCGACGTGAGACTTTTCCGTGTAGCGCGCGGTCAATATCGCGTTGGCCGTATCTTGGATTTCGGGATAGCCGTATTTGGCGAGGACCGCGGTGTACGGTGTTCCAAGGGTGACGCCGCGCGAGGTGACGACGCCGGAATCCTTAACGCCTGAAACGCTGATCTGAATCACGCGACCGTCGGATGAAATCGTAAAGTCGATCGTAATGTTGTTCTTGCCGGCATATTCGTAAATGACCTGGGACGGCGGAACGGCGGACGCGCCGTTCGCCTGCGCAGGCTGCGCCGCTGGGGCTCCGCCAAACTCAGGGGCTGTGCCGCCCGGTCCGCCGGGCGTGGGAAGCGGAGGAAGCGCGCCCGTTGCAATCGGCGCGATTGGCGCGACTCCGACGGCAGGCGCGGGACTGGTCGTCCCGGTCTCCACCTTCGTCGGGTTGCCGAACTTCTTAAGCACCTGGGTCGCCCGCTCGAAGATTTTTACGCCGAGCAGCGACTGTTCGGGATGCTGGGCCGACGTTGTACCGGCGCTGACCGGTACGGCGGCAAATGCGAGAAACCCAATGGCTCCAATAGCGCAAGCCAGATGACCCAACCGCGCCCGCACGGCCTGCCGGTCCTTTGTGCCGGACGACTTGCTGGAGCGCATTCGGAACGCGAAATCATACATACAATAGCTCCTGAGCGGGTTCTGGACCGAAGCGAACGAAATCGGTCAATGCACCCGTTTTGAGACCGCGCTGAGCTGGCCTCTATTCGTATGACAATGTTACCTCATTCGACCTTCAACGTAGCAGGGCTAAGCCGCAATCGGGCTCATTGTTGCGATCGATGCGGCCCTTCTCGTTCTCGTACCTACCGTTCTTATACGGTATAATTGAACCAGACTGTGCCTGAAATCCTTCTTTTTTTAGGACAGACGGAAACGATCCCGCATGTCGTGAACAAATTCGCAGATCTTTCGTCTACGGCATTGTGACAGGACCATTTCCGCAAACAAAACGGGGCCAGAAGGTGATTTGTTTGTCCGAACAAGACACCGCACTTGTATCACGGTGTCAGGATGACGATGCGTCTGCATTCGACGAGATCGTTTTGCGGTACAAGCAAAAGATCTTTCAGTACATCCTGCGGATGGTCGGAGACAGCGAAGAGGCAGAAGACCTGACACAAGAGGTGTTCATAAAGACCTATCTGTCGCTGAGATCTTTTCGCAGTCAGGCCAGCTTGAACACGTGGATCTACCGCATTGCTGGCAATCTGTGTATCGACGCTCATCGGAAACGAGTTCGCAAGGACACCGCAATGGGCGGGGCTCCGGTTTCGCTGGACGAAGGCGTGGGAACAAGCGGCGATGGGGCGGACGATGCGCGTACGAGCCGCGAGTTGCCGGATACGCGTCTTGAGCCCTACGGTGTTTTGGCAAGGCAGGAGCTTGACGGTCAGATCCAGCTCGCGCTGGAGGCTCTGCCCGAGAAGATGCGGTCGGTTGTCGTTTTGCACGATATTGAGGGGCTGGCGTACGAGGAAATTGCGGAGATTGTCGACTGCCCTCTTGGAACGGTCAAGTCGCGCCTTTTCAATGCACGGGTACAAATGCGTGAAAAGCTGCGCGAATATTTGGAAGCCTGATTGTGGCAACATGCAAATCTTGCCGCTGGGATGGTGATGTGATGCGAAAGAATTGTAAAGACATTCGGCCTATGCTTTCGGAGTTTATCGACGGTGCGCTGGATTCGGAAGGCGCTTGGACTGTGCGGATGCACGTCAGTTCGTGCCAGTCCTGCGCTGAGGATCTCCGCTTGCTGGAGGGCACGGTCTCACTCTTGCGATCGACCAGTCAGCCGCAATTGTCGGAGCGCTTTGATGCCTCGCTCGCTTTGCGGATCGAAGCGGCTCGCCATCTGCGGGAGGAATCGATCCACGGCTCCGTTGTGTCGCGCACTCTTTTCGGGCTCCGCAGCTCGCTCAGCGCGAATCGTTTTGCCATTGGCCGTGCGTTGCGCTTGTCTGCTCCGGTAGTTGCCGGCGCGTGCGTGATGGCCTTCTTGATCGTTTCGGCGCCCTCTGGGACCGTGATGCGGGCTCCCAAAGCCGTTGCAGTGAACGATACGTCGGGCTTTGTTAAGGCCTGCCAGCACGAGCAGCAGTCCTATCTGGCCGGACAGCCGTTTGCGGACCCGTCGGCTCAGGCGCTCATGCAGCGCCAAACGGACGATGCCTTGTCAAGAGAAGGCGCAGTTCTTCTCGGTTCGGGTAATATCTAGGGCATGGTAGCGCAGCGTGCGTCACATCGCTTACGGACGCACCGGCGCGGTTGGCAATGTGTAATTGGCGTTGGAAGCATTGTACTCGTTGCTTCTGTTTGTCCCCAAGCATCAATGGCCGATCGCGCCTATTCGGTCGTCTCTCCTCGACTTGCCGCAAACGAAGATCCCGATGCGCAGGCCTACCAGCTTGTTGCCACGATGCTGAGCGCCCAACGCGAGCTTTCCTACAGCGGAGAGCAAGTGACGGTGATCTACAACGACACGGGCCCCATTAATTCCTCGGAGCAGACCGTCATACACGATGGCTTACGGGGCAGCCGCATCGAATACCACAGTCCTGCCCGCCTCGCCGGCGAAAGCCGCGGCGATAATGGAAAGTTTCTTTGGCACTACATTGCGCAGAAGCGCGAAGTTCAGCAACTCCCCAGCGCGCTTGATCGGCTTCGGACCGAAATCCGAAAGGCGGAGGTTTCCTTAAAGCGCCGCGCGATCGCCTGCCGCTTCATGGGAGAGGAAACGGTCGCGGGGCGCAGAGCCGCAGTCGTGCAAGTTTCTTCAACCGCGCCGGGTTCCGGCGTTGCGCCAGGGACTCGCCGGTTTTGGATTGACCCGGTGAATGGCGCACAGCTCCGGATCATGATCTTCGGGCCAACCGGAAATCCGGCATCGGATTCTTACTTCACGCAAATCACCTATAACCCGGTTATCGCTGCTGACGCGTTTGATCCGCCCGCGGTAGGCGGACGCTCGCAAAGCACGGCGGAGGTGCCGATTAAGAGCCTGCGCCACGTTCCTGAGGGCGTCATCCCGGTGCTCGGATTCGATGTGCTGGAGCCCGCCTATTTGCCGCCCGGATACCGGTTCGAGAATGGACAGATATTCCAATATAAGGGCTCTCAAGCATTCGGAATGCGGTATGTCAACGGCATCACCGTGATGTCGCTCTACCAGGTTCGCGCGCCAAATGAACGCAAGCGCGATCAGTTCCGCATCAACCGGCCGGGCATGTTGACTGGCTTTCGCGGCGGCATTCAGGTTGTCTTGTTGGGCAATCTCGACACGGTCGAGTTGACGCGTGTTTTCCAATCCCTTCGATAACCGCGTGCGTCGCCCATCGATCGACTTTCAAACGCTTCGTCCGAGCCTCCCTATGCGGCCGGCCGCAGGAATAGGGTATGCCCACGGTGAACGGCTTGCAGATGACAACAGGTTCGTTCACGTTTGCTCTCCATTCGCACATGCCGTACGTTTTGTCGCACGGACGTTCGCCGCACGGCAGCGATTGGTTGTGCGAAGCCGCGGCCGAATCTTATCTGCCCCTTTTGAACGTTTGTCACCGTCTCGTTGCGGACGGCATCTCGCCCTGCATTACCCTCGGATTGACCCCCGTGCTCATGGAGCAGCTTGCCGATCCTCGTTTTCAAATTGCCTTCGCGGCCTTTATCGATGAACGCGCGTCCATGGCGTCGCGAGATAGCGCGGAGTTCGATGCGGCTGGGAATACGCGGATGGCGGAGTTGGCTCGATGGTGGCGCGACTGGCACCTGGAGAAGCTTCGAGAGTTCACCATGCGCTGGAACTGCGATATCGTCGCCGCTTTCGGAGCGTTGCAGGAGCAGGGCCGCCTCGAGATCATCGGTGGAAGCGCGACGCACGGCTATTCTCCGCTCTTCGCGGAGGACGCCACGATCGCGATGCAAGTGAATGCGGGCGTCTCCGCCTATCGCCGCCGGTTTGGCCGGTCGCCGCGAGGATACTGGCTGCCGGAGTGTGGGTATCGTCCCCGCGGCGAGAACTCCGCCCCGGGTTCTAATGGCGCGGTGCGGCGGGGCATCGAGGAGTTTCTCGCGGCACGGGGCGTCGAGTATTTCTTTGCCGAATCCGGGGCGCGTCAGGGAGACAGCGCCTCTTCCGCGAACCTCGTATCCAGCGCCGGGGCATTGAACGTCCCATTGCCGGCGCGCGATTCGGGCTTGGCCCCGCTGTCGCCGTACCGTGCGCACCTGGTGAACTCGGCTGGCGCTCCGCTGCCCTCGGTTCGAGCCTTCTCCAGGGATCCGGCAACCGGGGTGCAAGTGTGGAGCGGCGAGGTCGGCTATCCGGCTGATCCGTGGTATCTGGATTTCCATCGGCGAAACTCGGACAAAGGCGTCGTTCCGATGGGCTTGCGGTATTGGCGCGTTTCGGAAGGGGACGACAAGCAGCTTTATGAGCCGGATCGCGCCAACTCGCGCGTCATCGCCCATGCCCAGCACTTTGCATCGGTGGTCGCGTCGACGTTGGCTCGCGAAGCGCCGGAGGGCGATGGCATTGTGTGCGCGACCTACGACACCGAGTTATTCGGACACTGGTGGTTCGAGGGCGCGGAGTTCTTATACGAGGCAATTAAGGCCATCGCGGCTCTGCCCGAGATTGCTCGAGTGACGTGCGGAGAGTATCTGGACGCGCATCCTAATCCGGGCCGCGCCGTGCCTCTTCCGGAAGGCTCGTGGGGCGCTGGAGGGGGGCACGGAGTCTGGCTCAATCCTGGGACGGACGCGATTTGGACCCGGGTGCATGCTGCCGAGGCCACGATGGCAAGACTTGTCCGGGAATACGGCGGCGCAAAGCGGACTGAGCGCGTCTTACAGCAAGCGGCTCGCGAGCTTCTTCTGCTAACCTCATCCGATTGGCCGTTCTTGGTAACGACCGGCGGCGCGGTCGATTATGCCTGGGCGCGCTTTAACGATCACTGCGTCCACTTCGAGGTGCTTTCGATGCTCGTCGAGCAACTCGGGTCGGGACGCGAGTTGACGGTTAGCCAGTGGAAAGCTCTCGCCAATTGCGAGCAGCGCGACCGCATCTACCCTTGGCTCGATCTTGCCGCGTATCAGGGAGGGTAGGGGCGAAATCTACCCGGCTTTAGCTCTCGCTCCCTGTTGCGCAGCGATAATCGCGTCGATCAGCGCATCCCGGCTGGGATCGACTTTGCCCCTGGCAGGGTCGGCGTCGTACCAGTCCATTACTTCTCTGGCGCCTGCTTGCAAGGGGATCGTGGCCTTGAAGTCCGGGACAAGGTTTTTGATCTTCGAGTTGTCGAACACCATGCTGTGCGCTTTGTCGCCAAGCAGGCCTGCGCCCCAGCGAGCATCGTACGTTGCGATTACCTCGGAGGGGACGTGGACGATATCCGCGACCGTTCCGGCGGCGTCGGCGAAGATCTCGGCGATCTGATCCCACGTCCAGTAGTCGTCCGATGTAATGTGGTAAGCTTCGCCGATTGCGCGCGGATTGGCGAGCAACCCCGTGAACGCCTTGGCAAAGTCCTTGTGGTGCGTCATCGTCCAAAGCGATGTGCCGTCGCCGTGGACGATGATTTTCTTGCCCCGCCGCATCCGGTCGATAGCCGTGAAGCCGCTATCGAATGGCAACAATGTTTTGTCGTAGGTGTGCGACGGGCGAACGATGGTCGCCGGGAAGCCGTTTTCCCGGTATTCGCGCACGAGCAGGTCTTCGCACGCGATCTTGTTGCGTGAATACTCCCAGTACGGGTTGCGTAGAGGCGTGGATTCGACGACCGGCAAGCGCGCGGGCGGTGTCTGGTAGGCGGATGCCGAGCTGATGAACACGTACTGGCCCGTCCGTCCTCGGAAGGTCTCGATGTCGGCGGCGACGTGCTCTGGCGTAAACGCGATAAAGTCCACGACGGCGTCGAACTCCATATCGCCGATCGCGCGTTTGACGCTTTCCGGGTCTCGGATGTCGCCGGTCAGCGTGATCGCTTCCTCGGGCGCTGGACGCGTCGATTGCCCGCGCCGGAGCAAGTACAGATCGAATCCCTTCCTAACCGCCGCCGGTGCGCATGCCGAACTGATGACGCCGGTCCCGCCGATGAAAAGCACTTTGTTGTTCATGAGAGAATGTTGGACGCGAGAGGCGGCGGTTCCTTCGTTGAACGAGAGCTTGGGCGCTATTCTGGATTGTGGTTAGGGAAAGGAATTAGGAGCGCTTGGGCCGCTTGGGCCTTCATTCTCGCTGCGCTCCCGCCGTGGCAAAGTCATTCGCACGCTTCCCGAAGCAATCATGAAGAGCATTAAGCGGAGAGCTGTCCCCATCACGGGATCCAGACAGAACGTTGGCGCCCGGCGCGTAGCCAAGCCGCTGCGGAGAGCAGGCTTCGTCTCCCCATAATTTTGAACTGCAACGCTAGAGCTTGCCCGCGGCACGGAGCAGATCCGCGATTACAACTCCATTGATCGTTAGCCCTTCGAGGCAGCTTTCGCTAATCTGTGCGTTTTTGAAGCTGATATCGGTAAATTTCGCGCCGCTAAGGTTCGTATTGTTGAACGTCGCGCCTTGCAAATTCACGTTGTCAAAGGCTGCGCTCGATAGGTCCGCGTTGTGTATCGTCGATTCCGCCGCGGCGATGTTGTCGAGGCTCAATGCTTCGGCGATATTCTTGATGTCCACGTGTTTTGCTCCTCTTGCTCATCCCGGCATTTCTCCTCGATATTACCGTATCCTTCGTTAATTGTCCTGCACCGCCCACGTAAAAACATACCGCCGCGACGCCCTATTGGGCGCGGCGGCGGAGTAGGGAAGCTCAACGCGCGTGCGTCTTCGTTAGTCGGTCAGGTACTTCTTGCCGAGGATGTTGCCGGCGCTGTCGAAGTCGTACTCAAGCGGCGATCCGGTCGGGATGTTCAGCTCGAGGACCTGCGCCTGCGTCATCTTGTCGAGGAACATCACGATCGAGCGAAGGCTGTTGCCGTGCGCGGTTACGAGGACGTTCTTGCCGGCTTTGATCTCGGGCAAAATGTTCGCCTCGAAATACGGGATCGTTCGTGCGGCGGTGTCCTTGAGGCTCTCGCCGTTGGGCGGCGGAACATCATACGAACGGCGCCAGATGTGGACTTGCTCGTCGCCGTACTGCTTGGCGGTCTCGGCCTTGTTGAGGCCCTGGAGGTCGCCGTAGTGACGTTCGTTGAGCGCCTGGTCGCGGTGAGTGGGAACATCTCCCTTGCCGCGGACATCGAGCGCGATTCGCGCCGTTTCCTTGGCCCTGGTTAGAACCGATGTGTACAGCACGTCGATCGGCACGTTCTTGAGAAGCTCGCCAGCGTGCTTGGCTTCCTGCTCGCCCTTAGGGGAAAGCGGAACGTCGACCCAGCCGGTGAATCTGTTTTCGAGATTCCACTGGGACTCGCCGTGGCGAAGGAGAATGAGTTTTGGCATAGTGACTCCCTATCGTCGGATCAGATGGGTTTGGCAAAATTATACCAGAAGCCCCGCACCGCATGTGGCCCGCCGATTGGCGGATCTCTGCGTGCGGGGCCCGTGGTTTACGCGCGAGGCCGCTCTTTAGGCGTAGCCTTTGGCCTTCAAGTTGTTGAACGAGATTTCGATGGACTCAAGCGGGTTGCGCTTGCAGACATCTTGCTCGACGATCAGCGCCTTGGCGCCGATGGACGGCGCGATCGCGACAATGGCGTCGAGCGGCAGCAGGCCGGTGCCGACTTCCGCGAACGACTTGTCGACAGGGTCCATATCCTTGATGTGCAGCAGGTCGAAGCGTCCGGAGAACTTCTTAAGGAACGCGACCGGGTCCGTTCCGGCTCTGAGCGCCCAGTAGGTGTCGAGCTCGAAGACGACCAGGTTTGGATCGGTTTCGTTCAGGAGGATCTCTTCGCCGGTAACGCCATTGAAGACCTGCTCGAACTCGAAGTTGTGATTGTGATAGCCGACTTTGATGCCGTACGATTTGCCCTGTACGGCAATCTCGTTGAGCCGCTTGGCGATGGCCTTGTAGCCGTCCGCATCCTTGCGCTTGTCCTCAGCGATGTAAGGCACGACGACGTACTTGGAGCCGACTTCGGCGTAATCCGCAAACGTCTGCTTCGCCTTGTCGCCCTCGAAGGCGTCGAGGCCGACATGGGCCGCGACAACGCCGAGCCCAAGGTCTTTAAGAATGGGTTTGAGTTGCGCCGCGGTAAGGCCATTAAAGCCGGCGAACTCCACAAATTTGTAGCCGATTTCGGCCACCTTGCGCAAGGCGGCAGGGAAATCGGCCGACGATGCGTCGCGAATCGTATAGAGTTGAACCGCGACAGGTAGGTTAGCCATTTCTTTCTCCTAACATTCAGGGGTCACGAACGTTGGTGACTCGTTCTAATCAATCTTACTTGCCGCCCCCCGTGTTTCCTTCCGATTTTCGACGGACTGACAGGATTCTTCGGTTTTGCTTAGCTGAAACGATTGCTTTGGCGTTTGTCGCGGCGCGCTTTGCCTTCCGGAAGACTGGAGGAGTATTGCCCGGGCGGCTTCGATTGTGCTATCATGGCGGCATCTTTGAGCCCCTGATCGGATTTGATATGAGCGCTTCACGCATCGTAGTGGTCGGATCGACCAACACGGATATGATCTTTCGTTCCCCACGCATCCCCGACGCAGGCGAAACCCTTTTGGGCGCGATGTTTGCCATGGCGGCCGGCGGCAAAGGGGCAAACCAGGCTGTCGCTGCCGCGCGTCTGGGCGGCAATGTTACGTTTGTCGCAAGAGTCGGCGCGGATGATTTGGGGCGCGCATCGATTCAGGGGTTTCAGAAGGACGGGATCGATACGCGCTATATCGTAATCGATCAGAGTGCATCGAGTGGCGTCGCCGCAATTTTGGTGGATCAGGAGAGCGGACAAAACCGGATCATCGTCGCGAGCGGGGCAAATGCGCGGTTGACGATTGACGATGTGCGGGCGGCAACGGACGCGATACGAGAGGCGAGTGTCGTTGTCTGCCAGTTGGAGACGCCGCTCGATGTCGTCGAAGAGGCGCTGACAATTGCGCATCGCCACGGTGTCCCGACGATCCTTAACCCCGCGCCAGCGCAATCGCTTCCGGCTCGTTTGTTCCCTCTAATCACATACCTGACGCCAAACGAGATTGAGGCGGCGCAACTCGTTGGAGGAGTGTGGAAAGCGGAGGATGCGTCAGCGGCGTACGCTGACTTAGCAGACAAGTTGCGTTCGCGCGGCGTCGATGCCGTGATCGTAACGCTTGGGGCTGACGGCTGCTTTGTGCTCGACAATTCCGGCTCCGAACACATCCCCGGGCGACGCGTCGATAAGATCGTCGACACGACGGCGGCCGGCGACTGCTTTACCGGGGCGTTGGCCGTACGCTTGGGCGAGGGCGCACCGCTGCCGATCGCGATCGATTTCGCCAACCGCGCCGCGGCGTTAAGCGTCGGGCGCGCGGGGGCGCAGCCATCGCTTCCCTACCGGGCGGAGCTTGAGGCGCGGTAATCAATGCGGCCGCGCGCGGCGGGCGGCAATTAATCCCACCGTGCGACCAGCAGGCAGGCGTCGTCTTGCAGATGATGGCCGGCGAAGTCCTTTGCTGCCTGGACGATCCGCTGTGTAAGTTGCTTGAGCGGCATTCGCCGGGAGGCGTTCGCGACGGCTTTTAGAACTCCCTCGCGGCCGAACATCCCTGATGGATGGCGTGCTTCGGTGATGCCGTCGGTGAACATAATCAACCGGTCCCCATGACTCAGGTCTATGATGTTGGATTGGTATTCGAACTCCGGTAGAATCCCGAGAGGCATGCCGTTAACGGCGATCCCGCGAGAGCGCCCCGACCGTTCCAGGAGGATTGGCGGTTCGCCCCCCGCATTCGTGACCTGTACAGCCCCCGAGCGCGTATCGATGACCGCGACAGCCATGCAAATGAACGAGACTGGCAAGCTCGCGTCCAAGTCGCGCGACTGACAAAGGTATTCGTTGATTCGTCGCAGGCTCCTGGCGGCCGAAAGATCCTGTCTGAGATAGCCTCTGAAGAGAAACTTCATTTCCGCTGTATGCGATGCGGCGTCCAATCCCTTGCCGGAAACATCGCCGACAACAAGAGCCACTCTTGAACTATCGACCGCGAAAGCGTCGAGAAAATCGCCGCCTATTTCGAGGTCGGATCCGGCGGCCTCATAATGGGTTTCAAACGAGATGCCGGCAAATGCGTGTTCCTGCGGGATCTGCATGAGCGATCGTTGGAGGGTGTCGACCATCTTGCGTTCGCGTGCAAGGGCTGCCGCTAGTTCTTTCTGAACGAGGCGGCGTTCGGCAATCTCCTTACTCATATTGGTGAATAGGCGCGCGTTGTCAATGGCGAGCCATGTGCTGTAAGCGACTCGCTCTGCCAGCGCAATCTCGTCCCCACGCCATATGCGCGGGGTGCTTGAGTTGATCGACAGCCTGGCCAGCCATTTCCCTTCGACAATCCGCGGCACCGAGATAAACGCGCGTCGAAACTGGCTTTGCGGCCGTGAGGCTTCCTCGGGAGTAATCCTGGAATCGGCGTAACGATCGTTGACCACGACTGTCTTGCCGGCAGCGAGATCGCCTCGTATGCCGATTGGCATGTTGCTGAGAGAAAGCGATTTTTTGTGTCCCGCCTTGGCGGCGGAAGAGCTAAACCGCACGACCTCTAGGTCCTGGTTGATTTCGGCGAGCTCAATGCCGTCGGCTCCTATGTGCATTAAAATTGCATTAATCGTGGCGTCGACCACTTCTTTTGGATCGCGAATGTCTCGCGCCTTCTCGGCAATCGAACTCATCAGGGCGTCCGCCAGCTGGGATCGTTTATAGCTATCGATATCGGAGAGCGTGCCGATCCACTCGGCGATCTCGCCATCGTCGTCTCTAACAGGCACGCCTGCTATTCTGACGTATCGATATTGCTGGGATGGCGCATGCCAGAGGCGGAATTCATTGCGCAAAAGGTTGCCTGTGGCGAAAGCCGCACGCGTTGTCGTATCGACATCGGCGACGTCGTCGGGATGGATTGCCTTCAGGACGTAAGCGAGGTCAATTGTCTCGCTCGGAAGCTCTTGCCCCGTGAACTCGGTCCAACGTTGATTCGGCGCGACAATCTTTCCGGATGCCGTCGCTCGCCAGACGACGGAGCTTGTTGTGTCGGTAAGTGTTCTGTAACGCGCTTCACTCGTTTTGAGCGCCCGGTTGGTTTCTCGTTGAGCGGAAAGGTCGGTGATCATCGAGCTGGACCCCATGAATGTCCCATTTGCATCCCACGAAAAGGTTACTCGAGCAAGCACCCACACCTCGCTTTTGTCCTTACGCAACATGGGGGCTTCGTATTCGTGGGTGACGGAAGTTTGCACGGGTTGGGCGCGCTGCTTAACCGCGCGGTCGCGAGCCTCATCGGCCAGGAAGTCGAAGATGGATCTTCCGATCAATTCGCTTGACGAGTCGTATCCTAGAATGGCGGCCGCTCTAGCATTTGCGTAGCGAACCAAGTTGGTTGCGCCGACGAGGATGACTCCTTCGAGACTCATGTCCATCAATAGCCGGAACAGCGATTCGTTTTCTTGCAGAGCCTCTTCGATGCGCTTGCGTTCGGTCACAATCTCCGAGAAGATGATCAACCCACCGATTTCATTGGATGAGTCGCGCCACGGAACAACCTCCCATCGGAGCCAATCGAGCGTGCCGTCGGCGCGCGGAAAAGGGTCTTGATCGCATTTTTCCGTTGCGCCAGCCAGACACCTTTGGTGTACCTGCTTCCATCGCTCGGGGATCTCCGGAAAGACATCGTAATGAGATCGGCCGATTAAATCCTTTGCGTTAAGATGGAAATCCGTTGCGCAACGCTCGCTGACCGCGATGTAACGCATAAATTTGTCGAACATTGCGATCTCGGCGGGAGCGTGCTCAACAAACAGACGCAGAGTTCGTTCGCTTGCTTCAAGCGCAGTCGCCTGCTGAAGTTGCTCAGACAAATTGTAAGATTCTGCCGGCTCCATTACGTGAATGACGCAACCAGTGGCGTTGCCCTCTTCGTGAGGCAGGTTGAATGCAAGGTAGCGCGCCTGCCAGCTTTTACCGGAGTCGATTCGTTGGGCGTGGAGTTCGACTGGATGAAACAAACTGCCGGACGCTGCGTGCACGTATGGCCAGGAGCTTCTTTCTATCTCGACGCCGTTCTTGTCGGCCATTCGGAGTGGGGACGATGGCGAATAGAAGAGATCTCTCGCCTCGTCCGAGGTGGAGACGCCGTGCAGTTCCTTCGCGCGGCCGTTCATTGCCACGGTTTGGCCAGAATGGCTAACGATGATGGTTGGATCTTGAATGCTTTCTACGATAGTCAGAGCTAGCTCATACGAGATCTCGACCATGCAACTGCCCAGACTGGCGCGTCGCTCAGGGCGTTTCCGTCGCCGCGCTCAGCTTTCACTTCGCAAACCACGCAAAGGCTCAAGGTAGCTACAATTATAGCGTGAAAATCGGGTGTACACTGAGTTTTTACCCGATTTACGTAGAGTTTTTTTGTGAATATTTAAAAACGTGTAATCTAGCCTCCAATTAACGAGTATTGGGTCAATTTATTCATTTTGCATGTATCATCATGATTGGTTGCCAGGACGGCGGATGGGCCGAAAATGTTGCCCGGCGCTGGCCGCTGGCGGGCATCGTCTCACGGCTTCCCCGCGATGAAAGGCGCCCGCCGCTTGTTTCGAGTCGGAATTGGAATTGTTAGCGGCTATAATAGATGCTGATTGGCGTCCGAACCCTGGGCGCAGAGCCGTAACCAAGCCTATGTCCGTTTTGCACATTGACGCGCAAGTTGTCGACAATCGGGAAGTTATCAAGGATCATCGAGTCATCACCTGCCTAGCACCAGATCTCGCTGAACTGGCGCGACCGGGTCACTTTGTAAATGTCCTTGCCTCCGAGGCCGCAAGCAGCATCCTCCGAAAGCCGTTCAGCATTTACCACGCCGATCCCCATACGGGATTGGTCGCAATGTTGTACCAGGTGAAGGGACCGACGACCGTGGGCATGGCGCACAAGAGGGCTGGTGATCGAATCGACCTGGTAGGGCCGCTTGGCGGAAACGTTTTCGAGCCCGATCCGCGTCCCGGTGTTCACCACGTAATGGTCGGCGGCGGGTATGGCGTCCCTCCTCTCGTCTTTTTGAGCAAAGTTCTCGGTCAAGCGGCGCAGACGCCGCAAATCACGTTTATCGTGGGCGCTCGTTCGAAGGACCGGCTTCTTTGCCAGGATGAGCTGGCGGAAATGGGCGTAAACGTTCGTCCATCCACCGAAGATGGATCGCATGGCGTCAAGGGGCGCGTGACGGACGTTTTGAGCGAGATATTGGCCGATGATGTTGCGGTTTATTGCTGCGGGCCGGATGCCATGATGCGAGCGGTCGGCGCGATGTGCATCGCGTCCGGCGTCGATTGCCAGGTTTCTCTGGAGGCGCCGATGCCATGTGGAATTGGCGTTTGCATGGGCTGCGTGGTAGACACTACCGACGGAATTCGCGTCCGGGCTTGCTGCGAGGGGCCGGTATTCGACGCTCGAAAGGTCGTCTGGAAATGACCCATCTTTCCGTAAAGATCGGCACTCTCGATCTGCGCAAT
Source organism: Capsulimonadaceae bacterium (assembly GCA_031292625.1). GTDB lineage: Bacteria > Armatimonadota > Armatimonadia > Armatimonadales > Capsulimonadaceae > JARLGU01. The sequence goes on along the minus strand of JARLGU010000006.1, from coordinate 83,776 downwards.
CCGGTAATGACAGCCTCCGGCACTTTCGGTTTCGGAGTCGAGATGGCAAGCATTATCGACTTGAACCGGCTCGGCGCTGTTGTGGTGAAGTCCACAAGCCGCGAAATGCGCCTCGGCAACCCAACGCCGCGGATTACCGAGACGCCGTCAGGGCTGCTTAACGCGATCGGCCTGCAGAACGGCGGGATCGACAACTATATTTCGGAGAAGGCGCCGTTTCTGCGTCACTTCAACGTTCCCATAATCGTCAACCTCGTGGGCTACAGCGTCGATGATTACGTTTATCTTGCCCAGCGCATTACGGCAGCGGGCGCCGCGGACGCGCTCGAGATTAACATTTCGTGCCCGAATGTCAAGCATGGCTGCGACTTTTCGGTGGACCCTTTGTTGACGTTCGAGCTGATCGACGCGCTCCGCAAGGCGACTCCGCTGCCTCTGATCACGAAGCTCTCGCCAAACGTGACGAGCATCCTGCCGATTGCGCGCGCCGCGATCGAAGCAGGGACCGATGGACTGGCGTTGATCAACACGCTTCTTGGGACGGCGATCGATGCGCGGAAGCGGCGCTTCAAGCTGGCGAACGTGACCGGAGGACTGAGCGGACCCGCCATTAAGCCGGTTGCCCTGCGCATGGTATGGCAGGCGCACCAAGCGTTTCCGGACATCCCGATCGTCGGAATGGGCGGCATCACGAACGGCATTGACGCGGTCGAGTTTCTGCTGGCAGGCGCGACCGCCGTGGCCGTTGGGACGGCGACGTTTGTTAATCCGGCCGCTTCCCTCGGAGTGCTGGACGGTCTAGAAGCCTATATGGATGAATACGGCATCGATGATGTCCGCGAACTAATTGGCGCCGTGAAAGCGATCGACGACTAGGAGCGAGGCCGTCAAATGGGGTGGGAGAACCGCACGACCTTGGCGACGCTCAAAAGATTGCTGAGGCAGCCTCCGTTCTGGTTTCTGCTCGGTCTTCTCGTGTTCCTCAAGTTGGCTGCGCTCACGTTGTATCTTGCGCATTTTGGCGCGACGAACGACGATGAGGGCTTTTATTGCCTGATCAGCCGCGAGGTCATCGCGGGCCGCGCGCTGTATCACGACCTCTTTTTCACCCAGATGCCCCTTTTGCCGTATGTATACGGCCCCTTGTTGAGATTGATGCCGCAAAGCATCGAGAGCGGCAGGTGGATTAGCTGCGTCCTCACGCTCCTCGGCGTTCTAGCGACCTGGCGCGCTGCGTGGATTCTGTTGTCTCCGGCTGCGTCGTTTGCAGCGCTGGCGCTTGTCGCAACGGATGGAAACGTCTCCGCGAAGGGATGCCAGGCTCTCAGTGAGCCGCTTGCCTTCGCGTGCGCGGGACTCGGCTTGTGGGCGATGGCTGCGGTTGTTGGAAGCTCGCCCGCGGATCGCCAGAGCGCCAATCGCCCGGCTTGCGCGGCGCTGGCAGGGCTCGCGTTTGCGGCGGCGGCGCTTACGCGGCTGTCGATGCTGCCGATCCCGGTCGTTCTGCTCGTTTATCTAGCCGTTTGCGGGACAAGGCGGACCGGCGGCGACGCTTGGAAGACCTTCACGGCGTTCGCGATAACCGCATTGGGGCTGTTGGCCGCCGTCGTCTTGCACTACGCTCTGGCCGATTGGCCGCGGTTCTATTTCAGCGTCTACGGCTGGAACGCGGCGTTTGCCAGATCTTTCTCGCATGCCCTGATCGTCTGGAGCTTCTTCCGCGATCTCGCGGATTCGTCGATCCCTTCGATCCTTGTGGTAATCCCCGCTTTTTGCTTCGTGCTCTTGCGTATGATGCCAGCTCGAAGCTGGCGGCCCGATCGCCGAAGGGTCTACGCATTTGCCGTATCGCTTGCGGCGGCCTGGCTGATCTGTACGTTGATCCACGTGACCCGGCGACCGGCGTTTAGCGTCTATCAGTTTCCGCTCCTTCCGCTGCTGGCGGTGTTGGCGGGGTGGGCTTTCGACAATGTCCGGGGATCGTTTCGACGGTCGGCGCTTCCGTTGGCGGGCGCGCTGGCCGTCGCGGGGGGCGTATGGCTTTGCTGGCGGATACCGGTTGAGCGCGCGTCCTTCAGCACGACCCCGGCTGGGGTCTATGCGGCAGCGGCCCCTCTGCGCGCCGCTGGTTCGATGCGCTTGTTGACCGTCGACTCGAACGTTGCTTATTGCGCGCCTGCGGCAAGGCTCGTTCACGGTTACGAGATGGCGGAATTTTCGTTGATGGGGGATTTTGTCCCGCCAAATGAGCGCACGCTCGGCGGCCGGATCCCAGCTCAGTTCTTGCGGGACATCGACAGCGCCGATTATGTCGTGCTGCGCAACTACGACATGAGTTGGTTTCCGTCGCGCATGAAACCAGCCCTTAACGCGCGGCTCTACGGTTTGGAGCCGGTTTCGGTCACGCGTCACTTCGGACAGTTTGGCGGAGAAGACAGCAAATCCGATTACCTGATCATCTTCCGGCACAAGCCGGGCGATTCAATCAGTGGGTCTGGCGGCCGCTAGATCTACCTGAGTTCCAATAGCATCAATTGGTTGTCCGTGGTATGCAAGACCAGGTAGCGGCGGTCGCGGGTGACGGCCCAGGCGCGGATCGGAGCGGTCAGCGGCCACGTTTTGATGGCATTGCCGCTGCGGTCGAAGCGATAGAGGCTGCGGTCGCCGTCGTAGGCCACGAAGCCGGAGTCGTCGGGCGATAGACAAACGAGGGTGAGCGATAGGTAGAGCCCGCCGATCTGGTAGGCCTCCTGTCCGGTTTGATCGAGCAGGCAGAGACGGCGCTCGGCGGTCCAGACCCGGTCGCGCACAATCTGTTTGTAGAACGAGGCGATCGTAAATTCTCCGCCCTTCGACGTAAGCGCGCGTACACCCGAGACGTTGTCTCCAAAGCCGTGCGACCACACCCGCGACCCGTCCCGCCGCCAGAGAGTGAGCACCGGATCGCGTTTCTGGTGATTTGCGTATTGAAGCGCGAGAACGAGTTTGCTGTCGTCGGAAACGAACGGCTCAAAGCGCTTCAGCGTGTTGCCGGGAATGCTTGCAATCTGTTTGCCGGACGTATCGTAGTAGTCCACTCCGCTTGCGTTCCATAAGCCGACCGCGATGTAGCTGCCGTCGGGCGCGAAATCGAGCCCGTTGCAGACCCCGCGCAGCCTGACGCGGTGGTAGCTGGGGTAGACATCGAGGGAGTAAATATAGAGGCTGTCTTCGCCGGTCCCGACCGCCATGAAATCGCCGCTGTTGCTGACGGACATACCCCATATTGCGCCGTCAAGGCGCTTGGTTGCGACGACGCGTCCTGTTGCGGCATCGAAGAAGGTGACGTTTTCGTTAAGGGGATTGAGCGCATCGTAGACGAAGGCATAGCCGACGCCATCGCTGAGCGCGACATTCGCGCCGGTTACGCCGAACTTGGACCAGAGAGGTTTGGCGGACGGCGCATCCCAAATCGCGATCTTGCCATCGGTGGTGAGCAAGGCAACGCGGGCGCCCTGTGGTGAGATGTCAAGGGCGCGTAAAGGCGGTGAGGGACGTCGCCAAACGAGCGAGAAGCCAGGTTTGACGCCTCCGGTTGTCTGGCCCGCCGCGGGAACGGCGAGCAGCAGGCCCGCCGCAATTGCCAGAAATGCGAGCAGCGGCGCGGGATGCCTGGCAGGCTGCGTCAGCAATCCGTTACCTTTCAGCGATCATCGAGAGAAAATACCGGTGGACCCGGTCATCGGTTGTCAACTCTGGGTGAAACGAGCTGCCCAGAATAGTTCCCTGGCGCACACAGACGATATTTCCTGCGTGGCGTCCCAGCACATTGACGGCCGGGCCGGCCGACTCGACGATCGGCGCGCGAATAAAGACGGCGTGAATGGGCGGGCCATCGTTGCCGGTGATGGCAGGGATATCGATCATGGTCTCGAACGAGTCTACCTGGCGGCCGAAGGCGTTGCGGGCAACCCGAATATCGAGCAGGCCCAGCTTTCGTTGGCCGCCCTTCTCTTCGCTCCCCACGCTGATCTCCTTGGCAAGAACGATCATGCCCGCGCAGGTGCCGTAGATTGGCTTTCCGGCCTGGTGGGCGCGCAGTATGGCATCATCCACGCCGTACTGGGTGATCAGCTTGCCGATCGTGGTGCTTTCGCCCCCCGGAATAATCAGCCCATCGGCGTCATCGATGTCGGCCGGGAGCCTTGCGGGGAAGGCTTCGGCTCCCAACTCGACCATTCGCTGAATATGCCGCTCGAAATCGCCTTGCATGGCGAGTACGGCGATTCGCAGTTTTTGATCTGACATCGGCTCGGCCGGCGGCTACCAGCCGCGCGTGGCGAGCAGCTCTTGCTCGGACAGCGTTTTAATATCGATGCCGACCATCGGCTCGCCCAAGTCCTCGCTGATTTCGGCCAGGATATCGGGTTTGTCGAAGTAGGTGGTTGCGGCGACAATCGCTTTGGCGCGTCGCTTGGGATCGCCGGATTTGAAAATCCCGCTGCCCACGAAGACGGCCTCCGCGCCAAGCTGGCGCATCAATGCGGCGTCGGCCGGCGTTGCAATGCCTCCTGCACTGAAGTTCGGTACGGGCAGCTTGCCGGTCCGGTGCAGCTCGACGACCAATTCGTACGGCGCGCCGAGGTTCTTGGCCTCGGTCATCAATTCTTCCTCTGGAAGGGAGACGATCTTGCGGACGCCCGCGAGAACGGTCCGCATGTGGCGAACGGCTTCGACGACATTGCCGCTGCCCGCTTCGCCCTTGGTGCGGATCATCGCCGCCCCTTCGCCGATACGCCGGAGCGCTTCGCCGAGATCGCGGCAACCGCAGACGAACGGAACCTTAAACTTATGCTTATCAATGTGGAAGCACTCATCGGCCGGGGTGAGAACCTCGGATTCGTCGACGAAATCGACGCCGAGGGCTTCGAGAATCTGCGCCTCGACAAAGTGGCCAATACGAGCTTTGGCCATCACTGGGATTGTCACGGCGGCCATAATGCCCTTAATCAGCTTGGGGTCCGACATGCGCGCCACGCCGCCGTCGCGCCGGATGTCGGCCGGTACGCGTTCCAGGGCCATTACCGCCGCGGCTCCGGCTTCTTGCGCGATAACCGCATGCTCGGGCGTTACGACGTCCATGATGACGCCGCCCTTCAACTGTTCAGCGAAGCCAACTTTGGTTCGCCATGTGCTCTTTTGCTCGTCCGTTGCCATCTAGAATCACTTCCAATCATCTAGCAGACCGACGCAAATCGGTCTCGTTTTGAGGAGATTGTACCTGACAGGGCGTCCGCATCGCAAGCAAACGGGCATTTGACCTGCTGCGTTGCGCCGGGCAATCGCGAACTCTGGCCTTCGTACATTCATCGACATGCCGCTGTCCAAGCTATAATCATTCTGACTGGAGAGATTTCCCTTTTGACCGAAACACTGTTCGATAAAGACCGGCCGCGGCGCGTGATCGTCGCCGGCGGCGGCGCGGCCGGATTGATAGCCGCTTGGCGCGCGGCGTCGCGCGGCGCCAGCGTCGTGATGATCGAGAAGAACTCGCGTCTCGGCATGAAGATCCTGATCTCCGGCGGCGGCAAGTGCAACCTGACGCATGCGGGGAGCATGGACGATCTTCGCGCGCAGTTTCGCGTCGACGAGGCGCGGTTCCTAAACCCGGCATTTCACCGCTTCACGAACACGGACTTTCTGGCGATCATGCACGCGCACGGGATCGCAACGTTGGCGCGTCCCGACGGCCGGGTATTTCCAGTGGACGGCTACAATGCGCACGACGTGGTCGCGGCGCTTACCAGGCTTATCGAGACGGTCCGAGTGGTTATCGTGACCCAAGCGCCGATTGATCGACTGGTCATCGACGGAGGGAGGGTGCGCGGCGTCCAGCGAGGAGATTTATTTACGGAAGCGGACAGCGTAATCGTCGCGGCGGGAGGCTCATCGTATCCGGCGACCGGAACGACCGGCGACGGCTGGCGCTGGGCGCGTGATGCCGGGCACCGGGTCGTGCCGTTGCGGGCCGCGCTGGCTCCCATTACGCTTGCTCGTCCCCGGCCGGAATGGTCCGGCGTGGCTCTGCGCGACGTCGTTTTGCGCGCCAGGGTGTCCGACGGCGGCAAGGAGTACGCACACTGGCGCGGGGATACCCTGTTTACGCACAAGGGGATTTCCGGCCCGTGCGCGCTCGGCATCTCACGCGAAGTCGGCGAGAAGCTGGACGGCGGACTTCCCGGCGGCGGAATGCTGGAGGTCGATCTCGCGCCGGATCATTCGTTTGAGCACCTCCAGGCGCTTATGCGCGATCAGATCCGTCTCTCGCCACGCAGGACGATCGGGTGGTTTGCGGACGGATATTTGCCCGAGCGGCTGCGGAGCACGTTCTGGGACGATGCCGGCGTCGATCCGAACATGCGCGGGGCGCACATTGCGCAAAGGGATTTGAACCGGCTGATCCGTTTTGTGAAGGGCTGGTCGCTTGGCGGAGCGCATTCCGTTCCGCTCGAGCGCGGCGAGGTCGTTGCTGGAGGAGTCGCGCTCGATGAAGTCGACTCCAAGACGATGGGCTCCCGATTGGTCGAGGGCCTCTATTTCTGCGGCGAAGTGCTGGATATTGCCGGCCCCGTCGGCGGCTACAACCTGCAGGCTGCCTGGAGCACGGGGTATCTGGCTGGCGAGGCGGCGGGGGCGCTCTGAAAGTGTGTGTAATAAACCGGCGTGTTGCAAAAAAGATTCAGGACGGCTCGTGCCGCCGGGGCACTTTTTTGCTCGCGCCTCGTTTACTGCGGTGATTTACGATGCTTCGTCAACACGCGTACGGCCTTTTGCCGCCAGCGTCCGCCGGTCACGGACCGGTCTTGCGCGCGCCTCGTTCACAGCGGCGATTTACGATGCCTCGTTAACACGCGTACGGCCTTTTGCCGCCATCGTCCGCCGGTCACGGACCGGTCTTGCGCGCGCCTCGTTCACGGCGGTAATTTACGATGCGTCGTCAACACGTGTACGGCCTATTGCCGCCATCGTCCGCCGGTCACGGACCGGTCTTGCTCGCGCCTCGTTCACGGCGGTGCTTTACGATGCCTCGTCAACTCGCGTACGGCCCTTTGCCCAGCGCACATCGTGAAGCAGTGAATGCGCTGTGACGGCAAAACGGGCACGGCGGCCGCGGAAGCCGTCTTATAAGACCTTTCGATCGCTCTGAGGGGCTCTTGGTTGAAGCCGACCGTGATCGGATTCGCGCCGCCTCGCGTGGAAGAGGCGCGATCGTTTACGCCTTGGGGTCCACCAATCGCGCCAGACCGATCAGGTCGTCTTCCGCCATCCCTGCTTGCGCTCCGCGTTCATACAGTTCAACGGCTGTTGGGACGCCAACGAGGGGCAAATCTCCGGCGGTCTCGCTTGCGAGGCGCAGGTCCTTGAGCATGTGCTTTACGGAAAACTGTGGAGAGTAGTCTCGCTCGCGCAGTTTCGGCTCCTTGAAGTCGCTGAAGCCGGATCGTGATGCGTTCGCCTTGAGCGCGTCGAAGAACGTGTCGTCATCGATGCCAGCGCGGCGGGCGATGGCGAGGCTTTCGATGAGCGCGAGGCCGACGCCGGCGATATTGACGTTCATTGCCAGCTTAAGCGATGAGGCGAAGCCGATTGGACCGACCTGCAGGATAGTCTGCGAGAGCGGCTCGAGAACAGGACGAACGCGTGCGATAATTGCGGCGTCGCCGCCCAGGTAGTACACGGTTTTGCGCGCTTCCGCTGCCGGTTTGCTGCCCGTGAACGGGGCGTCGATGTAGTCCGCGCCCGTTGCCTGCACGCGCTGAGCAAAGCGGATCGTCCACTTCGCGGAAATGGTGCTCGACTGCACGACCGTTTGCCCGGAATGCAGAACGGACTCGATTTGGTCGAGCACCGAACTGACCGCAGGCGGATCCGCGACCACGATGATGACCACGTCAGCGCCGTCGACGGCCTCGCGGGCCGACGTGACTTCGCAGGGAAACTGCCTCGGAGTCCGGTTCCACGTCCGAACGACGTGGCCGTCCGCGATCAGGTTTTTCGCCCACGCCGAGCCGATAATCCCGAGACCTAAGACTGCGACATTCATGGTGTTTACTCCTTTTGCGTTATGATACAGCCGCTGCGGTGACCGCGTCGCGCTTCATGCGCATAATCGTGATAAGGTTGGTTGCGCCGATCGTAAACTCGAGCGCCGTGCCGCCATATGAATGGCTCAATATATTGTTTGTCAGCCACAAGATGGTGCAGCAAAAAAGGCAGATCCGGAGTGCGATGCCGTCGAGCCAGAACATGCCATAAATCGAAATAAACGCCGCGCCGATCGTAAGGAGACCCAGCGGACCGTGCACCGTGAAGTAACCCGCGAGCAATGCGATCAGGAACAAGCCCGCGGCGGCGTAGCGGGAGCGCGTTCGCAACGACGCCAGATTTCTCACGATGGAGACGCCGTTGCTTGCGCATGCGGCAAGGTTGCCGAGAAGAAAGAAGTGGATCCCGTAAACCAGGCTCTGAACGATAAGGGATACTTTAAGACGCCGGTCATCCCTTTGAGTGAACGCAAAGACGCCGCAAATAAACGCAACGTAACCGATAAGCTGGGACACTGAAAAAACTGATTCTGACATTTCACAGTTATTATGACCGCTCTCGCCTTGAACAACGGCCGGATCCCGGTCAATAGACGCGAAAACGGCGCGAAGCCAAATTCGGCTTCGCCCAGAACCTACCTTCCCCTTCGGGGCCCCTTCCTCTCCTTCGACAGGCTCAGGACTCCGAGCGAGGCCGAGGAGCCGAAACGGGAGGAGAAAGAAGAGCGCGGGCCAATACTTGCCTCTTTGTCTCTCCGTTTCGGGGAGAAGGGGTCCCCATCCTGGGGTAGAGGGGTTCTCTTCTACAAGTGCGTGTAATAAACTGGCGTAGTGCGAGAAAGATTCAGGACGGCTCGTGCCGCCGGGGCATTTTTTTGCTCGCGCCTCGTTCACGGCGGCGATTTACGATGCTTCGTCAACACGCGTACAGCCCTTTGCCGCCATCGTCCGATTCCAGCGCACATCGTGAAGCAGTCAAAGCGCTGTGACGGCCCTTTTTCAAAAACGGCCCCGGCGGCCGCTGAGCCGTCTTAAAAGACCTTTCGAATTTTTGCACACGCTCCAAGAACGAACTAATAGGGCCTTCGGAACATCGAACTGACGCCCCACCAGACCACTCCGATGAGAATGAACGTTAGCAGCACGTGTCCCCAGCTCAAGCCTCCTGGGACATATCCGTAGCCGCCGTACATGTATGGCGGCGTGAAGTAGAAAGCGGGCATGAACGGATTCCAGGCGTAGTACCACGGATGCGGCGCGAGCCAGTAGAAGCTGTATCCTGACCACGGATGCGTGTAGTAGACCGGGACCGCGCGTCCGCCGTAATAATGGTAGCTCGCCGAATAGCCATTGTATGTCTGGACCGGCGGCGGTGGAAGACGGTTGGACGTGAACGTGGAGGTTCCGCGCGCGCCGGTGTTGATCCCGGCACGGTTGCTGCTGGTCGTCGCGCCGGGGCGGAAACCGCCCCCGAAGGACTGCGATGGGCTGGCGGTCGATGCGCGCGAGCCAAACGATCCTCCTCCTCCCCCGCCGAAGCTCGATGGCGCGCGAGGCGCAGGCGGCGCGGCGATCGGGGACGTAAAGCTGGAGCGAGGCCGCGAGCTGCCGCCGAAGCCTCCGCCGCCAAAGCTGCCTCCTCCGAAGGATCGTCCTCCTCCGAAACCGCCTCCCCCGAACCCTCCGCCGCCGAACGAGCGGCCGCCGCCAAATCCGCCGCCTCCGCCGCCAAACCTTGCGTTCGCGGGAACGGCGATAAGCGCCAGCGAAACGATCATTGCCGCGACGACGCGGCTTAGTGTTTTCATATTGGGCATCCTCACGTTGTATTGCGCTCGATCATGGAGTCGCGATGAATTACATCAGTGTGACGGCCAGCTCGGAATCGCCTCCGAGCAATGGCTTCTTGTAGAGACGGATAAACCCTCGCACGATATTTCGAGGATAGTCCAGCTCGATGTAGAGTTCGAGGAGCTGGTCGGTTACCTCGTCGTCGTCCGTTACGCTGCCGCCGCTTCCGCTGAGGAACCAGACGCGCGTGAAGTCCTGGTTAACGACCGGGTGGGTGTTCTCGACGACGACCAGGTTGCGAGAATAGGCGGGCGTGCCGTCGGGATTCGTCGCGCCAGACGGTATGTTGAGATCGGCTTCGAAGCGGCCGGGGAAAAGCGGAAACTTCTCGTCGTCCGATGCCGCCGCCGCCGCCGCGTCGTCGCGATCGGGGACGACGTAGTGTTCCATCCCGCTTCCTCCGCGGATCCCTCCGCGTTCGGAATCGCAGACGATATGCACAAACAGGCGTGATGCCGCGACCTCTTCCTGGTTGTTGAGCAGGTTCGTGGTTTCCCACGTGCCCAGGGTCATTAGGATGATATTCGTGAGTGGCATTGGCTTTCCCGCTCCTTCAGTCAACGATTGGACACCATTGCCCACCGAAAAGTTGCGCGCGGCTGGTGCGTTGGCTCTATTATCCCGATTGTGAACGTTTTGTCGTCCCCTTGCTGAGTCGCCGTGCGGCAAAACGCAAACAGCCCCGGCCGAATCGACCGGGGCTGCGCGTTGCGGACTTGCCGCGCGAGGTTTAGTAGTCCTCGTCGTCGTTGTGACCTGCGGCGACGGGCTTCTTTTCCTTCTTTTCGACGATCAGGCTCTCGGTCGAGAGGATCATCCCGGCGATCGACGCCGCGTTCTGGACGGCTGAACGGGTGACCTTTGTGGGATCGACGATACCGGCCTTGACCAGGTCGACGTAGGTGCCGTCGGCGGCGTTCAGACCGTGGCCGGCGGGCAGGTTGCGGACCTTGTCGACGACGACGCTGCCTTCGAGGCCGGCGTTTTCGGCAATCTGGCGCAACGGGGCTTCGAGGGCCTTCTTGACGATCTCGATTCCAACCTTTTCGTCAGCATCGGTCGTCACGTCGTCGAGCACGCTCGCGATTTCGAGCAGGGTCGCGCCGCCGCCGGCGACGATGCCTTCCTCGACCGCCGCGCGGGTGGCCGAGAGAGCATCCTCGAAGCGGTGCTTGCGCTCCTTCAGCTCGGTTTCGGTCGCGGCGCCCACCTTGATGACGGCAACGCCGCCAGCGAGCTTAGCCAGGCGCTCCTGGAGCTTTTCGCGATCGTAGTTGGAGTCGGTGGTTTCGATCGCGCGGCGGATCTGGTCGATCCGGCCCTTGACCGAAGCATGCGTCCCGGCGCCTTCGACGATGGTGGTTTCTTCCTTGGTCACGACGATCTTCTTGGCGGTGCCGAGATCCTGAACGGTGACGTTCTCGAGCTTGATGCCAAGATCTTCCGTCAGGAACTTCGCGCCGGTAAGGGTGGCGATGTCTTCGAGCTGAGCCTTGCGGCGGTCGCCGAAGCCAGGAGCCTTAACGGCGGTGACGTTGATCGTTCCACGCAGCTTGTTCACTACGAGGGTCGCAAGCGCTTCGCCATCGACATCTTCCGCGATGATCAAGAACGGGCGGCGGGACTGCGAAACCTGTTCGAGCAGCGGGAGAAGATCCTTAATGCTGGAAATCTTCTTCTCGTGAACCAGGATCAACGGGTTCTCGAGGATCGCTTCCATGCGCTCGGCGTCGGTAACAAAGTAAGGCGAGATGTAGCCCTTGTCGAACTGCATGCCTTCGACGACTTCTAGCAGGGTTTCCGTACCCTTGCTCTCTTCGACGGTGATGACGCCATCTTTGCCGACCTTGTCGAGGGCGTCGGCGATCAGGTTGCCGATTTCAGCATCGTTGCCAGAGATCGTCGCGACCTGCGCAACCGACTCTTTGCCGCTGACTTCGATCTTGCGCTTGCGGAGCTCTTCGACGATCCGCTCGACCGCCAAGTCGATGCCGCGGCGCACTTTAATCGGGTTGCCGCCGGCTGCGACGTAGCGAAGGCCTTCGTTGACGATCGCCTGTGCGAGGACCGTCGCAGTGGTGGTGCCGTCGCCCGCGACATCGTTTGTCTTGGAGGCGACTTCACGGACGAGCTGCGCGCCCATGTTCTCGTAGGGGTCTTCGAGCTCGATCTCCTTGGCGACGGTAACTCCGTCCTTGGTGATCGTCGGGCTGCCCCACTTCTTGTCGAGGACGACATTGCGTCCCTTCGGACCGAGGGTCACTTTGACCGCGTTGGCGACCTTGTTGACGCCAACTTCGAGGGCGCGTCGCGCTTCCTCATCGAATTTCAATGTCTTAGCTGCCATATTGTTCTCCTCTAGCTAGCGAATGGGTCACACGCGGACCGCGTAAATCTGATTCTCGTCGAGAATGATGTACTCGTCGCCATCGAGCTTAAGCTCAGTTCCGCCGTACTTCGAGTAGACGACCCGGTCGCCGACCTTGAGCGCGACTTCGGCGCGGGTTCCATCTTCGAGAACGCGGCCGGGACCGACTGCGATGACTTCGCCTTCGATCGGCTTTTGCTGTGCCGAGTCCGGGATATAGATGCCGCCGGCGCTGCGCTCTTCGCCCGAGCTGGGCTTAACGAGCACTTTGTCCGAGAGAGGCCGGAAAGTGACTGCCATAAGGTTCTCCTCCTCCGAGAGTGTCATGAGAGTAATCGAAACCAATTTTAGCACTCGACGACTCAGAGTGCTAATTGCAATGGAATTATACTGTCACCCCGGATGGCTGTCAAGACGCGGGAAGAAAATTCTACGATGTTTTCGCAAGTTACTTGAGCGTTATACAGTCATGTACGAGGCGGAAGAAATATTTGCGGAAATTTCATGAAGAGGGGTACAGAAATTCGCCAGTCGTGGGATAATAATGACTGTAGAACGAATTTGGTCATTATTCAGAATGCTCGCGCGGTCGTTCCGGCCATGCGGGATCTCGAAAGGGAATCGGCGATGGCTCGCGTCCAGCGAGAAAATTTGAAGCAGGCGATCTTGGATGCGGCCGAGAACCGGCTCTGGCGGCATGGCATCCGGAAAATGACCATCGACGATATCGCCGCTGATGCGGGGGTGGGGAAGGGGACGGTCTACCTTTACTTCGACTCCAAGGAAGCCATCGCGTGTGCGCTGGTGGCCAAGTACAAGGAGGCCGTGCTGGCGGACCAGGAGTTGACCGCTCGCGACCGGAAGCTTCCCGTTTGCGAACGGATCCGCCAGATGATCAAGCATCCGGTTATGGCCGCGCACGCACGGTGCGGGCAGTATCCGGAGGCGGTTGAGGTGATTGCCACCGTCAAACCGCGCTTTGCGAAGATGATGCGGCCTTACTTTATGCAGGAGATTGCCTTGATCGCCGAGGTGATCGAAGAAGGCAACCATGCAGGCCGTTTCGCGGTCGAGGACAGTCTCACCGCGGCCCGGTCTCTGAAGCTTGCGAGCCTCGCATTCATGCCGCCGTATCCGTGCGTCGAGGATAGGTCCAGCATCGAGAGTGAGCTGGATCTCGTCATCGACATGGGACTTCGTTCGTTTCGCCCTGCGGCGCCCGTCGCGGACGAACAAAATAGGTGACCAGTTTTCGGATTTGGTCAGGAAAATTGAAAAGAACCGGACTTTGACTATGCAAAATTACCAAAACGGTATCATTCGATTCGCGGCTATACTGGCCATTGCGGTTGCGAGCGCCTTGCCTGTGTCGCTGAGTGCGCAGACGCTCGCCCTGGGAGGCATCGAGCAGCCCGGAGGCGCCGCCGGGCCGGTGACGTTGTCGCTGCCCGAGGCGATTGCGATGGCGTTGAACAGCAGCTCCGCGCTGCAGATCGCCAACCGCGCGCTGCAACGCGATGCGTCGCGCATTCAGGTTGCCAAGGACGCTGGCGGTCCGCGTGCGGGGGCGAGCATTCAGGCTACGCATTTCGATACGGCTACGGTGATCGAATTTGGCGGCCAGCACATACTGGTCGTCCCGCAGGACAACGTTGAGTATGGCTTCAACGCATCGCTGCCCATTGACATCACCGGCCAAATTAAGGCGCAGACGGATGTTGCCAGATTGCAGGCTCTCTCCGACCGGTTTGGTCGCGACGCGGTTTTTAACAGCCTGGTCTTTTCGACCCAGTCGGCGTACTTCGGACTCCTGCGCGCCCAACATCAGGTTCAGGTGGCTGAAGCTAGCCTCGCGAACGCGCAGGCTCAGCAGAAGATTGCGTCGCAACAATACCAGGCGGGAACAGGGCAGAGGCTTGATCTGCTTCGTGCCAATACGCAGGTCGCCAATGCTCAGCAGGTTCTTCTGCAGGTCAACAACTCTTTTTCGCTCGCGAGAATCAACCTCAACGATGCCGTCGGCAGACCTCTCAACGCTCCGACGACCGTTCTTGACGTGCCCGGCGTGACGAAAGGCGTCAGCACTCATGGAATTTCGGCGGGAAGCGCGTCGTCTCCAGCGGCTGCTCCCGCCCCAGCGTATTTCAACGCCCCGCTCAGTGATATCAATTCGATTGATATATCCGCCAGCATAAAGACGGCCGTTGATGCGAGGCCGGAGTTGCGTCAGGACCTGACAAACATTCAGGCGGCGCGCAAATCGATTAAACTGGCCAGGGCCGATCTTGAGCCGACGCTCACGTTGACGGCAGGCGGCGAGGCCTACAATATGGTGTCCTTCGCGAACCCTCGCGAGACGGTCCGGGAGGTCGGGGCGGTGATCAACATTCCGCTTTTTGACTCCGGGATCGCCCACGACCGCATCCGCGATGCCAACGATACGGTGGAGATCGCGCGAACGACGTATGAGGCGCACAAGACCGATGTTGCGAAGCAGGTTCGGCAGGCGTATCTGAGCCTGCAGAACGCGGCGCAGCAGATCGATTCCGCGAACATTGCGCTGCAGCAGGCATCGGCGGCGCGAGACCTCGCGCAAACCCGGTTCGAGGGCGGCGTGGGCCTTTACCTGGAAGTGACGGATGCGCAGGCGGCGCTAACGGCCGCGGAAACAAGCCAGGTGAACGCCGTGTACGACTACCTTGTGGCGCGCGCGCAGTTTGAAGTCGTTCTTGGGACGCCGAACCTTAATCCGGTTCTGCCCGCCGATTTGATTTCGGAACCGGTCGCGCTCCCGGCAACCCCGCCAAACCTTCCCGCGGATGCCGGAGCGCATTCGCAAACGAATTCCCGCGCCGGTCAGCTCGCAGCGCCGCCGGCGGGGACTGCCGCAACGTCCGCCGCGCCAGTCGTGACGAGCGGCAAGACGGGCGGGGTCATTTCAGGTCTTCCGCGCAGCCAGGCCGGCAAATGGACCGGAAGCGTCGCCGTTGAATTGAACGGCACACACAAATATCCGACGAACTAGCGCGATTACAACCGTGTTTTAAAAACGCGCACACCGATTTGAAGTAACGAACGGAGTACAACATGGCAGCCAGTGAAAATAACCAAACCGAGCGGATTAGTCCGCAGGCGGGCGCATCGCCCAACGGGGCGGGCGGAGGATCGCCCGTATCCGGCAAACCCGATGATGAGCAGAAATCCAAACCGAAACCCGCCGTCCTCGTGGTCGTGGTCGTCCTGATCGTCGCGGCGGTAGTTCTGGGTTTTCGGTACTTTCAGTACAGCCAGACGCATGCGCAAACTGACGATGCGTACGTTACGGGCGACTTGATCAATGTGAGCCCGGTTGTTCCCGGAACGCTTGCGCACCTGGAAGTGGACGAAGGCGATGTCGTCAAGAAGGGGCAAATCGTTGCCCGTCTGGATGACAGCGGCCCTCGCGCGGCTTATCTTCAGGCGCTTGCGCAATGGAAGGCCGCCGAGTCTCAGATTCCGCAGGCGCAAACGAACCTGGCATTTACCGCCGAGACCACGCTCGATCAGATCCGCCAAGCCGAAGCGGCGCTCGCGGCTCAGAATGCCAAGGTCGATCAGGAAGGCCGGCGCACCGAGATGACGGCGCAGCAGGCATCGAGCCAGCTTGCACAAGCTCAAGCTCAGGCCGCCGCCGCGTTGCAGCAGGTGCAAACGGCGCGCGCCCAGCACTCGACGGCGCTCGCGGCCGTCCGAACGGCGCAGGCCGCCGCAGCGGCCGCGCATCAGCAAGTCGCGGCAGCTCAAGCCAACGCGACGCGAGCCCATCGCGACGCCGTTCGGTACGCTTCGCTCTACGGCTCGAACGGCGCGGTGGGCGCCGTGACCGCGCAGCAGTATGACGCCGCGGTCGCCGCGGACCAGACCGCCGCCGCCCAACTTGGCGCGGCGCAGGATCAGGCTCGGCAGGCGCAGGAGGCGGTTGCACAGGCCCAGGCAAATGCCGACGCCGCGAAGGCCGCGGTTGCGGCCGCGAAGAGCCAGGCTGCCGCCGCTCAGAGCGCGACGCAGGTTGCGCGGGCCGGACTGTTGCAGGTGCCCGTCCAAAAAGGCGCGTACGTTTCAAGCCAGCATACGGCGACGCAAAGCGTGGCCGCACTCGGATTGGCTCAGGCCGGTCAGCAGCAGGTCAAGCTGCGCGAGCAGATGATCGATACCTTCCACGCCCAGGCGTATGCCGCGCAGCAGGCCGCCGCGCAGGCCAAGGTTCAGCTCGACGACACGGTGATCGCCGCGCCGTCCGACGGGATCGTGGTCAAGAAGGGGGCGAACGTCGGCGATGCAATCCAGCCGGGGCAGACGCTCTTCACGATGACGCGCGGGCAGCGAGTATGGGTCAGCGCGAACTTCAAGGAGACGCAGGTGGAGCACATGCGTCCCGGTCAGCCGGTTGACATTGACGTAGACGCGTTCCCAGGAACCGTCTATCGAGGCAAGGTCTCGTCGATTAACGAGGCCAGCGGCAATGCCACCGCGCTGTTGCCCGCGGACAACGCGACGGGCAACTTTACCAAGGTCGTGCAGAGGATCCCGGTCAAGATCCTGCTCGACCCGCAGCCCAAGGGGAACGCCGAGCATCTCGCCACGCAGGAAGATATTGAGCGTCTTCGCCAGGGCATGTCCGTGACTGCGTCGGTTGACACAAGTTCTCATTAGCGCCGCGCCAGGATGGAGCCAAACGCGCACTATGAGATCCTTACCCTGCCGCCTGCTTGTTTTAGGGGCGGCGGGGATTGGAAGAGTCGCGGAGATTATGCCTGAATGGCGTTGTAGCGACTTTCGTTCGAACTGCTTGCACTGGTTACGGTCAAGGGCAACAGCGACCGCTTGACATGGATCGAGAAGCATATGGCCACTGCGGCAGCGAGTATTGGAGGGCGTCCGCAAGCGCCTGAACGAATTCTAAACCCGTATCGGTGGATCATTCTCATCGGCCTGGTTACCGCAGCCGTGATGGAGGTCCTGGATACCACGGTCGTCAATGTCGCTCTGCCGCAGATGATGGGCAACCTCGGGGCGACCACCGACGAAATCGGCTGGGTGAGCACGGGGTATATCCTGTCGAATGTCGTCGTTCTTCCGATGACGGCGTGGCTTTCCCACCGTTTTGGCCGCAGACGGTATTTAGCCGGATCGATCATCCTTTTCATCACCGCCTCATTCTTCTGCGGCATGTCGCGCACGCTTCTCGAACTCGTCCTCTGGCGCGTTGTGCAGGGGGCTGGCGGAGCGGCATTGCTCTCGACCGCGCAGGCGACGCTTTTCGAGATATTTTCCGTCAAGGAAATGCCCATCGTGCAGGCGCTGTTCGGCGTCGGGATGATTTCAGCGCCGACTGTCGCTCCAGCTTTGGGCGGCTGGATTACCGACAACTACTCGTGGCCATGGGTGTTTTTCATCAACGTTCCGATCGGGCTGATATCCGTCAGCATTGTCCTTTCCTTTCTCGACGATTCGATTTACACGAGGAGCACGGATGTCATCGATTACATCGGAATCATTCTGCTGACCGTCGGATTGATTTCGCTGCAGTACGTTCTCGAAGAAGGACTGCGTTGGGATTGGTTTGAGGATCCTACGATCACTAAGCTCTCGTGGCTGTCCGTGGTTACTCTGTCGTTATGGGTATGGTGGGAGTTGTCTCCGCGCAACAAGCACCCGGTTGTCGACTTGCACGTGCTCAGGAGCAACAGCCTCAGGATGGGCATCTTGCTCATGACGGCTCTTGGAACCAGTTTGTACGGCGGCACTTTTCTCTATCCGATGTTCGTTCAGCAGGTATTGCATTTCACGGCGATCGAAACCGGAATGGCCCTTTTGCCCGGCGGTATCGTGAGCGGACTAGGAATGCTTTTGTGCGGCCGGCTGTTGAACAAGAAGAACCCGGTCGATCCTCGGCGTTTGATCGCGTTCGGGGTATTGATGACGGTGTTGGGGATGTGGCAACTGTCGCACTTGACGTCGCAGAGCGGACAGTGGGATGCGCAGGCGGCGTTGATGATACGCGGGTGCGGGTTGGGATTCTTGTTCCTGCCGATCACCATGGCGGCTTTTAGCAATTTGCGAGGCTCCGATATCGCGCAAGGGTCTTCGCTCTTGAACCTGTCGCGCCAGCTTGGCGGTTCCTTTGGGATTGCGATATTGAACACTTATGTTGTTCACATGTCCTCCTATCACCGCTCCTATCTGGTCGGATATTTGACGAGTGCAAGCCAGCTCTACAGCTCGCGGTTGCACGCGATTACAAGATTTTTTGAACTCAAAGGCTACTCGACGCCTTCTGCGTCCGCCGTCGCCCATCTTTTCGTCAATAACGGCGTTAACGTACAGGCTGCTACTCTTGCTTACAACGAGGGTTTTCTGTTGGTTGGCGTGCTTATGGCGCTGGTCGCCCCGGCTATCCTGTTTTTGAGACGGGGGACGCGTCCGGGGGACGGACCGGGGCAGGCAGCGAACTAATGGAAGCAAGCTCGCACGATTTGCTTAAGTCGTGACCCATACCTGCCAATAATACTGGGTGCACGGTTTCTGGATAAGGTTAGGAATTTAAGATGCAGATGATAATGTCACGCGCGGGAAGGGCGCAATCCGCTTTTGCCGCGGCAATTCTGCTAGGCGCTTTTGCCGGTTCGATGAAGGGGGCGATGGCTATTCCTTCGCTCTCGGACCATATGATGCCGGTGTCGATCGTGAAGCTTACCGCGACCGGGCGCACCGTTTGGGCGGACCAGGCGCAGCTAGCGAAGATCAACGCGGAGTACGGCGATGCCTATCGGGTTCACGAGGCGACGTATAGCTATTCGACCCCAGACCGGCTGGAATATAAGACGCAGGTCGGGCCGACGACGGTTACGTTAGTGACGACGAACACGTACCGTTTGATTCAGGTTCGGAGCGGCTTGCTCCGCAAGGATTACAAGCTCGACATATCCGGCGACGTCACGAAGCGTCAGACGCTGTTTGCCTTAGGGGTACTTCCAAAGAACTATATCGACACCGTCCACGCCGAGTTTATTGGCCGCGAATCCATTATGGGAGTCAACTGCGAGGTCTTCCAGCTTCGGTTTGTCGACCAAAAGCCTGACAATCCTCAGCACTGGCGGATCTGGGTCGATTCGGAGCGCCATTACGTGGTTCAGAAGAAGCTTTGGAGCGATACGAACGAGCGGCGCGAGACGATCGTCTATCTCAAGCCGCAAAGACTCGGCAACGGCTTCTGGATGCCCACGCGCGCCGAATGCTACAACCCCGAGGGAAAACTGGCAGGTGTCGTCGAATACGTCGATATTTCGGCGTCTTAGGGCGGGACGGAGCTTTACGGAGGCGAAAGCGCTCCGGTGTTCAGAGATTTCTGGACGCCGGAGCGCTCTTTTTTGTTCGCCTTCAAACCTTCACGATATCTACAGATCTGTCCGCTATGATGGTGTTTGTAAGCAGGTCGACGCTGGCAACGGGCCGTGGTTCGCACCTGCTCGAAGAGGAAACATTAATGAGACCAGCAGTGAAAACATCTTACGTGGAGTGGGGACAGCCGGTCAATCCGGGTAGCGGCGAGATCGAGGCTTCTCTGCTATGCAACGATGGGGACGTCATGGCGCGTCGAGGGACGCGGGGGCAGATGATAATGCGCT
Source organism: Capsulimonadaceae bacterium (assembly GCA_031292625.1). GTDB lineage: Bacteria > Armatimonadota > Armatimonadia > Armatimonadales > Capsulimonadaceae > JARLGU01. Next base: position 63,806 of record JARLGU010000006.1, on the reverse strand, counting down.
CTCTGATCCTCTGCGAGCTTAAGCAGAAGTTCTCGGGAGATGAGTGCGCCTGCCTGATCTCCATCGCTTCGGATCTATACAACGACGCCGACTACCTCCTCCGCTTCTATATGACCGCGCGCCAACGAGCGGTGCAATACTGCCGCGAGTGGAACGTCGCGCCGGGAGAGTTCGTGGGGAAGATCAACAGTCTGACGCCAATCGAAATCTTTGTACTGATTGACGCCGTGACGCGGTTTGTGCAGCGCTCAAATGGGAATGTTGCAGTGCGGCATATGACCGCCCAGAGTGTTGGTTCGTATGGGCCACCGGCGCACTCGCCGAAATGCTACGACCTTGATGCCGTGACCGGGACAGGAACATTCGGGACGCTTTAGGAGCGGTTGGGACGTGCTGCACGTATTGCGCTCCGAGAGCGGAAAGGATCGAGACGAGACTGGATAGGGCAATGAGATTCTTAAGTCGCACCGAGGTTCGCGGAGAAATAGGACTGGCAGCCGCGCTGCTGGTCGTCCAAATGACGCTGGCGCTCCCGCCCGCGCAGGCCGATCTCAAGGTGACTGCGCGCGTCAGCATGGAGTACGGGAACGTCGCGAAAAAGGCTTCGGAGTCTCGCGAATTTACGCTCTGGTTCAAGGGGGATCGTGCAAGAATCGATCTGCCTTCTGGTGCGAGCATTTTGCTGAACGGGACGCGCAATCACGCCTATGTTGTCGACCCGAATCGTCACACTTTTTATGCGCGCGAAATCGTGGACAGCCCGAAGCGCAAACGGCTCTCCACGACGTCCGTGGTCCTTGCCCTTCAACCGTCAGATATTCCTTTCGTTCGAAGCGCAGCGGGGTTTGAGACGCATTCCTACAGCCTCGCGTGCAGTTCCGCCGACTCTTCGACGAACGACGGAACAGGGCTGGAGGCGATCGCGAGCGGGGAGCTCTGGACGAGCCCGAACCTGGCGTTGCCGACGCTCAGCAAGCCGGTGCTCCGCGTGTTCGCGGAGCTCATAGGCGCTGGTTCGGCGCTGCAGGAACCCCTCGCCGACAAACTTATTGCGCTTGGCCAGTTTCCGTTGATCAGCAAGATTAGCATGACGGATCACGTGAGCGCGCTGTCCAATCGGAAAGTGACGATTGTGACGCGCTTTCGGGTGCTATCCGTTAGCGCCGAAGACCTGAACGACTCCCTGTTTGCGCTATCCGAGTCGTATGCCGAAGTCTCGCCATCTTCGACGGGAACTCAGACCGCCGGATCGGACGGGCGAAGCAGTGGGGGCTCGGGTTCCGGACGACTCGCATCGAGCGCGTCGGGAGCTGGCGGCGACTCCGGCGACGGCGACGATGGGCCTCCGGATGATGGAGGCGGGCCGATGCCTGGCATGGGCCCGGGGGATGGCGGCGGCTCTGGCGGCGGTGGTCCTGATGGCGGGCCTGGCGGCGGCGGTCCGCCGTAACGCGACCGGTGGAACGCCTGGGGGATCATTGATTTGTCTTGGAGCCGTTGCGTATTTCCTGCATTTTGAAGCCGGCGAGACATCTCATCGACTGGCAGCCTTGGGCGTCGTGGTAAAATCCGGTTCATGCAGTTTAAGAACCTCACATCGCCGATCCTCTTTCACGGCAGCGCGACGACCGCGTACCGTGACCCCGCCGCGATTTATCATGACGGTCGGTTCCATCTATTCTTTACCCTTGTCGAGGCTGCGCCCGGAGATGCGCCGTATCTTTACACCGCGACCTCGACGAGCGCCGATCTGATCGATTGGACGGAGCCGGTGCGGCTTACTCCGGCGGATCGCCGCGCGAACTTCAGCTCGCCGGGCAATGTTGTTCGCTACGGCGGCGAGTGGGTGCTCAGCTTGCAAACATACCCGCGTCCGAACGGCGAGAAGTATGGCAATGAGGATGCACGCGTGTGGAAAATGCGGAGCCGCGATCTGACGACGTGGTCAGCGCCCGAATTGCTGCGCGTGAAGGGGCCGAACGTCCCGCAGGCGGAGATGGGGCGCATGATAGATCCGTACCTGCTCGAAGACAAGGACGAACCCGGCAAGTGGTGGTGCTTCTTCAAGCAGAACGGCGTTAGCATGTCCTGGTCGCGGGACCTTGAGAACTGGACGTTTTTCGGCAGCCATGGCGCTGGCGAGAACGCATGCGTCGTGATCGATGGCGACGACTACGTGCTGTTCCATTCGCCGGAGAATGGAATAGGCGTCAGTCGCTCGACGGACTTAACAATTTGGCGCCCCGACGAGACCTTGATGCTTGGCGCTCCCGGATGGGAATGGGCGCGGGGACGCATCACGGCGGGATTCGTGCTCGATCTGCGCAAGGACCCGGATGTTGGGAAGTTCGTCATGTTCTTCCACGGCAGCGGCCCGGAAAACGAAGAATCGATGTTCGACAACTATGCCAGTATTGGCGTTGCTTGGAGCGACGACCTGCGCGGATGGGCGTGGCCGGGCAAGGAATAGGGCGGTCCTTCTGCCTTGAAGATTCAGCATCCTCCCGAAGCGGCTCAGTTGAAACAAACCATTCCGCACGGAAACGGGCTCCTTCCGAGATGGAAGGAGCCCGAGAAGGCGAATCGTTTGCCCTCTACGGTTTACCGGCCGGTTCCTTTGGAACCTCGCACGGCAGTATCCAACGAGGACGCTTGATGAAGTCCCCGCCTTTGAACGTCTGCTCGATCCTGCCGCGTTTCTCAAGATGGTTGAAGCAACTGCGCATACAGCCGCGTGAACCTTCGACGCCAAAGCTGCCGCCCTCTTTTTCTCCCATCCCCCATTGCGCAAGGTACGAATGGCCTTCGATAATCCGGCCGCTCGGGAATTCCGGGGTGGATCGCCAATGGCCGAGCGAAAGCGTCCACGCCAGCTTGTAGGCGGCTTCTTCGGAGAGGTTTTGCTTCGTGACATCGAAGCACCAGCCGGGGAAGTCTTTGTGAATAAATGGCGAGACGCGCGGATCGCCGCCGTGATACATCAGCGTGCACTTGCCCATGTCGACATCCGCCCATTCGTAGGTCTTGTCCTCGATCTGAATTTTGATCGTCTTCGCGTTCTTCTGGTGCGGGATTGCGCCCGGGCAACCGGAGACGCAGTGCATGCACCGGTCGCAGATCGTGCCGGGTTCGATAAGCGGATCCGGCTCAATCGGCATATCGGTGATAATGGCGTGCAGACGCTGCCTTGGACCGAACTTTTTGGTGAGGAACACCTTGGACCAGCCGATTTCGCCAATGCCTGCCGCGACGCCGGCGATGCGGATCGCCAGATGTACGTTGGGCGCGACAGCGCCCTCTCGCACGGGCGGGCAGTCCGGCTGCGCTTCCGGGACGCCTGAGTAGTACGGAACGGCCTCCCAGCCATGATCTTCGATGAGACAGGCGAGGTCGTAGAGCGGGGCCTGGATGAAAAAGCTATTGAGCAAGCCGTGGTAGTCGAAATAGGTGTAATTGGGCCAGTAGGTGCCTTCCTCGATGCCCCGCCATCCGCCGCGCATGATGCGTTTGCCGACGACGATCACCGAGCGCGCCTCCGGGAGAATTGACGCCGGGTGCATTCGCGGCGGCGCGCCGGAAAATCGCTCGATGTTTGCGACGCCGAAGAGATCCAGACCGCTCTTCCCGGCAAACTCCCTGAGCTGTTGTTTGGTAATTGCCATTGATCGTGTCCCCTATAGAACCTTTTGTTCCTGGATAATGCCCCAGGGCGCACGCTTGCGGAAGGGGTTTTGGAAGGTGTTTTCGATGGCGTTGCTTTCTTCCAGATAGGCGATGCAGCTTCGCGTGCACACTGCTGCCATGCGGTCCGCGTGGCCCGAGGGATGCATTGCGTTGGGCGATGCGCCGTTCTTGCACGACTTGCATTTCGCGTGATCGATTCCAGCAACCCCCATATCCTTGCCGCAGACCGTCACGGTTCGTTCGGCGGACGGATCGATTGCGCCGAGGATGCAGAACGCGGCGTGCTCGCGGCAGGTTGGGCAGACGGGCTGGCTGAGAATAGGATCAGGGGTCAGTACGGCATCGGTCAGAATCATCTGGAAGCGCTGGCGCGGTCCGAATTGCGGAGAGAGGAACAGGCCGCAGTAGCCGATCTCGCCGAGCCCCGCGCGGATCGCGGCATCGTCCATATCCAGCATGACGTTCGGGGCGGGCTGTCCTTCGCGCACGGGGACGCCCATCGGCGGCGTTTGCGGCGGGATATTCGGCAGGGGGACGGCTTCCCAGCCGTTGTCCTCAAGAAACTCGCCGGCCTTGAACGTGGTCATCGCGAGGTTGCGGTTGCTGAGCCAATTTCGACCATACATATCGTAGATGTCGAAACTGGTGCCTTCTTCGACGCCCCGGATCGCGCCGCGTACGACGCGCTTGCCGATCACGATGACGGATCTTGTTTCCGGGAAGATCGCCGCGGGATGTTTGTCCGCCGCGAGTTCATCGAATCGCTCGATTGGCGCGATGCCAATAAGGTCAGCGCCCTTTTCACGGGCGTGCGCCCGGAATTGTTGTGTCAGATCGTCCATATTAATCTCCTGCGACCCAAGCCATATAGGCGTGGCTGAAGTCTGCTTCGATGATACAGGCGAGCGGGAAGATCCACAACACGGCAATTTACTATTAGCGAACAGGTTTTTACCGGGGAAGTTTTGCGCGATATTCCGACGGACTGCAGCCTTCGATCGATCGAAAAACGCGTCCGAAGTTTTGTGTCGAGCCGAAGCCGACATCGTGGGAGATCTGCGTGATGCTCAGCTTCCGATCGAGCAGGAGGCGTTTGGCCCAATCGACTCGCTGGACGCTAATGTAGCTGCTCAGGCCGATGCCCTTCTCTTGTTTGAAGCGGCGGCTGAGGTATGAGGCGTTGACGTCCATGGTTCTCGCGATTGCATGAAGCGCGAGATCGGGATCGGCGAGGGATGCGCGTATGATTTCGTCGGCGCGGCTTGTCATGCGGCTTGATGCGCAATGAAACCGGTTGCGTACATGCTGCGTGAAGGAGTGGGCGACTTCCTCCAGGATGCCCTTCAGATCCGTGTAGTCATACGTCACCGCGATTCGGTTGACGTATTCCTGTGTTTCCGCCGTGATCTCGTCATCGCCCGCGCCCGCGTCTCTGGCGGACTGCGCCATGAGGATTACGTAACTCTGGAGGATGGGGCGCAAGCTGTTGAGTGGCAGATAGTTTTCGCCGAACAGAACCGCCGACACCTGCGCGAGAACCCTGTTTACCTGAGCAGGATCGGAGGCTCTGACGAGACCGTTGAGCTGCTGGCTGAGACGCCAGTGGATCGAGAGCGAAAACGTGGTGGAAAGAAAGGACTTTTCGTAGACGTAAGTTGCGCCCGCGCCAAGCTGGATCTTCCGGCGCTGCGCGACGACGGCAAACTGCGCGGCGTGCTGAAATCCGGCCGTCGTGCGCTCACGGACGAACGCGATGCCCAGGGTTGCTCCGAGGCCTGACGAGGAGGCAACCGCGCACCGCGTCGCATCCAGCGTTTCAATCAATTTGGCGCTCGGGATGCTTTCCGACGAGCCGCAGAAATAGAACGCATTGGTGTGCGTGAAGCCCAGTCGCTTACAATAGGTTTCTGGCAGGGCGCTTACGATCGCATCGGCGGTGTTGGCGATGATATCCGGCTTGCGGTCCACGGGCAAATCGGCGTAGCCGTCGAGGCAGAGGCAGGCGACAAACTCGGGACATTCGTCGTCCTCGGCGCGCAGATCGAGCAGGCTCGATACGCCGGGAGCTTCGAGCGAGAGCTCCGGGTAGATAAGCGTATTCCAGAACATCCCGTTCCAGAACAAGCTTTCTAGCCCTGATTTGCCGGATGATGATTGCATTGGTTTCGTAGCAAAGGCGACTCGATGCGGTCCGGAATCGCTAAGACAGTGTGTAAAGAATCGAAAGGCCTTGTAAGACGGCTTCCCGGCAGCCGTGGCCGTTTTTGAAAAAGGGCCGTCATAGCGCTTTCACGGCTTAACGATCGACGCCGAGAACGAGGCGCGGGCAAAAAATCGTCCCGGCGGCACGAGCCGTCCTGAATCTTTCACGCAACGCCGATTAATGACGCACCTTGTTTAGCCTTACAAATTGGTCATGCGTAGAGATTATCCCTCCTTTGAGGAGCTAAGATCGCACGGGTGGGGCTGTACGTGAGACTCTCGTATCCGTGGCAGAGCGAAGGTTATCGTCTGCCTTACTCCTTGCGGATGAGAAGCACCTCCGAGATCGCCATGCTAGAATCGAAGCTGCCGCCGCCTGGTTGGAGGTACCAGCGAAGCGTGAGCGTACCCGATGCCACGGCGGCTTTGGGGATCTCGAACTCTAGGCGCTGGATCTGACGAGGCCGGCTTATCCAGGGGTGGATTTCGATCTCGTCGTTCGCGATCAGACGGAACGGCCGACCGGTGCGCTCGACGGCGATGACGACGCGCAGCAGGTAGTTGGCTGTAGGATCGACGCGGTCGTAATACATCGTTAGCGGCGTTTCGTAGCGCGTCTCCGCCCACGTCCACCAGGCAGCGGGCGTCGTCAGGAACGAGGCCGCGCCGTCAGGATCGATTGCGTCACGTGTCGTGCGTCCGACAAAACCGCCCGAGAAGCACGTGTAGCCGTAGCGCACGGACCGGTATGCGCCAGGGTCTTCGTCAAATCCAGGCCCCTGGAGTACGAGATGTGGCTGTGCGAACGGGTTGCCCAGGTCGTCGTAGAACCCGGCGGGGCCCGGATCGGACCGGCCGAGCACGGCATCGATTGCGGCTAGACGCTCGGATTCGGTGGGAAGCGCCTGAATCGAATCGATCTGACGGCCCAACCAAACGCGGTTGTTGAGCGGGCTATCGACCGTATCCAGCGTCGCGCCGCGGCTGACGGCGATGGCCGCGTACCGGTCGACGCTGAGTTGCATCCGGATGCTCTGGTAGAGCGCCTCGGCGAGCTCGAACACGCGCGCGCGCAGATCCTGCGCCGGCGGCTGCGTGATCGCTAGATCGAGCGCGGCGCGCGCCTGCGTCATGGCAATGGCCGTTCCGGTACGCTGCGCCTGCCGGAGGTGACCGATCGCCTGCTGCTCCTGAGCGGTTTCGGCGATTAGCCGTTGGTGAACGTAGGCGTCATAGTATCCCCTGTAGAGAATTTGCTGGAACCGCCAGTTGAGCCGCATTTGCGGCGCCGCGTCCCTCTCGATCGCCTGGATTCGTCGAAGCGTCGCGCCAGGGTTGCTGCTTGCAATCAGCGGGGCGCGCCAGTTCTCCTCAAGAGCGAAAATCGCCTGCGCGAGCGGCTCTTCGAGTTTGGACGAGATGTAGCAGCGGACATATTCGCGTACAATCTGGACGGTACTTACGTCTGGATCCCACGAAACGCCGCTCCACACTGCCTTGTTAAGATCGTCATGAACGCCTTCCGAGTAGGTGACGAATCCGATCGTGGATGCGGCCGAGGCCTCGAAAATCTTGCGCGTCGCGACAGGTTGCGGATTGATGATCTCCCGCCCCTGCGTTACTGCGAACGCGACATCCCATTGCGGCGCCGTGAACTCGCTGTGCGTCGAGTGCGTCACGTCGGGATAGTAGCGGACCGGATAACGTGCCGGAACCTGTGATCGAAGATCGGGCAGCGACACGCGGGTCCAGGGGCCATAGACGATGCCGTGCAGCCACGGGACGTCGCCTTCGATGAGCGAAATAAACTGATCGTGCCATGCGGCGTCGAAGCACTGCGGCGCGAGCCATATCTGCGCGTAAGCGTGATGGCGTCGCAGGACGGCGGCGGCTTGCGCCAGGAACGCGAACAGAACCTTTGGTTCCGTGTGGCCGGGATCGCCGCCGGGAATGTGCAGCGCGGCGATCGGAGGCAAGCGGCGCAAGACGTTCTCCCACTCCGCGAGAGCGCGTTCGGCAACCGCCGGGTCCGCATAATTGCCATCGAGCGCCGGATACCATACCCATAGGTCAAGGCCGTACTTAACGACGATCCGGGCCATTTCGACCATCATCTGCAGCTTTGGGAGATGGAAATGCGGCGAATCGTCTTCATCATCGGTGCGCGGCGGCATCAGTTCGATCGCGTTGCAGCCGAACAAAATCAGGTCTCGTACATATTGCTCGAAGATCGCCGGCGTCCATCCATCGTAGGTGTTTACCTTGGGCCGGTAGCCGACTTGGTGACCGCGCAGAGGATAGGCCGGACTCGTTTCGATCTCCAATCCGTCCGGAACTCCGGCGCTCCAACGTGCCCAGCGAAGCTCACGGATCAATCGTCCTACGCCAAACAGCGTTCCGCGTTCGTCGTTGCCCAGGATCTCGACGCCTAAGGGCGAGGTGGTGAGCCGGAATCCGTCGGCGGGACCGTTGCCGGACGCGCGCCGGATGCTTATGGCGGGACCTTCGCCGTCGCCGGGCGATACTTGCCACGTGAGCCCGGTTCGGCGCTCGACTTCCTCCACGAGCATCGTAATAGCCTGAGTTTCAACAGGCGTGAGTTGGGGGGACGCGACGATGCGCGCTCTGGTCAGATCGACGATCGAATACATTGTGTTCACCAACCTATGTATACAAATGGTATACCAACAGTTTAGCACAGATGGATCGAGATGAGGAAGCCTTTTTGCGACGATTGCGGCGGTAAATTCCAGACTCGCCTGCCAAGCTGAGAGGCCTTCCATCGCCCGCTCCGCGAGGTTGTCACGGCCTTTGATCTCCTAGCAGAAACTCAAGCGCGCCCGTTTCCCAGTAGATCTCCTTGCCGTCGACTGTTGTCGGGCTCCATGAGTGACGGACTTGGCGCGTCGGCCAGTGGAGCGTATACGGGATGTTGGATGCGTCGAGAACCTTCGTGAAATCCACGCCTTGCTGAGGGAAGTTGCCAGCGTACGGGCGCGTCGACGGTTGCAGCGGCGGCGCGGCGTTGATGCCGATCCAGATCCGGCGCGCGGCCTTCAGGGCGCTCGCTGACGCGATATGCGCGTCGAGGCGGTATACCCTGTCGAAATAGGCGTTGTCGCGACCGTAGACGATGTCTTCGTTGGCGTAATGACACGGCGAAATCTCGCGCATCATGAGCGGCGCATCCCAGGCTGCCGCGGATGCGAACAGGTCCGGATGGCGAAGGAGTAGGTTGATCGCGCCCCAGCCGGACTTGCTGTAGCCGATCAGCATCCGCACGCGGCTGGCGGACGGGTACATTGCGTCCACAGTGGGAACGATGTCTCTCACGATATAGCTTTCCTGCCGGATTTGCGGATTGGACGGGCTGTCGCCGTACCATGGAGCCGGACCGCTCGCGGGGTCGTTTGACGTGAAATCGACGGCGTTAAAGCCGGGTTCGACGACGAGCACGTTGTAGATATTGGCGACATCCAGCGCCCGCATCGCCGCGATTCCATCACCGTACGCCATCGTCCATCGGCTGCCCATCGAAAGCGGCGTGCCTGGCTGGACGGGCAGAACGTAAAGAAAGCGCGTTGCGGCATCGATTCCGCAACTGGGCTCGATAATGCGCAGGTCCGTAAATGCGGGCGTGCCGTCCGCATTTGCACGGCGTTGGAAGCACGACTGCAGCTGGTAATGGATGATCCGCGTCTCGTCAACGTGCGCGGGACCGATTCTCAGCAACTCATCCGTCCTGCCAGGGACAGTGGACACAATCGACATAACGATAACCCCCGCGCAAAAGGCACTGAGCGTATGTTCGCAGCAGCGATTCATCAGCGGTTCCTCGGGATAGCCTGTACGTATCGTCATTGTAACGGCGAGGAGAAGAAGCGTCAAGGTCTTGGATGGCGATTTCGTTAAGTTCGTAGCCGAAGCGGCTTAAAGCGCCCTGTTCGATGACGCTATCGATTTCGATGACCGGCGCATGCCAGGGGGCACCGGGGCAATCGCCTCTATTCATATCAACGACTGTCACCGATATTGGCGCGGTTTCCAGCCGTGAACGACCGTCCTGAGATTTCAATCCCCATCAATGGGACTGCCGGCCCACGAAAATTCTGGCCGTCTACCGATGAGGCCCGTTCACGGGCTTTCTCAACGCAGGTCGGCCCTTTCAGGTCCGGACGCGCGCCGCTGTTAACCGTTATAGATGCGATCACCGGGGGGGCGCGCACAACTTGGCTCGGAAATTGTCCGCGATATGGACTATAATATGAGCCTGCATCGACTCGCGATCAATATGTACACAAGGAGATGAACATGAGACGCAGCGGGTGAGTATTCCACTCAAACTCATCACGACCGGAAGCTTTCAGCGCTACGACTGTACGGGATGCGGCGTCTGCTGCAAGGGGCGCTTTGCGATTACCATCTCCAAGGCCGACCGCGATCGTATTGTCGCGCAGAAGTGGACGGACGAGGAATTGGACTTAGGCGGCGCGAAGCTGTTCACCAAGCATGGCGACGAGTTCGTGATCGCCCATCGCGCCAATGGGGCGTGCGCGTTCCTTCAAGACGATGGCTTATGCCGGATCCATGCCCGGTACGGAATTGCCGCCAAACCTACCGCCTGTCGCCTCTATCCGTTTCGCCTCATTCCCGCTGGCCGCCAGGTTCGCGTCGACGTGCGTTACGATTGCCCTGCCACAGCCGGAAACGATGGCCAGCCCGTGGACGGTCATCGCCGCGAGCTGCTAAGCCTCCTCAAGCTGCTGACGCCTGACCAGGCGGCGGAGCTTCCCGCGCCAACGCTCTTTGGCGCAACGTCGCTTTCGTGGCGTGCGCTCGTGTTGATCACGGAGAGCTATGAACGCCTCCTGCTCGATATATCTCTGCCGATAACCAAGCGACTCGCAGCATGCATCAATCTCACGTCGCTGCTGCGCGACCGCCGAATCGCAAAGGTCGCGGACGGCGATTTCGACGACTTTGTTCGTGCGCTGGAGTCCACGGTTCAGATGGCGGCGGTGGAGGATCCGATCGTCCGCCGCACACCGCTTCCGATGGAGGCGCTGGTCTTTCGCCACGTCCTCGGCGTCCACGGGCGCATAGATCGGGTGGGGGAGAAGGCGAGCCTGGTGGGTCGCTTCGGCGCGTCGATGAACCTGCTCGGCGGGCGCGGGATGGTTCCGCGGTTGTACGAGGGGTTCCCTGATGTTTCGTTTCGCGACATCGAAGCGTTCCGTTATGAGCCTTCGGGCGATACATCGCTCACGATCGAGCGGTACCTGCATACGCACCTGATCAGCATGGGATTTTTCGGCGCCGGCTACTACGGCGACGGTTATCTCGATGGGCTCAATGCGCTTCTCTTAACCTATCCGCTGCTTCTTTGGTTTGCCCGAGCCTTTGCCGGGTCGGAAGGCGCATCGACATTGAGCCCGGCCAACATCGAGCGCGCTCTCATGGTGGTCGACCACCAGCGAGGGCAGACTCCGCTGATGAATACCGGCAGCGAGCGCGCGCTTGCGCGCTATCTGGGCGACCGCAACGTCCTCCGGTCGCTCGCCATCTGGTACGGCAGCTAGTTGCAAGGTCAGCTTGCGCGCTCCCCGCCGGTTGAACCTTCCAAGTAGCGAGATGGACTGCAGCCGAACTCGGCTTTGAACGCTCGGCTGAAGTGGAAGGGGCTGGCGTAGCCGAACTGCTCGGCAATTTCGCTTACGTTGCCGCGTCCCATTCTGAGCGCCTGCGCCGCCTGGCGCATCCGCATCGTCGTGTAGTAGCTTTTCGGCGAGCGTCCGGCTTCCTGCAGAAAGGCCTGACGCAATCGTCGCGGGCCGATCCCGAGCTCGGCGGCAAGAGACTCCATGGAGAGCGGCTCCGCGCCCGAACTGCTGAAGCGTTCGACGGCGCGTCGCACCAATTCGCTTGCCGAATGAGGGCGGCGGCCGCTGGCCGCGTGCGCGGCGGTCCAGTGGCAAAGGAGTGCGCGAAAGAACGCGATGGCGGATGCCTGCGCGTCGCGGCCCGGAAGCGCTAGCTGCGCAAAAACGTGTTCCAGGACGCCTTGCTCCCAGGATGTATCCGTTACCGGAATAACCTCGTCCCATGGCAATCCAACCACGCATCCCCGTGAAAACAGGAACCAGTAGAAGCGCCAGGACCGTTCGTATGTTCCGTAGTACCGGATACGATTGAGTTCGGTGATCAGGACGGAACCGCCTGTGACGATTCTTAAGCCCGCGCCATCGACGTCCAACGCGCCTTCGCCGGAGAGCGTCCGGATCGCGACCAGATTCGGGTCCGTGGCGCGGCGTAGACGATAGTCGTATTCGGTGTCGCCGTCGACGTATGTGATGTGGCGCAAATCGCTTTGATCATCCGCAGCAAACGAGTATCGGGTTATCACGATCAATCCAACCTTCCAGGTGTGCCGATTTTAGCATGTAATGTCTCCGGTTCGTGCATGGCACGATCAAATTGTACTCCGTATAATGCATGTAGCCGCGGACGGTTCGTGCTAATCCGCGCAACAATTTTGCGAGGTCCCATGACAACCATAACTCAGACGGCCATCGGAAACGATGGCATACATACCCTTCTTCCCCGCGAGCAGATGATAGCGCCTGCCCGAAAGCTCAGGGACATCTATGCAATCACGCCGGGAGCGCCGATTGTCCACCGCGAGTTCGGCTACTTTTGCCTGGAACGCTGGTATGGCGAGGGCCTGGAGCGCGGCGATAACCTAGCCGAGGTTTTCGGTTACGATCCGCCGGGCGATTACGATATCGGCGATCTTGGTTGGTGCGAGGCGGCGTTTTGCCCGACGTTCGATAAGATCGTGCTTGAAACGCGGGGCGAACACGAGGTGATCCAGGATCCGCAGGGACGCAGCCTGCTCGTATTCACCGGCCGTCGTACGGGTTTTATGCCGACGTTCCTGGACCATCCGGTTAAGGATATGGCGACGTGGGAAGAGAAGTGCGCGTGGCGCATGCGCGCCGATACTCCGGAACGCTGGAACGGATTCGATGAGAAGATGGCAAGCGCGCGCGCCGCCGCGGGAGAAGGAAAGGTTATCGTCCAGAGAATCGGAGCCGGCTGTATGTATCTGCGCAGCCTTTTCGGTCCAGAGGAGATCATGTACGCGTTCCACGATCAACCGGAGCTTATCCATGCTTGCATGAAGACGTGGTTCGAGCTGGCTGATGCGGTTACGGCGAGGCATCAGGAACACGTCACGTTCGACATGGTGTTCCTGGCGGAGGACATCTGCTACAACCACGGCTTGCTGTGGTCTCCCGCGACCATCAAGGAGTTCTTGTTTCCGTATTACCAGCAGCTACTTGCAAACATCCGCCGGCGGCAACTGGACCAATCGCGTCACCTTTACGTGCAGGTCGATTCGGATGGCTACGCCGTCGAAGCAATCCCGCTCTTTCGCGAAGCGGTGCGCATGGATGTCATGTCGCCTTTTGAAGTGGCGTCCGGCTGCGATGTGGTTGCGATCGGTCGCGACTATCCATTCCTTGCGATCTCCGGCGGGATCGACAAGCGGGTCCTTGCCCAGGGAAAGCATGAGATCGACCGGATGGTCGAGCGGATCATCCCGGCAATGCGCGAGCGCGGCGGATACTATCCGACGTGCGACCACGGCGTGCCGGAGGAGGTTTCGTTGGACAACTACCGGCATTATCGTACGCGCTGCATCGAGCTGGGCGGCTAGAAGGAAACAACCTACTGTCGATTAAGCGTTGCCGTGACTGATTGCCCGGCGTACAGGCCGCCCGGCAGGTCGACGCGAACGATGGTATTACGGGCGCTTGCGGTTGCGTTCGCGCCGCGAAGGTTCCAGGGAAGAGTCACGTTTACGGGACCGGCGTAGTGCTCCGGGCTGGCGACGGTTAGCAATACGTTGTCGTTTACGCGGCGGACGATGAGCAGGCACGCGTGATCTACGCTAATCTGTTTGCCGGATACGGCGACGCTGCCGGGTGTCCAGAAGGCGGCTTCCAGGATATTGGCTTTGTCGTGGAAGACCGCCTGTACGTCCTTCGTATTCGCGACGACCTGGATTGTCCTGAGCGTTTCATCCAGTTGCGATGGCGTCCAACCCGGCAGGACGCCGTAGGCGTAGGATGCGTCCGTAGCCAGCGATCCATGGTCGATCGAGAGGCTGAAGATGTCCGCGGCAAGGCTCTTCTTAGAGCCGGTTCCGATTGTCGACCATTTGCCGCTTAGCGATCCGTTCGATTCGGTCACGGTTCCCGTCGCGGGAAAGATGTATCCGATCCCATCGTGCAGCACCCAGCGGCAGTTTGCGAGCGGATGATCGCCCGCCGCGAGGGGAGTCGCGCTCGCATCGGTGAGGACGTCGCCGTGCAGCAAGCACTGGTTGACGGTCGTTACGAGAGAGCTTTGGCCTGTGCACGTCAGACCGGCGCCAAGGGCGATGAAACCTTCATCCAGAAAGAACCATGCCTTGCGTCCCGTAACGTGCCCGACGTTCAGATCCATCGCCGCGACGCCGAAGCTGCCGTCGCTTGCACCGCCGGCGAAGGTCGTTTTGCCGTGGACGTTCACATCGTGCCCGAGAGGAGAATCATCCTGTTCGATGGTCGTGCCCGGAATGCGCCGCCAATCCCAGACAGGAAAGACGTTAAGGTACTCGTTGCCAGTCCGGTAGATGAACGTCGCTCCGTAACTTAGGTAGCGCGACTCGAGCCCCTCGCCGTTGACGATCTCGCCGTTCTGGATGCGCGTGGAGCACATTTTGACGCTGGCGAAGTAACCTGGACGCTGATGCGCGACGTAATCGGACAGCCAGTAGGCGCGCGTGCCGCTCAGTTGCGGCGCCGTGGACAGGCAGGCGCGCCTCTGTGCGTAGGCGGTCAGTTCATCCTTGCGCGGCGCATCCACGGACGCAAGGCCAAGGACGCCGTTGGATAATGGAGCGCCCGGGGCTTTCGATCCGTATTCCGGCTCGGCCCGGCCCGGTCGCGTGATTTCGCGGCCGCACGCACTGTAGTCGAAGCGCGCGCCGCGCATCATCCACTGCTGGCCGTCGAGTTGATAGTTTGTCAAAATGGCGAGGCGGTCGGCGGGGATCTGAAAACGCGTGCCCCAGGCGAAAAGGGCGTCGTGGACGCAGTCGGACTCGAAGCCGCGTCCGTAACCTCCGGAGTAGAGCTGGACGCCATGCTGATGAAAACTGTAGTCGGCTTGGATTCCCTCCTCGCCGGGACCGGCGATTTTGATTTCCTGATAAAGGCGTGTAAAGGCGCGTCCGATTGTGTCCGGGTCATGTTCGAGGCACCCGCGCATAATCGTGTTCGTCGCGACCCATGATAGATTTGCTCCGGTCATCGAGAGTTCGCTGCGCCGGAGGATCTTGAGCGCGCCGTCCATTTGCGCGGGTGTTGTCTCGCCCTGCATCAGGAGCATCGCGTGTCCGATCGCCATGGGCGTCCCGATGACGTTCCACCACCAGTTCGGATTTTGGAGGTCGTGGTCGAGCCACCACGAAAGCGCCAGAAGGGTTTTCGCGTGGAGACCGGCGGATGCCGGGTCGTCCTTTGAGACCGCACAGGCTTTGGCCATTGCTTCGAGGCGAGAGAGATGCTCGGCGGCCTTCCAGATCGAACGCGATGCGTCCGCATAGTCGACGTCTGGCCACGTGCCGTCTGGTCCAAGGGTCGCTGCAGCGCTGTTCCCCGAGCGCACGGCCGCCGTGCGGCCTTTGGCGTCGGCGGGGAGCAGTGAAGCGACGATTCGTCCCGCAATCGTATCCACATCGTCGGGCGCATGTTCCGCGGCGTTTGCAGGATGGGCCGTTGCGACAATCAGGGCAGCGCTGGCGGCGAGATAGGGGAGAATGCGGAGGAAATCTAAATGGTTGAGCATACGATGTGACCTCGAACGATTGTTCCGCGCGCGGCATGCGTTCTCCTGCGCGAAGGGCGGGTAAGGAGCGAGACGGGTGATATTGGGACGACATTGGAGCACTACGGGGCAGGCAGACTCACGAAGGCGACAGACTTTGCCAGCACCCAGCCAGACATGCCTGACGATGACGTTACCTGGAATCCCCTGACCTCTCGTTCGATGAAGTAGTGCAAAATGTCTTCGCCGGAACGGCGCCACGGGCCTGGCCAGCCGAACGGCTTGCCCTGCTCAAACAATGCGCGATCCTCGGTGATGATGGTTTCGACATGTACTTCGCTGATATCAAAGAGAATGTTGTCGAAGTTGTCGTGGTTGAAGCAATAGGCTTCTACACCATCGAAGAGCACATCGGTATGCTCGGGTTCTGGCGCATCCCGATACTCCGTGTGGAAAACGATCTGTCGCTTCTCGGCAAAAACGCAATAGGATAGAAGGTGGTTATCGTGAATTGAAACGCTCATGTATTCAAAATACCTGTCTGCCTGCCGCTACTTCACCGGGTTGCGGCCGATGATCGGGTGCTGGGTGAGGTCGGTTACGGAGCCGCTGACCATGCAGGCGGAATCGACCACGAAACTCAGGGCGAAGTGAGCCACTTCGGCTGGCGTCATCAGGCGGCCGAGAGGGGCGTGTTCGGCGGGCAGGTGCTCGGCCCAGTCCTCGGGCTTGCCTTCAGCGAGTTTGTACCGGTGCTCGTTCTCGGTAATCGTCCAGCCCAGGTTGAGCTGATTGACGCGGATGTTGTCGCGGCCGTGACCGTCGGCGAGGTTGCGCGTGAGGGTCATGAGCGCGCCCTTGCTGACGCAGTAGGGCATCATGTTCGGCTGTCCGCAGTAGGCGTTCATCGAGCCGATATTCAGCACCGCGCCGCCTCCGTTCGCTCTCAGGTACGGCAGAGCGGCCTTGAACAGCAGGAACGGCGCGCGGACGTTAACCGCCATCACTCGGTCCCACGTTGCGACGTCGGTGGTCTCGGCATCCGCGCGAACGATCAAGGCGGCATTGTTCACGAGAATATGGATTGCGCCGTAGCGTTTTGCGACTGCGTCGATGAGTTCGGCGGGCACGCGTGGGTCCGCCAGGTCGGAGACGACCGCATCGGCATCGCCGCCCGCGTCGCGGATTGCGGCTGCCGTTTCACGGACCGCCGCGTCGACGTCGTGCAGCATCACGCGCGCGCCCTCCGCCGCGAACCGTCGTGCGATCCCCGCTCCAACGCCGCTTGCGGCGCCCGTCACGATGGCGATTTTGCCGGAGAGTTGTTGTGTAGTGTTTTGCACTTTATCCTGCAGCCTTTCGTGTTGGCGAATGGATTTTGAAGGCCTCTTGTCGCGGAGGCGTCCTGCCCGGACTGCGGCAGCGTAACGCTGCACCAATTGGGGCTTCGCCGTTAGATTGCCCGGTCGGTATAAGCTGGCTTGTCGAGGCGTATTGCGCTCATGCGGCCGGAGTAAGAACCGCCTTTACCATTTCTCCCGATTGCATGCCCGCGAAGCATTCTTCCCATTTGTCGAGCGGGCGTACGGCGCTGAGCACCGGGGTAAGATCGAGTTGCCCGCTTGCGAGCATACCGATGACGCGCTCCCACATCGGCCAGTTGTGGCTAAAACTGCCCTGAAGCGTCACGGCCTTTTGAACGAGCGGATCCATATTAAAGCCCAACGGTTTGGGCCCCCAGCCAA
Organism: Capsulimonadaceae bacterium; assembly: GCA_031292625.1. Taxonomy (GTDB): domain Bacteria; phylum Armatimonadota; class Armatimonadia; order Armatimonadales; family Capsulimonadaceae; genus JARLGU01. The sequence goes on along the minus strand of JARLGU010000006.1, from coordinate 46,299 downwards.
CCTTGGTAATGTGTCCAGCGGGGCGTACGATCGCGAGCGCCGTTTGCAGGGCCGCACTGACGCCGGCGGCATCGATGACGACATCGACGCCGTAGCCGTCGCCGGTTGCTCGAACGGCTTCGAGCAACTCGTCGCCGCTGACGTCGAACGTTCGCGTCGCGCCGATCGCGCGGGCCACGGCAAGGCGTTTTGCATCCTGCGGCATGCCGATCACGATGAGCGGGCTTGCGCCTGCGAGATGCGCCATCATGGCGCAGAGCAGGCCGATTGGGCCGGGACCGATGACCGCGACGGACGCTCCGGGGTGAATGGGACTCTGCACGCAGGTCGCGTTGTAGGCCACGCAGCAAGGTTCGGTGAGCGACGCCGTCTCGAACGCCAGGCTATCGGGGAGGCGGTGGAGACAGCGTTCGGGAACGCGGACGTACTCGGTCATCGCGCCGTCGACGCCGTAACCGAATCCGAGGCGCGCGGGATCGAGGTTGTATGCGCCGCTGCGGACGAACGGCGACGCGGGATTGATCACGGCGGCCGTCTCGCTGACGACCCGGTCGCCCGGGTGGAACGCCGTTGCGCGCGCGCCGGTTTCAACCACGGTTCCGGCGAACTCGTGGCCGAGAATGACCGGGTAATTCACCTTCCAGCTTTGCGAGCCATGGTATTGGTGCAGGTCGCTTCCACAGACGCCGACTGCCGCGACGCGCAGCAGGACATCGTCCTCTCCGATCGACGGGATCGGGGCTTCGCGCAGGTCGACGCTGTACGGCGCGGCCGCAAAATTGACAAGTGCGGTCATCGTTCTCGACATACGGTTGGTCCTTTCAAACTCCGTAACGAACACTTCGGGTTTATTGCCGGAACGCTTCAAACGCTACGGCAGGAACGGCGTCGCTCCGCCGCTGCGGCAGACGATCTCGTAAACTTGCGTCTCGGCGGCGGCGGGCAGCACGAGCGTACCGTGCCGGACCGGTCCAAGCGTGACCGGCGATGTGCGCTGCCCGTTTTCGTCGAGCAGGTAGCCCAGCGTCGTCTTCGCGTCCCAATTGGGCTGGATCGCGTTCAGATCGACCCGCACGGGCGTAGCCGCCGGTCCCTGGTTGACGATGACTCGATCCGTGCCTTCCTGGCGCAACGTTGTCTCGAAACCGCCGTGGTCGTTGAATCGGTATCCTGGGGCTTCGATCGTCGTGACGGGCTTGCCGTCCTCCAGCGCGAGCGACTGGCGGATTTTGGGACCGATGGCTACCCAGCCGTTTTGCGGAAGCAAATAGGTCAGGCCGTCAAGCGTCGCCCTGTATGGCGTTTCGCCGAAGTTGACAATTGTACGCGTGCCGTCGGCGAACCGCGTGCTCTGTACATCGTGATCCGCCGTCAAGAATTGGTGATCGACCAGCGCGGAAAGGGCGACCGCCTGGTGCATCTTGCATGTATTGCGATACGTTCGCAGGAAGACGTCTCGCGCGGTCGTCCACGAACCTTCCTTGTTGGCCCACATGAGTGGGATTGTGCCGTATAGGACGTTGTATGCATCCTTTTTCGGCGTGATCTCAGGCGCGGCAGTTAACAGGTAGTCGCTCGAATCGCCCCAATACCACGTCGATACGACGCAGTCGTGGAAAACGAGCTCCCAGAGCGGGGCGCGCCATTTGTGGCCGATCCCCAGTTGCTCATATGAGTCCCAGCCGGAAAGTTTTTGACCGGACGGCCAGGTGAAAGGCTCGTCCTTGGTCTTCGGACGAATAAGATATCCGGCCGGCCAGGATGTGTGGCCGCCGCTCATCATTCCCTCGATATAATCCTCGTGCATGGGCGCCCACCAGATGCCGTGCTCACCGCCGACTACGAGGTGTTGGGAGCTCATGTAAGCGCTTAGGTCGACGCCGCATTGGCGCTTCTGGGCCCGGGTAAGCGGATGGGCCGGATCGTAGCACTCGTAGAGCGCTTCGGCCGTGGCGACATCGATGAAGCGGCCCAGGAACGGGTGCGCCTTGAGAACGTCCGGCACGACGGCCTGCGCCGACGCGACCCAAAAACTGGGACAACGCTTCATGTACTGAATCTTCTTGTCCCATGTCAGCCACGCCGTCATCCGTGTGCCGTCGGCTTTGAGGACGACGTGATCCGGAATGAGGTCGTGATTCGAGTCGAGTTTGTGCGCGTCGTCGATCGGCTGGATGTCGTCATAATTGTCGTATTCGCTGGTGAGGTAGCCGATGTCGTCAATCGTCTGCATGTCCGCCGCATTGGTTTGCCCGTGGATCAGCATTTTGTCGACGCCCGCCAGTTTTGCTTGTCGCGCGAATTTGAGCGTTGCGTTGCCCCAGACATCCGGAGCGCCGAACAGGCGCGCAATGTTGGGGTTCCGCTTGATTTTCTCGGTGAACGGCACGATCAGGCCAAGCTTCGTCGCGTAATCGCGATAAGCGTGGGCGAGTACGACATAGCCGCCTGCCGGAGCGAAATGGTAGATCACGCGACGCGGGTAATTGAACGTTCCCATGCAGGGCTTCCACACAACCTGCGGGCAAATGAGGGTTCGCGCCGCGACCGTGCAGTCATTGTAGTTAATGGTCGCGTCGTCGCTGGTGTCGAGGGTCAAAGAGTAGCCATAACCCTTGTCGAGGTCGCAAAGGCCGATCCACGGCATATCGAGCCGCCCGCCGTCCGACGAGCGAATTGGGAACGGCTTGGCATCGAGCGGATAAAGGTGCCCGTCGCAGTAATCGGCGACAGCGAGGACGCCGTTCGCCGAGTCGAGCACGAACGACTCGAGGCCGTTCACGCTGGAGACTTTCTGGTCGCGGGCGGCGACATCGGTTACGACGACCAGATCGGTCGAACCCGCCTCAAGGGTTATCGAAACCTGAACCGGCGGCGTCGAATGTCCAGGGCCGAGGTTGGCCTCAAACTGCACGCCTGATCCTTTGGACGCGGGAACCTTCTCAACATTGCGAAACTTGTCCTCCGGCGACGCTGCCGGGGCAATGCTGCCGGATATGCCGGCGAGCGCAGCAGGCTGCTGCCATACGTGTCCGCTCGCCCGGTCCAGGACGCTGACCCATCCATGGTTGCAGTCGATATCGACTTTGAGCTTGTTGTTCTGCAATGTCCACGCGCCGCCCTCGTGGCTCAGCGTGGTTGGCGTAGCTTCTGCCGGTTGAACGGCGAGTGCGATAAGGGCCACGATCGTGGCGAGGGCGATTGTAGGGAGCTGGTCCATGCATTGTGGGATCATCGTTCAATGTCTCCTCTTGACCTGCGTCGGTCAGATTGCTGTAAATCTCGTGGACGCGGCGTCTAGCCTTTTGAGCCGACGTCGCCGTAGGAGTGCACCTTTTCGCAGATGAGACGCAACTTGCCTTCGACGTCTCCGGCGGCAGTCTTGAAAGCGTCGGCGTCAATCGTCAGCGGCGCGCCTAAAACAACCAGCGGCGCGCCATATTCTGGCGTAAGCATCGCCTGCTCGATCGATAGGCCGCCGACCGCCTGAACGGGCACGTTAACAGCCGCGACGATCTCGGCGAGCTGGTCCAGTGGGCTGGGGGCCGTCCGTCCGGCGGCCGCGATGCCGCGACGCTCATCGTAGCCGATGTGGTGTATGACGTAGCCGCAGCCCAGGTGTTCAAGGCGCTTTGCGGCCGCGACCATATCCGGGGCGCCAAGGTTGTCGCCCATGACGCCGATTCCGAAGTCGCGACCGGCCTTGACCACCTCGCGGATCGTGTGCTCGTGCGCGCGCTCCATCACGACCACATGAGTTGCGCCCGCCTCGGCCATAAGCCGCGCTTCGAGCCAGCCGCCGTCCATGGTTTTGAGGTCGGCGACGATTGGCGTCTCCGGGAAGCGCTCGCGCAGCGCGCGGATGCCATTCATTCCCTCCGCGATAATCAGCGGCGTCCCTGCCTCTAGCCAGTCGACTCCCGCGCGCAGGGCCATTCCGGCGGTTTCTAGCGCTTCGGGGATGTTCGTGATGTCGAGTGAAATCTGTACGATGGTTTTCATGGTTGAACTTACGGCGGCCCCTCGTGCCGGGGAGGGGCCAGCGCCTCTGCATAGGGTCGCTTCGCTCTGGTTATTAACTGCCCTTTAATCGATCCCTGTGCGCTTTGTGGAAGCGATAAATCTCATAACCGAAGGGTTCCTAAATCCTTCCTCGTCGACAGCTGAGCATCAACGCAACCCGTGCTCCTTCATTTTCGCCCGCAGAAACTCGGCCGACAGCCGCAGATGCTCCATGCCGCAGTCCGGGTCCTGGCCGTCTTCGATACTGATCCATCCGTCGAACCCGGCTTTCGCGAGAATCGAAAATATGGCGTCGTAATCATTGAGCCCCTGGCCGATGACGCCGTGCTTCAATATGGATGCGTAGCCGGTCCGCGGGTGAGCTTCCAGCCGGCTCAGGTCGTCCAGCGTACCGCCTTCCAGATAGCGGTCGCTCGCGTGCATGGTGACGACCCGGTGCTTGACCGCGTGCAGCATGGCAATCGGGTCCTCGCCTGCAATGAGGGTGTTCGATGGATCGTAGTTGACGCCAAAGAAGGGCGACTCGGGGATGGCGCTCAGAAGCTGCAGGAAGATGTCCATTTTCTGTGCGAACTCCGGGAATATCCATGCGCCATCTTTGTAATGGTTTTCGAGAACAAGCGTGATTCCATGCCGTTCCGCGTGTGGGATCAACTCCGCGATTGCATCGGCGGCGAGCGCGACGCCTTTGTCCCGGCCGATGTCCGGCTTTCGCTGCCCGCTGAGCACGCGGCAATAGCGGCAGCCAAGGATCGCGCTAATCTCAATGGCTCGCTTTTCTTGTTCGATTTCTTCGCGGTAGCGAGCCGGATCGCTCTGGATGAAATCCGGCGAGTAGCACATCATTGAGATGGGCAGGTTCTTCGCTTCCGCGTACCTTCGCGCCTCGCGAGCCTCGTCGTCGCTTCGCGGGGTAAATCCCCAGTAGAACTCGAGCCCGTCGATATCGAGTGTCGCGGCCATGTCGATCCATTCCCGGACCGTCATGGTTTTGTCGTCGCAGAGCTGGCTCAGAAAGCATTTCGGAAATACGGCAAGCGGCATGATAGGTCGTTCGACGGCGCGCGAAGATATCCTGCATGAAAAAGTCCAGTGGTAGGACCACTGGACTAATTTGCTTGTATTAGGTTCAGGAAGCGACCGCGTAAGCCATATTGCGCGAGCCGCCTATTGAATCGCGCCGGCTCTCCTCAAATCGGCCGCGATTTCGTTGGATGCAGCCAGCTTCAGCGCGGTCACCCCGTCGTTGTCCTTGGCGTTAACGTCCGCGCGCGCGGCGAGCAAGACCTTGACACAGTCGAGGTAGCCGGCGTGCGCAGCCGTCATGAGCGCCGTTTTTCCACCGGTCGTCCGTGCGTTCACATCCGCTCCGGCGTCGCACAGGAGCTTGACGCAGTTGACGTTAGCGTGGACGGTCGCGAGCCACAGCGCGGTAATGCCGGCATTGGTTGCGGCTCGGACGTCGGCGCGCGCCGCGATTAACGTCTTCGCGCAGAACATGTTGTCGGCGAGCATCAGCGCGGTCCGTCCGTCGTTTCTCTTTACGTTGGCATCCGCGCCCGCGTCGCAAAGCGCCTTGACGCAGGGGACGTTCCCGGCCATGGTCGCATCCATCAGGGCGGTGTTGCCGTTCCAATCCTTCGCGTTCAGGTCGGCGGATGCGCTTGCGAGGGTTTTGACGCAATCCACATTGCCGGTTTTGGCGGCTTCCATGAGAACGCTCTGGTTGCCGCTTGTTCGCACGTTGACGTTTGCGCCCGAGTCGCAGAGGGTTTTGACGCAGCTTACGTTGCCGTGTAGAACGGCCAATCTTAGCGGGAAGAAGCCATTGGCGTCTTTGGCGTTGATGTCCGCGCCGGCGGAGACGAGGATTTTGACACAGTTGACGTTGCCGTCGCTTGCCGCGTCCATCAGCGGAGTTCGACCCGCGTAGCCCTTCGCATTAACATTGGCTCCAGCGTCGCAGAGGGCTTTGACGCAATTGACGTTGCCGTGCAGGATTGCTATCCGGAGGGGCGTTTGGCCGTAGTTGCTTTTGACGTTAACGTTGGCGCCTTGATCGCAGAGGGCCTTAACGCTATCGATGTTGCCGCGGGCTGTAATGAGCAGGAGCGGCGTGTCGCCGCTTTTGTCTTTGGCGTTGACGTCCGCTCCGGCGCCGATCAACGCTCTGGCGCAGTCTACGTCTCCGGCCCGGGCGGCTTCGATGAGGGCGGTTCGGCCATCGTTGCTTGTGGCGTTGACTTCAGCGCCCGCGTCGCAGAGAGCCTTGACGCAATTGACGTTTTTGTGTTGGGCGGCGTGTATGAGGGCGGTGCATCCGCTCTTATCGCGTGCGCTCAGGTCTTCGTGGGCCCCGATCAAGGCTTTGACGCAGTCGGCGTTGTTGGAGACCATGAGGGCCGTGCGGCCCTGGTTGTCCTTGGCGTTGATATCCGCGTGTGCGCCAAGAATGGCTTTGACGCAGTCCGGATTGATCGCAAGCATGAGAGCTGTGCGGCCCTGGTTATCCTTGGCGTTGACATCGGCGCGCGAACCGATTAGGGCCTTGACGCGGTCGACGTTGCCGCTCGCCGCAGCCTCCAACAGGGTCTCTCCGGCCACCTTCGCTCTGGCGGGCACGCGCGAGCCAGGGAACTTGTGCTTGGGAGGGGCAGGAGGGCCTGCAGTAGCTGCTGTCCATAGAAATACTAGAATTGCCGCTGACAAGAGGGAATGCCTATTAATGGCGTTCATCGTGGTGTTCTCCGTTGAGGCTTGATTGCGTACAATCGGTTAAATACATGATCGTTGCCCGTCTTTCCTTCCGTCGCGCGTGGGTGAGCCCTGAGATTATGGCAAAGAGAACACTTTTCGCCGTGGAGACCGCCTAATTGCGGCGATGCGCCCGTGAAAACCGGTGCGCGAATTGGGCGCAGTGAACATGGCCGTTCACCTGTTGCTAGTTTATCAACCGCATCACCTGCGAAAGCGTAACATCCTGCAATCAAGTGGATTTTAAGATCTGTTGTCGTACCTGCCGCCAATGCGATAACTACCCAAATAGGTAGGTAAAGACCCCCCGGATAGGCAGCACACGCTACTCAACCGTTCGGACATAATATCAACTGACGGTTCAAATCACCCCGATTCTTAGCAGAACGTTCTATTTTGGCGATTGCCAAAGACATGATCGACGGCGTTTCTGGCGACAATACTCGGCCCAGCGTAAGGGAGCATGGTGACGGCGCGCATGGGGACCAAACACAATATAGGGGCGTCAATGTTTGCGATCGACGCACAGCGCTAGTCACTAACGCTGGATTGGGAAAACTTCGCTTCGTTGGCGCTGGACTTGCTCTTCGACAATTACCGCGATTCATGACGCACAAAGATCAATAACGCGATAGGATCTCATACATTGAAACATTGTCCACAATGCGGCCAGGTTACGAATGAACCCGCAATCAAATACTGCCGGAAGGACGGCACACTTCTCATTGAATTGGTTGAGACGGAGCCTCCTGGGACTACCAACGCTACGCCAGCTGGGCTTCCTGCGGCCGCAGCCAACTCCCCCCGTCCGACTGCCGTGGCCTCGCCTGTTGCACCGAGCGCGCCGCAAGGCAAGAAGTGTCCCACATGCGGCGTCACTGTCGACAACATGGCGATCGAGTTCTGCCGGAAAGATGGTGCTCGTCTAGTTGCCATTGTCGACGTGGTTAGGCCGGATCCCACGACGCAGGAATCGATTGTAGACAGCGGTTCATCCAACGAAGAACCTGCAACAAACTCAGCGCCCATTCTAATGGCCGCGCCGCCCAAAGCTAACAGCCTGTCCCCGGTTGCTCCTGCAGAAAGAAGTGCAGATTCCGATCAACCTGAAAGATGTCCGGATCGTAATTCAGGTGTCATGCCGGCCGATCCTAAATCTTCGATTGCGCCGCCTACAATTGTTCCTCAAACTACTGCTCGTGAACAGGGGGCGACGGTTGTCGCGCCGGCGAGTACACCCGCATCCGTCATGTCGAACGAGGCCCTAACCGAAACTGCGCCTCCAAAGTCATCCACTGTTCCGAAAGCGCCTCGACCAGACGTGAGCCTAATCTCGATTGTGGTGGTCGCGGCAGTTGTCGTGATCGTGGTTGGATTCTTCGCGCTTCGTCTGCATCACAACAAAACAAACGACCGTGACGGCGCTATTAGTCTGTCCGCTCAGCCAGTCGGTGCAGGCGCAATGAGCGCAACAGCGACATCATCGGGCCCGAAACCGGTTGCGGCCGCACCGGTTTCGCAGGCCAAGCCAGCAAGCCCGGATCCTAAGGAACTCGAAGCTAATCAACTCGTAGAGGCCGCTAAGGAGAGCAATGACGCAGTCGTTGCCGAGCTTCAATCGTTATCTGATCAGCAAGCCAAGGGGCAGCTCTCAGCTAGCCAAGCCAGACAGAATGCGTCCGAGGTCATACACAAGTGTCAGGATGCGTACCACGACGCTGTAAGTGCTTGCTCGGTGTGGCATATTACGCAAGCCGCGCAGGTTGAAAGGGTGAGATCGCTCTATTACATGGGCAACTTTCAAGAGGCCAAGAAACAGCTTGAAACGGGAACAAAGCTATTTCCCAATTGCACAGATTGGGCGCCATTAGGCGCCTTGATTCACCACGGCATGGAGAAGCACTGACATGAAACGGCAGATCGACCGCGTATCAAGCAAATCGCTCGTAGTCGCCGGTCTTGTTATCGTGGCCGGACTAGTCTTTTCAGGCACGCTCGTAACGGCCAGCATCGACATCCCGTTTACGGTTGCAAACCTTGTAGGGCCTCCGAGCAAGGTGGTCACCGCGCAGGCCGAGAGAAAGGTCCGTCATGCTAGCTATCATTGGCGGGTCGTGCATATCGCGAAAGCGCGGAAACCTTCCGCAGGTGGTCCTACGGCAAATTCGACGCCGTCGAAATCTGTGCAAGCAAAGGCTCCGTATAAACCCGTCCCACAAGCGAAAGTCTTTACCTACCAAACGATTGCGGTCGAACTCCGCAATCCCAACGGCGGTCCGGTGCAGGGTTTGCACCTTGTGGCGAAAGTTGACAAGGGCGCCGCAAACCCCGAGGTCATCAACGGCCTGGTCACTGACGTGAACGGCGTGGTCACCTTAAAGAAAATAGGGCCGCTCCCAGTGGCTTTGGAGATCACGGTCGAGTCACCGCCGGCACAGGCAGATTTACCGGAATGGCAGGTTATAGACGATCAGCAAACCCGTCTTGACTTGCGAGCGCCACTCGGCAAAAAGGTCGCGACCCTACAATCCCCATATCGAGTTGCATCCAAGGCGGCGATCCCCAAATCGACTTCTCGTTCGCTATTTTACCAGGCTGGCGAGCCCATGATCGTAACAGTCGAGCGAACGGTGGCGGACCTCACTGTCGCCGCGCCCGCGGGGGCAACGATTACGACAGCATCTCTGCCCGATCAGAAAATCTCCGTGACCGATTCAGGCAAGGTAGACCTACGCCTTTCAATGGCAACGCTAGATGATGGCCCGGTACCAATCTGTGTCTCGCGCGATGTGCCGGCAGGTCACACGGAAGCCGTCATCGAAACGTACCCGATCGATCCGTATGGCGCGAACACCGTCACATCTCCACCTCTGAAGCTGGTTAGCGTCAATAGTCTAAAAGTGCCTGCCGGCGTCGACATCATGAGCAGCAGCGAGGATATCTCGCGGAAGTTTGGCGACCTGAACGCGAAAAGAAACCGGCCGGGCACGATAGTCGCGCTTACGGACGAAAGTCAGTGGTGGCAGTATAAGGACGCTGGTGTCGAGTTTAAAATGCGGCCTACTCCCTTTCAGAGCGGGAAAAGGCAGCAGCTAATCGCTGAGCGGATTCGAATTACGAGCCCGTCCGCTGGCCAAATTGGCGCGATCCATGTCGGCAGTCCCGCCGCTGATGTTACAAACCAACTTGGCGATCCAGATGCCGGCGATATCGCCGCCCAAGCCGGCTCGAGCGAGAACGTTACTCCGGGTGTTCGCGTGTCCAGCTATCTTGACGGTGGATTGCTAGTCGCCTACCAGGCCGAGAAAGTTGTTTGGATCGAATGTGCGCGGCCATTGGCTACGCTTTTGCAGGGGACGACGGCGTTCGTTCCGCGTGGACCTGCGCGGCTGTATATTGCATCGTTCCGCGGCAACGCGCACACGAACTTCACCTCGATGGCGACGTTTAGAGAATTCCTAGCCCAACTTCCGTCAATTAAGCTCGTCGATGATCGAAACGACGCGGATCTGGTGCTTGACTGCGACGCAAGCCAGTTCTCGGACGATAAGACTCAACTTGCCGGCATTGTCCCCCTGGCGTATTCCTGTTCCACGAAAATCACCTACAGCCTGTTCGACACGGCAACCAAAACATACATTGCTCAGAACGAACTTGTAGACGGCAGCGCCAATGCTAATTACATGGCTGATGCAGCCCTGGGGGCAATCGGCGTCGCGGTTCTGATGGCTCAGAAGAATAACGTCGCTAAAGTGATTGGCGCCGTCCTTGGCGTTGCAGGTGTCGAAGAGTTGCGCAAGTGCATCCATCGCGCGATCGACCGTTGTCCCGCAATCGCGACGCGAACGGCGTTCGACAAAATGGTCCAGAAGATTAACTCATCGGCAAACTTCGACGTGCGCGTTATCGGTCGAGATTTTGATAAGGGCACGGTAACGCTCAATGCCGGTACGGATTTAGGAGTAGCGGTCTCAACATCCGCGAGACCTTTCGAGTTTGAGGTTCGAGTGGCTGACGAGCCGCTGCCAAGCAACGAGAGGCCCGCGAAGGCTGACTATTATACAGCCATCGTGAGATCGGTCACAAAGGACAGTTGTACATGTGAGCTGCGCCACGTTCAGCGAAAGATCAATGTTTCGCGTGAGGATTTCAAGGACGAACCGGCAGCCGACATGGTAAAGAGGATCCCCGATCCTACGACCGGCCTCGTGTCCGCTCGGGCCTGTTTGCGTTTTCCAGAGGTGAACGTCGAGATTCCTGCGGCAACCGCCGAGACCGCGCCGTCTGGCGACACAGATACCAGTGGGGCGACACCCCCAAGCGCGTCCGTAGGAAATGCTCTTAAGGGACTCTTTCATTTGTAGCCGCGCCGAAAGTGGCCTGGCCGTGGCCAGGGACCATCGTTGGAGCGAGTAGCACGACGCAAACGATGTCCGCTTTACAAAAATAATCAGGCACACCTGCGTTATCCAGGGAATGTCAGCGCTCAGGCGCCGGTCTCAAATTGATGCTTGTTCGCCAAGCTAATAAAAGGATGGTATCGAAAAATGTCTTTCTGCGTTAAGTGCGGCAATCAACTTGCGCCGGACTCACAATTTTGCGAGAGCTGCGGCGCCAAGGTCGAAGCAGCGGCCGCGGCGCCTGCCAACGCCCAGCCGTCAGCGTCCAAACATCCGGCAGAGCGTATGCGCTTGAGCGTTTCCAGCTTGTTTGGAAACAAAGGCGAACCTGGCAGATCGAAAAGCGATCAAGCTAACGGTGCAGCTGCGTCGCGCCTCAACGTGAATTTGAGGGTCATCTTACTCGCGGTTCTCGGTGTCGCCTTGTTGAGCATCGCGGTCTTGTTGTTCGTAAATCGGAACACGATCTTCCCTGACGAACACTACCAAACCGGCATCAAACTGTTAATTGCGAAGGATTACGATGGCGCAGCCTCACAATTTCGGCTGAGCATAGAGGATCGACCGGAGGATGTCCGGGCGAAAGGAATGCTTGCCTACTCCGTGGTGAGGACAAAGCTACAGGGCAGAGACTCGAACCAAGATCCTACGGTACTGCGAAGTACGGCGCTCGATCTATTTCTCACGTATTACGCGCAGCTATCGCTCGATCAAAGCACGGACCAAATCTCGGACTTAACGGAGCGCAAGTGGTTTAAGGACCGGATTGACGATGCCCAGCATCAAGTTCGAGACCAGTTCAAGCTGAACAACATTCCGTTCGAGGATTGGGGCCAGTTTAATTCTGGAATCGCGGCTGCAGCCAAAGAGGTTTATAACATTCCGGTAAGTCCAGACGATCCGATTGACAACCTCGCCAAGGATGTTTCCGCGGCTCTGCTCGCAAAGGCTGGAAACGGGGATGCGATCAATTATCTTGTCAGACGATGCGCCAACGACCCGGACCTGTTGGGGCTAACGCTCGTTGCCGGTGACAACGTGGTTGCGGCGCTGGCAAAATCGGCACAGAGCAAGGACTCATTTTTGGCGCAGGATGGCCAGGCCTCTCTTTGCTATCTCGCACTCAAGCCGGCAATACTTGCTTTCGTTAAAGATCACCCCGGAGTGCGATGCGTTCACAAAGGCGATCTACATTCGGATCAGGGAATGATTTACGACAGCGATTTCGATATCAGCAAGCAAAGCTACTACACTCAAACAGGTGTCGTGACCCAACTTGCATTTGGCGGCGTTACGAACGAACTCCTTGTGTCAGACTCGATTCAGGGGCGCAGCGATATCGATCCGACCGCGCTTCGAGTCGTGATAAACAATGTGGACAAAGGGCAGTTCATGGCCTTGATCGGAGGTTTTGACGCAACATCGGGCAAATATGTTTCTCGCACCTTCTATTGGGGCGGCAAACAATGGGCTCAGCTCGCCATAGGGCTGCAAGGCCAGACGGAGCCTGTCAGCGAGCTATCGACTGCCCTCCCTACCGCACCGGAATTTTATACCTACGAGGACCAGAAGACGGGCAAGACCTGGGTCTCGATTGGAACTCGCGAGTGCCGTGATGCCGCGCGAACGCGAATGGAGACCAGGTTTAGAACCGTGCCCACCGGCTATCAGTACCAGAACCAGACAAACCCTCAACCCGTCCAAGATCCGGTCACGCACCTGTTCGTACCATTCAATCAAATGATAAATGTGCCGATCACCACTCAGCAGCAATATACGGTACCCGTCAACTACAAGGAGCGTGCGGTTGGAACGAACTGGATCGTCTTCGCTTTCGATCCATCGAACACGCACCTGTGGTTTCGCCGCAGCAACAAGTGGATCGAGGGGGCATCTTCGCCGTTCAATGAGTTTACCGGGGGCGAAGAGGGGGAGTAGCCCAAATGAAATTCAGGGCTTACGCTCTCCGTGCGTTAAGCGAGTGGTTACCGTAAACTGGTCAGGACAAAGGCCCCCTTCTGCGGCCGGTGGGCAATTATCTCATCCTCCGCGTATGGACGTGCCTGGTCGGGACGCGATACGGGACGTTTTATCGCCTAGAGTGTTTGTAATAGACTGGCGTATTGCGAGAGAGATTCAGGACGGCTCGTGCCGCCGGGGCATTTTTTTGCACGCGCCTCGTTCACTGCGGTGGTTTACGATGCTTCGTCAACCCGCGTACGGCCTTTTGCCGCCAGCGTCCTATCCCAGCGCACAGAGTGAAGCAGTGAACCGGCTGTGACGGCCCTTTTTCAAAAACGGCCACGGCGGCCGGGGAGCCGTCTTAGCAAAGCCGTTCGATCTCTTACACACGCTCCAAGAGGGGGGACGCGGGCATCAACTCCTCTGCAGCCATCTAGCTGAAGAATGTGCGCATACCGCATGTTCTTGGCGAAAGAGGGCGCGCCTGGTCATCGATGAGCCAGCGCTTTTGGCGCGTTGTCCACAAGGACGACGCGCACTTCCATGGCTCGAATATTCGCCGTAGAATTTCCGGAAGGAGGAGACCAGTTCTGCATTATTGGCCCTTTCAACAGTCAAAAGGGCAGAGAGGCTTCAGCTCGCAGGGAATAAATACTCCATAAAATGTGCATAAGTTACTGCTTATGCACGGGCAGTATTTAAAATATAGCCCGGACGAGAATTGAACTCGTGATCTCCTCCTTGAAAGGGAGGCGTCATAACCGCTAGACTACCGGGCCAAGCGTGTCAGATCATACCCTAAACCTATCCGGCGTGTCAACGAATCTTGCGGCGCTTTCTTACGCGAGATCGCGCGCGTACGCGCATAGACAGCATGACGCCGTGGAACCGATTTTGGCATTGACTTCCAAGGGTGACGTCGAGTATACTAGGCCGAACCAAATCTGGCGACACTAAAGAAACGGAGGACGCGGTGCTGGGCCAATCTCCCTTTGAGCGGGAGTTGCGCGCGGCCCGTCGTTATAAATATGACCCTGCTCAAAGATCAGAAGGACGGTATTATCGGTGGCTACGCGACTCACGAAGGCGACACGGGTTCGCCGGAAGTGCAGGTTGCGTTGTTGACCGCGAAGATCAATACCCTCACCGAGCACCTTAAGGTGCACAAGCACGATAACCACTCCCGTCGCGGACTGCTTCTTATGGTTGGCAAGCGCCGTCGTTTGCTAAACTACTTGGCCGCGAAGGATATTACGCGATATCGCGAACTCGTTGCGCGGCTCGGCATCCGAAGCCGAATCTAAAATGGCCGCCGCCTGCCAACTTAAGCGGCTGCGCGGCAACGTTTCTGATTGCACGCCTCCCAGCATCGAGTTCCGCCGGGAGGCTACGTTTTTTTAGCCCGCAAGTGTACAAATAGTTAGGCGGAGACGCCGTCTGACTGCGTTCGGAGAATATACGAAAACACACATGGAACAAACAGTTGAATTTGAGTTTGCCGGACAAACGCTGAACATCAGCACCGGTAAGGTGGCCAAGCAGGCGAGCGGAAGCGTTTGGCTTCAGCACGGCGACACCATCATTTTAGCGACGGCCACGATGGCAAAAGAGCCCAAGGCTGGCCTAGACTTTTTCCCGCTTACCTGCGACTACGAAGAGCGCAAATACGCGGTTGGCAAGATCCCCGGCGGTTTTATCAAGCGCGGCGGACGTCCCGGCGAAAAAGCGACGCTCGTCAGCCGGCTGATTGACCGCCCGCTCCGCCCTCTCTTCCCGAAGGGCATGCGCAACGAGACGCAAGTCATTGCGATGCCGCTGTCCTATCAGCCCGAGTTTCCCCCCGATGTCCTAGCTCTCACGGCGGCGTCGGCGGCCCTGACCATCTCCAACATCCCGTGGGCCGGCCCGGTCGGCGCTGTACGCGTCGCGCTGAACGAAGAGGACGGCAGCTTTATCCTGAACCCCTCCATCGAACAGCAGGCCAACAATAAGCTGGACCTGATTGTCGCGGGAACCAAGGATGCCATCTGCATGGTCGAAGCGGGCGCGAGCGAAGTCACCGAAGACGTAATGCTTGCCGCGATGGACTTTGCGATGGACAATGTCAAGAAGCTTGTCGAACTTCAGGAAGAGCTTGCCGCCAAGGTTGGCGTCGCCAAGATTGAAGTGAAGCTTCATGTCACCGACGAAGAGATCCTGCAAGCGGTTCGCAGCCGGTTCGCGGCGACGCTTCGCTCGGGTCTTCAAGATCCCGACAAGGCCTCTCGCGAGGCTGGACTTACCCTGCTGATCGACGATGTCGTTGCGCAACTCACGACTGAATATCCCGACAATCTCGGCGATGTGCGTGAAGCGGCGGACAAGGTTGTCAAGGAACAGCTCCGCGACCTTATCCTGACGGAAGGCAAGCGCCCCGACGGACGCGGCGTTCGCGACATCCGCAAGATCACGTGCGAAGCCGGTCTTCTGCCCCGCGTCCACGGTTCCGGTCTGTTCACTCGCGGTCAGACTCAGGTGCTCACCACGCTTACCCTGGGTTCGGGCGACGAAGCGCAGACAATGGATACGCTCGAAGAAGACGGCCAGAAGCATTACATGCACTTCTACAACTTCCCGCCGTACTCGGTTGGCGAAGCGCGTCCGATGCGCGGCCCCGGGCGGCGCGAAATCGGGCACGGCGCTCTTGCCGAGCGCGGCCTGCGAGCCGTTCTGCCGTCCCGTGAGGAGTTTCCTTACACCATGCTGCTGACGTCCGAAGTGCTCGAGTCCAACGGCTCGACATCGATGGCGTCCACCTGCGGAAGCACGCTCGCGCTGCTCGATGCCGGCGTGCCGATCAAGGCGCCGGTCGCGGGTATCGCGATGGGCCTGATCGAGGGACCGAAGCAGGAAGACGGAACGCACCAGTATGCGGTGCTCACCGACATCCAGGGCATGGAAGACTTCAGCGGCGACATGGACTTCAAGGTCGCCGGTACGACGGAAGGCATCACCGCGCTCCAGCTGGACACGAAGATCAAGGGCGTCCCGCGCGAAGTGTTCGTTCAGGCGTTTGAACAGGCTCGCGAGGCGCGCTTGTACATTATCGGTAAGATCAATGAGATTTTGCCGGAGGCTCGCCAGAACCTGTCCGCGTATGCCCCGCGCATCATCACGATGCAGATCGATCCCGAGCAAATCGGAACGGTAATCGGCCCTGGCGGCAAGACGATCAAGAAAATCACCGCCGAGACCGGCGCGAAGATCGACATCCAGCAGGATGGCACCGTGTTTATCGCGGCGGTTGACGGCGCTGCGGGCGAAGCCGCGAAGAAGGCTGTCGAAGATCTGACCCGGACCCTCAAGCCCGGCGATATCTTCGAGGGGACCGTCGTTCGCTTCCTGCAGTTCGGCGCTTTCGTCGAGATCCTGCCTGGCAAGGACGGCCTCGTTCATGTCTCGCAGCTCAGCGATAGCGAAGAGCGGGTGAATAAGCCCGAGGACGTGGTCAAGCTTGGCGATAAGATCAAGGTCCGCGTGACCGAGATTGACGGCCAGGGACGCGTCAACCTGACGGCGAAGGGTTTGGACCAGCCGTTCGATCCCGCGAACCCGGAACCGGGCCGGCCCCCGCGCCCTAGCGGCGGTGGACGAGACCGCGGCGGCGATCGCGGCGATCGTGGCGGACGCGGCGGATTTGGCGGACGAGACCGTGACCGTGGCCCGCGTGATCGCGATCGCGGCCCGCGCCCCGTCGAAGCCTCGGAAGAGCCGGCGGCGGCGGTTGCTCAGGATGACGATGAGCTTCCTCGCGCGCGCTTCCGCCCGAAGCGGTAAGCGAGCCGTCGATTGCATTCAAAGCGCCCGTAAGCAAGTCTTGCTTATGGGCGCTTTGCTGTATCTGGAGGCTCATGTTTGGGAGTTGGCGGCCTGTGGCCCGCGGCCCGCTGATCCGGTTTGGAGGCTCTCGAACATGGCAGCGCGGGATCGCTGGGGGCGGGCGCTGTTCTCCGGTATGGTATATGCTTGATGGCTTCTCGAAGAGAAGATGCGAATTCGTCTGGAGATAAGTGGAAACATAATGGATCGAGCTGGTTTGGTTGTAAAGTGCTTGCTTGTGAGGGCCGCGCGGTGGATACGATGTTCGCGTATGGGAGTTGCGGCGTTGTGCGTAGCAGCGGCTCTTTACCCTGCTGTCCACATGCTAGCGTCGCTTCATCGCTTGGCGCTCAACGTGATGATCCTGGACGATTTCGATCTGACGCAGGAAATTCTGCATAACAGGGTCGCGCCTCCGGTGTTCGGCGACCTTTGGGCGCTTCACAATGAGCATCGCATGGTGATCCCGAAGCTTGTCTTCGCTGTCGTCACGCGGGTGCGCCATTTCGATGAGATTGCGCTGCAATACATCAATTTCGGTTTGATGGCTGTGGCAGCCGGCCTCTTGTGGGCGACGCTGCGGCGGGTCGCTGGGCGGACCGCGTGGCCTCTTTTGTTTGTCGCGTGTTCGGCTATCATCTGGTCGCCTCTGCAGTACTTCAACTGGCTCAGGGGATTTGAGATCCAGTGGAGCGTCCTCTTTCTGGCGGCGACCGGCGCGGCGTTCGGGTTGGCCGTATGGCCTGGAACGCGCAAGGGGCTGATTGCGATCTGCGCGGCAACTGTCGCGGCATCGTACAGCTTGGCGAACGGCCTGATCCTTTGGCCGGCGGCGCTTGCGGCGATGCTCTTTTCGCGGCAGTGGTCGGGGAAGCAGACTTGCTGCCTGGCTGCCGTCGGGCTGGCAAGCACTATTGCGTTCTTGATCGGATGGCATCCCGCTCACATTGAAGGCGATCATGCGCTTTCCTATCTGCCGTCGCTTCAATTTTGGCTAATTCTCATTGGCATGCCATTCGCGAGCGAAGACGGGGCGGATCCCGCTCAGTTTGCAATCGCGGGACTATTTGTCTTGTCGGCGTTCGCAATTGCCGTGCTCTCGTTTTCGGGGAGAGATCGCGACGATTTGCGTGCAAGACTGGGAGCGCCGCTGCTCCTTTGCGTTTTCGCAGCCGTCAGCGCCGCGGTCATCATGGCCGGGCGCATGCCGCTCGGCATGCGGGCCGCGCATACGTCGCGATACATTACCGGGGACATGCTGTTCTGGATCGGTCTGTTGCTTGCGGCCGGTGCGTTCGCTGGGCACTTCGAGACAACACGCCGTCCTGTACGTTTCGCGGCGTCATGGCTGGTCTGCGCGGCCATCGCGATTGCGATGGCCGCATCCATGCCGGAAGCCTATCGGCTTGGCGACAAGAAGATGGCTGTCGAGCATAACTGGCAGGCTCAGCTCGCCTACGTCAGCTATAACTATCCAGATGAGAGCGACGACGAAATTGCTGTTCTGGCCCCGGACCATGCGGTGAGGAACGACCTGGTTCTGCTCGACCGCGACGGGGATGGCCCGTTCATGGACAGGGCGCTAGAGGCGTCCGCGCGGCATCTTTTCGCGGAGCGGGCCGCTCTCGCGTCGGGAAATCGCGTGTCGGCGGCACGGGAGCACCGCGCGAGCGGCGCGGCAAGAAGGTTGCTCGGGGAGCGCTGATGTGCCATGGATTTTTGGGTGCGGTTTCGAGACGTCGAGCGCTCAGGCCGGAATGAAGCCGGAATGATTCTTGACAGAGATGCGACCTTGCATTAAACTTAATGTACTGATTGTATAGCTATTAACCATAATGAAATTGAATGGAACCGCATCGCGGTTTGGAGGGCAACCTTGTGGCACGATCGGCGCCGAATAGCGAAAGCTCGGTTATTGTGGACGAAAGGGTGCGAGAGCTGTTCGACCGGATTGGCTTCGCCGCGGATCCGGGCAAGCGTCTGGTTGTTGAGGCGAACATCCTGCTGAACCAGGTTGATAACCTGCTGCTTGGCCGGAACAATGAATGGCTGGCGGCGTACGGGCTATCTCTGGCGAAGATCGGCATGCTGTTGTTGCTTCGCGCAGCGCCTGAGCACCACATGAGCATGACGGACATTAGCAAGAATATGATTGTAACCGGCGCGAATATAACGCAATTGGCTGATGGTCTTGAGAGATCCGGTCTCATTAGGCGCGTTCGCCCGGAGAGCGATAGGCGGGTCGTGCTGGCCGAGTTGACTGCGGAAGGGCTCGAACTTATCGATCGGGTTGGCCCAGAGCATTATCGCTTTATGAGCGAGGCGTGGTCGGACGTGAGCGAAGAGGAGATCGCAATGCTGACGCGCCTTCTGATAAAAGCAAAGCACAGCGTTGCGAGGCAACTCCCTCGCTGAGTATCCCAGAAAATAACTCTCAATGGCGGTGACTGATCTTGGCCCCGGATACTTAAGTCATTAAGTATCTGAACCCAAGGCTGATGATAGGAAACGTTCATGGCACGTAAACGGATACATTCCGGCGATCATGGTAATGAGGAGCGATGGCTCTTGACCTATTCAGACATGATAACCTTGCTCGTCGCATTTTTCATCATGATGTATGCGATGTCCATCACGAACACCGCCAAATTCAACAGTCTGGCCATCTCCGTTCGGAACGGCTTCGGAAATGTCGCACCGAATAAGCCATCCATTCTCGACGGTACGGGGGTGGGAACGCCGGACGAGAAGATCCAGCCCAGCATGCCCAAGCGTTCTTCCACCGCCAGTGCAAAAGGCTCTGGAAGCGATCAGACGGATAAGGCGCTCGCGACGCTGCGGCGGTTGCTTGAGAGCGGCGATCTCGCAAATCACGTCTCGGTGCGGCGCGAGGAGCGCGGCGTAGTGGTTACGGTGATTGCCGACAAATATACGTTTGACAGCGGTTCGGCGGATCTCAAAGCCGGGCTCAAGCCGGTCCTCGATCGGATCGCAACAGTCATCCAATCGGAACCGAACAGCATCCGGATCGAGGGGCATACAGACGATTTGCCAATCAGCAACGCTCATTTCGCGTCGAACTGGCAACTGTCCGCGATGCGCGCCGCCAATGTCCTGTGCTACTTCGTCTCGGCCGATGCGCTCAGTCCTGACCGGGTGAGTTGCGTGGGGTACGCCGACCGCCGCCCGATCGCCGCAAACACGTCGCAGGAAAGCCGCGCCAAGAACCGGCGAGTGGAGATCGTGATCCAGGATAGCGGGAAGGCCGCGGAAGGCGCCGGCGGGGAGGACGGCAAGGCGAGCGAGGGCGGCGGGCTAATAAACGCCTGGCACGTCGCCCCGAAATTTGGCGGCCGTGCCTGATTGACTCGCAATCGACGGCTTTCCAGGCGCGCCTAACGCAAAAAACGGGCCGCCCGGAACGTTGGGATCATTGTCCCTTCGCCGCACGGCCCTTCGCGTGTTTGTGCTACCGGAAGAACAGGATCATCGCCTGCACGGCGAGGACGCGCAGAAGGACGGCCATTGGGTAGACGGTGGCGTAGGCCAGCGAGGGCGCTTCGGAGCCGGTTGCCTGGAGCGCGAAGGTCAGCGCCGCGGTGTCGGTCATGCTGCCTGCCATCAGGCCGCAGAGGGGCATGTAGTTGATCTTCATGCCTGCCCGCGCGAATATCGCGACTCCGAGCAGCGGGATGACCGTGATCAGGGCTCCATAGCCCATCCAGACGAAACCGTGGCCGCTTGTGAGGGCTGGAATGAACTCGCTGCCGGCGTTCAGTCCGACGCAAGAGAGAAACAACACGATCCCGATTTCGCGAAGCATCAAGTTTGCGCTGCGCGGCATGTACCAGACGAGCGGTCCGACTTTGCCGATCAGGCTGAGTATGATCGCCGTGATCAACGGTCCGCCCGCGAGGCCCAGGGTGACAGGCGCGGGAAATCCGGGCAGCTGAACGGGGATCGAACCGACGAAGACCCCGATGATGATGCCGACGAACATCGGGACGATCATCGGCTTGTCACGTTGCTTGACCGAATCGCCGAACTCCTTGGCGACTGCGTTGAGCTTGTCTTCCTCTCCGACAACGGTCACGACATCGCCAAACTGAAGCTTGACGGCGTCGGTTGCCGTGAGCTCGATGTCGCCGCGCGAGACGCGGGAGGCTGTTACGCCAAAGCGGCTCGAGAGTTTGAGATCGGGGATCGTTTTGCCGACGATCTCCTTGCGCGAGACTAAGATCTGCCGGGGTGAGATATCCGACGGGATATCCTTTAGGTCCAGCTTACTCTCGCTGCCGACGATGCGGCGGAAAGTATCCAGCGCATCAGGAGCTCCAACCGCGAGAAGAACATCGCCTTGCGCAACGACTGTTTGCTCGGTCGCGACCAGGGTTTCGCCTTCCTTCATGACCCGCGAGACGACAATATCGTTTGGCTGCATGGAGACAATTTCGGAGAGCGCCATGCCGTCGAGGTTCTGATTGGTCACCTCGACATTGATCGTCTCGATCGCCGGCGCCCCCGCATTCGTTTCGCTCGCGAGTTGCTCGCCTTCCTTCTTTAAGTTGACCCGGAAGACCCACCGAATAATAAACATCGAGAGAATAATGCCTATGACGCCGAACGGATAGGCGACCGCATAGCCGAGGACCGGTTGATCCAGGGCGTGAAGGTCTCCCGGGGCGGCGATTGCCATGACCGCTTGACGGGTTGCGGCCAGGCTCGGGGTGCTGGTGGTTGCGCCGCAGAAGACGCCGACCATCGCGGAGAATTCCTTGTGCGGGAGACAAAAGCGGCCGAGCAGGATTGTGCCGATCACTCCGAAGACAACGATTGCCGCGGTAAGCAGGTTGAGCTTAAGGCCCTGCGAACGAAGCGACGCAATAAAGCCTGGACCAACCTGGATACCGATCGTGTACACGAAAAGCACGAGGCCGAGACTCTGCGCAAACTCGAGGACCGCATGGTCTCCAGAGAGGCCGAAATGCCCGAAAAACAGGCCGACAAAAAGGGCGCCGGCGACGCCAAGGCTAATGCCGGCAACTCTCAGCGAGCCGAACATGACGCCGAGCGAAACGATAAGCGCCAGGATTAGCAGGGTGTGTGCGCTTGCCTGAGCCGCGCTTGGATGCAAGAGTAGGTCTACTAGCCAGTGCATATTGCCTCAACAATCCACCAAAATCATCGATCTTTGATCGCTATTATTATGGACCCGCAGATCCCGAATATACCTCCGCCGAACGACCGATCGACTCTCTAATGCGCCCTGCTTGCACGTTCCGTGGCAGAGCAATTGGCGCGAGCCGCGCGCGGCGGAACAATTTTGGCACCACTCATTTTCTATTTGTACATACAACTTTATTGTCAGGTTGGCTTGTCTTGTTCGCGGGATCGTGCTATTATTGGATTGGATACGGGATCCATGGACGAATATCCGTGCTTGTGGATGCCAAAGTTGTATATATATTTGTGAGGACCTATTATGACGAATGAAATCGACTGGCTGGGTGATTGTCTTGAGCGAATCAAGGGGGCGCGGATCGCGATTGTGGGCGATTTTTGTCTCGACGCCTACTGGTTTATCGACCCCAGCGAAGACGAGAAGTCGGTGGAAACCGGGCTGCCGATCCGCCGGGTTCGCTCTCAGCGCTACACGCCGGGCGGCGCCGGCAATGCCGCCGCGAACTTCGCGGCCCTCGGCGTCGCAAAGGTGACGGCGATTGGCGTGGTTGGGCGCGACGTTTTCGGCGCGGAACTTTGCCGGGTCCTCGAAGAGCGATCGATCGACACGAGCGCAATCTATCGGGACCAGCCGGACTGGCAGACATGCGTCTATTCGAAGCCTTGTATCGACGACCAGGAGCAGAACCGGCTGGACTTCGGGGCGTTCAACACGCCATCGGAAGCGACGGTGGCGCACATCATTGCCGCATTGCGCGCGGCCGCCGAGACGCATGACGCGATTATCGTGAACCAGCAAATTGCTCGTCCCCTTTGCAACGGCCCCGTGGTCGCCGCAATCAACGAGATCGCGCGCAAGCATCCCGCTTTGCCGATTATCGTCGATACCCGCGATATGGCGTCCGACTTCGAGCACGTTTCGCTAAAGATCAACGCCGCCGAGGCCGCGCGCGTGCTGACCGGAGAGGCGGACCAGGGAGCGACGCTTTCATTGTCGCGTGTTCGCGATCTGGCGGCAGGGTTGCAGAAACGAACCGGACGACCTGCATTCATTACGCGCGGCGATCGGGGGCTTGTGGTTGCCGACGGGCGCGATGTCATTGAAATTCCCGGCATTGCCGTCCCGCCGCCGATTGATATTGTGGGCGCTGGCGATACCACGCTTGCCGCGCTGGCGTCGGTTCTCGCGGTAGACCGTTCGCCCGAGGCGCCAGCGCTTGCCGCTCGCGTCGCAAACATCGCGTCGACGGTTGTGATTAAAAAGCTGCACGTTACGGGAACGGCGTCGCCGGAGGAGATACTCGCAGTAGGGCCGAACCCCGACTATATCTATCACCCAGAGATCGCGTCCGATCTTCGCGCCGCGAAGTATGTCGACGGCACGGAAGTTGAGATCGTCAACCCGTTGCCCGAGAACCTGGCGATCCGGCACGCGATCTTCGATCACGACGGCACGCTTTCCACGCTGCGCGAAGGGTGGGAAAAGATCATGGAGCCGATGATGGTCAAGGCCATTCTCGGCTCGGCTTTTCAGACGGCCAGCGAGGAACTTTACGAGCGCGTGACGAATGAGTGTCGTGAGTTTATCGACCGCACCACCGGGATACAGACGCTCGTCCAGATGCAGGGCCTCGTCGAGTTGGTGAGAAGGTTCGGTTGCGTCCCGGAAGACCAGATCCTCGACCACTTCGGCTACAAGCGCATCTACAACGATCAGCTCCTGGAGATGGTGCGCGAGCGCGTTGCCAAGCTCGATCGCGGGGAGCTTGCTCCCGAGGATTTTCAGATCAAGAACGCGCATGAACTCTTGCGCCAGTTGCACGCACGGGGAGTTACGCTTTATCTCGCAAGCGGAACCGACGTCGATGATGTGATCGTCGAGGCGAAGGCAATGGGGTATGCGCACCTGTTTGGCGACAGAATCTACGGGGCGGTCGGCGATGTCAACGTAGAGGCCAAGAAGATGGTTCTTGAGCGGATCATCCGCGAAAACAATCTCTCAGGCGCGGAGTTGATGACGTTTGGGGACGGCCCTGTCGAGATCCGCGAGACTCGCAAGCGCGGAGGAATTGCGGTCGGCATCGCGAGCGACGAAGTGCGCCGGTTTGGACTGAACCCATCGAAGCGCAAGCGGCTGATCCGCGCTGGAGCCGATGTGGTCGTGCCCGACTTCGGTCAGTTGCCGGCCTTGTTGTCGGTGTTGGAATTGAGCTCGCGAACGCCGGCTTTAGTGTAGGGGATCCGCTTCGTGCGGCCCTTCGTCCCATGGCGGGAGGACCTGGAGCTGGTTCCATAGCCAGGCCGAAGGTCCCGAGCCCGCCCGAGGGGCGGGGGCAGGGTGGAGTATCAGCCAAGCGCAGTCGTGTCGTTTGGGTGAAAATGCATTACGATCAAATGAGGAAGACACAAATATGTCCATTATAGCTGAACCGAAATTGTTGACTCCGGAGCAGGTTCGCGCTGAGCGCGACCGGCTTAACGCGGAGGGGAAGAAGCTCGTATTTACCAATGGATGCTTCGATATTTTGCATCGCGGCCATGTCACGTATATGACGTTCGCGCGCAATCAGGGCGATGCGCTGGTTGTCGGACTAAACAGCGATGCCTCGGTAAAGAGGAATAAGGGCGAGAATAGGCCAATTAACAGTGAAGAAGATCGGGCATTCGTTCTCGGCTCGCTCCGAGCCGTCGATTATGTGGTCATTTTCGACGAGAACGAGCCCAAGGAGCTAATCGCCAAGATCATTCCGCACGTTCTCGTCAAGGGCAAGGACTGGGCGCACTACGTCAGCGGCCGCGAGGTCGTCGAGGCGAACGGCGGCACGGTCGTTCTTGCGGACATGGTTGACGGCAAGTCGACAACGGGCACAATAGAGAAGATCCTGGAAGTTTACGGAAAGAGCGACGACAATTCATGAGGAAACCAATCATTGTTACAGGCGCGGCTGGGTTTATCGGCCGGAACATTGCGGCGGAGCTGAATCGGCGGGGTTTTAAGAACCTGATCCTGGTCGACAGTCTCGGCTCCGACGAAAAGTGGAAAAATCTCGTCGGGCTGGAGTACGAGGATCTTTTGCAGCCCGACGATTTCTTGAGCGTTCTGACGGGCAAGTCGCTGAACAAGGCGGAAGCGATCATCCACATGGGCGCATGCAGCGCGACGACCGAGCGCGACGCCGACTTTCTGCTCGAAAACAACTACCGGTACACGCGAACGCTCGCCGAGTGGGCTTTATGCCGCGACGTGCGCTTTGTGTACGCATCGAGCGCCGCGACGTACGGCGACGGCGCGCAGGGCTATAGCGACGAGGACAGCGAGACGCCGGCGTTGCGGCCGTTGAACATGTATGGCTACTCAAAGCACATGTTCGATACGTGGGCGCTGCGAAACGGCCTGCTGGATGAGATCGTCGGGCTCAAGTTCTTTAACGTCTACGGGCCATACGAGCAGCACAAGGGCGACATGCGATCGGTGGTGCACAAGTCGTTCGGACAGGTGCTCGGGCGCGGCTACATTGAGCTGTTTAAGAGCGACAAGCCGGACTATGCCGACGGCGAGCAGATGCGCGACTTCATCTATGTGAAGGATGTTGTCGATGTTTGTTTGCACTTTGCGTTTCAGAAGAGCTGCGGCGGGTTGTTCAACTGTGGAACAGGCAAGGCGCGAACGTGGAAAGCGCTAGCAACCGCCGTGTTCGTCGCGTTGGACAAGCAGGTCGACATCCGGTTTATCGACATGCCCGAGCAGCTCAAAGGCAAGTATCAATACTTCACGCAGGCCGAAGCCGCCAAGCTGCGCAAGGCGGGCTATGATGCCCCGTTCACCGAGCTAGAAGACGGCGTCAAGGACTACATTCAGAACTACCTGCTCAAGCAGTAGGCAGCAATACCGCAAGCGCCGGGCGCGTTGGCGCGCCGGCGCTCTCAGGGAGACCCATCTCGATGTCAACGAAAGTCGATCTCATGGAGCACGTTCGCCAGCTCCAGCAGGATCTCGAAGGACTCAGCGCGCACGCCGCGACGCTTACCGGCCTCAGCGAGGCGATATTGAACTCGATCAGGAATGGCGGAAAGCTGCTGACGTGCGGCAACGGTGGATCATCGGCCGAGGCCGCGCACTTTGCCGAGGAGCTGACCGGCCGCTTTTATCGCGAGCGCCAATCGCTGCCGGGAATGTGTCTCTCGATCGACGGCACGC
This sequence comes from Capsulimonadaceae bacterium, assembly GCA_031292625.1. Taxonomy (GTDB): domain Bacteria; phylum Armatimonadota; class Armatimonadia; order Armatimonadales; family Capsulimonadaceae; genus JARLGU01. The sequence goes on along the minus strand of JARLGU010000006.1, from coordinate 19,923 downwards.
TGCTTACGTGCATCGGCAACGATTACGGCTACGACGAGGTTTTTGCGCGGCAGGTGACATCGCTGGGCAATCCAGGCGACGTGCTGGTTGGCTTTACGTCGAGCGGCAACTCGGAGACGGTGATCCGCGCGATCAAGGCGGGCAAGGAGCGCGGTCTGATTACCGGAATATTTTCCGGCAAGGACGGCGGCCGCTCGAAGGGGCTCGCGGATTACGAGATCATCGTAAAGAGTGTCAGCCCTTCGTCGATGCGCATCCAGGAGTGCCACCAGATTTTGATGCATGTCGCGTGCGAGATTATCGAAACCGGCTTCCTGGGCATCTGAATATCGCAGCGTTGCAGTTCGGCGCTAGGGCCGTTGTCTCCTACGCCGGACTGAGCCGTTTCCCAATATAACTCTACGAGGTATCCCCCATGCGTGTCACACGCCTACTCGCTCTTCTCACCGTCGTTCTCGCCCTCTGCGGCGCGAGCGCGATCGCCGATCCGTTCGCCTTGCACAGCGGCGACCGAGTGGTCACCTACGGCGATAGCATTACCGCACAGCAGCTTTACTCTAACTACGCGGAGGCCTTTGTGCTAACGCGCTTTCCCAAGCTCACGATCGACTGGTGGACAGCCGGTTGGGGCGGTGACAGGGTGACTGGCGGCGGGGGCGGCAATATCGATACGCGCCTTAGCCGGGACGTGCTTGCATTCAAGCCGACGCGGGTCACCATTATGCTTGGAATGAACGATGGCGGCTACAGGCCGCTTGATGAGGCTTTGTTCAACACCTACCAGAAGGGCTATCAGCACATTCTTGACTCAATCAAGAAGGCCGATCCGTCTACGAAGGTGACATTGATTCTGCCGTCGCCATACGACGACGTTACACAGACTCCCAAGTTCGATGGCGGCTACAATGCCGTGCTCGTCAAGTACGGCGAATACGTAAATGGCCTTGCGCAGAGCCAGGGACTCGATACGGCCGATTTCAACAGCGCCGTCGTCGCGATGCTTCAGAAGGCTAAGGCGACCGATCCTGAATTAGCCAAGAAGATCATTCCTGACCGTGTCCATCCCAGTCCTGCCGGTCATCTGGTTATGGCGGAGACGTTGGTGCGATCCTGGAACTTCCCGTCGCTTGTCAGCGCGGTCTCGATTGATGCGAGTGCGGCGACAGCTGTTCGTGCCGATGGCGCGACCGTAAGCAAGCTTAAGGGCGGCGAGTCCGTTAGTTGGGATGAGCTGGAGGCGGCGCTGCCGTTGCCGATCAACTTCGACGATCCGCTTACGGCGCTCGTGCTCAACTCTTCGGATGTTGTCGATGCGATCGACCAGGAAACGCTGCAAGTCACGGGATTGACCGCAGCCAAATACGAACTGCGCATCGACGACAAGGCCGTTGGCACATTTGCGAAGGAAGACCTTGCGGCCGGCGTGAACCTGGCGACGTACGCGACGCCGATGCTCGCGCAAGCCCTGACCGTGCGCGACTTGACGGCCAGCCACGTTGGCGTTCACGCGACGCGCTTTCGGTCAATTCTCGCGCCTTACCAAGGCGATACTGATCCCAACGTGAAGAAGGCGCTGGGCGATGTGGTCAGCGCGCTCGATAAGCTTGACGAGGCATTCGTCGCCAAGCAGCGCGCCGCGGCGCAGCCCGTGCTCCATCACTTCGCGCTAGCCGCTGCGCAGTAGGCTGATTATGGCCGGCAAGCAAGTTCAGTACCGCGTGATAGCCGCCTACCTGGAAGATGGGATCGTCAACCGCAAGTTCGACCCTTCGCGGCGGCTCCCGAGCGATATGGAATTGGCGCGTAAGTTCTCGGCGTCGCGGCCGACCGTCGTTCGAGCGATGATCGAGCTGCAGAACCGTGGGCTGGTCGAACGGCGCGTCGGCTCGGGAACTTATATCCATCCCTCGGTGCTAGACGGCGGCGGAGCGGTTCGTACGCAGACGGTTGTCGGCCTGATCGCGGCGGGCCTCGGGCACACAGAGATCTTGGACCCGATCTGCGCGGAGATCACGACTCAGTGCGAGGCGAAAGGGCTGGTTGTCTTTCGCGGCGAGACGGCGCTCGACGACGTGAACTCCACGGGATTTACGGTGGAGCAGGCGGAGGCGCTTGCGCGGCGTTGCGTCGATCGCCGCGTCGCCGGCGTCTTTTTCGCGCCGCTTGAATTGGCTGATGATCGCTTGGCGGTGAATCGGCGTATCGCGGAGACGCTCTCTGCTGCGGGAATCGGCGTGGTCTTGCTTGACCGGGAAATCGCCGATTATCCGGAACACGGACCTTACGATCTGGTTGGCATCGATAGTTTCCAGGCGTCCTATGAGCTCGGGCGTCACTTGTTGGCATCAGGCCGCCGTCATATCCGGTTCGTTGCCTTGCCCCGCTACCCTTCGACCACCGACTTACGCATGGCGGGTCTCCGCGAAGCGATCCTGAATGCCGGGGGCGAGTGCGGGCGCTCGTGGGCGCGCTTCGGCGATCCGGCGGATCCCGCATTCGCGCGCTCGCTGCTGGAGCCCGAGCGACCGGAAGCGATCGTCTGCTCGAACGACCGGACGGCGGCGCTGTTGATGCAAACACTAGCGTCGATGGACATTCGCATTCCTGACGATATCGCCGTGGCCGGGTTTGACGATGTGCGATACGCGACGCTTCTTTCGGTTCCCCTCACAACCATGCGCCAACCGTGCCGCCAGATAGGCTCAGCGGCGGTTCAATTGATGTTGTCGCGGCTGCAACAGCCCGAGTTGCCCGCGCGGATGGTTACATTGCCCGCAACGCTCGTAGCTCGTCGTTCGACGGCAATAAACGTCGGGTGAGCGCGCCGAAGCGCGGGGCAACGGCTCGCGCGTGCGTCGCCGTTTGCTCCGCGCCTCCTTCGGGGCGGTCTGTTGGCGCTTGCCGCTAGCCTCGCGGACGGCTCAGGCGCACCATGCCGACATTTTGTTCAAGCGCAGCTTCCGGCAAGTGGTTGATTGAGCGCGCGGCTCCGTGCGACTTGCCGCCTTCGCGGCCGATTTGGGCCATATGCTCACGGTTGCGGCTGACGGTTTCCCCTCCCTTACGGCCTGCTGCCCGGGCTTCGTTGGTATCGAACTCGTGCGCATGACCGGATTGGTGGGCCGCCTTGCCGCCTTTGCTAGCGATCTGCCGCTGCCTATCATCGTCCATCGATGCAAATCCGCGGTTACTGTTTGCCATTTTGTGTTTCCTTCCCCTGGACTGGATGCAAATCTGAAGCAGAACAACCTGCCTCAAGAGCAATTTGTACCCCCGGTTGCAGGAAAGGAAACTATCGCGATCTACGGCGTCGTTTGGTTGTAAATCTTGTAATTTCTCGTATGATGAATTGTGGCTGCGTACTCCTTGAAATGGTGTAAAGCTTACTGTTATGGCTGCTTCTGACCGATGCAATAACAGAGACCGTCGGGATCCCGGATGAAGAACACGCGGTAGTTGGCGTCGCCGTATTTTTCGTCGCGGATCTCGGTTGGATTGGTTTCGTGTTGGTCGAGCTCAATTCGCGCCGCTTCAACATCGCTTACCTCGATATAGCAACTCTCTTGTTCCGGATCGCGGCCGTTCTCAGCGAGTTCAAGGACGACGTCGTCTCGCATCATTCGGAGTGTGCGCCGGTTTTGGTCGCGGTCGATAGACCGGAATTCCAAGCGCATCTCGTACCAAACTCCGGCCGTATCGATATTGCGCACGGGCATGTCGAGCGGGTTGCTTTCGCCGATTGGATGAATAGCCTTGTATACGACCTGCGACATGATAATGATTCTCCTTTGCTGGACCAGTCCGTAACGATTATATCCAGATCCGCCAGTATCGCGCGGCGGGGGGCGCGAAAACCAGAAATGTTTGTGCAAAAGGCGCACCGCAGGGCATAATGGCTATGCGATTTCAGACACCTTATCTTTAGACAGGTCACGCTCTTGAACCTGCTTGCGAGCCTTATTTCGATCTTCATTACACTTGCCGTTAGCGCGCCCCTCCGTGCCGCTCAACCGGCTGTCGACGCCCAGACGCCGGCTGTTCGAGCGGCCGTCCGGGTCCTTCTTGCTCGCTTTTTCTCTGGCGCTAAACGGATCTACGTTTCCGCGGACGGCCCGTTCACGGTAAAGGACGAGGCAGGCAACCTCGTCGCGAGCGGGACGTCCTCCTCTAGCCTTTGCGTAACCCTGTCGCCCGCAAGCGGCGCTGGCGGCGAACCGGGACGATTGCAAGTGGTCGACCCGGCGTATGCCGGGCAGAACTCGACCGACGACGCGGACGTATTGCCCGTGATGGTGCGTATCGCGCCGGCTGACCCTGCCGGCTCAATCCAGATTGGAGCGGCCACCGGAACGAAGCGGCTTGCTTATCGAGGGGTTTTGGAGGTGTCGGTCAATTCGGGCGGAGCGCTCAGGATCGTCAACGTGATCGGTATCGAGGACTACCTGGCCGGGGTCCTCAAGCCGGAGATCGGCGGCGACGCCCCTGTCGAGGCGCTTAAGGCTCAGGCGGTTGCGGCGCGAACGTACGCAGTTCGGAACCTGGGGCGTCTCTGGGCGGACGGCGCGGATATCGATGATAGCAACAGATGCCAGAACTACATGGGGCGCTCCGCGGAGACTCCCGCGGTTCTGCAGGCCGTGGACCAGACGCGCGGGGAGGTGCTCATCTATAATGGCGCGGTGATCGACGCGCTGTACTGCACGGAATGCGGCGGAATGACGGCGGAGGGACCGGCGAGCGAACCGTACCTGCGCCCGGTGGCGACTGCGGCGTGCGCCGCAAAGCCTGGTTGGACGTTCGCGATATCGCCTGCCGATTTTGGCGCGCGTCTCAGGCAGGATGCAGGGGATGCAACCGGTGACATCACCAAGGTTGAAATCGCCAAGGCGGATGCGTCTGGTCGCGCTTTGCAGGTGTTGGTGACGGGACGGGATGGCACTCGGACGATCACGGGCATTCGCTTGCGGCAAATCCTCGGCGTCGACAACTTGCGAAGCACGAAGTTTACGGTAAAGATCCGGGACGACAGGGCGCTTGTGTTTACGGGACAAGGGTGGGGGCATGGCCTCGGCATGTGCCAGGCAGGAGCGATCGCGCGCGCAAGCGGCGCCAATCCGGAGACGTACGCGAGCATTCTGGCGGACTATTATCCGGGAACTCAGCTTACGAAACTGTCGGCTTCGCTGATAAGGCGTGCTGGCCCATTACCGGCGGCAAGTCTATCTCGCCGGTAGTCTAGGAGGAAGAGGGGCGTGCTAATCCGTGCTATGCTTCCGCGTGGCCGCAGTTCAGACAGACGAGTTGAACTTCCTCGTCCTCAAGTTGCGGATCTTCCTCACCGCACACGGGGCAAACGTCGCACGAATCCTCAGTGACCGGCGCACCGCAGCAGACGGTGTGAAAAACGACGGTCTCCTCCATGACGCTTTGGCAGATCGGACAGTCATACATGGACATGAGGCACTATTCTCGGCGGTAACGCGCGGCTCCTTCTTGATTGTGCGGCGCATTGAAGAATGTTACGCCATTCTTCGGACAACTCCGACCACCCGGCCAAGAATCTCGGGACATTGAACGAAAATCGGGGCCATCGCGGCGTTCGCGGGCTGCAGGCGGACCGTGTCCTTTTCGCGATAGAACCGCTTGCACGTGGCCTCGCCTTCCATCATCGCAACCACGGTTTCGCCATTGTCGGCGGACTGCTGGCGGCGCACAACGACGAAATCGCCGTCTCGAATGCCGTCGTCGACCATGCTATCGCCGCGCACCTTCAGCATGAAGCCTTCGCCATTGATGAAATCCTCGGGAAGCGGAAAATAGTCTTCGATATCCTCGACCGCGAGAAGGGGCTTGCCGGCGGCGACGGTGCCGACGATCGGAACGCGGCGTATGCCGCTCTCTGAAGCGTGGTGCGTCGTGAACGAGATCTCCGGCGTCTCCTTGAGTTTGATTGCGCGCGTCAAGACTGCGTCACGCTGGATGAGCCCGCGCTCTTCGAGCGACTTGAGGTGCGCATGTACCGTGCTCGACGATGAAAGATTGACCGCTTCACCGATTTCACGGACGGTTGGCGGATAGCCGTGGATCTCGATATGCCTTCCAATGTAATCAAGAATAGCCTGCTGCCGCTGTGAGATCGGTCGAGCCATAGGTCCTTCTCCATGCATTCCGGCAGGCGAGCGGATTTTACCCGCTGTCTACCTCGGCTTATCGTTGCTCAAAGGCAACGGATGTTCGTAATCTTGCGGTAATTATACAGCGCATTAGCAGGAACTGTCAAGAATTGATGAATTGTTTGCGGAGGATGCGCTTGCGGCGAGCAGGGCGCGGGCAGGTCCCCGGCTGCTTGTCGAACTGGAAGGACTTGCGACCGATGCTGTTTGTATTGCGATGCACTCGAAACCACCGATCGAAACATAGCTATTTCGGGCGGGTGCGTTCATAATAGTTGACAAACCAAAATATTCGTCAATCGAGGTCAAAATCATGAACAGCTTCGGTTCTCGCACCACCCTGAGTGTTGCTGGACAGGATTACGAGATCTATAAATTGTCCGGCGTTGCTGGCGCGGATGTCTCCCGGCTTCCGTTTTCGCTCAGGATCTTGTTGGAAAACCTATTGCGCACCGAGGATGGCAAAGCCGTCACCGCTGAGGACATCCAGGCGCTGGTGACCTGGGATCCGAAGAACCCGCCGAACCGCGAGATTGCGTTCATGCCCGCTCGCGTGTTAATGCAGGACTTTACCGGAGTTCCGGCGATGGTCGATCTTGCGGCGATGCGCGATGCGATGGCGCGCCTTGGCGCGGACCCGGCGAAGATCAACCCGCTTTTGCCGGCGGAGCTTGTGATCGATCACTCGGTCCAGGTGGACGCTTACGGCACCGGGATGGCGCTGAATATCAATTCCGAGCGCGAGTTCGAACGCAACCTGGAGCGCTACGCATTCCTTCGCTGGGGACAGACGGCGTTCGAGAACTTCAAGGTCGTTCCGCCTGATACGGGTATCGTCCACCAGGTGAATATTGAGTTTCTGGCGCGCGTCGTCTTCGCCAATCCGCGCGCGGGCGCTCTTCCGCAGCTTTATCCCGACACGCTCGTTGGCACCGACTCGCATACCACGATGGTAAACGGCTTGGGCGTGCTCGGTTGGGGCGTCGGCGGGATTGAAGCCGAGGCGGCGCTGCTGGGGCAACCTTTGTCGATGCTCATTCCGCAGGTGATCGGTTTCCGCTTGGACGGCACTCTGCCGGAGGGCTCTACGGCGACGGACCTGGTGCTCACCGTGACGCAGATGCTGCGTGCGAAGGGCGTTGTCGGCAAGTTCGTCGAGTTCTATGGTCCCGGTCTCGCAGGACTTTCGCTCGCCGACCGTTCGACGATCGCTAACATGGCTCCCGAGTACGGAGCAACATGCGGGATATTCCCGGTGGACGAACAGACGCTCACGTACCTGCGCCTTACCGGACGCTCCGAGGAGCAGATCGCGGTTGTCGAGGCCTATACGAAGGCGCAGGGATTGTTCCACGATGCGTCGTCGCCCGAGGCCAACTACTCCGATACGCTTTCGCTGAACTTGGCGGATGTTGTGCCAAGTGTCGCCGGCCCCAAGCGTCCGCAGGATCGCGTGCTGCTTACGCAGGCGAAGGCATCGTTTGAGGAGGCCCTTGCGGCCTTTCCGCCAGCCGCACCGAAGGCTAAGGCAACGCCTTTGGCCGCAGCGTCGCAGGTCGACGTAGCGGAGGGCGTTCGTCCGGCGGGCGCCGCCCTGACAGCCGGGCAGGCCGAGGCCGCACTGAAGAACGGTTCCGTTGTGATCGCGGCGATTACGAGCTGCACGAATACGTCGAATCCGTCGGTCATGCTGGCAGCCGGGCTGCTTGCGAAGGCGGCGGTGGAGAAGGGGCTAAGCGCGAAGCCATGGGTGAAGACGTCGCTTGCTCCGGGCTCGAAGGTGGTGACCGAGTACTACGAGAAGGCGGGGTTGACCAGCTATCTCGATCAGCTCGGTTTTCAGACCGTGGGCTATGGATGCACGACTTGTATCGGCAACTCCGGGCCTCTTGCCGACGAGATTACACAGACGATCGAAAAGAACGGCCTGGTCGTGTGCTCGGTTCTGTCCGGCAATCGCAACTTTGAGGGGCGCATCAATTCCGAGGTAAAGGCGAACTATCTAATGTCGCCGCCGCTCGTCGTGGCCTATGCGCTTGCGGGCCGCATGGATATCGACCTCTATACGGAGCCGTTAGGCGATGGGGCGGATGGCAAGCCGGTTTTCCTGAAGGATATCTGGCCATCGAACAGCCTTGTTCAGCAGACTGTGGCTGAGGCGGTGAAGGCTGAGATGTTCCGGGCGACGTATAGCGGCGTCTACGAAGGCGATGAGCACTGGCGCAACCTCAAAATTCCAACGGGCGAGCGTTTCGTCTGGGCGCAGGATTCGACATACGTGAAAGAAGCGCCCTATTTCGAGGACCTCAAGCCCGAAGCGCCATCGACGGTTAACGAGATCACGGGGGCGCGGGTTCTGGCCGTTCTAGGAAACAGCATCACCACCGACCACATTTCACCTGCCGGGTCGATTAAGGTGAATTCGCCCGCCGGTAAGTACTTGATCGAGCACGGCGTCGACCCGAAGGACTTTAACTCCTACGGTTCGCGTCGCGGCAACCACGAGGTGATGGTGCGCGGGACGTTCGCCAACATTCGTTTGCGCAACCAGCTTGCGCCGGGTACGGAAGGCGGCGTCACGACGTACTTGCCGACTGGCGAGGTGACGTCGATTTATGAGGCTTCCGCGCGCTATCAGGCATCTGGGACACCGTTGATCGTTCTCGCGGGCAAGGAGTACGGTTCCGGCTCGAGCCGCGACTGGGCGGCGAAGGGGCCCAAGCTGCTTGGAGTGAGCGCAGTGATCGCCGAGTCGTACGAGCGCATTCACCGCTCGAACCTGGTTGGGATGGGGATCCTTCCCCTGCAGTTCGAATCTGGGCAGACGGCGCAGTCACTCGGTCTGACCGGGTACGAGACGTTCGATATCCTGGGGCTCGCGCCAGGGATCGAGACCTTCTTCGCGAAGGGCCGGAAACTGACGGTGCGCGCGAAGAAGGATGATGGCGCGGTGACCGAGTTCACGGCAGTCGTGCGCATCGATACGGATCAGGAAGTGCTTTACTACCTGAATGGCGGTATTTTGCCGTATGTTTTGCGCAACCTGTGTAAGTAATTCATCTCCTGCATGAAAATACGGCGCTGACGATGGTCGAAAACTGTCGTCAGCGCCGTATTTCTTGCTAATCTACCCCGCGTACACGGGAACCAAATTGCGCCTTACGAGCCGCTCAGGGCATATGCGCCGAGCACGCGGCCGACGATGCCGAGCGATGTGGGCGAGCATTTGTCGGGCGTGTCGCCGAGCGTGTGCCACGGGGCGTAGTTAAAATCGATCAGGTCGATCGAGGGAATCCCGGCGTCAATGAGCGGAATGTGATCGTCGCTGATCTGGTAGTCGACGCGTTGGGGGAAGTTGGCGCCGTAGCCCATCTGGGCCGCGATCGCCCATATTTTTCGGCATAGATCCGGAAACCGGTCGTCAGAGGTGCGCTCCAGGGGGATGGTCAGATCCTTCTGGCCGATCATGTCGATCAAAACGGATTCCGTTGGGCGAAGCGCTCCAGGATGGATAGCGAAGTAGCGAGCGCCAATGTACATGTTATCTTCGCCGGGTCCCCAATCTTCGCCGTCCCAGAAGGCCAGGATGACGCATGCTGACGGATGCGTATTGTGCAAGGCTCTTGCGAGTTCGAGGAGAACGGCCACGCCGGATGCGCCGTCGTCGGCTCCCGGGATCGGTTTGGAGCGGTTGGCAGGATCGAAATCCTGGTCGGCGGTGGGACGCGTGTCCCAGTGGGCGCAGAGCATGATCTTGCGGGATGCGGCCGGATTGATGACGCCGAAAATGTTGGTCATCGGAATCGAGATTTTCTTATGGGGATCCTGGTATGTAAAGTCCTGGGTTCGCACTTGATCGACGACGGTCTTAAGCTGGTCTTCGATATACGCAGCACACTTCTGATGAGCTGCCGTCCCGGGGACGCGAGGCCCGAAGGCGCACTGGGCTGTCAGATCGCTGAATGCACGGTTGTCATCGAACGCGATCCGCGTGGCGGATGTATTCGCGGGCCGGTCTTGCGAGACGGCCGGGACATCGGCCCGGCAGCCGCCGATTAAGGCTGCAATGGCCAGAATTGCGAGAATGTTCCTGAGGGTCATCGACCGGAGATTCTACTTTCAATGTGGTAATCGAGCGGTTGCTTTGAGGCCGCGAAGTCGGCGACCGCGCGCGTCAGCGGGACGGCGGTATCTTTCACGATGTCGCTTCGCGACCAGATGTCAAAATAGCCCAGGGCGCCGTCGGCCAGGTGGCGCGATGTCGCGATGAGATAGGCTTGCTCCGCAAGGGCTTTATGTCCAGCAATGACAAGCTCCGTAATTCGGCTGCCGCTGGCTTTGGACGAATCGTACACGACCCGGATTGCGGATACCTGGAGGAAGCCATCGTAGGGGGTTGGGGCTCTGGACAACGCCCGCTCGAATGCTCGCCGGATCTGGGCGCCCGTGAGCTTGAGGACGACTATCGTATTGCCCGTGTCGCTCGGCGAGGCAAGCGCCGCTGAAAGACGATCGATGTCGACCTGGCCTGCCGCGATGGCAATGGGACGTATTTCGCTGGCCGAGATGACAGCGGCGTCGGCGCCCGTTTGATCTCTTTCGGCGTCAGCGATAAAGTCCCCGAGAGTTGTTTCGGCGTACGAAGATCCTGTCCCGTCGAGGGCAGCGCGGCTGCTCGTAAATGTTCCCGCCCCCGCTGTTGCCAGCGTGATCGGCAATAGGACCGCCGCAAAAACGATCGTTGCGCTCCACTGTCTGCCCATAGGATTCTCTCCTGACGGTCCTGACTTCAAGCTGCGCCAGTTTATCGGGGCAGCATCCGCAGATCGTTGCACTCGACCCTGTTCCGCCTGACAGCCGGCATCTCAATCATGATACCGCTGCACCACATCAAACGGGGCCGTTCCTGCCAGGAATTTCGGCGGATTCGCTTTGGGCGGGGTAGTTAGAATTGGAGGGGAAACCATTGGCGGAAAAAGTGCGGCGGCTTGTGGCGCCTCGATCCGGCGCATTCCGGGCGATCTGCACTCGCACGGCTTGCTGAGCGTTAGACATGCGCATGTCTTCGGGCAGGTATTCGTTGAGGCTGCCGGTCAAATACAGGAGCAGAAGAAGCACGCCTACAAAGAGCGCGACGAGTCCGGCAACGCGCCAGAGTAGCTGCACCGTATGGTGAGTAGATCCCTGTGTGCGCTTGCTTGTGAGTGTTGCGACCGCTCGGAGCACGGAACGCGGGAAGAGATGTTTGTGCCGCGACACTTGCGCCGCCTGCTGGGACGGCTCGATTACGATCTCGATTACGGGCTCCCAAACGGGGACAACTCTGGCATCGATTGGCACGAGGTGCATTTGGGAGGGACGGATGATGTCAACTTTATCCTGTTCGGAGGGTGGGGCAGACTCGACGTTTATGGCTTGGGGGTCGATTTCGATCAAATCGTCACTCATTATAGGGTTGATCGATTGGGACGCACCTAGCTCTTCGACATCCCCAGTGATCGCCTCAATTTTCGCGGACGGCTTGGCAATCTGCTCGGCTTCCAGGGCTTCACGTTCGGCTGCTTCTTGCGCAGCACGCTCTGCGGCTTCTCGCTCGGCCCGCTCGGCTGCCTCTCGCGCGGCTCGTTCTGCGGCCTCTCGCGCAGCACGTTCAGCGGCCTCTCGCGCGGCTCGTTCGGCGGCTTCTCGCTCGGCCCGTTCTGCGGCCTCTTGCGCAGCACGCTCTGCGGCCTCTTGCGCAGCACGCTCTGCGGCTTCTCGCTCGGCCCGCTCTGCGGCCTCTTGCGCAGCCCGCTCTGCGGCTTCTCGCTCGGCCCGCTCGGCTGCTTCTCGCTCGGCCCGCTCGGCTGCTTCTCGCGCAGCACGTTCAGCGGCCTCTCGCCCGGCTCGTTCGGCGGCTTCTCGCTCGGCCCGCTCTGCGGCTTCTCGCTCGGCCCGCTCTGCGGCTTCTCGCTCGGCCCGCTCGGCGGCCTCTCGCTGGGCCCGCTCGGCGGCTTCTCGCTCGGCTCGTTCGGCGGCTTCTCGCTCAGCCCGTTCGGCGGCCTCTTGCGCAGCCCGTTCGGCGGCCTCTTGCGCAGCACGTTCAGCTGCCTCTCGCTCAGCTCGTTCGGCGGCCTCTCGCGCAGCACGTTCAGCGGCCTCTCGCTCGGCCCGCTCGGCGGCTTGTCGCTGGGCCAGGATGGCATCTGTATTCAGATCCTCCGCAATACGATCCGGCGCGGTCGCAGGACCCTCATCCTGTCCTATTGCGCGCAAGGGTTCGAGTGGGGGGGCGAAGGACCATGCATCCGTCTCCGGTCCGGCGATCGTGGCCATCTGGTCGCTTAGGAGATTCATGCGACGGATGATCTCGGCGGATTCGATGTCGCTTGGATCTAGCTCGACGGCCCGCGTAAACTGCGCAAGTGCTTCTGCGTAATGGCCCTCGCGGCTGTAGGCGCGGCCAAGCGCCGCGTGAATTTCTGCGTCGTCGGGGCACATTTGGGACGCGCGCGTCAGTATCGAGATCGCCTCGCCGGAGCGCCCGAGTTCCACAAGAGCTTCACCGACATTGTTGAGGAGATCCGGGTCATCGGGCACGAGGGCAAGAGCTTCAAAGAATTGGGCGAGCCCTTCCTCGCAACGGCCCGTTTGACAGAGAGCCAATCCGAGATTATTGTGAATGAGCGCTTTGTCCAGATTGTCGTCATCGAGCCCCAGGCGGTACGCTTCGACGGCTGCGTCAAAGTCGCCACTCGCATAGAAGTCGTTGCCGCGCTCGAAATGGTTGGTAGTTGTAGTCACGTCGAGATCAGCCTACAGAATGCTCGTGGAGGGTCGTTCGTTAGCCAACTGGCCTTAATATACACGATTCGCGCCAACAATCGGCAATGTTCCGCTGATTTGTCGTGCAACTGCTCAATATTGCCTTCCCGGGTTCCGCCGATTCGCCCGTTGGCTAGAATCCGCCGTCCCGAGGATGGTAGCGCGCCCTCCACAGGATTATACTGGCAATGTAACTCCCGTGGCATGCCGCACTCCGTGCTCACGGGAGGATTTTTTGTGTCAGGCTCGCCCCGATGCACGGTTGTGCGAGCCAGGCCGCCCGAATTAGCGTCGTCAAGCGGTTTTCGGGTTTCTGCCGACTTGCCATTATCGGCGTGCTGCTGGTATAATTCGTGTGCGCATGTTTGAAACGCGGCGTTGCCGCGTTCAGTTCTGGGCGCGCCCTATCTTTGGCATCCTCGCCAGGAAGGCGTGCGGTGCGCGCCAGCGAATACGGCGGTTGTAGCTCAGTTGGTTAGAGCGCCAGGTTGTGGCCCTGGAGGTCGTGGGTTCGAGCCCCATCATCCGCCCCATCCATTTGCTATTTAAACACTACATTCTTGCGTGTAATGTCATATCTTTCCTGCCGGTCGACACCTTTTGCTGTCCGATGATGTTCTCGCTGGTCCAGATTCATAGGATCGGGTTCAGGGCTGTTTAATGTGGTGGAGATGTGGGGATCGTGGAAGCATGGCCCAATCATCACCTGAACCACTCTATGCCGCGTTATCGCGGATCTCCAGACCATCGCCAGTATAACACCGTCCATCCATTGGCCTCGCTACTGGCTCTTTGGGTCTGCGCGATGCTCTGCGGAGCACGCTGCAAGTTTGCAATCGGCCCAGTGGGGACGCGAGCACGCCGACGAGATCGGTGCGTTGCTCGGATTTCGTCGTTCGACGCCCTGCCATGCCAGCATCCATAATGTCCTTAAGGGCGTTAATTTGGTCGCCTTCGAGTCTGCCCTGTCCTCCTGGATGAGCCAATTCTTGCCTGTGGGCAAGCGCAAGTCCTGCTCTATCGATGGCGAGAAGCTCGCGGTATCCATGGCGAGCTGCTCCCTCGTGTCCATCTCGTGGCCATGTTTACGCATCAACTGGGTTTACCCCTTGCGCAAATCGGCGCTATCGATAAGGAAGGCGAACTCACTGCTGCCTGTGATTTACTCGATCGTCTCGACTTACGTGGTGTTATTTTTACTGGCGACGCCCTCTACTGCCAGCGCGATGTATGCAAGAAAGTCGTCGAAAAATGGGGCACTACTTCGTTCAGGTCAAGGATAATCAGCCCACGCTTTACCAGAACATAGAGCTTTTGTTCACTCTCAGGGGTGCGAGAATCAAATCAGCCACATTTACGGAAAAGGCTCATGGCCGTATTGAGCAACGCACGATCGCGGTCGCGCTCGGGATCGAAGGCAATAGCTCGGTTCCCGCGTTCCTCGACTGGCCAAAGCTGGCACAGGTCTTCAAAATCATGCGGCGAGTCCAGCGGGGAGACAAAGCCACCGAAGAAACCAGCTACGCTGTCACAAGCATGACAGCGCGAGAGCTTAAACTCAAGCGATCTGCAAGCATTTGGCGGGGCACTGGTCCATCGAAAACAGACTGCATTATGTGCGCGATGTGACGTTCGACGAAGACCGCTCCCAGGTCAGAACCAGATCCGCGCCGCAAGCCATGGCAGCCTGTCGCAACGCCGTCATCGCCCTCTTGCGAATTGCAGGGGCGAAAAACATCGCCGCCAAACCCAGGCAAGCAGCTATCCTCGTTAAGGAGCACATTAAATGAGCCTGGGATTGGGTCGTTGACGAACAATATTCTGCGCGCACATAAGCTACACGGCTTGGCGACGTAGCGTCAAGGACGTTGTTTGACGTTAGCCGGGCGCTGGGCGCCAACGCTGTTGACTGCAACCGGGCCTGTAATCGGAGAGAGCCCCGGCGCCACTCGACCTGAAGCAATTTCTCGGTAGCGCAGCTCATTTTGGACACTGACGCTGAGTGCACGGCTTAAGCGGCAGTCTAGCGCGGCCGTCGATTTGATACCCCACGCGTAACAAAGCATTAGGACGCTGACAACAACAGGCCCTAGCTGTCGCTGCCATCTTAGGAGTTCCGCCCAATAAGGCCGTCGCTTAATAATCGCTACGCCAAGTGCTGTGCCGGAGATAAACACGATTGCGAGCAATGCGGCACAGATGAAGCGTCCAATAGTGTCGTCCTTGTTGCCTAAAGAGTAACTGGACAGATAGTAATGACTGGCCGGACCAAGCTGGATTGCGATAGAGGCGCCCACAAGAGCGAGACCGCCAACGAGTGTGCCAACAAAGATCGCGCTGCCTCTTAGGTAGCTAGCAATTGTGGGCCTTGTTCGCATGATGATCGAATGGAGCGTCTTTAGCAGAAGATATGCCATCAACCAGTAAAGGTAGAACTCGAACCTTTGCGCCAAGTGATGGTGTGCCGACATCAAAACTGAGATACAGAGTGCCGCGAATGAAACGATCAGACTTATAGCTCGTTGGCGACTTCGGCCAATCGCCGCCCGAAAATGTTTGCTTGCAAGGCACCATACAATGGCCAATGTCATCGCCATTAGATTGCGGTACTCAGTTCGCACGTCTTGTCCTGGCACGAGAGCACTTATTGATATTATCAGCAACCCGTAAGAAGCTGCACCGGCCCCCCAGCGGGCAACGCGCGACAAAGGCCCTGTTCGCGGCCGGCGGACCGACACGATCTCGGCAGAGAGGATCGTTACCCAAAGCAAGATGATAGCATTCATGCATAAGGCGCATGCCAGCCAGTGTTTGCCGGCTCTCTTTAGAAATGCCTCGTCGCATGGATCCTTATACAGCGTATCGCGCCCCAATTTGCGTTGCTCCACAACATGCGATGATTCTGCTAACGACCAGCGCCCCTCATCGTAAAGCCCAAGGTGTTTCAGATATGAGCTGTAAACCGCCGCAATCTGAGCGTAACGAGCGTCAAAGTCTGGATTTCCAGTTCGGACGGCCTGGATGCCCGCCGGTAGGCGCATTCCCGTGATCTCTATTTCACCGCCAATGATGTCGCCGAGTAAAATTGGGTCCTGGGTTCGCATCACCGCGCCAAAAAGAATCACGTCGTGCCTGATTGCAATTCCGGCGTGCGGATTTCCGCGCTTTTCCTGTTGGACCGCTTTTTCGATCGCCACACGAGCGCAGTCTTTCAGAAGCAGGTAATAGGGTTTTCTGACCGAGGCGATCTCGCCGATCCTCGACAAGAAATCAAGCGATTGCCCAGACATTTCCATAGCGCGCCACCGTCCGAAAATTTCATTGCGCGCGTACGTGTCCCACTTCGGCAACGTAGACGCGAAGTGGATGTCATGAAGCATTGCATCGTAATGGCCGCATCTCGCTTCCGCCACAGCTTTCATGGCCGGAAAGAAGGCATTGTCCGGATCGACAGCCTCACCTGCCTTCGCATCGTTTATGCAGTCGCCAACCGCCGAAGGCGGGAGGGAAATCCCGCTCGATCTGCGTGCTCGATCGAGTTCGTCGTTGCCCGATAGAATGATGTGAGTACAAATCTCGGGCCATCCTGCTACCTCGGCGCCTACGATCGCGCCTCGCAAAGCATCGCGGTTACCGAATCGTGCGATCAGCCCACGGAGCGCTTTGACCCGATGGGTGGCTACCTCGCGCGCCGTCGCGTAGTCTTGGTCGTCGTCATCGGGCGCTGGGTACTCGTTCATGATTGCGGCAATTCGCATATCGACATCGCCAGGATTGCGACGTATCGCTGCAAGGCATTCGCTTTTCGTCGGCCCCTCGTCATTGCCGGCGATACCTCTAATCATACTCCTCCAGTACGCCCCTTCATAGTTTCGGACGGCGTGTGAAACGAGGATTACTACGTTGGCTCCGATCGCCGCCGCAATTAGGAGATATCGTAAAATCATGAGTATATTCGTGATCTTATGTCGCATCGCTCTCAGGTTGCTCCTTGGCCGCACAATTTCCTGCTTGATCGCTAGGCCGGCAATTGCTAATCGAGCATGGATTTCGCTGACCCGTCAATCGATCACTCAAAGGTCGACGACCTTTTCGGAAAGGGGGCAGCGATGCAACGTGTAAGCGAACGCCGGGAACGAGAAAGCCCAACCTTGTTGGGTAGAAAGATACTGAGCTGTCACTCTGTGCTAAGTTACGCGCCTCCCCGGCCTCGGAACCTTGGTCCGCGACCGGCCGCCCTTGGGCAGAAGATCGGGGCGTCAGTAGAGTGCGTGTTGAATGCGGCGACTGAGGTATAATCGTCCCTTCTCTCCCCAGCTTTGCATAAATCGGGATTCGGCGCTATTTGGCGGATCGATCACCTTTCATTTTTACGAACGTGGACAAGTTCCCTCCCTCTGGGAGTACGCCATGAACAATTTCAAATCGATATTTAAAATCTCATTAGGGATCGTATCAGTATTGATATTTCTTCAAGTTGCTCTCATGGTCCATAGCTTTCAAAAGCCGATCTTCTTTGCCGCCGGTATTGGATGGATTCCCTTGATGCAGTATTTGCTTGCCCACGGAGATAGCGTTAATGAAAGAAATCACGGAGATTGGGACATCTCGGGCATGAATTTTGGCGGCGGTACAACGCCCCTGCATTTTGCTGCGAGCGAAAGTCGCACTAAGATGGTGGCGTACCTTATCGACCACGGAGCGGACGTTAACGTCGCGAACGCGGAAGGTCAAACGCCATTGCAGTGGGCAGTAGACGGCGGGCATCTTTCGATCGTGAAGTCCCTTCTGGCACACGGCGCAAACGTCGACCACGTGGACGGGCAAGGGCACTCTGCGCTTGACGATGCGATTTCGCAATGCCATAACGACATTGTGCATGTTCTACTGGAGCATGGGGCCACATTACACGCCAACAAGTATACAGGCCAGACCCCGCTTCATTGCGCTGCGGCAAGCGGAGATGTCGAGCTCGCACGGGAATGCATTGCTCGGAAAGCGAACGTTGATGCAAGGGACAAACTCGGAGAGACGCCGCTGTGCTACGCTGCCTTAGACGGACATCTGGCTATGGTTCAATACCTGGCGGGATCTGGCGCCGACATAAACGCTCGCGATACAAATTTGAACTTCACACCACTCGACTTCGCAAAACTGCATAGGCATCATGAAGTCGTCGTGTTCCTTCTCGCTCATGGAGGCCACAAATAGGTGCTAGCATTTGTCGCCCCGAGTGCTACCCTATCGCAATCGAGAGCGCCAGGCTGTGGCCCTGGATGTCGTGGGAGCGAGCCCGATCATCCGCCTTATTTCCTCTTTTGCGGAGACGATATCCGCGTGGGCCGGAAGCCTGCGCAAGGAGCCGCGAGTATTGAGTATAGTGAAGCTACCAGACGCGTCCTGCAATCCCTTATCAAAGCTGTGCAGTTGTCGGCGTGTCACAATTGTCGTCGTCATTGCCTTCAGCGCCGCTGTCTTCGGGGTGGCCGCATCGTCCGCGTGGGTGCGTCATTCTACGGCGAGATTCATCTATCGTGATGCTTCCCTCGTTCCAGCGGAACCAGTCGCCATCGTGCTTGGCGCGATGGTCTATCCAAATGGATGCTTGTCCAGCGTATTGCGCGCTCGGGTCGATGCCGCCATCGCCCTCTATCAGGCCCACAAAGCAACGAAGCTCTTGATGACGGGCGACAATAGTTCAAAGCGTTACGACGAAGTGACCGCGATGAAGAAATACGCAATGGCCGCCGGCGTTCCCGATGTCGCTATCGTTCGCGACTACGCCGGTTTCCGGACCTTTGACAGCTGTTATCGTGCTAAGCATGTCTTCGCAATTCGTCGTGCAGTAATCGTCACCCAAGATTTTCACATCGCGAGAGCGATTTACCTCGCAAGGCATCTGGGGATAGACGCCGTTGGCTTCGTAGCTCCCGACAATATGTCGCGACGAAGCCACACTGCGCTGTCTCTCCGCGAAGTCGGCGCCACAATGTCGGCGTTAGTCGATGTTCATTTACCGTGGAGACGGCCCCGGTACGTAGGCCAAGTCGAGCCGATCGCGGACAATCGCCTAGGCCGTTAGCGCGACGTCGTCCTGGACGACATCGCGGCCGCGACTGGATTTCGAGGGATTTGCAGCGCTCCCCGACAGCGCATTGCTGCTAGCGCCAGGTTGTGGTTTGGAGGCTGCGGGGGCAATCCCCATCATCCGCCCCGCCAATATCAAGTGGGTACGCCAATCACAGGATAATCACCACACAATTAGAAATAGACAGGTGCAATGCGGGAAGGGACAATCGCAGCGGGGCAACGAGCGCATCTCCGAGCCGAGGCGATCGCAAGGGGCGAGGCCGGCTAAGCCTCGCCCTTTCGCTCGCACCTACCGAACCACCACCGGCTGGTACGCCGTCGGGTCCTTCGATCGTCCGATACCGGGTGTCCACTCGACATATCCCTTGCGACCGCCGCCATCGTCGTCGTTGACCAGCAGGGTAATGGCGAAGCGGTCTCCTAGTTGCGAGCCGTCTGGTAACATGTTCGGGATGATCAAATCGTAGATCGTTTCCTTGCTTGCCTCGTCGCGGTGGATCACGAGCGGGAAATCGGCGGTGCCCAGCTTCGTGCCGGCGGGCGCGATGTCCAGATGCGCGATCGCACCTTTCGCGGTGAGCGCGGCTGTCCATTCGAAGTTCGCGTGGTTCTGCGTTGCGATCGCGAACTGGAGCGAATCGCCCTGCCACTCGGCGCCGGACGGCTCGTTCTGGCAGAAAATATCGTCACGGGCAACCACGCTCAGACGGACACCCTCAGCGAGCCGGGAAAGCGAGACATTCGCGCTCAGGTCGTCGTCGCCCTTGAACAGCAGATTGGCCAGCGGGACATTCTGGTAAATGGCAATACGATGTTCAGATCCCAGGTGTACAACGGGCGCTGCCCACGTTGCGCG
>JARLGU010000045.1 GCA_031292625.1 Capsulimonadaceae bacterium | reverse complement strand
TAAGAGTATCTATAACTGTTGGCAGCGGCGCGAGTCCGGTCCTGTAAGGGCCGGCCTGTGTTGAGAAAGCCCGTGAACGGGCCTAGTCGGTAGACGGCCAGCATTTTCGTGATCCGGCAGCCCCATTGATGGGGTTTGACGTCTCAGGCCGGTCGTTCACGGCCGGAAACCGCTTCCCGCCGGCTGGGGGAAAGCATTCCGCTTGATCCCATGTGAGCTTTCGCCTGGTGTGCGGCGGGTCAAGGCAGTCGTATGAACAATAGAGACAATGTGCGCAGTCCAGGGATTAGCGCTTGGTTGCGGCGCGGTGTTCTTCGCGCAGTTTCTCGATCACGGCCATGATGTCGGGGGCGAGACGTTCATGGCCGCCTTTCCCCGCGTACGCGGCGGGGTCGATCGGCTGTCCGAACCGGACTGTCAGGTGCGCGCGGCGCGGAATGCTTCTTCCCTTGGGCAACTGCTTCGCGGTGCCATCGATATAGGCGGGGACGATCGGGACGCCCGCCTTTAAGGCGATCAATCCGATGCCCTTTTCCGGCTGGCCGAACGAGACGCCGTCCCCTCGGTTGCCCTCGGGGAAGATCACAAGGAGCTCGCCGTTTTCGAGCACGCCAAGCGCGTTGCGGATGGCGGTGCGATCGGCTGAACCGCGGTTCACGGGGAACGCGCCGAGCAGCCGGCAACCGGCGCCGAATACAGGCACGTCGAACAACTCGGCCTTCGTGAAGAAGCGCAGAGGGCGCTTTAGGATCGTCGCCAGAACAGGCGGATCGGAGAATGACGCGTGGTTCGCCGCGATGATCGCGCCGCCGGTTTCGGGAACGTTCTCTTTTCCGTATGCGCTGATGCCGCCAAAGAGCGCGAAAAAGATCTTGAAATAGGTGCGCACCGGTTTGTACAGCCAGGTGTATTGATCGGGGCGCCTGTCCGAGAGAGGCTTCTTTTCGCGTGGGGCTGATGGATCGGTTGTCGTCATCGCTCTATATCCTGTTGGGCCGTTTTCTTCGCGCAAAGATCGAGTATGAACTCCACCACTTCCCGCGCGGTCATCGAGTCGTTGTTCAACGTAACGGCGTCGTCCGCCGCCCTCAGCGGGGACACGGCGCGCGTCATGTCGCGCCGGTCGCGTTCGGCGATCTCCGCGCGCACGGAGTCGAGCGTTGCCGTCGCATCGCCTTTTTGCCGAAGTTCAAGGGTCCGTCGCTGAGCTCGATTGTCGATCGATGCCGTCAGAAAAATCTTAACGTCCGCGTCCGGCAGGACGACCGTGCCGATGTCGCGGCCCTCCATCACGACCGCGCCGGCTTGTCCCAGCGCCCGTTGCTTGGCGACAAGCGCTTCACGGACCGCGGGAATCACGGATACGGTGGAGGCCAGGCGGGACATCTCCGGGGTGCGGATTTCGTTCGTGATGTCGATGCCGTCGGCGACAATTCGCTGTGGTTCGTTCTCGCTCCTCGACGGGATGAACTCGATCGAAATTTGTGCGGCTTCCGCCGCAATGCGTTCGGGATCATTGAGCGGAATGGCGTCTTCGTTGCACTTCCAGGCTACCGCCCGGTACATCGCTCCGCTGTCCACATAAACAATGCGCAGTTCGCGAGCTAGCATTTTCGCCGTGGTGCTCTTGCCCGCGCCTGCCGGCCCATCGATTGCAATCGATAGGCCGCTAAGCTTTGCCGGTTTCATCTAAGTCAGTCTTTCTTGATCATCAGCACCTCGCAAGGCGCTTTGTGCAGCACGTTCTCGACAACGTTGGTAACATTCTTGCCGACGGAAGCCGGCGGGACGGCGATTACCATCTTCGCCGCGTTGAGAGTGCGGGCCAGTCCGACGATTTCTTCGACGGCGTCGCGCGTTCTTGCAACTCCGGCGCTCATATTGAGATCATGGGTGGTCGCAAATTCTTCCGCCTCATTGAGAAGCGAGCGCGCTTCGGTCTCCTCTTCGGTAAGCGGCGTATTAAGCGGCAGCGACCGGGGAACGACCAGAATATACGAAAGCTGGATTCGCGGGAGCACCTTGATCTGGCCCCCATGGGCGTCGTGCCCGATCTCGGTGCCGATGACCTGCGCAAGGCCGAGCGCATCCTTGACGCTCATGGTTCCTTGCACCACCGGGACAAGCACCGCGGGCGGCTGAACGCCTCCTTCGGCCCGTCGCAGCTTTTCGTTGACGCGCGTGCGGAGGGCAAGATCCAACGACGCGCGCGCCTCCTCGCAGGTTGGCGCCGTTGGCACGGCGGAGCGAACCCCAGGCACCGTCCGGATCACGGCCATAACCAGTTCGGGAACCTGGCATAGAACGATCCTCGCACGGTGGCGTTCGATGTATTCGATGCCGTCGAGGAACGTGCGCGCGCCTTCCGGTGAGCACGAAGTGATCTTGCTGGCATCGATCAAAATGCCGTTGGGGTGTTGGCGCAAGAGAAGCTCCGCGGCCGCCTGAATGCTCAGCCAAAGGTTCTTTTCCAGCTTGCCCGAGAGCGTGACAACGTCGCCGCGCGCGTCGATAATCATTGCCCTGCTCCCTCAAAGAAGTAGCGGACATTGGAGACGACGATGCCCGGCCGTGTCGCCAGCCTCAATTTCAAAATGAGGCCCGCATGGTTGTGCAGGAGCGTGTGCCACCATCGGGTTGAAACGAACTCCGGCAAAATGACCGTCACGGTTTCGTTTGCGCCCTCGTGTTGTACGGCCTTGATATAGTTGACTAGCGGGCCCACCAAGGACCGGTAAGGCGATGCAAGCACGATCAGCGGAATGCCCTGCGACCACTCTTCCCACGCCTCTTTCAGCGGGGCGGTCGATGCTTCGTTGATCTCAACGTAGACCGCGCGAGCATCTGGCGAAATTGACTGCGCGTAGATAAGAGAGTTTACGACGCCCCTATGCAACCTTGGAACAAGCACGAGAACAACGTGGCGCTTCGGGTGCACGGGCACGAAATTGACGAGTGCGAGTTGGCGCTCATATTGCCGGTAATGCGCGGCGATTTTGCGGAAGCCCAAGACGCACACGGGAATGAGCACCGCGACGATCCATGCCCCGTAGTGAGGCGTCAGGTCCGGCCCGATCGTGATGCCCGGCAACGATTGCCCGTGATGAGTGTGCTGCCAGGCTCGATACACGTTGAGCGCGTAGATCGTCAAGTGCCCGCGCGATATATCGATGACGCCGTCGGTACTGAACTTCAGCTTGGGATTGATGACGACGCCGGACGCCCATTTGCTCACAACGAAAATAAGAGCCACGGCCGCCGTCACAATCGCGCCGAGGCCGTTGATGATTGTCCCCGTTTTCCAGCCCTTGCCGCGCTGGGTGACCCATCGCTTAACCATGCCCGACTGGGCAATCGTAAACGACGTAAACACGCCGACCGCGTAAAGCGGGATCAATTCGTAAACGTCTCCCTGAAACACGACCAACAACGCGCAGCTTACGCCGGCCAGAATGACAATGCCATTGGCGAAAACAAGGCGGTCGCCGACGCTCGCAAGCTGCCTGGGAAGGTAGTTGTCTTTTGCGAGCATGGACGCCAGCTGCGGAAAGCCGGCGAATGCCGTATTCGCCGCCAAAATCAAGATGATAGCCGTGGACATCTGAACGAAATAGTAGAACCAGGCAAAATGCGTATTGTCGAAAACGACGTGAGCGATTTGCGAAATGACCGTCTGGTAGTCGTCAGCCTTCGAGTCGATCGGCAGCGCGTGGACGACTCTGGCAAGGTACGTGATGCCAAAGAAGAAGAAGATTGCAATCCCGGCCATCCAGCTCATGGTCGCCGCGGCGTTCTTATCCTCGGGTTTCTGGAAGAACGGAGTGGTGTTTGAGATCGCCTCCATTCCCGTCAGGGCCGAACAGCCGGACGAGAAGGCCTGGAGGACCAGGTACCAGCCCGCGAGCGTCACGCCGATCGGCATCGAGTGCGCACGTGCGATCGTCACCATTTGGTGCGTCGTTGGCGGGACGATGGAATGCGTGACGTAGATTCCGGTAATCCCCGCGATAATCAAGACCGTGAAGCCGAGAATGAACGCGTAGGCCGGGATCGCGAACACCGCGCCGCTTTCACGGACGCCGCGCAGGTTCGCAAACATGATGAAGATCGTGCACGCGATACAGACGTCGACCGTATGCGCGTGGACCCAGAAGCCCACATGTTGCAGCCACAAGATATCGCTCGACGAAAACGAACCGATTGCGTCGATGCCCGACGCCACGGACACCGCGACGGTGAGAATATAGTCGATCAGCAACGCCGCGCCTGCGATCAGCGCGGGGGAGTCGCCAAGGTTCTCCTTGCCGACCGGATAAGCGCCTCCGCCGTGCGGGTAGGCGAAAATGATCTGGCGATAGGAGAGCGCAACGACCAGGATCAGCGTGCAGATTGCCGCGCCGATCGGGATGGACTGACCGAGCGCGCCGGTGCTCGCCGTAATCAGAACGCCAAGGATGGCTTCGGTAGCGTACGCGACGGAAGAGAGGGCATCGGATGAGAAGATTGGCAGGGCCAGGATCTTGGGGAGCTTCTGATGGCCGCTTTGCGATGACGCCAAGGCTTGGCCGAAAAGTACGCTGCGCAGATGCTTGATGCTGCTATCATAGGGAGCTACCGAGCCGCGGTCGGAAGCTTCCATTTTGCCGATACGCCACCTGGATGGTTTCTTGGATGCTGGTTCGTCGATGTGATTGGGCATAAAGTCAACGTCCGTCGTTGATCTGCGGCGTTGCGGATCGTGAGGCTCGGGCCGTGATATTCTACCGTACGAAGCGAGCGTTTTGCGTGGTGCGCGGCGGCCTATACCCGCACGATGCGAGAAATCGATCGCATTCGTCTCCGGCAGCGCATTTATTCGCGAACTTGTCCGGCTCGCAACACCGTCTCCGTATTCTCCGATGCCGTCGTTGCCGGCGCGGATGCGCGCGATTGAGCTTCCAGGTGGTCGACTCGCTGGTCCAACGTTTCGAGCAGGCTCTGAAGCGAAAGCGCGTGCTGCGTGCTCGTTTCGCGCAACTCTCGCAGTTCACGCCGCAACGCTTCGATGTCCGCGACGCTCGTGTCCGCCGCACGAGCATCTCGCTGAGCCCTTATCGTTTCAATCGTCTGCTGATGCAGCAAGAGGACTTTCAGTGCTTTGACGCCGAAGACAGCGCAGATCGCAACAATCGGTATTGAGAGCGTAAGGATCCCTGCAATGTCCACGACTCTAGCCCGTCCTCTCTCCGTCCTACGCGCCGTGAGCCGCGGCGGTCGCGATGGCGTCCGTCAGATTGATCGTGCCCTCGTAGAGCGCCTTGCCGACAATGACGCCCTCTGCGCGCGTCGCGGCAAGGTCGCGAATATCCTTGAGCGTCCCGACGCCGCCGCTGGCGATGACCGGGATGCCGGCCGCGTCGATCATGTCGTTCAGCGCGGGGATATTCGGACCGGTCAACATCCCGTCGCGGGAAATGTCCGTGAAGATGATCCGCCGGACGCCTTTGGCGACCATCTCGCGGGCAAAATCGGTGGCGCGGATATGCGTCGCCTGCTGCCAGCCTTGCACCGCAACCTTGCCCTGGGTCGCGTCGATGCCCAGCACGATCCGCTCGCCGAACTCCGCGAACAGCTCGGCGATGCTCGGGTCGGAGACGGCTGCCGTTCCAATGATAATCCGGTCGATCCCTGCTTCGAGCGTTCGCTGTGCCGTATCCCGGCTGCGTATGCCGCCGCCGATCTGTACGGGAATGCCGATTTGGCGAACGATGTCGCGGACGATCGCGATGTTTTCCTCGGAAGGCTTGCCTTCGCGTGCGCCGTCGAGGTCGACGACGTGAAGCCGCGTCGCCCCTTCGTCGAGCCATCGCCTCGCGACGCGCAGAGGATCGTCGGAATATTGCTTCTCATGTTCGAAGCGGCCCTGAGTGAGGCGAACACATTTGCCGCACTTAAGATCGATAGCCGGGATAATTTCCATAGGTTTGTCCTCGCTCATTATAGCCGCGAAAAGTTGCGCAGAATCGCTAGGCCGACCTGACCGGACTTCTCGGGGTGGAACTGGGTCGCGAAAATATTGCCCGCCTGCAGCCCCGCGCAATAATCAAGGCCGTAATTGGCCGTCGCGGTCACCGTGGCGGGGTCGGCCGGGACGCAGTAAAACGAGTGAAGAAAGTAAACCATGTCGGCCGCGTTCAGTCCCTGAAAGAGCGGCGATGGCGCAGGAAACTGGAGCTCGTTCCAACCGATCTGAGGAACCTTGAGGCCGTCCCCGCCAGAAAATCGCCGGACGCGACCGGGAACGAGGTCGAGGCCAACGACGCCCTGCCGGCCCTCGTCGCTGCTCGTGAGCAAGCACTGCATTCCGACGCAGATGCCGAGAAACGGACGGCCCGACGCCGCAAATTCCTTCACCACATCGGCAACCCCGGATTCGCGCAGCCGGTCCATCGTCGCGTCGAACGCTCCGTCGCCGGGAAGAACGGCCTTATCCGCCGTCCGCACGGCTGCCGGATCATCCGTGACAAATGCCCCCGACGCGCCGACGTGCTCGAACGCCTTCTCGACGCTGCGCAAGTTGCCCATGCCGTAATCGATGATCGCTATTTTCATCTTAAGATGGCCTCCGTTGCCGGCCGGGCATTTTTTCTTGGTCGCTGCTCTGGAAATAGAACGCACTCAGGCTATTCCAGACACGTGAAATATCATTCGGCTCGGTGGCAGTCATCGAACCAAGAGTTTAGGTAGATGATCTATTGCATGCCGAAGCTATGCCGCAATAGGTATGGGATCAAGCGTAACGAAATATCCGAAATCACTAAGCCTCTT
>JARLGU010000044.1 GCA_031292625.1 Capsulimonadaceae bacterium | reverse complement strand
CGGCCAATTGCAGCGCGTATCGGGAAGCTGTGAATTCGGTCTGACGGCCCTTTTCCAAAAACGGCAACGGCGGCCGGGGTGCCGTCTTGCAACCGATCTCGATGATTTTGCAGATGCGGCGAAGAGCATACGTCATTGATCGGCGTTGCGAGTACAAGATTCAAGACGGCTCGTGCCGCCGGGGCACTTTTTTGTCCGCGCCGCGTTCACGGCGGCGATCGGCAAGGCGGCGTCAACACGCGTACGGCGCTTTGCCTGCTACGGCCGATTGCAGCGCGTATCGGGAAGCTGTGAATGCGGTGTGACGGCCCTTTTCCAAAAACGGCCACGGCGGCCGGGGAGCCGTCTTGCAATGCCTTTCGATTCTAAGGGGGTAGTTTAATCGGCGCTGCGAGTACAAGATTCAAGACGGCTCGTGCCGCCGGGGCACTTTTTTGCTCGCGCCTCGTTCACGGCGGCGATCGGTAAGGCGGCGTCAACACGCGTACGGCGCTTTGCCTGCTACGGCCGATTGCAGCGCGTATCGGGAAGCTGTGAATGCGGTGTGACGGCCCTTTCCCAAAAACGGCCACGGCGGCCGGGGAGCCGTCTTGCAATGCCTTTCGATTATTTTGCAGATGCTGAGAAGAAAAGCGGCAAGGCCGGCCACTGGGCATCCTGCCTCGTCTTTCACTCGTTCCGCCACGCGCGCCCGTCGCGAGCGATCAGCACGTTCGCGGCGGTCGGTCCCCAGCTTCCCGCAGGGTATTTCGCGAGCGGCGTACTGGGATCGTTTACGGACCAGGCTTCGAGTACCGGCGCAAGGATTTTCCACGAAAGCTCGACCGAGTCGTAGCGATTGAACAGGGTCGAGTCGCCTTCAATGGCGTCGAGCAGCAGGGTTTCATACGCCGTCGCGCGGGACTCGCCGAAGCCGGTGCGGTACGAGAAATCCATCTGCATCTGGCGCACAACCATTCTGGGACCGGGGATCTTCGCGCCGAGCGTCAAGAGAATCCCTTCGTTCGGCTGGATGCGCATCACGAGCACGTTAGGGTTGATCGTTTCGTCGCCGCCCAAGTTAAAGAACTGCTGCGGCACCGACTTAAACGTGATCGCGATCTCAGTCCGCTTGTCCGCAAGACGTTTCCCGGACCGCAGGTAAAACGGGACGCCGCCCCAACGCCAGTTATCGATGCTCAATTCCATCGCCGCAAACGTTTCCGTCTGCGAGTACGGATGGACGTCCGGTTCGACCGTGTATGCGTCTACCTTCTCGCCGGAAATCTCACCCGCTTCGTACTGTGCTCGGACCGTATTGAGCCCAACGCCGTCGCCGCTCAGCGGCACGATGCTGCGCAGGACGTCGGCCTTGCGATCGCGCACGAAGGGGCCGTCGATGTGGACGGGCGGTTCCATTGCGACCAGCGCCATTAGCTGGAAGAGATGGTTCTGGAACATGTCGCGCAACGCTCCCGCCGTCTCGTAATAGTTTCCCCGGTGTTCGACTCCGAGCGTTTCCGCGGCGGTGATCTGGACGTGATCGATATGCTCCCGGCTCCAGATCGGCTCGAAGATCGAGTTGGCGAACCGGAACGCCAGGATGTTTTGCACCGTCTCCTTGCCAAGGTAGTGGTCGATACGAAAGACCTGCTCTTCGAGAAAGACGGAATGGACCTCGTCGTTGAGTTTTGCGGCGCTCTGCAGATCGTGTCCGAACGGCTTTTCGATAATAACCCGCGTCCAACTGCCCTGCTGCCGGGGAACGGCCATCGCGAGTTCGCCGAGCATTCCGACGATGACGCCGAAAAACGACGGCGTGGTTGCCAGATAGTAGAGAGTGTTCCCGCATGTTTGGAAATCGTTGTCGATCTGAAGGAGACGCGCTTTTAAGTCGTCGTATGTTTTGGGTTGATCGAATCCTCCGGTAATATAGTGAAGGCGCTTTTCAAACGCGCTCCAGGTCTCTTCCTGGAAGTTCTCGACCTCCGCAGACGTTTTCGTCGCGTGGTGCATATTCTGGCGGAATGATTCGTCGTCCATCTCAGTGATCGCGACGCCAACCACGGCGAGGCCGTCGGGGAGCAGGCCCTGGCCATCCAGGTTGTATAATGCGGGAACTAGTTTGCGGGCGGTCAGGTCGCCGCTTGCTCCGAAGATGACGAACGCACAAGGCGGCGCCGTGCGGTGGGATGTTTTTGCGGTGGAAGCGAGGCCTGGCAACGTGACAGCGGAAGGATGGCTATCCAAGGGCGTGGACCTTTCTTGAGAACGATTGCGGCGGATTTCGTTCCCTTTAACAGGAAGCGGCCCCATCTGCGTTCCTGAAGTTACCCGTTTTTGAGACATTCTCTTGCAAAATCACGTATACGGAGTGGACAATCGGACTCCCCGGATCAATTCTACGATGCACGATACAGATCGATAAGGATACGCGATGACGATGAACTCAGTACGCTTCGCGCTCGCGCTGCTGTTTGCGAGCGCCGCGATGGCGGTTGCGGCGCACGCCGAAGGTCCGGCGGCGGATCCGCCCCTAGGCGTTGCGAAGGTCGATCTGCACTGGCAGACGACCGCCGGCAAGATTGACGGTCTTGGCGGCAACTACGCCCGCGAACGGTATGGCCTATTTGATGGCGGGGACAAGGCGGGGCTCGACAGCGTCGGCCGCGCGACCCTGTCTTCGCTGAACCCGGTGCACGCGCGCGTGGCAATCCCTCTCGCGCAGTGGGCGCCGCAGGCGGGCGGGGCTTGGGCGCGCGATGACAAAGCGGTGGTCGCGAGTTTCCTGTTGTTGCAGGATTTTGAGCGGCGCGGCGTGCCGGTGACGGCGTCGATCTGGTCCATGCCGGACTGGGCGGTTGCCGATCCATCGCTCAAAACCGGGCGAACGATCCTCGCCGATAAATACAACGATGTCGTCGAGGCGCTTGCACAGTATTTGGCCGCCGCGCGCGAGCGGTACGGCATCTCGGTTGAGACGATGTCGTTCAATGCGCCGGATCAGGGCGGGGACGTCAAGATGGCGCCCGCCGAGATTGCCGCTTTCATCAAGCTTGCCGGGGCGCGGTTTGGGCAGCTTGCTCTCACGCCGAAATGGCTGATCGGCGATACTTCCACCGCAGCCGCTCTGGCTTCTTATGCCCGGCCGCTTCTCGCCGATCCATCGCTCTCGTCGCTTCTCGGCCCGCTCGCGTTTCAGTCCTGGGACTGTGAGCAGGCCTCTGACGACGATTACCGGGCGATCGCGGATCTGGCGAAGCAGGCGAAGAAACCGGTTTGGTGCACGGCTCTCGGATACGATGCGCACCTTGCCGATGCGCAGCCTGCCCCGTGGACGTCGTGGGATCATGCGATGCGCGTGGCTGAGGCTTATTGGAAGTGCTTTGCGCAGGCTGGCGTTTCGGCGGCCGACTACTGGGAGTACGAAAACGACTGTCCGCTTGCGGGGGGACCGGACGGCAGCTTATCGTATCCGGCATTTGGCGTGGTCCACCAACTTTCCGAAGTGCTTGCGCCGGACGCCGCCAGAATCCAAGCCGCATCTGACAAGCCGCGATTGCTCGTCCTCGCGACTCAGCTGAGCGATCCGAAAAGCCTGGAAATCGCGGCGATCAACACGGTCGGCGACGGCTCCATCGCCCTCTCCGGACTGCCAGGCCGGTCGCGGTTGACGGTTACTCGCAGCGGCGCCGCTAGCCAGGACAAAACTGACGATTCTACGATTGGGGTCAACGGACATGGAGAGGCCATGGTTGCCATTGCGGCGCACAGCGTCGTGACAATACTCGTTAGGCAGCGCTGATTGGAGGGCGATCGTATCTATTCATATCAACGATTGTCATCGATATTGGCTCGTTTTCCGGCCGTGAACGACCGTCCTGAGATGTTAATCCCCATCAATGGGGCTGCCGGATCACGAAAATGCTGGCCGTCTATCGGTTAGACCCTTTCAGAACCGGACTCGCGCCGCTGTTAACAGCAATAGATGCGATCGCCCTGCGTTTACTGGAGACTTCATGAGATACAGTTGGACAGAGTTTCACGGCGCACTGACTCACTTTCCCGTTGCGCTTATCATTGCCGCATTCCTCTTCGAGGCAGGTGCGCTTCTGTTTTCCAAGGTCGAGTGGCGGACGGTCAGTTTTTGGTGTCTTGCGGCCGGAGTGATCGGCGCGGCGATTTCGCTTTTGAGCGGAACGATGGCGGCGAACGAAACCTTTGGCGCCGGTGCGAGCCCGCCGCATGCGCTGTTCTGGCATCGCACTGGCGCGATTGTGACGGCAAGTCTCGGCGCTTTGTTGCTGCTCGGCCGAATCGCAGCCAAAGATAAGCTTTCCGGCCCTGGTCGCGCCGCCTCCATGGCGGCGCTCGTCGCCGTTACGGCGGCCGTGTCTTTCACCGGCTATTTGGGGGGCAGCATGGTGTTCGGCAGCGACCAACCCGACGCCGTTGCTGCTTTCGCGGCGCCAGCACAGCCCATTGCCGATCCGGCGGCGGATCAGGGGTTGTCGAAGGCTGCGTTGCAGGGGGCGCGACTTGTCCAGGAAGAGCACTGCTTGAGTTGCCACCGGATCAACGGACAAGGGGCGTCCGACGATCCTGATCTCACCCACGAAGGAAGCCGGCACTCGGATCCAAACTGGCAGGTGCGCCATCTGCAACATCCATCGCAAGTCGACGCCGGTTCCGACATGCCGTCGTTCGCCGCTCTCAGCAAGGACCAGCTCAATGCGCTCGCGGCGTATTTGGTCAGCAGGAAATAGGCGCAGAGCTTCTAACGCGGCTTAAGGGAGTTCGAAGATTACGCGTCGCGTCCGCTCGGCGCAAGGCATGACGTCGTTTCGTGAACTGGTCTCCTACAGCCCTTCCACGCCCCAGCCGAAGCCATTGGCATCGACAACCAGGCGCGGGCCGTCTTCTTGGAATCCGCCGGTGCGCGCGGGGTCTGGGGCAAGCAGACAGTGGGCGTCGAGGTCGATCACGGGGATCGCGCCGGTCCCGGCGGCAATATACGCCGCAGCGGTCAAGCTCAGACGCGATTCCAGCATACAGCCGATCATCAGTTTGATCCCGGCCGCCTGGCATAGCGAAATGATCTCCAGAGCTCCGGTAATTCCGGACTTCATCAGCTTGATATTGATGCCATCCACGGCGTCTTCGCGAATGAGGCGGCGCACGCTCGACGGATCGCGCGCCGCTTCATCGGCAAATACGGGGATGGAGATGTTTTCGCGGACATACTTGAGCCCGGCAATATCTTCCTTGGCGACTGGCTGCTCTAAGAGCTCGATGTTTGGCGACGATTCGGTAAGTTTGGCAACGAAGCGGATTGCATTGTCCGGCGTGAAGGCCTGGTTGGCATCGATCCGTATCCCTGCTTTTGGGGCGGCGGATGCGACGGATCGAATGCGCGCGAGATCCGCCTCGAGCCCATTCGGGTCTCCGACTTTTACCTTGAAATGCGCAAAGCCTTTCGAGACGGCGTCGAGCGTGAGCGCCCGGGCCTCCTCCGCGGACACAATGGGGATAGTCAGGTCGGTGACGACGTGGTCCCGTCGCGCTCCGAAGTAGTGCCAGAGGTTTATCCGATGCCGCCGCGCCCACAGATCGAGCAGCGCCATTTCAACTCCCGCGCGGGCGGACGGCGACGCCGCGAGCGATTCGCTAGCCTTGTCCAGAAGCGGTCCAATCCGATCCGCGTCCAGGCCGATCAGGTTATTAGTCGCGGCGGCAACCGCCTCCAGCACGGATTCGCGCGTTTCACCGGTGACATACGACACCGGAGCGGCCGCTCCAAAGCCAGTCAGTGCGCCGACGGACACACTGACGAGGACGTTGGACGCCACGTATGCCGTTCGCGTGGCAATGCGAAACGGCGCATTGAGCGGCAGGTCCCAGAGTCTTGCTTGCAGGGATACGATCGGATCTGGCATGACGCTAATCTCTACTTGCCCTTTGGCTCGTCCGAGTTTGCGATAATGAGCACGTCAATGCCGCGAACCCGGCGGATAAGATCGTTGATGATCGATCCCTTCACGAGTTCCGCTAGTTTGGATTCGCGTGAGTGGCCGATTACGATTTCGGTGATCTGGTGCTTCCAGGCAAAATCGGCAAGGGTTGTCGCGACTTCCTTCCCTTCAAGACGTTCTACGACGATGTTGAGCTCGGCGGCCAATCGACAGTCCACGTCAAGGATGCGCTTTTGTTGAGGCACGTCCGTTGCCGGCGCGACGTAGACCGCAACGATATCTGCTTGCAGCCTGCTGGCGACTCGCCAACCTCGACGCAGCAAACGGTCGCACGGATGGTCGGGCGACATGCAGACCATAACTCGTTCTTGCGTTCGCCACATCGTATCGATGCCCTTGCGCTGACGATAGGTTTGCACCGACCGGTCCACTTCTGTTGCGACTTCCCTGAGCAACAGTTGCCGGAGGGCGGATAGGTTGCCTTCCGTGAAGAAGTTGGCGAGGGCAAGCGGTACGCGCGTTGTTGGGTAGATCGCGCCGCGCTGCAGGCGATTGATCAGCGCTTCCGGAGAGATGTCGACCGTAACGATTTCATCGACATTGCGTAGAAACGAATCCGGCACCGTCTCCCGGATCTTGACGCCGGTGATCTGAAGGACGACGTCGTTCAGGCTTTCCAGGTGTTGAACGTTCATCGCGGTCAGAACGCTGATCCCGTGGCTCAGGATCTCAAGGACGTCCTCGTATCTTTTTGCGTGGTTCATGCCGGGAACGTTCAAATGCGCAAGCTCATCGATTACCACGCATGAGGGGTTGCGGCGGATGATCCGCTCGACGTCCAGTTCGTCGAAGTAAGCGCCGCGATATTCGACGTTGCGCCGGGGAATGACTTCCAGATCGCCAATCTGGTCCTCGGTCGCTTGACGGCCATGCGACTCGATATAGCCGATCACCACGTCTTCGCCGTTGTTTGCTTTACGGCGTTTAGCTTCCGCCAACATTGAGTAAGTTTTGCCGACCCCGGCAGCAAAGCTCAAGAACAGCTTGAGCCGTCCTTTGCATAAGGGATTGTTGCCGGTTGCTGATCTCACTTCATCGGGTGCGAGTAATTCCATCTGTCCACTTTCCAACTTTATAGTTCCAACATATCCCGGACCGTGAAAGAAGGACCTTAACGGTTTTTGGGCGGGGCATGTTGGCTAAAAGCGCTTGTCCAATCCTCTGCTTGCCGCGCGCTGCGTTCTGGCTCGCCGCGGCGCGGATGGGAATGGCAATCGCCTTCAATGGTACCTGATCGCGAGAATGATCAGATGAATCGACGGCGTTTCATTACGCCTGTTTCGGCAACTGCGCCGCGCCAGATCCAATCGCTCGCCTTAGAGTGACAGCGTACATATCCTTGTGACGCCCCCGTGCATCGAGATCCTTCTCGAATAAGGGCGGTTGGGCTCGGGAACCGCGGCGTCAGCGCGACGTCGTCCCCGTTAGTTCCAGGATCGCGAGGTGTTCGCGTGAGTTGCGCAACATCAACGTTGCCGTAGAGGGAGAAGATCCGGTTGCGATTCGCCAGATGCCGCAATTGCCGGTTAGCGGCGCATTGTCGGCAGGCTCCCAGCCCATCAATGCCTCGACGAGTCTTCCGATGGTTTCAGCGTGGGAGACGATGAGCAGGCGGGCATCCGTGTCGCCGTAGCGGGCGCGCAAGGCGCTGGCGACGCGCGCCGCCCGGGCGCGGATTGCGAACGTGTCTTCTAGGGGGCTAGGCCACCATCGCTTGGGACCGGTTGGCATGTTGCTGGTGTCGACATGGGGGTATTCGTGATCGACTTGCTCTCTGGTTTGGCCGATGAAATTGCGATAGCTGTCGCGGAAGCTGTCCTCGCGCACATCGCAATATTCGCAAATCTCAGGGCAGACTTCCGCCGAGACTCCCGTTTCATGTTGAATGGGGCGGAATGTTTGCAACGTTCTTCGGAAAGGGCTGACCAGTGCGTGCGTAAATGGGGCGATCCGCTTGGCTTCCGCGCCAAGCCTGAGACCGGTAAGCTCGGCCTGGTTCTCTCCGTGTTCCGTCAGGACGCTATCTAGCTCAAGCGTTTCGCCGACGTTATTGCGCGATTCGCCATGGCGAATGATGGTGACTTCCATTTGGCCGAATTATACCCTTACGCCGGAACGAGGCGAACCGCCATTCGACGGATGCTTGCCGCCGCTCGTCGTAAGGTCTGCCCGCTTAGCGATCTCTCGCCGTTTGTTCGCTAGTGCGCCAGATCGCGCAATCCGGCCGAGTCGGAAACGACTATCCGCCGCCCTTGCAGCTCAATCAGGCCACGCCGCCGGAAGTCGTTCAGTATAAGCGTCGTGGTTTCTCGCGTACTGCCTATCAGATTTGCAATTTCCTGGTGGGTGAGTTTCAAGCGGATCAACGATCCACCCTTCGAGTAGCGCCCGTGTGTCGACGAAAGCCGGGTCAAAAGCCTGGCAACGCGTGTCGGGACATCGTAGAAGACATACTCGGTGAGACGGTTTTCCGCCTGGGCGCGCCGGTTGGCCTGAAGGATAGTCAGTTCACGCATTGATTCAGGACTGCGGGTGAGGGCTTCGACAATTTCGGTGCGCCTGAATACGACGACATCCGCATCTTCGAGGACTTCGGCCGTCATGTCGTAGCTGACGTTGTCGTCAAAGAGATGCGCCTCTCCGAAGAACTCCATGGGGTTAACGATATACAGGGTGATCTCGCGGCCTGTCGGAGAAACACGCACGAGCTTTACTCGCCCGGAGGAGAGTAGATAAACGTAGTCGTTCAGTTGGTCCGCCATGAACACAATCTGACGCCTGCGATACGACCTTTCTTCACCAGCACGCTCCAGGTCCGTCTGAAGCTCGACTGGCAAGGTCGAGATCAGCGGAGCGCGCCGAATATAGGGCGCGAGAGTATTCACCGTAGCAACCCTCCGATCAATCTCAATGCCGGCATGCTACAATCAATATACCTCATGCTTAAGCAATTGTTCAATGATCGATAAATGCGACTATTCGATGACAAGTGACTTAACTCACGTCAAGATTTATTTGCGCGCAGGCCGGTGGGGACCCGCAGCGATGGCGCGCCGGCCTGAGGGGCGTTCGAGGGCCTGTGCGAGGATCAGGGCACGGACAAGGCCCGCCTTATTGGTCCCTAAGCTTTCGAGCCGTTTGTCCAAATTCTTCCATCCAGCCGCCTCGCCCGGTTTTCGTTTGTCGGTAATGATTGGCGCCGCGGCAAGTTTCGCCCGATCCTCCGCTGCTTGCTTTTCGCGATCGCTGGCGATCGCAACGGACGACGCCGTCGACGGCGATGATTCGTTTTCGAAGACTGAGGTTGGCGGACCGGCGGCTGGACCTTGCGGGCGATAGGGAAATTCTTCCTGCCGCATTGCATCCGATGTCCGCAAGGCGGGACCTTGTGCAGACGGGGACGATGGCGGCGCCGTATCTGTCTCCGCCTCCGTCGCGCGCGCCCAGGCGCCTGCGGCTTTAAGAACCTGCCAGAGCACCCACGCTACGATTAGGATGGGGATCGCGTGCTGGGGATCTCGCATCACCCATTCAATGAGCGATCGGATAACTGAGACAATTAGGACGATCAGCGTTTCCATATAAGAGCACTATCTTAAGCGTCAAGACGGCGAGCGCCTAACAATCCCCTTTGCACTCTATGCGCGAGCCAGGCAGGCGGCAATGTTGTGTGAAGGACAGGTTTTTGAATCGGTCTTGTTGAAGCGATTTGTTGCGCGACGACTCGGCCTGACGCCAAGTCGCCTCTTTCGCCTACGTTTGCGGCGTGCCGCCTCCCGAAACGCCCTCATCGTCGCCGGCTAGTTTGCCGATCCCGGAGCGCATCTCGGTATCCGCCTGCAAATTGCGCATGCCGTAATAGTCCATCACGCCCATATTGCCGCTGCGGAGCGCGTCCGCGAGCGCCTGCGGCACCTGGGCCTGCGCCTCTACGACCTTGGCCTGCATTTCTTGCGTGTAGGCCTTCATCTCTTGCTCGCGGGCGATCGCCATCACGCGCCGCTCTTCGGCCTTTGCCTGGGCGATCTTCTTGTCGGCTTCTGCCTGATCGGATTGCAGCCGGGCGCCGATGTTCTGACCGACCATTACGTCCGCGATGTCGATCGACAGAATCTCGAAGGCCGTTCCGGCATCGAGACCTTTCGCCAAAACCGTTTTCGAGATCGCCGCCGGATTCTCCATGACGTCGATATGCGTCGCCGCCGAACCAATCGTCGTGACGATGCCTTCGCCGACGCGCGCGAGAACCGTCGCTTCGCCCGCTCCGCCGACGAACTGGTCCACGTTGGCGCGAACCGTCACCCGGGCGAAAGCCTTCATCTCGACTCCATTCCGGGCGATGCCGGAGACGACTGGCGTTTCAATCACCTTGGGGTTGACGGACATCTTGATTGCTTCAAGCACGTCGCGGCCCGCCAGGTCGATTGCCGCCGCCTTTTCGAACGAGAGGGGGATCTGTGCGCGATGGGCGGATATGAGGGCCGCGACGACACGGTCGACGTTTCCGCCGGCCATGTAGTGGGTCTCAAGCTGATTCAGCGTCACGGGGACTCCAGCTTTGACGGCGCCGATGAGCGGCAGGATGACGCGCTCTTGCGGAACCTTTCGCAGACGCATGCCGATCAGGTAGCCTGGCGTCACATCGTGGACCCCGGCGGCGATGGCGTTCACCCAGAGGCCAATGGGCACATACTGGAGGAACACCCAGATCAAAAACAGAGCGACGACGCCGACAATCAAGATTGCGATGGGAAACATGGAGTGGTTCTCTCTTCTGCGTTGATTCTGAGGGAATCAAAACAACCCAGGACGCATCGATGCGTTTGAGCGGCTGATGATTGCATTATATCACACGTTTTCTTACGTGTCTATGGAGTCAATAAGGCGTGGCGTGAACCGTATCCGGTCCGCGGCTACGCAATAGCAGCGGAACCCCCGCCAGTTCTCGGGCAACACCTCGTCGCTGCCGCCAAGATGGACATGCCCATATAGGATCGTTTGTACGCCAAACTGCCTCAGAACCGGGACGAATTCCGCCAGCGGCGGATGGTGGATCATCGCGTACTTGATGGGACAGTTTTCAATGGCCTTGAGTCTCTTTTCGAGCCGGCGAATCTCCTTGGCGATTGTCTTTTCTCCGGCAGCCCGCTCCTCGGCGCTCATGGAGCCAACCAACGGCGTCCACCCGCGCGTTCCGGCTACGCCGATCCGGCCGTCGGCGGTGCAAAACGGCGTGTCGTGCAGCCCTTCGCGGCGCAACGGCCGATCCGAGTCCCACCAGTAGTCATGGTTCCCTTTACAGAGCACTTTTATGCCGGGAAGCGCGGCGATATAGGCAAGATCCGTCTCGGCGTCCTTGCGCTTCATTGCCCAGGACAGGTCGCCCGGAATCAGCAGCAAGTCTCCTTCTTCGATAAGCTTGCCGCAGTTCTCCTTGATCCGCGCCGGATGGTCCTTCCAATGCGGACCGAACACGTCCATCGGTTTTGGGGACGATAGCGAAAGATGCAAGTCGCCCAGTGCCCAGATTCGAAGCATGGCGCTATTATGGCATACGCGCCGCGCGGGCGTCCCGTGCGCGCCTTGCGTCAGCCCGCGGCGCGGCGGTCGCGTGATTCATCGGCGGCGGCAGGTACAATAGATATCGATGCCAGTCTTGACCTCATGCCGCTGTGTGTCTGGCGACCGGACGTTTGCAAGTGTCCGGGCGAAGGTACAATGATTGGCATGTCAGGCGCGCTCCGCCGTCGAGTTTGTCTCCGGCATTGCCGCGAGCTTTGCGTAAGCGCCGACCGGCTTAGTGACCAACGTGCGCGAGAGCGTATGATAGGCGCTGCGCTCAACGAGTGCGCCGTTACGGTCGATGTTCGTTCAGATACGACGGTCCATGAACTGGGAACGCTTTGTTTCCAAACGGGTCGCCCCTATTCGGTTTTCACGCAGTATGCCCGCGATTGGGCCTCTCTACCGGTCGACCAGCCGTTGCCGCCGCCCGCGAGGATTTGGACGCTGCGGTTTGAAGCGGGATTGGCAGTGGGATTTTTATATTCAGCATGCCGGTGAACGACCCTATGCACTCGTCCTTTACCAGGCTGCGCAGAGCCGGGTAGGAACGTAAACGAATTATGATGTGCCGTTTCCGCATGTATGTGGGACTTGCGACCGTGCTGTTGACCGGCACAGTCCTTTCCGGTGGCAATGCGTACGCGCAGGCGGTATTGCCCGGCGCCGCGGATGTGCATGTCATGATGTTCCCCGCCAAGATGTTCCGTGGGTGGCCGGGACGCCAGGGCTACGAGGATCACGTCACGTTTACGTACGCGACCGCCGTTGGCGAGACAAAGGCTCTTGCCGATTCGGTTAAGTACAGCAAACTGACGGCGCGCACGCTTCATGACGTTCAGATCACGACCGAGGCAACCCAACTGACCGGTCTCAGAGTTCCGCCGATGACGTGCGTGACATTCACATCGCCCGCGCTGCTCCCCGCGCAATCGGGCGGGTTCGACCTGGAACCGCTGATCTGCTCGCTCAAGAATTACAAGCGGCTGCGCCTGAGCTTTATTGTCGACCCCGCCTTTCGCTTTACCGGCTTAAGAACCTACAACGATCGGTATGTCAATATTCGGCTCGACGAAATGTCGACCTCGGCATCCGCAATGTATACGTACGATGTGGCGATTAAGGATGCATCCTTTGGCCAACTGACGCTGCCTAAGTGGCAGGCGGATCCTGCCGAGCAAAAGCGCGCGGAAGATTTTTCCGCCAGGCGCAAGAAATCGTTGCTCAAGGTGATTGGAGTCGTCTTCGTCGGCTGCCTCGCGGCGTTCGCCGGATACGTCGTATACACTGTCTTGTCCGTTAAGCCCCCGGCGGGATAAGCCGGGAGCGCTCCTGAAGCACTGCGTATGTTGCGTGTTATAATTCTGAATGACGCTTACCATCCATTACATACTGAAGGGACTGCTCGATGCTAGAGTTATTTGACATGATCAGGGATGCCGCTAAGAGAAAGGCGTCGGATGTTTTTATCAAGAAGGATTGCTGCCCTTGTATTCGTCAGCATGGATCGATCGTGCGCATGGACGATTATCCCGTCCTGACTGCCGACGACACGCGCAACCTCGCTTACAGCGTGATGACTCACGAACAGATCGGGCGATTCGAGCATCGCCACGAACTCGACATAGCCCAAGAAATCGAGGGCCTAACCCGCCTTCGCATCAACATATACCAGCAGCGCGGCGCGATGGCGATGACCTGCCGGCTTGTTCCGCTGAAGATCTATACTCTCGAACAGCTTGGAATGCCCCCGGTGCTCGCAGACATTACCAAGTCGCGTCAGGGGCTCGTTCTTGTAACGGGGCCGACTGGTTCCGGTAAGTCGACAACCCTGTCGGCGATGATCAACAATATCAACGAGACCCGCAACGTCAACATCATCACGGTCGAGGACCCGATCGAGTTCGTGCACCCCGATAAGATGGCGATCGTCTCCCAGCGCGAAGTGGGCTTCGATACGGATTCGTTCTCCGATGCGCTGAAGTACATGATGCGCCAGAACCCGGACGTGCTGCTGGTGGGCGAACTGCGAGATATTGAAACAATGTCCGTCGCACTAACCGCCGCGGAAACGGGACACCTTGTTTTCTCGACCCTGCACACATCGTCGGCGCCTGAAACGCTCGACCGCATTGTCAACATGTATCCGCCAACCGATCGCGATATGCTTAATATGCGGCTCGCGAACTCGCTCAAGGGCGTCGTTTCCCAGAAGCTTC
This sequence comes from Capsulimonadaceae bacterium, assembly GCA_031292625.1. Lineage (GTDB taxonomy): Bacteria > Armatimonadota > Armatimonadia > Armatimonadales > Capsulimonadaceae > JARLGU01. The sequence goes on along the minus strand of JARLGU010000044.1, from coordinate 46,873 downwards.
TGCCGCGCGCCGACGGAACGGGACGGGTGGGGGCCATTGAGGTCATGATCACGACGCCGACGATTCAGAAGATTATCGAAGACGGTAAAGTGGGCAACCTTTACGCCGCAATCAGCGAGGGCAATTTCTGGGGGATGCAGACGATGAACCAATGCCTGCTAAAGTACGTCAAAGCGGGTATCGTCACCGAAGAAGAAGCCCTCCACAACGCCGGAAACATCACGGAACTCAAGCAGGCTATTCGCCGGCCCGGATAGGCTGTTGCCCGGCGAATAGCCCCGCGAGCCTCCTTTTGCATCTCACCGTCGCAAGGAGGCGGGGCGCTGTTGATTTTTGTGGTGTAGAGCAACCCATGGACCGGTTGAATTTTCGAGATCAATGTGATATGATAGTTAGGCTGGCAAGTATGACCATCCGATTTTTCGTGTAGTGTCCCCGATCGTCGCCTTCTGCGCAGCATTCACGCCTGGTATTCAGGGGGTGATTATGCTTATCGCGCTATCGGTAAATGACGAAAGGGCCGGCCTAATCGTGCATGGGGCTGCTCCAGGACCCACACCGTCACTCCCTAACGAGTTGAACTGACGCATTATGAGAATGTCCATTGCCGGATTCCGTCTCGCGGTCGTTTTGATGCTCGCGTCTGCGCTGTTTGCCATTGGCACTTCGCACGCCGCGCCTCAGAGTGCCGCTCCCGCGCCCGTAGCCGCAAAGCTCGACGCCTATACGCAGAATGCGCAGGCGCAGTACCGGCTGTTGGCTAAGGATGTCGATGCACGAGGCTTGTCGTCGACAATCACTTACCTTTCAGCGCTTGGCAGCCGCGTCGTCGGCTATCCGGGCAACGACAAGGCGCGTGACTATGTCGCCTCTCGCCTTGGCGCGTTGCTTGCTCCCGCGGGAGGCGCCGTCAGGACTGAGCAGTTCGACGCCACCGTGCCTGTCGATGACAATCGCTCCACGATCAAGGTGAACGGTCAGTCGTACCGGATCAATCCGCTGTGGCCTAACCTGGTGCGCACGTCCACTTTGCCGATCGGCGGCATTAAGGGCTCGCTGATTTACGGCGGTCAAGGCGATCTGATCAACTTTAACGGCAAGCAGGTCGCCGGCAGCGTCGTCCTGATGGACTTTAACAGCGGGACGAAGTGGCTCAATCCTGCCCGTCTTGGCGCGAAGGCGATTTTGTTTGCGGAACCTGACGAGCCGATGCGCGGCGAGGCCGAATCCAAGTTCGTTGCCGTTCCCGTGTCCATTCCCCGTTTTTGGGTGAGCCGTCGCGATGCCGCCGCTCTCGAAGCGCAAGCCCTGACGACCCCGCATGCCGTCGCCGCCGTGGATTGCAACCAGCCATGGAGGGTCGCAAAGGCTACCAACATTATCGGCGTCCTTCCTGGAACCGATCCCGTTCTACGCAAGCAGATCGTGATCGTCGAGTCCTACTACGATTCGATGTCGGTCGTCCCGGCCATTGCTCCGGGGGCGGAGGCCGCAACCGGCGTCGCCTCGATGCTTGAACTCGCCCGCCTCTTCGCGCAGGACCGCCCCAAGCGCACCGTGGTCTTCGTGGCAACCGACGGTCACTTCCTGGGACTGCAGGGCGTGCGCGAATACATCGATAAGCATGTCGACCAGTGGCTGCCGCTTTCTGGCTGGGATAAGTTTTACGCCGCGCACGGTGGATCCTTGCCGCACCGGCAGCAGGTTTATCTGTTTACCGGTCTCGATCTGTCCAGCCAGTCCTCACAGTTTGGCGTTTTCTACAAGGCCAACTACTACAACTATCGAGAAGACATTCAGTCCGATTTTTCAGATATCGGCCGCTCAATGCGCGACAATGCCGCTAAGATCGGCACGGCTCTTGGCTTTGATCCCACCGCGCGGTTCGCCGACGGCATCAACCCGGTCGGCGGCAAGAAGTGGCAGGACTACCTGCCTGGTTCGTTTGCGTTCGACGCCGAGGCGGCCAACCTCGCGGGCGGCAAGGCGATCGAACTCGCTACGACGGATGACAATCGCCAGCGCGTCGATACTCCCGCGGACACGCCCGATAATATCAATATCGCCAATGTCGCCGAGCAGACGACGTTGCTCGCATGCGAATACTGGCACCTTTTCAACGACACCAACGATCCAGACTCGCTTCCGTCAGGTTCCAAGGCTGGCGTGATGCCGGTCAAGGATTATCCGCGCTGGACCCGCCAGGGTTTGCGAATGGGCTTCTCGTCGCTTACCGGCAACGCGCTGATTTTCGACCCGACCAGCAGCTTCGTGCCCAACAAGCCGATCCCGACCGGCGCGCTCGCGGTTGTTCGCTGCCCGCGCAAAACGTTCACCGGAGTGCGCGGCAACTGGATTGCACAGCCCGAAGGCACCAAGTTCCACTTTGTCGGACTGCCGCTCCTAACGGCAAATGCCGGAGGGTTTGGAAGCCTAGTTGGCGGCAATCAGTTCCATGTCGATGCGTACCGGATTAGCGACGGACTGCCGACGCCTGATGACGTTTTGCACGCCACGACGCCGACGACCCGAGGGCAGATCGACTTTGCTCCCGACCTCGGTCCTAACGGCGCGACGCAGTATCCTGTTGAACTGAGCATGACGGGCGTTACGAATAGCGTCCAGGTGATTGTCTTCAAGTGTATTCCGACTACCGTGTTCGACCTGGTAGACCAGTCGAACCTGATGACCCTTACCGGCATTCAGATCATCGACGGCGCAACCAACGGTGTCCCGCGCCAGTACGGCTATGCGTTGTCGACGCAGTCGGTTCAGTCAAGTTACGTCGAAGACGTTGCCGTTCTCTTTACGGATTTGAACACGCGCATCAAGGTGCTGATGAGTTCTGGCCCAGTCGCCACCCGCTTCTTGTTGCTCAATTCGCGCACGATGCTCGAGGGCGGCAAGGATAAGATCCGTGCCGCTGCCGAAGGTTATGGCTACAATGTCGCCAACCCCAAGGATCCGTTCAATCCGCCGAACTTCGTCGTAGACGGCGTCGTAACCGACACGCCGATGCGCGTCGCGAGCGACATGTGGACGCTGGACGACTTCCGCATTCGCCAGCTTCGCAAGTACCGCATCGTAGATCACGAGATGGACGCGATCCATAACAAGGCTGGCGAGCTGCTCACGCGCGCCAAGCAGGAACTCGACAACCTACAGTATGCGTCGTTTGATTCGGACTCGCGCTCTGCGTGGGGCCTGGAATCCCGCGTTTATCCGCGCGCTCAGCAGACGGCGGCCGACGTCGTCCAGGGCGTTCTGTTTTACCTGTTCTTGATGATCCCGTTTGCGTTCTTCATTGAGCGCCTCTTTGTGGCCGCTCCGGATCTGAAGAAACAGTTGATGTGGGTAATGGGGATCTTCCTCGTTATCTTCATGGTCTTCTCTCAGATACACCCGGCGTTCGACATCACGATCAATCCGGGCATCGTCCTGATCGCCTTCATTATGATGGCCCTCTCGCTTTTGGTTTCGCTGATGGTCTGGGGCAAGTTCGAGGACCAGATGCAGCAGATCAACAAGGCGACGACTGGCGTCCACAAGATCGATGTCGGAACGGCGGGCGTCGCTTTTGCCGCCTTCTCCCTGGGCATCTCAAACATGCGGCGTCGCAAAGCGCGTACGGTGTTGACGTGCATCACTCTTGTTTTGCTGACGTTCACCGTCCTGTCGTTCACGTCCATCGTCAACGCGATCCGCTACAACAAGGTCGCCGCGCCGGGATCGACGCGCTACCATGGCATTCTGCTTCGTACGGCGAACTGGGATCCTCTGCAAGCGCCTGCTTATACGCTGCTTCGCGACAAGTTCGGCAGCGCCTACCCAGTTGCCGCGCGCGCCTGGTTCCAGGCAACCACGGTGAAGAGCGGCGACAAGGTGCTTGACATCAAGGGCGTCACGGGCTTTCAGCCGACCGAGGCGACGATTACGCATCCGCAAGAGGATCTGATTGCCGGCCGTTGGTTCCAGCCGGGGGATGTCTATACGACGATCCTGCCGGATGGTCTTGCGACATCGTTGGGACTGACCACGGAAGATGTCGGCAAGGCATCGGTGACATTTAGCGGTCAAGACTATTTAGTGATTGGCATCATCGACGGCTCCAAGCTCAAGGATACGAAGGACTTGGACAACGAGCCGCTCAGCCCGGCGGATTTCCAGGCCACGCAAGCATCCGCGTCCGCCAATGCCAATGGCTCCGGCGGCGATCAGGCCGGCTTCCAGGAGTATCTGCATATCGATCCGCAGCAGGTGATCTACGTACCGTACGAGACGCTGATGAATATCGGCGGCAAGCTCGAGTCGGTGGCGGTCAACTTCAAGAGCCCCGTCTTGGCGGAAAAAGAGCTCATGGATTTGATGCCGCGGCTCGACCTGAACCTGTACGCCGGTCTCGACAAGAACTACCGCTTCTCGGCTATCAACTCGACCGCCGGCAAGGACATGGGCACGGTCGTCGTCCCGTTGCTGATCGCCGCGCTGATCGTTCTCAATACGATGCTGGGCTCAGTCTTCGAGCGCGTCAAGGAAATTGCGATCTTCTCAAGTATCGGACTCACTCCGGGCAACATCGCCATGCTCTTTATCGCGGAGTCGCTGGTATATGCGGTAATCGGCGCGGTGTCCGGTTATTTGATCGGCCAGGGTCTCTCCAAGATCATTACGACGTTCGGCATTCTGCCGGGGTTGTACCTGAACTTCTCGTCGACCTCCGCAATGCTGGCAACCGCATCCGTCGGCGCTGTCGTCCTGCTTTCCACGCTCTATCCGGCGCGCAAGGCGTCTGAAGTTGCAACCCCGGCCGTAGACCGCGTATGGAGGCTTCCTGAGCCTGACGGCGACGAGTGGAGCATTTCGCTGCCGTTCGCGATTACGGGGAACCAGGCAGTGGGTATCAACGGCTACCTAGCGGAGTGGCTGCAGTCGTATGTCGAGCAGAGCGTCGGCGACTTCCTTGTTCAGGATGTTGAGGTTTCCACATGCCAGAGCGAGTTTGGCGAAAAGTGGGAGCTGAAGGCCAGGGTCTGGCTCGCGCCGTTTGACCTTGGCGTCTCGCAGACCATCAACCTGCAGACCGTTCCGACAGCTCTCGAAGACGTCTTCGAGGTGCGGATCGATCTTCATCGGCTTTCAGGCGACGTCTCCAACTGGAAGCGCGTGAATCGCCGGTTCCTGAACGTGGTGCGAAGGCAGTTCTTGATCTGGCGCACGCTCTCCGCTGAGCAGCGCGAGCGCTATTTCTCGGCAACTCACAGCGCGGATGGCGCCGGACAGGCGTCGGAGTTGGCCCCGGCACTGTAGTACGATCTTATCATCAGGCGCGCCGTTCCCCATGAGCTATTTTGGATGCGCGCCAAGGAGTTAGACGATTGGCTATCGATGCAGCAGTAACGAAACCCGGCGGTCCGGGCGGCAAGCTCGATGATATCGAGACCGCCCGGGAGCGCGCGGAAGGCGCTTCCAATGACGGCGGCATTCAGTTTGAGGACGGCTTCAGTTGGAAGGTCGTTGCCGGCGCCTTTTTCGTCGGCCTGATCATGATGCCAGGCGCGATCTACCTCGGCCTCGTCGCGGGCGCATCGCTCGGACAAGCGTCCCAGTGGGTCACGATCGTCCTGTTTTCCGAGGTGGCGCGTCGTTCGTTCATGCCGCTGAAGAAGCAGGAAATCTACTGCATCTACTACATGGCGGGCGCGCTGACCTATACGGGCTTTTCGGCGGGCTTGCCAGGCATATCCGGCGGACCGTTTGGATCGTTTATCGCCCTCCAATACCTGATGCAAGCGCCGGCAATGGCCAACGTCGCGCCGTATTTGACGACGAGAGGATGGATTGCTCCGCCGCTTGGTTCCAACGCCTATATCCATCGGCTGTTCTTTGATTCGGCATGGGCTCTCCCGGTCGTCATCCTGATCTGCAATCAGATCTTCGACCGCATGAAATGGATGGGGCTCGGCTTTATCCTTTTCCGGATTACATCCGACGTCGAGCGCCTTCCGTTTCCAATGGCGCCGATTGCCGCATCCGGTGCGACCGCTCTTTCGGAAGCGAACACCAAGGAAGAGTCCTGGCGCTGGCGGATCTTCTCGGTCGGATCGATTATCGGCCTCGTTTGGGGCTTCTTCTATCTGGCGATTCCGATCTTTACAGGCGTCGTGATGGCAAAGCCCGTGACGCTGTTCCCGATCCCCTTCATCGACCTCGTGCCGTCCACGGAGCGTAGCATGCCGACGGCGCTTGTCGGCTACAACCCGGATCTTGGCGTCCTGATGATGGGCTTCATCCTGCCGTTCCAGATTGTGCTGGGAGCGATTATCTCTTCGATCATGTTCCAGGTGATTGGAAATCCAATCCTGCATGCGCATGGGTTCTTCCCCGATTGGCGTCCAGGTTCGACAACCATTCCGACGCAGATTGCGTTGAACTTCGATTTCTGGATGAGCTTTGGAATAGGCATTCAGCTGGCGATTGCGGCGGTTGGACTTGCGTCCGTTGCGAAGGCGTTGTTTTTCAGTAACAAGTCGACCGAGAAGTTCCAACGTGCATCGCTGACGACGATCAACAAGGCGCGCGGCGACTTCCCGTGGATCGCGGCAATTGGCGCGTGGTTGTGTGCGACGTGTTTCTACGTGATGCTCAACCATAAGCTCGTGCCGGAATTCCCGATCTTCATCATTATCTTCTACGGCTTGGTGTGGACGCCGTTGAACTCGTACATTTCCGCTCGTATGGTCGGTTTGACGGGCTCGCCCGTGACGTTCCCGTTCTTGAATCAGGCTGTTGTTTTGAAGAGCGGCTATTCGCATCCCGACATCTGGTTCGCTCCTTTGCCGCTGAACGACTACGGCGGTCAGGCCCAGAAGTTCCGCGAAATCGAACTGACCGGAACCAAGTTCACGAGTATCGTCAAGCTTGAGTTGCTGATGCTGCCCTTGATCCTAATTACGTCCTTCCTGTACTGGGGCTTCTTGTGGCACACGACGGATATCCCGTCGGCCCAGTTCCCCTTCGCGCAGAAGATGTGGCCTCTGAGCGCCGTGCAGTCGTCGATTTGGACGCAGATCAACGCGGTCGGCGGCAAGGGCGCTTGGGTCCTCAAGGCTTTGAAGCCTTCGCTTATTGCCTATGGCGGCCTGTTTGGACTGGTGCTCTACTTCATCACGGTACTGCTGAAGTGGCCGCTTCTGTTCTATTACGGCTTCATGGGCGGCATCAATAATATTCCGCATAACACGGTCCCGACGTTTATCGGGGCAATGTTGAGCCGGTACTATTTCGCGAAGCGCCTTGGCCGCGAGCGGTGGCAAATGTACGCGCCGGTCGTAATCGCGGGCTTTGCGTGCGGCACGGGGCTTGTCGCCATGTTTGGAATTGCGTTGGCATTGATTGCCAAGACGATTAACTATCTGCCGTTCTAGGGAAGAATAGACACCTTCCCCTCGGCATTTCGACAGGCTCGATAAGCCCGGGAGCCCTTTCCTCCCAACGGGCGGGCTCATGCCCTGAGTCTTACGAAGGCCGGCATGGGAGGAGTTTAAGGAAGTTTGGTTAAGTGGTCGAGGACGCGAGTCAGGTGATCGGTTGGCAGGGGATTTCGATCAGCGTTCCGGCCGACTGGTCGCTGACGGGATTTGGCGGCGATGCTCGCTCCGGCAGCATGCGGCTGGACTCGGCTCGCGCGGACTCGAAAACGGTCCCGATCGGCCTGGAAGTCCGTTGGCTGCAGCAGAAGAAGACGCCGAATGCTCAGCAGATCGGGCAGCGGCTCAAAGAGTTGCTTGCGGCTGTTGAGAAGACGGCGAAGCGGGAGAAAACGACCGCTGAGACGTGGAGCGGTGAGTGTGTTGAAAACGTCGCACAGGAGCGACCGGCTCAACTCGCGTTTCGTTGGAAAGCAGGAAGCGCTGCGAGTGGGAGGATTTGGTACTGCGCAACCTGCGGCCGAGTGGTAATCGTTCAGGTTTACGGTCGAGGTGGACCGAGATTCTTGGAACACGCGACGCAGATTCTGGATTCGATCGGCTGCCATGGAACGGAGATCGGCTGGCGATCTTGGGCGTTGTATGGTCTGGAAACGTCTGCGCCGGCGACGTACACGCTCAGCGGTCAGCAGGTGATGAACATCTACCTGCAGCTTTCGTTCCGGCAAGAGAAGGCCGAGGAGACGCTTTCGATCGAGCAGTGGAGCTTGGCGAATGTTCAGCTAAAGGGCCAGTACCTTGATGAGTGGTTTGCGGTCAAGGCAGGCAGCAGTCTGGCGAACGTGGACTACGAGAAGATTGAGGATGAAGTCGCGGGCCATTCGGCATTGCGCATGACCGGACGTCGCGGGGGCATTATATACTGGCTGTCGGACGGCCTTCGCGATCTCATCCGGTTCCGAATGCCGGCGACCTATTATGATGCGCTGCTCTGGGAATGTCCCGAGAGCAACAAGGCGTATCTCGTGCAGACCTTTTCGCGCAGTAGCCAGCAGGCGCTGGTACGCGACATAGCGGATAGGACGCGGTGCCATGCTGGCTAGACTGATAGATCGCGCCCGGCAGTCGATCCCGTTTTTCGGGAGCGGCAAGCGGCCAAGGCCGCAGCAGGTTCTCGTTCTCCGGCCGATCCGGAACCCGCGCGTCAAGTGGGAGCGTTCGGCGGAAACTGGCCTGGTGGTCGTGACTCTCGCGCACCATCCGTACAAGCGGTGGGACAAGTTGATCGGGAAGATATTTCAAATCCCGACCGAGCGACGGATTGAGATGACCGATGAGCTCTCGTCGCTGGTTTGGGAGCTGTGCGACGGTGCGCACACCGTCGCGTCAATCGCGAACCAGATTGCGAAGGAATACAAGCTGACGCAGCGTCAGGCCGAAGTTTCCGTCCTGGCGTTTCTCAATACGTTGCAGGGCAAGCGGCTCGTCGGAGTGCCGCCGGAGCAATCGGAAGAGATTAATAAGGGCGCCGATCCTCGGAAGACCGAGAGAGCGAAAGGAAATAAAGGGTTCTATGCCACCCGCAAATATCGACCAAGTTCAGACATCGCACGAAAGCGCGGGCATCAGCCGGATCAGGCTGCCGTTCAGCACGGTGGTGAAGATCGCGATCAACGGCCTTAAGATTCGCTTTTGGCGCTCGATGGTCACTGCGTCGGGCATCATTCTGGGCATCGCCTTTCTTGCGTATGTGTCCACGAACCTGATCTCGTCGGGCGCCGCGACCGCTGACCAGCGTGCGCGCATGATCTGGCTCGTCGTCATGTCGCTGCTCGTCAGTACCGTCGGCATCGTCAATTCGATGTTGATGTCGGTCACCGAGCGGTTTCGCGAGATTGGAACCATGAAGTGTCTCGGAGCGCCGGACGGCTTCGTCGTTTCACTTTTCGTCGTCGAAGCGGTATTCGTTGGAAGCGCTGCGTCGGTCGGCGGCTGGTTCCTCGGATATGTTGGCGCCGTATTTCAGAAGGCGTGCGCTATCGGCTTCGGTCCAGCGTTTGCGAGCGTTGGCGCGACGCACTCGGCGGAACTTGCCGGAGGCTGCGTACTCGTCGGTATTTTGATCACGCTGATCGCCACAATCGCGCCCGCCGAGCGGGCCGCTGCAATGCCTGCCGCCGCGGCGTTGCGCACAGAGGTTTGAGAGGAGCATTTTTCCATGGCCGCTACCGAATACATTGTCCGAACGAAAGATGTCATGAAGGAGTTCAAGATGGGCCAAGAGGTCCTGAGAGCGCTCAATGGCGTCAGCGTCGATATTAAACGAGGCGAGTATATCTCGATCATGGGGCCGTCGGGAAGCGGCAAGTCCACCCTGTTCAACGCGATCGGTGGTCTGGATAAGCCGGACAGCGGCAGCGTCTTCATCAACGATGTCGACATGGCGCAGCTCGACTCCAATGAACTTGCCTTCCTTCGCTGCCACACGATTGGCTATATTTTCCAGACGTTCAACCTGATTACGGTTATGACCGCTCTTGAGAATGTACGCCTCCCAACCATCTTTGCGGGTATGAACAGCGACGAGGGAACTGATCGCGGCATCGAGTTGCTTGAGCTTGTCGGTCTCGGACACCGCCTGCATCACAAACCGTCCGAGCTTTCCGGAGGCCAGCAACAGCGCGTCGCGATCGCTCGAGCCCTCGCAAACAACCCGAGCATCATCCTCGCTGACGAGCCGACCGGCAACCTTGACTCCAAGACGGGAACAGAGATCATCGAGCTTCTCCGCAGGCTCAACAAGGAGTCCGGCGTAACCGTCATCTCGGCGACTCACGACTACAAAATGCTCGACGTCTCCGATCGTATCATCTGGATTCGCGACGGCAAAATCGATAAAATCGAAAACCGCGCGGACCTCGACATTCAGCTGGGCGGTATGGCCGGACAGGAAGGGCACTAAGCGAGCTCGCTTAGGTTGCCAGGCCTTTCGTCCCCCTATTGCTCACACAATATGGCTTTCTTGAACTGCGTTCTTAGAGCGGCCGATGCGCTCCGTACGAGTGATTGAGAGGTATGGAATGACTGACGTAACCCAGACCGGCGGCGCTATTTTCGAAATGCTGCGAAGTCGTAAAAGCTCTCGGGCTTTTGCGACAACTCCTGTCGAGACCGACAAAATCCACCGGCTGCTTGAAGCGGCCCGCTGGGCGCCGTCGGCGCGCAACAATCAGCCATGGCGTTTCGTCGTGGCGCCGCGCGAGCAAACGGATGTCTTCGAGGGGATCGTCAGCACCCTGCTGCCCCACAACGCAGGATGGGCGGCGAATGCGGCCCTCTTCATCGTTGTGGTGGTCAATACGGCATGGGATGCCGACGGGTCGCCGAATCCCTACGCTAGCTACGATACCGGCGGATCCGTTGCGCACCTGACCGTACAGGCAATCGCCGAAGGCTTGACGCTGCGACAAATCGGGACGTTCTACTCGGATTCTCTGCGTGAAGTCATCGCCCTGCCTGATACGTTCAAGCCGATTACCCTTCTGGCTGTCGGATACCCCGGCGAGGTCACGTCGCTGCCCGAAGAATATCGCAGTCTCGAAACGGCGCCTCGGACCCGCAAGCCCCTTCGCGAACTTGCGTTCCAGGGCAAATGGGGCGAGCCGCTGAAATAGGCGGCTGTGTGGGTGAGTAGAGCAGCTTCTGCTAACAGGCCTTTTCACGCACGCCGAGGACACTCATCCTCCCCCAGCCCCTCACGAAAGCCGGGCAATGGGGGAGGTTACCACGGGCAACGTGGTCAGGTTGTCGGAACTGCAACTGGTGCGGCTTTGTATGCGGCTGTTGCGTGTGGTTCCGCGAATTCACGGCCGGGAAGGTCTTGCAAGGCTCATACGCACGACCGCGTTCCGACAATCATCGGAACACAAGCGAACGCTGCGAGAACTGGTTGCGTTTCATTGGTGTGCCCCCAGATTGATCGGCTCCGCCAAGCGGGTTCCTCCTCTCCTTCGACAGGCTCAGGATTCCGAGCGAGACCGAGAAGCCGAAACGAGAGGCAACAGAGCGCATGGCTTATGGCGAAGCCATTGATCTATATGCGGACAGCTTGAAGCCCACGTCTTTCCCGTTTCGGCGGGTTTCCTTGCTGATGTCTCGCGCCTAAGCGCGCCGATGCGAAGTTGTGTTCGTTCTCCTGTTCGGCCTCCTGCAAGATTTCTTAAACCAACCTCCATAGCGGGCAAGAAGCTGCTGGCAGTTCGCGGGTAGCTTGTGGTTGAAAGCCTGCTCTACAACGATCCAGCGCACCCTTTGCTACAGGTCAAGTCGGTCATCCTGTCGTCGACAGCGATGTTACGCACGCCATTACTCGTCAGACTGCTAACAGAATAGTTATTCTAGCAAAACCATCGGGGAACTAATTCATCGGCAGCCTGGCCTTTTTTCTAAATTTTGTTTACACGGAAACAATTTATGATACAATGGAATTGTTTCCGCGGAAGCAAAATCGGATGGGCATCATGAATGACGAGCTGAAGATTATCGACGCCATAACCCGCATCCACGATCGGGCGGGCTTGGTTAGGCATGGGCGCTCCGAGGTGCCATGTGGAGTCAACCTTGCAGAAACGCACTGTATCGATAGAATTGGCTCGATAGAATACGCGAACGTCACGAAGCTAGCGGCGGCGTTGGAGATGACGCGCGGGGCAATTTCGAAGATCTGCAAAAAACTTCTATGCAAAGGACTTATTGAAAGTTTTCAAAGGGAAGACAACCAAAAGGAGATCTATTTTCGATTGACCGAGGGCGGCGTTCGAGTCTTTGAAGAGCATGAAAAATCCCACGCGCAAGCGGTTCGTGAGAAGATGGCGATGCTTGGCGCTTATACTCCAGATGAGTTGTCGATCATTTCGCGTTTCCTGAGCGATATGAACCGGCTTTCCTATCGTAAGCTCGCCGCGCAGGCAGAGTCCGACCCGAACATGATTGACGACGCCAGGTGACGCCAGCAGTATTTTGCAGCCGTCTATTGGTGAGGCTATTTCCCTTTGAATTGGCGCCGGTCATGGTTTTGCGGTCTCGATTTATCTGAAAGCATTGATGCTTAAGGGGGTGACGTGCGCAAAAATGATAGCACTCAAACGGATAATTTAGAAAAGGAGACACTCAATCCTCATCGCTGGATTATCCTTATGGCAATGATGATGGGCGCGTTCATGCAGAGCCTGGACAACACGAGTGTCGTTCCTGCGCTTCCCATGATGCAGGGGAATTTGGGGGCATCGCCGGATGAAATCAACTGGGTTGGAACCGGCTATATCTTGTCCACCGTGGTCGTTCTTCCGATGTCGGCATGGCTATCCTATCGATTTGGGCGTAAGCGATATCTGCTCGGCAGCATCTTACTGTTTACGTCTGCGTGTACGCTGTGCGGACTATCAGATAGCCTTGAAACGTTAGTCTTCTGGCGCATCGTCGAAGGCGCTTGCGGAGCTGGGCTGATGTCGATTGGACAATCGACAATCTTGGAGGTTTTTCCCCGCAAACAATCTGTGCTTGTCCAGACAATATTTTCGTTCGGCATCATGACGGCTCCGACAGTTGGCCCCGCGTTCGGCGGCTGGATGGTTGACAATTATTCGTGGCAATATATCTTTTTGACCAAGTTTCCGATCGGAATTATTATCGCCTATCTCATAGGTCGCTATCTTCACGATAGCCCGCGCCAAAATGCGTCGAGCGCTATCGACTGGATGGGCATTGGTCTTCTGGGGGTTGGTCTCGGCTCACTGCAGTATGTGCTCGAAGAGGGACAGCGTTATGATTGGTTCGATGACGCCTCAATTACGCGGATCAGCGTGATCGCTGCAATCTGCCTGACTGCGTTCATCGCGTGGGAACTGCGGCGCGGCAACACCGCACCGGTTGTCGAACTGCGAGTTCTCAAGGATCGAGGGCTTGCAGCGGGAGTGCTGCTTACGACCCTGGTTGGCTTCGCAATCTACAGCACGACATATATGTTTCCAATGTTCGTTCAGAATATTCTGCGCTTCACTCCCACCGAATCGGGCATGTCGCTGGTTCCAGGCGGCGTCGTCATGGGGTTTGCGGTTTTAGTGAGCGGACAGTTAATGCGCCGCGGAGTCGATGCTCGATATTTGATATTATTGGGCATTCCTATCTTTATCCTTTCAATGTGGTACATGGGGCATCTTTCGTCATTGAGCGGTTACGACGATGCGCAAATCGGTCTCATCCTACGCGGGCTCAGTCTGGGGTTCATTTCGACACCGATTACGGTCGCTGCTTTCGCAGGCCTGAGAGGCCGCCAAATTCCTGCGGGCGCAGGACTTCTCAATCTTTGCCGCCAGCTCGGAGGCTCGTTTGGAATCGCGCTTTTGAGTTCCTACGTACAGAGTATGGCCGTACTCCATCGGACGACGCTCGTCTCACGTCTTGCCACGACCAACCAGGGGCTTAGCGCGCGTGTATCCGCAACGTGTGGCGCCCTGACAATGAAAGGCATGAACCCGAGCGCGGCGCATGCTGCGGCTCTTGCTCTGGTCGATCGCGCCGTGCAGAGACAAGCCATGACAATAGCGTACAATAACGCATATCTTTTAGTCGGCGTCGTCTTTGCCGTGCTGATCCCCAGCGTGTTCCTTTTTAAGCGCAAGCCATCTTTCTGAAGGTGGAATAACCTACCCTTCCCGACCGAGAAACTGCTGCCAAATTTCAAGTGGTGGGTCGTCGATCGATACGAGCGTGGTATAAGTACAGCCGTTCGGCGGGGACGTGCCTCGCGTCCCTTCTGTTTGGACATTGTGGAGGAGACAACCCCATAGGTCAGAAGACATGGTGCTGACAACCTCCCGCCTACACCTCTTCCAGCCGCGCTTCGGTTCCCGCCGCGATCGCCTGAAACCATGCGCCCGACGGATCAATCAGCGGGAGCCACCATGACGACGGCCGGGCGTTGGCGTGCGGCAGCGAGTGCGCGGTCAGGAACGCATCGTGCACCTGCATGAGCCGCGCCATCTCCGTCTTCCGCAGGATATCGCTAATCCGCCCGCGACGCCACACGTTCTCTTGCGATCGCTCGATCTTCCTGCAATCGTTGCGCAGCCGCTTGCTTTCCGATCGCGCATTGCGCAACCGGTTCCGGCAGCCGTCGATGACTGCATCGTACGCCAACGCCCGTCGAGCAGATTCCGCAGCGATTTGTTCGTCAAGCTTGGCGGCCTCTTCGCCGGCTGTCAGCCGCCTCCGCTCGATAAGGTTTGCGAGCGTCGTCCGGAAGTCTTCGCCCTTTGCCCTTTCGGTTTCCACCAGCGCTTTTCGATCCTGCGCCGTCGCGGCTCGGACGGCGCGAAGGCGCATCTTGATGTCGGCGCAACGGGCGGCATTCGTCCGGATGGCCGCCTGCATATTCTCGTACTCGTTTGCCAAAGAGGCCCATGCGGTTCCCGATGTTCCGCCGGCGTCAGCAAGCAGACGCATCGTTTCACGCGGCTTTCTGCGCGCGCGCACGCCGCGCAGGACGGCTTCTTGCGCGACGACGACTTCCCGCCAGCGCTTCCCCAGTTCCCTCGCGGGCAGCGGGGCGTCTTCCGATCCGAACGCTCGCGCAAGATGCCCGGGCAGGAAAAGAGGCGTCGCGACATCGGCCTTTTCGAGCGCATCCCATGTCGGGTAGGCGAGCCGGACGATCGGCATCGTTTGCAGAGGCAAACCGGCCGCTCGGATGACCTGGTTCATCGCGACCGTGCGGGCGGTGTAGCCCGAGGCTGTCTCGTGAAAGACGACGATGAATTCGCCCGCGAGCATGTCGATGAGCGAAACGGCCTTGCCGACCAGGGCGACGCCGTCGCCGAGCTCGCATTCGAGCAGATGCGCGAGCTTTGCGCGATTCCAGACCGGCTCGGGGCCGCTGATTTTCTGGGGTTGACCGCGCCACTCCACGTGTACGCCGTCTCCGTCGATCCGCAATGTGCCGCGTCCGTGACCGGGCAGCACCACATCGAACGGCAGCGCGCCTTCGCCGAACGTTTCCAACGTGTACATGCCGCCGCCCGCAACG
The DNA here is from genome assembly GCA_031292625.1 of Capsulimonadaceae bacterium. GTDB lineage: Bacteria > Armatimonadota > Armatimonadia > Armatimonadales > Capsulimonadaceae > JARLGU01. The sequence goes on along the minus strand of JARLGU010000044.1, from coordinate 31,363 downwards.
GCGCGGTTATAGGCGTCGACGCAAAGGGCTCTTGTCGCGGCATCCAGGAACAAGTCGAGCACTGCAAATCGTGGGCGATCGTAGGTTGCGCAATCGAAGCGGAAGAGTTCGACGGAGTTAGCAACCAGAAAGTTCTTCGGCTCGGCTCCCAGGAGGGTTTCGTAGAAGCGGGGGAGTAGGAATCGGTAGAGGTCGGTCAGGGTGCCGTCCCGGCCATGGTCGCCGATAAAGTTGCGCACGGAGTCCAGGATGGTCTGACAGCTCGCCTGGGAGGCCTCGCGTCCGTCGCGACCGAGTTGCTCCAGGCTGCTTGTGAAGCCCCAATCAAGCTGTTCGAGCAACGCGGGCCCGAAGGCGTTTAGCGGCACATCGTGCGCGATAGGAGGGTTTGGCGTGGTGGCGATGATGCCGCGCCAACCCCAGGCTTCAGTGACTTCATCCTGGAACCGTCCGCGTCCGCTGTCGCTCGCTCGGGCGAGTCGCGCAAATGGGATGCCGTAGCTTTCGTAGACGGCCTTTGCCGGGACATCCTCGCTTCCGAACAATGCAGACAATTCGCCGGCCGCGCTCCAGAGACCCCGGGTTGCTCCGTCGTTGTGGGGCAGCACCTCGTAAGGCGCATCGGTTTCTATAAGGGCGGTTGTTTTCGCGAAGTAGTCGGTATCATGGATTCCGGCGATGAGCGTCGCTTCCGGCCAAAGCTGGTCGAGCAACGACCTCCAAACGGCTTTCATGGGCTCGTCCCAAAGGACGGTTTGCCCAAGCGCAATAAACGAAGCGCCGGGATGCGCATCCCGTAATCGCTCAATGGTCTCTCTGACGGATGAGTGCGGCATGGAGCTCTTTCAAATTGTTCGTAATCGAAACGGCGGCGTCCGACGATGCGTAGTATACCCGCGCGCCCATGCCGCGCGTCGCTTCGGCCATGAGCCCGCGCCAAGGGCGTCAGGGTCTAAAAGTGTGCGTAATAAACTGGCGTATTGCGAAAAAGATTCAAGACGGCTCGTGCCGCCGGGGCATTTTTTTGCCCGCGCCTCGTTCACGGCGGTGATTGACGATGCCTCGTCAACACGCGTACGGCCTTTTGCCGCCATCGTCCGCCGGTCACGGACCGGTCTTGCTCGCGCCTCGTTCACTGCGTCAATCGGCAAGGCCACGTCAACACGCGTACGGCCTTTTGCCGCCATCGTCCGCCGGTCACGGACCGGTCTTGCCCGCGCCTCGTTCACGGCGGTAATTTACGATGCGTCGTCAACACGCGTACGGCCTCTTGCCGCCATCGTCCGCCGGTCACGGACCGGTCTCGCCCGCGCCTCGTTCACGGCGGTGATTTACGTTGCCTCGTCAACACGCGTACGGCGTTTTGTCGCCAGCGTCCTATCCCAGCGCACAGAGTGAAGCAGTGAACCGGCTGTGACGGCCCTTTTTCAAAAACGGCCACGGCGGCCGGGGAGCCGTCTTACAGGGTCTTTCGATTTTCTTACAGCATCAACGAGCGCGCGCGCCCGGTTCGGATTGTCGCCGAGTTATGTAATACTTTTTATATAACAACGTTCGCGGCGTCGATGGTTCCAAATTGTGCTCTGGACGCTGCTTGTCTTTGCGAGGATAATTCATGGCTGAAATCAGACCGTTTCGCGGCGTGCGCTACAATCCCGATGTCATCGGGCGATTTGAGGACGTGGTCGCGCCACCGTACGATGTTCTGAGCGCCGCGCAGGTACATGAGTATCATGCACGGCATCCACACAATATCACGCACCTGACGCGGCCGGCCGGGGAAGAACCGTACGCCAATGCCGCCAAGCTCTGGCGCGAATGGCTCGCGTCCGGCGCGCTTGCGGTTGATCCCGAACCCGCGCTGTACATTTATCAACAGTCGTTTACCGATCCCGAAACCGGTCTCCCGCAACCCGAACGTCTCGGCCTGATCTGCGCGCTTAAACTGGAAGATTATTCCAGCGGCAAGGTCGTGCCCCACGAGAATACGATCACTGCTCATCGCGCCGATCGCTTGCGGTTGCTGCGCGCCACTCAGGCGAACTTCGAGTCGATCTACGGCCTGTACTCCGATCCTGACCGCGAAGTCGAACAGTTCATCAACGAATTCGCGGGGCGCGAGCCCGTTATTGAGAATGTCGGCAATGTCGCGGGAAGCACCCATCGCTTAGAGCGCATCACCAACGAAGAGGCGATCGGCGTTATCGCGAATCTGCTCCGCGAGAAGCCTGTCTTTATCGCCGACGGGCATCATCGCTATGAGACCAGCTTGGCTTATCGTGCGGAAGCCGGCGGCAATCCAGAGGCTGATTATATCGTGATCACGCTGACCGCGTTCGAGGATGAAGGGTTGCTCGTTCTTCCCACGCATCGTTTGGTCAAAAACGTCGCGCCCGGCAAGCTCGCCGCGCTGCCGGATCATCTTGCGCGCGCCGGGTTCGATGTTTTGCCGGTATCAACCGCCAGCCTTGTAGGCAAAACGCCGGATGCGTACGGCTTCTTCATGGTGCTCGGCGACCAAGCCTACGACGTTCGCCCGCGTGATCGCGAGGCTCTGGTTGCATCGATCCCACAGTTCGGCTCCCATGCGCTAAGGTCGCTGAACGTCATTATCCTGAGCGCGATCGCCCTCGAACAAGGCCTGGATATCCCGATCGCCAGCCTCGCGACAACGGATAAGGTGACGTACACCCGCGACGCGGGCGAGGCGCTGGACAAAGTCCAACGCGGCGACTCGCAGGCTGCCTTCCTATTAGCCCGTCCGACGGTGGAGCAGGTGCAGGACGTCGCGGCGGAGGGCGAGAAGATGCCGCAGAAGTCGACATTTTTCTTCCCAAAACTGTTGTCGGGCCTCGTGATGCGCGATCTGCGAGTGGAAGGGTAGGGGGCGCTTCGGCTGCTGTCCCGTTCACGCGTCTTAGAAGTGTGTGTAATAAACTGGCGTGTTGCGAGAAAGATTGAGGACGGCTCGTGCCGCCGGGGCGATTTTTCGCCCGCGCCTCGTTCATGGCTGTGGTTGACGAAGGCACGTCGACACGCGCACATCGCTTTGTTGCTATCGTCCGATCCCAGCGCACATCGTGAAACCGTGAAAGCGCTGTGACGGCCCTTTTTCAAAAACGGCCACGGCGGCCGTATAGCCGTCTTTTGGCGGATGCGCACTTGCGAACGGCTCGCCCTTAGTACGCATTATGGGTTGACGCAGGTTGGATCGTTGGGCTATAATGACGCCGAACGTACGCCAGTTTTGGGGAGCAACGATGAAGCCGGACGATGACGAGCCGGCGGGGAAAGAGCCGGGATCCGACGAGCCGGAAGATATCGATCTTCCGCGAGTCCCCCGTCCTCCCGATCTGCCGCCTCCGCCCGAGATCGAGTATCGCAGGCCTCGCCTCCGAGGGCCAGAGATCCATCCGGAGCACGCCCCGACGGGGATGACGTATGACCAGGCGAAGGGCGGGGCAGGCGACCTAAGTTCCGTCGGCAGGATTGGCGCGGGACTGTCGATCGGGGTAACGTTTACAACCAGTATTCTGGTTGGCTTCGGAGCCGGCATGCTGATAGATCGCCACTGGCCGGGTGTGTCGCCGTGGGGTACGGTCCTTTTGGGGCTGGCAGGCATTGCCGCCGGATTTTTGAATTTATATCGGTTGATGGCCGCGATCTTGCCGCGAGATAAAAGCAAGTGAGCGTCCGGGAGAGATAGTTGCCGCAACCCGCGCCGGTGTCCGCATTGGGCGATGACAGTCAACCGGCCTCGCCGCCAAAAGCGCTGCCGGATATGAAGCGCCTGGCGACTGGGGCGGTTTTGGCATGTCTGCCATTGGTCGCGGCGCTGTTGGTTTTGGGACATCCGCACATTGCCCTGGGCGCCGCTGCGGGAACTGGTGTCTGTATTGCGCTGTACGCCTTTCTGAGGCGCTTCGTCGCTGGCGTGATGGGCGTGCTTGCGCCGGGAGCGGCTGGGCAGGTCGCGGATCCGGGTGTTGGCGCTGCTAAGACGCTTTTCTTGGTTGGCTCGATCGGCAAATTTATCGTGATCGGCATCGTGCTGTTCGTTCTGATTTCCGTGCTGAAGGCCAACATATTCGGTTTCGTTGCCGGGTTCGTCGTATCGCAAGTCGCCGTCACGATTATTGCCGTGAAGCACCTTGCGACGCTGAGTGAATCCTAGCGATGGCTTAGCGGGCGCGGATTGTCGCATGGTCGCCATGGCTCTGCCTGTCGAATGCGAGCCGGGTGGTGGCCCGCGAGGTGGAAGGCGGGGCTCCGGCGTTGTCGCCGGGACCTGGTCCATAATATGGAAGAACTCTCAAAACCGATTGTAATTGTCTGGTACTTGATCAACAGCCTGATTGCCGGCGGGATCGTCTTTGCATTGCTGCGTGCCGCAGCATCGAAAATGAAGAAGGTTCCCGGTCGTTATCAGAACTTCTTCGAGTGGTCCATCGAGGCTCTTCGCGGCCTTTTCATGGGGGCGCTTGGCCCTGGCGGCGAGCGGCATCTTCCGCTGGTCTTTACGCTGTTTTTCTATATTCTGATTGGGAATTTCCTCGGCCTTGTCCCCGGCTTTAAGTCGCCGTCCGCCCACCCGAGTATTACGATCGCGCTCGGAATCATTGTGTTCATTTACGTGCAATGGATCGGGATTACATCGAACGGGATCATCGGTTATCTGAAGCACTTTATGGGGCCGCTGCTGATCCTTGCGCCTCTGTTTATCCTGATCGAGATCATCGGCGAGCTTTCCAAGCCGTTTTCGCTCGCAATGCGGCTTTTCGGCAATATCTTTGGCGAAGACCAGCTCGTCGACATGGTCTTTAAGGCGCAAGGGAACAGCGTGATCTTGCACCTCATCCCGTTTCAGTTCCTGTTCAACCTGCTGCAGGCGTTTACGAACTGCATCCAGGCGTTCATTTTCGCGTTGCTAACGTGTTCGTATATCGCGTTGATGTCTGCTCATCATGACGATGACGAGGATGCACACGCGTCCGCCGGTTCTCACGGAGCCCCGGCAAACTAGTTTCGATTGAGATCAAGGAGACCAATATTCCATGTCTGCACTCTACTTTGGACTTGTCGCTTTGGGCGCCGCTTTAGCCGCGCCTCTGGCCGCGATCGGCGCGGGTATCGGCGAGGGGATGATTTTCTCGGCGGCGATCACGGGGGTTGCCCGCCAGCCTGAAGCGCAGGGCCGCATTCAGACGCTGATGTTCATCACGTTCGCTCTCGTCGAGTTCCTCTTCATCCTGAGCTTCGTTATCTTCCTCATGATGTACGGCAAGCTTCCGTCCGGCGATGCGGCGGCTGTCGCCCAGATGTTTGCGAAGTAACGAACGGACTTGACCCACCAGAATTCTGGATAACAACATGCTTACGGATATAATGCACAGCCTGTCGATTGAGCCCCTCGCGGTGCTCACCCAGGCGGTTGGTTTCCTGCTCCTTCTCTGGCTCGTTAAGCAGTATGGCCTCGCGCCGCTGTTCAGGATGCTCGACGACCGGCAGGCAGAGATCAAATCGACCTACGATCAGCTAGATGCCGATCGCGATGCCATGCAAAAGACTCGCGCCGAGTATGAGGCGCGCCTTGCCGGCATCGAGGCACAGGCCCGCGAACAGATCGCGGGAGCTGTCAAAGAGGCCCAGGAATTGCGGACGCACATTCTGGCTGACGCACAGAAGCAGGCGGAGACGATCCTTGAAAAGGGGCGCGTCGAGGCTGAGCGGGAACGCCAGATCGCTTTCCTCGAGATGCGCCGCCAACTCGTCGACATCACGTTGCAGGCGGCTGGTAAGGTCATCAACGAGACGCTGGATGCCAAGAAGCATCAGGCGCTGGTTGATGAGTTCATCGGCTCCGTCGGCGTTGCGCCCACACAGGCGACTGCGCCTTCCAGCAACGGATCGTCTAGACCGAATGGCTCCGCGCCTGGCGGACCGGTGGGGAATGCCTAGATGTCTGATGAATCCCGGGTTGCCAAACGATACGCGGCCGCGCTGTTCGACGTTGCCGAACGCGACAATGCAATCGAGGCCGTCCTCAAGGACCTGACGCTGGTCGAGACGTACTTCGAGCAGGTGCCGTACCTGAAGTCGCTTGTCATGCAGCCGCTTGTGTCGATCCACCGCAAACAGCGCGTGCTTAGCGATGCGTTTGGAGATCGGACCACGGCGACCACGGTGAACTTTCTCTACCTCCTCGTTCGCAAGCGGCGCACATCGATTGTCTACGATGTGATCCGCGAGTTTCGCGCGGCGTACGACGAGAACCAGGGGCGGATCATCGCGCGGGTGCAGACCGCTGTCGAGATCGACAAGAAGCAGCTTGCCTCCCTTCAGCAAGCGCTCGTGAAGCGAACGGGCAAGAAGGTGGAACTGCGTACCGAGATCGATCCCGCCATGATTGCCGGTGTTCGGGTCCGTCTTGGCGACACGGTTATCGACGGCAGTATTAGCGGACGGCTGGAGAAAGTTCGACAGCAGTTGCTTGGCGCGCAGTAGCCGCGCATTTCGATTTCAGCGGACAGGCTGGTTAAGGAGCGGAAAGTGGCCATCAAACCGGAAGAGATTACTTCCATACTGACACGTGAACTTGAGGCGTATAAGAACGAAGTCGAGGAAGTGGGCGTCGGCACGATCTTGTCCGTCGGCGACGGCATTGCACGCATTTACGGGCTTCAGGACGCTATGGTCAGCGAACTTCTTGAGTTCCCAGGCGGCGTCATGGGAATCGCGCTCAACCTCGAAGAGGACAATGTCGGCGCGGTTATCCTTGGCGACGATCAGCACATCAAGGAAGGCGATACCGTCAAGTGCACCGGCAGAATCGTTCAGGTCCCCGTAGGCGAGGCTATTGTCGGACGCGTCGTGAACACCCTGGGGCAACCGCTCGACGGCAAAGGCCCAATCGCGACCAGTGAGTATCGCGTCATCGAAACCCCGGCCCCTGGCGTTATTGACCGGCAGCCGGTCAAGGAGCCCTTGCAGACGGGCCTCAAGGCGATCGACTCGATGATTCCGATCGGACGCGGGCAGCGCGAATTGATTATCGGCGACCGCCAAACCGGCAAGACCACGATCGCCATCGACACGATCCTGAACCAGAAGTCCACCGATGTCTACTGCATCTACGTCGCCATCGGCCAGAAGGCGTCGACGATCGCCAATATTATCCGCACGCTCACCGAAAACGGCGCAATGGACTACACGGTCGTCGTCGCATCGAGCGCCTCCGATCCGGCCGCGCTGCAATATCTCGCGCCGTACGCCGGCGCTTGCATCGGGGAGTGGTTCCGCGATAATGGCAAGCACGCGCTGATTATTTACGATGATCTGTCGAAGCAGGCCGTCGCCTACCGCCAGGTTTCGCTGCTCCTGCGCCGCCCGCCGGGACGTGAGGCGTATCCGGGCGATATTTTCTACCTGCACTCCCGGCTACTCGAACGCGCCGCAAAAATGTCCGATGAGAAGGGGGCGGGATCGCTGACCGCGCTGCCGATTATCGAGACGCAGGCGGGGGACGTTTCGGCGTATATCCCGACGAACGTCATCTCGATTACCGATGGCCAGATCTTCTTGGACTCCGACCTGTTCAACTCCGGCGTCCGACCCGCGATCAACGTCGGCATCTCGGTCTCCCGCGTCGGCGGCAACGCGCAAACGAAGGCGATGAAGAGCGTCGCGGGCAAGCTCAAGCTCGAACTCGCCCAGTTCCGCGAGGTGCAGGCGTTCTCGCAGTTTGCGTCGGATCTCGACAAAGCGACTCAGGCACAGCTTGGCCGCGGTCTTCGCATGGTCGAAATTCTCAAGCAGCCTCCGTATCAGCCGGTGCCGCTTGCCGAGCAGGTTGTCGCGATCTTCGCGGTCACCAACGGCTATGTCGACGACCTTGCCGTCGCCGACGTCCGCAGGTTCGAGGCCGCCGTTCTGACAATGCTGAAGGATAAGTATCCCGAGGTTCTCGAAACGATCGCCAAGGACAAGGCCGTCTCGCCTGAAATCAACGATACGCTCAAAAAGGCGATCGGCGACCTCAAGGCGGCGTTCACGGCGTAGCGGCCATCGCCCGCTGACAGGATCGAGGGGGCTCAGGCTCATGCTGAGCCCCCTTCGCACGTCTGCCGTAAGTTCTCGCGCCCGGCGTCCCGCCGCGCTGTAACCCGCCGATCTGTCGATACCTCGTCCGCTCGCGTGTGATATAATAGATCGTCAATTCGCTTAGGCGGATTGCAGACATTGCAATGTCGCGCCGCGCCTCGCCTCCGTCGGACGAAGCCTCTTAATATTATCCGGCGCGCTTTTCAGGTGGAAATGAACCTATCCGATCGTCTCCTTCTCAGCGGCGATGAAGCCGTCGCCCTTGCCGCGCGCCACTCCGGCGTCGCGCTTATGACCGGCTATCCCGGCACCCCTTCCACGGAAATTCTCGAAACGTTTGTCGAACTCGGCGGCAAGGGGCAATGGGCTCCGAACGAGAAGGTTGCGCTTGAGGTGGCGATCGGCGCGTCGTTTGGGACGGCGCGTACGATGGTGACCATGAAGCACGTTGGGCTCAACGTTGCCGCCGACCCGCTGTTCACGGCCGCGTATGCCGAGGTGGCCGGGGCGCTCGTCGTGGTTTCCGCGGACGATCCGGGGATGGCGTCGAGTCAGAACGAGCAGGATAATCGCCACTATGCCGTCGCCGCCGGCGTTCCGATGCTCGAACCCGCGGACTCTCAGGAGGCGTACGAATATACTCGCCTTGCGATCGAGATTTCCGAGCGCTGGTTGATTCCGGTTTTGCTGCGCTTGACGACGCGCGTATGCCACGCGAAGACCATCGTGGATGCCCCTGACTCTCGCCCAGAACTCTCTGAGCCGTCCTACACGCCCGAGATTGCGCGGCGCGTGATGATCCCTGCGAATGCGCGTCCGGCCCATCGCCGATTGCGCGGCAAGCTCGCGGAGATGGCGCGCTGGAACGAGGACGTAGGGCCTAACCTTGAAATCGCCGGGGACCGTTCCCTGGGCATTATCTGCTCGGGCGTCTCGTATATGCACGCGCGGGAGGCCGCGCCGGATGCGTCGTTTTACAAGGTCGGCATGACTTACCCGCTGCCGCTCGCCGCAATCGCCCGCTTCGCGAAATCGGTGGATCGCTGCGTGGTTATCGAAGAAGGCGATCCGTGGATGGTCGATGCCATACGGGCGTCGGGAACGGCGGTCCAGGGCAAATCGCCAATGTATCGCTTTGGCGAGCTGAATGTCTCGCGCGTCCGCCGCATTCTGTCCCACGACGAGTCCCAGGAACCGGTTCCGCCGCGCGGGAAGCCGCCGGAACTGTGTCCCGGCTGTCCGCACCGATCGGTTTACGCGGCGCTAAAGAACCTCGGCTGTATTGTGCAGGGGGATATCGGCTGCTATTCGTTGGGCGCATTGCCGCCGTACGAGGCGATGGAGACCTTGGTCTGCATGGGCGCGGCGATCGGCATGGGATTGGGTTTGCGTCACGTTCTTCCTTCCGAAGAGGCTCGCCGGGTCGTGAGCGTGATTGGCGACAGCACGTTTGTTCACAGCGGCATCACCGGGCTTGTCGAAATGGTCTACAATCCGCCGCCGGACGGGCATGTCGTGCTGATCCTTGACAACGGGACCACTGCGATGACCGGGATGCAGGAGCATCCGGGCACCGGGCGCACGATTGATCACAAGCGAACGGGCAAGCTCGTAATCGAGGATCTCGTACGAGCCGTCGGTATTCAGAGGGTACATGTAATCGATCCGGCGCGCGACCCACAGGGCTTCCAGGATCTTGTCGCTGAGTGCCTCGCGAGCCGGGAGCTCGCGGTGATTATCGCTCGCCGGCCATGCGTATTGGCGGCGGGCAAAATCAAGCAATTGGAGAAGTGTCTTGAGCAAGAGTAACGGCTCGCAGTCGAGCGTCAAGAACATTGTTTTCGCCGGACTGGGCGGACAGGGCGTGCTAAAAGCGTCCGATATTGCGGCGACGGCCGCGCTGCTTGCCGGTTTCGACGTCAAGAAAAGCGAGCTGCACGGAATGAGCCAGCGCGGCGGATCCGTGACCAGCGACGTTCGCTACGGCGACCTCGTACGGAGCCCGATGGTGCCGTCGGGCGAGGCCGACATTCTGGTGGTGATCGCGCCCGACCAGATCGAAGTCAATCGGTGGCAGCTTAGAGAGGACGGTCTGCTGATCGAACCTTCGCTGATCGATTTGGATGCGCTTACGAACAAGAAGTCGCTGAACGTAGCTCTGCTTGGCGTGCTCAGCGCGTCCTCCAGCATCGCCAAGGAGCATTGGACTCAGGCGATCCGCGAACATCTTGCCGAGAAGCTGCATGAGGCTAATTTCGCGGCATTCGACCTCGGGCGCACGGCCGCTCAGAGGGAACAAAGACAATGACATCGCTCCTTGAAGACCTTGCTCAGAATTATAATCCGATCAGCGCTCCCGATTTTGTCCCAGCTTGCCATACCCAGGAGCTGCAGTTTACGCGGCTCAAATCGATCGTGCGTCGCGCTTATGACCATGGCGACCTTTTCCGCGCGCGCATGCAGGAGCGGGACCTGACGCCGGAGGATATTCGGAGCCTCGACGATGTGTCGCTGCTGCCGTTCACCGTTAAGGCCGACCTGCGGGACACCTATCCGTTTGGCCTTTTGACCAGCCCGATGAGCGAGGTTGTTCGTCTGCACGTTTCCAGCGGAACGACCGGCAAGCCGATCGTGGTCGCATATACGAAGGAAGATGTCAACGTCTGGACCAACGTCATGGCGCGCAGCTTTGCGGCGTGCGGGCTCAATCATGGCGACATCATACAGAACGCCTACGGCTATGGCCTCTTCACCGGCGGTCTTGGCGCGCATTACGGCGCGGAGGAGCTGGGCGCGACGGTAATCCCGATCTCAGGCGGGCACACCGATCGGCAGATCATGATTATGTGCGATTTTCACGTAACCGCGATTTGCTGCACGCCGAGCTATTTCATTCACCTCATCGATCACGCGCGCGGGATGGGCATCGATATGCACGATCTGCCGATCCGCGTCGGAATCTTTGGCGCGGAGCCGTGGACGGATTCGATGCGCAAGCGAATCGAGCAGGATGCCGGTATTCAGGCGTTCGACATCTATGGCCTTTCGGAGATTACCGGTCCCGGCGTCGCGATCGAATGTCCGTATCACAATGGCCTGCATATTTTCGAGGACCACTTTTACCCTGAGATCGTCGACCCGGACACGGGCGAGACGCTGCCCGACGGCGCGGAGGGCGAACTGGTGCTCACGACATTGAGCAAGAAGGCGATGCCGATGATTCGGTACCGGACGCGCGACATCACGACGCTCATAGGCGGCAGGTGTCCGTGCGGAAGGACCTTGCGCCGGATGCGCAGGGTGGGGCGCCGCAGCGACGACATGTTTATCATTCGCGGGATCAACGTCTTTCCGTCACAGGTCGAAACGGCCCTTCTCGCGGTGGAAGGGACGTTGCCGCACTACCAGATCATCCTGACCCGCGCGGGCGGATTGGATGAGATGGAGGTCAAGGTCGAGGTGACTCCGGAGGTCTTTAGCGATCGTGTCGGCTCGATGGAGAACCTTGCGAAGAAGCTTGACCACGAGCTGGAGAGAACGATCGGTTTGCGCGCCGCGGTTCGTTTGGTGCGTCCGAATACGCTAGAACGCAGCGAAGGCAAGGCGAAGCGTGTGGACGATCGCCGGAATCTGGATGAGTAGGCTATGAAAATCCATCAACTGTCGCTCTTTCTCGAAAACGAACCAGGCCAGGTTCTCGGCGTTTGCCGAACCTTAAGGGACGCCGGCATCGATATCCGCGCGCTCACCGTCGCGGACGCCCAGGAGTTCGGCATCCTCCGTCTGATCGTGTCCGATTGGCAGGCCGCAGCGAAGATATTGACCGACGCAGGCAATATCGTCAATACAACCGAGGTTGTCGCCGTTGAAGTCCCCAACCGTCCGGGCGGGCTCACCGATCTGCTGGAACTTCTCGAAGGCAGCGGCATCAATATCGAGTACATTTACACCCATACATTCGGTCAAGGCGACCGCGCCGTGCTGATCTGCCGCTTCGACGATGCCGACCGTGCGATAGAGCGCCTGCAAAGCTCGTCGATCAACGTTCTCGCGCCGGTGGAGATCTACGCAGGCGGTGGGTAAGGCGACGATGGACGGCGATGTCGCCGGCTTCCCCGCGCCCCCCAAAAGAATGAACCCAACTGCACAGCTCGAATATGACGAATTTGTTACTCGCGAAATGGCGCAGTGGCATGTCCCCGGTTGCGCGATCGCGATCGTCCGCGACGGCGCGGTCGTTCATGCGAATGGCTACGGTGTTCGCGACGTGCAAACCGGCTTGCCGGTGTCGGCATCTACCCTGTTTCCCATCGGCTCGCTAACCAAATCGTTCACCGCCGCCATGATCGCGGTCCTCGTGCGGCGCGGAAAGCTCGATTGGGATCGTCCCGTTCGCGAGTACCTGCCCGATTTTCAGCTTTGGGACGAGAACGCTACCCGCCGGATCACGTTGCGGGATCTGCTGACACACCAAACGGGCCTGCCTCCGCACGATATGGCCTGGGAGCGCTCTCCGTTGTCCCGCGAGGAGTTTTACCATCGCCTCCGTTACCTCCAGCCAAGCCAGGATCTGCGGCAGGGATATCAGTACAACAACGTCATGTTCATGGTCGCCGGTTATTTGGCGGGGCGGATCATGGGACGCACGTGGGAAGAGCTCGTAAAGCAAATCGTGCTCGATCCGGTCGGAATGCCGCGTACCAGTTTCGTAGCGCGAGATATTCCGGCGACCGAGAATCTTGCGAAGCCGCACAGGGCAGATTCCGACGGCGTGCCGCACGATTTTGCCTTCCGCAGCGACGAGGCCATTGCGCCGGCCGGGGCTCTGGTTGCGCCGCTCGATGAGATGGCCCGTTACGTTCAGATGCTGCTGAACCGTGGACGAATCGACGGTCGCGAGGTGCTTGCCCCGCAGGATGTCGCCGCGTTGCGAACGCCGCAAGTGGTCGTACCGGCGGGCGCGAAATATTCCGAGCTTGGGCCGAGCCAATATGGACTTGGCGTGCTTGTCTCGAGCTATCGGGGCCACACGCATATTTACCATGGCGGCAAATGCGAGGGCTTTTCCGCGTTGATCTCGCTGTTGCCCGATATCCACGCGGGGGTGGTCGTGCTCAGCAACCTCGATGCGACCCGCATGCCTTTCGTGCTCGCCTATCGCGCGCTCGATCAGCTGCTGAATCTTCATCCGATCGCGTGGGGCGACCGGTTTCGAGAGTTTCAGAAGGCGCTCGACCGATCGAACTCGGCGGGCGCTGCCGGGCTATCGCATCCGCGCTGGGAGAATACGCGGCCGTCGCATCCGATCGATGCTTACGCCGGCGAATTCGCGCACCCGGCATACGGTTCGCTTACGATTCGCGTGCTTGATCCAAACCGCGCGGACTCGCCTCTCGCGCTCGATTTTCACGAGTTTTCCACGTGCCTCGACCACTTCCATTTCGATATATTCGAAGCCCCCGCCGACCCGCTCAATCGGCTCGAGCGGACACGCGTCAAGTTCGAGACGGACTGGAATGGAGAGATTTCCCGGCTGCAGATTCCCTTTGAACCTCTGGTCGCGGATATCGTTTTCGAGCGCGTCCCGGATCCGCGCATGAGCAGCGCGGAGTTCCTTTCGCCGCTCGTCGGCCGTTACGGCACCGGGACTCGGGCGCTGCGCGTCGAGTTCGACGAGGATGGCTCTCTGCGGCTGATCGCCCGCCACCGCGTCGCCCGCCGGCTGATCCCCGTTCGCGGTCTGCTCTTCCGCGTCGAAGGCTCGGGCGGCTACGCAGTCGAGTTCCGCAAGGACGCAGATGGGGCGGCGACGTGCGTCGCGTTCTACCGCCCAGGCGGCGGGTATGCGGCGGAGCGGGTCGTTGGGTAAGAGTAAGTGCAATAAACTGGCGTATTGCGAGAAAGATTCAGGACGGCTCGTGCCGCCGGGGCATTTTTTCCCCCGCGCCTCGTTGACGGCGGTGATTTACGATGCCTCGTCAACACGCGTACGGTCTATGCCGCCTGCGTCCGATCCAGCGCACATCGTGAGCCGTGAAAGCGCTGTAACGGCCCTTTTTCAAAAACTGCCCCGGCGGCAACGGAAGCCGTTTTACAAACCGTTTCGATCCTTTACACACGCTCATGGAGAAAGAAGATTGCTGGCGCTTGCCGGCCATGACCAACGCGTCGTTGGATCATGCCTGTCGCCGCTCCCTCTTTAGGCCTTCAAATCAACGGAGCGCTTCGCGGCAGCAAAGGAATAGCGGCGAAGCCCGGCCATAAGCGATGCCCTAAATCCCGGTGTTGACGGGCCGCGTCTTGCTTCGTTAACATTGCAGGAACTCCTCCGAGCCCTGGCGAACAATCCACGCGAGGTAACCCCTATTGGAAACAATTGATTTTGAAGGTTGGAAGGATTGCATCCGTCTGGCAAATGGCGCGCTGGAGCTGGTCGCGTTTACGAAGGCCGGTCCTCGCATTGTCTCGTTGTCCTCTCCCGGCGGCGCGAACTTGTTCGGCCTGCTCGACGAGTTTAAGGGCAAGATAGGCCCGTCGAACGAGTGGACTATCTACGGAGGACATCGCCTGTGGCATGCGCCCGAGTACAAGCCTCGCTCTTATCAGCCCGACAACGATCCGGTCGGCGTCCGGGAAGAGGATGGGGATCTTGTTCTGACCGAGGCGACCGAAGCGGCCACCGGCATCCAGAAGGAGATGGCGATTCGCCTGGCTGGCGATAACACTCCCGCGGTGCAGGTGGAGCACCGGCTTACGAACCGGGGGACCTGGGCGGTCGAACTCGCGCCTTGGGCGCTGAGCGTGGTTGCGCCTGGCGGACGCGTGATTTTCCCGCAAGCTCCTCATAAGGACCACGGCGAGGATAACGATTACCTCCCCGCGCGGCCGCTGGTCATGTGGCCTTTCACCGACATGGCGGACCCGCGATGGACGTGGGGCACGAACTACATCCAGCTTCGGTCGGATGCATCCCGCGACTTTGCGCAGAAGCTTGGCGTCTATTCGCCCGATGCCTGGGCAGCGTTTGAAGCCCCGAGCGGTGACCTGCTCGTCATATTCATTGACCTGGATCCATTTGGCCCCGAAGTGCACGCGGATATGGGATCCAACTTTGAGACGTTCACCAAGGGCGCATTCCAGGAACTCGAATCTCTTGGGCCTCTCGTAAACCTCGGTCCCGACGAGACCGTCACGCACATCGAAACGTGGGTTGTTCTGAAGAACCCGGGCTTGCCAAAGGACGATGCCGCGTTGGCCGCCAAGCTTCCGGCGCTGATCGAGCAGGCTGCCAAGATCGCCGAAGAGGCGTTCGAGGCGTAACGCACGCGCAAGGGGTATCCCGGTGTCCTCACGGTGCATTTTAATCGTCATGGATGGTTGCGGGGTCGGCGCGATGCCGGATGCGGCAGCGTATGGCCCCGATGATGCGCGGAGCGCGACTCTGCAGCACGTCGCCGAGGCCGCCGGGGGCCTCGCCTTGCCGGCTCTTGAGTCGCTTGGCTTGGGGCGAATCGCACGCATCGACGGTCTTCGTGACGATCTCCCGTCTCGCGGCGCCTTTGGCAGGGCACAGGAGGCATCGGCCGGCAAGGATAGCGTTACGGGCCACTGGGAAATGATGGGCATCGTGACGGCGACGCCGTTCCCGACCTATCCGGAAGGCTTCCCGCCATCCGTCGTCGCCGAGTTCGAGCGCCTTGCGGGACGACGGATCCTGGGCAACGTCCCAGCTTCGGGAACGGAGATCATCGCGCGCCTCGGCGAAGAGCACGTTCGCACTGGGCGTCCTATCGTTTACACTTCGGCCGATTCCGTATTTCAGATCGCCGCGCATGAAGAGGTGATTCCGATCGCCGAATTGTACCGGCTGTGCGAGGGCGCTCGCCGGATGCTCGTCGCGCCGCACAATGTGCAGCGCGTGATCGCCCGCCCGTTCATCGGGGCGGGGGCGGCTTCGTTCAAGCGCACGGGCAATCGCCGAGACTTTCCGCTTGCCCCGCCCGAACCCAACGTGCTCAGCACGCTTGCAGCTGCCGGCCGGCGCATCCACGCAATCGGCGTCATCGCCGAGCTCTTTCCTCGCGCCTACTTTACGACCGCTCAACGAACTCAGAGCAATCGCGAGCATATCGCGGCGATCCGCGAGGCGATCGCGGGTGACGGGTTCGATCTGCTGTTCGCGAACTGCGAGGATTTCGATATGCTCTATGGCCATCGCAACGACCCCGCCGGTTTCGCGCAGGCGTTGGTCGAGTTCGATGCCGCTCTCGGCGGAATACTGGCGTCGCTGCGCCCCGGCGACTTGCTGATTTTGACGGCGGATCACGGCAACGATCCCGTCACGCCGTCGACCGACCACTCACGAGAGTACGTCCCAATTCTCGTAACCGGGAATGGCGTGCAGGCGAATGCGGCTTTCGGCACGCGGGCGACGATGGCGGATATCGGCGCAACCATCGCGTCGCGTCTGGGGGTGGCGTGGTCCGGACCCGGCCAAGCGCTCGTTAGCTCCTAGCGGTCTACGCCGCGCCTTCGGCGATCGAAGTCAGGTTTTACGCGACGCTTTGCGAGGCGAGGGACTGTTCTTCCGCGGCATCCGGGATCTGCGTCATGAGCTGGAATCTCTTTGATGTCCGCGCTCAGTCTGGTTCTAGGACGAAAAATACCGGCCCATCCGGCTTTTTCGAGCCAGATGGGCCGGTGCGAGTACGCTGCCCCGCCACGGCGGGAGGGCGCGTCGTATCCTACTCGACCACAGCCATGCCGCTGCCAACCATGTGAGCGCCTTCGCCAGGGCTGTAGGCTGCTTCGCCATGATCGGCTTCGTCCAGTCCAACCTCTTCGTCCTCGCCGGTGGTTCGCAGACCCCGGCAAGCGGCTTTGGTCACCATCGCAACGACGACCGTGCCGATCGCGGTGAAGGCGATCGCCGCGAGCATCGCAAGGGCTTGAACGAGGATTTGGTGGATGCGCGGGTTCGGGCTGAGAACCACGGCGGCCGCGGTCCCGCCGAGGGTTCCGAAGAAGCCGTTCGCCAGCACGCCCCACATGCCGCCACAGCCGTGGACGCCGAAGACGTCCAGCGAATCGTCGGCGGCGATTTTGTTCTTGATGCGGATCGCCAGGTAACAGATTACTCCAGCGCCAATCCCGACCGCGAGCGCGCCGGAAATGCCCATATAGCCGCATGACGGCGTAATGGCGACGCCGCCGGCAACCGCGCCTGAGATAAAGCCGAGGGTGGTCGGCTTCTTATACATAATCCAGTCCGCCGCCATCCATGTTACGGCCGCCGCGGACATGGCGATTTGGGTCGCGACAAACGCGCCCACCGCCGAGCCGCCCGCGCTGCCGGCTGAGCCGGAGTTAAACGCCAGCCAGCCGAACCAGAGCAAGCAGCCGCCGAGCAGCGTGAACGGCAGGTTGTGCGGTCTCATGTCGTCGCCGAACGGGTTTTTACTGCGTGGTCCAAGCAACAGCGCCATCACGAGCGCGGAAACGCCGGATGCGATTTCGACCACGGTACCGCCTGCGAAGTCATGTACGCCCATGCGCGCGAGCCAGCCGCCGTCGGCCCAGACCCAGTGCGCAAGCGGATCGTAGACGAAAGTCGCCCAGAGCAGGATGAACACGACGTACGCCTGGAACTTCATGCGTTCGACCACGGCTCCGCTGATGAGCGCGGGCGTGATGATCGCGAACATCAGCTGATAGATCGCGAACGCCTGATGCGGCACGGTCGGCGCATAGAGGGGCGACGGCGCTGATGCGCTGACATTCTTGAAGAACGCCCAACTCAGGTTGCCGAACAGATGATGAACATCGGGTCCGAATGCAATCGAATAGCCGATCGCCACCCACTGAAGCGTAATCAAACCGCAGGCCACGAACGATTGCATGAGTACGGAGAGTGCGTTCTTAGACCTGATCATTCCGGCGTAGAAGAAACCCAGGCCGGGAGTCATGATGAAGACGAGCGCGGCACACAAGAGCAGCCACGCGGTGTCGCCTGAATCGACGCGCCCCGGAGTGCTTGCAGCATCGGCAAATGCCGGTGTCGTCGAGACAGCAAGAAGAGCGCACGCCCCAAAGAGCGCGCGCCGTAACGTAGACATGGTTATCCTCCAAAAAACCTGCTCCGGAGGGCTCCGGGAGCAGGTCACCCTGCCATCATTGACAAGGATTTAGCGCCGGCGAATGTTGTCGAGGGCAATCGTTCGTGGCGCTGTCGCCGTCTATGGCGTGTATGTCGCTCGGATGCGACGCCTCTTGGCGCGGGGCCTCGAGGATGGCCGGTCAGGCCGCTTTCGTCCAGCAATCCCGGTGGGCGAAAGGAAGAGCACTCCGATCGTATCGTACAGCAAAAAGCAAATATATGCCAGGGGCGTTTCTCTTTCGCCCCTGGCAAGTTCCACTGAGATCTGTTATTCCGCCGTCGCGAATGCGGCTGCGAAACCCGTCCCGCCGCCATCGATCGAGTATCCAGCCTCGCCGTGGTCGGTGACGTCCAGTCCCATTTCTTCTTCTTCGTCGTTGGCGCGCAGGCCGCCGCAGATCAAGCTCGTGATTTTCGCCAGGATAATGGTTCCAATCACGGCTAGAAGGATTGTCGCTCCCGCATCCTTGAGCTGCGGAAGAATAGATACCGCGAACGAGCCGCCGTTGAACAGGCCGTTGTGGTAGGCCGAGTTGATGGAGACCGTCGCAAACAAGCCGGTGCAGATACAGCCGGTCAAGCCGCCCATGCCGTGCACGCCGAACACGTCCAGCGCATCGTCAGCGTGGAAGAGGTTTTTGAGGCGGATTGTAAAGAAGCAGACCGAAGCAACGATCACTCCGATCATCAAGCCGCCCATCGGGGTCACGAAGCCGCAGGCCGGAGTAATGCCGACGAGGCCCGCAACCGCTCCCGAAGAGAATCCAAGGGCGGTGGGCTTCTTGTAAACGGCCCAGTCCCAGAGCATCCACGTAAACGCCGCGGTTGCGGTTGCGACGTGGGTTGCGACGAACGCGCTGGTTGCGAGCTGTCCCGCAGAGCAGGCGGAGCCCGCATTGAAACCGAACCAGCCGACCCAAAGTAAGGCGGCGCCGATCATTGTGAACGGCAGGTTGTGCGGCCGGAGTTCCTCGCCGCCTTCCGAGCGCTTGCGGCGGCCAAGAATGATCGCGAGCGTCAGTGCGGAAAAGCCGGACGACATGTGGACAACGGAACCGCCTGCAAAGTCCAGTGCAGTGGCGGTGTTGAGCCAGCCGTTGTGTCCCCAAACCCAGTGCGCCAGCGGATCGTAGATGAACGTCGCCCACAGGAACATGAACACAAGGTAGGCGGAGAACTTCATGCGCTCAACGATCGCGCCGCTGATAAGAGCGGGCGTGATGATCGCAAACATCAGCTGGAACATGCAGTAGACCTGATGAGGAATGGTCGCTGCGTAGCTTGCCGACGCCGTCGCTCCCTCGGGATAGTAGGCGCTGACATTGTGCAGAAACGACCAGGAGAGGTCGCCGATGAGACCCTTGCCGGCAACGTCCGGACCAAATCCCAGCGAGTAGCCGAAGACCACCCATTGGACCGTGATCAAGCCGGATGCCACGAAAGACTGCATCATCACGGAAAGCACGTTCTTCGAGCGAACCAGACCCGCATAGAACAGTGCCAAACCGGGTACCGTCATCAGGAGTACGAGGAGACTGGATGTGAGCATCCAGGAGGTGTCACCGCTACTGACGGCGGACGCGGGCAGATGCTTGGGAGCAGCCGCGGCGGCCTGCGCGAACGCAGGGAAACAAACACAAACAAGCAATACGAGCAACGACGCAACACGCGCACCCGTCTGCATGGCTTTCTTCACTAAGGTATCCTCCTATAGAAAGTCAGTGCCGTTGCCGGGTTGCTTCGTCGCCGTGGCCGGTTAACGAAAGTTGTACGCTCGCCAACGCTGGCGGGCAGTGACACTTTAGCATAAGGTTTAAATCTTTGTCAACCCGGAGATTAACCGAAATTTAACACTCGCTCACTCAGGAACGAACGCGACCCGGGTTCGCGATTACCGGATGTTTTGCAAACAATGTGGGATTTCGGACGATTAGCCTGGAACATAATGAGAGCAATAGGAGAAAAGAATTATGAATGTGAGAGGCCTCTGTTCGAATGGAGAATGATAAGATTTGCGCCGCGTGCGGTGAACCTATGTCGTCCGCCGCGGCTTTGTGCCCAAATTGCGGAGCCCCGGCGTCCACTTTGCCGCGCAGGAAGCGGCGCTTCCATCCTGCCGCATCCATTGCAATTGGGGTCGTGGTCTTTGTGGTCGTTGTCGTCCTTGCGTGGGCCGGCGCCACCTTTATTCCGCTGCTCCTGAATGGCGCTACGGGAACACCTCCTCCGCCATCGCACCTGAGCGCATCGACGCTCTCCGATGGGCCGTCGTCCAGCGACGGCGGGACGCTTTCCTACGCGGTATCCGACCTCGAAACGGGCTCAGATAAGGATCGGCAGGCGATGGACGGCAAGACGGTGACGGTGACCGGATACATCGTCGTGTCGACGAACGACAGTCAGATCATCGTTGATGACGCGACCGCGAAAAACGCCCCGCGCTTAAAGGTCGCTCCGCCCTCGCTGGGCTTAAGGATCGGGGACAAGGTAAGCTTCACCGGAGTCTACAGCGCCTCGGCCCATTCTTTGAAGGTGACCTCCGCGAAGCTGTTGAAATAGACACGCCGGCCCTGCTCGCGCCCTCCTTGACAGGACGCGGGTTCGGGCAGGTACACTATCGCTGTCTGTTCGCTTCAGCCGTGCGTTTGAGTTATCACCTCTAATATGGAAAATAACAGCGGATTTTGGAAGTGGGTCGGGGCAGTTGTGCTTGTTGTCGTGCTCGGTCTGGCGCTGGGTTTTTACCTGAGCGGTCCGCCATCCGACGAAGCAAACGCTCCCGCGTCTAGTCAGTCCACGTCAACGGACGAAGGAACCGGCGCCGCTGCCACGAGCGCCGCCTCGGCGCCGCCGGTACAAGCGGCGCGTATCGGTGAGTACACGGCTAAAGGCGCGCCTTCGATCGTGATCGACGAGCAGAACCCGTTGCCTAAGAAGCCTTCGGCGTCAAAGACATCCGGCGCTGCGACATCCGCAACCGTCCCTTCCTCGGCTGCGAACTCGACGTCAGCTCCGGCCTCGCCGTCCACGACTCCGAGTGCGCCGCCGTCTGGAGCGGACTCCGGAGCGTCGCCAGCGCCGGTCGCGCCGCCGGCCCCCGCTCATCAAGAGAGCGCCGCGCAGACCCAGACGACGCCAACTCAGTCCGCTCAGCAGCAGGGCGATTCGACTCCCTCCGACAACGCTCCGCTTTACCATGTGCTGGTCGGCACGACGTTCACGAGCGAGAAAAATGCACGAATCTTCGCGGCTGATTTGCGGCATCGAGGGTTCATGGCGATGACATCAACCGTCACGAGCGACAGCGGCACCGTCTATAAGGTTCAGGTCGGCGCTTACCGGAACCGCCTTGCGGCCGAGCAAACTGCGACCCAGTTGCAGCAGAGCGGCTTTCCCGCCTACATTGCCACCGATCGGTAAATCCCCCGGAGCGGCGATCGGGCTCGCTTGCGTTTGCTGCCCGCCGCTGACGTGGATACGCTGGCTAATCTTTCCTTTAGCCGCCAATCAATGATCGACCCCGGAGATTGCGATCAGGATTGGGGTTGCCGCCGTTTTGTCAGATACAAAATCGAGTGAGGTTATGCTGATCTCGGGATGCGGATTCTGCCATTCCCAGACACGGACGTATCGCCAGGCTGGCTTGCCATCGGCAGTGGATGTAACGCGAACGGCCACGGGACGCGATTCCTCGCCTTGCTGGTATCCAAGCCACCAGTTCGCGCAGTTGTACTGGGTTCGTACAGGGACGTTCTCAAGCGTTCCATCGGCATAATGGATTGCGTAGTGCGCGATTTCTCCCTTAGCATCCCATGAGCATGCGTGCAGAAAATAGAGTACGCGTACTTTGCGGCCAATGCGAATCGCGTTGGCGCTATCCGGAAATGTTGGAGTTACACTTGTGCCGCGTAGCGTGATGATCGATCGTGCGCCGTTCGTCGCCGGATCGATGATCTCGAATGGGACGCCGAAAAACGTCTGGCGGCCGACCGGCATTGTCGCGAGGCAGTTGAGCGGCCCCTCGTCCGACCATCCGCCTTTGCCGTCGCCCGCCTTCTCGTCAAAAAATCCCATATTCGCCTGCTCGCGCAGATCCACCGTGAATGCACCGCGCGGGTTTTCGAGTGCTGCGGCGTAGTCGCGCTGCGTCGGTCCAACGTTCGCGGCGTCGTCAAGAGGCTTCGGCAAGGGCGCGACGGGCGGACAAAGGACGTCTATAACGGCACTTTTGAGCACGGTCATGACACTTTCCGCAGGTGCGTCGACACGGGCGTAGCTTGGTTCGTCGGTTACCGCCGGCGTTTGACTGGTCACCTCGTCGTTGCCCATCATATCGATCATGCGAGTCACCTTGCCTGGCCATTGCGCGTGTATGCGGATCTTGGCATGGTCTCCCGTCCACCAGCAGATCACCGAACCGCCCCTGTCGGCCCGCTCATAAACCACGGCCCAAAGCCCTCCCTCCGAACGGCGGACAAGTCCTGCGCACTTCGCGCCGTCAACTTGCGAAGCCATTACAACCCGCACGAAAAGTTGCGGCTTGGGCGCGTTGTTGACATCCAGCGTGTCGATTGTCTCGAATGGCGTCACTTCTCCGGGGCTTTGTAAATGGGAGAATGCTCGGATGTAGCCGATCTCTTGTTGCAAACAGTCGTACTGTACCTGCTGGCGGGCCGCGAGAGCCGCATTCATGGGCGGTAAGGCGGCGTTCGGAACAGCGTCGGCTTCGCTAAGCCCCTGTAGCCAGGTTGTCGAAGCCAGACCAAATTCGGAATTCCATAATGGCAGCGGATGTCCTTGACCATAGGCCAATGCGAGATGCTCGAAATGGTCATAAGTTGCCTTGAAATCAACGTAAGCATCTTCGATCGGTTGTGAGACCGCTCCATAGATATGCACCGAAAGGGCGTCGGCATAGCGGAAAGCCCCGGCTTTTGCTACCTGTTCTTGCCAGGTCCAAGCGCCTGTGTAGCCCGCGTGCATAACGACACTGGCCGGGTCTGCCGCCTTAGCGGCTTGGTAGGCGGTTTTTACGAGCGCGGCAAATTCGTCCGGGCTGCCGTTCCAGAAGAGACTGACCTCTGGCTCGTTCCAAATCTCCCAGTAGTGGATGTCATTCTTGTAGCGGTTTACGGTCCTGGTGACGTATTCGCGCAGCCTGTCGAGATCGGGTACCGCGCCAGTAGGATACGCGTTCGTTTCATCGGATGGTCTCGGCAGACTCCCTTTTGCCGCCGCCCAGTACGGTGTACCGAACAGCTGTCCAAGAACCATCATGTGGCGTTTCTTGACGTTTTCGAGTTGGAAATCGTGGTTGAATGCCCAGTCGTCGGGTTCGGGTTCGACGCGGATGAACCAGGTCGCCTGAAGCATGTTATGGTCGCGTTCCCAGGCTAGTCCCAGGCGGGCCGCCAGGTCTAGTACGTCGGGACTCCAGGAATTGACGTGATAGCCGAAGAATGACGATTGATAAGGCAAGCCGGTGGGCATGGGCCATGAAACCAGACTCGCGACGTCACGATGCCAGACATCGGTTCCTTGCCGGATAGAAGCGGCAATCTTGTACATTCCTCGATTCGGAATCGAAAACGAGATTGGGATGGTCCGGGATTCGCCGGGGATCAAATTGGCCGGGACGTTCTTGGTATCGACCACGGCTTCGTGAAAGTCGAGCAGAGTGAAGGCAATCGTACCGTTCCAGGGCGACGAAAGGGGATTCGATACAGGAACGTGGGCGGTGTAGGTGTCGTGCGGTGCGACCACGGTGTCTTTCGCGTGAGCGGGCACGGCAAGCTTGACGACAATTGGCCAGGCCTTTGATCGTACCTCTTTGGGCAGGGCGACGGATGCAAGGACCGGTGCTGCTTCCGCTGGACGAGAATAGAGCAGTGCCACTTCGCCGGGGCTCAAAACCCTGTTCCAGATTGCCAACTCGTCGTAGCTCCCAGGAGCGTCGGGCGCTCCAATTGTGACTAGCGCCGCATCGCGGATTGGGTCAGTGCGTATCAGATCCGTTATGGACGACGCGGCCAGCCTGCCGTCGAAGTACATCGCCTTCGCGCCGCTTGCCGAATCCCAAGTGATCGCGATGTGATGCCATTCGCCGGGTTTCCACGTGTTAATCGCGACATAATCGGCTGCTGTGTAATCCCATCGGTACCCGATCTGCGGCTTGCTCTTTCCCGTCATGAAAAAAACGGCATGTCTGCCGGGTTGGCAGCAGATTGTGAAATTCTCGCCTCCAAACAAATTGCGCGACGTGACCGATTTGTCTTGCGGAGCCCATGCCGGCTTTAGCCAGAATGAAACCGTGCCGATCCTCCGGTCGAAGTTTGCCGCCGCCGGAATCGCGATGCTTTCGTTTGCCTCGATCTTGACGGCCTGGCCTGTGATGCCAGGTTCGAACTCAACGCCATTGCCCTTAATTGCGCTCGATCCGCCGGCGACGGCAGGGGAGAGCGTGCCGTCAAAGGGCACGTACAGCCGCAGACCTTCGCAGAGACTTTGAAGGTCTGTAGGCCCGGCCGGTTCTCCGGCATCGACAAGCGATGTCGTCGCTGACAGGCAGACGAGGACAATCGCCGCCCATTTTAGGGGTCCGTAAAGAAAGCTCATGTCGTTTCGCATCGTTTGCCTGATAGGGGAGTTAGTGATAGCTGAACGTTGCGGCGACGCTTGGGTCGCCGCAACTGGAGTTCGCGGCTTGTCCGGCATTGTCACCGCTATAGTATCCGCAGCTTCCAGCAGTAGGGTCGTCATTGCCTGCGGTAACGGCACTTGCTGCTAGCCACTTTGCGTGTCCGTCGGCCAAAAGATAGCAGCTTCCTTTGCTGTGCCGTCCCGTTGGACTTTGGTAGGTTTCACAGGCCGAATTGTGCCACGTTGAATAGCGCATCCAGCCCGTTGCGTACATCAGTGTTTGACCGCTGCACGGGTAACCAGTCTCTCCATTGCCGTGAGGGTCATAGGGGCCTCCGGTGCCGTGTCCGGCGGGATCGTATTGCACCCAAGAAGCGCCGGAGGTAGGGTCATATCCGCCGTTGTAATCGTTGCCGGTCACTTCGCAGAAGAGCACCGTCCTCGCCGGCGAGCCGAACAGGGAGAGCGGCGTTCCGGGATAGACGCTCATACCGGTCTGGAACAGATTGAGGTCGTTGTTGTAACAATAGGAGACGCACTTTCCCTCAAGGCTTGGGTCATCGGGACACCAGTAGACATTGACGCTCTTGACGTAGGGAAAGAGATCGACGGACCAGCGCTGTCCAGAACTGTATTGTCCGGTAAAGAGCGTTTCATCGTAGTCCTGCAAATACTGAAGCGATGCGATCCCGACCTGCTTCATATTCGAGATGCAGGCGGACTGCCGCGCCTTTTCCCGCGCCGTCGCGAATACTGGAAATAAAACTGCTGCCAATAATGCAATTATTGCAATGACAACTAATAATTCAATTAACGTGAAACCCCACCTTCTCATGCACGCTGTCCTTTCGGAGTGGCCCTTAATGGCCGTCCGTCTTTGCAACCTAGTGTGATGCCATGATAGCACGGGCAATTACGGTTGTCAAGCTAATAATTGATAATTTTTTGGTGTTGACAGCGTTGATTGTCCGTGCTATCATGTGTTTGGCGAGAAGAGCGCTGGAGGGGTCTTAAGAGGTGTTCACATGACCGTGACAATGAAAGATATCGCACGTAGGGCCGGCGTGTCGCGACAGGCGGTTTCGGCCGCGCTCGGGAATTCTCAATCATCGATCCGTGTGAGCGACGAGACAAGATGGCGGGTTGCGCAAGTGGCGCAAGACCTTGGTTATTTGCCCAACAGCGCTGCGCGGGTGATGGCCACCGGCAAGTTTGGTTGTGTTGCCATGCTGAGCAGTCCGCTCGGCCGCTTAAGCACGGTGACGACGCCGTTTTTGTGTGGTATTCATGATACGCTCAACACGTTCGACCTGCACCTTCTCCAGGCGATGATCCCGGCGGACGAAGCCCATCGCGCCCAATTCGTACCGAAGTTCTTGCGGGAATACATGATCGATGGCTTTCTTGTGAATTACGTCGCTGAGATCCCGCCTACGCTCAAGGCGGCATTTGACAGTCGAGTTCAGCCGTGCGTTTGGATGAACGTCGATATGCCTTGCGACGCGGTAAGGCCTGACGATTACACCGCGGCGCGGGATCTGACCGGTAAGCTAATCGAACTCGGGCACTCGCGCATTTCATTCGTGGCACACCATTCCGACCACTACAGCGTTGCCATGCGGCGGCAGGGGTACAGCGATGCGATGCTCGCGGCAGGTTTGGAACCGGGGAGCATCTACAATGTTCTCGGTTCCAGGGGGTGGGTTGCACTTGGCCGCGAGTGGCTGCGTAGCGACGATCGTCCGACAGCCGTCGTGGCCTACGACTCCTTTACCGCCAAACCCATCCTCTTCGCGGCACTCATGGAGGGCCTGCGAGTGCCGGGAGACCTGTCTCTAGCGACGTTCGACGTGGATACTGCCGAAGACATGACGGCGGGCGTCAAAATCGCCGCAATGGTTGTTCCCTGGTATTCGATGGGAAAATCCGCAGTCGAGTTGCTGGTTGAGAAGATCGAACAACCGGATCTGTCGTTCCCGTGCCGCCATATTTCGTTTACATTCGACGCAGGCGAGACCTTGGGTCCTCCTCGTTAATTTGATGCCGCCAAGTGCTTTACCAGAGCCCAGACGAAACTCCCTCGCGAGCCGTCGCCTGCTGCTAGCGGCGTTCCACGTGAGTCATGTAGACTGCGTAAGCGGTTTTGCGTAGTCGCGCGGACCGTCCGCCGGGGGGTACAATAGACGGGTATCAATCCACGCACATTAGCAGGAGAAACGAGTGGCACTCACCGATTTCGGCCTCACCGGCCTCGCCGTCATGGGCGCAAACCTCGCCCGCAACGTCGCCCATAAGGGCTTTTCCATCAGCGTTCACAACCGCACCACCGCGAAGACCGACGAGTTTATCGCGGAACATGGCGACGAAGGCTCGATCGTAGGGACGAAAACCACCGAGGAGTTCGTTCAATCGATCCGGCGGCCGAGACCGATCATGATTATGGTTAAGGCTGGCGCGCCGGTCGACGCGGTCATCGCCGAGCTGGTTCCGCTGCTCGACAAGGGCGATATCCTTATCGACGGCGGCAACTCTTACTTTACCGATACGCAGCGCCGCGAACGCGAGCTGAAGGAGAAGGGCATTCTCTTTATCGGCACGGGCGTCTCCGGCGGCGAGGAGGGGGCGCTCAACGGTCCATCGATCATGCCCGGAGGCCAGCCCGAAGCTTACGCCCGCGTCGAACCGATCTTCACGAAGATCGCGGCGCAGGTGGACGGGACAGCCTGTTGCACGCATATTGGCAGCGACGGCGCTGGACACTATGTCAAGATGGTGCACAACGGCATCGAGTACGCCGACATGCAACTGATTGCGGAAGCGTACGACATCCTGCGCAGCGTCCTGGGACTGAGCGCGGGCGAAATCTCCAAAGTCTTTCGCGAGTGGAACAACGGCGACCTTGACTCGTTCCTGATCCAGATTACCTATGAGGTGCTCGAAAAGATCGACGACGAGACCGGCAAGCCGCTTGTTGACCTAATCCTCGACTCCGCCGCTCAGAAGGGCACGGGCAAGTGGACAAGTCAGAACTCGCTGGACCTGGGCATTCCGGTGACCACGATTACCGAAGCTGTATTTGCCCGCTTCCTTTCCGCCCTTAAGGATGAGCGAGTGAAGGCGTCCAAGATCCTGCCCGGACCGCCGAGATCCTCCTATGTCGGTTCCAAGGATGCCCTGATCGCGCAGGTTCGGGACGCCCTCTATGCATCGAAGGTCTGCTGCTACGCCCAGGGTTTCCAGCTGATGGATGCCGCCGCCGCGGAAAACGGCTGGACGCTCAATCGCGGCGAAATCGCTACGATCTGGCGAGGGGGATGTATTATTCGCGCTCAGTTCCTCAATCGAATTAAGGAAGCCTACGACCAGAACCCGGAGCTCAGCAATCTCCTGCTGGCGCCGTATTTCACGGAGGCGGTTGACAAGGGCCAGGCTGCGTGGCGCCGCGTGATCGGTCTCGCGGCGGAACAGGGGATCCCGGTTCCCGCGTTCAGCTCCGCGTTGGCCTACTACGACAGCTACCGGCGCGACCGGTTGCCTGCAAACCTTCTGCAGGGTTTGCGCGATTATTTCGGCGCGCACACCTACAAGCGCCTTGACAAGGATGGCGACTTTCACACGCAGTGGGCTCCGTAAAGGAGTTTCGAGTATCGGAATAAGCACGGAAGGCGGGACTGCGCATGCGGTCCCGCTTTTGTCGTTATGTACTCGCATCGTTTCTATGCCGCACCGGCTTTCCCGCACTTTGAGCCGCCATGCGCGCGTATACGGCGGATACACGCGTTTGCCTGGTTCTATCCAAAAATAATCATAATAAATCGACATGCAGATTTCTTAATCATGGCTTAACAAAAATATGCTCGCATGGCATAATGATCATGTTCCGACAACATAAACCGCTTATGTTGCAAAACAGATTATTCCAACAGGATGTAAATACCTAGGGCCTTGTCCCAGAACCCTTATAGGTAGGAACGTTTGCGTCGCGGAGCGTGGCTCTTGCCACAGTTCCGTTTTGGTAGTACCTCGTGGGCTTGTCCCCGAGGTCTTTTATCTTTTTGCAATATACTTCGCGATGTCTCCGGACTTTGTCTCTTAACCTGAAGCAACGATCTACGGCCTCGTAGATGCACGCGCTCCGATGGCGCCGCGCCGCGCTCGTGTCCTAGAAGCGTTTGCTTATGCCGGATCCCTCTCTAAGTGCAGCTGAAAAAAATAGATCACTGGAGGACAAGATGAGGGAAGTCGTTGCTTCAATAGAAGAAGCCTGCTCAGGTTGTAACAAGTGTATTTCAAAGTGTCCCATCGATCAAGCCAATGTCGCATATATCGTCGATGGTGCAAACAAGGTCAGAGTAGACTAAAATCGCTGCATCCATTGCGGTGAGTGTATGGACATTTGCGACCATAACGCCAGAAGGTACGACGACGATACGGATCGATTCTTCGACGATCTCAAGCGAGGAGATCGCATTTCGATTATCGCCGCTCCTGCCGTCCGAACGAATTTTCCGGAATACAAACGGTTAAACGGATACCTCAAATCAATCGGTGTCAAGGTGATTTACGATGTATCCTTCGGCGCGGACATTACGACTTGGGCCTATCTTAAGGCGATAGAGCAGAACAAGCTGACGTCGGTTATCGCTCAGCCGTGCCCGGCGATTGTCAATTACATCGAGAAGTACCAGCCCGATCTGATTGGCCGCCTTGCTCCCATCCATAGCCCAATGATGTGCACAGCGGTTTACATGCGCAAATACATTCACATCGATGACAAGCTTGCGTTTCTCTCGCCATGCATTGCGAAGATCGACGAAATCACGGCGAGCACGACGCAGGGGCTCGTTCAGTACAACGTCACCTACGCAAAGCTCGCGGAAGTGCTTAAGTCGCGGAGGGTTAGTTTGAACCAGTTTCCCGAGGTCGAGTTCGAGGACATCGGTTGCGGACTGGGCTTGACGTTCAGCAGGCCGGGTGGTCTTCGGGAGAATGTTGAGCATCATGCAAAGGGCGTTTGGATAAGGCAAATCGAAGGACCGCAGCACGCGTACAACTATCTGAAGGAGTATTCGGAACGCGATCGCGCTGGCAAGCCGATGCCGCTTCTCGTGGACATCTTAAACTGCGCACAAGGCTGCAACCTCGGAACGGGCACCACGAAAACTGTGAGCATAGAAGACGTGGACATGGCCTTCAATGCCCTCAAGGAGCAAGCCGCAAAGAAGCAGACTGTCAAGCGCTTCCGGAAGACGAGTTACGCTCTGTTCGACAAATTCGACGCCGAACTCACCCTAACGGATTTTTCCCGGACCTACACGGACAAGTCTGCCCCTCTTAAGATTCGTCAGCCGGATCGTGTGGAGCTTGAAGAGGTGTTTCACGAGCTTCACAAGGATGAAACGGCGCAAAAGAGCATTAACTGTTATGCCTGCGGCTATGGCCATTGCGAAAGTTTCGCAAAGGCCTTGATCAATCACACGAACCACCGGGAGAACTGTATCGACTTTAACCGGAAGGAACTGGCGATGGTCAATGAACAGCGCGTTCAGGAAGTCGAGATCCTCGAGGGGCGCGTCGCGGACATTACCAGCGCGATCAACGATGTCTCCGTTGGCGGCGGAGAAAACGCAAAGAACATTGCTAATATCAGCACCGAGGTTAACGGCATAACAGACACGGCGCTCGAATTGCGCACAAGCATCAGCCGCGTACAAGACAAGCTGAAGGACTATAGCCGGGCGTCGGCGGAGATTGTCGAAATCGCTGGTCAAACGGACCTGCTCGCGCTAAATGCGTCGATCGAAGCGGCCCGCGCAGGCAGCGCCGGCAAGGGATTCGCAGTCGTTGCAAACGAGGTGCGCTCCCTCGCGGAACGTACGAAGACGGTAATGGTTTCTACCCGCGACAGCGAGAAGGAGATCAACAACAGGGTCGAACATATCACCCAAATCGCTGGCGAACTTGAGAAAAACATGGCAGACGTGAACGACGATATCGTGAAAATCTCCGGCACGATCGAAGAGGTCACGGCGGCGTGTGAAAAGATTGCGACGACCGCTTCCATGATCCTACACCACTAATCACAATCGGGATCGCCGTACAGCAACGTCTTTCTATCGCTTTCACGGAAGGGGAGACGTTGCTTTATGGGCAGATCCAAAATCATCCTGCTCGCGTGCCGGAGGTTTTCGCGCGTCCTGGCGAACAGGGCGATCGCATCTATAACTGTTAACAGCGGCGCGAGTCCGGTCCTGAAAGGGTCGTCCTGTGTTGAGAAAGCCCGTGAACGGCCTACTCGGTAGACGACCAGCATTTTCGTGATCCGGTAGCCCCGTTGACGGGGCTTGACCGCTCAGGCAGCCTCTTCAGGGGCTGCCATGTGTTTTCCTGCTCGCGTGCCGGAGGTTTTCGCGCGTCCTGGCGAACAGGGCGATCGCATCTATAACTGTTAACAGCGGCGCGAGTCCG
>JARLGU010000005.1 GCA_031292625.1 Capsulimonadaceae bacterium | reverse complement strand
TACGGCCTTTTGCCGCCATCGTCCGCCGGTCACGGACCGGTCTCGCCCGCGCCTCGTTCACTGCGGTGATTTACGATGCTTCGTCAACACGCGTACGGCCTTTTGCCGCCATCGTCCGATTGCAGCACACATCGTGAAGCAGTGAAAGCGCTGTGCCGGCCCTTTTTCAAAAACAGCCACGGCGGCTGCAGAGCCGTCTTACAAGACCTTTCGATTCTTTACACGCGCCATTAGATTGCACCCCGCCGGCGAGAATACCGTCCTGCACCGCGAAGCGTCAGTGAGCGAACTTGGCGAGCTCGACGAAGGCGTGGTAATCGTCTTGAGCTTGGCTATTTATATAAGTGCTCTTCGCCTGTCAAGCAGGACTTCCGCTACTTCTGTCTAATAGTCTCAGAGGCTTGGACCACTCTCGGCACAACCCGGCCGGCGCGCTAGATGCCCCCCGTGACGCACCATGTGAGCGAGAACTGGCGAGGCTGTTGCTTCTCATCGCCATCCACGGCCGGATGGAAATTATCACCACTGTGAGGCTATTAGCAGAATGAAAATCAGAAACGTCTTTGCTTTGCCGTTCGTGGCAATGTGCGCAGCACTTTGTCTGACGGCGGTCGCACCAACGAATGCGGCGAATATCACGCCGTCGCTCGTCGCCTTCAAGCAAATTGGCCCGCACGCATTTGAGGTCATCACGAGTTGGAAGATTGTCGAGTTGCCGCCTAAGGGTTACGTTGTGTTTACGCATATCGTAAGCCCTGTCCCTACAGACAACGGCGATATCCTTACGCAGGCCGACTCCGGTATCGACGCCCCCGAGACCTGGAAGGCCGGCTCAACGCTCACGTCGAAGCCTATCGTGGTTGATATGGGCTCGAAAATAGCCGATGGAACATATCTATACACCGTCGGCATGTTCAGCCCGACCGGCGGCGACCGGCTCGAACTGCGCGGCAACGATGACGGCTCAAGCCGCTATGTGCTTGGAAAGATCATTGTGTCGGGGCATGGAGCAACGCTCGCCAGCCCAGGCCTTCCGACTGTGACGCCTCTGCAGGAGGGGTTGGTCGATGCCTGGCCGACTGTCGTAAACTTCCTGCAGACGGGGAACAAGTCGATCTCGTTTCAGGTGTCATACGACGTGAAAACGCCGTTTCCTGCCGGGTTCGAGACATTCGGACACGTCACGATCTTAAACCCGGACGCCAAGCACGACGCGATCGCCGCTGGGGGCCCTGCCGACGACATCGCAACCGACAAGTGGCCAGTGGGTCAAAAGCACGTCACGCCGGTCATCAACATCACTTTGCCGGACACCACGCCTGACGGAACATACAATATTCGCGTCGGTCTCTACGCCTCAAAGACCGATGGTCACCGCTTGAAGCTGGCTGGCACGGACGACGGCGGCTTACGCTACGTCGTCGGCTCCATTGTCGTTTCCGGCAACGGCGCGAAGGTCGATTTCAAGAAGTAGATTGGTGCATTCCATAGGAGATTAAAATGAGAAAACTGATTTTATTGCCGTTTGTTAGCGCTTTGGCAGCGCTGTTTGTTCTCGCGGGCTCTCCTGCAAAAGCCGTCAATATTACGCCCTCGATGATTGGCTTTAAGCAGCTTGGTCAAGGCAAGTTCGAAGTGGTCACTAGCTGGAAGATTGTGGAGTTGCCGCCAAAGGGATATGTCGTGTTCACGCACTTTACGAGCCCGACGCCAACCGACAATGGGGATATTTTGACGCAGCCGGATCCCGGAATCGATACGACAGACAAATGGCAGGCCGGTTCGACTCTTGTATCGAAAGTCGTCGTCGTCGATTTGGGCAACAAGATCGCGGACGGCACATACTTCTACAAGGTGGGCATGTACAGTCCCACGGGCGGCGATCGGTTGGAGCTTCGCGGCAACGACGACGGCGAGGGCCGCTATGTGCTCGCTAAGATCATCATCGCCGGCGGCGGAGCAACGATCACGAGCCCCGGCACGCCAGCGGTGACTGCCGCAATGGAAGCCGCATCCCCGGCGCCCGCGCCCGCCCCGGCGGCTGCGGCGAACACTGGCGTAAATGTCGTGCCGAGCATCGTCAATTTTAAGCAAACCGGCGACAAGGCGTTTGCGTTCCAAGCGGCGTTTGACCTGAAGACAAAGCTTCAGGCCGGTTGGATCGTATTCGTCCACCTCACGACCACTAAGCCGGACGACCACGACCTGATTGTTCCGTACGGCGCTGATGGCGACACGGGGTCCGAAACCTGGACATCGGGACAAAAGCACGTGACGCCAGTTATTAACGCGTCGCTTCCTGACACCGTCAAGGATGGCACATACAATCTACGCGTCGGCCTGTGGCGGACGTCTGACGGCGGGCGCTTGCAGTTTGCGATCCCGGACGACGGAAGCCTTCGCTACACGGTGGGCAGCATCGTGGTATCGGGCGGCGGCGCTAAGCTAGAGTTCCAAAAATAGCTCGTGACGTTTGCTACGGCGTGCGATAGGCCGCCAGCGCTTCTTGCGCCTTGCGATGACCGGGATCGATCCGGAGCGCATTACGCAGGTCGCGCTTGGCGGCCTCGTGCATTCCAAGGGTCTCCTCGCACTCTCCCAGGTTGTAATAGCCGCTGGCGCTTGGGACGAGCTGGTTAGCCGTCCGCCATACGGTTAGCGCGTCGACCGCGTCGCCCGCATAGTAGTAGGCCGCACCAAGGTTTTGCCAGATGTCCGCGTTGCGAGGGTCGATACGGAGCGCCAGGCGGTATTGCGAAGCGGCTTCGCCAAAGCGATTCAGCTCCTTGTAGCGGTTGCCGCAGCTCCAATAGTCGAGCGCCTTGACTGCTGGCGTCCCGGTTCTGTACCAGGGGATGTTCACGAGCAAACATCCGGCCGCGAGAGTCGCGTAAAGCCCCCACGATCTTCGTCGATCATGCGACCAAATCGCCTCCTTCAGCGACGTACAAGCAAGGCCCGCCAGGAGCAGCAGCGCCGGAACGACCGGGAGGCGAAACCGTTCGGCGGCGAAGAAGAGCACAAAGCTGGTCATCGTTACCAGAACGAACGCCGCGAGAAGCCAGATGATGGCGCGTTCTACCCGCTCATCAGGATCGTCGCCTGATGTCCGCAGACGCGCCGCAAACGCGGCCATGCCGGCCAGCCCGAGAGGCCCCGCCAGCCAGAAGCCGATTGTGGCCACCCACAGGATAGGCGTCCACTCCTTGCGTACGTAGTCGAACGCGACGTTGTCGCGCAACTCGGTCTGCGTCCACATCAGGATCAGTTTCTTGCAAGCGAGCTTGAGCGCCGTCGCCGGGCGCTGTGTCCACCACGCGATCGTTCGCCGCGTCCAGTAAGCGTTCACTTCGGACGCCTTGAGCGGCCGTCGCAACGCCTCTTCAGCCGCCCGTTGACCGTACAGCTCGATGGCGTCCTGGTAGGGGCCGTCGTAGTCGTAGTGGGCGGGCGTGGTCGGCGTGAACCCATCCGCGCCGTCATGGTTGCCGGCGAAGAGATTGATCCCGCCCTGAGACGCGATAAACACGGGATCGTGCGCGACGATCGCATTGCGCGCCGTGACAAGAATGGGCGCGATGAGCGCACAGGCGATGAACGCCGTTCCGGCGACTGCGAGCGGGCCGCGAGCCCGCCATTGGGCGATGACGACGAGCGGGAGGATGAGCAGGATCGTTGGCCGGACGATCGCGCTCAGGCCGAGCAGCAGGCCCGCTGCCGCATAACTGCGCGTCCGGCCGGAGTGCAGGGCATTAGCCGTGCAGAGCAACATCAGGAGATCGAGAAACACCTCAAGCGCCGGGCTCTGCAGTTCGCCGTCGTTGAAGATCATCGGGCCGTAGAACGCCATCCCGGCAGCGCCGATCAACGCGGCCACGGGACGCATCGCGCGAAGCCCTATCGCATATGTCAGGCAGCAACTCGCGCAGCCGAGAAGCTCCTGGATCACGCGCGCTGCGATCAGGTTGTGGCCGAATACGGAGTATATGCCAGCGAGAAAGTAGGAGTAGAGCGGCGCGCGCCAAAAAGCGGCGCTTGGGGCGTGACCGTGTACGATCGCGAGCGCCTGGTTGTCGTTGTACAGCGAGTCGAGCGCGGGAACCCAGAAGAACGGCGAACGGGCGTATTGGCACAGGTAGACGACGCGCAAAACAAGCGCGAGCGTGAACAGATAGAACACCACTCGCGCATGGTTGTCTCGCAGGAGCTTGTCGAATGCGGTCTGCTCGCGCATACCGTCATTTTCGGGAGAGAGGACTGGTATCTTTACCAGGGTTCGCTTACAGCCCCTTCACAATCTCCAGAACCTTCTCCGCATGCTCATCCACCTTGACGCTCGCCCAGATCTTGCGGACGATGCCGGTTTTGTCGATTACGAAGGTGGAGCGCTGGATGCCCCAGTAGGTGCGTCCATAGTTCGTCTTCTCCTTCCACGCCCCAAACTTATCGGCGACGGCGTGGTCGGGATCTGACAGCAGCGGGAAAGGCAGGGTAAACTTCGCGGCGAATTTGTCGTGCGAATCGACAGAGTCCGCGCTGATTCCGAGGATCTCCGCGCCAGCTTCGTCGAACTGCGCGCGCAGGTCACGGAAGGCGCAAGCTTCCTTAGTGCAGCCAGGGGTATCGTCCTTGGGGTAAAAATAGAGCACGACTGCCTTCTTGCCTTTGTAGTCCGCGAGCGAGATCGTCTTCTCGCCGTCGCGGGTCAAGGCGCTCAGCGTAAACTCGGGGGCGGCATCGCCAACCGACAACTGTGCAGCTTCGTTTTCTGACATATTGGTATCCTTTCGTGCAACCCCGCGCTTGAAGCGCAGGGCACAACGACATAGAAACAAAATGGGGCTCGCCGACCCGTTCGACCATTGGCGCGCTTCCGCGCGGCACGGCGCTGGATATCGCTGCTGTTTCGCCGCGCGCATACCCTAGCCTCGTCTGAGTGCGCTTTCCTAGGCCTTGAGTTTCCTCACTGCGGCATCGTACCGCGCTTCGATTGCCTTCCAGTCGAGCGACGCAAGGAAGGCGGCGATGTATTTGGCGCGGGCGGTGGAGAAGTCGCCGTAGTAGGCGTGCTCATAGACATCGAGGCCGGCGATTGGGATCGCCGACCAGACCGGGAACGTGTTCTGCGCGTCTCCCGCGTAGTTGAACAGAGTTCCGTAGTCGAGGTCGAGCGCGGTCCAGGCCCATCCGCGCGACGCGATACCCGTCGCGGTCAAATCCGCCGTGTAGTTCTCGAAACTTCCGAAGCTCGCGTTGATCGCGGCCGCCAGATCGCCAGTCGGCACGCCGCCCTGGCCTCCGAGGATATCGAAGTACAGTTCGTGGTTTTTGACGCCGCCAATCGCGAATGAGTATTCCACTTTTAGCTCGCGGATGGGGCTGTAAGTCTGGTTCGCCGCCGCAGGATCGGGCTTGCCGATTGCGGCCAGGGCCTGCGCGATCTCGTTGGCCTTCGTCACGTAACCTTTGTACAAGCCGTAATGCGCCTGATGCGTTTTGAACGTGATGCCGTTAGCCTCGGTCCAGTGCAGCTTCTCCGGAAGCGGCTTTGCGGTGAGCATGGGGATCATGGATGGCGTCGCCGGCGTGTCGGCAACGAGGCGGGCGGCGGACGCGCCGGCTGGCAGCACCGCTAACGCGGCGCCTGCGGCGGTCAACTGGGTGAGCAACTGGCGGCGGGTTACTTCGGAGTCCATTGTCGTACTTCCTTTCGAACAGGGAGCCCGGTTTCGAGCTATCGATCACTTGGCGAAGACGGAACGGTCGAGACGGTGCAAGATATGGGGCAGGCCGGGTAGGCAGAAACGCCCGCATGAATCGCGGGCGTTCCATGACAAGTGTCGAGTGCTACTTAATTGCTTCGTAGCGCTTGCCGATGATATCCCAGTTGACGACTGCCCACCAGGCGGCGAGGTAGTCTGGGCGGCGATTCTGATACTTCAGGTAGTACGCGTGCTCCCAGACATCATTGCCGAACACCGGCTTTAGGCCATCGAGGACAGGGTTGTCCTGGTTGGGCGTGCTGACGATCTGCAGCTTGCCGGCCGCGTCGACAACGAGCCAAACCCATCCGGAGCCAAAGCGTCCGACGCCGGCGGCGTTGAACTTGGTCTTGAAATCCTCGAAGCCGCCGAACGTCGCATCGATGTCCTTGGCGAGCTGGCCAGTTGGAACTGCGCTGCCGCCTGGGGTCATGATTTCCCAGAAGAGGGTATGGTTGACATGCCCGCCGCCGTTGTTACGAACCGCCGTCCGAATATCTTCCGGAACCGAGCTCAGCGTGGCGAGCAGTTCATCCGCGCTCTTGTCGCCGAGCTCCGGATGCTTCTCGATCGCGGCATTGAGGTTGTTGACATAGGCAGCGTGGTGCTTGTCATGGTGGATGCGCATCGTCGTTTCATCGATCGTCGATTCGAGAGCGGCGTAATCGTACGGTAGGGCAGGGAGCAAATGTGCCATTGAGCGTCTCCTTTGAATAGCTGCGTGATATTGTCGGAATTGGGTTGCCCGCAGTTTTACTCGGATATACCCGTTTCCCACTTTTGGAATGCGCGGCGCGTAATTTAAGTTCCTGAGATATCCACTCCGCGGCGCAAGATCGCGAGAAAATCGAATTGGATGTATTGGGGTCAGGGGTAGTAATGAGGCCCCGAACACGCGAAAGCCCCTGTCCGTACTCGCGGACAGGGGCTGCAACGGTGCGAGAGCTACTCTGTCTCGGTCACCTCGCTGGCTGATTTCTGCAGCGCGGTATTTGCGTCCGCGATTGCGGCGGGTGCCTTGGACGCCGCTTTCGGGTGCGACAACTGCCGGATCGCGCGGTCTGCCTGGCGCATCGCTTTGACGCGGTATCCCTGGTAGATTGGAAGGGCCTGCTTCATCGTGGCCACCGCCGATTGGAGATCGGACACGGCGAGCGCCAAATTGCCGCCGTTGTCGGCCGTTTGCGCGGCCGTAAGCTGAGTAAGCCCCTGGTTGATGAGCGCATCCGACGCCGACTTTTCCGCCGGCGTTACCTTGGAATGCAGGGGACGCTTGGTTGTCGCCGTTTCCGACCACGCTGCCGGAGCGGCTGCTACGCATGCGAACGTTGCGACAAGCCCCATAGCTAAGAAAAGCTTAAGTCGTGACATAGTGATCTGGCCTCCATTGTTGCACCGCAAAGGAACGCGGCTTCACGCTTAATGACGACGTCGTCCGCGCTGAGTTCACCAAACACCTGGAAGCAACCTGCAACGCACCGTAGCCGCATAGCTGGCGTAGCCGGGAAGTTCCCCCAGGAAGCGTGTCGTCCTCGATCTTCGTATATCACGAACATTGGCAGGAAGGAAAGCCATGACCCTAGCGCGAGGCCGTTGCACGCAAGATAGATAAGTCCGCCGGTCACCGCATTTGCCCTGGCACAATTTTCAAGCGCATGACCAAGTCACCATCGCTTAACGACGACCCTTTGCGAAAAAAGGCCCCGGCGGCCTGAGCCGTCCTAACTCTTTACCGCTCAGCTAAAGAGGAAGTCCTCTCTAGATTAAGATCGCTTCTACGCCAGTTTTATCAGGTTCTCCGGATTCAGCTGTTTGAGTTCCTCGATCACGAAGAGCCCGTCCTTGCGGATCAGCTTGCCGTCGAACGAGATCTCTCCGCCGCCTTGCTCCGCGCGCTGCAGCATCACCATATCCCAGTGGACCACGCTGCGGTTGCCGTTGTCCGCCTCGTCGTACGCCTGTCCCGGCGTAAAGTGGAACGAACCGGCGATCTTTTCGTCGAAAAGAATGTCTTTCATCGGCTCCAGAATGAACGGGTTGAGGCCGAGCGAGAACTCGCCCACATAGCGCGCGCCCTCGTCGCTGTCCAAAATCTGATTGAGTTTGCCGGTCATATCGCCTGCCGTCGCCTCGACGATTTTGCCGTTCTTGTACACAAGGTGGACATTCTCAAACACCGCGCCCTGGTAGATCGTCGGCGCGTTGAACTGAATCGGGCCGTTAACGCTGTCGCGGACCGGCGCGGTGAAACACTCGCCGTCGGGAATATTGCGCTCGCCGGTGCATGGGATCGCGGGGATGTCCTTGATCGAGAAGCGCAGATCGGTACCGGGACCGGTGATGTGCACCTTGTCGGTCGCGTTCATCAGCTTGCGCAACGGCTCAACCGCGTGCTCCAAGAGGGCGTAATTGAATGTGCAGACGTCGAAGTAGAAGTCCTCGAACGCCTCCGTCGATTTGCCGGCCTGTTGTGCAAACGACGGCGTCGGCCACCGCAGGACGACCCATTTCGTCTTCTTGACGCGCAACTCGGAGTGAACCGGGTTCCACCAGAGCTTGCGGTAAAGCTGCATCTTCTCGTCGGGGACATCGGCGTGTTCGCTGCTATTGAGTGCGCCGCGAACGCCGATGTACGATTGCATCCGGGCCATGCGCGCCGCTTCAAGCTCCCCGATTGCCGTCATTTGCTCTTCGGTGGCGTGCTTATACAGAGAGCGCAACACGGCGTTATGCTTGATCGTCACAAACGGATTCGCGCCCGCCGCCGAAATCCGCGCAACAAGCGCCTCGACAATTTCATCGGGCACATCGTATGCCTCAATGAGAACGTTTTCGCCGGGCTCTACATGGCACGAATAGCCGACGAGGATATCAGCGAGCTTTGCATGACGCGGATCTTTCATGGGAACGCCTTTCAAAGAGATTTGAGGCTATTATACCTTTGGCAAGAGCGATGGGCGCGGGGCAACATGCGGGGCGCTGGGAGGGAATTGGTCCGCTGGAAGGCTGTGAGTTTATCGAATATCCCGGCCTGCGAGGGCATTTTGTTCTTTTAGCGCGCTTTCCTGAATTTCCATCAGCGCTTCGTACAAGTCGTTCGGCGCGCCTTTGGCGTGTTCCTCGCCGCCTCGGATGGATTCGTACAGCGTCGCGGCGATGACCGCGCCGGCGATGGGGGCCGCGATATAGATCCACACATGCGATAGCGCCGTTGCTCCGCCGAAGAGCGCCGGGCCAAGGGTGCGCGCGGGATTCATCGAGCCGCCGGTTGCCGGACCGCCGATCATAACATCGAACACGACCGTCAGCCCAATCGCAAGGCCGGGTATCGCTCCGTTTGCGCGCCGGTCCGTCGCGACTGCAATGATCACAAGCATCAGCAGGAACGTCAGCGTGGCTTCCATAAGCACCGCGTGAAGCGCGGAAACTCTCGGGATATGCAC
Source organism: Capsulimonadaceae bacterium (assembly GCA_031292625.1). GTDB lineage: Bacteria > Armatimonadota > Armatimonadia > Armatimonadales > Capsulimonadaceae > JARLGU01. The sequence continues at coordinate 24,904 of JARLGU010000005.1, read as the reverse complement.
TCCGTGACCGGGGCCGAACAGACACGCCGCCAGAGCGGCTGCTACGATCGCCCCGGCAAGCTGCGACAGGATATACGGGCCGACATAGCGCCAGGGAAAGCGCCGCGCGACCGCGAAGCCGATCGATACCGCCGGGTTGAAGTGGGCCGCCGATATGTGCCCCAGCGCATAGATCATCGCAAGGACAGCAAGTCCAGACACCCATGCCGCAGCCATCAAGCTGCCGTCGGCTCCGGTTAGCGAGTGCGCCCCCGAGAGCGCCACGGGCGCGAATACGATGCCGAATGTGCCAATTGCCTCGGCGGCGTATCGCTGCCGCATGGAGTTATCTGATAATGGATGGCTCATCTAGCGTTTGTATGCCCGAATGAACGCGCTCATGATGCGCCCGTCGAGCGCCGTTTTCTCGTCATCCGACAGCGCCCGGATTGCCTCCGCTGCGCATGCGGTCGACTCAAGGTCCACGAATCTATAGACGCGTGTCGGTTCGATGGACGCGCCCGTAAATCCTGCACGCTCTAACCTCGCGATATAGTCGGTCCTGTCCAATGCCCCGGCAACGCAGCCGACATAAGACTCCATGTCCGCGCGCACCGCGGGCGGCAGCGGCCCGTCGGTGATCACGTCCGATACCGCGAAGCGGCCGCCTGGACGGAGCACTCGGAAGGCCTCGCGCAGAACCTGATCCTTGTCGGCGGAAAGGTTAATCACGCAGTTCGAGATAATGACGTCTACGGAACTGTCCGGCAACGGGATCGACTCGATGTGGCCTTTCAGAAATTGGACATTTTCCACCCCTGCGTCCCGTTTGTTTTGTTCTGCCAGGGCGAGCATCTCGTCGGTCATGTCGAGGCCGTACGCAAACCCCGTTAACCCGACGCGTTTCGCGGAGAGAAGCACATCGATCCCGCCTCCGCTGCCAAGATCCAGCACCACTTCGCCTTCGCTCAGGGACGCCAGCGCCGTGGGGTTGCCGCATCCGAGCGACGCGAGCAAAGCCGCCTCGGGAATTGCGCTGGCTTCGGCGTTATCGTATAAGCCGCCCGTAATGACGTCGCCGCCGCAGGCGGAACTCTTGCCGCCGTTGCCGACGCCGCCGCAACAGGCTGCGCCTTGGCCGTTGAGCACCGTCAGCGCGGCAGCGCCGTATTTTCGGCGAACGAGTTCTCGCACATCGGATCGATCAGTAAGCATTTCATTGCCCTTTCCTTAACCGTTAAGCCGCCAACTCATCGAGCAGTTTCTCAACGCGGCGGCGTATCTCATCCCGAATCTCGCGCACCTTCTCGATCGGCGCTCCCTTGGGATCGTCCAAGCCCCAATCGTCGGTGAGGATAAACTTGGCGGGGCAGGCTTCGGCGTCGACGCCGCACCCCATCGTGATGACTTGCTGGGCACGAGCCACCATCTCGCGCGTCATTTGCTTCGGCGTCTGTCCATTCATCGAGATGCCGATCTCGTCCATAACCCGGGCGGCGGCGGGGTTAATTTCCGTTCCCGCCACGGTGCCAGCCGACTCCGCGCGCACTTGCAGGCCGCGCTCGCCGGCAAGCTTATTGGTGATCGCCTCCGCCATTTGGGAGCGTCCTGCATTGTGGACACACACATAGAGAATCGTTTTCATGCTTTCTCCTCGCCGCTCGACGCGGCCGCGTCATGTTTGCGTAATCGCCTAACAGCAGTCGGGCGCGTCTTTTCGCAGGTTCAGAAAAAATCCCCGCAAGGTCTCCTGTGCGGCGTTGTCGACTCCGCAGACGACGTGTTTGCCGCGCTTCTCCGTCGTGATCAACCCCGCGTTTCGCAATTCCTTGAGGTGAAACGAAATGTTGGGCGACGACTGAGGCGAGCCGAGCACGTGGCAGCAGATCTCGCCCACCGTGGGACCGTCGACGGGTCGAACGTCGCCGCCGTCCTCGACCGCGACGGGATAGGGGCAGTCGGCCAGAAATGTGTAGATGCGCAGGCGCGTCGGGTCTCCAAGCGCCTTGAACATCGTTGCGATTCCCTCATGATCCATTGGTTCAATGCCTCAACAATTAAATGATTGTTGAATTGATCTTACTCCAACGATCTTAAATAAGTCAAGGGGCGTCGCCGTTAAATTCCCGCATGTTCGATCGCCGCCGCGCACGGCGCGAAATAGCGCTTGTGCAGAGGGCCTGGAAGGATCAATGATTTCAATGTGCTGTTATATGAATTTTAAATATATTAATTATCAATTATTACTGTTAGCGTGCGGCTGGCTCTCCGCAACGCCGATTGACAAAACCGATCCGTCGTGCTACGATTGCGCAACGCTTGTGCATGTCCGGGGATCTATGTCAAACAATGCTTTACGACCATCGCTCGCCGATGTTGCGGCGAAGGCCTCGGTTTCCGTTGGAACCGTATCGCACGTGCTTAACGGCAATCCCAAGGCGCGTATCGCGCAGGCGACGCAGGAGCGCATCCGGCGCGCGGCTGACGAGCTTGGCTACCGTCCGAACCGCTTTGCGCGCTCCCTCGCCGGCAAGCATGTCCGGTCGATCGGCCTGATGATCCCGACACTGAACAACCCATTTTTTATCAGCGTCGCGGTCGTCGCTCAGCGCAGGATCCTGGACCTTGGCTATGAGATGGTGCTCGATCCGATCTTTGCGCAGGAGTGGGCCGTGATCGACCACCGGAGGCTTGGCTACTGGCCGGTGGACGGCATCCTGATGTGGACGTTTACCTCGCAGCCCACCAACGAGATATTCGGGGCGCAGGCGAGCCGGATGCCGATCGTTTACCTGGGATTGATGAACGATGCCTATTGCAGCGGTGTCCAGGTGGATTTCTATACGGGGATGACGCGCGTTCTGAATCACTTGATCCAGCGCGGACGCCGAAACCTCGCCTTCGTCGTCCCGGAGACGGTTGCGAATAAACCGAGCTCGGACCGGCGGCGCGAGGCGTATTTCGATGCGGTTAAGTCGCTCGGCGGCGAGATCCAGATCCTTCGGTATGCTGACGATCATGAGATGGCAAACGGCCGCAGGATTGGCTTGGAGGTCGGAGCGCTTTCCGCCAGGGTGCGTCCCGATGCGCTCGTCTGCTACAACGATAACGTCGCCATTGGCGTCTACCACGGCTTGCGTGCCGCGGGCCTGTCCGTTCCTGGCGATATCTCGCTGACCGGCTTCGACGGGATCGAAGAGGGGCAATGCCTCGATAATCCTCTGACTACCGCGATGGTCCCGGCCGATCTCGTCTGCGGCGCGGGCATCGAGATGCTCATCGAAAGAATCGAGAACCCGATGCTTGAGCAGCACACGCAGATCGCGATCCCGACGCGTCTGATCGTTGGCGCGACCACCTGATGCGGAGATGGGTGATCTGTCCGTCTCGATTGCGCTGCACGCCGGTCGAGACGGCAACGACGTTTGGTCCGGCTAGTTGCCGCTGTATTGCGCGAACGCCTGCGACAATGCCTTGTCCATCTTCTCGTGCCGCGGTTTCCCCGGCTTTGTCACCTCGCGGCAGGAAGGTTACGCCCGATCGATTCCGCGACGGATGCGGCCAACGCACGGTAGCCCTCGGCGTTGAAGTGAACGCCATCGTCCGAATAGAACTCGGGGTGCTGTTCGCCAATTCGATAGAGATCGTCAATCGGAATGCCATCGGCGGCCGCGTAGACTGCGGCGATTGCGTTGCGGGCCTTGACGCGCCCGGTACGGGCTTCAATTACCGCGACATTATTCGCAGCGCGCACGGGGGTGATCGTTCCCCAGATGAGCTTTGCTGCCGGAGCGTTTTTCCGGATGACCGCGAGAAGTTCGGGGAAGTAGCGCTTGTACTCCTCTTCGGTATAGTCCCAGCCATGCATGCCGTTGTTGAAGTGGACGATATCGAACTTTTGCGCGGACATCACAAGTTCAACTTGCTTGATGAGCGCCGGATCGCCGATCGAGCTGGATGTTGCGATGCGGCTGACGTACGCCTTGCCTGCTAATAGCTTGTCTACATCCGCGCAGTAGCCTCGCGTGATCGAATCGCCGATCAAGATCACTCGGGGCAAGGCGGCCTCATTGGTGTGAGGCTGCCAAATGTCGCACCACTCGATGTCTTCGCGCAGGATCCGCCGCGTATCGTTCGGTTCCGACGCCGATAGGGCGGAGTCAGCTGCCGATACTGTCGCAGCATCGTGAAGAAACTCTCTTCTTAGCCAACCGTTCATCTTGATGTTCCTTGTAGTCCAGCTTTTCGCGTTGTGCCCTTGCGTCGAGTTGTCTTAACCTGGCACGTTGGCCAAATCAACCTCGAAGCGTTGAAGCTCGGCTGGTGTCGAAATTTCCGTAAGCAGAGCGAAGTCATGCGGCGCAATCGATCGATTGGCGACGCGCAGTCGTTGATCGCCGTGGTTGAATACCCATACGCCGCCGCCGTCGAGCAGGTGCGGCAGAACGGAGACGCCGTCAGGAAGCGAGCCCGGAACGCAGGGTATGCCTGCCTGTTGAACGGCAAGCCGCGTAAGGCGCTCGATCAGCGCCGGTGCGCAGCCGGCGGCGTAATAGACGCGTCCTTCGCCGCAATCGTTGATTGCCCCAGCGACGCAGCCATCGAGCGGTCCGCCCGCGAACCACGCAACTGGATGTGCGCTAACAGGCTCGATGCGCTCGACGTGTGGTTCGCACGGGACGGTCGCGCCACTTTCCAGGCGGACGGTCAGCGGCTCACTGTACATTTCGTCCCGCCGCACGGTAAACCCTAGAAGGTCCGTCAACGGCTCGCCGAGGGTCGGATAGAACGCACCCCATTCATCCTGGTGCGCCGTTTTCGCAACGCCTAATAAGATCCCGCCGCGCGCTACGAAATCGCGAATTGGCTGCGCGGCATCGCGCGAGAGCAATCTGGCGGAGGGCATCGCGACAAAGTCGTAACCGTCGAGCGAGTCGCCCGGACGAACCATGTCGACGGCGACGCCGAGCTGCCACAGCGCTTTGTACGTTTCGGCGACGACGGTCCGGTACGATACGACCTTGTGACGGGCCAAATAAGGATCGGGCGTGAGGGCGGTTCGTTCGCTATCGCGGCAAAACAGGATCGCCGCGCGCCGCTTAGGAATATCGGCGGGGAGGGGCGCTTGCAGCTCCCTTCGGGCCGCAAGCGCCTGCAAGAACGCCACCCGGTGCGCGTAGGGACGCCCCGCATAGTCGCATATGCTATCGTTGAGATTCTCGGCGTTTGCCCGATGGTTGCGCCAATGCCACACGAGAATGGCGTCGGCTCCGTGTGCGCGCATCTCGGCGAAGAACGCGAGCGTGCCGTTTCCCTTGCGGCCGTCCGTCGAGACAGCCGCAGTCGTCTCCATGACCCAGAATGGCTTCTGCTTGGCCGATCGAAACAGATCGTGGGCCAGCGAGGTGGACGCTTCCATGTGCGGTTGTCCGGCCGCGCCAGGATAGGCATCCCAGCCCGCGACATCGAGCACGGCGTGGTAATCCGTATGGTCCAGGCCGCGTCCAAATACGGCGGTTGAGTTGTGCGTAACCCATTGGCGAGGCGAGATGACGGCACGCAGAGCGTCGTATTGCAGCTTTAGAAACTCGACCTGACTTTGACTGAATCGCCGGGAGTAATCGAGCACCTGGCCCATGGTGCTTCGTGGATTGCGCGGCGTGCCGATTTCGCCCCAATCGCTGTACTCCTGGCTCCAAAACCGCGTACCCCAGCGCGAGTTCAATGTTGCGAGCGTACCATGGACTTGTTTGAGGTACTGGCGAAAACGAAAAGTTGACGCGATCGAGTGCGATTCTGGCGGCGTCCCCATGCCTTCAGGACCAAGCAGTTCGTTGTCGATTTGCCAGCCGATGACGGCAGGGTGATTTCCGTAGCGCTCGCCGAGCTTTGTTGCGATTTCGACGGCATAATGGCGCAGGATCGGATTGTCTACGTCCGCATCTCGGCGCCCGCCTGGCGCGCGCCGTTCGCCGTCGCGAGACTCGATAAGCACTTCCGGGTATTGCGTCGTCAGCCACGGCGGCGGCGTGGCTGTCGGGGTGCAGAGGATGAGTTCAATCTGCCGCGAGTGCGCAAGCGCGGCGAAACGGTCCAGCCATGCCCAGTCATGGCAGCCTTCGCGAGGCTCGATCGCGGTCCACGCAAACTCCAGCATGCGTATGACGGACAAATTCGCCGCGCGCATATTGTCGAGATCTTGTTCCCATTCGGCTTCGTCGATAAGTTCGGGATAGTAGGACGTGCCAATCTTCATTTTGAGGATCCTAACAAGTGAATGAGCTGATAGCGCTCATTCTACCTTTTTGACGTTTTGGAAAGACGAGCGATGAGGATGCCTTTGCGGCGAGCGGCCTATATACTTCCGTCGCCGATACCATCCAAATGCCGGGCGAAAGAGAGCGCGAAGCGTGGCGTTCGTCAGACCGTAAGGACTGCTTCGTCAATTCTAAGCGCGCGTACTTCGTTTAGCGGGAGGGTTCCAATTGCCGGGAGGTCCGTGTCCGTCCAGAATCGGGCCATCATACTGGCCGCGAAGTCGTGCCGGCGTGCATTAAAGGTGCTTGCGCTATGGTCGTAAAGTTGGGCGTTTGTCTTAATGCGGGCGTCAATTTCGTCAAGCTCGACTGAAATCGCGATGATCTCTGGGGAGTGGAAAAGCGATGGGTAAGTATGGATCTGAGCGATTATCCCATGGGCCGCGGCGCTGCGCTCAATCGTATCGCGCAGGCGCTGCGTGGGCGTTTCGGATGCCGGGTTCGCTGTATCGTAGTCCGCGATGTAGCGTGCGATAATCGGGTCGTGCTGAAATAACGTGCGCGATTCCTCGCAGAGGCGGCTGAATACCGTGTCGCGCTGGTCGACGCTTTCAAGGATCGCCTGCCATTCGTTCCGCGCCCTTTCGACAAGTTCGCGCATCGTCAGCCACACGGCCGCGAGCCAGTAGCCGCCGAGGACGACGACACATCCGATTGTTAAGAGAATTGCTCCGTGGGTCATTTCAATGGTAGCCTCTGTCCAGCCTTGACCGCTAGCTCGTCGTCCTGAGCCTGTCGGCTAGCGGCGAGAAGACTTTCTTGGCGGGCCGTCGCGGCGTCTGGCAAATCCTGGCCAAAAGCTCGACCGCCTCCGCGTCGTAAACTTGCCCAGCGCGCTGCGAGAAATATTCCAGGGCGTCCGCCGTGTCCATCACCGCTCCGTCGGCCCTATATACGCGCGGGCTGGTCATCGCGACGAACTCGGTTGCGACGCAGAGCAACCGAGCGCCGAATGGAATCCCGTCGCCGTATCGTCCGAATGGGTATCCAGCGCCGTCAAGATATTCCCGGTGATAGGCCACGGTGACGGCGGCGCCGCTGAGCGGAGGAACGGCGGCAAGGATCTCCGCGCCGATCCGCACGTATTCGTGAAGTGCGAACAATTCTCGACCGGCGGGAGGCAGTTCGCTATTGAGCGTGCCATGCGCGACTCCCACCTTGCCGATCATGTGCAGCAATGCGGCGATTTCCAGGTCCCATATTTGCCACGGAGCGAAACGAACCGATCGGCGCGCCATCGCGACGACGAGTTCCGCCGTGCGTTCGGAATGCCCGAGCTGATACGGTTCGCGCGACTCGACTGCTCGCGCAAGGGCGATACAGCTCTGCTTAATCGCGCGGCGCATCATGAGCGGGGGATAAATGAATGCCACGAAAAAGGCCAACACGACAATGGCGATGGCGGCGATATCGACTGCTTGTTCAAAAGTGATCGTCATGGCATTTTGATGAACTATATGGATGAGAGCGCTCTTGAGCGCTGCTCGCCCGCGAAACGGGACGAGAGCATTTCTTCGTCGTCGAGCACCTCGATAAAGACGCGGACGATTTCGGGATCGAATTGGCTGCCCGCGCATCGGCGAAGTTCATCGCAGGCGGCTTTCTGACTCTTTGGAGGGCGATAAGTCCGGTTTGCTTCGATCGACGGTCCCCCAACCATGGCATCGTACGCGTCGACGACGGCGATGATGCGGGACTCGATCGGGATGCGGTCACGGAGGAGGCTCGACGGATACCCCATGCCGTCAAATCGCTCGTGGTGGTGACGGATCCAGTAGGCGGCGCGCTCGAAATAGCGCATTTTGCCGACGATTTCCGCGCCGATCACGGGATGCTCTTTGATAATGCGCCAGTCGTGGTCATTGAGACGTCCTGGCTTATTAAGGATGCGATCGTCGATCGCAACCTTCCCAATGTCATGCAGGATGGCGGCGTCCTCGATCATCGTCATCGACTGCGCGCTCAGGCCCATGCGGGAGCCGATCTTGCTCGACCATTCGGCGACGCGATGGAGGTGACCGTGCGTGTAGGGATGCGCCTCTTGCATCAGCCGGCCGAGAAGGTCGACACCCTGCCGGTAAATGCCTCGCTTGCGGACATGAAGCGTAAAGCCTCGCTGCGCGGCGATCATCGGCATTGCGATCATCGCCGCGCCGTATCCGAGGTGCTGAACGCTCAATGCGCCCGCGAAGAATCCCAGAGGCGCCATCAGAAGCGCTCCCCGCAATGTCCATCGGTAGTTTTCAAACCAGACGATGTCCCAGCGAATGCCGTGTTCCTTGGACGCGATGGTCGTCATGAAAAAAGCGTTCACGTAGAACGCCGCAAACGCCAGAACCGAGAGCACGATCGCTGATGTCAGACTTTCGCGCCGGAATGCGCCGCAGTCCAAAAGCGTCCAGTAGACGGTTCCTGCCGCGCCGATCGCGATAACCTGCGGGGCGATATTATACATCAAGTCCCACAGAACGCCGATCGGATCAGTCAGCAGGCGCGCGCGGCGGATGAAGACCACCTGCGCGGCGACCGCAAGAGCGGCCACGATGATGGCGAGCAGTGGTCCGCCGCGATAGACCATCGCGGCCGCGACAGGCAATATGGGCGACAGGAAAACATCGCCGCACGACACGGGGACGGGAAAGAAGCTGATGGCGACAGCGACGAGTGCGAAGAGCCAGAAGGGCATCCAAGCAATGGGATGGTTTGCCGCGATCGCCAGGCTCGCCGCGATAACCGGCAGCCCCGCGATTGCGACATAAAGGCTGTACCTTTTGCCGTCAAGGTCGGGCAGCAGGAAAGGCCGAGCTAACAGCGACGGATTCCGTTCGTCGTGGCCGGTCATAAATAGGTTTCCATCATTGGCTCATTCGCAGCATGGCGCTGCGGCGCATGACGTGCGCCAGAGTGCTGACCGCGCGTCTCATTGGATTGAGTGCGTGGTCTCCTATCGGGTCGTCGTCAAGCTTGCGCAACGCGCGGTCGAGACGATCGGCCCAAGAGGGTCCAACGGTGGCTGGTGCTGGTTCGGAGTGCGCATGATTCTCTCCCGGGACCTGCTGGCGACTGGCTTTTCGTTCTCACCGTCAATGCCGTCGCTGCCATATTGGGCGCCGTGCGAGGATCGAGCAACTGAGCGGAATCGTTTCCGAGTCCAGCTCTCCATTGCGTCGTGGTGAGCCTCGCAGCTCGCTTGGCTTAGATTCCAACCAACTAAATTATACTCGCAAATCTACGAGGAAAGATAGGGGGCGTGAACTATTTGCGAACGAACCGCCGTTAAGAGCGAGATGCGGCTGCTCAGGACCGGCTGGGGACTTGATTGCTGGTATGGTCGTACGTCGAGGCGCGTAATCTGAGAGTTGCGCGTATCGATTCTAAACATTCGATTTTGCGGCTGACTTGACAGTTGCTGCTAAATAGTGTAAAATATAACCGTCTTTCCGAGTGCATACTCGGAAGAAGCCGTATTTGCAACTTTATTCGATAAGCGCTGCTAATGGCCTTCGGCGTCGCCCGTTCGGGTGACGCCCTCTTGCTGAAAAGGCGATCACCACGGCATGCGCAATGAGGGTGTAAGGATTCCATGGCAGACGACGAAACGACCAATGATTCCGTAGAAGAGCCAGTTCCGGGCGACGGCGACGACGCCGTGGTAGGAACTGATACCGAAGGCGACGGCGACGACGGCGTCGTGATTGGCCATCCGCCGATCGAGACTCAAGTCGAGGATGAGATGCGCACGTCGTATCTCAACTACGCGATGTCGGTTATCATTGCGCGCGCGCTTCCCGATGCGCGTGATGGCCTCAAGCCGGTCCAGCGCCGCATCTTGATGGCGATGCACGACCTGAACCTGACGCCGAACTCCCAACATAGGAAGTCCGCGAAAATCGCGGGCGACACCAGCGGCAACTACCATCCTCACGGCGAGGCGGTCGTTTATCCGACGATGGTCCGCATGGCGCAAAAATTCTCGCTGCGTTACCCGCTTGTCGATGGACAAGGCAACTTCGGCAGCATCGACGGCGACCCGCCTGCGGCGATGCGATACACGGAAGCCCGCATGTCGGCGTTTGCCGTGCAGCTCCTCAATGACCTCGACCGCGATACGGTCGACTGGACCGACAACTACGACCAAACCCGCCAGGAACCTATCGTGCTCCCCGCCGCGTTCCCGAACCTTCTCTGCAACGGCGTTGAGGGCATCGCGGTCGGCATGGCCACGAAGATCCCTCCGCACAACCTGCGCGAGATTATCGACGCGATCATTTACCAAATCGACAACCCGGAGTGCAACCTTGACGAGTTAATGAACTTCGTTAAGGGACCGGATTTCCCGACGAACGGTCTGATCCTGGGGACGAAGGGGATTCGACAGGCGTACGAAACGGGCCGCGGTTCGATTACGATGCAGGCGAAGACCAATTTCGAGGATGGCGGCGGCGGCAAGAACTTGATCGTCGTAACCGAGCTTCCATATCAGGTCAACAAGGCTCGCCTGATTGAGCAAATCGCCGACCTGCACAAGCAAAAGAAGGTTGACGGTATCGTCGATATCAACGACTATACCGACCGGCACGGCATCCGGGTCGTGATCACGCTGCGGCGCGACGCATATCCCAAGAAGGTGCTCAACACGCTTCTCAAGCATACGCCGATGCGCTCGACCTTTGGCGTCAATATGCTCGCCCTGGTCAACAACCAACCGCGCATCTTGACCCTCAAGGACGCGCTCGGGCATTATATCACGCACCGCCGCGAAGTGATCCGGCGACGGACGATCCACGAGCTCAACCAGTGCAAGAGCCGCGCCCATCGTCTGGAAGGTTTGATCATCGCCCTTGACGTAATCGACGAGATCATTACTTTGATCCGTGGATCGCGAACGGCCGAAGTCGCGCGAACCGCGATGATGGATCGTTGGGGCTTCACGCAGATCCAGGCCGACGCGATTTTGGCGATGCAGCTCAGGCAACTCGCCGCTTTGGAGCGCGAGCGCCTCGAGGGTGAGTATAAGGACTTGCTCAAGCAGATCGCATTCTATGAGGATATCCTGGCGTCGGCGGTTCGCCTTGACCAGATCGTCAAGCAGGAACTGAAGGCTCTGCGCGACAGGTTTGGCGATGACCGCCGGACGCGTATTCTCCCGATCGAGGCCGATCAGATCGGCGAAGAGGACATGATCCCGGAAGAGGACATGATCATCTCGATCACTCGCGATGGCTACATCAAGCGAGTGCCCAAGGATACGTATCCGACGCAGCGTCGCGGCGGCCGGGGAAGGATTGGAGCATCGACCAAGGAAGAGGATACGATTGAGCACCTCTTCATTGCGACGACCCACCATTACATCCTGTTCTTCACCGACCGGGGGCGCGTTTACCGGCTGAAGGCGTACGAGGTGCCGCAGACATCGCGTCAAGCGATGGGAACGGCGGTCATCAACCTGATCAATATTCTGCCGGGCGAGAAGATTACCGCGAGCATCCCGATGAAGGATATCAAGGGACAGCCAGGCTACCTTCTGTTCATCACGTCAATGGGCGAAGTCAAACGAACCGCGATGGACGATTTCGCGAACCTTCGCGCGAGCGGCCTGATCTGCTTCGACATCGAGGAGAACGACTCGCTCAACTGGGTCGCCCACACGAATGGCGAGAACGAGATCGTCCTGGTCACCGCCAAGGGAATGTCGATCCGCTTCCCCGAAACCGACGTTCCGGTGCGCGGACGAGCCGCGGGCGGCGTTCGCGGCATTCGCCTATCGGCGGCCAAGAGCGATCGAGTGGTCGGCATGGGCGTCGTCGACGAGGCGAACGACCTGCTGGTTATTGGCGAATACGGCGTCGGCAAGCGCACGCCGCTCAAGGACTATCGAGCGCAGGGGCGTGGCGGCCAGGGCATACGAACGATGTCGCTCTCGGCAAAGACGGGAGACATCGTCGATGCCGCCGTCGTCACGGATGAATCGCGCCTGCTGATCATGACGCGCAACGCAATTACGATCCAGTTTGAAGTGCGCGATATCCGTTCGACTGGCCGCAGTACGCAGGGCGTTCGCTTGATTAACCTCGATGACGGCGATTCTGTCGCAAGCGTCGAACAGGTCGGCGAGTCCTCAATCGACGATTGATCCCTACGTCAGTAAAAAAATCATGAAATATCCTAGCGATCCGGAACTTTTACGAAGTCCGGATCGCTTCGACAAGTAGCACACATCCAGCTGAAGGAGTTCAAAAGTGTCCATTAAAAGACTGATCCTAGCTTCCGTAGTCCTCGCCGCGTTTGCATCGACCGCATTCGCTGCGCCTGCCGCAACGTCCGCGACTTCCGCGACGACCAAGGTTCCCGCCAAGACGGCCGCCGTCAAGAAGGTAACCAAGAAGGCCACTGTCAAGAAGGCCGCCGTCAAGAAGGCTGCTACCAAGAAGGCTGCCAAGAAGACCGCCAAGAAGGTTGCCGCCAAGAAGGCCGCTGCGAAGACGACCGCCACGTCCGCGACGACTGCCAAGTAGTCTTCCGGTCGTTCGAGATTATACAAGGCAAGCCGCTATCCTACGATGGTTAGCGGCTTGTTTTTATGCGTTGTGCCGCCTTCGTGTTGCCGTGGCGCGAATGCGGCGATCGGGTATTATACGCGCGGCTTGGGCGCGTGAGACGGTAACCTGCCGTCGGCATCTTCCAGGCGGATGGCAATGTAATGGCTCAAACACGAATTATTCTGGTCGGTCTCGGTCCTGGCAGTCCCGACGCGTTGACGGTTGGCGCTCTGCGGACGTTGCGCGATGCCGGGAATATCCCCATCTATTTGCGAACGCGGATACATCCCACGGTCGAGTGGCTGGAGCGCGAAGAGGGTATTCGCTTTCATGCCTCGTTTGACGATCGTTACGAAACGGCGGCGACGTTCGAGGAAGTGTACGCATCGATTGCGAAGCGGCTTGTCGAAGTCGCAACCGCAAACGGCGCCGTGATTTACGCCTTGCCCGGGCATCCGCTTGTTGGCGAGAAGTCCGTAGCGCTCTTGTTGGAGCGCGCCAAAGCAAAGGGCATTGCCGTGGAAATCGTCGCGGCGGTTTCGTTTATCGAGACCGTGCTCGCGTCGGCCGCCGTGGAGGTTTCCCAGATCGATGTGATTGACGCGCTCGATGTTCCGGATTTGCAGAATCCTTATCGGGCCTATGCCGCGCCGTTCGCGCTTCACAAAGCAAACCTGATCTATCAAGTGTACGATCGCGAAGTCGCATCGCGAGTGAAGCTCGCGCTGCTCGAGTTCTATCCGCCCAAACACGAGGTGCGCATTGCCGGCGAGTCCGGAACGCGTGTCGTACCCCTTTCAGAGCTCGATTGGCCCGCACAGCATTTCGATCACCTCACCTCTGTTCTGGTGGGGCCCCTCGACCGCGAATTTCATCCGCACGATTTTGCAGCCTTGTTAAATATCATGGCAAGATTGCGCGAGCCGGACCTTGGCTGTCCTTGGGATCGCGAGCAGACGCCGGAAAAGCTGCGCAGGTACCTGGTGGAGGAAACGTACGAAGTGCTCGATGCGATCGATAGCGGCGATCCTGATAAATATGCCGAGGAGCTCGGCGACCTTCTGCTGCAGGTGGTCTTTCATTCGCAACTCGCGCGCGAAGACTCCCTGTTTACGATCGATGACGTGATCGGTCACATCGTGGCGAAGCTGATTCGCCGCCATCCGCACGTGTTCGGCAACGTGGATGTCGCCGATGCGGACGAGGTGCTTCGCAACTGGGAGGTCATCAAGCGCGGCGAAAAGGGTTACGAGGACCGCAAAAGCATTCTCGATGGCGTCGTGCGCAACCTGCCGGGCCTTATGCGCGCCCAGGAAATTTCCAAGCGCGCGGCGAAGGCCGGGTTCGAGTGGGATAGCATAGAGGGTGTATTCGATAAGCTATCCGAGGAAGTCGCGGAACTCCGCGAGGCTCGCGAAGGCGGCGACCGCGAGCGAATTGCCGAAGAGATCGGCGACTTGCTGTTCACGGCGGTAAACCTCGCGAGATTTGACAAGGTCGACGCGGAAGATGCCCTTCAGCGAATGGTGAATCGGTTTATCGCGCGGTTCAAGCGAATCGAGCAGGTCGCGGAGTCTCGCGGCGTCTCGGTCGACCACCTAACGCAGACTGAAATGGAGGCGATCTGGCAGCAGGCGAAATTGCAGGACGGAGGCAAACTTTCCTGATCGGGTGTTGCGGGCATTTATTTCGCGATTTGTTGCGAGGCGTAATGGGAATAATGTAGGCGTGTACGCGAGTGTAGCGGCGGTCATTTGCTAGCTGAAACGAGGGTAGTTGTATGACTAGTCGAATGCGCGAGTTCATGTTCGAGCTTATACTGGGTACGCTTCTTATTGCCGCTATCTTCCTTGCTGCCGAGCCGGTATTGCCGGCGCCCTCTCAATCGCCATCTCCTCTTCTCGTCTCGCTGCCCCACGCCACGATGCCTGTTTCCGCCGCGGCGCGACTGACCATGGCGAGAGCTGTTTACGCAAGCGCCGCCGTTGTCGATTTTACGTTTGAGATCACGAACACCGGATCGCGGCCAATCTCGTATTCGTTCAACTCGGCGCAAAACTACGAGGTCGTGATAACGAACGTTACGACTAGAAAAGCGGTCTGGCATTATTCGCACGGAAAGAAATTCGATCCCCTCGTTAGCAAGCTGACGTTGCGCCCAGGTGAAACGCATTCTTTTAGCATCGGATGGCTTCAGTGCGACGATTCGGGTGCGCCGGTGCCTCCAGGCGCCTACCAGGCCAACGCCATTCTTATTCCCATGTCGCGCCTCCTCCTGACTTCCGGATTTATCGTCGACGTCAATACGGACCCAGCGAACACTGGCATGCCGACAAAATCCGACGTGGAAACGGGGGCAACCGTGGCTACCAACGTCACCCCGAACATCAGCGCGCGCACGTCGTTTACGATTATGCCGCCGTACGACATGCCGCCTAGCCTTACCCCTGCGGCCTCATCGTTGCCATAAGCGCTCCCAAGTGAGCGATTTATACGGAATGTGCGTCGGGTATCGATCGATCGCATCGTTGCGCCCTGATTTGCGAGGCAAGAATCGGGGCGCAAGTCCCCGGCGCGGGAACGATTGGTGCTATGATATAGGTAGGTTAAAGAGGGGGCAACATGATGCCGCTCATGAATCGGATTGCCGCAGCGATCTCGTTTGCAACGCTTGCGTCGGCAGGCGCGTTCGCGCAGCACATCGTCTCGGTCGGGCCGGTGACACAACCGAACAATCAGAATATGCAGGGGGCGCACGTGGTGGGGCCGATTACCGCCTTCCAGGTGCAGGCTGCGGCAAGTCAGTCCGCCAGGCCGGCCCCTCCGCCGAACTTCCAGGCTCCTCCCGCTTCGTTTCCATACCTTCCCGTTAGTTCAACCTATATTTACCTTGGCGACGACAGCGATTCCGTACTGACGTTCGGAGGACCGTCGAGTATTACCAACCTCGGTTCAGCGCCAGCCAACTTGAGCGTCTATCCGACTTCGATGGGGTACACGGGCTTCGCGCCGAACCTTTACACCCTTCCGGCGGGCGCGACGATAACCGCTCCTGCGCAGCAACCGGCTGTAGCGGCTCCGTCCTATTCGGGGGCGGCGCCTGTTCCAGCCGTGACGAACATTTACAACCAATACACGACGAATAACTATTATTACGGCGGTGCGCCGCTTCAGTCGAGCACGGCGTCACAATCGTCCGACGGGAACCCTCCTGGGCAGTTCGCGGGTTCGCCATCGCCGGTAGCCGGCTTGTCCGGCGTAGATTCTACGGCGTTTGCCCAGGCGTTGCACGATATTGCGCGCTCCTGGTTGCGCGGCGATGTCGGTTTCCTGAAGACGTACTTGAGCAGCGACGTGAAAGTGGACGTTTATGCAAAGGGCGTCTACGAAAACTCGATCGATTCCGCCAAGCTCGCCTCGATGACCGATGATACATACGATCAGATCGTGACCAGGGCGTTTACGTTTGATACGATTCAGCCACTTCAGAACGGCGACGTTCGAGCTTATGGGAAGCAGGTTTACAACCTTCGCATCTCGGATGATCGCGACGGCGAGAAAGTGATGTTCGTCGAATATACGCTTGGCAAACGCGCTGGTCGCTGGGTCATCGTCTCGACCGATTCCGCTCCGACACCCCTGGTCGAGCCCCAGAGCGGGACGGGAAGCTTAACTTCGACCGTCGCAAAGTAGGTTGGGAGGCGTCGTTGCAGTGTGAAGAAATTCACACGCCGGCCGTGAATTTCCATCTACCGGCGCGTGCATGCTTGATCGTGTGGCACAATAGGAGGTGGCAGTCCCGACTGCCGTGTTCGTTCCGGGCGCTTTTGCCCGGCTATCCCGCTCACTTTTCACAATACCGAGGCCGTTGCCGTCTGCATGACGGCCCGCCCCATGTCACCCGGAGGAGTTCGCCTTGCGGAACACATACGCTACAATCAATCGGATCGCTCGACTGGCGATAACGCGATCGTTATTTGCCGTCGCGCTGGCAGGATGGACGCTTTGCGCCGTCCCCGGCGCTGCCGGGGCCGCATCGCCGCCGCGACCCGCCTATTCGCCCGCTCCGGTTCTCGTTTACCGGCTTGCAGCGCAGCCAGCGACTGGCGCTAACGGCGTGACCCTTTGGGTCAAGTGCAACGGCGGGAGTGGGGGCGCGCTTCGTGTCCGTGTTATGGCATCCGGCGGGGACGCATCGCTGCCGTCGCCGCTTGCCGCGGTCGGCTCGACTAGCGAGCCGCTCTGGCCAACCTGGTTATCCAAACCGGTCATCCTTGATTTTGACGGCTGGAAGAAGATCCATATCGCCGCCGCCGACTTCACGTACCGTCCTCCGGCCAATGCGGCGGCGGATGCGGCCGCGCCCAGCTTCTCAACGGCCGATACAATCGGCTTCGATACGAATCGCCGAACCGGCAGCTTGCTGGTCGACGACATAGCGTGGGGCGGGGATGATGCGTCGGACAATGGAACGGTCATCGATGACTTCGCAAAGAACTCCGGAACGTGGCGAAGATATGGCAGCGCCGATGCTCTGGCGGCTGCCGTCCTATCGATTACGAGCGGCGACGGCCGGAACGGCGCTGGCGCGCTGAAGCTCGACTTTGCCGAGCACGACGCGAGTGTCGAACACAGTCTTACCTACTTATCACGCATGATCGCGGCGGCAGAGCGTCCCTACGTCGTATTCGTTCCCAATTCGCCCCTCAAGCGCGAGACCGCAGACGCGCTCCCGTCCGAAGGCGAAGCTTCGTTGCGCATCGATACGTTCGCGTCTCCCGATCAGGTGCAGTCAGCCTCCTTCACCCTCTATGCGACCAAGGAGCTCAGCAACGTCACGGTCGCGGAAAAGGTGCCGCTGGAATCGAACACGTTCCGTTTCGATCGCTCAGCCGTCGATCTCAGCGTCGTAAAGTTCGTCAAGGAACACGGCGCGGGGCCCTTGCGAGACGCGGATTCGACCTCGGTCGTTCCGAGCATTCTGGTCAAGGATGATCGCGTAGCCCTATCTCAAACCACCGCAACGCCGATTACCGTCCGGATGAGCGGCGATGCCGTGACGGACATTCCGGCGCACACGCAGAAGCAGTTTTGGATCAAGATCAGCGTGCCGTCAAACGCTCCCGCCGGCGCTTACATGGCGACCCTGGTCGTGAGCGGGGAGCAGTTCAAGCCGTTTCCCATCACTTTGGCCGTTCACGTGTTGCCGCTGCACCTGATGTCGCCGTCGAAACAGTATGCAATTGGCTTCCACGGGAAGGTCGGCGCTCCGGCGAGCGGGTCGTCAAGCTTGACCGATTCAATGCCGGAGGCTCAGTTCGCGGCGGAGCTCAAGGACATTTCCGCCCATGGTTTCCGGTACGTCACGCTAACGGATCGCGGCGATGATCTCTGGCGCGCGATGGACCTATATAACGCGGCTGGCCTGGGCACGCCATTCCTGGTTTCGGGATTTTCCACGGAGGCCGATGCCGAAGCGATCGAAGACCAGAAAGATAAGGCAAAGGGGAATCCGTTCTACTATCTGCCGACCAATCCTGACACGCTCGCGTCGGATCTGACGTCCTTCAAGGGACGCGGCATGAAAACGGCGACGATCGTTCCGGATGAGGACACGCTGACGAAGGTTGGCGACAACCTCGACCTGGTGATCTACCGGGCGGACCATCCGTATATCCACAAGCTGCTGGTCAGCGGAGGCGACCGCCAGAGCTCCAAGCGTGATTGGCTCTATTGGACATCCGCGCAACCCGACGCGGCGACGAACCGGCTTTACGCGGGCTTCCTTCTGTGGCGTGCGAACCTCTACGGGGCGTTTGCAAGCGATTACGAAACGAGCTTCGGCGCGGATCCGTTCGACGATAGCGCGGCCGTTTCCGGTCCGAACGCGGCTTTCCGTCCGCAGATGCTGACGTACCCGGTGCAGGGCGGCGTTTTGAGCACCGTGCAGTGGGAAGCGATTCGGGAAGGCGTTACGGACGTGCGTTATCTAACGACGTTTTACGCGGCGCTTCGCGAGTGCAAGGACAATCACGTTGCCAAAGATACGGCTTCGGAAGCGGAGGCGGCGATCGGTAAGTTCTTGTTGAAGCCGATCTCGGCGATGAGCGATGAAACGATGCAAGAAGGTCGTTTTATGATCGCGAACTACACCGTAAAGCTCCGTAAGGCGCTCGATGCGTATTACGCCAAGCACGGCGGCGGCGCATAGAATAACCAAACCCGCCTTCCCGGTGCGTCTGGGAAGGCGGGTTTTTGGCATGCGGTTCTACTTAATGAACAGCATCTCCTGGTATGTCGGAAGCGGCCATAGCTCGTCGGATACGATCTCTTCGAGGGCATCGACCGTTTTGCGCAGGCTGAGCATATTGGCTAGCACGGCATCGCGATAGTGCAGTGCGTGCTCGTGCAGATCGTCGCCTCCCTCGTGGGCCAGCGCCTCCTCAATACTCTCTATCTCCGCCTCCAGGTCTCCGGTTAGGGATATTATCTCGTCTAGCAGTTTCGTGCTGGGCGATTTGCCGATCGATTTCAGCCCGGCTGCAAGCGACGTGAGCTGCGATTGGTAGGCGAGAGCCGCCGGAAGGATCTTCGTCTTCGCGATCTCAAGCGCAAGCAACCCTTCCGTGTTTACATCGCGGCAGTATCGTTCCAGGCTGATTTCGTAGCGGCTGAGCACTTCGCGCTCGGAGAGCACATTGTACTTCGAGAGAAGCTCGATCGACGAGGCCTCCGTTAGCGCCGGTAGGGCGTCGACCGTATTGCGCAGGTTCGGCAGGCCCCGCTTTGCGGCTTCCTGATGCCACTCCTCGGAATAGCCGTTCCCGCCGAAGATGATCGCGTCGTGTTCGACGGCGATCGTCTGCAGGATCTTGCCGACTGCCTCGTTGAGCTTTGTCGAATCGCCTCCCGTCAGCGCCTCGATTTCCGTCGCGATATAGTCGAGCGATTCTGCGACAATCGTATTGAGTACCGTCGATGACCAGGCGATCGACTGATTGGAGCCCACCGCCCGGAACTCGAAACGGTTGCCCGTGAACGCGAACGGACTTGTCCGGTTGCGATCGCCGGCATGGCGGGGCAAGGTGGGCAGCGTGTCGACGCCGACCTTGAGGGTACCTGATGCCTTGGAGCTGGAAAGATTCCCTTCCTTAATCTGCTCAAAGATATCTTCGAGCTGTTCGCCCAGGAAGATCGAGATGATCGCAGGCGGGGCTTCGTTTGCGCCGAGGCGATGATCGTTGCCGGCCGATGCGACCGTCGAGCGCAGTAACGCGGCGTATTTATGGACGGCTCGGATTGTCGCGAAGCAAAAGACCAGGAACCGCGTATTTTCGTGCGGGCTTGCGCCGGGGTCGAGTAAGTTGCCCAGCTTGCAGCCCAGCGACCAGTTCAAGTGCTTGCCAGAGCCGTTAATCCCGGCGAAGGGCTTTTCGTGCAGCAGGCACGACATGCCATACTTCGCCGCGACTCGCTGGAGTTCGAGCATTACGATGTGCTGGTGGTCGTGTCCCAGATTGGCGCTTTCGTACACCGGCGCGACTTCGAACTGACCGGGAGCGACCTCGTTGTGACGTGTTTTGATTGGGATGCCCAACTTGTAAAACTCGTGCTCGGCTTCCATCATAAACGATAGGACGCGCTCGGGAATTGCGCCGAAGTAATGGTCCTCGAACTCCTGGCCCTTAGGAGGCTTTGCGCCGAACAATGTTCGTCCGGCGTTGAGCAGGTCGGGACGAGCGAAGAAGAAGTTGCGGTCGATCAGGAAATACTCCTGTTCGGGGCCGGCAGTGGCGGTGACCATCCCCGGATCGTCGTAGCCGAACAGCTTAAGGACGCGCTGCGCCTGCTCGTTGAGCGCCTGCATGGAGCGGAGCAGAGGAGTTTTATGGTCCAGCGCCTCGCCGGTCCAGGAGACGAACGCGGTCGGGATGCAGAGCGTGTTGCCGTTGGGGTTTTCGTAGATATACGCCGGACTCGTCACATCCCATGCCGTGTAGCCGCGGGCCTCGAAGGTGGATCGAATGCCGCCGGAAGGGAAGCTGGATGCATCGGGTTCGCCCTGGATCAGCGCGCTGCCGGAGAACTGCGCGATCATTCCGCCTTCGCCGTCGGGATCGAAGAAGCTGTCATGCTTTTCGGCCGTCAGGCTGGTCAATGGGTAAAACACGTGCGTAAAGTGTGTCGCGCCCTTTTCAAGCGCCCAGCTTTTCAGCGCGGAGGCCACTTCGTTGGCTATCGACGCATCGAGCGGCTCTCCGCGGGCAATCGTTCGCTGCAGGGCCTTGTAGACGGGCTTGGAAAGCAGCTGCCGCTGGACCTTGTCGTTGAAGACGTTTGTCCCATAGAGCGCGCCCGTCGATTCGCCTTCGAGGTCGATTGCGTTGACGAGGGGCTTGTAGTTGATGACTGCCGAGATGGCTTCCTGCCGGCCAGTGGTCGACTTCACGGATGAGATCCTCCTTCGCGAGCTTGCCGGTTAGATTTTGTTGGCGAGCCCGTAGCGAGCTTACGCGCCGGTCTCAAGCGAGCTTCAAGATGCGGCGCGCAAACAAAAAGCCCCGCGCATTCGATGAAGGCATACAGTTGCCGTTCATGAGTTGCGCGTGGCGTCTAAGCCGGGTTCCAACATCAGCGTCGGGGTTGGTGAGATTTTAGCTCAGAAGAACTTGTAAAGTCAATGTGTTAACGGAAAATGATTCCTTTAAAGGCCCGTCTCCCGTAACAAAGGCCCGTCGCTTTGCAGCGGCGGGCCTTTGACGAGAGCGTATCGAGATTAGCAATCGTAGTAGAGAGCAAACTCGTACGGATGCGGGCGAAGGGCAATGCCTTCGACTTCGCGGACCTGCTTGTAGTCGATCCAGGTCTCGATAAGATCCTTCGTGAACACGTCGCCCTTCAGAAGGAACTCGTGGTCAGCCTTAAGCGCCGCGAGAACTTCGCCGAGGGATCCGGGAGTCTGCGGGATGGCGGCTTTCTCTTCGCCTTCCAACTCGTAGAGGTCCTTGTCAAACGGTCCGAGCGGCTTGATCTTGTTCTGGATGCCGTCGAGGCCAGCCATCATGATCGCGGAGAACGCGAGGTACGGGTTCGCGGTCGGATCCGGCGCGCGGAACTCGACGCGGGTAGCCTTCGGGTTGTTGACGATCGGGATGCGGACAGCCGCCGAGCGGTTGCGGGCCGAATAGACCAGGTTGATCGGGGCTTCGTAGCCGGGGACCAGACGCTTGTAGCTGTTGGTCGACGGAGCGCAGAAGCCGAGCAGCGCGGGGGCATGCTTGAGGATACCGCCGATGTAGTGCAGCGCCATCTCGGAAAGACCGGCGTAGCCCTTCTCATCGTAGAACAGGTTCTTGCCATTCTTCCAGAAGGAAGCATGGGTGTGCATGCCGGAGCCGTTGTCCTGAAAGAGGGGCTTGGGCATGAAGGTCACCGTGTAGCCGTTTTGGGCAGCGACGTTCTTAACGATATACTTGTAAAGCTGGATCTTGTCGGCGACGCGGAGGAGCGTATCGTACTTGATGTCGATCTCAGCCTGTCCTGCGTTGCCAACTTCGTGGTGATGAACCTCGGTTTCGATGCCGGCTTCGATGAGCGTGAGCACCATCTCGCTGCGCAGATCCTGGAGGGTATCGGCAGGCGGGACGGGATAGTAGCCTTCCTTTGTGCGCATCTTGTAGCCAAGGTTCGGCTTCTCGTCGCGGCCGCTGTTCCACACTGCCTCATCGGAGTCAATGTAGTAGTAGCCGGAGTTCATGGTCTGATCGTAGCGAACATCGTTAAAGATGTAGAACTCAGCTTCAGGTCCAAAGAACGCGGTGTCCGCGATGCCAGTGCTCTTGATATAGGCTTCGGCCTTTTTCGCGACGTTGCGCGGGTCACGCGAGTAGGTCTCGTTGGTGATCGGGGTGCGCACGTCGGCTAAAACGGATATCGTAGGCACTTCGGTGAAGGGATCGATGACCGCGGTGGTCGGATCGAGCGCAAGCATCATATCCGATTCGTTGATCTTCTGGAACCCGCGGATCGACGAACCGTCGAACGCAATGCCATCAGTGAAGATTTGCTCTTCAAAATAGACTGCGGGAACAGAAAAGTGTTGCCAAGATCCCGGAAGGTCCGTGAACTTGATATCGACGATTTTGACATCATTTTCCTTAATAAGGTTAATGACATCCGCTGGGGTTTGAGTACCGGCCATTAGGGTTGGTGTCTCCTTTGAGTTTAAGAAGCGATCGTGGTTTTGGTTTGTGAATAAGACGCGAAGCTGGGAGCGCTCGAACGCAAAAAAACGTTCCTAAGCAGGCTCTTGTCCGGTGTTACCCGGACTCAGCGGCCGCGCTTAAGAACGTCGGTGTTCCTTGAGGCAAGCTCTAATATCTAGTATACGCATGCGTCATGCGAAATGTCAATCCCTTGCGCGGTCCTGGATGGAACGAAATTGGCCGATCGCGGGGGTACGTGACATAATGTCAGCTAATATACGGTTTGGCAGCAAGATACGCTGTTTCGTGCCTTGACAAACCGGCGCTCATTTCGTCAAACTACACACGGAGGAGACCTATGTTACTCGAGAACAAGAATGTTCTAATTTATGGGGTTCGGAACAAACGGTCACTGGCCTGGGGAGCGGCTCAGTCGGTGGCGCGCGAGGGAGCGCGTTTGTGTCTGACTTATTTGAGCGAGCGAGAAGGCGATGATGTTCGCAAGCTCGTACAGGAGTTGCCCAACAGCGAGTCCGTTCTCATTGTGCCGTGCGACCTGACCGTACCGGAGCAGGTCACTTCCCTCCACGAGCGGATCAAGGAAGAGTTCGGCACGTTGGACGCGATGCTTCATGCAGTCGCTTTCGCGAAGAAGGAAGATCTAGACGGCCATTATCTTGATACATCGCGCGATGGTTTCCTGCTCGCTTTGGAGGTTTCGGCCTTTTCGTTCGTAACCGCGTGCAAGCACGCCGTTCCTCTGATGACGAACGGCGGAAGCTTATTGACGCTCACATATCAGGGCAGCCAGCGTGTCGTTCCCAACTACAACCTGATGGGCGTCGCCAAGGCGGCTCTTGAAGCGTCCGTGCGCTATCTGGCGAACGATCTCGGGCCGCAGAACATCCGCGTTAACGCGGTCAGCCCTGGTCCGACGATGACCTTGTCGGCTCGCGGAATCTCCGGATTCGTGGAACTGCATAAGCTCGTTACCGAAAAGGCGCCCCTTCGGCGTAATACCAATATCGAAGAAGTCGGCGACACCGTTGCGTTCATGGCCTCGGATTACGCGCGTGGAATCACGGGAGAGATCCTCCTGGTCGACGCGGGCGTCCACATCCTCGGATCGTAACCCATACGTTCGCAATTCCCGGAAAGTCGCACGAGGCTCGCGGCCTCTACGGTGGGTCTTTTCCTTCGTCCTTTCTGCTCCGTCTGCGCCCGCACATAAGCGCAACCGGAGCAGTTTGGGCTTGTGGAACAAACCCGCGCCACTAAGCGTTTAACTCATGGACGATGTGGAAACGGGTATAATCCGTACACAATCACGGGGGCGACAGGTTTCGACTGGGAGACTGGTTGCCTGGGTTGCAAGCCGAGGAGCCGTTGGCCTCGTAAAAAGCGGCAAAAAACACAAACGCGAATACAAACTTCGTGACCCAGCGCAGCTATGCGCTGGCCGCGTAACCCTAAAAAAGTTACCGGATAGCGTCGCCTTTTAGGCGGCCCGTCCGACTCCTCTCGCCTGCCGAGGAGACCCGGGCGTAATTACGCTGGCTTGCTTTCCGGAGACCGAGAATCGGCCGGAAGGGACTCCCTGGTTCTCCCGCGCCGGCGAACCCTGTTCCTGGGGGCCAAAGGCGTTCAATACAAATCAGGAACTAAGCTTGTAGATGCCTTGGTATCCGCTACTCAGGACGAGGGTTCAATTCCCTCCGCCTCCACCATTCGACTCGCGCCGAGTTCCCCTCGGCGCTTCGCTCATGGTCTTCGACCGTGTGTTCCATTCAGCCTTCCGCGTGAGCTCGAAGCTTAGCGGGGCGAATGGTGTCCCGAGCGAGCGTCAGCGAGTCGAGGGGCAATG
>JARLGU010000043.1 GCA_031292625.1 Capsulimonadaceae bacterium | reverse complement strand
GCAACTATGTTGCGAGCCAAGGAAAGGCTCCTTCAGAATACAAACAACTGCACGTACAGCAGCTTGGATTGTTTTGAGGACAGCCTATCGTGGCTACTCCTTCAATACCTCGGGGCTTGTCCCCGATAGGATGCTTTATTGGAAAACCATGGGTATCAGAGTGGCGGATCAAGAATACTCCAATGACAGATGCACTAGCGAAAGACGAAAACACTACATTTCAGGAGCTTGCCAGTTACCGAGTGGGAGGCAAGCCATTTACTGTGAGCGAGTACAATCATCCGGCGCCCAGCGACTATCAGGTAGAGATGTTCCCTGAGGTTGCCAGTTTCGGAATGCTGCAGGACTGGGATGCTATATTTCAATTCGACTATGGGAACAACGGTGAAGGAAGGGCCAAAGACGGCCTTGATGGCTTCTTTGCCCTTCAGGGCAACACAAATCAAGAGGCCTTTACGCCGGCGGCCGCACTGATCTTTCGCGCCGGGCTGATTGCGCCCCTGATTTCCAAAATCGTTTGCCACATTCCCCCCGCTACGTCGTATTCGACGACTCATGATTGGATGTCCGGTGTTTGGATAGATGCGAACGGTGGCAAATTCCCGGACCTGTTGGCCAACCGGATGGAGACGATCGTCGATTCGAGTGTAACAATACCGACGATCATGCGCGTGACGAACAAAACGCTGCCTGCCTCGTTGGCACAAGCGCTCATGACGCCTTCCGGTTCGCAATACCGCGCCCTAGGACGAAGCGCCATCTCGTTGACGGGGTATGTCGGGGGGCAGACGGCCGATCTGGGAATGGCATCGCTGACGTTCCCACAATTCGGCAACAACTTCGCAGCGCTGACGATGACGGCGCTTGACGGCAAGCGGTTGGACGACTCTGGCCATATATTACTTACAATTGGTGGACACACGCAAAATATCGACATGATCTGGAACGACGATCGAATGGGACTTAGTCATAACTCTCGCGCAAGGAATGCGTGGGGGCACGCTCCGGCACAGACCGAAGGTATTCCCGCGACCGTGATGCTGGCGAATGCGAACGTGAAACACGTTTGGGCGCTCGATCCGACAGGTGCACGGGGGAAAGAGATACCGGTGACCGCTAGCGGTGGAAAGGCGTCGTTCACGATTGGCCCGGACTACCGGACCGTATGGTACGAGATCGGAGAGTAGGGTAGACCTCACGTTAGGTACCCCGCAGACTTGTCATAATTGTGACAGGCCTGCGGGCGTCTTTTGGGGGCATTAGCTTATGGGAGCTTGAATGGTTGTCGAAGGTGCCCAGGAGAAGGCGATGAAGCGTACTAATGCAAGGTGTCGCAAGCAACCTGATCATTTGTTCGTTGATATGCGTGTCAGTATTGTACGACATATATACAAGATTAAAAACTATTCCAAATAGTAAAAGAGAACAGTATAATCTAATGTATCGAAGCTTACGTTGACTTCTGTGTAGCTTCGGAGGAGCTTGAGCAAATGGGAAGAGAGTGCGCGGATAGATTGGGTTGCTATGTATTCGATTGCGAAATGGGATGCTTGATTGAGATCGATCATCCTTCAGCAAAAGGCATCCGCTTCATTGAAGGAGGCCATTGGATGCTGCAACTCGCAGCGGGGCGCAGGATTGCGCCAACCGATGCTACTGGCGTTTCCTGCAAACGAAATGGAGGCCGGCTGGAGTTCATCTGGTCAGGATTCGATGGATTTTCTCCAGACGCAATGGTCAAAGTCGTGTGGACAGTAAAGAATGGCCGGTTGAGCGGCTCTCTTTCCATTGGCGGCTACGACCCAGACTTGAAGATCGAGCAGATCTGTTTCCCGGTCTTCGACCTTTCCTTCCTTGGCGATTGCGGAATAACTTTGCCACATTTCCAAGGATTATTGTTCTCCGACATCAAGGCGAATTATCTCAAAAGCGGACATCGGCTCTCAGGCGGATACCTGAATGATTTCAACATGCAGTTCTACTCCCTGCTTTTAGACAGTGGTGGCGGGGTTTATTTCGACACTCATGATACGCAAGGTTTCGTGAAAGGATTTATTTGCGAATCTGGCGAAAACGCGGGGATTGTGCGCTGCAGTCTGACGCATCCCAGTCCCCAAACAGGGAGCGACGGCACATTCACCATGCCGTATGAGTCCGGCATCCAGGCGTTCAGCGGCACATGGCATGATGCAGCGCACGTCTACCGGAGCTGGGCTCGGCGCCAGCGCTGGGCGGTTGGCGCCGAGAAGAGGCTGAAAGCCTGGGCTCCCCTTGACGACATAAGCCTGTGGCTTTGGAACAGGGGCTCCTCGCAAAACGTCGTTCCGCCGGCGTTGGAAGCGCAGCGAAGAATCGGAGCCCCTGTTGCTCTCGATTGGTACTGGTGGCATTCCCATTGCTACGATAGCGACTATCCTAACTACTTGCCACCGCGCGAAGGTGAAGAGAAATTCAAAGAGGTTATGGAGACGCTCCGAAATGCCGGAATATTCTCACAGGTCTACACGAACGGAATGCTTATCGACATGAGTGTTCCGTCGCTTCGAAAGATCGGAGCAAAAGAGGTGGTGGAGCAAGCTGATGGCTCGCTGAAAGGAAATGTCTTTAATGTCTATACTAATCGGATGCTCTCCTTCATCTGCGGCGGCGGTAAGCTCTTCTCGAACAAGCTGTCGGCTACGGCGAAAAGGCTCCGAGAACTGGGGTTGCAAGGACTTTATCTTGACCAGATTAGCTGCTGCAGCAATAATCTGTGCTTCAGCCAGCTACATGGCCACGCCCCAGGAAACGGGCCATACCAGATAAAGGGCTTCAGACGTCTCATAAGCAGAATACGCCGCGAGAATCCGGGTATGCCACTCTCCTCAGAGGATCTCGGGGAGATCTTCATGGACGTCCTCGATTCGAATATCGATATGGCTGGCTCCAGCTTTGAACGCATGGACTGGCTGCCGTTCAATGCGGAACCGATCCCGTTGTTCAAAGCAGTCTATGGCCCGTTGTGCAGAATCTATGGGAACTATGCGCTGATAGATGGCGTCCCGCCTTACGATCCCATGTGGCCATCCGACGGCAAATGGAAGGCGGATCAGGAGCGCGACTGGCGCCAAATCTGCCCCGATCAGTTCCGGCTAGAGATCGCGAGGACCGTGATTTACGGTCTTCAACCGACAGTCGCAAATCTTCGCGCATGCCACTTTGAGAACGCTGCGTTCAAAGACGATATCGATTTTCTGATCGAGTCCGCGCGCTTTTACCATCGGAACAGGAATCTTTTCCTGCAAGGGGAGCTTCTTCAACCAGGCGTGATGAAGTGCGAGACGAGGGAAGTGTCATTTCTCATGAGAATGATATTCACCAAGCCAGAAAAGGCGGCGGTGCGCTTGAAGAGCGTTCGGGCGCTGATCCATTCCGCTTGGCGCGGATGCGATGGGGAAGAAGCATTGACCGTCGCCAACTATAGCCAGGATGCGCAATCCTTTGGATGGTCGGATGGAATCCACACGGTTAAGGGCGAAATCCCGCCGCGATCGTTTGCCAAATACGCGTTGGGCGAGGATGTGAACCGATGAGCACGACTTCTGACGCACAAGCCTTGGCGTTTCTGAATGACGATCAGCAATTTCGCCTGGGATTCCTTCCAACGGAGCAGTCGAATCCCAAGACGAAGGATCTCGATAAGGCTTTTTCAAGATCCACTGTTGAGGGCGTAAAGCTCTTGCTTTCCGTCGATCGCGATATTACGCCTATGGCTAGAAAAGTCTTTGCGTCCGCCGAGTTTCAGAGGATGGAAAATGCGATGGCGGAAGCCCTTTTGGGGACAGGACGCATCATCTTTTCTGGCTGCGGGGCGACGGGACGGCTCAGCATATTGCTTGAATCCATGTGGCGTCATAGCGCCCCGCCTGAGCTCAAAGACAAGGTCGCAAGCCTAATGACTGGCGGCGACTATGCTCTGATCCGTTCAGTCGAGTCGTTCGAGGACTACGGTGAATTCGGGCGACAGCAGACCAGGGAACTCGGCGTACGCGCTGGCGACGTTTTCGTGGCGATAACCGAAGGCGGTGAGACATACTCCGTTCTTGGCTCGGTTCGGGAAGCGGCGGACAGAGGAGCGTCCGCCTTCCTCCTTTTCAACAACCCGGCAGACATCTTGAGGGAGAAGTTGGTTCGCTGCCGCGAGGCGATCGACGACCCGCGCATTACGACGCTGGATCTCTGCTGCGGTCCGATGGCCGTGGCTGGCTCTACGAGAATGCAAGCGACAACGTCTGAGCAGCTCATTGCGGGAGCTGCGCTGGAAAACGCTCTTTTTCGGCTCTTACAACGGAGCGACACGCTCAAGCGTTCCGGCGCTACACTCTCAAATCGCCTAGACTGGATCTCCGGTTTCGAGAGACTGCTCGATGATCTTGTCAAGCCTGACGCATTGGCTGCGATGGCCGAGCAGATCGAATTCGAGGAGACTCTCTACCGATCGCAAGGCCTTGTAACCTACTGTGCAAGCGCCGGCCTGTTGGATATTTTGACCGACACCACGGAGCGGGCGCCGACTTTTACTCTTCCTCCGTTTAGAAATCGCGACGACAACATCTCGCCTCCTTCGTGGGCTTTCGTAAAGGATCCGCTTCTGCCTACTCCCCAGGCCTGGACGGCACATCTCGGCAGGCCTCCTCGCTGTCTCAACTGGGGACGCGCGGAATACCGGCGCATGGGCGCATCTGCAAGGCTCATGGAGGATCCGCCAAAGCTGGATGCTGATCAACTGTTCAAGTTTGAGATCGGTTGCGAACAAGATCTCTCGCGCCTTTCGCCGGCTGGAAACGCGGCCATCCTGGTGATTCTAGGTGAAGAACTGTGCAATCCCGCTTTCGACGAGTTGGACACGGCCTTTGCCCGGTTTTCCGAGCCGTATTCCCTGTGCAGGCGGCTCGCGATTGGCGGAGACTCTGCAAGAAGTGGTTTCCTTCATGTGCCGTGCGTCACGGAGAAGTCTTCTCTTTCGCTGCTTGGGCATCTTGCCATGAAGCTCGTTTTGAACACAGTTTCGACCGGCACGATGGCGAGGCTCGGGAGGATAACCGGAAACTGGATGAGCTTCGTCAGCGTCTCCAACAAGAAACTGCTTGATCGAAGCGTTCGGTTGATCGCTGAACTCTGCGAACTGGACTATGAGACCGCCTGCCGCGAACTCTTCGAGACGATGGATGCGCTAAATGCACGCCGTGACGCAGTTTCGAGATTTCAATCGCCGGCGCAGGAGACCATTTCGAGGATCCGTACTCGAAATGCGGAGGTGAACGCGTCGCAACACATATCAAATCGTGGCTCGGTCAGCAACAGGGAGAAAAGAGCGATTCATTGATGGACACGGAAGTGGCGACGCTGAACATAGAGGATTACGAAGAATGCCTGACGTTGATGGACAGCGTTTTTACCGTGCAGAACGGATGGAAGATGCAAATGCGGAAGGAATTGCCCAAGGTGTTTGCGACGCCTGAACGGTATGCAAAGGCGTTTCACTGGGGAATCCGCGATAATGGAAGGCTCTGCGCGGTCGTAGGCTTCTATCCGATGGACTTAATTGTGAACGGCCTCAAGATCCGTTGCTGCACCGTCGGCAATGTGGTTACTCGGGCTGACCAGCGCGCCAAAGGCTACATGCGCCAGTGTTTCACTCGTGCCATGCAGGAGCTGCCCAGGCAAGATATCGTGTTGGCGCGTTTGGGCGGACTGCGGCAACGTTATAATAGTTGCGGCTACGAACGTGCGGGAACTGCCTGTCGTTATTCTTTGACCAAATATAATGTTTTGAAGTGCGTCGACGCAGCGGCGTTTCTAAAGTATTCCTTTAGAGAGCTCAATGAGTTTGACGACGAAACACTCAACGACATGCTGAAGCTTCACAACTCGCGGCGATGTTACGTGGAGCGGTACAACGCCGAAGGATTATGGCATGTGTTGCATCACCACTTCATGCAGCCCTGTGCCATTGTCGATGAGCAGGGTCGTTTGCAGGGGTACCTGACGGCGTCTGAGAAGGGTGGTGTGGTCAGCGAACTTGTCACGCGCGACGAAGCCGAGCGGCTCAACGCGCTGGCCGCATGGATAACGTACAGGCGGTTGGACGAAGCCGATGTCTTGATCATGCCGTGGGAGTTGATTTCTCACTACATGCTCGGAAGAGTCTGTGAACATTTCAGCGAAGACAGCCCATCCATGTTCTGCGTGCTGCAATGGGATTTGTTGATTGACGCACTGATCAAATTTAAGCACAGTTATTCGGCGCTTCCCGACGGCGAAATCGTGCTCTGCATTGAAGGCTGCGGCAACCTGATTATCGGGGTAAAGGGCGACAACGCCGGCTGCCAAAAGAGTGACAGAGCAAGCGATATCTCAATGAGCCGTATGGAAGCGGCACGTTTTTTGTTCGGCCCATTGGCCGCCTCCGCCGTGAGGCCGATCCCGCATAGGCTGCAAGCGCTGTGCAACGCATATTTCCCGTTGCCGCTTACCTGGTTCCCTCAAGATAGCGTATAGAAAACAGGGATAGAGGAACTGGATGTATCAGTAAGACAATTATGGCCGTCCATCAAACGTCCTGAATGCGCTGTGGCCGAGCGGCATGCCATTAGGGCGATCGCATCTATAACGGTTAACAGCGGCGCGGGTCCGGTCCTGAAAGGGCCGGCCTGTGTTGAGAAAGCCCGTGAACGGGCCTCATCGGTAGACGGCCAGCATTTTCGTGAGCCGGCAGACCAATTGATGGGGCTTGACATCTCAGGACGGTCGTTCACGGCCGGAAACCGAGCCAATATCGGTGACAATCGTTGATCTCAGTAGATGCGATCGCGCTGGGCATGCCATTGGCTACATGCACACTGCTCGGCGATCGGGTGATCTTCTAGGTGAGTTCACAACTGCAACGCGCCCCGCTTCAGACGATGCAGCGTGAAGCGGGGCGCGTTGGATTCTCTGCGTCAAAGCGCCTTTCGTCCGGTCAGAGCCCGCATGATAAAGAGCAGGATGACCGCTCCGACAAAGGCGACGATCGTACTGCCAATCCACCCGCCGTAATCCACGCCGAGAAGCTTGGTGAACACGAAGCCGCCGATGACCGCGCCTACCAGACCGACAATAAGATCGGCAAGCCAGCCGCCTGGAGCCTCGCCTGGAATGACCGCCTTAGCAAGGGCTCCGGCAATGATGCCAACTATAATCCAGAATAAGATCGTCATATACGTACCTCATACACTTTCATTGTGTAAGCAGTTCCTGTGTGATAGAATCATATCCACACTAGAAGTCGCTTAAACAAGCCAGAGTAGCGTTGGTACGCAGAGGCGGGCCGCAGTCGTTCGGACGGATCGAGGTTGGGCGCTCAAGCAGGGGCGTCGTCCAGAGCGGATGGCGCATGGAAGGCTTGCCGGAACCTCGACGTTGGGCGAATGCTGGCTGCTAGACGGAAGGACTAGACGGCGACGGCCGCTTGGTGTCCTTGAACCCATGTGGCGTGATCGCCCTTTGGTCCTTCTTCCGTCTCGAAGTCGACGACCTGGCCCTCTTTCAGGGACTTGTAGCCACTCGCGCTAATGACCGAGTAATGGACGAAGACGTCGCGACCTTGCTCCGTTTCGATGAAGCCATAACCCTTGGCGTCGTTGAACCACTTAACTTTGCCTATTTGCCTTTGGACCATTTCTCCAGACTCCTATATCATCGCGGTTTCGCATCGAGGCGATCTCCATCGTTTGTCCTCTACCCGCGACTTGGACCGCCGATAGATGGCGTCTCCAATTGTACAAATTCGCATGAAGCGTGCCAACGTTAAGACTTTATTATCTTGAAAATCGAGCGATAATCTCGCGGGACGGAGTAACCTAGCAAATCCCCCAGGGAAGCGTTTGCGTCGATTGGTTTAAATAGGCGGAACAATTGGGGATTGGAATCTATGGAACGGCGTCGCATGGAAACGCGATTGCGGCTCGTTGTGTTACAATGATCGATATATGCCAACGAAGGAACGATTGCGGCTGGTCTGGTCTATTGTGTCTGCCGAAGGGCTTTGGCGGACTATACGGGAGCGAGTCCAATGGGCGACTCCGCCCGGCGACTCCACGCCCTCTGCCGATCATCTAACCCGTTTGCCAAATCTTCCCCGGCACAACGATTACGCTGGCGCTGCCCACATACACTCTACCTACAGCGACGGCACGGCGCGGGTTCCCGAGATTGCCGCGGCGGGCGCGCGCGCCGGGCTCGACTTTATTCTTTTCGGCGATCACAACACTCTCGATGCGCGTCGCGACGGCGAAGAGATTTGGCAGGCCGGCAACCGAGTCCTTATCATCATTGGATCCGAGATCACGTGCAGCGAAGGTCACCTTCTGGCCTACGATACGCCGCTTTCGTTTTTCCCGGCGCCGCACGACGCGGTGGAATGCATGAAGGCCATCCACGCATGCGGCGGATATGGATATATCGCGTTGCCATGCGACTTGAAGGGGCATTGGGGCGATTATAGTCTGCGCCAACCGGGCATCGGCATCGAGCTGAACCTGAGCTCGATCGCACGAACTAAGATTAACGTTCCCGGATTCCTGATGGCTTTGCTGCGTTACCGCGGCAAGGATCCTCTTTCAGCGTACAGCTTTATTGCCGGACGTCCGGACGACGAACTTAAGCTTTGGGATACGATGCTCGCGGAAGCCGTCAGGCGCGATGAGAGGCTGCCGCAGATCGTCGGTTGTTTGGATGCCCACGCGGTCATGCGGATCTTCGGCCGGGAGTGGCCATATCCAAGCTACGAAGAGTCGTTCCGGACTCTGCGCACGCATGTCCTGACCACCGAGGCGCTCTCTTTCTCGAACGAGACGGTCGAGCGCGACATTGACGTTGTCCACGATGCCTTGCGTAACGGCCGCTGCTACGCCTCCTACGACAACTTCGGCGACCCCCGGGGCTTCCTGGTGGAACTCCGGCACAAAGGCGAGTATGTCGGGACCACGGGAACAACTTACGAGATCGGCCCAGATGCTCAGCAGGGCAGCTATGTCCTCG
The DNA here is from genome assembly GCA_031292625.1 of Capsulimonadaceae bacterium. Lineage (GTDB taxonomy): Bacteria > Armatimonadota > Armatimonadia > Armatimonadales > Capsulimonadaceae > JARLGU01. The sequence continues at coordinate 9,294 of JARLGU010000043.1, read as the reverse complement.
CCGTACGCGCTCCGCGCACGCGCACGGTAATCCGGATCATCCGCGACGGCCTGCAAGTCGTTTCACGGCGTGGCGGCGCGCTAGACTACCCGGTGACGCAACCCGGCATCTATCGCGTTGAAGTGCTCATCTACCGGCGGCGGGTTGGCAACCTTTGTTTCGGCGCGCGCCCTTGGATCTTCAGCAATGCGCTGCACGTCAAGCTCCGTCAGCCGTCGCCCGCGTCAAAGCCGTCCGCCTCAACGCTCAGCCTGAGCACGGATCCGCCGGAGACCGACTGACCGTAGCCAACCGTTTGAGACGGAAGCGTTGCACGGACCGGTCCGTCGGCCTCGTCAGTAAGCCTGCTTTCGGGATATTTCCGCAATGTGGCGTAAAAGGCGTTGACATTCCAGCCGGTCGAGGGTATAACGATCATCGCTTGGGGCGGTAGCTCAGCTGGGAGAGCGCTTCAATGGCATTGAAGAGGTCCGGGGTTCGATCCCCCGTCGCTCCACCAAGCAGCCTGTTCTGAGAGCTCAAAACGGCAATTTTGAGCTCAATAACAGAACTTCAATGTTTTTCGATTTCGGCTCGCAGTGCCCATTTTTCTGTCATGAAAGTGGGCAAAATGAAAAAAACACATCATCAATGGAAAATCTCCGGGACCTCTTCAATGGCGCCCGTGAGGGACTCCATCCCCGTTTCCGACCTCCGGAGACATCTCTCTCAGTGGATTTTTGACGGTGAGTACATCCCGCTTTCGCCCGCGTCTCTACGTAACCGCGAATTCTTCTTGTCGAAACTGATCTGGTTTTGCAAGAGCGAAGAATACGAGACGTGCGGCCAGGCCGAGCTCAAAGCGTTCCAACGCTACCTCGTGCGCGGCTCTGACTCCGGAGCGCCAAAATGGGGCGCGGCAAACCGGAACGTGCGCAATAGCGCAATCCGGCCGGGAACCGTCAAAACCTATCATTCCCACGTAGCCGCGTTCTTCCGCTACTTGGTCGACCAGAACGTCCTCGACGTTAGCCCCATGAAGAATATTTCGGATCCAGGGTGGGGAGCCGACGAAATCCAACCATTTTCCGACGACCAGGTCCGCATGCTTATCACTGCCGCGAAAAATAGCGCGAAACCCGCACGTAACGTCGCCATCGTAACGCTCATGCTCGACACGGGGATCCGCGAGGCGGAGCTGGCCAGCCTTAAAATCCGCGACGCCAACCTCAATGAATACGATATCCGTGTTCATGGCAAGGGCGACAAATTCCGCATTGTCCCCATCGGGCGTACTTGCCGTCGAGCGCTTAGAGCCTATCTCTTCGACCGCGGGGAGGATCTCGATCCGGAGGCGGCGCTCTTCGAGGCGCAGCGAGGCCTCAATTCCGGAGGGCATCTCACTTGCTCGGGAGTCTATCAAATGGTGCGCGATCTCGGCGAAAAGGCACGCGTCAAAGGAGTCCGTTGTTCCCCTCACACATTCCGCCATACGTTTGCGATTAACTTCCTGCGCGGCGGAGGCAACGAGCTGTCCCTGCAAAAGATCCTTGGCCACACGAAGAGCTCGATGACCGCAAAATACGTCCTCCTTGCCAGAGCGGACATCCGTGTCCAACACCGGAAGGCATCGCCAGCCGATAGATTGCTTGGCCCAAAATCATAACCCCGTTCCGCGCGAAACGTCGCGACCGGATTCTTATCTCCTCCCGTCGCGGGAGGAAGGGGCCCCGGAGGGGAAGGTAGGAGCCCTCGAAACATTTGGAAGTGAGCCCTTACCCCGCAACCATCCAGCCGCCGCCACATCCGCCCGTCGTGAACCGGTCACAGGGGATGCCGGCGACCTTCGTATTCGCGACGGTTTGTACGATATCCGCGCGCGGCTTCCAGTCTTCATAGCCTGCCCAGCCCGTGGCAGCGGCAAGCATTGTGTGCGACACGAGCCCGAGCTCGGAAAGGTAACGGCAAACCTTGCCACTGCCATACACCCCGGCCGTATATCCGTCCGCCGCGAGCGACTTGCGAAACCCCGTGAAATAGTCGCCGATCGCCGCGAGATCCCCGTCCGGCGCGTCGTAGTCGACGGCAGCGTAATCGGGCGTCGACGCGGGCTGGCCAGCTTCGAGCGCAAGCAGTGCGCACGCTGCGCCCTCCGCTTCGGCGTCATGCTGCGAAAAATACTCGCCGCACGTCGGCGTGCCACTTTCCCACAAGGTGATAACATAGATGCCTTCCGCGTTCAACCGTACGGCCGGATCTCGCGAGAGGAGCTGCTTGAAGGATCGCCCCTGGTAGAGATAACCCGCGACGGCGGCAATACCGGCCGAAACGAGTCCGGAAGTGTTTCGCGCGGCGTCCTCAATAAATGGTGTATCAATTCCGTTACTCATAATTATTTGTCCTTAATCGTTTCGCCCGTCGTCTCAAGCTGCTTTCGCAACGCGCGGATCTCGGATGCTTGACGGCGTACAACGCGCTCAAGCGTATCGACTCGCTCCCGCAAGCGTATATTTTCCTCGACTGCCTCCCCGCGCTCATGCAGCGCCTTATCGAGCATGACGTCGATTTTCGTGCGCGCTTCGCGGGCGGATTGCGCCTGCTCCTGCGCCTGGCCAACTAGCGATCGCATCTCACGGAGCGTGGAGCTCTCCGCCGCCTGACGGAAAGCCCCGGCTATAGTGCCGAGCGAGTATACGAGCAACCCTGAACAGAGAGAGGCGATAATCGTTGTATACACGGCGGGAATATGCATGGGAGTCTCTTGAATTCAAACTCCTCCCGATCGCAGATCCTGAGGATCTCGAAGGTCTCGGGAGGAAGGGACCCCGGAGGGGAAGGTAAGTCTTCCTCCGGGGAATTTACTAACGGTTGCCGCTGCGTCGCCGGGGACGCTTACACATCCACAGCCAGAGTGACGACAGCACCGGTAGCCATGCCTCGATCGCATCCGCGCGCCGGAAAACAATATCATCCACCGCGCCGGCAGCGACGATCGCCATTAAAATGGCGCCAGCGATCGCGGAAAAGAGCGGGCCATCCAGTGGCCCGGCTAGTTTCCCGAGCCGTCTCCTGCCGCCGGAGGATCGACCACCGCTTGGATCCCCTGCTGCCGCGATGCCGCCGGCGCGGCGACGGTGACCTTCTCCGTGTCATCCGCCTTCTTCTCGGCATCCTCAAGCGCACCATAAATGCGCTCGATCGCCGTATCCGCGACCTTATCGAGAGCCGCAACCGCGAGCCCGGTGACGATCGCGTTCCCTTTCAGGACGTCGATCGTACCGACGAACTCGGTGATATCGCCGTTCACCGCCGACTCTGCGTCCGCGACGGGCCACTGCGCCTCCGCAGCGGCGGCGACCTTGACGATGATGGCTTCCACAACCGGCGAAGATTCGCCGTCTCCGACGATAGCTTCGATCCTCTTCTCAGCGCTGGCCAGATCGGCCTTGATTGTATCGATAACTGTCTGAGTGACCACGAGATTGCCCTCCTTAGGCATAGATACGCCCATCCTGTAGATGGACATGTTTGCGACACGAACATGTTTGCGATATTTGACATCCGGCGCTCCCGGCGCGCAGCCAGCGCTCCACGAGAGACCGGCGGATCGCCGCCGCCATAAAAAAGAGCGTCAGCACGAGGACGATCAAAACGACCTCGGCGACGCGCCAAAACGTACGCATGCCAACGCTCCTGTCCCAAACTCCTCCCGTTGCGGGAGGAAGGGGGCCGCCGTCCTCGGCGGGAAGGTAGGTCTCCTGAATGCATCTCCGCCGTCCTCGGCGGGAAGGTAGGTCTCCCGACGGCATCTCCGCCGTCCTCGGCGGGAAGGTAGGTTTACTCCCCCACGATCCCCAGCAGCACGATCACGCCGCTAACGGCGTCGCTGATCGATTTGGCATTGACGGCGTCGACGACCTGTTGCGCAAATGGCCCCAACTGATCGTCATGCGCCCCGAGGAACGCCACCGCCTGGGCGCTCCCCATGTCCTGCGAGATCGTTTTGACAATGAGCAGCTTCTTGAGCAGCGTAGCCGATGCATTCGACGCACTGCTCAAATCGATGTCGCCTATCGACGAATACGATGCCTCCGCGATCTCACCAAGCACAACCGTAAACCAACCCATAACACCCCACCTCTCTGCCAAACAGGCAATCAAAAAGCCCCTCGCCGCAATTGACGAAAGGCACGTAACTTTCTCCAAAATCAGTCTTAGGTCGCCGTCTCCGAACCCGCCGAGAGCGTAATATATTTTATGCTCGATCCGTCTTGGATCCAGCCGCGAAGATAGCCTGACGTATTTTCCGCATAGAGCGCGACCACTTCCGGCGCCGACGCGTAGACAAGTTGCGAAAACTGCCGGAACGTTGAACAATACGCGCCGATGGTATTATCTTCGATCGTATCGTGGGAAATCACTGAGCCAGACGTGACATTGTATAGCTCGAAGTAGAGCATATCGCCTGAATTGGACCCCATGTACAGGTTGAGCTCAACTTCCACGAGGTACCATCCCGCGGCCGGCAGCGTTACCTCAAGAGGGCTATACCCATATGATTGGACGATTGCCATCGATTGCGTGAAGTTATATCCCTCAGCCAAATAGACTTCTGCCGCCGCAGGGCCGCCCCCGCTCGGAGGAGCAACCCAGGAACGCGTACCTCCCGTGGTAGACGAGAGCATATAGCCATTCGTAGATGGATTTCCGAGACCCGGCTCCGCGCCGATCGCAGACGGCGTAATCGTTGCCGTCGTAACGCCCGTGACGAGCCCTTTGCCGTTCACGGTAGCGACCGGCACGATCGACGAGCTCCCAAACGTACCCACATCGGGGTTGACCGTGGAGAGTGTGGCCGTAACACTCCCGGATCCCGACGCGCTTATATCGCCCGTAAGCGCGGTTATACCGCTGCCACCAGCAGCCTGCGCAACCCAGGAACGCGTACCTCCCGTGGTAGACGAGAGCACGTAGCCGCTCGTTGATGGATTTCCGAGACCCGGCTCCGCCCCAATCGCAGATGGCGTAATCGTGGCCGTCGTAGCGCCCGTGACGAGCCCCTTGCCGTTGACAGCAACTACCGGCACGGCCGATGCGCTCCCAAATGTGCCCACATTACTGTTGACAGTGGCGAGCGTCGCCGTGACGCTGCCGCTTCCCGACGCGCTTATATCGCCCGTCAGCGCCGTGATCCCTCCGCCGGATCCGCCGCTCGACGGAGCAACCCAGGAGCGCGTCCCGCTCGCGGTAGACGATAATAGGTAACCATCCGTCGACGGATTTCCAAGCCCCGCCTCCGCCCCGATCGCCGCCGGCGTCAACGCCGACACGAGTCCCGATGCGTACGCTTGCGCCGCCGCCTCCGCAGACGATGCCTGCGCGGCCGCATAAGTCTCTGCCGCCGCCTGGGCGCTCGCGGCCGCCCCGCAAGCGTCAAACGGGTTACTCGCAGATAGCGTCCCGTTTCCAAGCACGACCTGCGCGGCCGTTCCACTTGCAACGAGCGCCGAAAACGCATCCAGTGCGCAATGCCCGTCTCCATAAACGGTCGTACTCGCCGACGGCGATCCCGTCAACGCGATCGCGCGCCACGGCAGCTTCGTCTGCCCCGTCGCGATCGAGATCACCACGACAAAAATTACTAACATCGATACAATTCGCGTACGCATATATACTCCTAACTCCTCCCGTTGCGGGAGGAAGGGGCCCGCGAAGCGGGAAGGTAGGTCTCCTGACGGCAGCGCCGCCGTCCTCGATGGGAAGGTAGGTCTCCTGAAGGTAGGTTTCCTGAAGGTAGGTCTCCTGGCGGCATGGCCACGCGCCTAAAACACCGCCTGAATGACCGCTCCCGCCGCCGGAACAACCGCAAACGTAATCTCGCCCGACGACACCGTGAAATCCACGCCAAGTGTCTGGGGCACCGCGTCAACCGTGACAAAGCAACCGTTCACGGGAGCTTTGGGCAGTGTGAACACCGTCGTGACGCCGTCGCCAACCGCGCGGTAGACATTGACGCCGCCAGTCGCCGACGATGCCGTATAGCTGCTCGCGTCGCAATCCGAGAACACGATGTCGGACGTCAGCCCCTCGAAATGCATCGCGAACTGCCCATACGAATTAGCGCAGCGGGAGTTCTGGTAGAAAAACTCAAAGAGCGCCGTCTGCCCGGCGTGGATCACGAACGATCCGGACGGCGTATTGCCGTTATCATTACTGACCACCGCAACCATGCCGCCATTCCAGACCAGGCGCGCAGCGTACGTCGCGATGTCGATCACGCTCGTGAGGGTTATGTCCGCGGATCCCTTGTTCGTGATGTAGATCCGGCCCCATTTGGTCACCGCCTGGTTGAAGATCGAAAACACGTAGGATCCATCAAGCGTGAACTCCTGCGAGCTGACATACGACGGGATCCATCCGCCGCCGGATGATGGCATCTGGCCCGGGTTGTCTCCGCTCGATTGCAGCGAGTTAAACCATGTGCGCATGCGCCAGGGGACGGGTATCGACGGGCCGCCTGTTCCCGATCCGGATGCGCCCCCCGTCGCCGCGATCGTGATGTCGATCGACTTGTTCGCCGCATTATCGACGGCGTTTAAGGCGATCCCGCTCGAAGGAAGGAAATTGATCGCGCGCTCCTTGCCCGCCTCATCGCCATAGACTTGCACCGGGATAAGCGGCCGCGCGACGCCATTCGCATCAATCGGCAGGGCGTCGCCGTCTCCCTGTATGATGCCCAGGCTCGTTGACGTGGCGATCGGCTCCGGCGATGGATTGCTCGTGAGCGTATTCGCCGCCGCTGCGGCCGCCCCGGCCGTCAATACGGACGTGCCGGACGATCCGGCTTGCAGCGCGGCGAGCATCTTTGGCACGGCGGGGCGCTCGGAATTCAATTCGAGCTTCGCCGAAAGGCGCATGTTTGCCCCTTCGTAGGTAGCCTTCGCGCAAAAATCGTTTATGTCGCTGCCATTCGCGACCCCGGACACGCGCACAATATTCGCATCGCCTGGCGATGTACGCTGCGTCGGTTCGTGGTGGATCTCCACAACGGGGCGGTAGAGCGGCACGGCGTAGGCGTCGAAATACGCCTTCATGTAAGCCTGGGCGCCCGCGCTCCAATCGACAATATCGCTATTGTTGACGAGCCCCTCCATGCGCCCATATTTGGAGAGGCTGTTGTACGCCTCCGTCCCCGGGGTACAAACGTCCGTCGCGTAAACATACGTCTCAAACGTCGAGCTGCGAAGGAATGGCGTACCTTCAGTTGGATCTGTTCCGCCGCCAATATCGCGGCACGAGAGGCAATCAATATCGTAGATGCCGGGTGCGGTTATTACAATCCACAGTGTTCCTTGATCCTCTGCGCCCGCGCGCGCGGCAACGGCGGTAGCATGCCACTCACCATCATTGGGGATAATCGTACCGGGGCCGCCCGCGCCATTTACAATCGTCTTTAGCTCGCTGCCGCTCCAACCGCGATATTGAGCAAATACCTTGCCATAGCTGCTATTCATCCCAGGCGTCATGCGCACCATTGCGTAGCCGTAGTACGACTCGTTCAGGTTTGGACGGAAGTGAAATTGCCCCGTCCCGGACGTCGCATTGCCAGGGATATTACCGAGCATTACCTGCTGATCGTCGCCTGCACTCGTCACTTTGATGCGGACGCCGTAGTACCCCTCGTAGGCTGCCTCGGGACGCGCCCAATCGATCCACTCAACGGATGCGGACTTTCCGGGTCCGGAGATATTTGTATCGAGAAGCATCGCGTATTGGCCGTTGGCGTTGGTCGTCTCAAGCACCACATCGTCAACCGCAAATCCCAGCGCGTCGCAAATAATATGCACCTGGGCCGTTACGATTTCTGCATTACCAAAATTAAACGAGAACCCCAACATATTACCGGCAAGCGGCGTGGATGGCTGGCCGCCCGTCCAGATCGTCGACGTCGGCGCGAGCGGCAGAACGTCGCTCGTGGCAATCTTGACTCCCGCAGCGTTCAGGCCGTCCACGTAGCAGCGGCCGGTTCCCGACTCCCCGATCATCTGACGGATGTAGAGCGATAGGTTATATTGCGTGGTCCCAACAATCGGGACATTCTGGTAAATATTCTCGCCAGGGTTGTTCAACAAGCTGAAATAATTGCCCGTGTGCGGCGTGATCCCCTCGTAGGGACCATTCCGCGACGCCCCATCGAGATACACCCAGCCGGTTCCCGCCTCGAACCCTCCGTCCGTGAGCAAGTTGCCCGACGTCGAGCTCGGAGCAACCGGCTGCTCAAATGACCCATTCGTGATTAACTGGGGATATGTCGCGTTGCCGCCTTTGATCTTCGCGTAGTTAACGATCCCCGAGCTCTCGATTGGCGATCGAAGGAGCTTGACATTGGCGCCCACAAAATACTGAGAGCCAACCGTGCTATTGTCGCGCGGTCTGATATACATCCGGTCGTTACCCGTGAGCGGGTTAATGTCAAATCCCCACACGACGCTCTTGGACCCGGCATCGAAAAGCCCGTCGAAAACCTTGCGCAGGTCTGAGTCGCTCGCATCGAGCTGCTGAAGCGTAACCCCCGTTGTCTGAAAATCGCGATCGAGCGCGAGACCCGGACGCCTGGCCTGGTAGTCGTCGGCAAACAAGGCCGCATATTGCGCGAGGTCCCATCCGTCCGGACGCGCAATGATCTTATCCACCAGCACGCGTCGCAAATCGTCCATCAGCCCGTATGCGACGACCGAATGCGACTCCTTGAGGTCGAGCGCGGCCTCCGGAGCGCCCACGATACCCCGGCAACGCGGCGTGGACTCGCCCCGGACCCATATCTCAAGGATATCCGTAAGATCAGTCGGCGGCTTCTCGAACTTGGCCTTGATAACTGCCGTTATCATGCCCGTCCCGCCAGCTTCCTGCTCCTCCCACTTCACTGACAATACACTATCTGGACTGAACCATTTCCGCACGCGAGCCGAAGTAAACAGGCGCACTTCAATATTAAAGGGCAGCGTGGACATGGTCATGTCTCCGAGACTCCTCCCGTTTCGGGAGGAAGGGGCCCACGAAGTGGGAAGGTAGGTTTCCCTTCCTAAGGCCCTGAGCGAAGCCAGTGGGAAGGTAGGTTTCCCTTCCTAAGGCCCTGAGCGAAGCCAGTGGGAAGGCAGGTTTCCCTTCCTAAGGCCCTGAGCGAAGAATCCTTAGGCGCTTCGCGCCACGTCAAAAGCAAGGAAATTATGATAGGCTATGTGCGTAGCGAGCACTGAAGTCGCTTTCGCTCTGGTGGCGTAAACCCCGTAGCGAAGATTGGCTGGCGACGTTCTC
>JARLGU010000042.1 GCA_031292625.1 Capsulimonadaceae bacterium | reverse complement strand
GCCTACGACGGCGCGGGCAACCCGACGACGCTGAGGAACAACGCGGGGCTGAGCTACAACGCGGACAACCAGCTTTCGACGGACAGCTTCGACGGCAACGGAAACCCGACGACGTACTCGGGGACGGCGGCGACATACAACGCCGACAACGAGCTTGCCGCATACGGTAGCGCGCTGACGCGCGACCCGACCGGCACGGCGGGCGGCGTGAACGAGTACGCGTACTGCGGCGGGAACCCCGTGAACGGCAGCGATCCCAGCGGGGGCTGGATCCGCCGAAAGATCCCCTACGTGCGGCGCGGAGCGGCCGGTATCGGCGCACCGCGCAACACGGGCTCGCCGATGACGCGTGACCCGCTGGTTTCACGAAGCCGTTCTGCGCCGCGCGCCGGCTAACGGTGGCCGTGGCCGGCGAACGTGAAGAGGACGACGACCACAATCAGGATGGCGACGAAGGATAGCGCAACCATGCCGGTGACCGGGTTGATCGGGATGGGGATGGCGCGCGCGACTTTCCCGCCGACCGCGCCTTCCCGCTCGGCCTCGCGCTCGGCGCGCAACGCGTCGACATCCACGGATTCTGGATGCTGAAGCGCCGAGACCATCGCCTCCATGGATGGCCAGCGGTCCTGAGGCCGCAGGCGGAGGGCCTTCATGATCGTCTCTTCCAGCGCCGGAGGCGTCTCCTTGCGATGCTTGTGCAGCAGCGGCGCCTTGACATTGACGTGCTGGTTCATCACCGCAAGGGCGTTGTCTCCGGTGTAGGGCAGCTTGTGCGCGATGATTTCGTAGAGCATCATGCCGAGCGCGTAAATGTCCGTGCGGACATCGCCGCGTCCGCCCTGGATTTGCTCGGGCGCCATGTAGTCGGGCGTCCCTACCTGCGTTGACAACGGCCCCCAGGTCACTCTGCGCGCACCCTGCAGCAGCGCGATGCCAAAATCCATGACCTTCGCGGTGCCGTCCGGAGCGACGATGATGTTCTCGGGCTTGAGGTCGCGGTGCGCGACATGATTGGAATGCGCGTATGAGAGCGCGCTGCCGATCTGTACGCCCAGCTTGACCGCGAAATCGAAGTCTTCGGGGGTGCGCTGCTGCCGCTCGCGCAAGACGTAGCGCAAGGGCTCGCCGGCAACATATTCGAGGACGATAAACTCGTTGTTGCCGGCATACGACAGCTCGTGCAGTTCCTGGATATTCGGGTGTTTGAGCAGCTGCCCGATTTTCACTTCCCGGCGAAATCGTTCGTGCGACGAAATGTCGCCCATCAGATCCTGATGAGGAAACTTGAGGACGACATCGCGATCATTCTCGGAGTCTCGGGCCATGTAGACGTTGCTCATGCCGCCCTGACCGAGACGGCGAACAACCGAGTAATGACCTACCTGAGTGCCGGGTTCTAATTCCATGTTCTCTCCAACAAGATAGTGCTCGTCGCATCCCATCGCCAAAGGAGATGGGATGCAGCGCAGCGTAGAGTGTGCGCAAAAAATCCAGGCCGCCGCCGACGGGTTCAAACCCGTCGCTGGAAAGTGCGGCAAGCCGCTGAAGCGGGCTGCCCAGAGTTCGTTTCAGCAGACTTCTCGTTCTTCGCACCCGCGTATTTCGGTGCGTGGCGCAAGCGGGACGCGACTATTGCACACGCCGCATGGTTGACATAGCGGCAACGAACAAGAGCGACGCCAAGACTGCGCAATCGCGATCCCCGGTGTCTGCGGGCAATCGCATCTATAATTGTTAACAGCGGCGCGAGTCCGGTCCTGTAAGGGCCGGCCTGTGTTGAGAAAGCCCGTGAACGGGCCTAATCGGTAGACGACCAGCAGTTTCGTGAGCCGAGAGCCCATTGATGGGGCTCGACATCTCAGGACGGTCGTTCACGGCCGGAAACCGCGCCAATATCGGTGACAATCGTCGATATGAATAGATGCGATCCCATTGCCGGTGTCTGCCGACGAGTTTGAGATACTATACCCCGGTCAATCGTCACTCCCGAATAGGCGCATAACTGCCCGGTAAATACCGCCTGGACCTTGCGCCTTTACGGGCGCGTCTTCAACGGAGAGGACGTGAACCACCTGTACGGTAATGTTGTCGGTCGGCGTGCGGGAGAGAACCATGTCGACGAGTTGGCGGCAAGCATCTTCGACGGGCGAGAAGCGGACCACCTCGCTAATCTCATTGTCCTCCGCGTACTCCCAAAGGCCATCCGTGCAGAGAACGAAGTAGTCTCCGGGGAGAACGTTGCCGGATTTTGCCATGGGGCGTGCAACAGCCTCGGAACCGAGCGAACGCGTCACGATATGACGCCTTGGATGCGCGCGCAGGTTTTCGGGGCGGACGATCTGCATGCGGACGAGTTCCGCGGCTTCGGAATGGTCTTCGGTCAGCAGTTCGATATCGGTGTTTTCGCGAAGCCGGTAGATGCGGCTATCGCCAATGTGAACGAGGTGAAAGCGGCTTCCGACGATCGCAATTGCCGAAAGGGTCGTCGAGAGCATCGGATGCCTCATCGAGATCCCCAGGTCATAAACGTGAAGATTCGCTTCGCCCATTGCGCCTTTGAGCGCCCGTTCCGGGACGGCGTGATCTTCATAATATTGAGTTGTCAGGTAGCTAACGGCTTCGCGGCTTGCGATATCGCCGCCGCCGTGTCCCCCAACACCGTCCGCGATCACGAACAGAGCCCCTTTTTGATTGAGAAGTTCTTCATCATCGGGAATTCTGTGCGAGACCGTGTCTTCGTGTGTTTTACGTGCTGGTCCTTGTTCGGTGATCGAGAAGTGCTCGAGGACGGTGCCCAAGCCTGCCGCGATCCCGTTGGCCGCGGGGACCGGATTATCCATCCGGTCCCCGGCACTGCCGTGTTGTGTATCGGCGTCGTACGCCATCTTACTATGCCCGTCCGCCCGCGAGAGTGTCGCTCTTATGCGGCGGCAGAAGCATCGGCTCTTTTCGTATCGAGCTTCTTATCATCAGGTAGGCAAACGAGAGGATAATGAAGCCGACCGTTATACCGAGCGCGCACTTCGTATCGTACTTCGTCGCCGCCGTCGCGGACGGCGCCGCGAAGGCGAAGTAGAAGTCGCCGAGCATCAAGCCGGTGTTCAGGATTACGCCGACAATCGGGATGAGCTTGGTGCTGAAGAACGGAGCGTCTTTATCGCCTGAGAAGCCGATATATGTGACGAGACACGTCAAACCATACAGCATGAACGTCCCGAGGTTCGAGATAAGCGCGATTTTGATCAGGTTGTCGCTGTTCAAAACGCCGTAGGCTCCAATGAGGCCCGACACAACGGTCAAGATGATTACGCCAACGTGCGGCGTGTTGAACTTGCCGTGAATGAAGCCGAAGAAGCCAGGAAGCTCGTCGTCCTTGCCCATTGCATAGGTGACGCGGACGCCGGTGGAAAGGCACGAGAGGGCCGTTCCGATCAGCGCGAGAACGACGGTCAGCGCGATAATCAGCTCGAAGTAGAAGCCGCCCTTCGCGCTATGGAAGAGCCAGGTGCCGATAATGTTTGCGAAGCTGCCGATCGGGGCCGAGTCCGCTCCCGCGGCGGCGTACCCGTTGACGATGCTGCCCCCAGCGTACATTTTCTGGTTAATCGACGGGTCCGTGATCGCAGTGATCTTCGGGTCGATCAGCGAGAAGTTTGCCCCAGCCTTGTCGATGACGCCGGCATAGTGGGAACCGATGAAATAGTTCGCTGCAAAATACTCGAAGAAATAGAAGATCACCGCTTGAATGACGAGCGACAGGATAACGCCGCGCGGAATATCGTGCTTCGGATTCTTCGATTCCGCGGCAAGAGCCGTCGCCGATTCAAATCCGACGACCAGCAGGATAGCGATGGTCGACTGGAAAAGAAGCTGCGTCGCGCCGTGCGGGCTGATGACGCTTAGCGCCGAATGGTGCTCATATGCAAGCGCCGGGTGGTGAACCCGGAACAGGATTGCCGCAACCGAGAACACGATCAAGGCCGTAATCTGAATGATATTGATTACGATATTCGCCATCGTCGAGCCGGTTACGCCGATATAGGCGATCGCGCCGACAATCGCCGCGAAGAGCACGCAGAGCCCCATCTGTTCAATTGGCTGTGTCGCAAAGTTCGGATTGAACAATTGCCCGATGAAGATGAGGATCGTACCCATAAAGGCGACCATGACTCCTGGATAAACCCAGTAGTAAAGGTGCGCCGCGATGCCGACGATCAGTTTGGAAAGACGTGCAAATTTGTAGCGCGAATGCGATTCTTGTTCGAGAAACGCGGCCTCGGAGTAGAAGTAAGAGCTTCCAGCGCCCGCTTCCGGATACTTTCGAGCGAACGCGGCGTAGCAGCTTGCCGTCGCCAGCGCAACCAGGGTCGCGACGAAGACGGATGCCCACATGCTAGAGGCGCCGAACGCGCATTGAGACTGAAAGGTCGTCCATAAGAACGCGCCTGGCGCAATGAGCGCCATTGCATTGATCGTAACGCCCGTCAAACCAAGCGTTGGTTTCAGCTCGCCGCCGCCGGAAGCCGAAGAGGTTGGTGTTGCCATTGGTATCCTCCAAGATCCAGACTAAACTGGATGAGATTGGGTTGTGGACAAACACCCCACCCGGACAAGGTTCCACTTGCTCGATGGTCATGGTCGAAGAGCTGTGCCGGTCGATCCAGGCATATTAACGCCCTAAAAGGACGTTCCTAGTCGCTTAGGCTTCGTGAAGGTCGACGAGACCACGCGAGCACTCATTGCCTCGGGTTCTCATCGGTGAGGGGGGAAATATCGGGGATGTCATTATCTCCGATAATATGTATATTACCAGAATATGATTAATTGGTCAATCCCAGTAATTCATTTTAAGCATCCAAACATAAGATTCGAGCCGTCACGCAACAAGCCGCGAAAGCTAAGCTTGCAAGGACGCGGGTGATTTGTTTGGCAGCGCAGGTCTTACCGGCGAGCCTGCTTCATCCTCATTTTCCCATGAAAATCACGATGCCGCCGGCGATCAAAAGCGCGCCGCCGAGAAGCGTGTGCGGTGAAGGAGGCTGCTTGAAGGAGATCCAAGAAATTGCCTGGGCGACTACGAAAAAAAAGACGACGTATACCCCGATAAGCTTTCCAAAATCCCATTTGGGAGCATTGACCAAATAGCCGTAGATTGTCAGGACAAGCCCCCCAAATATCAGAAAAAGGACCCGCATAACCGGCTTGTTGGAAAACAACGAGGATCTTATGAGGGCATCGCCTCCTGCTTCGAGAACGGCGGATGCGAGCAAACAGAGCAATGCCATACGGCTTGTCAATGCTGATCATTTCCTTTCCAAAAAAATGGCGGCACGCCTGGACGCGGCAATGCGTTCACGCCGGTTAGCTCAGTCTAGACCGTGATCAGATAGACGCCAAACCTTAAAGTGCTCGTGAATGGGAGGGTGTGCATGGGAATATCGCCGGCAACAAGCTGTCCGGATACGAGGTCCCGGACCACAGGGCGGCGGTTGTTCTTGATGATCGTCACCGACGAAACCGGCCGATCGCTGAGGACGCTCACAAGCGACGAATTGTCTCCGCCGCATACGAGGGCGAGGTGGTCGATTAGCGCGTCGCCATCCGCAGCTTCCACGCTCACGTACTGGCGCGCCGCGGAATCGGGCTTAAACTCGCGCCAGCCGATTTTTACGGTTGTGTCGTTAAAGTTTACCTTGGAACCCTTGACCAGCCCGGAGACCGTTAGCATCGCGGTCAAGTAGTTCGTAATTGAGCGCCATCCAGCGCGAGAGCTTTCCGGCATCGCGCGAAGAAGGCCAAGCGCGACCCGGAGCTGTTCGGGCCGCTTCTCCAGGTTGTAAAGCCAGAACATCGCTTGTGCGCACTCGGCAAGACCGCCCCACGCTTCATCGTAATCGAATTCCGGGTCGCGAGTCCGCTCGAACGGGTAGCAGATCAGCCGGTTGCCGGCCAGATGGATCGCGGCGCGCAGCTTCTTGTTGGCGGCTTCCGCGTCCAGCGTCACAAATGCGCGGATTATCGCGGCGAGCGCGACGGCTGAGTCGATGGGCGCGCCGCGCTCCATTGGCAGCACTGGCGGCGCGGGATGGTGCGGCAGAATCTCTTCGATAACGAAATTGGCGACTCTCCACGCCGCGCGAATGAACACCTCGTTGCGCGTGGCGCGGAAGGCGTCGACGAACGCGGGTATGGTCTCGACGCCAGCCAGGACGTTTCCGCCCGTCCATTGCCCGCTTACTGAATAGCGGTCGCCGCCATAATATCCCGATCCGTTTTGTCGCAAGAGCAGCCACCGGGCCGTGTTGAGCGCCATGCTCATGAACAGGTCTTCGCCGGTGTGCCGGTGGATCTCGAATAGCGACCGGGCCACGCGCGCGTTCGTCAGAAGCGTAAACGCGGGGTGGTCGTCGAAGCCGCGGAACATGCCGTTGCGCGGGTCTCCCGCGCACGCGTATTTGTCCCATATCGCGCCCTTGTTGGTATCGCCGGACGCGCTGCTCATCGCCGCCGGAAAATCGGCCGCGATACCACGCGCCGTCAGCTTCGCGATGCGGGCCACTGCCTCGTCGCCTGCAAATCGGTTCCATTCCAACAGCGAGAGGGACGCGTCGGCATGGAAATACGGGTATCCAGAGTAGTATTCCGAGACGAGCGGCCGCCCTTCGTCGCCGACGCCTGGAGGAAGGAAATAGGCGCGTTCCATTCCACGAACCTCGAACGCACCCTTGTCCGTGTGGCTGACTACCGCTTGTCCCGCTGTCTGTGCCAGTGTCGCAATCCACGGCGCTTCGGGCGGAAGCTTCGCAGACTGCACGGAGGCGTAATGCGCTAGCAGGATCTCCTTCACCGCCGGACCAGTCTCCGCATGCGCGACGCAGAACGTCAAATCCAGCTTCTTGCGTGCGCCGATGATTGAATCCGTAAACGTAGAGCGGAACGAACCCTCGTCGTTCCACGTCTCTCCGTGAAGCGCGCGGGACGGGACGACGTAGGAGACCGCGTTGCGGCTGTCCAAATCCCACGCCACAAGCGCCCGTTCTTCCCGTACCTCCGCCAGTTCCGAAGACGCGACCAGCGGGTCCACGAACGGAAGCGAAAGGTCGAAAAGAACCCGGATGGGGCTGCAAGGCTTGGGGGTGACGCGGATCTCCAACGTGACGCCGAACTGGACGCGATCGGCGTGGACGACGGCGGCCATTTCTGCCGACCATCGAACGATGCGCTCTGGGCCATGAAGAGCCCTTACTCCGCCGATCGTAAACCTCTGGCCGCGCCCCTTGCTCCAATGGGTGATGAAGAGCGGGTAAGTCTCGCCGCTCAGTATAATTGACAGGATTGGCTTTCGGGGGGTAACTTCGAGAAGCATCGGACCTGTCTGCTTCATCTTGGTCCGCCGGGGAACGTAGCGAATGCTCATGTTCCAACTTGAAACGGAACCCATCTCCTCCTGGTCGAAGTCAAGCCAGAAGGGACTTGCACCCAACTTAAACCGTGTGGGCTGAACGGGGCTTTCAATTGTCATCAGTTTTGCGCGGGCGACGCTAATCGTTGATCCCGCGGTCGTACTCTTATCGAACGCTGCTCATTTCCAGTTGTGCTTCGCTGTCGGGCCAGAGGTCCTCTAGTTGATGCTCCATTGTCTCGATGCTTGCGCGGCTAAGACCAAAATAGTCCAACAATACGGGGTCGAGTTCGTAAACTTCTGGCGCGACTCCGAGGCCCGCCCGATGCGCGATGATATTGGCGAGCGAGACGATGCCGCATAGGTCGAGCGCATTCTCCGAACGGGTTGGATGATGGTGCAGGCGGACGGCTTCGACGATTGACGAGGGCAAATCCCACTGGTTGAGGACGCTCGCGCCGATGGCTGCGTGATCCGATCCGAGGACGAGCATCTCTGCCTGCGTCGCCGGAATGCGGTAAGATCGGATAAGCCTGTCGATTTCGGATTGCTCGCGAGCGGAGCCGCTCGCGATGACGAACTTGCCAATGTCGTGCAACAGTCCGGCGGCGTAAACCTTGTCGCGATTTGGGAAATAGACGCGTCGCGCCACGATCTTCGCGGCGTGGGCGACGGCCCGCGAATGGGTTGCAACGCGCTCCATGCGATCACTGTCGCCGAAGCTCACGGCTGAAGGCGTTTGCGGGATGCGCAGCATTGTCCGAAGGGTCGTCATGCCGATCAGGCATGACGCGTCGCGAACCGACGAGATCGTCCGATGGAACCCATAATAAGGCGAATTGGCGGCTCGAAGAACCTGGGCCGCAGCGGGTGGATCGCCGGAAATGACCGTCGCGACTTCCTCCACGGAGGCAGTGGAGTCGTTCAGTAATTCGGTCAGTCTTTTGGTAATTCGAGAGGTCATTGGGATCTCCGCCGAAGAGAGATATAGGTGGTGCAACTGGTCTGTCATAATCTACTTTCGCGTTTTGCGGCTAGGACGATTGGGCTACGATTTGATTATGGGAATTGGCAAAGCGAGCGTCAGAGGAACGGCGGAAAACTGGTATGTTAACGGAGTTTTCAGCCGCTTTTCTGGTTAGTCCGAAAAGCGAGCCGCTGATTAGGGAGGCTAGCTCGCTGGCATCCGACGCGGTCGATGGGCTCCGGGCGATTACGCGTTTACGCTCTCTCGCGAGTCCGGAGTTTGCCGCCGCCGCGTGGGATCTTGCGCTCCTTCGACGTCGCGCCGCCGCCAAGCTTGGTTCGGAATCCGCCTTCCTGTACTTTGACCGGGATGGCTACGAAATGGCATCGTCCGCCGCGTGTTCCGCGTATCATGCCGCCGCTCTGCGTCGTGCTGGAGCGGAACATGTCTTCGACCCGTGCGCCGGAATTGGGATCGACGCCTGCCGGATGGCGCGCGAAGGGATTCGGGTGACCGCCTGTGAGCGCGACCCGGCTCGCGCAATCTACGCCCGCGCGAACGCGGCGGCGCTCGGCGTCGCGCATCGTGTCGAAATCGTCGCCGCCGATGCGACTACGGTTCCAGTGCCCTCGGATGCCGGCTTCGCGTTCTTCGATCCGGCGCGCCGGGACGACCAGCGTAAACGAATCGTGACCGCTGGCGACCTCGTCCCGCCGCTGAGCTTCTTGGATCGCCTCAAGGCTGGTGGAGTCCATTCCGTGCTCGCGAAACTGTCCCCCGCGATCGAGCGGGATCTTGGCGCGGACTACGGCGGCGAGATCGAGTTCATATCCGATGCCGGCGAATGCAAGGAGGCGCTTTTGCGAACCGGGGATCTGCGTACGGGCGATGCCGTTAGCGCGCGCCTGCTGGTCTCGGGAAGCCGCATTGCCGCGCCTGCGCCGTCCGCGCCCGTTCGCGAAGAGGCGTTCGGCTACCTGTACGAGCCTGATCCGGCGGTCATCCGGGCCGGTCTCACCGGTCACGTCGTCGCGGCCGTGGACGGGTGGCTGCTCGATCCGCATATCGCGTACGTTTTTTCGGATCGCTATGCGCCGACCCCGCTGGCCAGCGCCTACAAGATCGAATGCGGCTTTCCGTATCATCTCAAGCGGCTTCGGCAAGAACTGCTTGCCCGAAATGCCAGCCAGGTGATCGTAAAGCGCCGCGGGTTTCCCGAGGAGCCCGATGCCGTTCGCAAGCAACTCAAGCTCAAGGGCGCGGGCGAGGTGCGGATCGTTGTATTGACGCGGTGCGGGGATCGGCTTTGGGCGATGATTGTTCAGCGCGCTGGGTGACGGCTGGAAGGACCAGGAGAGACAATCTCTATTCGCACCCGCGCGTGATATAATAGACTTTAACCTGCCGGCCACTCCGTGCAAAGGGCTTCCACCGTGAAACGATACTCACTGATTTGCATATCCGCCGTGCTCGCGCTCGTGTGCCTTGGCGCTTTGCCGGGGTGCAAGTCGCACAATGCCAACGATACTAATCCGATTGTCAGCATGGTCAATGCGATCCCCGCTACGTCCGAGATCAAGATCGCGGTCGGAGACGCACAGGCCTTCGCCGGTTCCGGATTCAACGGAGGCGTCCGGTCATACCGGCCGGACCCTGGAACATATAATATTGCATTTACGGTGGTTCGGGACGATGGGCGAAGGGTTACGATCGGCCATGAGAAACTGCGCTTTGAGGCGCTTTGCCGATACACCTTCGTGGCCTATCAGAGCGACGGCGTTTTCCGAGTGAGGACGCTGACGAGCGCAGTTCGGAAGACGGGAGCGCCGGATGGCGTTGAGCTTCGCGTGGTCAACGCGGTGGTGGATGCACACAAAATCGATATTAGTCTGAACGCGATCGTGGCGCTGCCCGGCATCCCCTTCGGCGCACAGTCCGCGACCATCGATCTCGATCCGTCCGATTACCAGGTTGGGATACTGGAGCCGGGCGACGGTTACAAACCGCTTACCAGTCCGCTGTCGCTCAAGCTCCAGAAGGGCGGCGACTACACGCTGATCGTCTCCGGCCGAAAAGCCGACGGCACGATCACCACGCAACTCCTCGAAGACTAGCCCTACCGGGCTTTTCAGCCTACTTGGCGTTCATCGCCGCAGTGTACGCCGCAAGCGCTTCTTCCCACGGCCGCAGGGGCTCTTTGCCCTGCAGTTCGCGGACGTAGCCGCGCAGGACGGAGAATCGCGGCCGCTTAGTGGGCGAGGGCCACTCCTCAGAGGGAATCGGCTTGATCGATACGTCATGCTTTCCAGCTGCTTCCAGAATCGCTTTCGCGAAGCCGGCCCAACTCGTCTGCCCCGAATTGGCGATGTGATAGGTCCCGTAGAGCGGGAAGCGCACGAGCTCGGGGAGCGTGGCGGCAAGGTCTAGCGTGAACGTCGGCGTCCCGATCTGGTCGGCGACCACCGAAAGCTCAGGCCGCGTCTGCGCAAGGCGAAGCATGGTTTGCGGGAAGCACTTGCCCGCCGTGCCGTAAAGCCATGACGTCCGGACGATATAATGACGCGGACACCCTCCGGCTGCCAAACGCTCGCCTTCGAGCTTCGATGCGCCGTAGACGCCGAGGGGATTGGGAGCATCGAACTCCGTGTACGGCGCGCTCTTCGCGCCATCGAAAACGAAGTCCGTTGAGATGACTACGATCGCGGCGTTCACGGACGCGCAACCCGCGGCGACGTTCCATGTGCCAAGGGCGTTGACACGGTGGGCGATCTCCGGATTGCGTTCGCAACCGTCGACGTCCGTGTATGCCGCCGTATGCACCACGACGTCGGGGGCGATTTCCCGGATTGCCTTGACCGTGGCATCCGTGTCTCCGATATCGAAGTGCCCCGATGTGACCGGGATCACCTCGTGGCCGTGCCGTGTAAACTCAGAGCACACGTCCGTCCCGAGCATGCCGGATCCGCCAGTAACAAGAATACGCATAGCCGATTATACCGCGCACGGTCATGAAGAGGTCGCGCAAGCGGGCAGGTGAAATTCTTGGAACGCGTTAAGCGGAACCACGCTGAGGGGATGCCGGGCACGGGCAGGAATATCGAGGGGAAAGTTACAATAGAACTACGCCTGGCGCATTTCGCCAGATTCGCTTTTTGCAAGGAGAACCTCTGTCATGTCGAACTCGAAACAGACAGCTGAGCCCGGCGCGGTGACCAATGCGGCTGCCCTGCCGGATGCCGAGCGCTCAAAGCTGCCAAACGTGCTGATCATCGGCGATTCGATCAGCCTTGGATACACCGATAACGTTCGCAAGCTTTTGGAAGGCCGAGCGAACGTCTACCGTTCCGAAGGCAATGCCGGTCCGACGAGCACGGGCATCGCCCATGTCGACGATTGGATCAGCGCTCACGACGTCAAATGGGATGTTATCCATTTCAACTTCGGACTTCACGACCTAAAAGTTGCCCCCAATACGAAGGAAGCGCCTTATCCTGGCGGCCACCAGGTGACCGAAGCTGATTATGAGAAGAACCTGCGCCAGATTGTCGCACGGCTGAAAGCGACTTCTGCCCGCCTGATTTTCGCGACGACCACTCCCGTGCCAGCCGGGAAGCTCGATCCCCCGCGACGAACGGCAGACGTGCTCGAGTATAACGCGATTGCGACGAAGGTGATGGCGGAAAACGGCATTGCGATCGACGACCTGTATGGCATCGCGTTGCCCATCCTCAGCACGATCCAGCAACACGAGAACGTCCACTTTACCGACGAGGGCTCCGCAACGCTCGCCAAGGCGGTCGTTGCCAGCATCCTGCCCGCTCTTTGACGAGCGCTTTTTCGGCTTGCGGTATAATATCCGCCGTTATACAGGGGGGTAAGATGCTGAACTTGAACACGGAAAGCGCGGCGGCGCGGCGGCGAACTCGCGCGGTGCGAGTTGGAGATATCGTC
Source organism: Capsulimonadaceae bacterium (assembly GCA_031292625.1). Taxonomy (GTDB): domain Bacteria; phylum Armatimonadota; class Armatimonadia; order Armatimonadales; family Capsulimonadaceae; genus JARLGU01. The sequence continues at coordinate 73,256 of JARLGU010000042.1, read as the reverse complement.
ATCGGCGGCGACCATCCAGTCGTCGTTCAGTCGATGATCACGGAAGAGACGCGCAATGTCGATGCGTGCGTCGATCAGATTGCGCGCATGCATGCGGCCGGTTCGGAGATCGTCCGGGTCACGACGCCGACCTTGGAAGAGGCGCATTGCCTGGCCGCGATCCAGGGCAAGCTCCGCGCGCTTGGTCTCCGCGTCCCCCTCGTCGCCGATGTCCACCACCAGGGGAGCGCTATCGCGGTCGCCGTCGCGGAGTTCGTCGACAAGGTTCGCATCAACCCTGGCCTGTTCGTCTTCCGAAAGCCTCGCCAGAGATCCCAGGAATATGAGCCCGACGAGATCGAGCAGGAGCGCGTCGAGATCGAGCGCGGACTTTTGCCCGTGATCGAGGTTTGCAAGCGCCGGGACATCGCCATGCGAATCGGCGTCAATCATGGTTCGCTTGCGGAGCGGATGTTGGTGACGTACGGCGACACGCCCGAAGGGATGGTGGAGAGCGCGCTGGAATATATCCGCATCTGCGAGAAGCACGATTACCGCAACCTGGTAATCTCCCTCAAGGCGTCGCGCGTCCCCGTCATGCTTGCGGCAAACCGCTTGATGGCGCGGCGGATGGACCAGGCCGGGATGGATTACCCGCTGCATCTCGGCGTCACCGAGGCGGGCGACGGACAGTATGCGCGCGTCAAGAGCACCGCCGGGATCGCGACGCTGCTCGCCGAGGGGATCGGGGATACGATCCGGGTGTCGCTGGCCGAGGATCCGATTAACGAGCTCCCCGTCTGCTACGATATTTTGCAATCGCTTGGCTTGCGCAAAACGCAGGTCGAATATATCGCGTGTCCATCGTGCGGCCGGACGAAGTTTGAGCTTACGGCGGTGCTCGCCAAGGTGCGCGCGGCAACCAAGCATCTGGTCGGTCTCGATATTGCGGTCATGGGCTGCATCGTGAACGGTCCCGGCGAGATGGCCGACGCGGATTACGGCTATGTCGGCAAGGGCGGGGGAACGATCACGCTGTACCGGGGGCGAACGCCGGTCAAGAACGTCCCGCAGGAGCAGGGCGTCGACGAACTGGTCGGCCTGATTAAGGCAGACGGCCGCTGGGTCGAGCCCAAGTAGAGGCGGAAGGCACGAGTGATCTTTCGGGCTACGGAGGACTGTGCCGGTTCCTCGCGGGTGAATGGGCAATCGAGAATTCCCCGCTTCGTTTCCCTCCGTCTTAAATGACATCTCTGCGCATTGTTGACGAGTTTCGCCCTAGCGCAGCAGGAGCATCAGGATCGGGATCGTGATTGCAGACAGGATGGTTGTCGCGAAGACCGTTCCGACAGCCGCGGAACCGTCCATTTTACTGCGCTCGCAAAGCACCGACGCCAGCACGCCGGTGGGCATCGCGGCTTGAAGTGCGCCGATTCTCAGCATGTCGCCGTGAACGCCGGCCACGTGACAGAACCCCAGGAACGCCGCCGGACAGAAGATCAGCTTCAGCACGCTCGGCAGGATGATCGATTTGGGGCGAGAAAGCGCTGCTTTGGGCCGAAGAGACGCGCCTACGGCCAGGAGGATCAGCGGCGTCGTGCCCTGAGCAAGGTATGCCAGACTGGTCATGATCATGCCGCCGGCCAGCAGGAAGGGCGGCGTCGTCAGGATAGGCGGGCATTGGATGTTGCGCGCAACCATCGCCGCGACGATCGAAAGAAAGAGCCGCCCGCGCAGGAATGCCATGATCGCAACCTTTGGCGAACCGCCGCCATGGTCGGGATGCCCGAACGCGCCCATGACGAATGCGCCGGCGACATACATCACGACCATCATCCCGAACTCATCCAGCATGACGGCCGTCGGGAACATGTTCGGCAGCAGCGAGCGCGCGATCGGATAACCGAGAAATGCCGTGTTGCCGAACGTCCCCGCCATCAGCATCATCCCGAGGCTCGATTTGGGAAAGTGAAACGCCCTTCCGATGCCGTAAGCCGCAAGCATGGTAATTGCTTCCGCGCCGATGAGCAGGAGCGGCATCTCCAGCGCTGAACGGCTCATTGGCGGAGCCTTGAGAAGCGCGAGGAAGATCATTGCGGGGAGTGTCACATTGATGACAAGCCCATTGATGATCGGGACGTGCGAGATATGCAGCGTGGTTGCTTCGCGTCTGAGCAGGTTTCCAACGACGATCAGGAGGAAGAGAGGGGCAAGCCCGATCAAAACGGTCTGTAGAACGGTCACTACGAAATGTCTTTCTTCTCGATCTCCGCAACCAGATCGTGTCCAAAGCGTTCGATGTGCGCACTGAGGAGCGTTGCCGCCAGATCCGCGTCTCGCTTTGCGCAGGCATCCAATATCTGCCGGTGCTCAATCTGCGCCTGCAATTGCTGCGACGACATGTTTTGCGTTTGCCGCCCATAGCGGTCCGTGTTCCGGTGCAACCCTTTAATCATCTCCAAGAGATGAGGGCGGTTTGCCGGGGCATACAGGGCTAAGTGAAAATCCGTGTTCGCGTCGCCAAGCGGATGCTGATCCGGCTCTCTGTCGAGCCTGTCGAGCAGCACGGATGCCTGCGCCCATGTTTCGGCGTCGTGGCGGGGAATCGCAAATCTGAGGGCGGATGGCTCGAGCAGGAGACGGATATCGAACAACTCGCGCACGTCGTCCGCGGATAGCATCGTGACGATCGCTCCCTTGTTCGAGTGAAGCGCGACCAGCCCTTCGGCCTGCAGTCGCCGCAGCGCCTCTCGTACCGGGATGCGGCTTGCGTTGAACTGTAAGGCGATATCGTCTTGTCTGAGGGCCTCGCCAGGCGCGATATCGCCTCGGACAATGGCATCGCGCAGTGCATTCGCGATGATGTCGGGAAGGCTCAAGAGCGGTATTCGAGGAGTCTTGTTAATATTGAGCATGGCGTCATTGATTGCATATAATATACAATATACAATACGTACATTGTACCCGCGAAATGCCGTTTCCGGATTTTCGATCGCAGGTTCGTCGAATTCCTTGTGCTTTACGAGTTTCACGGAAGGGGTTCGGCCTTCTCATAACGAATAATCGCTTTTAGAAGGAAACCATTTATGTCTGACGATATCGAGCTCATTACACCACGGCCGCGCCGGGCGCGCCGGTCTACGGCGGGCAAGCCGCGTGCGGCAAAGCTGCCCTTCCCGCGCGAGCTCCCGCTTTTGCCCATTCGGGACAATGTCTATTTCCCAAGCCTGATCTTTCCGTTGTTTGTTGGCCGCGAGAAGTCCGTCAAGGCTCTCGAGGAGACGTTGGAGACGCACCGTCATGTATTGTTGGTGACGCAGCGGCAGATCGACCTGGAGGATCCTGAGCCGTCCGACTTGTACGAGATGGGGACGGTTTCGGAGGTGCTGCAGATCCTGAAAGTGCCCGATGGCACGATGCGCGTCATGCTCGAAGGCATCAGCCGTTTTCGCGTGACGAAGTATTTGCAGACTGAGCCGTGCTTCAAGGTGCGCGGCGTTCCGGTTACGGAGGACCTGGATAAGGATCTTGAACGCGAGGCGCTGATGCGTTCTTGTCTTAGCCAGTTCGAGAATATCGTCAACAACGGCCGTAACATTCCGCCGGAAGCGATCCTGAACGTCATGAACATCGAGGAACCGGGACGCCTTGCTGACCATATTGCCTGGCACCTCTCCGGACTGCGCGTCGAGACCAAGCAGGAATTGCTCGAAACGCTCAATGCGAAGGAGCGTCTTGACCGGCTCGGGGTGCTTCTGAACAAAGAGGTCGAGATCATCGAGGTTCAGAAGAATATCCGTTCGCGCGTCGAGAAGGAGATGGGGGACAATCAGCGGGAGTTCATCCTTCGCGAGCAGATGAAGGCTATTCAGCAAGAATTGGGCGAGCGCGACGACAGGTTGAGCGAGATCGACGAGTACCGCCAGAAGATCGAAGAGTGCGCAATGCCCGAGTTGGTGGCGGAGCGTGCGACTAAGGAACTTGGCCGTCTGGAGAAGATGCCGTATGCCGCCCCCGATGGCGTAATCGTCCGAACCTACCTGGACTGGCTTACGACGCTTCCGTGGTCGAAGGCGAGCAAGGATAAAATCGATATTGAGGAAGCGGCGAAGACGCTCGACGCCGATCACTACGGGTTGCCGAAGGTGAAGGAGCGCATTCTCGAGTTTCTCGCCATTCGTAAGCTGACCGGCACGTTAAAAGGGCCGATCCTGTGCTTTGTCGGACCTCCAGGGGTGGGCAAGACAAGCATCGGCAGGTCGATCGCGCGGGCCGTCGGACGCAAGTTTGTTCGCATATCGCTCGGCGGCGTCCGCGACGAGGCGGAGATCCGCGGGCATCGACGAACCTACGTCGGCGCGCTGCCGGGGCGTATCATCCAGGGACTGAAGACGGCCGGAACGCGCAATCCGGTGTTCATGCTCGACGAAATCGACAAGCTGGCCTCCGACTTTCGCGGCGATCCGTCGTCAGCGCTGCTGGAAGCGCTCGACCCGGAGCAAAACTTCGAGTTCTCGGATCACTATCTTGAGGTGCCGTTCGATCTGTCGGACGTGATGTTCATTACGACGGCGAACCTGCTGGACCCGATTCCGCCGGCGTTGCGAGATCGCATGGAAGTGATTTCATTCAGCGGCTACATCGAGGACGAGAAGGCGGCGATCGCGCGCCAGTTTCTGATACCGAAACAGCTCAAGGATCATGGCCTGACCGCGGAAAACCTCGACATTCAAGAGAGCGCCATTCATCGTGTCATCCGCGAGCATACGCGAGAGGCGGGGGTGCGCAACCTCGAGCGGGAATTGGCGTCGGTTTGCCGCAAGGTGGCCCGTAAGGTAGCGGAAGGAAACGTCGCGCGCTTGACGGTTACGGAAGACGACGTTCAGGAGTACCTGGGCCGCAAGCGCTTTCACTACGGCATTATGGAGGAGCAGGACCAGATTGGCGCGGCGACCGGGCTGGCGTATACGGAGTTCGGCGGCGACGTTATTTCGATCGAGGTCTCGCTGCTGCGCGGCAAGGATGGGCGGCTAACGCTGACCGGTCAACTCGGCGATGTTATGAAGGAATCCGCGCAGGCGGCGCTTTCCTACGTTCGCTCTAAGGCGCGATACCTTGATCTGCCCGATGACTTCTACGAGCGTACGGAGATCCATTTGCACGTTCCAGCCGGCGGCGTGCCCAAAGACGGCCCTTCGGCGGGGATCACAATCGCCACCGCGTTGGCATCCGCGCTGACCGGTCGCGCCGTGCACAAGGACCTGGCGATGACGGGCGAGATCACGCTTCGGGGGCGGGTGCTTCCGATCGGAGGGCTGAAGGAAAAAGTGCTGGCTGCTCATCGCGCGGGGATACGAACAGTATTGTTTCCGGCGGACAATCTCAAGGACGTGGACGAGATTCCGCAGAACGTGCGCGACGACATGGAGTTGATCCAGGTCGCGCACATGGACGATGTGCTGCCCCTCGCGTTGCTTGAGCGGACTGACGGCCGGGGCGAGCGGGATATATTAGTCGGTTAAAGGAGTAGACGCAATGCTGCCTGTGTACATCCGCAACAACTTCATTATTGCCGCGGCCGGCGCGCCGGACGTGTTTGAGGCTCTGCTCGCTCATGCGTCCGATCCCGCCGTGCTGGATCGGCGTCCCGATCCGGAGAGGTTCACGATACGTGAGGTGATTGCGCATCTTGCGGACTGGGAGGGCGTGTTCCAGAGGCGAGTGAAAAGCATGCTGAGCGAGGAGACGCCAGAGCTCGAAATGGGCGACCAGACTCAGATGGCGATCGATCATGACTACGCGCATTCCGATCCCGCGCGCGAGCTTGTGCGATTCAGAGCGGCGCGCGCCGAACTCGTCGAGATTTTTCGAGGCGTTTCCGCGGATGCGTGGGAGCGCGCTGGGATCCACCGGAACTGGGGGCGTCTGACCGTGGAAGGCGCTCTTGAAATGATCGGCGCGCATGACGGCTATCATGCCGCGCAAATCGCCCAGTGGCTTAAAGCGTAGATTGTAAAGTCGATTTTCAGGATTACGGGAACTTATCAGAACGTTAACAACGTCTTAATAGTGTGTGATCTCCATCAATGTTCCCTTTGCACTCGCAAAGGCCGGCGACGCGGACAGTATGCGTTGCCGGTCTTTTTTCGTCTTACCGGCGGAATAATCGAAGTCGCCCCGCGGCGACCATGAGCGCAACAGGCTGATCGGTTTCGCTAAGCTGCGTCAATTACGTCGCGTGTGCTGGAAAGCGCGCCGGTCTTTGGATCGCGGCTGCGGGAGTTGGCGATTATATCTGCAAATGAGATGCTCGTCTGGTTTGCGAGGCTAACAAAACTGCTGTATAATCGAACCGTTATGAGATGCCATCGTCACCCATTCATTCAAACCAATGTTGCCTGCGGGCGTTGTGACCGGCCGATTTGTCCGGACTGCATGGTTCCGGGCGCGGGAGGAATACGCTGCCGGGAATGTTCGACGCATCCCGCGAGCGTAACGGGAGCGCCGGACACGTCCGACCGCGCAGGTTGGGCAATCTCCGCCGCTCTATTTGTCGCTATTGTTGGGACGCTGCTGACCAGGTCTCTCGGATTTTTCGCGCTCGCCGCGGGCCCGTGCATGGGGGCGCTCGTTGCGGAAGTGGTGGTGCGGATTCTTGGAACAAGCCAGAAGCCGTTCTATCTCTACGTTCTCGGTCTCGGCAGCGTCGCATTTGGAAGCGCGCTCGTGCTGTGCAATTTTTTCCCGCACCTAACGTTCTCGGTGATGACCGTGCCGTCGGGTATGACCGATCTGGTGATGGGACTAAGCACCGGACTGGCGTTGTCGGCGTGTTACGGCCGCCTGCGCGCCGCGATACTAGCATAGTCGCGAACTTCTACGTCCAAGTTAAAGCCCCTCCGGCGAGTTAAGCGCTGGAGGGGCTTTAACGATTTTCTTTGCCTTATAAGGCGGCTCCGAAGGCGCCGGGCCATTTTCCCGGCGCTCCGCAATAAAGAAAGTGTCCGTGAAGCGCGACGAGTCCGCCGAAGCGGGATTGCCGCGCTTAGTTGCTGTCGGAACCGTCTTCGGACGAGCCGCTGTCATCCACGGATTGGTCGCTCTCGCTATCCGTCATCTTGCCTCGGTCGGTGACTCTGCGCGCTCCGGCGAACCGGTGAGCGTAGTATGGCGTATCGAGATGTTCGACCACGACGCCCTTATGGGAGTTTGCGGCGTGGACAAATTTCCCATCGCCCACATAGATTCCGACGTGTGAGATGCCGGGTTTGTATGTGTTCCGGAAGAATACAAGATCGCCGGGTTGCATGTCGTCGCGATCGATCGGTTTGCCGTTATAGTATTGTTCAACCGCGGTGCGCGGGATTTCGACTCCGGCTGTGTTGCCAAGGATGTAGCGGGTGAAGCCGGAACAGTCGAAGCCAGATCGGCTGGTGCCGCCAAATCGGTAGCGGGTGCCCTCGAATGCCTGCGCGGCCTGGACGACGCTGCCGCTGTGCAGCGCTTCGTTTTCGACGGCGACCTTACGCTGGTGGGCCGACATCCGGCTGAGGCTTCTGGCGAATCTCGCTCGGCGGCGTTCTTCGAGTATGGCAACGCGCCGGTTGTGTGCGGCGAGTCGTCGCTCGTGCGCGGCAATGCGGCGATCGCGCCCGTCATTGTGGCGCGAATGAGAGCGTCTCTCGCTGCGCGCCTCGGCGATTCGCTTCTCTCGCGCGGCGAGTCTTGCCTCGTGGTCCGCGAGCCTTTGCTCATGAGCGCTCGGGTGCTTCCGGGCATGAGCGGCCTTGCGATTGGCGTGTTCAGCGTGCTGGGCGGCGAGCCTTTCGTGGCGCTGCTCTAGGCGGCGCTCGTGTGCGCTCATTTTGTGGGCGTGGCGAGGCGCGTTCTCATCGTCTCGTCGCGCATGGCGGCTGGAATGCGACGAGCGGTCTGCATCGGCGTGATGGCGGCGGTTTTCCGGCTTGGAGGCATGCTTTTCGTGCTTCGACTTATGCTTGGGCGCGGACTCCGCCTTGTGAGAGCGGTGTGCCGCACGCGAAGACGATTTATCGTGAGAGCGGTGAGAGTGATGGGCAGCCTCGGCGGGTGAACCGGCAGCGGTCCAGAGGAGGGCGGCTGTCGCTGCCACGCCTGTTGCCAGGATGCGTGTCAGCTTGGTCAGCGCGAGATGTCGCGTTCCCTTCAAATGCGGTTACCTTTCGCACAAAATACGACTGGAAAATCGTGCGCGCATGAGATATGCGCTGAGCGGAGAACGCTCGATGGTTCTCCGGCGCGGCGTCCCGGCAATCCAAATGAATGGCCGCAAGCGCCCGTCCCGTTGCGGAACTTGGATTCTATAATGACCCAACATGAGCCCGTTTGTCAAGTGCGAGACGTACGTCACGTAGAACAGCAAAGTCGAACGATGCCGGTTTTTGGTTGTCGTTAATTAGGCGTACATGCTTGCCTGCAAAGAGCGTCTTCCTGTTGACATTCGTGCCTCCGATGTGATATCCTTATGCGGATGCCGCAGTTGGCATTCTCGTGGGCCGGTGATTGCCCCGCGTAACAAAAGGCGATGATGTCCTTAGCTTGATGCGCTGAGCATTTCTTCGATAAGAAGGAATGTGCGCGAGAGCGAAGGGCGTTTTTGTTTTTTCCTCCTCTTTCATCGATTTGCCCAACGACGGGTCGACCAAGCGCGTGAATATCCTCCCACGCGGCCGTCGGCGCCGGGTGTCCAGACCCGGCGCCAGGCGACTCCGGTTGGCGTTCTGGGCGGAAATCGCGCGGCTTTTGCCAGATAATTTAAATATTCCTCCTGCTGCCCCGAAAAAACTTGGGTATCTCCCTTGACAGGTCATGAGGCGATGGGTATGCTATAGTTTCGTGCGTTAGCATAGGAGGCGGTCCCCTTTGAAAGAAATCCAGCATACAACGAAGCAAACTCAGCACGTTGTGGATGTCCCCAATCTCGTGGAATTACAGCTTGATTCCTATCGCTGGTTCCTAGAGGAAGGGCTGCGAGAGCTGTTTGAGAGCTTCTCGCCGATCACCGACTTTACCGGGAATCACTCAATTGAGTTAGTCGATTTCACGCTTGGCGAGCCCAAATACGATATTGTCGAATGCCGGGCTCGTGACGCGACGCTTGAATCGCCGATCAAGGCGAAGGTCCGGTTGCGTGCAGGCGGCGGAGATGTCATCGAGTCCGATGTCTATCTCGGCGATCTGCCGCTGATGACTGACAAGGGAACGTTTGTGATCAACGGCGCCGAGCGCGTCGTTGTTTCGCAGCTTGCCCGTTCGTCAGGTATCTACTTTAAGGATACGCTCGACTTTTCCGGGCGGCAGCTCTACTACGCCACGCTCATTCCCAACGAAGGGGCCTGGGTTGACATCGAGAGCGACGCAAACGAAGTGATCACTGTGCGCATCGGACAGACGCGCAAGTTCCCGATCACGACGCTTCTGCGCGCCCTTAATCTTTTCCCGCAGGCTAGCCCGCAGGGGACGGCCAGCGTGACATTCGGCGAGCTTCACGGCAAAGTGCTTGCCGCCGATGTCATCGACCAGTCGACTGGCGAAGTTCTTCTGGAATCCGGCACGACGATTGGGACGCGCGAGACGCGCTTGATCGAGAAGGCTGACCTGACGGACACTTTCGAGGTTGAACTTCCCGACACCGCGTGCGACACGAACACGGATATTTTGACCCTGTTCGGAGAGCCGGAGACGGTCGAGAACCCTGGGCGTGAAACCCTGTACTCGCGTGGACGGTCGGAAGTGCATATTGTCGCCGACGAGGCCGGGCGCGAGTTGGAGACGCCGCGAAAGCGGGTGCCGTTCGCGATGACCGATATTCGCGATAAGAACGGCAAGATCCTCGTGCCGGCGTTCGGCAAGATCGATCGCGACGCCGCTCGCAAGATCGAGGCGCTCGCGCTCGAATCGCTCGATATTCTTTACGTGAACAGCTACGTCGTGGCGACCATGGAGACCGAACCTAACGTCATCGACAAGCAGACCGCGCTTATCGACATCTATAAAAAGATCCGCCCGAGCGATCCCGCGACGCCCGAAAGCGCCGCGAGCCTCATGCGCTCGATCTTCTTCGATCCGCGCCGCTACGATTTGGCCAAGGTCGGCCGGCACAAGCTCAACAAGAAGTTGGGTCTTTCTCTGCCGCTTTCGGTTCGCAACATTAGCCGCGAGGACGTGATCGCGATCGTCCGCTATATCATCCGCCTCGCGCAGAACGATCCGGAAGCCACGGTGGACGATATCGACCACCTCGAAAACAAGCGCGTTCGCTCGATCGGCGAGCTTCTTTACTCGCAGCTTCGCCTCGGCTTCCTGCGCATGGAGAAGGTTGCCAAGGAGCGGATGACCTCGATGGACACCGAGAACATCCTGCCGCAGGTCGTTCTTTCGGTTAAGCCGATCTCGGCGTCGATTAAGTCGTTCTTCGGCTCGTCGCAGCTCTCGCAGTTTATGGACCAGACTAACCCGCTGGCCGAACTTGGTCACAAGCGCCGCCTATCGGCCCTGGGACCAGGCGGTCTGTCTCGTCAGTCGGCCAAACTCGAAGTTCGCGACGTTCACCACTCGCATTACGGTCGCATCTGCCCGATCGAGACGCCTGAAGGTCCAAACATCGGTCTAATCGGCCAGTTGACCGTCCACGCTCGCGTCGACGAGTTTGGCTTTATCGAGACGCCGTACCGGCGCGTTATCGACGGCAAGGTGACTCTTGATCTCGACTGGCTGCCCGCCGACGGCGAGCATCAGTATAAGATCGCTCCTGCAAGCGTTCGCCTCAATCACGATAACTCGTTCACCGAGGCGGCGGTTCAGGTTCGCCACAACAATGAGTACCCGGTCGTTCCCGCCCGCGAGATCGAGTACATGGATGTTGCGCCGCAGCAGCTTGTGTCCGTTGCGACCGCGATCATTCCGTTCCTCGAGAACGACGACGCAAACCGCGCCTTGATGGGCGCGAACATGCAGCGCCAGGCGGTTCCGACGCTTCGTCCGCAGGCTCCGCTGGTCAAGACCGGCATGGAGAAGCGGGCGGCCCGTGACTCCGGCGCCGTGATCATGGCCGAGCGCGATGGCGTGGTTAGCCGCGTCACGGCGGAAGACATCATCGTCGAGACCGAAAACGGCGAGGCGGATGTCTACCGGCTGCTCAATATGATTCGGTCCAACCAGGCGACTTGCATCACGCAGCGCCCCGTGGTCTTTAAGGGCCAGCGGGTTCGCGCCGGCGATGTATTGGCCGACGGTCCTTGTACCGACGGCGGCGAGCTCGCGCTTGGGCAGAACATACTGGTTGCGTTCGTTCCGTGGGAAGGCTACAACTTCGAAGACGCCATCCTGCTTTCGCAGAGACTGGTCCGCGACGACGTTTACACCTCGATCCACATCGAGAAGTACGAAGTTGAGGCCAGAGACACGAAGCTCGGGCCGGAAGAGATCACGCGCGATATTCCGAATGTCGGCGAGGATGCTCTGAAGGATCTCGACGAGAACGGCATTATCCGCGTCGGCGCTGAAGTGCGCCCCGATGACATCCTTGTTGGCCGCGTGGCTCCCAAGGGCCAGTCGGAACTGACGGCCGAGGAGAGGCTGATCATCGCGATCTTTGGCAAGAAGGCCGAAGAGACCCGCGACGTCTCGCTGCGCGTTCCGCACGGCGAGAAGGGCAAGGTCGTCGATGTCAAGGTCTTCTCGCGCTACAAGTACAAGGATAAAACCGGACGGATCTTCAACTTCTCGAAGCGCCCCGACTCGCTGCTCAGCGACGAGTGGGAGGGCGAGCTAGAGCGGCTGCCGGGCGATGAGCTTTCGGCGGGCGTCAACATGCTCGTTCGCACCTACATCGCGCAGAAGCGTAAGATCATGGAAGGCGATAAGATGGCGGGGCGCCATGGCAACAAGGGCGTCGTCTCGAAGATCCTGCCGGAAGAGGACATGCCGTTCCTTCCGGACGGCACTCCGGTCGACATCGTCCTGAATCCGCTCGGCGTTCCTTCGCGTATGAACATCGGACAGGTGCTCGAAACTCACCTCGGTCTCGTCGGACGGGCGCTGAACTGCTCGTTTGTCGAGCCGATCTTCGAGGGCTCGACCGAGAAAGAGATCCTTGGCGAACTGCAGCGTTACTCGGACACGATCCGTAAGGACATTCTGACGCGCTACTGCCGCCAGGAGCTAAGTCTGACGATCGATCCCAAGCGGCGCGATACGCTTGAGGATGTGTACGGCCAGCTTCGCACTATTCTCGAAGGGCTTGAGCCCCAGAAGCTCGAGGACATTGCGCGGATCGTATCGGCGCCTCCGGCGATCGAACTTCCCGAGGATGTCGAAGAGCCGTCCGAGGAAGAGGATACGGAGCAGGAAGAGCGTCCTATCGTTCCGATCGACAACTACGATCTCGCAGGGATCATGCAGAATGTCCGGCGAAACATCTATCTGCGTGGAGGCGTCAATGAGAAGACCGGCAAGTTCCGCTTGCGCAATGGTCTGACCGGCGACTACTTCCATCAGGATGTAACGGTTGGGCAGATCTACATGCTCAAGCTCGCTCACCTTGTCGATGACAAGATCCATGCCCGGTCGACCGGCCCTTACAGCCTCGTCACCCAGCAGCCTCTCGGCGGCAAGGCGCAGTTTGGCGGCCAGCGCTTCGGCGAAATGGAAGTCTGGGCTCTCGAGGCCTACGGCGCGGCCTACACGCTGCAGGAGATCCTGACGATCAAGTCCGACGATGTTCTCGGTCGCGTGAAGACCTACGAAGCGATCGTCAAAGGCGACGCGATGCTCGAACCGGGCGTCCCCGAGTCTTTCAAGATCTTGGTCAACGAGTTGCAGTCGCTTGGCTTGAAGGTGACGGTGGAGGACGAACTCGATAAGGAGATCGACCTCAAGGATCGGGAAGAGGACTACGACGAAGGGCGCGGGATGCGCTTTGGCGGTCCGATGGCCGGGGCGCCTCCGAGCGCTGGCGGCGACGGGACCAGCCTCCTGTCCAAGCGCGGCTTCGCTGCGTCCGGATCTCTTGGCCGGCGGCCTGACGATGCGCCGCTTGGCGGTGTGTAAGCTGGGAAGGGCTCGTGCCTCTTCTCCGGATCGCATCGGAATCGGCCGCGCGTGGATCAAACGACGATCTTGCGCGCGGCCGGATTGAAACTTGAAATCGTGAGCCGGCCTCAGGTCGCTTGCAGGGATCGCGGTAATGAACGCGGCATCCCATAAAGCGGCCGCGCGAGGCCAAGGAACGCAAACAAAAAATGGCAGACGTCAGCACATTCGATAAAATTCGTATTGGTATCGCTTCGCCGCAAGAGATCCGCGCGTGGTCCTATGGCGAAGTGAAGAAGCCGGAAACGATTAACTACCGCACCTTCAAGCCTGAGCGCGACGGCCTATTCTGCGAGCGCATTTTCGGGCCTGTCAAGGACTGGGAGTGCCACTGCGGGCGCTACAAGAAGGTTAAGTTCAAGGGAATCGTCTGCGATCGTTGCGGCGTGGAAGTGACGCGCAGCAAGGTTCGCCGCGAGCGGATGGGCCACATTGAGCTGGCCGCTCCCGTTTGCCACATTTGGTACCTGAAGGGCGTCCCGTCGCCCCTGTCGCTGTTGCTTGACATCAGCCCCAGGCCGCTTGAGAAGGTTCTGTACTTCGCCTCGTATATCGTCACGCAGGTGGACCGGGCCCGCATCAATAACGAGATGGCGGATTTCCGCGGCCACATCGAGGCTGCGATCCTCGATGTCGAGCGCCAGGGCCAGGAGATGCTCGAAGAAGCGCGCGGCCGCACAGCCGCCGACATTAAAGAGCACGAGACCGCTATCGAGCCAACCGAGGAAGATCCGATCGGCGTCGAGGAGTGGAGCGCGGACGACATTCAGTATCGCCACAAATTGCTCGATGAAGAGCTGCGCGACATCGAGAACGATACCGCCGAGCGCATTCAGCGGCTTCGCGAAGGACTGCAACTGATCGACGAAAAGGTCGAGAAGAAGCTGCTTCTCGCGGAAGACGACTGGAGCAAGATCGACGACGTTCTCTCGGTGCTCGACGAGCGTCTTCCGGATCGCGATATTCGCTCGCTCGTTCAGGCGGGCATGGGCGGCGCGGCGGTGAAGTCGCTGCTGATCGAAGTGGACCTGGAGAAGCTCGCTCGCGAGTTGCGCCAGGAGATCGCCTCGACCCAAGGACCCAAGCGGGCGCGCGCGGTCAAGCGATTGGAAACGACCGAAGCGTTTATCAGCTCGAAGAGCCGTCCCGAGTGGATGATCCTGGACGCCGTCCCCGTTATTTCGCCGGAGCTTCGCCCGATGGTGCAGCTCGATGGCGGCCGGTTTGCGACGTCGGACTTGAATGACCTTTACCGGCGCATCATCAACCGCAACAACCGCCTTAAGAAGATCGTCGAGATCAAGGCGCCTGAGTCGATTGTCAACCACGAGAAGCGGCTCCTGCAGGAAGCTGTCGATGCGCTCATCGACAACGGCCGCCGGCAGCGCCCAGTGGTCGGTTCCAACAACCGCCCGCTCAAGAGCCTCTCGGACATGCTCAAGGGTAAGGAAGGCCGCTTCCGAAAGAACCTTCTTGGCAAGCGCGTCGACTACTCCGGCCGCTCGGTTATCGTCGTCGGTCCGCGCCTGCAGTTGCATCAGTGCGGTCTGCCCAAGGAAATGGCGATCGAGCTCTTCAAGCCGTTCGTCATGAAGACCCTGGTCGAGCGCAACTACACGTCGAATATCAAGACCGCCAAGCGTATGATCGATCGGCTGAAGCCGGAGGTCTGGGATGCGCTCGAAGAGGTGATCAAGGAGCATCCGGTGCTGCTCAACCGCGCGCCGACCCTGCACCGCCTCGGTATCCAGGCATTCGAGCCCATTCTTGTCGATGGTAAAGCGATCCAGATCCACCCGCTGGTGTGTCACGCCTTCAACGCGGACTTCGACGGCGACCAGATGGCCGTCCACGTTCCGCTGTCGGTGAGCGCGCAGGCCGAGGCGAGGATCTTGATGCTTTCCACCAAGAACCTGTTCTCGCCCGCTAACGGAGGCCCGATCGTTTCGCCGTCCAAGGACATCGTGCTCGGTTCCTACTTCGTCACGATGAAGAAGGAAGGGCAGGAGCCGTTCCCGGAGATTTTCTCCGGTCCCAACGAGGCGATCCTCGCCTGGGAAACTGGCTTCGTCGATCTGCACGACCCGATCCGCGTGCGTATCAAGGACAAGGACAGCGGCACCACCGAAGTGCGCGAGACGACCGTCGGACGCCTGCGGTTCAGCTTGATCTTGCCTGAGAATATGCGCTACGTCAACGAGACGATCGGCAAGAAGCAGCTCGGCAAGCTCATCTCCAAGTGCTCGCAGTTGCATGGCGACGACCGGACGATCCGGTTGCTCGATGACCTGAAGAACATGGGCTTCCGCGAGGCCACCAACTCTGGCATCACGATTGCCATGTCCGACATTGAAGTTCCGGAAGAGCGCAACGTTATTATCCGGCGCGCTGAGGAAGAGGTCAAGAAACTCAACCAGCAGTACCGCCGCGGATTGATTACGGGCGGTGAGCGCAAGGAACGTGTTCTCGAAAAGTGGCAGGGTGCGGGTAAGGACGTTGGCGCGGCCATCGTTCGCGCAATCGACCACTTCAACCCGGTGTTCATCATGACGGACTCCGGCGCTCGTGGAACGCTCGGTCAGATTACGCAGCTTTCCGGCATGCGAGGAATCATGTCCGATCCGTTCGGAAACATGATTGAAGACTTGCCGGTGAAGTCGAACTTCCACGAGGGTCTTTCGGTCCTCGAATACTTCGTCTCGACTCACGGAGCCCGAAAAGGCTTGGCCGACACCGCGCTTCGAACTGCGGATGCCGGTTACCTGACGCGCCGCCTTGTTGACGTTGCGCAGGAAGTGATTATTCGCGAGGACGATTGCGGCGCACAAACGGGGATCTACGTCGAAGCCATTCGCGAGGGCAACGAGATTATCGAGCCGCTCTGGGAGCGCTTGAACGGCCGCAACGCTCTGGAAGACATTGTCGACCCGGCGACCGGCGAAGTGATCGTCAATGCCAATCAGGACATCACCGAGGAACTTGCGCGCCAGGTCCAGGATGCCGGCATTAAGCGCGTCGGTCTCCGCAGCGTGTTTACCTGCGAAGCTCGCCAGGGCGTATGCGCCAAGTGCTACGGCCGCGATCTCGCCACCAGCGAGCAGGTCGAACCCGGCGTCGCCGTGGGCATCATTGCCGCCCAGTCGATCGGCGAACCCGGCACGCAGCTTACGATGCGTACGTTCCACACGGGAGGCATCGCCCAGAAGCAGCTCGTCGGCGTCGCAAACGTTCGACAGCGTCGCCAGGAAGCGCTTCGCGAACTCCACCAGGACATCTCGCGAGGTATCGTTTCCCTCGACGAGGACCGGGAAGCCGGTGCGCCCGCACAGACTCCCGCGTCATCGGATCGCGAGCGCGTTCGTGCGGTCCAGGCAGTCCTGAAGGTTCTCGAAGACGAAGTCGGCGGTCTGCTTCGTGTTGTCGAGCTGTTCGAAGCTCGTAAGCCGAAGGGACAGGCGATCGTTACCGAGTTCAGCGGAACCGTTGCTGAAATCGAGCAGAAGGGTCTTCGCCGCGTGATTATCCACGTGGATCAAGCGATCCGCGAGGACAGCAGCACGGGCCTACTTGGCGAGACGCTTGCCGAGGAGATCAAGATCGGCGACGATGAGCCGCTGCCCGCTGGCACGGAGATCAACGAGAAGATCGCACGCAAGCTGCGTGAGACTGGTTGGCCGACAGTCAAGCTTCGCCGGGCTCACCTCGTTCCTTACCGCGGTCAGTTGCAGATCCAGCCCGGCCAGGTGGTTGAGCCAGGCGACCGGTTGACCGAAGGCCCGCTCGATCCGCAGAAGGTGCTCGAACTTCAGGGCGTCCGCGGCATTCAGCAGTATGTCGTCCGCGAGATCCAGCGCGTTTACAAGTCTCAGGGCGTCGACATCAACGACAAGCACGTTGAAGTGATCGTACGCCAGATGCTTAAGAAGCGCAAGATTAAGAACATCGGAGACTCTCGATTCCTGCCGGGACAGGTTGTCGATAAGTTCGAGTTCGAGGACGAGAATACGCGTATCCGGACCATGGATCCTCCAGGCCGGGAAGCGGAAGCCGACTGGGTCCTGCTCGGAATCACCGAAGCATCGCTTGCCACGGAGTCGTTCCTGGCAGCCGCCTCGTTCCAGAAGACGACCCGCGTGCTTACGGAAGCAGCAGTTCGCGGCAAGAAGGACAACCTGGTGGGCCTCAAGGAGAACGTCATCATTGGACGCCTCATTCCGGCCGGTACGGGGTTGCCGCAGTACCGCAACCTGGATGTTCAGCTCGAAGGCCTCGAATCGATGCGTCCAAGCTCGGCAACCGCCGTGCTCGAACGGCCGACGGCTGTTTGGGGCGATGCGGATGCCGAAGACGAGCCGTCAATCGATCCCGACGGCGACAACGCGATCTGAGACGCTTGATGAACGGAAGGGGCGCTGTTACGGCGCCCCTTTCGTGGTTTTAGTACGATAGGGCGTCTTCTCCCTGAGGGAGGAGACGCCGCGCTTGCTCCGGTTTCAAGCGGGCATGGCTGTTGCCTGGGCTTAAATCGTGCGAATGGCCTTATGAACACATTTGATGATGATCAACCGGCCGCCACTCCCGTCGATCCTTTCGATGCGCGGCCTATCCTGACGTTCTCAC
The DNA here is from genome assembly GCA_031292625.1 of Capsulimonadaceae bacterium. Lineage (GTDB taxonomy): Bacteria > Armatimonadota > Armatimonadia > Armatimonadales > Capsulimonadaceae > JARLGU01. The sequence goes on along the minus strand of JARLGU010000042.1, from coordinate 55,526 downwards.
GCACGCCGGCCGAGCTGACGACGTGGGGGCTGCTTGCATCGCTGGCGATTATGGTCGACTGCGCGCTCGTCGCGGCCCTGATGGCAGCTGTCGTGGGACATCATTGGGCCGTTGCGGGCGTCTTTGGCGCGGCGGCTGCGTTTGCGACCGTGATCTCGGTGCACACGATCAGAAATCCGCCAAGCGGCATGGCTGTAAACTTGACGACGCGGCAGTATCATATGGTTAGAGGTTCCGGTCGCCTTCGTCAGAGCATTCGCGGCTCGCTCGACGACATACGGGGAGTCGCGTGTTTCGCGGACGAATCGAGCCATGGAGTAAGCGGATACCGGGTGCTCGTGTTGTTCAAGGCGCCAGGGCACCGCTGCGTTGTCGAGACGCATGGTCCTGGTTCGGGCGACAAGGCCCGCGAGCGCGCGGCGAAGCTCGCTGCCGTCCTTGGAGCGCCGCTGGTCGAGAAGTAGCCGGGGAGCGGGGCTCTACACAGCGAGCAGACGGTCATTCATCATCATGCTGACTCAAGTAATGCCGACAATCAATCTTCCGGTCTTTGAGGGACCGCTTGACCTGCTGCTGCACCTTATCCGGGAGCAGAAGCTGGACATTGCGAGCATCCCCATCGAGCCGATCACGGATCAGTACATCGCCTACATCAATGCGATGGAAGAGCGAAACCTCACGCTCGCCGGGGAGTTCTTCGTGATGGCGGCGACGCTGCTCGAGATCAAGACGCGCATGCTGCTGCCGAAGGCCCCTTCGGAGGACGAGGACGAAGAGGACGAAGACGATCCTCGCCTGGCTCTTGTCGAGCGGTTGCAGGAGTACGAAAGGTACAAAGCGCTCGTCGGCGTGCTGCAGGAGTTCGAGGACGCGCGTCTGAAGCTGTTCGTGCGCGACCAGGCGAGCTATGGCGATGCGTACGAGCTGCCCGTTTCGTTCGGCGAGGTAAGCGCCGATGCGCTGTTGCGCGCGTTGCAGATGCTGCTCGCGGATGCCGGCGACGATGCCGAGCAGGTGACCAGCGTTCGCCGTCAAAAGATGAGCCTGAAGATGGCGATCCGGACACTGCTGCGGCTGGTTAAGGACGCCGGAAAGGACGGCGTCGATTTTGTCGATGCGTTTCCTGAGACCCATGTCAGGCTGGATCTGATCATGACGTTTCTTGCCATGCTTGAGCTGCTCCGGCAAGGTAAAATAAGGGCACGCCAGAAGCAGACCTTGGGACCGATCCGTTTGCATGCGGTGGATGAGACCGGGCCGGCGCAGGAGAGCGAGACGGAGTGAAAGATCTAATCGAGGCATGTTTGTTCCTCTCAACGGAGCCGGTGTCGTCGGGCGAGCTTGCGCGCATCTTCGCGTGGGAGCCGACCGAGGTCGACATGATCTGCAACACGCTGGTCGAAGAGTACGAGGAGCGGGCTGGCGGAGTGATCATCGTGCGCGTCGCGGGCGGCTTTCAGATGGTGACGCGTCCAGATCTTTCAGAGCAGATCGCGCGATTTCTCGCAGGCCCCAACGGCCGGGCGCGGCTGTCGAAACCGGCGCTCGAGACTGTTGCAATCGTCGCCTACCGTCAGCCGATAACGACGGCCGAGATCGAAGCGATACGCGGCGTGAATGCCGACGGCGTGTTGCGCACGCTGCTGGATCGCAAGCTGGTCAAAGAGGGCGGGCGCAAGGTTGTTCCAGGGAGGCCGATCCTCTATGTTACGACGCCGGATTTTCTGCATTATTTTGGCCTGAACGCTCTTGAAGACCTGCCCCCTCTGGACGAGGTCATGTCGCCTGAAGAGGATCGCGCGGCCATGATGCAAGAGGTCGAAGCCGCCGTCGGTTTAACCGCGCAAGAGGAGACCGGGGATCTGGATGAGGCGGGCCTTGCCGATGCGTAAAGCGGCATTCTTCGACCTCGACGATACCCTGTGCGACGATGCGACGGCATGGGTTCGGTGTGCCCGGAAGGCGGCGGCGCTTGGCGTTCAGCAGGACGCTCTCGGAATCGATCCCCTCCATATCGCCAATCGCTTCCTTGACATCTCCAATCAGTACTGGCTTGGGACCGCCTACATGAGCGAGACGCGTTCGATTGAAGACTTGCGCACGTCGCAGTTTGGAGAAGCGATCATATCCCTCGGGCTTGGCGAGCATCCTGGCGCGGCCGCGCTCATGGCAGCGGAGTACACGCGTACTCGGAGCCGTGACATCGATCTGTTTCCGGACGCGCTCGATACACTCGCTCATCTGCGCGGCCTTGGTGTTCGCCTTGTTCTGATCACGAATGGCCTCGTCTCCACGCACGTTGAGAAAGTGGAGCATCTGGGGCTCGAAGCGGCGGTGGACCATGTCATCATCGCGGATGCGATTGGCCTCTGGAAGCCTGACGCGCGCATCTTCGAGCACGCGCTTGAGCTTGTGGGAGCACGATCCGATGAAGCCGTGATGGTCGGCGACAGCCTATCGAACGATGTCGGCGGGGCGCAGGGCGCGGGAGTAGCCGCCATCTGGTACAATCCTCATGCACGCGCGCGCGCCAATGGCGATCCGGCCCCGAAATTGGGCGAGATTCGGCGTCTTGGCGAGTTAGTTGAACGCTGGGAGTCTTTCGCGGGCTAGTGGCGGACGCGGAGTTTGGTCCGGCCGCGTTTCGTGCTGGCCCGTCGAGCAATCCGTTATGCTGCTGCCGTACCGATCGAAAAATCCGCCGGAACACAAGCCGTATGTCACGATCGGCTTGATCGTTGTAAACTGCCTGGTTTACGCGATCACGGTGCCCCATTTCGAGATTATTTTCGGCTCCATCCGCCAGGGCGTCGTTGCCGATTGGGCGCTCAGACGCGATCAAATGGACCCGGTTCACTTGATTACGTCGATGTTCCTCCACGAAAACTTCCTCCATATTGCCGGCAATATGCTATTTTTGTGGATCTTCGGCACGGCTGCGGAAGGGCGTCTTCGTCCGCTCAAATTCCTGACTCTGTATCTCGGCACCGGAATGATCGGCGGAATCATACAGAGCCTTACGTTTTCCGGCTACAGCCTCGGCGCGTCCGGCGCGATCATGGGGGTTGCCGGCGCTTACGTGCACATGTTTCCGCACGCCGCGATCCGCGTCTTCTGGACGTTCGTTTATCGCTGGGGCATTTCTGATTGGCCCGCGTGGGGCGTCGTGACCTACTTTATCTTCTTCGATGTGCTGAATGGTCTGATCCTGAGGGTTCACGACGGGGTCGCGCATCTTATCCACATTTCCGCGTTTATCGCCGGTTTCGTCCTGGCGATGGTCATGCGCGCCCGGCGCGACACGATGGCGATGAGCGGGGTGCAAGCGACGCGCGCGGATTTGCGCAACGAACTTGAACTGATGAGCTTTGCGGAGCTCGACGTCTTGATGGACGCCCCAACCGACAACATGGACCTCGTGCTCGTCTACTGCAACAAGGCGATCGCCAAGGGAGATGGCCGGGGCGAAAAGCGGGCGATCGACACGATCGAGCAGTATAAGGACGAACTGCTCGACTACCCGTCGCCGGAAGAGGTCGCCAAGGTGCTGCTGAAAATCCCGCGCGACGATGGGGGCGTCTCGGGACCATTTTACCTGAAGCTCGGAAGCAAGCTCGAAGGGCTGGGTAAGTTCGATACGGCCGCGTATGTTTACCGCCGCATCTTCGACATCGATCCCTCCACCAAGGACTCGGCGGCCGCGATCATGCGCTTCGCCCGCATATGGGAAACGATCTACGACAACAAAGAGATGGCGCGCGACGCCTACGAGGTCTATTTGAAGCTATTCCCGAAGGGCGTGATGGCCGAAGAGGCGGAAAAGGGGTTGGAAAGGCTCGGCGGCGAGAGAGTCGCGATGCCGATCATTCGCCAAACGACGATCAAGCGGACGGTGATCGACGACGAGCAGCAAGCCGCCCTGCCGCGCATTACGGCGTTTGACGAGGGAGAAGACGACACGCTGGAAATCGAAGAGGATGCTCCCGCGAAGAACGAGCCCACCCGCGGCCAACCGCCGAAGGAAGAAAAGTTCACTGTCCCGAACCCGTTCGCGGGAGAGTAGGGGCGCAGCAAGGCGGCTTGGATTCGCACGGCAATCCGGTTTCCTTGCCCGTCTGCCCGTGATGGCCTTTACGGCGTTCTCCACCTCTAATCATTCGCTGTAGCCAAATCGCAGGGTACTTACACCAAATTGGAATTATCCTCTTGACAAGCCGCCGGGACAGCGATATAATACAGCGTGTACCGGACAGATTGTACGCGTGTTGAGTTCTACAGATAGGGGATAAACGAATGTGTTCCAAGAAGTCGGTAACAATTAGGGGATATGGCTTTACTCTTATTGAATTGTTAGTTGTTATAGCAATAATTGCGATATTGGCAGCTATTCTATTCCCTGTTTTCGCGACGGCGCGGGAAAAGGCGCGGCAGTCGAGCTGCAGCGCCAATGAAAAGCAGCTTGGGATGGCGATCTTGCAGTATGCGCAGGATTACGACGAGCTTTATCCCTGCGGCTGGAAAAGCCAGAACAACGGGATGCTGGCCAACGGTTGGGCGGGGCAAATCTTTCCTTACGTAAAGTCGACCGGCGCGTTCGCCTGCCCTGACGATACGGCTGCTCCAGCCTCTGGACGAAGCGAGGTGTCGTACGCCTACAACGTGAACGTCGCACCGTTCTGCGGGCGAAATCTGGTAGCTCCAGTCACGGTGGTCAATTTGCATGCGCCCGCTTTGTCGGTTCTCCTTTGCGAAGTCAGCGGATTTTCCGTGTCGACCAGCCCGTTCGATGCGTTTGCGGGTTACGGCACGATCGCGTGGTCGCCCAGCACGGACGGCTTCAACGTTTTCGCGGGAGAAGTGTACGGCACGTGTTTGCCGTCGAACGAGGGCTCAAGCTTTGTTTGCGGTTCGATGGCGACAGGGTGGATGGGGCGCACGGCTCAACCCCTCTTCCAGACATGGGATGGAGCCGCAGCAATGGCGGGTTCGCAATACGGAAGGCACTCGAATGGGGCGAACTTCGTGTTTGCGGATGGTCACGTCAAATGGCTGACGCCGAATAATGTGTCGCCTGGCGTCAACCCTACCAGCGCAACGGGGGCCGCAAGCCTTACTGGCGAGTGTGCGGCTGGAACGGCTGACGCGACCGACACACCGCAATTCGCGGCCACGTTCAGCATGATCTGATTTTGCAGCATGAGGTCTATTTTGACAATTCATTTCCTTCGCCCAACAGCCTTGTTAGCAGGCATTGCCTGCGTCGCCGCCGCATCGATTTCGGCTAGCGCCGATACACCCGGCAACCTCGTGGTTAACTCGAGTTTTGAAATCTCGTCTCGTTACAACGGAACGACTCTTCGTGCGTTCTCGTCGGAGGAGGCCTCTGGAGAGGGACATAAGGCATGGAAAGCGTCGTCCGCGCAGGGCTGGTTTGCAGAAGACGGCAACCTATCGGGCATTTCCGTCGTATCCAGCGACGCTCACAGCGGGAAGCGTTCGTTGCTGTTGACAAGCCCTGACGGCGCGGCGCGTTCCGTGATTTCGTCGCCGGATGCGCCAGCGGGTACGGGCACGGCCGTGTTGACCGCCTGGGTGAAGACAGTTGGAGCAAAGGGATGCGTGGACTTCGATTTGGTGAACGGTTGGAAGCAAGTCCTGCAAAAGGACGCAGTCGTGCGCAAGCAAATCGATCTTCCAGTCAACTGCCCCTGGACAAAGATCATGATTACAGCGAGCTCGCCGGAGAAATTGGCGGGCCTCGTGCGACTAGAGGTTTCACGCGGCTCAGCGTGGATGGATGATGTTCAGATTGTTCGCTCGGTCACGCCGGCAGGGTTCAATGTACGCCCTCAAGAGTGGATTCGTCTCGGCTTGGACGGCTTCGACGATGAAGGCTTGCCGCAAATCAGGGCTAAAAGCGCATCCACGGTCAATCTGATTGTTACGAACGACTCTCGCTCCCAGTTGCCGGCTCCCGCCACCATTTGGTTCGGCCCTTGGAACAATCCGAAAGCTCGCCGGGTCGAAGATTTGCCCCCCGCTAAATTCCCTCCTGGAGCATCACGCCGGATTCGCGTGTCCATCTTGGGGCTTCCTGCCGGTGCGTACGCATTTAGCGTTTCGATAAAACAAGGCGGGAGAGTTTGGCGGGAGAGCGCTTGCCCAATCGACCTTCGTCCGCAGCCGCTTCCCGGAGGCGCTTATACTGAGGAAGACCTATCGTCGCGAGACCTCTTGCGCCTGGCGATTGCCCCTAGCACTCTTCCGAAGGATATCTTTGGCGTAAACAACGGCATGATCCAAAACCCCTATACAGGGTTCGATCCGCAGGATTGCATTGATGCCGGTGCGCTGGGAGTTCGATGCACTCGCGGGAGGTACACCGACGATGTCGGCTACATGATTGCATTGGGCGGCATGAACTTCCACGCCATGAGCTTGGAGAAACCTCACGATCCGTTCAAATCGATCGATGATGCGGGACCTGATGCGCCAGGGGACGCCCGTAATCCGGCCTTCCCAGATTGCCTGGATCTGGCGAGCCCAGCGGGAATGGCATACTTGAAACAACGTGCGCGAGAAGCGGGGCGATGGTTGGCAAAGCGGCCGCTCATTGCCTCCTACCAGATGGCGAACGAACAGAAGCTTCTCAACGGCGGACGGCTTTGTCCTTCGCAGGCAGCCGACGCAGCGTTTCGAAGCTGGTGTCAGAAGCGCTACGGGAGCATCGTGGTCGCTAACTCGCTGTGGAATACCCAATATACGACCTGGGATCAGGTCGAGCAAATCGTCTCGGCCTCCTTTTTGAAGCAGCAAGAGGCTCAGACGGGAGACTGGACGGCTTGCAGCGGGCATCTTGGCCCCAAGATTGTCGAAAGGATGCGCAGCAATCCAGGATTGGCAATGGACTGGATGCGCTGGCGAACGGATGTCACCTTGCGGGCCTATCAGACATTTCACGATGAGGTCAAGAAAGAGTCGCCCGCAACGTTGATTAGCACCAACCTCGATTGGGCGGCATTAGCCCCAGAAACCTCGATGCCGTTTTTTCGCTCCATGGATGCGATCATGCTGGACTTGCAGTACGCTTCGGGGCTCCCGAAAGGCTTTGGTCCTGTCGAGTTCCTGGACTCGTTGGAAATGGCGGAGTCTTGTGCGGAAGGCAAGCCGATCTGGGGGGCCGAAACGTACTATCAGCCGCAATGGCCCGCGGAATATCTAGCCCTGCAGAATTGGGGACTGGCGGCGCATGGGGTGAGCAATAATTTCGTGTTCGGATGGAAGCCGTATGCCGATGGGAGGAAGGTCACCGAAACGCGGGAATGGGAAAAACCTGACGCCCCTTCCATGTGGTGCATCATCGATAGCGACGGAACCAAGCTGCCTGGATACAACGCGTTCAAGCATTCGCTGGCTGAGATCGGCTCCTACCACCAGTGCTACAACGGCTTTAGCGTCAAGCGCGCGCCGGCTGACACCGCTGTCTATCTCTCCCGAGACTCTTCGGAGTATGTCCAAATGCTGACTGGCAACTCGGCCTGGGGTGCGCCGTGGCCGGTGTGGCCCCGCTCCAATAACGACCTCGCTTTCTTGCTGCGGATGAGCGGCATAGTATTCAACTATGTGGACGACGATAACTTGCCGGACAAGCCGGAAAGGTATCGGAGAATCGTCGTTCCAGCATCTTATATCCTGAGCCAGCCTGCAGCGAACCGTCTGGCTGAATTTGCGAAAAATGGTGGTACTTTGATACTTGCCGGAGTGTCCGGACTTCGCGATCCATGGCTGCGTCAATATCCGAACGTCGGTGGCGGCGCCTGGGTCGATCTGGGCTGGAAAGCGCCGGATTACACGACAGACCATGTGAAGACGACATTTGGAGGCGATCCGGGCACGGAATTCATTGGCACTGGATTTGGCGCTATCCCAGGCGCTCAGCCAATCAAAGACGCCGCTGGAACGCTAGTCGGTTGGGAACGGGCCTGGGGACGAGGAAAACTCATTGCGTACGGCATCTTTCCTTGCAGCCTCGGACCTTCTCAAGGACCTACGGCGGTGGATCCGCACGGAACTCCAAATCTGCGGGGTTGGATCGCAAACGTGATTTCGCTTTCCGGAATTATCCCGGCAGCCCGTTGGATCAACGACGGCGTGCCCATCCCAGGTCCCATCGGCTGCGGATCGCCGGCGGTCGAAGTCGTCGTGAGACAAAAGAGCGACCGGGAGAAGTTCTTGTTCTGCCTCAATCAGGGAGGAGCGGGCGCCGGAACGGTCGAGGCGCTTTTAGGTGCGGGAAAGTGGAGTGCGGTCGATGTTGTGAGTGGTCGAAAGGTTGAGGGACTGGTGACGGATGGCGGCCTCTGGCGGACGAGATTAACACTGGGCGCATTCGGCTACTCGGTCCTTTACCTTTCGCGTACTTAGCATGTGATGGGCGTTGGCGCGTAGGCACTTGCGCGGCACGAAGTCTACGATCGTCAACTTGCCGCACTGTCGGGAGCACTTGAGCGCTACCGTTGACGTTATACGACGAGAAAGCGCTGATCCCGAAGATCGATTTGCTCTTGATAGCTCGACAACTTGCTTGGGTTAATGGAATGTGCGCGGGATAACCATAATAAATGGATTTAACCAAACAACCAGACGAACGAACGCCAGCCTGTAAGAAAATCGAAGCAGATTTGCGCCACAAAGTTGAAACTGGCGTTTGGCCCGTCGGCTCGACTCTGCCGCCCAGGCGACATTTGGCTCAAAGCTATGGGGTTCCGCTAGCGACGCTGGAACGCGCCATTGCTCCCTTACTGGCGGAAGGCATGTTGCGCGCTAACCCTCGGCAGGGCACCGTGATCGCTCGAGGAGCGGCCGCAACCGCGGTTGCCCGCATCACGCCGGGTAAACCTGTCAGACGCATAGGAGACTCGACGGACAGCGGGAAGACGCTTGGAATCGTAACTGGAATTTGCGATCCGCCTCCAGTCTATGCGGAAGATGATTGGGGATTGGCGATTTTGACGTCAATAGAGAAAACGTTTGCTCCGCACGGCGGCACCTATGTCGTAAATAGGTATCTTAAGGACAAGCCGCCGCTTTCACCGCGCGAAGTGATTCAACGATTACTCGACGCTTCCGTGGACGCAATCGTATATGTGACTATCGAGCCCCCAATCGAACATGTTCAGGAGCTTCTTGCAACCATTGCACAAATGGGGCTCACCGATAGGTTGCCAATAGCGCTCGTAACCCATGCGGCGATTCGTCGGCCGCTCACTCACGTGTTTTATGACATTTACGGAGACGGGTACCTGGCAGCCCAGCATTTGATCCGATGCGGACACGAGAAGTTTGTGTTTCTGCGCCCGGTCGAAACGGATTGGATTGCAGATCGACTTGTCGGAGTTTCTGCCGCGCTGGAGGATGCCGGATTTAATCGAGATGCGCTGACTGTTCACTACTCCGAACCTCCGTGCAGCATCATTCCCAGTTCGGACTATGAACGTCTCGATGTGCACAAGCGTTGGTCGAGATCGACAAACCGCGGCTTCATAGCAGACAACGACTTGGCTGCTCGAACGCTCGTAAGTCGCATCTGCGTCGAGCAAGGATTTGACGAAGGGCTTTTCGATGGCTCCGGAATTATCGCCGCAAACGATCTCATAGGCAAAGAAGTTATCGAAGGGGCCTTGAAGCGCGGACTCGTTCCCGGCAAGGATTTTTCGGTAATCGGGTTTGACGATCACGTGTATTCTCGCTTCATTGGCCTTTCGACAATGCGACCGCCGTTGGATGCCATGGGCGAGGCGGCAACACAGCTGATTATTCAAGCAATCAACGGAAAACCCGCTACGACGCAAGTTCGCCTCGGCTCGCTGCTTATCCAGCGCAATTCCACGAGAATGCCGCTCAAGTAAGCGGTCGAAAACAGGGTAATTGTCCACGATACTGGATAGAAGCTAGGCATACTGGCGCGGTCTGAAGAAAGGCTTCGCTTCGCCAACTACGTGTATTGGAGACCAATAAATGCGAATTCGACAACTTCTCTGCTCAGTCGCCGCCCCGCTTGCGGCGCTTCTTTTCTGCGTGCCGGCACGTGCAGCGACGGACCCGCCGCAGCCGGAGGTGGCCGCCGCGTTCGATTTTGAAACGCCAACTGATTTAACCGCCTGGCATGACGAAGACCGTACCGGCGAGGCGCCGTCCATCATCGCGCTCGATCCCGTGAACCCACAAAGTGGAAAGTTCAGCCTCAAGGTCGGGGTTGATCGAGACGCGGCAACGTCGCACGACGCGTATTGCCGCATCACGACCAAGGATCGTTCGCAGAACCGCAAACTGATGGTGGACTTCTACGCCCGAACGACCCTGCTTCACACGGGAGAGGCGTCCTTCAGAGTGCTGGAATGGGCGAACGGCAAGCCTACTCACTGGATTGGCAACAAAGAAAATCTGGTTGCGATCGCGGGGAACGGGTGGACGAAGTATCACGAGGAAGCGCCGCTTTCAGATGGTACCGACGACCTCAATCTTTACGTTTTCTTGCTCAAGCCGACGGCTGGCGAGGCGGTTTGGATCGACGACTTGAAAGTTAAGATCGCGCACTAACTCGGCTACGCCTCGGCGCGCTTCGCGCGGAACCTACCTTCCCATTTCATTTGCCCCTTCCTCTCCTTCGACAGGCTCAGGACTCCGAGCGAGGCCGGGGAGCCGAAGCGGGAGGAGCTTAGGAGCGCTTGGCAATGCGGCCAACAGTCTCTCCGTTTCGGAGAGAAGGGGACCCCATTCCGATGGGGTAGAGAGGTCTCCGTACGCGCGAACCACGCTCAAATTGAGCTATATTTTCATGAGAGGCGCACTAACGCGAGGAATACGCAGCTTCGCGTCTCCGCCCCTAAGCATGTTGGCGCGGGCAAGGTCTCTTCGCGGCGCAAGCGCGCTTCGGTGGCAGCGGCTTCTCACTAGGAAACGTAATATTGTCGCGAGACACAAGGTCGAACGCTACCTGAGCATCTAGGCATTCAGGCAGCGCCCCATCATGCGCACTGGGGATTCCTGTCGGACAGTGTGGATCGGATCGCCGCTAGCAGCAGAAAAAACACAGGAGGCATCTCCGAGCCCCGCCACCGTGAGCCCCTGCCGGGACGCGTGACGCTTACCTTGTCCTGACAGGGCGTGCGGCCCCGTCGGCGGCAAGACTCGAAGATGCCTCTTACCCCGCTGGAACTCCGCCAATCGTCCCCACGATCGTCGGCGGCGTTCACAGGCTGGTCGTAGTACAGCTGCGACGTTAACTGAATGTCCGGTCTTTCGCGGACCTCCTGTCCACTCAATCGTTAATCCGTTAACAACTAGATTATATCGCCGCCTGCCAAAGTTGTAAAGAGAATCCGGAAAACTTTGTGAAAAAAATAACGATGTGCTCGCCCGCCCCATATTATAGAGCAGACGGGCACATCGATTTGGCCGCTATTTACGCGCGCTCAGGTCCAACGTCGCCGCGGCGAGGCCGTCGGCGGTCGCGGTGAGCACTATCGGGCCTGCGTTATCCGTCGAGCGGACCACGACAAGCGCCTTGCCGTTGAAGGCGTCGCGCTGGCTCCCCGTGTCCGGTTCGTGGTCGACCGGGTTGCCGTTCCCAGCGCCTGCGATCTGGGCGGGGCCGGTGACGGTGAAGGCGATCCGGTTCGACGCGGTTGGGACGATCCGTCCGCGCGCATCGAGAACGTCCACTTCTACCGGGATGACATCCTCGCTATCGGCCGTGAGCGTCGTCCTGTCGGCCGTGAGCCGAAGCGATGCCGGCGTTCCGGTCGTTTCAACCCGGTCGGCGATGATAACCTTGCCGCCGGTGATCCCGCGCGCTTCGAGGACGCCCGACTGATACGGGACGGACCATTCCAGGTGTCCGAGAAACGGAACATCCTTTGCACCCAGGCTTGCGCCGTTCAGGAACAGCTCGACCGACGAGCAGTTGCTGAAGACGATCACGCGGATATTCTGGCCCTCTTTGCCGGCCCAGTTCCAGTGCGGCATGATGTGGATAATCGGCTTATCCAGCCACCAGGACTGGTAGTACCAGTAGTTGTCCTTTGGGAAGCCGCACATGTCGAGCACGCCGAAGTTGCTGTGGATGTTGGGCCATTTGAACGGTGACGTTTCGCCCTTGTAATCGAAGCCTGTCCACGCAAAGCTGCCCGCGACAAACTGGCGGCTGCCGACGGGTTTCCACGAGCCGTCGGTCATGTTGTAGCTCGTCACGAATCCCTTTTGGGCATCGGTAGCATATTCGCCGCGGGTCGTCACCGTGCTGGCGCTTTCGCTGCCGTAGATCGGCATCTTAGGATGCAGGGCGTGGAACTTATCGTAGACGCCGTAGCTGTAGTTGACGCCCAACAGGTCTTCCACCGAGGCGATGCCGGCCTCGTCAAACCAGCCGCCGTTCATCGCGCACGAGATCGGACGCGTCGTGTCGTAGCGGTGGACGACATCCATCATTGCCTGGAAGATGGCCGCCGCCTGAGGCGTGCCCTGGATGCCTTCCTCGTTGCACATCGACCAGAGGACGATGGACGGATGGTTGCGGTCCCGCTGGATCATCGACTTCAGCTCGTAGAGATCCGTATAGGGCGTATTGATGGAACTCTTTGCGCCGGTCGCGTCTCCCAGATGCCGCGTTTCGTCCATGACGAGCATGCCGAGCTTGTCACAGGCGTCGAGGAGCTCGGGGGTGGGGGGATTGTGCGACATGCGCCAGCCGTTCGCGCCCATCGCCTTGAGCTTGGCGACGCGCCAGGCTTCGAGGGTGTCCGGGACGGCGATGCCGACTCCGGCGAAGTCCTGATGGTTGCAGAACCCCTTGATCTTAACGCTCTTCCCGTTCAAAAAGAAGCCCTTGTCGGCGTCCCATCGGATAGTGCGAATACCGAACGGCGTCGCGACTTGATCGGCGGTTTGCCCGTTGACGAGGATCGTACTGACGACCTGATAGAGATACGGCGTCTCAAGCGACCAGAGCCTGGGGTGCGCGACGGTGACCGTTTGCTCGATCTTCGGCGCCGTTGCGCCGGATTTTGCCTTGGTTTCGGATTGCGCGACGACTTTGCCGGCTGAGTCGAAGACCTTGGAGACGAGCGTGTATGGCTCTACCGTCGTTAGCGGCGCGACATTGGTCTCGATTGTGACCTTCGCGGACGCCGCAAGGCCGTCCGGACCTGGTTCGGGAAGCTTTGCGGAGACAAACGTTCCCCACGGAGCGATGTGCAGCTTGCTCGCGATATTCAGCCAGACGTGCCGGTAGATGCCGCCGCCTTCGTACCACCAGCCTTCGTGCAATCGGGGATTGACGCGGACGGCGAGCACGTTCGGCGCGCCGAAGCGAATCGTATTCGTGAGGTCATAGCGGAAACTGGCGTAGCCGCTTGGATGCTTGCCGATGAGCTGTCCGTTCAGATACACGCTCGCGTCTCGATAAACGCCGTCGAAATCGATCCAGACGCTCTTTCCCTTGTCCGTCGCCGGCAGGGTAAACGTCTTGCGGTACCACGCGGGTCGCAGCGTGTAACCGCCATGGCCGTAGTCGGCTGGATTGTCGATCGGCCCTTCGACGATATAGTCGTGCGGCAGGTGAACGATGCGCCAGGTTCGGTCGTTGAAATCTTCGTTAAAGCAGGTCCGCGCGGAAAAGGCCGTGAGTTTGACGGCGCCGCCAATGCCGCCCGGGCCATCGATGTTTTCGACAAGGACGGCGATGGCGTTCGGACCTTTATCGCGCCATGCGCGGCCAATCTCAACATCGAACGGGTCGTTCCAGCCTTCGTGGTGAGTGAGTTTGACGCCGTTGACGAACACATCGGCGTTGTCGTCGACTCCGGCGAAGCTCAGGATGCGATGGGCAGCGCTCATCTTCGGCAAGATCGCGCGAAACCATGCAAAGCCCTTGCGGCCATGGAAGACGTCGTCGCCGATGGCGGCATCCTTCCACTCAGGCCCCGACGTGTCCAGCGCGGGCGCGGCGAATTTCGCGGAGGATTCCACCCCTTGATCGGACGGCGTCCATCGCCATGCGGCGATTTCCTGGCCCTGTGAGGGAGCGGCATCCGGTTCGATCTGGAATCGCCAGTTCGCGTCGAACAGAAGGCGCTGACGGGCGGAAGCCGGACAACATGCAACCACCGCGATACAGGCGATTGCGAGCAAACATTGGGAGAGGCGAGTAGGTGACATAGTTGGTACCTCAAAGCGACGTAGACGAAATTCCGCAGGTTGAGTTCAATGCAGAGCTGATTGGAGGATTGCGCCGGCAGATCAGAACCTGCGCTTATCCTATTATGGGGTCGCACGCTGAAAATCGTCAAGCGCGCCCGGGACATCATCATCAGCTCCGGTGTTCTTTGAATTCAAGTTTTTTGAATTCTATTGACAGTCCCCATCATGCATGTTATACTGCACTCATAAGAACAACCTTTCTCGAATTTTCTCGTCGAGTACTCCTATGAGATTGCCCAGCCATATTGCAGTTGCCAACCGGATCCGGGCTCGAATCAATTCGGGCGACTATGCTCCGGGGGAGCTTCTTCCCGGACGAAGGCAGCTTGAGGCGGAATATTGCGCGGGGACGAACACCATGCAGCGAGCGATACAGATGCTTGCCGATACAGGGTTGGTTCGCACGGAATATGGACGGGGGACATTTGTCGCGGAACATGAGGTTTTGGCGGCCGACGATGCGTTCGCTTTGAGCAAGAGCGCGGCCGGGAAGATCGCGCCGCTGGGTGTTATCGGAATGTATGGCGATATAGCGGCTGATAGCTGGAACGACGCAATTCTGTCGCACTGGGAACCGGTTATCACGAAATCGTTTGTCGATAAGATTGCCAATTTAGGGGGAAGGACTCAGTATTTGAATCGCGGATCCTCTGATGATCCCCTCCGTATTCCGGTGACCGGCGTCGTGCGCCAACTCATCGAGGATGGCGTAACGGGGATCCTGTCGATCTGCGACTCTGCCCCGAATGAGATTGAGCAACTTCATGAAGCCGGCTTGCTGGAGCAAGTCCCGATCGTTTTTGCCAGTCGAGACGACATTCCGTTGCCCGTGCATACCGTCTGCTTTTCCAACAAGGAGGCCGCGCGGCAGGCCGCCTCTCACTTGATCGCCCAAGGATGCCGCCGTCTCGTTTTCGTAATGCCTGACAACAATCACTGGGTTGTGGAACGCTTGAACGGCGCCTTGGAAGCGATCGCGGCCAAAGGGCTTGCCCCCAGCGCGCTAAGCATTTTGGATACGGAGGCCCGGTCAAACCCGCCTTTTGAAGATCTGGTCGTGAGGGTTAAGCAGGCGGCCCAGCGATATCTTGCCGATTGCCCTGCCTTCGATGGAGTGATCGCCGCTAGCGACGCCGCTACGATCGGGTTCGCCAATGCCGCCAGCGATCGCGACCTGATCGCCGGACGCGACTACAATATCGTAGGATTCGACGACATTCCAGAAGCTGCTGCGATGGGACTGAGCACCATGCGTCCGCCGCTCGAACAAATGGGGACCGAAGCCGCCCATTTAATGGCTCGCCTCATACGAGGTCAGGCTGCCAGCGCGTCGATCACCTTGCATTCTCAGCTCATGAACAGAGATTCGTCGCGGCGCGTGTTCAATATTGGGATCGCTTCGGCGCCCCTCATTAGGAGGTTGCATGATGCAGCACAATTCTAAGGACGGTTTTACACTTATTGAATTACTAGTAGTAATAGCCATTATTGCAATTTTGTCCGCTGTTTTATTCCCCGTTTTCGCGTCCGCGCGAGAGAAGGCCAGGCAGACAGCCTGCGCCAGCAACATGAAGCAGGTCGGTTTCGCCCTGCTGCAATATGCCGCCGATTACGATGAAAGCTGGGTGCGAGACGGGGAATGTGCGACGGTGGTCAGTGGAACTTGCGGTGCGATCTATCAATGGAGGCAGACGATTCAGCCCTATATCAAGAGCGTCCAGGTTGCCATTTGTCCAGACAATCCGAACGGAGGCATGACAGCACGCGGCGCGGTCGCTCCGTACCCGGCCGTTTACATTTCGTACGCGGCCAATCAGGTCTGTGGCGCAAACTTGAGTTGTTCCCGCCCTTCGATTCGTCACGACACCTGGGGGGCCATCGTTCCTGGCGGGTCAGGCGCCGGGTACTGGAATGCGATTCCCGTTTCCATGTCGGAGCTTGTCTCGCCAGGTGATCTTGTTGTAATGATTGAAAATCTCGGCTATTACACCACCGTCGACCCCTACATCAGTAGCGTCGGTGACCAGTATTGCTCTCTCAACCATGTTCCGAACAACGATGGACATCCGTGGTCGTGCATGTTTGCCGGTCATGGCAAGTCGAGCAACTATCTCTTTGCGGACGGGCACGTCAAGCTTCTCCCGCCCAACAATGCCATGTTGGCGACGCAGGGCAATTATTGGTTTTACGATGACCAGTCCTTTAGCTCGCACGGGGTCACCGGCGCATCTCTCACGGGTATAGAGAGCAACCTGCAAAACGCCTACGGGATGAACCCGTGATCGGTATGCGTACGTCAACCCATTGCATCTCCAATCGAAGGCCTCAAAAGGACGGTTTAGTGGTTATGTCTTTTCGATTTTTCCGCAACTCTTCGTTGTGCGCGAAATCCCTTGCGCTAGCGGCCTGGCTTTTTATGTGCGTACCCCACGCCGTTGCGGGCGGACTTGTTCCGAACCCTGGTTTTGATGCAGACGCGAGCGGAGTTGCTAGCGGATGGAACGTGAACGCCGCCATGGCTCATGGTAAGAACGCCTGGGTTTCGCTGAGCGTGAAGCCGGTTAATGGCGAGGCTGGCAATGTTACGGCCAATTTGGCGCCAGGCTCGCATAACACGAACGGCGCGAATTGTTTGCACATACAAGGCGACATGCGGTCGGGAAAAGATTTCATACTCGTTAGCTCCGGCTTAATCCGGGTTGAGCCAGGCTTTGCGTACACCGTAAACGCGTGGTACAAGGCTAAAGGGCTCGTTCCAGAAAATGGCGACCGCACGCAGTCGGTTCAGACCTATTTCGATATTTTTCAGATCGACGCGGATAAGAAGTTCGTCGCAAGTAGTCGCGCGATCACGTGCGTGAACACGCCCGCCTGGGCGCCGCTGGCAACGCAGCCCTTTACGATCCTCAACAATGTCAAATATGTGGCGATCCGACTTTGCGCGGCAAGCACGGTTCCTGGCGAGCATTTCGATATTTGCTACGCCGACGTTTCATTGACTCCTCAAGACGCGAGTCTGCCAAATGCCGGCTTCGAGACTCTGGATCCGACTGGGCTGCCCGTCGCGTGGCGTCCACGGGGTACGGGCAGGGAACTTGTGGATGGCGTCGTTCGCCATGGAGGCAAATACTGCGTGTCGGTGTCTGATACGGGCAATGGCCCTTTGTCAGGATGGACCACCGAGATGCCTGCCCGCGACGACCGGACGTATCGTCTGGCGGGATGGGCCAAGGGAGGCGCTCTGGCGTCGAACGGCTACTTGCCTGGCGGTGCGCTTCAGATCGAGTTCGTGGACCGTGACGATCGCGTCTTGGCGGCTCCGGCCGTCTCGTCCTCGGTCAGCGCCGATCAGGATTGGACGGAGTTGATCACGCCGGTCGTAAAGACGCCTCCCGGTACCGTTCGCATCCGCCTGACCGTGGGCACGCAGTTCTGCAATGGGACCGCGTGGTTCGACGACCTGCGCCTCGATACGAAACCGGTCGCTTCCTGTATGAATGCCGTCATGTTGACACGCAATCCAAAGCCCGATCCGGAATGCAAATATTCGACTAACTTGTTGCGCAACGGAGATGTCGAGGAAGGCGATGGCGGTAAACCAGCTCATTGGACGTTCGTCGGTTCGTCGGCACGCGACTGGACCGGCGATGCCATCGCGGAATTCCACACTCGTGGACGCCCTCCGTACTCCGTTGGCCGCGCTTCGGGGGAATGGAGCCACGATGCCGTTTATTCGGGGCGCGGATCGTTATTGCTGGAATCGATCGATCCGCCGCTGTCGACAAATCGTCAGTGGTATGGCCGCAATCCGGTCAACGGTTACTGGCTCTCGGACTCCATGCCATGCACCTCTGGCGATAGCTACATGGCCGCCGCATGGGTTTGCCCGGGGGCAACGATCCACGAGGAATGGTTTGGACCGCTGGAATTGCAGTTCTTTGATTCCGCCGGACATGCAATCCAGAGCAACGAGCCACGCTCTGGCATGGGAGACGTTCCCGCCGCTGTTTGGACATGGTGGACGACTCGGCCGTATAGGGCTCCGGCTGGCGCCGCGACGATGCGCCTGCGCGTCGGACAAGAATTGAGCGCCGTTAGCGGCGGCTGGGGACGCTCATTTTATGATAATCTCGCAGTCTGGCGCCTCGCGTTCGTGTTTGATCCGCCGAGTGCCGTCGGCAGAACAGCGCTCCATCGCGCGTGGCTGCGGAAGCAACTCGCGGTCTCGCCTCCCCCTTACTTGCCGTCTCCCGCAGCGGCGGCAGAGTACGAGACATGCCTGACAAGCGTTGAGAACGCGGTCGCCGGAAATTGTTTCCATGATCCGGGTTCCCCGGTCAAGCTGCGGGTCAATATCGCCAATCTCCTTGGTGAGGCGCGTACCGTATCCTTGCATGCCGAATGCTTCGATTGGAAGGGAAACGCGCTGCCGTCGTCCAGCTTTACAGGGATTACGCTGCACGGGTATGGCGTCACGGACGTTACGCTTAAGATCCCGGCGACGCACGCGTACGGCGCGTTTTATGTCGATCTGACCGTTAAGGAAGGGGACGCGACGGCCGGATCCGGTTCTGGCCGTTTTGCCGAGCTTCCCGCGCTCGACCGTCCGCGAACCCATGAGCCTATTTGGGGAATCACCCCGCTGATGGATGATATGGTGGGCGATCAATGGCCGAGGCAGAAGGAAGTCGGCGATCTCTTTCATATTGCGGGGTTTGGCGTCTCATGGGTGCGGCTTTATACGGACAGCATCGATCCCGTTACTATTGGCGCTGATACGGCTAAACTCCGTCCGTTGTTGAAATGGTATAACTCGCTCGGCATTCGTCCCGTGTTGCAGATTATGGCTCCTCTTAAGCGGCCGTTCGATCACGATGCCTATGTGAAAGCGGGAACTGCGATCGCGAAGGAGAGCTCCGATCTCGTGCTTGCGTATGGCAACCATGGAATTGAGATCTCGAACACTCACTCTCCTTGGCGCGGCGCGACGGGCTCGATGACCGATGAGGAATACGACTTGATTATGTGCGCGCTATATGAGGGCCTCAAATCGGTCGCGCCTAATACTCCCGTCCTCGTTGGCAACATCGCAACGGATTGGCAAGGCAAGACGTTGACTCGTCTTTACGGATCTCCCGTTAGCGGCGCGTTCGACGGTGCGATCCTCAATGCCTACATGGGAGTAACGATGACCGTCGTCAACTCTATTAAGACGCTTGATGCTCATGGAGATACGAAAAAGGGAGTTTGGCAAGAGGAGACCGCTTTGCAGGGTTCACCGTGCTCTGGAGAGGCGCGTCGATATGGCGAAGGGGGAGGAGCGAGCAACCTCGTTCGCGGATGGCTCGAACCGGTTATCAAGAGCGGCGACCGGCTTAAATCATTCACCCAGTGGTTCTTTCGCGCCGGCGGCGATAATGCCGGTTCGGACAACAACGCGATGGTGAACTCAAACCTTCAGCCCCGCCCCCAGTTCGTCGCCCACGCGGTCATGGCGGATGCGCTTGCTGACGCGACCCTGGTTGCGGATCGGTCCAACGGGTTGCTAACGTGCGGAGAATGGAAGCGCGGCGACGGTCCCCTGCTCGTAATGTGGACGCCGGGCGGCGATCAGGCAGTCGCCCTCGAAGCGCCGGCCGGAAAGGTGACCGTGATGGATGTCATGGGGAACCGGCGAACGGTGTTGGCCAAGGACGGCGTGGCGATCGTGAATGCCGGTTTCGATCCCGTTTACTGCTTCGGCGGCGGCGCGATCGCCTTTAGCAAGCGTCTGGAGGTTTCGCTCACTCACGGCGACCATCTGGTTGATCGGCCGATGGCGGCCTTGACAGTCCGCAACAATGAGAATACGCCGGAGACGGTGAAGTTCTCCGTTCGCGGTCCCGTGACCGGTCCGATCCCGGATACGTTGACGGTGCCCGGGCATGCTCAGCGGGTGGTGGAGATCCCGGTCGATACGACGGGCTTGGATCATGGCAAAAGGACGCAGTTCTCCGCCGCCGTGACGATGAAATCCGGAGCGATGTTCGTGGGCAGCGCCTCGCTGAACTTCGCGTACGCTGTTCGCGCCGCAATCCCGGTTCCGATGACCGGGAAATGGGACGGCCCATGGGCTCTTGCTCCCGTGATCGAGTTCGGGCGAAACCCCGACGAGGTTGTAAAACCGACGGCTCCAGGCGAAAACTATGATGGTCCGGACAGCATTCTCGGCAAGTTCCGCATGCTTTGGGATGACCATTGCCTCTATCTGGGCGTCGAGGCGCTCGACGCGATCTATTGTCCTGTATTCGGGACACAGAATGGATTCATGGGGGATTCGATCGAACTCGCGCTTCAGCCCGATGGCATATTGTCGAACCTAGCTCCGCGCTATGAATACGAGTTCTTCCGTCCGGCTGGCGCGACAACCCCGGTCGTCAATCGCCGTTTTCCGTCCGATCGGGCGGGAGCGGTAACCGGGTGGAGTGCTTCGGTAACTCCGACGGGGCATCGGGGGGATGTGAACTATCAACTTGCAATTCCGTGGACCGAGCTTCGATTGGCGTCTTCGCCTAGCGCGGGCAAGGTTATCACCTTGGGGCTCGTGCTCAACAACGTTAATAAGAACCCGGTGTCTCCATATCGAGGACGGCTCCTATGGTTCCGTGGGGTCGACGCCAAAAATACCAGCGAGTTTGGCGATGTGGTCCTGGTCGAGACTTGCGCGGCGGGCGCAAATGTGCGTCCGTAGCATGTCCATTCGCCGTCCGCGATCAATCCTGGCCGGCAACGCGCGCCGAGTCGACGTCGACCCAAGTGCTACGTTGAGAGCGTGTCATACGTGATCTGGACGAGGGGCGCAGGTAGGCGAACCGGGCCTGGGCCGGGCTTGCCATCGAGCATTGCAAGCAATTCTCGTGCTGCGCGGCTACCGACCGCATCCATGTCGAGGGCGCTGATCCAGGTGCCCGGTTCGTGAATGCCGTTATAATCTCCGCCGCTGATGCCGTGCAGGTCGAAATCGCGGCCAAGCGTTCGTCCGGCGCTGCGGAGTGCGGCGGCTGTACCCAGGGTGCAAGCATCGTTGACGCTGACGATCGCCGTGGGACCGTCCGGCTCGGCAAGCCAATCCTTGACGACGCGCATGACCTCATTCCGGCCCGTGCGCTCAACCTGCCAGCGTGCGGGATCGCCCTCGCCGGTTGCTTTGCGCCAGGTTTCGAGAAGCAAGCGGTGATAGACGTCGTAAACCGGGTCGATTACGAGGCCGATACGGTCATGCCCTAGTCCCTTAAGGTGTTCGACAGCTTGCGTCATAAACGCCGGGACATCGTGGGCGACGCTCGTGAGGGTGGGGTGGGGACACTGGCCGATGACGACAACTGGCTCGCGAATTTCGCTGAGCTCTTCCCATAACTGGTCCGATCCCCGGTAGGCGCGCAATATGCCGCCGTCGCAGATTCCGGAGCCGATCATCTCGGTCAGCACGGTCACCTCGCGCTCGGCGTCGTTTGCGATTTCGATGAGCAGGCGGTAGCCGTCGATGCGCAGGGCCTTGGCGACCCCGGCGAGATCCGCCTCGCGCAGAATCGGGAACTCGCGGCTCTCGTCGTGCACGGAGAGGTAGACGATCTGGCGGGACTGGCGGAGCCTGAGGGCCTGAGCCAATGCGTTTGGCCGGTAGCCCATTTGACGCGCGGCCGCCAGGATGCGCTGACGCGTTTCTGGCCGGACACGTCCGCGAACCCGTCCATGAATGACATCTGAAACGATTGTCTGCGACACCCCGACAACCTTCGCGATTTCCGCTTGTGTGACTGCCATTCCATGCTCCCTCGCTTAGCGCCATCAGCGCGTGTCATCATTGTAGAGCGTGGAGGAAAATCTGTCAACATCTGACAGGCGAGGCAGGCAAACTTGAGTTAGCTTAGCCTATCCGGGCGCCCAGGATTTCGCGGCGATACTGCCCCGGGCTCATGTGGAAATGACGGCGGAAGACTTTGCACAGGTGATTGGCATTGGCGAAACCCGTCCGCGCGGCGACCGCCTCAAGTGTCTGATCGGCGGCGGCCATCAGGGCAATGGCCTCTTCCAGGCGCACGATCGTGATGTAATGGGCGGGCGACTGCCCAGTGACCGTCTTGAAGTGGTGGGCGAAATGACTTCGGCTCATTGATTGCCCTGCGGCGAGCTCTTCAACGTCGCAACGCCTTTGGAGGTTGCTTATAATGCGTTCGCGGACCCACGAAAGCAAACGCTCACGATCTTCGGCGGGGTGGAGAATCGCGAGGGCCGCGCGTTCGTATTCAAACAGAAAATCGAAGATCGCCTGCTCAACGGCGATCTCGTCGCGCAGGAGCCCGTGCGCGCCGTCGAGCAGCCTTGCCAGGCGTCCGGCGAGCGCCCCGCCGTCTCCATCGAGCGTGATCGCGGCCGGAAGGCTTTTGCGTAGTTCGACGATGCGCGCCACAACATAAGGATGACTGACGATCGCCCAGCGGAATGTCCACGGCGGCCATCCGGTGGGGAGGCGGTACCGGTGATCGGACGGAATAATCGCGCAGAACGCCATGCCGGGGGCGACGCGAACCGGCGCGCCGGATCCTTCGCGATACTCGCCGCGCCCGGACAGCGTGTGCTGGAACAGGACACTGGGGCGGCTCGGGTCTCCGCCTCGCTTGAGACCATGCCAATCGTACCGGTCGGCCGCCGTACGGGTTTCGAGGCCGGCATGGATGACATTGCCGGGATTGCGGCTGATCCGCGGCACAGGGTTGGGGCGAAGGTTCATTCTTTGATCATCCGAATGATTCACAAACAGACCATTAATTGCAGATACAGACTATTGTCAGGGCTTTCAATCGTTATTATAATACCGTTAGATTATCAATGACTAATCACATTTAGGATAATCACGATTGTTGAGCGGTTCCAAACTCCTCTGACGGACCGCTTTGGGAGGATTGTATGTCCGTTAAAATCGCAATGGTGGGCGCTGGAAGCATCGGGTTCACCCGAAGGCTGATGCAGGATATTCTCGGCGTTCCCGAGCTCGCTGATACGGAGTTCGCATTGACCGACATTTCCGAGAGTAACCTTGACATGGTTGCTCAGCTCTGCCGAAAGGACATTGAGGGCAATAAACTGC
The DNA here is from genome assembly GCA_031292625.1 of Capsulimonadaceae bacterium. Taxonomy (GTDB): domain Bacteria; phylum Armatimonadota; class Armatimonadia; order Armatimonadales; family Capsulimonadaceae; genus JARLGU01. Next base: position 32,140 of record JARLGU010000042.1, on the reverse strand, counting down.
CCGCGAAAGTCACCGCGACCATCGACCGCCGCGCCGCGATTGCCGACGCCAATTATGTCATCTCAACGATCCGCCAGGGCGGGCTCGAAGCATTCGCCACGGACATCGACATCCCGCTTCGCTACGGGATCGACCAGTCCGTTGGCGACACCCTCTGCGCGGGCGGCATCATGTATGCCCAACGGACGATTCCGGCGCTGCTCGACTTTTGCCGCGACATCCGCGAGGTCGCAATGCCCGGCGCGTTGTTTCTCAATTACTCCAACCCGATGGCGATGAATACTTGGGCGTGCAACAAATACGGCGGCGTCCAGACGATCGGCCTCTGTCACGGGGTGCAAGGCGCTCATTGGCAGATTACCCGGGCGATCGAGAGTTGGGCCAAACGGGAGGGCAAGATCGGCGCGGACGAGACGCTGCACCGGCGGGATGTCGACGTGGTCGCGGCGGGAATCAATCATCAGACGTGGTTTATCAAGATCGCCTGGCGCGGAATCGATTTTGTCCCGCTGCTTCACGAGCTGTTTAGCCTGGACGAGAGCATGCTTAAGACCGAGAAGGTGCGCATGGATGTGCTCAAGCGCTTCGGCTACTACAGTACCGAGTCCAATGGCCACTTGAGCGAATACGTCCCGTGGTACCGCAAGCGGACCGGCGAGATCGACCGCTGGATCGACCTCTCGTCGTGGATCAACGGCGAAACGGGCGGCTACCTGCGCGTTTGCACCGAAGGCCGCAATTGGTTTGAGACGGACTTCCCGCACTGGCTGGAGGAGCCCGCTCCAAAGATCGCCCCGGATAAGCGCAGCGAGGAGCACGGCTCGTATATTATCGAGTCCCTCGAAACCGGCCGGATTTACCGTGGTCATTTCAATGTCGTCAACAAGGGTATCATCACGAACCTGCCAGATGGCTGCGTCGTGGAAGTGCCAGGGTATGTCGACGGCAACGGGATCAACATTCCGGTCGTCGGCGACCTGCCGCTTGCATGCGCCGCGACGTGTTCGGCCAGCATTCGTGTTCAGGAGATGGGCGTCGAGGCGGCCGTGCACGGAGACCGCGCTCTGCTGAAGCAGGCGATGCTGCACGATCCGTTGACGGCCGCGGTCTGCAACCCGGAGGAAATCTGGCAGCTCGCCGACGAGATGCTGCTTGCGCAAGCGAAGTGGCTTCCCAATTACGCAGGCGCAATCGATGGCGCAAGGGCCGATCTCGCGGCCGCCGAGGCAAGCGGAACGCGCATTAAGCCGATCGAAACAGCCGGCGCGGCTCGTTTGCACACGCGCACGGTCGATGAACTGGCGCTCGAACGCGACGCGGCCCGTAAGAACGCGGCGGCGGCGGACAAGGGCAACATGACGAAGGCGGCGTGAGGGGCTGGAACACTGAGAGTGTGTGTAATCAATTGGAGTATTAAGAAAGAGATTCAGGAAAAATTCAGGACGGCTCGTGCAGCCGGGGCACTTTTTTGCCCGCGCCTCGTTCACTGCGGTTGATATACGATGCTTCGTCAACACGCGTACGGCCCTTTGCCGCCATCGTCCGCCGGTCACGGACCGGTCTCGCCCGCGCCTCGTTCACTGCGGTGATTTACGGCGCCTCGTCAACACGCGTACGGCCTTTTGCCGCCATCGTCCGCCGGTCACGGACCGGTCTCGCCCGCGCTCCGTTCACTGCGGTGATTTACGGCGCCTCGTCAACACGCGTACGACCCTTTGCCGCCATCGTTCGATTGCAAAGCGCATCGTTAAGCGGTGAAAGCGCTGTGCCGACCCTTTCCCAAAAACGGCCACGGCGGCCGGGGAGCCGTCTTACAAGACCTTTCGATTTCTTACGCACGCTCTGAGCGAGTTCGAGGATGTCGCGCGCCATTCGCGGCATCGGCGCTTGCAGCCGCGCGAGCCGTTGCGGCGCCTGCCGCCCCTCCGGCGTTACTTGCAAGCGCGGCGTCGCAGGCGGTCGAGGCGCACGGGGGGCTGTACGAGCAGACCGAGGGGCGGATCGGCGAGACGGTGACAGCCAGTGGCGCACCGTTAGCCGGATCGGTCGCCGCCGGAGAGGGTGCGGCGAAGGCCAGGGAGGACCCGGCGCGACGGGGGACGGTTTCGCCCAATCGGATCAGTCTCGTCGCTAATCCGGCGTTCGGAAACGATAGCCGACACCGGGTTCGGTGATCACAAGACGGGGATGCGATGGGTTGGTTTCGATCTTCTGGCGCAAGTGGCCGATGTGCACGCGGAGGAGCTGAGTCTCTTCGCTGTATTCGGCCCCCCATACGGTGGACAACAATTGGCGGTGCGTCACGACGCGGTCTGCGTTTTGCGTTAGAAAGCGCAGGATCTCGTATTCGATAGGAGTTAGCTTAATCTCCTGTTTGGCCTTTCGGACAATGCGCGCTGCGAAGTCGATCTCTACATCGTCGGCGGTGAACGACGACGGCTGTTGTTCTGGGAGGGCGCCGGTCTGCCGGCGCAGCGCGGCGCGGACTCGGGCGGTGAGTTCATCCATTCCGAATGGCTTGGTCAGATAGTCGTCGGCGCCTGCATCCAGCGCCTTGACCTTTTGCCGTTCCTGGCCGAGGGCGGAGAGCACGATGATCGGTACGTTGGTCCATTCGCGTAGCCTCTCGCAAACATCGATCCCACTGATTCCCGGAAGCATTAGATCGAGGATGACAAGATGCGGGGCGCGCCCGCTGGCAAGGCGAAGAGCTTCCTCGCCGCTCGATGCGGTTTCAGTCTCGTAACCTTGGGCGCGCAAGCCCGCGCGAACCGCGCGCAGAATTTCGGGCTCGTCGTCGACGATCAGGATTAGATGTTCACTTGCTGGTTGTTTCATGCTGCGTTTACCGGAAGGGAAAACTCGAACACAGCCCCGCTCCGCCCAGGCGGAGGAGCATTGCTTGCAAGGATCCGCCCGCCATGCGCCGTTGCGATTGCGTAGCAAAGCGACAAGCCCAGTCCGGTTCCGTGAATGGCGCTCTTGCGATGGCGAGGGCTGCGGTAAAACCGGTCGAATATTCGCGTTTCTTCGCCCGGCTGTATGCCTTCGCCATAGTCGCGGACGGCAACCTGGACATATTGGCCGAGGTCTTCGTCTACCGTTCTCGTAAGGGTAACGTCAATTGCGCTGCCTTCCGGACTGTACTTTACCGCATTGGTGAGCAGGTTTGTAATGACCAATGCAACTTGCGTGTAGTCCGCGAGTACCATTGGGAGGTCGCTTGCGGCAACGACATGGACGCGTGCGGCGTCGCTTTCGCCAAGGCGGTCCAAAGCCGTTCCGACAATCTCCTGAAGATCGCACCAGTCCTTCTCCGGCTTCCAATTCCCGGCTTCCAACCTTGAGAGGTCCAGCATGTTGGTCACCAGGTTGGTCATGCGGTCCACTTCGCCTGCAATCGACTTTAGCGCGTCGCGCCTGTCCTGTTCGCCGTAAGCGTCTTCAGACTGTAAAAGCCCGGTCGCCGCTGCCTTAATCGACGCTAGCGGCGAGCGCATCTCGTGCGACGCGAGCGATAAGATGCGGTCCTTGAGCGTGTCGGCTTCTCGTAATGCTCTGGCTTCCGCAGCCTGGTCGGACAACTCTTGGCGGGCAAGGGCGATCGCCGCGTGATTGGCAAGAGTCCGGATCAACCGCTCTTCGAGGTCCGAAAAGAGGCGTCCGTCTCTGTGGGGCGCAACGTAGACCACGCCCATGCGCCTTCCCTGTACGCGCAGCGGGACGTAGACGCCGCGGACGAGCGGCATCTCCGCTTCGCTAATCAAGTGGCTCTCCAATATGGCCCTCGACCAGAAGTCTTTGGGCCCGAAGCCAATCTCTTGGGACTTCTTAAAGACTTCCTCGGCGACCTCGGCGATTGCGGCCCGTTCGATTTCGCCGTGAGAGGATTCCTTGGATAGCAATTGCATCCTCTGTGTTTGTCCGTTGTACGCAAAAACGAGGCAGCAGGGCGACTGGCACAACTGCTCGAGCTGGGCGGCAAGGCGCGGGATGAGCAGGTTGATATCGACTTCCTGGCTTGCCTCCTGGCTCGCTTGATACAGCGTGCTAATCTCCGCTTCCCGAAGTTGCGCCTGCTCGGTTTGAAGGCGTGCATCGGACGCTAGCTTGGCCGTAGTTATCGCAGCGAGGAGAAAAACGCCTAAAGATAACCAGTCCTTGGGGTTTTCGATGATGAGCGTGTAATAGGGTGGCAGATAAAAGAAATCCCACGCGACAAAACTGGTGATCGCCGCGCAGATGGCCGGGCCGAACCCGAGCCGGACAGCGCACGCAATGACGATCGGCAAGTAAAGCAAGGATGCCTGCCCCTTGTCGAAATCATGGCGCAACAGCCAAAAACAGACTGTCGCCGCGGCAACGCCCAGAAGCGACCAGCCGTAAGGGGCGGCTTCTTCTGGCGGTAGGGTCCATCTACCTTCCTTACGGAAGCGCTCCCAAATAAATGTTGGCGGGAATGTCACAGGGATCTGTTCGCGATCCGCGCCGCGACATCCTGCCGGGATAGGGGGAGCGGCCCTGCGCCCGACGCGATGTTCCGGCCCAAAGCCGGGAAAACATTGTTGCAAAAATACCGCTTGACACCATCAAGTGGAAATGATATGATACTACCATATCGATTTTTTGTACGGTCGTTAACAAGTATGCCGATTGCAGAATCCAAGGAAATGACGGGGCGCGTCAGACAATCACGGTCGCAGAGGGTGGCCGAGCACCTCAGACGCGAGATTGTCGACGGCCGCTATGCGCCGGACGCGTTGCTTCCCGGCCGACGCGCGCTCGCCAAGGCCTACGACGTTGCTCTGCCGACGATCGAGCAGGCGATTAAGGAATTGGTCGAGGAAGGCTTGTTGCGCGCTGAGAATGGTCGAGGAACGTTTGTCGCATCGCATACGGAGACGGTGACGAACGCGGACCATGACGCCTCGAGTGCGGGACGACTGTTGTTATCGAGAAGCATGCCGGCGATACGGAAGACTGCTGCAACGGTCGGGATTATTTCATCGAGTGATTCGGTTCACGAGGATGGCACATCGGATCGCAATTTCTGGAACGAAGTGATCGTGCATAACATGGAGCGCTTAGTCGGCGCCGCCGGCGGGTCGACGTGCTACGCCAATTTGGTGGGTTGGCTGGGCGACAATGCGGACGCGCCGTTAGCGGGTCGCAGGCTGATCGATCAGGGATGCGAGGCGATCCTCGTGGTTCTGGCGAGAGGCGGCAGCGTGTATCACAAGGGTTTTCCTGAACTTTGCGCAATGGGCGTGCCGATCGTCTATGTCGGCGGCAGCGCAAGCCGTCTGCCGCTCACGCAGGTCTTCTTCGACGACCGGGACGCGGGACAGCATGCCATGGCGCACCTAATCGACCAGGGAGCAGGGAAGTTGGCGTTCTTTTCGCCGTTTACAACCTACTGGGTCGACTTGCGCCTCGAAGGAGCTCTTGAGGCCATCGATTTCCGGAATATCGACCGGTCGTCGATGGCGGTCTGCACAGGAAAGTCCAAGGTCCCGCAGGTGCGCGATGCCGTCCAAGAGCGATTGGCCTATGAGTACGCGAAGGAAGCTCTCGCGAACGGCCTGGATGCGGATGGCGTGTTGGCGGCGAACGATCTGATCGCGTACGGATTTGCGCGCGCGGCGGAAGAGGCGGGGATGAAAATGGGGCGAGACTATATGATCGTTGGCGTCGACGATGACCCGACGTCGCGCGAAATTGGCCTGTCCAGCATGCGTCCCCCTTTGGAAGCGATGGCCCAGGAGGCGATTCGCATGTTGACAGATATCCTCGCCGGACCACGCTCCAACCGCAGTCTTTGCTTGCATTGCGATTTGATTGCGCGGAGCTCGACGAGAACGTATTCGCCCGAATGAGGCTGTTTGCGGGACCTTCATATGGAGGAGAATGACGAAGATGAAAAACGCGGAACTGAAACCGAAAGCTTTTACGCTTATTGAACTACTCGTCGTTATAGCTATAATTGCGATATTAGCGGCAATTTTATTTCCCGTCTTCGCGACAGCGCGGGAAAAGGCGCGGCAGGCCAGCTGCGCGAGCAACGAGAAACAGATTGCATTGGGCCTGGTACAGTACGCGCAAGACTACGATGAGTTCATGCCCTGCGGGTACCAGTGCGCCAACTGCAATTCTTCAAATTTACTTGGATTAGGCTGGGCGGGGCAAGTCTATCCATATATCAAGTCGGCGAAAACATTTGTCTGCCCGAGCGATCAGTATCAGGCGACAACCACGGGGGGAACCGCGATTTCCTATGCAATCAACGCGGACGCGGAGGCGTTTAACGAGCAGAGCGGCAACGCCGGGCAGAACCAGTTCGCCGGAAATATCGCCAAAATGACTGCTCCAACCGTAACAGTTTTGCTTTGTGAGGTGACTGGCTTCCAAATCCCACTCAGTCCATTCGACGGTTTCGGAAACTATACGACTAGCAGTTGGTCCCCTGCGACAACCGGCGCTTTATTATATGACGGCGCTCATTGGGGGAACAATACGTGTACTAGCGAAAATGCAACGTGCCACATCGGAGCTCTTGCGACCGGCTGGATGGGGCGAGTTGCCGCCATGTATACCCCGCCGAGCTGGGACGAGACGCAGAGCGCGATGGGAGCGCAGACTGGTCGTCACTCCAATGGCTCCAATTTCGCTTTCTGCGACGGGCACGTCAAATGGTTATTGCCCAGTAGCGTGTCGTTCGGGACAAACGCTTCTAATGCCACGAGCGCGTCGAACGACAGTTCGTCATGCAGCGGCGGGGAGGGTTGCGCGGCAGGCACGGCGGACACTACAGATCAGCCTCCCTTCAGCGCGACTTTCAGCGCAACATAGATCGGTCATTGAAAAGACCGCCAATCCCTGGAGATATCCTCATGCAGTTCGTTGAAATGCGGCCGCGCTTGCTGGCCGTTGCGCGTCTCCTCACGCTCGTTATCGTCATCGCGGTAACGAGCGCTTGCTCGTTCGCCGGAGGGACCGCTAACCTGCTGACCAATGGCGACCTCTCGAGCGGTCCGAATGCGCCTGGTTGGCGCTTCACCGTCAATCGGTCGCGGGACGTGCAATATGGGGTGGCGACGGATACGGAGGTAGGAAGCTACCTCTCCATCAAAGCGGCTGCGGACTCCGCGGCGGAGTGTTGGTGGTCTCAGGAAGTGCCCGCGCAAGCCAACGTCCGCTATACCCTTAGCTTCGTGGCGCGAGGGTACAGCACCGACGACAAGGCTGATCGGGTGATCAACGTAGGCGTCTATTTCCTCGCGGCTGGCGGCAAGTGGATGGAATACAAATCGCTCAGTTCCATGGCGGAGAAGCAGGCTCTATGGCCGGGCAGCACGATACCCGATACGCGAACCTGGAAGCGCTATGACGCCGAATTTACGGCGCCGCCAGGGTGCGTGAGCATGGGAGTCCGGCTAAACCTTTCGGGATGCAGCGCGGAAGCCGGATTCGCCCGGTTGCAGTTGAACGCCGCGAGTTCGGCAACGGATATCCTGAACGCCCTGCCGCCATCTCTTCCGGTATTTGATGCTCCGCTGCGACCTGTGACCGAGAACGGGATTACACAGACCCCGGATTGGAGCCTCGCCGATGCGACGCAGTGGAGTTCCGCCACGCGCCACAAGACGTGCCTGAACGGTCTCTGGGCGGTGCAGCCCGTCGCCACGGACGGGATCGTGAGTGACGCGGGGCCGTCAGGTTGGGCCTTTGTAAAGGTCCCTGGGCGGCTTCGTGGTCTTCCTCGATCTTTTTTCTACGGTCAGGGCGGTACGGTCTGGGCAAAGCGCAGCCCTCTTTCACCGGCCTTCTGGTTGTGGCGCGAAATCACGCTTCCGGCGCAGGGCGCGCACTTCGCGATCGACTTTGCGCAGCTAACGGGATCGGTCGCGCGGGCGTACTGGAACGGGCATCCCATCGGTATCGTCAACGACTATTGGGGAGCGCGGCTCGACCTTCCCGCCGATACGAAAAACGGCGACAAAGGGCAACTTGCCGTTTTCCTGCTTTGCAATTCAACGTTTGACTCGTCGACTTCCCACTTGATCGCAGCCGGAAAGGCGGCGCGCCCTTATTCGTTCGCGCCGAACAAGCGGCCCTGGACCACGGAAGTGGGCGATGTCTACTTGAGCAGCGATCTGTCGAAGGAGGCCTTCGACAACGTGCGCATCTCGACCTCGGTGCGCAAACACGAACTGACTGTGACGCTTGACGATGCCGGCGCGCCGGCGGATGCGACGTGGAGGCTGCGCGTGAGCGCGGCTGGCGCAAAGGGCGCTAACGTGTTCGACCAGGCCGTTGCGCCATCAATGGACGGCAAGCATCTGCGCCTGACCGTGCCTTGGAGCAAACCTCATTATTGGACACCCAGCGATCCCTTCCTGTACTCGCTGCAGGTCGTGCTTGCGGATCGCTCGGGACGTATCGTGGACGAATCGTTACCGCAAAAGTTTGGCTTCCGGGAAGTTTGGGTGGATGGAAAGTTGCTCAAGCTGAACGGGCAAACCCTTCGCCTGCGTCCGCGCATGTCGGGACCCATATTCAACTCGGATCCCAATTCGGTCCGCCGGGCGTTTGCCCTCTTGCGCACAGTGGGCTTCAACTGCATAATCCGCTCGCCCGCCATGCAGGATGAGGAAGATGAATCCGCGTTCTACGACGAATACTATGACATCGCCGACGAAATGGGCATGATGATGGTCTGCTACACGCCATACGGCCTCGTGACCGGAGGCCAGTTCGGCGCGAGTCAGACAGTCACCGATGACCTATTGACGAACTACATCGATCAGCGGCTGATTGCACGCACCGTCAACCATCCAAGCGTCATCGCGTACAGCGGGTTCGGACCGGGACTGACGGTTAAGGGAAACCCCTACAATGGCAACCCGGACTGGTTCGGCGTTGCGCCGCTCGATCAGCAAAGCAAGCTGGATGCGTTCGCGGCAAAATACGGTTTGCCCAACGAGGTGTTCGAAGCTAACGGAAGCGCCGCGAGGACGTTTGTGAAGTCGGTGAAGGCTCTTGCCCCCGATCGTCCCTTCCTCAGCCATTACGACACAGGCCAGAGCGATGGATGGGGTACGTTCGATTATTTTAACTGGACTCCCGTACAGGAATGGGAAAGCTGGATCAAGCCCTGGGCGGACAAAGGCGTCAAGCCCATTGGCGCGTGGGAGCACGGACTGCCCTATCCTGCGAGTTTTGCTAATCATGGCGTTCCGGACGGCGACGGCGAACCGTGGATAAGCGAGTACGCGGCCGCCGAATTGGGACCGGACGCTTACCGGCACGAAACCGCGGAATACCGCAAGACGATCCAGAATCTTTACGCAAAGAACAAGCCGGCCTATGGCGACTACAGAGGATACGACATCGCGAATTACGACGATGTCCAAGCGATCTGGGCCGCGCATAACAAGAGGATCTATCGCTCGTGGCGCACCTATGGCGTTCCAATGGGGATCGAGCCGTTCGGCAGTGCGGAGAGTTATCTAAAGTCGGACGAATTGATGAGAGGACAGAAGCTGACCGTCGCGTCCTCGAACGAAACGCTGAAGACGCCTGGGTTTAAGCCGGACATGTGGTCGAACGATTGGAATTGGCTGAATGAAACGTCGCCGGGGTTGCAGCCGTTTTCCGAGCAGCGTTTGACGCCGCTTGGGAAAGTCTTCTACGAAAACAATCGGCCGCTCCTGGTGTATATCGCCGGAGCCGCGCCGGATTTCGCGACGAAGGAGCACGTCTATTGGTCCGGCGAGAAGATCGCCAAACAGGTCGCCGCCGTGTGGGACGGCTTCACGGCGCGCCGTTTGATCGTGGACGTTTCTACAACACTCGACGGCAAATCCATCGGCGCGAAGCAATACCCGTTGAACCTGGAGGCCGGCGGGATTAAGTTGCTTCCGTATGAGTTCACGGCTCCGGCTGTTTCGCGCAGGGTTTCAGGAGTGATCAGCCTTCGGGCCATCGACGCCGGCACGCACGAAACCGTCGCGGAAGACACGTTTGGCATCAGCGTTTATCCGCGAGATGTCGCGCCGCAAAATCGACGCAATCTGCGCGTCGGCGTCGTCGATCCGTCGGGAGACAGTATCGCGATGCTCAAGAGACTGGGCATTGCGCCTGTGCTGCTGGATCCCCGGAAGCCGCTTTCCGCGAGCCTGGATCTCGTCGTGATCGGTCGCCGAGCCCTTGAGACGATCCAGGGGACGAGCCTGATCGCATCGTTGCCACCCTCGGCGCCGGTCCTGGTGCTCGAACAGACCGACGCCGCGCTCGCAAAGATTGGCCTTCGCGCCTATCCGGCAAGGGCGCGTCAGGCCTGGAAGCTGGCTGGGACGCAGGCGTTTCCCGTTGGCGTTGAGAACGACGACCTGCGGGATTGGAGGGTGTCGCCTCATCTCTTGCCGATCGGAACCGACCCTCTTCGCCTGGGATACAACTTCCACGCCGGATACGAGGGGACGGTCGCGTCGGTCGTGATCGAAACGCCGACATCGGGCAACTTTACGCCTCTCTTGCAGACCGAGTTCGATCTGGCCATGACCCCGCTTATGGAAACGGTCTGGCACGGTCACCGCGTGGTCTTTTGCCAGCTCTCGCTGGTGGATGGCGTTGGCGTCGACCCGGTCGCAACCCGCATCGCGAGCGAACTGCTGACTCGTCTGCGGCCTTCCGCTTCACGGTTCCACGACCTGTCCGTCATAGGAGACGCGAGCGTCGCGTCGTTGGCAACGACGATAGGGGCCAGGTCGACGGCTTCCGTCTCCCCGGCGGATCTCAAGCAAGGTCAAATCGTGCTTGCGGGCAAGATCGACGCGTCAACGGCGACCGCGCTGAAGGCGTGGGTTCAAGCGGGAGGAACGGCCGTGCTGCTTCCGCAGGACGCACCGGCGTACGCCGCCATCGCGCCGGACGTCAAGTTTGCGACAGTTACATCCAGCCTGCTTCCGCCGGATGCGTTGGCGGATGACGGCTTGCTCGCCGGTCTTGGGCTCAATGATTTTCATGCACGTCAGGATGTCGCGTGGAATACGTTTGGCAACAAGGGACCATTCGATGAGGTCGCGGATGGGCATGGCCGGTGGATATTGTTAGGGTTCGATCCGCGAACGCTGGACCTGCAAGCGCAACCGTATTTGCGGCTGACGTATCGGCGGCAATGTCGCGCGGTTGCCCAAATCCTCACGAACGCAGGGGCGCGCCTGGACGCTCCGGTCGATGCCGTTTTCGGCGCAATCGACGGGGCCCCGTATGCTCTCGATCTGGCCGCCAATGGAACGCGGCGCATCACGACGCATTCCCCAGATCCGCAATGGCAAACGACGGCGTTCGAGGACAAGTCGTGGAGGCCGTTCAGCTACGGAAGCGCTGGCGCTTCCTCCGCATGGTTAAGGCTCTCCTTCGATATTGCCCCCGGCTTCGAGAAACGGTCTCTTACGCTCGATGCCGGAACATTCGACGATTACGACGAGACATTCGTAAACGGCGTCCAGGTTGGCGGCGTCACGCCGGAAAACTCGACACCGGACACGGCGTGGCGGATACGCCGCATCTATTCGCTGCCGGATCGCCTGCTGAACGAAGGACGAAACGTGGTTGCCGTTCACACATGGAATCGCGGCGCGGCCCTGGGGCATCCCGCCATTGTTCGCGGTCCGATTATCATCCGTGATTCGATCCTGCCGGTCTCGCCGTACGCCGGAGAATACAAGCACTCGGACGATCCGTATTTACAGCGCCATTGGTAATAAGCTGGCCGGTGCGTGCGGACGAGCCCTTATCGCGCCAAAGAATGGGCGCTATCCAGGCGCGGGGGCTCGCCGGATTTTGAATGAGGACACATGCGGCGCACGGCCCGAGTCATGATGAACTAGGGGGGAGGTCGCGGGTTTCGTACCCGCGACCGAGGCAATGCTGCGACCAGGCTGTAACGAAAAATTGGTGATCTCTCCCGTCAAAGGATACAATCTCTCAACAATATCGGGTATAATGACATCTGTCGGTCGGGCAGGAACAAGCGTAAATCGACGAAAAACATCGAATATGGGGCTATGGCTCAGTTGGGAGAGCGCTTCATTCGCATTGAAGAGGTCGCGGGTTCGAATCCCGCTAGCTCCACCAGAGATCGAGAAACAGCGCGCAAAACACTCGCTTTGCGCGCTGTTTGAGTCTTGGACCCAGCGTTGATTGCTCATGGAGCGGACGTGGCGGGAGGCGGGATTTGCCAGACGCGCACGTACTTAACATGCATTTTGTCGCCGTCGCCGCAGCCGAGCAGCACGTTCAGGTGATCGGCGTCGGTAATGGAGTACTTCCGGTCGCCGGACGGCGGCGGCGTCCCGGGAAGTTGATTGCCGGTCCACGTGCAAATGTCCGATGACGGTAAGCCGTCGAAGTAGTACTGGATAAAACCGATCCAGCCATTCGACTTGCTGGACGGCACGACCAGGCATCCGTAGCGGTGGAACTTGGCGAAATCCGTGTTTCGGGGCACGTGAATGATGTAGTTTGGATTCATCGCCTCAGAGAAGCCGCGCTCCTTCGACCATGCCCCGTACCAGTCGTGAACCGCTCCGCTGTACGTATCCGGTCCGGCCTTCGCAAAGGTATTGGCCTCGAAGAAGTCGACTTCGATAAAGTGCTCGAATCCTGGCGGCTGCCCTTCCCATTGAGACTTGCCCTTCTGCGCCATGTGCTCAATCGCCATGCTCCAGAACGCCGGGAAGCCATGGCGCACATCGATCAGCGAGCGGTCGAACGCGATACTGGCTTCGAAATAGCCGCCTCCGCTAAAAACCGTGCCGACGTATCCATCAGCATTCGCCGCGGGTCCCGCCGTCGAGATCGAGCCATTGTAACCGTTCGGTCCGTTCAACGTAAGCCCCCCTTTGCCCGTCTCGATCACGGCGGAAGGCGTTGGCTTGCCTCCGAAGAACTGCTTCGTATACCAGTTGAAGCCGGGCTTGCCCGTGGCGCGCGTGTCGATTTTTTCCAGGTTCTTGAAGTCATCAGCGAACGTGAGCGAGTAGCCGCAGGATGCGGGGTCGCTAGCGTTGAACGTTTGGGCCGATAACGGGCACGGGGGCGTTATAGCGATACTGATCGTTAACGCCAGAAGTGCAAAAAAGTTGCTTTTCAAAATCCTTGTGGACCTTTCCGGATAGCGTTAATGAATTGCGAATGTCGCCGCATAATTCGGACTGAGGTAGGCGACCTTAGGCGCTCTCCCATTGGCAAGGTCAGCCGGCCCATTGGATAGCGAGCCCGTGTAAGAGCCTTCTACGACATCGCTGCCCGCCGCGACCACATTGGGCATGAACCACTTGGCATGATTGTCCGCCATGAGATAGCACGCGCCGCCGCTGTGTATTCCGGCGACGCTCGCATAGTACGACGTCGTCGGAGTGTACGTCGCGCCGGTTCTGTCACATGGGCTCGTGCCGCCGCCTACGCAGGTGTTAGCCAGAAGACCGGTCGCATACTTCTCGCACGTCGCGCAGGTCGACGATGCCGTAACGGGGACCTTGTACGTCGCGCCTTGGAGATTGTTAAAGAGGTCAAGTCCATTGCCCGTCGGCGACTGCTTATAGTCCGTGGCCACGGTCCAGTTACCGTTCGCGTTATTGCAGTTGGTCACCTCGAAGAGCAACACCGTGCTGGCGGGACCGGCCAGCATCGAAACCTGGGCTGGAGTGGGCGTGATCGCGGGCGTGTAGCCGACCATGTTCGCGTTGGCGGCATAGGAAATGACATCGCCGGGTCCCTGATCGTCAGGACAAAGAAACACTTGCGCGCTCTTGACGTAAGGGTAAATCATCCCTGCCCATCCCATGCCAAACCCGTAGCCGTTGTCGCCGCAGGGAACGGTTTCGTCATAATCCTGCTCATACTGGGTGTAGCCGAGGCCGATCTGCTTGAGATTAGAGAGACAGCTCGTTTGGCGCGCCTTTTCTCTGGCGGTTGCGAATACGGGAAATAGAATTGCAGCGAGAATTGCAATTATAGCGATAACAACGAGTAGCTCGATAAGAGTAAATCCTTTGTGCTTCATGGTTGATTGTATTCCTTTGGGGCTAGCTAGTCCGGCCCGGCAAAAGCGTCACTGGAACGGTCTGAGTTACCGCCGGTAGTTCCATCGTTCGCATTCTCACGAATAACCGCTCGACAGCCACTCTCGCCATTTCGTCTGGATGCTGATCGATTGTCGTCATTTGCAGCGCCTCCGCCTCGCGTTCATTGCCGAAGCCGACGATCGCAAGGTCGTCCGGTATGCGCAGGCCGAGATCAGTTGCGGCGCGATAGACTCCCAGCGCGTTGGCATCGTTCGCCGCAAAAATGGCGGATGGCGGGTTGGGGAGGGCGAGTAGTTTACGAGTTCCGTCGTAGCCCGTCTTGATGTCGTAGCCCTCCCCTTGAACGAGGTCAGGATCGTATTCGAGCCCGGCGTCTCGAATTGCCTCGGCATAACCGATTTCTCGCTCGCGTCCCGTAAAGACACACTCAAGCCCCGGCACGTGTCCGATTCTCCGGTGTCCCCGCGACACAAGGTGGTCGATCGCGGCTTTTGCGCCTCCGCGATTGTCGCTCACGACAGAGTCGATTCGCCCGGATGCTTCGCGGTCATTGACGATTACACAGGGAATGCCTGCTTCAAGGACCCACGTGACCAGAGGTCTTTCCGGGGCGCCCCATCCGCCGCTGATGCAAATCAAGGCATCAACCTGGTGTTCGAGCAATTGCTCGAAGTCGCGTTGCTCCAGCTCCCAGTGCGTCTGATTGTGCGCGAGCAATACCTGATAGCCGCGGTTGCTCAGCTCTCCTCGAATCGGCGATGCGATGCGTGCGTCAAAGGTGTCCAAGCGCGTGACCATGCCAACGAGGTGGGTCTTGCCGCCGGCGAGGCCTTTTGCCAGGCGGTTGGGGCGGTAGCCGATCCTCTCCGCCGCATCCATCACGCGTCGCTTGGTTGCGTCAGGGACATTCGCGTTCCTGCGCCCGTTGAAGACGTAGGATACCGTCGCCGTGGAAACCCCGGCCATTTCCGCCACATCGATACAGCTTGGCTTTTTTCTCATAACTCTGCTCTGTTACGCGTGTAACAGAGTCTAACACGAAGGTTTGGTTCTGTCAAGGGGGATGTTATGCGTGTAACAAGTTTTTTTGCAATGAGGCGTCGATGGAATTGGGGTGGTCTAAAGAAGACCAGGGCGCGATGACTCGGCATCGCGCCCTGGAGGCATGAACGGCAGGCGGCAACTGGCTGTCTGTTAAGACGGCTTGGCTGCGCTGTCCGCCGGATGTTGCCAGACGTGGACGTACTTCACGCGCATCGCTTGCTTGGCGCCGCATCCCAGGATGACGACCAGGTTGGCCTTGTCGGCGATCGCAAAGAGCGAACCCTCCGACGGAGGTGGCGTTCCGGGCAGGGTCTTGCCATCCCATGTGACGATGTCCGAAGTCGGCAGACCGTCGAAATAGTACTGGATAAAACCGCGCCAATCGTTTGCGGGACTTGCGGGGACCCAGAGGTTGCCGTATTTGTGGAACTTGTTGAAGTCGGTTCCGTCAGGGACGTGGATCACGAAGTTTTTGTTTTGGACATTTCCGGAATAGCCTTTCTCGCGCGTCCATTTTCCGAACCAGTCGTGAACCGCCCCGCCGTATGAATTCTTACCGGCCCAATTCGCGGTATCGAACTCAAAGAAGTCATCCTCGATAAAGTGCGCGTAGCCCGGGTCCTGCCCTTCCCACTGGTCGGCTCCCTTCGTCGCCATGTGCTCGACCGCCATCGACCAGAAGGACGGCCATCCGGCTTTCGTGTCGATCAGAGCTGGATCGAAAGCGATGCTTGCCTCGAAATACGCTCCGCCGCTGAAGACGGAGCCGATCCACCCTTGCGCGTTTTTGGCGGGGCACGCCGTCTCGATAGATCCATTGCTATTGCCATTGTCCGGCGGATCAATCGTAAGGACGCCTTTGTGAACGGAGAGGGCGGCCGCGGAAGTCGGTTTGCCGCCAAAGAACTGCTTCGTGTACCACTTGTAGCCGGCATTGCCCGTTGCATTCACGTCAATACTGTCAATCGTTTTGAAGTCGTCCGTAAAGGTCAGCGTATAGCCCGACGATGCAGGATCCCGCGCGTCGAATAGCTGGGCGTTCACGCAGCTTGGGGCGAACGCAAGCAGAAGAGCAGTGAAGAGCGTGGTGCGCCATAATGGCGCCGTTATCCGTTGACAAGAAGACATATTGTGAGAGCCTCTCTACTTTAACGTTAATCTGAGCTACAGATAATTGAACGTTGCCGCAATTGTGTTGTCGGTGCACGTTGTAAGCGCGGCGAAAAAAGCGCCAGGTCCCGCATTGTAGCCGCCGCAGGACGGCGCCCAGGACGCTGTCGTGGATGCGCCGCCGGAAACGTTGTTCCCCGGCAGCCATTTTACGTGGCAATCGGCGAAGACATAGCAAGAGCCGCCATTGTGACGTCCCAGCGGACCGGTGAAACTGTTGGTGTCGTAGCCGTTGTTGGTGACGCCTGCCGCGAAGCCTCGGAAGTAGCCCGTGGCATACTTCATGGTTGTCGGCGTGCTCGTCGGGACGCCGTCGTTGCAGTTGGCGGAATTGTCGCCGGTGGGGTCCGCGCAACTTCCCGTTCCACTTGCGCCGGGCGACGACGGAATATTCCAGGACAGGGGGTCGTTTGGCAGAGTGTAGTTGTGCCCCCAGCCCGTGACATATGTGCCGGACGCGAGCGTGTTGTTGGCGATCTCGCAGAGTAAAACCGTCTTGGAAGGCGCATTCATCTGCGACACTTGCATGCCGACGTCGGAATTTGCTGTTCCGTTGGCGCCATAGCTCAGGTTGGAATTGATTGCATACGAAACCGTCGGGTTTGCGGCCTGGACATCGTTCGGGCACGTAAAGGCGCCTGTACTTTTGATGTAAGGGTACACCTGTCCCGCCCAACCGCACCCTCCGCCCCAGACCCATGTGCCGCTTGGAATGCGCTCGTCGAAGTCCTGTAGATATTGTGTGATCCCGAGGCCGAGCTGCTTTTCGTTGGAGAGACAGGTCGTCTGTCGCGCCTTTTCTCGCGCAGTCGCGAACACCGGGAACAATATTGCGGCCAGGATAGCAATTATAGCTATAACGACGAGCAACTCAATTAAAGTGAAACCCCTTCTGCTCATTGGTCTGCCTCCTTACGTGATAACACGAAAGTCACGTCGTGCCGCGAACCATCAGTTCGACGGGGACGATCCTTGTCTGAGCCTCGCGCTCAGGATGTTCGATCCGCTCCATCAACAACTTCGCCGCTTCCGCCGCCATCGCGGCAGGGTGCTGTTCGATCGTCGTCAGGCGCAGCGCCTGCGCCTCCCGCTCGTTGCCAAATCCCGCGATCGCGACATCCTGCGGCACGCGAAAGCCGAGATCCATCGCGGCGTGGTATGCGCCGGTTGCGGAAATATCGTTGGCCGCGAAGATCGCCGTTGGCCGGTCTGGCAAACTCAGGAGGCGTTGGGCGCCCTGGTAGCCAGCCTCGATGGAGTAGCCCTCACCCTGGACCAGATCGGGATCTGCGGCCAGGCCGGTCGTCGCGAGAGCTTTCAGGTAGCCTTGATGGCGTTCATACCCTGTGAACATGCTATCGCCGCCGGGAATGTGGCCGATGCGACGATGGCCGCGGCTTGCCAGATGCGCTATGATTGCGAGCGCTCCGCCGATGTTGTCGCTGACGACGCAGTCGAGCTTCCCTGTTGCGTCCGCATCGTTGATGATCACGCACGGGACGCCGTGATCGACGACGGCCGGCACCCATGGCCGCGGATCGGTTCGGCCCCAACCTCCCGAGACACAGACGAGGCCGTCGACTCTGTGTTCGAGAAGAATCTCCACCTCCGCGGGATCGATCTCCCAATGCTGCCGGCTCCGGGTTAGCAGAATTTGGTAACCCCGGTTCGTCAGGTCGTCGCGTATCGGCGCGGCGATACGTCCATCGAACGTGTCGAGACGGCTAACCATTCCGATTAGAAAGGATTTCCCGTGCGCCAGCCCTCGCGCCAGCCGGTTGGGACGGTATCCGATCATCTGGGCGGCCTCGAGTACGCGGGTGCGGGTGGCGTCCGGCACACTCGCTCCCTTGCGCCCATTGAAGACGTAGGACACGGTTGCCAGGGACACTCCCGCTCGATCGGCGACATCGCTGCTGCTCGGCTTCTTGGTAATCATTCTTCTGCCTTGTTAAGCGCTTGACACGAGTATAACATGGCCGGTCGAGGGTGTCAAGTGAATTTGTGAAGGCCTTAACAAACTCTATCGGCCGATTATCCGGTTCTGGCATGGAAAAGGAAGACCGCGCCGCAAGCAATATCATTTTTTGTGTGCGGCGCGACGATTACGGGCTGGGCCGGTCCCGGCGCCTATGCAGCTTTTGCCGTCGTGGACGATTGCGGCTCGGCGCCAAGGCGCACGATCAGATCGCTCATTTCCACGGATCTGTCCATCATCGTTTGGCTGCATGCCGCGAACTGTTCGGCGAGCGCGGCATTTTGCTGTGTGCCTTGATCGAGTTGGAGAATGGCTCCATTGACTTGTTCGATGCCTATCCGCTGTTCGTCGAGGCCGCTAGCAATTTGCGAAATTGCTTCAGCGACAATCGTCACGTCCCGCGTGATGTTCGAGAGATGGTCCCCGCTTTTCATCGCGAGGGCGCTGCCCCGGCTTACTTTGGCGGCGATTTGCGACGACTGTCCTTTAATCTCTTTGGCCGCCGCCGAACAGCGCGAGGCCAAAGCACGGACCTCGGCGGCAACGACCGCAAAACCTCGGCCGGCGTCGCCTACCCTTGCGGCTTCAACGGAGGCGTTAAGCGCCAGTAGGTTTGTTTGAAAGGCGAGGTCTTCGATCGTTGAGACGACGGACGATATTTGGCGGCTCACTACATCTACCTCGCGAATGGCTTCCACAGCATCGCGAGAAACGGCGGCGCCGGTATTGGCTCCGCTGAGAGCAGCTCGCGCCAGCGTTTCAGCATTGCGCGCATGTTCAACGCCAAGACGGACGGAGGCCGTAATTTGCTGGGTGCGTGCGGCAGTGCGATCGAGGCTCGATGTTTGGTCGGCAGCGCGACTGGCCAGATCGTTGGATGCGGTTGCGATTTCTCTAGATTGGTGAACGATCGAGTCTGCGGTATTTTGGGTTTCGCCTACGAGTGCCAGGAGTTCAGCGGATTTTGCCTTGAGGTTTGCGTCAGCTTCTTCAAGGGTTGCCAGTAATTTGTTGACTACATTTGCGAGTTCATCAGTTCCGTTCACCCTCGCAATTACGACTGGGGCGTCGGTTGATGCGTGTTCGTGCGTGGCCATCTTCGTCGTCGTGGCGACGAGGCTGTCCGCAATTGCCGTGACCGCTCTGTAGAATCCGATGAACAGATATGCGGCAAGGCCCAGGAAAACGACCGCGCACAGATCGACGGCTGACCGCCTGACGACGAACTGGGTCGATCGATGTTCGAGGAGCTTGTCAAGGACCGGCATGCCAGAGGATAGGTAATCAGCGAAGCGGCTTTGGGCGTCGTCTCCCAGGCGGGAGATTGCGTCTGGCGAGGCGGCTCCCGATGTTGCATCGGACGAGAGAAATTTCGAGAACGGGGCGAGCGCGTCGCTTGCAGCCGCGTGCGCGACGCCTAGATTGGACTTTAGGGCTGGGGTTGCAGCGCAAGCCCGTGCGACATCCGACGTCATTGCCGAGACGGCCGAGTCGATGCCGCCGCCGAGGACAACTAGCCGCGTTCGCTGTTGTTCGTTTGAAATGTGGGTCGCGGCAATCACGCGGGCCGTATCCCTTGCTTCTGCCACGTTTGCGGCAATGATGGGAACCTGTGTCAGAAGCGAATCCATCGTGTAGTAGCTGTCGATATCCGGATCGAGGATCAGATTCGAGTTGGTGCCGACATTGGCCAGAAAGTTCGTAATCTGGGTCAGGAGCGCGACGTGAGCATCGATCAGCGTTTGCGCGCCGCCCGATACGCTCTTTGTTTTTTCCCATTGGTCTTTGATTGCCTCCCAGTCTTTCGAGGCGCTCAGGCCGGCTCCGAGGCGTGCATCAACGCGGTTTACATCTGCGATGTCAGCATAGACGTCGCGTTCGCTAGCGGCCAGTCCTGCGCTTCCCGAGGCGGATCCTGCAAGCGTAGCATCGACTGCAAGGTTTTCGTGCCGGATGACATGCTCGAAGAGGCGTAGTACCGGCTTGCAATAAACGATGCCATCGCGTTCCGTAAGACAGAACGAATTGTTCGTATTTACATCTGTTTGAAAGAAGAAGAGCACGACCGCAAGCGGCAAAAGGAACGATGCTCCGATTACGGCAAACTTATAACGATACTTGAGGCGCAGCATAATTCGCGTCGAGCCATCAAACAGTTTGTTCATCACGGGCATCCTTAATGCATTGAGCGATTGGCCACCTACGCGTACGCACACTCTATTGCGTTACGCCGGGAGCGACATGTTGTTCTCGAACGATATGGCCGGCGAAGGCCTCTTCTCGCGCAGTCTTCGTTCGCCCGGGGACGGGCGATCCGTTTCGACAAGCACAGCCGACTAGCGGCCGCGTTCGCCAATCGATGAGACCGTCGCCAAACGTTTCAGATTGTCGGTTTTAGTGTTTGGATGCTATAGAGGGAATTCTTGGTTAAATGTTAACAAAACATTAAATATCTTAGAATAAGGCGTGAAATCATTGGGCGTACATAGGATCAATAGCGACGCATAGCAACCAAGCGGTTAGCCGCTGGCCTGATTCGCTGCTTGGCTGCGATGCTGTTTGGCCGGGGTTTATGTTTATGCGTCCGCGAAAAGAAGGGTTTTGCCTGCTGAGAGTTAAACAGCAGATTCACGACAATATAGCGAACAATGCAGTTAGGCATTCTAGCGGCTTAGACCGTTCGACGCCGGGGGACTTGGTCACCGTCTCTAGCAATCAAACATAGGAGGGCAAGACGATGCGGTGGTTTCCACTTAAGGAAGGGTATCAGAAGAAGCTCGTCTGGGTGAACATTGACCAGTTGACCTGCATTAAATTCTCGATTGGCGCGGATGGAGGCCCGATGGCGTATCTCATTGTGTCGAACGGAACCGAGCTGACGTCGCATGATACGGACGATCTAGAGAAATTGCAGCATCTGTTGCAAAAGAACGTTTGCTAAGCGCCTCTACTGTAAGGCTGTCACCTGGCACGTTCCATGCTGCGAAACTCAAGGTGAGAGACGCCGGCCGGGCCGGTCGCTTTGCATCGCGTGCAGTGCCGGCTTCCATAAGTGGAGACGGCTACAGATTTGCCTGAAAATGCTCCGTGACAGCATCCTTGTGAGCCGGCTTGCAGTTTTTTCGCGATCGCCAGGTAAAACTGCCGGGAATCGGTGGCGTGTAAGGTAAATTATTTCAGACGAGCCGCTATCATGTGGCGAAGCCTTTCCACTCGGTTGACGGTTGGAGGGCGGGCGCATCGTAGCTGGCCGTAAGGATATATCAGGCTGGCGGGCCGCGATCGAACGAAGCTAGGGAAACTTAGTTTCGATTATACGGCTTGCCTGGTTTGATAGGTAGCGTTCGTTGGGAAGATTAACGAAATATACCTACGTGTAGACCCAGGATCACAAAATGAAAATAGTCCGATCCCATTCAGGGCGATTTGTTCCGATCACGATGCTCGCTGTTATTGCCGCTGCCGCTGCCTTGGCGCCGGCGCCGGCGTTGGCCGCGGATAGCTCCGCGCCAAAGAGCGGAGCACCTGCTCCTGTCGTCGCCTTCCGTCCAGCAATCAACGGCATGGTTGATGTGCTGACGCCACAGGGAAGCCCGCGAGAGTATACGACTGCGTCGGGAACGACGCTTTGGTCGCCAGGCTCGTCGCTCTTCATTTACAAGGGTGACAAGATCAGGCTGAATGTATTTGTATCCACGGGCGCATTTGAATTGCATCACGTGAAGGTGCGGCTGGACAATGTTTCGCTGGCGTCCATCGATCACCAGCCTTGGAATGTCGTCGTAGACACCAATACCCTCGAAACTGGCTACCACATGTTCCAGATTTGGGCCCAAAGCGATAGCCCAGCGCCATATTCTTCGAGCGAGCAGAATATCTCTTTCTATCTTTCCGGCAACGAGGCTCCCGCCCCCGTACCCGCCGCCGCCGCGCCGCCAACGGCTGCGCTTCCGCCGATGGCCTCAGCCGCTTCGTCCGCAAGCGCTGCGACGCCCTCCGCGCCGGCGACGGTTGCTGCGCCGTCAAGCGGCGACGCCACGACGGCAACCGGCTCGTATTCGGGCACCATTTCTTCCGGAGGCGAGCCCCATGCGGTTCCCGTGTCTGCATCGCCCATCAATGCGCTGCCAAAACTAATAGAATCTAGCAGTTTGGCGTCCGATGCGACCCTGCAAATGAAAGTTGGCACGGATCGTGTAGTAACAGGGGTGGACGACAGGCAGATTGTTCTGAATGCGCCTCTCGATGCCGTGGTTATTAAACCCAAGGGGTCCGCGGCGCAGCGTTTCGCATATGCTCTTTATCGAGATGGAGCAATCGTATACCAAACGGATCAGTTCTTGCCAGTGAATGGAACGCATATCCGTTTGCAGGCTCGTACGGGATCTTCGCCTGGGTTGCTGCCTGGCAGCATCGTCTTAAAAGCATGGGGAATCGATCAAGGCGGGAAATACGGCCCCGTGGTTTCCGTGCCGATTAATATTCCGCTGAGTTCTACCGAGGAGACAGTTAAATGAGGTCCATGATGGGAATTACTACAAAAGTGGCCGCCGCAATGGTCGTAGGGCTAGGATTGACTTGGACGTCGATCTCAACCGCAGCGACCGTCGCGACGCAGGCCATACCGCCGCAGTCATTCTTGAATACTCGCGTGCAGACCGTAAACGAGATGATCGCTCAAATCAGCTCGAACAGCACGGTCCGCCAGCGCTATTGCAAGCTTTTCAAGGTGTCGAGCACGCAGCTCATTCCTTACCTTCGCAAGAACGTTGTCGAGAGCTATGTTCCGGCTACGAAGAGCTACAAGGTTTGGTGCGCCTCCAAGGATGGCCGCCTGTTTTCCATCAACCAGAAGTTCGTTGCCGGGACGCGCGTCTTTGCGTTGCGCAATGGCACGCCCGTGATGAAGTGGGCGTGCGGCAATCCGCTGGTTTCGGCGTTGCCCGCGCCGCCCGCAAAGCCCCAGACGATCGCCAAGGCCCCAACGGTTCCGTTCGAGAAGGTCGCGCCATTAACCGAAACGATCGCGAGCGAAGTTACGCCGCCGGCTCCTGTAGAGAACCTGGTTAGCGTTCCTTCCGAAGTGCCTACCGTCGTACCGAGCACTCTCGTTGCGGGAAGCAGCGAGATCATCGTGCCCGGCAGCTCCGCGAAGGGCTTTATCCCGTGGATCCCGATTGCGGGCGCTGCGGCGCTTGTTTCGACAACCTTGAACGGCAGTTCGTCGCCCTCGAGCAAGGTCATCAGCTTCAACAGCTCCAACGGCGGGACGACTCCTACCAATGGCGAGACGGTTGTTCCTGAGCCGGCTCCGATCGTCGCCATGCTGATCGGTCTCTTGCCGATCGCGTTTCTCGTCGCGCTTGCGCGGCGAAACGTGCGCAACCCGTCGCTGCGCATCTAGTCCTAAGCGACCTCATTAACGAACCCAAGCATCGACTTCCAAACCGTGGCCGATGCTTGGGCTTTATTTTTCAGCGCGCCAGAGGTTGCCGCAGCGGCTCCATAAGCTGTTCGCGGCTTTTTCCGTCCCTGCGAGAACGCGATTTGCTCGAGGATAAGTCTCTCCCGGCGGCGCATGGTTAGCCCAAGACCATTGAGGACTTGCGGTTGTAAGTCCTCCTTAACCGGCCTAGCTCGCGCGCTCAATGACAATAGGCTCCGGCAGCGTGAGGTTAGAGTACCAATCGATGGCTCGTCCTTCTCGACGCGCAAACTCGACATACGCTGAGCTTCCTGTCAGCAGGCAAGGTTCATCAAGGCGAACATCGCTGTAGGTTCGCACATAGGAAGCCTCGCGTTCCGGTGTGCTGCCGATGCGCACCGTGAATTGTCCCGCAGCCTTTTGAAGCAGCGAGGACTGAATGTCGGTGACCAGGTTCCCAAACTTGTCGACATGCCGGACATGTCCGATAGCGCCCGCTTTGTGTGATCTCGCGGCGTCGACGAGAGTGTTTGTCGCCAAAACAAATTGAGCGTCCGAAATAGGCATGCCCAGGTTGCGAAGGGGCGTGCCGGTCGCCAACTGGGCGGCGACGGGGGCGAAGACGTCCCGGCCGTCAAATGTCGGGCTAGGCATGTTGGCGAAGAATTCGGCTCGATCAAGTTCAACGGCGTCGACGACACTGTGCGTATGCAGCAAGTCGCCCAGCAGGCCGTTGTCTGGGCAGACGACCACCCGGTTATCGATTGCAACCGCAATGCGCCTCCGGTTTGAACCGACGCCGGGGTCGACGACAGCGACGATGACCGTGCCTTTCGGCAGGTAGTCGAATGCGCACGCCAGCGCAAAGGAACCGGCGGCTCTATCATGGGACGGGATGGAGTGGGTAATATCGATAATAGGGATTGCAGGGGCAAGCGCGGCGATCGCCGCCTTCATGAGGCCGGCGTAAAGATCGTTGGTCCCGAAATCGGTAATCAAAGCGATCATATTGCAATGTTCGCGCGGCGGGGCGTCCTTTCCTGCTGGACTTGCATGCGCCGTGTAAACGGGGGAGACAAAACAATGACGGAAGCGAACGAAACGCCGCTGGACGGCGCGACGCCCTTTAGGTTGGCGGCTCGTACGATGGTGGACATTCCGCTCGCCGAGATCTTGCGGCGCTTGGACGGCGCTCGCGCGGGGGACGACGTCGAGGCCGTTCACGACCTGCGCGTTGCGACCCGGCGCTTGCGCGCCGTTCTGTCCGTTATTGAACCTGCCTATGCTGGGAAGGCTCTGCGCCGTTTCGAGAAATCGATCGCCGACATGACCGACCAGCTTGGGGAAGCGCGCGACACGGATGTTTTCATCGAGTTTCTCAACGAACGGATCGCGGCGGACGAGGATGGAATGGCGCCGTACGAACGGGTGGGGCTGGAGGCTTTTCGCGATTCGCTTCGGCAGGCGCGCGCAAACCAGCAGGTTGAGCTTGAGGCGGCGCTTGCTCATGTTGATGAAGAGGCTCTTCGGACGGCCGCGGATTCTCTTTTCGAGACGGAGGATGCATCCTAATGGCGAAAGCTGCTCCTTTGCTGGCAATGGACGAGAACGGCACGCTGGCGGACAACGCGCCCGTTATGGTGCTTATCCGGCTGACCGAAATGGTCCGCTTCGCCGCGCACATTGGAGACCCAAACCGTGTGCAAGAACTGCATAACATGCGCATTGCAGCCAAACGGTTGCGGTACACGCTTGAAATCTTTCAGCCATGCTTCACGGGAAGCCTTGCCAAAGAATACAAAGCGGTCTACGACAGGGTTAAGTCGATCCAAGAGCAGATTGGGGAAATCCACGATTGCGATGTGCGCGGACCGGCGATCCAGACGTTCCTTGACGATCACGCTCGCCGCCGTCCAGAGATTCGCATCGGGTTGGAGCGGTTGATTGCGCGGGAGAAGAATGAGCGGGACCGGATGTACGCCGAGTTTATCGAGTACTGGGCCGGGCTATGCCGCAAAGGTTTCCGTGCGCGCATCTTCCGGTTAGTCGCCGCGCTCGAGACCGGAACTCCGCCAGAGGAAGAAGCCGAAGGCGCAAGTGCGTGAATTGGAAGCGGGCGCGGAGCCCGAAAGGAAACTCAAGATGTCCCTGGCCGCCGTAATTGATGTCGGAACGAACAGTGCGAAAATGGCCGTGGCCGACCTGGATAACGGGATTACCATTATTCAGGAAGAGAGTGAGATCACGCGCCTGGGAAAAGGCGTCGACGCAGCCGGGATGCTGCGCGTAGACGCGATTGAGCGGACGCTCGATGCAATCGATCGCTTCGTTGCACTCGCGAAGATGGCCGGGGCGAGGCGCACCAAGGTCATCGGCACAAGCGCGTTGCGTGACGCGGGGAACGGCCAGACATTCGTCGACGGCCTTTTCGCGCGTACGGGATTGACGATCGAGATCGTTTCGGGAGACCGGGAAGCGCAACTTGCTTACGGAGCGATCCGATCGGACGCTTCGCTGGGCATATCCTCAGACGAGCCTTTGGCGGTATTCGACATCGGCGGCGGCAGCACGGAGATCACGCTCGGCACGGGCGAACAAATCCGGGCGCATCGCAGCATGAATGTGGGCGCGGTCCGGGTGACGGAGCGCATCTTGCACGGCGATCCTCCGCTCGAACGAGAGTTGCGTGCGGGGTCTCAGCTTGCGGCGGACATTCTAAGCGACGCTCCAACGCTTTCGTCCAGGATCCGGGGCGTGGGCATAGGCGGTACGATCGTCAACATCGCCGCCGTGTCGGTCGGGGGAGCCGCTTCCGTGCACGGGGCTCGTCTTACGCGGGAACAGATCGACGGTGTTCTTGGGCTGCTGGCGGCGAAGACCGTGGCTGAGCGGCGCGCGGTTCCAGGGCTGGAGCCCGGGCGCGCGGACGTGATCGTCGGAGGCATCCTGGTCGTTTGCGCGCTGATGGACCGCCTGGGTCTTAGCGAAGTCGGCGTAAGCACGCGCGGACTGAGGTACGGCGTTCTTGCGGAAATGGCCTAAAGAAATGGCCGGAAGCCGCATCAATCGGCATCCGGCCTGTTCATACGTATTACCGGACGAGTTCTAGTGGTTCTTCGACGGGCATTAGCTCGAAACGCCACGTAACGGAAGGGCTTACGGGCGGGCCTTGCCTATCAACTAGCCGAACATTCGCCTCGATCTCAAAACGTCTCGCGTCGATTGCGCTACAGACTTGCGGTAACCGCTCCGAGAGTCCAAGTTGTTTGTGAATCTCTCCGGATCTAAGACTAATAGATCTCCCGCCGCGTTCCCTAGTCGGAAAGACATAAGTGTCCAGCACGTGCTGCCGGATTGCGTCGGACAGACCTGTCTGCCAACCTGCCATTTCGGGCCTCCCTGCCTCTTAGATTGATGTTGCTAAATTATGATGTCTCGTGTCCCGATTCGAGATGCTCGTAATTCGGGCCGGTGACGCCATAGCAGGTCGTCTCGTTCCCTCGGGTGATACTCAACCCGGTTCTGAGTCCGCCTGGTGGATAGATCGATAAGAATCGAATGACGCCTACAGTCCCCGGCGCTAGGTAACCGTTCCATTCCAGATAGACGGGGTGGTCGGCCTCATCTACTGCTTCAACCCATCTGGGACGTGACCAGCGGGCTGGAGATGCTCTATGCATCAATAAGGAGCTTTCTGGACCTCCCATCGAAACGAGGCCGCCCAAAGCGACTTTGGGACGGTGGCCTGCGTCGAAATGGTAGGGACCCAGCCGGATACGCGTCACCGCCTTTTCGGTTGTCGCCGCGCTAAGCATTAACTCGTACTGAAAGCCGTCGGGCTTTGCAACCGTGGTTAACTGCGGCACTACGTCTGCGGTACTTGCGAGTGGCAACTCAATGCTCCTAAACAGCACAGTCAGTCCAAAATACAGAGAATTCCGTATCGCTGACAATAATATTATAGCACACGGACGTAGATCTAGATGTCGTAAGAATCGCTCAATTATGGTAATTGTGAGCTGGCTCGCAGTACCTCTATTTGTTCAAGCAAATCGAGGATAATCTCGACGCCCGCAAGGTTAACTCCCAGGTCCTGGGTGAGGTGCTGGATCTGCCTTAATCGGTCAATATCGCGATCGGAATAGAGCCGGTTTCGTCCAACGCGCTTTGGCTTGACCAGGCCTTCGCGCTCGTACATTCTGAGTGTTTGAGCGTGCAGAGGCTTCAATGTTCCCGATGTCAGGTCCACTGGACGGACGAGGCGCGCTGCGATGCTGATTGTGTAGATCGGTTCGTCCTTATCTGCAACAATGCCTCGATGCGGCCGCTCCACTTGTTGGAGCCGTGGGTCGACTGCCATTTTAGCCTCCCGCTTTAATATCGTCGTGGCGCAGCTTCGCGAGCTCCAGAAGGAGCTCGGTTTCGCGCGCCGATAGGTCCTTGGGCACGGTCAGCTTGGCTTTTGCGTACAGATTGCCGCGCGCTCCGCCTTTGAGCGTCGGCATGCCAAGTCCCGCCAACCGGAATGTGGCCCCCGATTGTGTTCCCTGAGGGATCGTTACGGATTTGCGCCCATCGAATGTGTCGATCCAAGCCCGGCCGCCAAGCGCGGCCACCGTGAACGGCAAACTGAATTCCGTGTGGAGATCGTCAGCCTTGCGTTCAAACCGCGCATCTGGCTGAATTGATACCTTGAGATAGACATCGCTCCCCGCCGTGCCCTGACCAGCTAATCGAAGACGCTGATCTTGTTTGATCCCTGCCGGGATTCGAACATCCGACAGGCGGCGCTTGCGCTCGATCGTGCCGTTGCCGCGACATTCGGGACAAACCTCAACCGCGTGCCCCGTGCCTCCGCATTGCGGGCAGTCCGGCGCAAAGATACCGCGCTGCCCTCTGGCTTTGCCCGTTCCGCCGCAACTCGGGCATGGCTTGCCTTCGCCGATTGTGATCGTGCCCTGGCCCGAACAGCGGGTACAGGTCTCCGGAATCGCGAGGTTGAATGAGCGAGTCGTTCCCCGAAAAGCTTCTTCGAGGGTGATCTCGACGCTTAGGTCGACAGTCTGTCGGGGGCTGGACGAACCGCGGTGACGCGGCCCCGTACGGAATCCGCCTCCGAAGCCCGCGCCGCCGGCCTGGCGAGTTTGGTCGCCAAAAAGCGATGCAAATAAATCGTCGAGCCCTCCGAAACCCGCGGCGCCCGCGGAACCCGGTCCTCCTGGAGCCTCGTTAGTCCCGAAACCGCCATATCCGCCGCCTTGCGAATATGCCTTCCACTGGTCGCCGTACGCATCGTACTTCTGGCGCTTGTCACGGTCGCTCAGAACCTCGTACGCTTCGCCAACCTCTTTGAACTTGTCCTCAGCGGAGCGATCGCCCGGGTTGACGTCGGGATGCAACTTACGGGCCAGTTTGCGGTAGGCCGCTTTGATCTCCTTATCATCCGCATCTTTAGAGACGCCAAGGATCTTGTAATAGTCTTTGTATTCGCCCGCCATAAATATTGATGCCTTATTTGATAGATGTCTGGTCTCAAACAATTATACCTGTTGAGTGTGATGCAATCAATAGATCCGTTGGCGCACGCATTATCGTATCGACCGGCGTCAATCGCCATCGGCGGGGTATAACAATTTCAATCTGGTTTGGGACCTTCGATAGCGTTGGAAGAGTACTTGCAGTCGTCCCGGCGCACGATGGATCTGCCTGAACGCGCCTATCGCGCGTTGCTTGTGCAGTCGGCGCGCGGGTTAATCCCGTTAGTTTACGAGGACATTAAAATGACAACTGAGTTTGAAGTTAAGGGCATGAGTTGCGAAAATTGCGTCGGGCACGTGACGAAGGCTTTACTGGGAAACCCTGGGGTCAGTTCGGCCCTGGTCAGCCTCGAAAAGGGACGCGCCACGGTCGAATACGACGAAACATCCGTAACGATTCAGCAGTTAGCCCAGGCGATCCAAGAAGAAGGCTTCGACGCGCGACCAGTTTCGTAGCGCTTTGCTTGATGCGCGTTGTCGCCGGAGGCCATTGATGACGACCGTTTCGGACCCAGAGGCATCGATCCCTCAAAGGGATTCACGCCGTGCGGTGCTGGATGTCGAGGGCATGCATTGTGCGGCATGCGTCGGCCGCGTCGAACGGTTTCTTGGCAAGGTCGAAGGCGTAAGCGCGGCCGATGTGAGCCTTGCGACCAATCAGGCGCATGTACAGTACGATCCTGGCCGCGTCGCCGAATCGGACCTGATCGCCGCGATCGAACGCGCCGGCTATCTGGCGCGCGTGCATCCCGAGGGAACCGCCGCGCCGGAGCAAGAGGCGTCGGCGACGGATCTTTGGATTGCGGGTGCGATTGCGGTTCCGGCGTTGATCGCCGGCATGCTCTGGATGGCGCGACCGGCATGGGCGGAATGGATCCTCTGCGCGGCGAGCGCTGTCGTTATTTTCGGTTGCGGCCGCTCCTTTTTTGCCGGCGCATGGTCGGCCCTGCGCGCGGGCGGCTCAGCGACCATGGACACTCTGATCGCGCTCGGCTCGCTTGCCGCGTGGACATTCAGCCTCTCGGAACTCGCGTTTTCCCATGCTCCCGTGACCTATTTTGAGACCGGCTCGACGATCGTCACGCTCATTCTTATGGGACGGTTCCTTGAGGCCCGGGCACGCCATCGTGCCGTCGCTTCCGTACGCGCACTCATATCACTTGCTCCTCGAACGGCCTTGCGCGTCGATGAGACCGGTCCGCCCCTTGAAGTGCCGGTCGCGACCATTCGGGTTGGCGATCTGGTCCGTGTTCGCCCTGGAGAGCAAGTCGCGGTTGACGGCGTGGTGGTTTCGGGCAGCACGTCGGTCGATGAAGCTCTGCTCACGGGCGAAAGCGTTCCAGTTGCTAAGAACGTTGGCGTGCCGGTTGTAGGCGGGACTTTGAACGGCAGCGGCTCCATCGATGTTCGCGCTACCGCGGTTGGTTCGGCGACGGTTCTCGCGCGCCTCGTTCGCCTCGTTGAGGAGGCGCAGGCATCCAAACCGCCCGTGCAGCGGCTTGCCGACAAGATTTCCGCTGTGTTCGTCCCCGTCGTTCTGATCATCGCAGCGCTGACGCTGGCTGGCTGGCTATTTGCCGGGGCGGCGCACGCAATTGCCGTACGCAACGCAGTTGCGGTTCTCGTGATCGCCTGTCCGTGTGCGCTTGGCTTGGCGACGCCTACGGCGATTATCGTTGGCGTCGGTCGCGCGGCATCGCTCGGCGTCCTCGTTCGCAATGCGCAGGCGCTCGAAGCCGCAGCGCGTGTTCGTCTCGTCGTGTTCGACAAAACGGGAACGCTTACCGAGGGACGCTTCCGCGTTGTCGACGTTCACGCAGCAGACGGCGTCGCGCGCGACGATCTGCTCGCCATTGCCGCAGCCGCACAGCACGGCTCCGAGCATCCGATCGGCGCGGCGATTGTTCGACAGGCTCTTGATGACGGCGTGTCCGTCCCGTCGTCTACCGGCTTCGAGGCGGTGCACGGCGAAGGCGTCCGCGTGATCGTCGATGGCGCCGTCGTGCTTGCGGGCAATCCGGCGCTGATGGCGGCGGGCGCCGTGTCACTCCCGTCCGGCGTTGACGACCCTCCAGCAGCCACGATTGTGCATGTCGCGCATGCAGGGCGCTATTTGGGGCGCGTGGCCCTGGCGGATCAGATCCGCCAAGGCGCTCGCGAAGCCATTGCGGCGCTGAAGGCGCGCGGCGTCGATGTCGCCATGCTCACTGGCGATTCGGTCCTGGTCGCGCGCGAGATCGGAGCGGCGTTGGGTATACAGGACGTTCGCGCCTCATTGCGTCCCGAAGAGAAGCTGGCCGCCATCGACGCGCTGCGAGCTGGCGGAACGACCGTCGTCGCCATGGTCGGAGACGGCGTCAACGATGCCGCGGCGCTTGCGAGGGCGGATGTGGGCATCGCGATGGGGCAGGCGACCGATGTCGCGCTCGAGGCGGCCGATGTGACGTTGCTCGGCGCGGACCTCTCGGGCGTCGAGCGCACGATCCGGTTGTCGCGGCGGACGGTGACGATTATCCGGCAGAACCTTTTCTGGGCGTTTGCGTTCAACTCGATCGGCATTCCGCTCGCCGCCTTCGGTCACTTGAACCCAATGATCGCAGCGTTCGCAATGGCGTTCAGCAGCGTCGCCGTCGTAACCAACTCGCTCCGTTTGCGGCGGGTGGGCTAGGGAAGCGACGGGGGGCTGGGCATTTGGGTGCGGCCATTTGTCTGACGCTTCGCGCTTTAGGCTCGACGAGCCAACTTCAACGGCCCCTGAGCGAAGAATCCTTAGGCGCTTCGCGCCACGTCAAAAGCAAGGAAATTATGATAGGCTATGTGCGTAGCGAGCACTGAAGTCGCTTTCGCTCTGGTGGCGTAAACCCCGTAGCGAAGATTGGCTGGCGACGTTCTC
>JARLGU010000041.1 GCA_031292625.1 Capsulimonadaceae bacterium | reverse complement strand
CTCAGATAGGTTCGAGCAAGTGTAGTTACCGTTCGTCGCGATCAAATATTCGATATATTGTTGCCTGGTCAAGATTCGAAATTGTGAATCAAAGACAGGAATCTTGTCAAGGCAGCAAACGACGCAAAGCGAAAGTCCTAAGTTATATATATACCGTGTATTTAGCTTGGAGGGCTGAGGTAATATTAACATGGGCTTACCTAACGCTTATCTAAGGCTTAATTAGGGCTGAACAATTATTGCATTGAGCCACACTACCGACGAACTAAGGCGGAACTACCGCCGAGCCAGGGCTGACCTAGACTCGGCGATTATCCAACTAATGTTATTCAATTCTATCCGTTCTCTGTACCAAATAATACAGATGTCTACTGTGTGCACCAACAACGAAATCAACTATCCCTTCACTTTTGAGAGCCTTCAGCGCATCACGAACGAACTCGTCTTTGACTGTGATTAAAACTGACCGCACAATTTTGGCAAGTTCCGAAACGGACGCTTTCCCACTGATATATTCCAAATATTTACGAATAATATCGCAAATGGTTTCGTGTCGAATTGTCGGGTCATGGTCAATCTGCTTGCGTTCGGGTGCGTACTTATACAATTCCGCTCGTTTCTTTCTTTTAGGCGGATTTGCCAATTCCTTCAATGGCGAAGATGCATATTCAGCAACTTCATCATCACTCGGTTTATCGAACACTTTGTAGCCATAAATCGGGCTCCTTTGCAATTCAACCAACTCTTTGAGTACGCGATATAATTGCTTATTATCCGATAATCCGAGCGAATCTTTGATTTGCTTTAGTGTCCTTCCGTCTTTGAATCGTATTCCATAAAGGTGATTGACGATCTTGGTCTGAACATCTTTGTCTGTGTAATAGACAGTTTCGGGATGCTCAAGTCGATATGCTATTGCCTCTCGTTGTGCCTCCGACAATGGAATTTCTTTAAAGATTGTATTTACTGCATATTTGATGTCCTCCTCGTTCATCACTTGGAACGGTATCAATACATGTTCAGATTTCCAGTCGTGATGAGCAACGGTTGCTTTTGTGAAAGCAAAGATTTTCTCATCGTTCTTTTCCCATTCATCGCAGTTGACATATCCAAACTTGCGAGCCATATGCACCATGATCTCGTTCACATTGGTTGGGTGATACGTAAAATTTTTCCCACGAAACGCTTTGTGAAAGTCTCTTGCAACAGCGTGCTTGTTCGGAAGGTCATCGGTACGGTCGAGATTCGAGATGTCGTGTTCACCGATGCGCCAGTGCAGTTCTTCGCCCCACGCGAAGAACTGCTTGATTTGATGTATGCTTAACTCATTTCGCATGATTTCTGTGATTAGATATTCATCCATAGTGTCGTCCTTGCCTGATTTTGGATTCAGTCCTCCTCCTGCTTTACTTCTTGCTTGACGATTTTGTTTTCATCGAACGAAATACCGAGTCGTCTCAAAATGTTTGCCATATCAGGATGTATCTTGCGCTTCTTGTTGACGACACTTTGATGTTCATCGTGGTGTTCGCGTAGCATCTCTTCCACGCGTTTTATGCGCCACAGTTGCGTGAGCAATGCAGTTGGGCGTGCATTGGGTTCAGTCTTATCGGGTAATCCAAGAAGCTCTATTAAGTTGTTGTCGAGTGCATACAGAGACTTTAACTCTGTCTTATTTACGTAGTGCTCTCGTTCTACGCCTATCATTCGAGTTACCATACTAGAATTCTACCAAAGTCAAAAGAATTTTCATTTTCGAATATGGTGCGTAGTGTGGTTTCGTCACGACGATAATTATCACGCAATTTTTTTGCTGTAAATTGTCGCCATAATCGCTCTATTTCGATAATATTCACGATGGAATGATGTGAAGTATCTATCACTATATTCGGGGTTCAGTCAAGGGTGTAAATGAGGCTAATATGCTAAATTTTGTCGAATTATTTAGATTTGCAAATACGGGTTGTGCCAACACATCGGTCATCGGCAGGGTTTGTCGCATTGGTCGCAAGTGCTTTGATAAGAATTCTCAATATTTTTTTGATATATTTTTCGGGGGTAAGGACGTACGGCGTCTGCGTCTTGCCACCTCCCCGAAAAGCCAATCGTGGTGCGACTGATAGCCGTTCTACTCTAACCATCCCTTTTCGAAAGTACCCCCGCCCCCCTTTGCTGCCACGATGGGCAAGGGACTATGAGGGATTTGCATGCCCTTGCCGTGGTGGGCACGCGGGTCATGAGGGACTTGGCGATTGCTTCTCTGCCGATACATCGGCTTCACGGTTGCGGTAGTAAGTTGCACGGCTGATTTTCAAGGACTTGCAAATATCGACCACAGCAAGCCCTTGTGCGGTCATCGCTGCAATCGCCGCCGCTTTTGATGCATCCACGGCACGGGGACGCCCACCATGCCGCCCACGCTTTCGAGCAGCTTCCAATCCTGCAACGACCCGCTCTCGAATTAGCGTGCGTTCGAACTGAGCGAGTGCCCCCATAAGATGAAAGAGCAACTGCCCCGCTGCCGTGGTGGTGTCGATGTTTTCCGAAAGTGAACGGAAACCAATACCTCGCCGTTCAAGGTCTGTGATAACTTCGATTAGATGTTTCAATGACCTTCCGAGTCTGTCAAGCCGCCAAACGCAAAGGGTATCGCCCTGCCTTGCATATTCGAGCAGTTCGCCAAGTCCTTTTCGGTCGGTTCTTGCTCCACTTGCAAAATCACTAAAGATTTTTTCGCATCCTATTGCGTTCAAAGCGTCAACCTGTAAATCGGTCGTCTGTTGTCCTGCTAAGGTACTTACTCGTGCATATCCTAGAAGTGCCACTGTTCTGTTCTCCTGTCTCAAATACATAAAATCGGTACATCGTGAGGGATAGCAATAGAAACGGGATTTTGCGACAGTCAGGTACGCATGCGAATCATCATTTGCTGTCTCATGCAAAAATTCTCAAAAATAAGTGTTTTCGAGACAATCCCTCATAGCCGCCGTATTCGTGCTATATCGGGTATGGAAAACAAATACGATGAAATAACAAATCGAATTCTTGCGGAATTGGACAAAGGCGTCGTCCCTTGGCGCAAGCCGTGGACAAGTCGCACTGCTGTCAACGCCGTTTCAGAGAAGCCGTACAGGGGCATAAACAGCCTGCTTCTTGGAATGGCGGGTTATGACGATCACCGTTGGTTGACATTCAAGCAAGCGCACGACTTGAACGGGCAAGTTCGACGAGGTGAGAAGGGGACGGCTATTGTGTTCTGGCAGTTCATCGAACACGAAGGCGACGATGACGAACAAAAGCGCAGTATTCCGCTCGCTCGCGCATACACGGTGTTCAATGTTCAGCAGTGCGAAAGGCTAGTTGTTTCCGAGGGCGGCAAACTTCCCGACCTGGAACCTATTTCGGCAAGTATGGACGCTTCCGCACTCGAAGCCGCGAGAAATCTGCTCGAAGGCTATCCCGATGCCCCGAAGGTGCTTCCGTGCTCGCACGCCGCATATGCGCCTGCTCGTGATGTAGTGTTGATGCCTTCTGCGAGCGCCTTCAACAGTAAGGCGGGGTACACGGCGACGTTAGCGCACGAACTTGTGCACAGCACGGGACATAACAAGCGCCTTAACCGCCCTGGGGTTGTAGGATTGATACAGTTTGCATCGCAAGATTATAGTTTCGAAGAGTTGCTTGGAGAATTGGGCGCTTGCTTCCTATGTGCCGAAATCGGTGTAGCGAATGACATCCAAAACTCGGCATCATACATCGAAGGATGGCGACAGCGGTTATCGACCGATAGCAGGTTGATTGTACGGGCAGCGTCGCAAGCACAAAAGGCGGCGGATTGGGTACTGGGAAGGGCGCAGGAATAGGAGGGCGAAAGCCCTCCCTTCTTTGTTCGCGTACGTTCTAATCGACATGCGGCGACATGCGGCGGTGTCTATGGCAACTCCCCGCGACGGCGCTGCATATATTTTGCGTGATGTTCCGCGTCCTTCGCAAGCGAGCGTGAGACAACGCGTCGTCCCCCTTCGCCTGCTGGAGCATACGGATGAAATGAAGCCGCCGTTCTTACCGCCGCCGTGGTCGCCGCCCGTTGAATGGTATTGGCAAGACTCACTGCTTTGCTCGCGTTCAAATCCTCCTTGGTCTTTCCTGCCTGTAGATACCGCAGGGTTGTCTCAATGCGCTGGTGCTGTAATCGAAGCTGGATACAGGCAAGTGGTGTGTTCGATAGTTGCAAGCGGTGGGCAGCGCCGTGTCTCATCGAATGAGGGAGCATTGTCTTAGGGTTCAGCCCAAGTTGTGCGCAGTAGCGTTTAATCATATCCCTTATGCCCTCATCTGCTATTTTGCTGACCTTATTGCGGCAGAATAGATAATCGTGTGTACAATCGGTGGGGCGATAGTCCAGCCAAACGCGGACAGCATCGGCGCAGGCGGCGGTGAACAGGTAAGTGCAAGTCTTGTCGCCTTTATCTACGACCCTAATTTCCTGACGTTCCAAATCCAAGCCGCTTAGTGTTGCATTCACGAGTGCGCCGATTCTCATGCACGAGTCGGTGAGCGTCCAAACGACTGCAAGTTCCAGGGCGCGCTTGGCAGGGTCAGGGTTTTTGTCGATTGCCCCCAGGAGCAGCATGACGTCCGAGTCTCGCGCGGAAGCGCGCAGTCCTGCGGAATACTTGCGCGGTGGCAGTTTGATAGCCGCCATTGGGTTTTGCGGCAATATGCGGCGTTCGTTGGCGAGGTACGAACATAAGGCAGTGAGGGGATAGAACGCTGACCTAATCGTATTGTTGTCCAAATGCAGCGGAAGCGCATCCCCACGGTGAAAAAGTGACCGTTGTTGGGCTTTGCGCGCCTTTGTCCAACGAAGGTATTCCCGAAGATTCGATTCGGTCAAATCGTCGATAGTTGGGGACTGTATGTGGAGATTGGAAGTCAGGAAAGTAGTAAACTTTCGAAGCCAAGTCGCGTAGGTCGTCTTGCTTGTTCTAGCCAAGTCCGCGTCCGCAAAATATTCCGATATCCAAAAGGAAAGTGCGCGCGCAGGTACGGTCATGACATCATCCTCGATTCAAGAATGTGTCAGTGGCGGGGTAGCGAGGCTGGTTAGAGCGACGGCAGTCACGGGGTGCGAACAAAATGCTCTAACCTAGCACGCTCATTTGAGGGTCTCAAAACCCTGAAAAATGACTTTTGAGAATCGTCGAAAAATGCTCAGAATGAGCAAATACCAGAGGAAAAAAGACTGGTAGCGGGGAGGGGACTTGAACCCCTGACCTACGGGTTATGAATCCGTCGCTCTAACCAGCTGAGCTACCCCGCCATAACAGGCCAGATCCCTTCTTCGCCTGGCGCGATCACGATTATATCCGATGCGGGGCACGGAATGCAATATGTTGACGCCTAGCGGAAAGGGCAATCGCATCTATAGCGGCGCGAGTCCGGTCCTGAAAGGGCCGTTCAGTGTTGAGAAAGCCCGTGAACGGGCCTAATCGGCAGACGCCCAGCATTTTCGTGAGCCGGGCAGACCCATTCATGGGGCTTGACATCTCAGGACGGTCGTTCACGGACGGATACCGCGCCAATACCGGTGACAATCGTTGATAGGAACCTGGATGCGATTTCCCTTGCCGAGCGGGCGAAATCGATCTTGCAGTGAACGGATGCTGGCTGGTTGAAAGTTCGGCGGAAAGCAGTATACTTTCGATATCATGTCCAGCACTCTCGCGGCACGTATCGTTTTCGCGCTCCTTATTGTCGCCGTGGCGATCGCGTCGGGACGCGAGTTCTGGCGATGGCGGGATCCTGCTTTGCGCGACCTGCTTACGGAGTCGCAGAGGCAGCGCAGGGTGACCGGGACGATTATCCTGCTTTCAGTTGCCGCGTTGTGCCTCGGTGGGACTTTCCTTCCATCGCCGTCTCCGCGCCTCTCCATCAAAGTTCAAGCGTACGAGATGGTGTATTGGGGCGTCATCCTCCTTCTCGGAATGACTACGCCAGTAATAGGCTACCTTGAGCTCAAGGAGACCCAGCGACGTCTCCGCGCGGAGCAGCGGCGAGCACTCGCTACGCTCGTCGACGAGAGCCAGGCGCTCCTGAAACCGGGGAGCCCCGCGATTAGCGAGGAGATCCAAATCATTAAGAGCAAAATTAATGACGAGTGACGATAAGCAAATGATGGCGCGCGCACTGCGACGGGCTTCTCTTGGACGGCACGCGAGCCCGAATCCGATGGTCGGATGCGTGATCCTGTCGCCTGTCGGCGTCGTTGCCGGCGTTGGGTTTCATCCTCAGCCGGGGGCCCCGCACGCCGAGGTGTATGCTCTTCGGGAAGCCGGGGATTTGGCGCGCGGAGGGACTGCCTATGTGACGCTCGAGCCATGTTCGCATTACGGACGAACGCCTCCCTGCGCGGACGCACTCATTCGCGCGGGACTCAAGCGAGTTGTCGTGGCTATGGAAGATCCGGACGCGCGCGTCAGCGGCAGAGGCATCGCCCGCCTTCGCGATGCAGGGATTCTGGTGGACGTAGGTATCTGTATTGACGCCGCGATGCATCTCAATCGGATGTATGTCAAGCACCGGGCTACAGGCTTGCCGTGGGTTACCGTCAAGGTCGCAACCACACTGGACGGAAAGATTGCGACGGCGGACGGCGACTCGAAGTGGATCACGTCGCCGCTTACGCGGCTCTGGGTGCACAGGCAACTCAGGGACCGGGTCGATGCGATTATGGTTGGGGTAGGGACGGTGCTTGCCGACGATCCTAGCCTCACGACAAGGTTAGGACGTTCAGACAGCCGCAACCCTCGCCGGATAGTCGTCGACAGCCGGTTGCGTACGCCGCCCTCGTCCGCCGTGCTCAACGGCCCGGCCCGAGATCCGGCGGTGATCGCGTGCGTTCAAGGAGCATCGCAAGAACGGGCGACGGCGCTAAGGAGCGCGGGGGGCGAGATCTTGGAGTGCGCCGGCGACCCTGACGGGCGCGTTGACCTTCTCGATCTCTTGCGGCGATTAGGCGATCGCGGGGATATCATACACATTTTGCTTGAGGGAGGCGGGAAACTGATCGGCAGCGCCCTGCGCAGCGGCATTGTGGACCGGTATATCGCCACAATCGCCCCGAAGATTATCGGCGGCGACTCGGCTCCGGGGCCCGTTGGCGGCGATGCCGTTGCCTCTCGCATGGCGGAGGCGCATGTGATGATTCATCAAAAGGTTCGCCGAAGCGGGCCGGATGTCGTTATCGACGGCGATATTTACAAGGCTGCGGCGCGGGTCTCCACGAAATGATGGATTGTGCGCCGTTAGGGAACCAGGCGGGAGGCTGTTAGGTTCCGAAAAATAGAGGAGTGGTATAATACAGCCATGTTCACTGGAATTATTGAGGCGGTAGGGACGGTTCAGACGATTGAAAGGGCCGAAGAGCACGCGAGACTCACGGTTAGCGCGCCCGGTGACGTTTTTGTCGGCATTAAGATCGGCGACAGCATCGCGGTGAACGGCACATGCTTGACGGCTGTCGAGATTTCGGCCGCCGGTGTATCGTTTGACGCCATGTACGAGACAATGCGCAAGACGGCGCTGGGGCATCTCGCGGCTGGCGATCCTGTCAATCTGGAGCGATCGATGGCAGCGGATGGCCGTTTTAGCGGCCACATCGTGCAAGGGCACGTGGATGCCACGGGCAGCATCGCATCCATTCGCCAGATCGACAACTCTTACGTGATTTACATCGATGTCCCGCGAGACCTGATGCGCTATATCGTACGCAAGGGCAGCATCGCGATCGATGGGATTTCTCTGACGGTTGTCGACGCGGAGGATCGTACGTTCTCGGTGGCGATCATACCGCACACGTGGGCAGAGACGAACTTGAGCAGCAAGCACGCGGGGGATCCGGTCAATATCGAGACGGATATTATAGGCAAGTACGTGGAAAAGCTCGTAGGCAATACGACATACGCTGCCGCGCCCCTCGGCATTGAGCTTAATCCTCGCCCTTCGCAGAGTGTGTCGAACCCGACGACTGAGCTGTTGTAGCAATCGGCGCAACTCGCGCGAATAGGCTCATAGTGTTAGATTTCGAGCGCTGCCGTGATGGAACAAAGATTCCGGCAGCGCTCGTTCGGCAAGTGGCGGCTAAGATTTGCCGCCGGGAGAAGGCAGTCCATTATGTCTGAGGCTCAGTTTACAACCGTCGAAGAAGCGATCGCGGACCTTCGGGCCGGCAAGATGATCATTCTCACCGATGATGAAGACCGCGAGAACGAAGGTGACTTCGTTATGGCGGGACAGTTCGTTACACCCGAGGCCATCACGATCATGACCCGGTATGCGTCCGGTATCATTACGGTCCCGATGACAGAGGACCGTTTACGAGCGCTCGATATCCACGCGATGGTTCCCGAGAACACGGAAACGATGCGAACAGCGTTTACCGTCACCGTGGACGCGAGAGAAGGCACGACCACGGGCTCCTCGGCGGTGGATCGCGCTCGTACCATACGTCTGCTTGCAGACCCCACGTCTCAACCGGACGACTTTAACCGGCCAGGCCACGTGAACCCGCTGATGGCGCGGCAAGGCGGTGTTTTGAAGCGAGCTGGCCACACGGAGGCGATGGTCGACTTGATGCGTCTTGCTGGATTGGAGCCGGTCAGCGTAATCAGCGAGATCATGGGGGACGACGGCGAGATGGCGCGTCTGCCGGAACTGACGGCGCTCGCGACGAAGTTCGGGTTGAAGATGCTGACGATCGAGGATATCATCCGGCATCGGCGGCGCACTGAAAGGCTCGTGCGCAAGGTTGCTGTCGCGAAGCTTCCAACAATTTATGGGCAGTTTACGGTTCACGCGTACGAGAGTACGGTCGACCCGACACCCTACGTCGCCTTTGTTATGGGAGACGTAGCGGATGGCGAGGAGTGTCTTGTGAGGATCCACTCTTCGTGTATGACGGGTGACTTGCTCGGTTCGCTTCGCTGTGACTGCGGTGAGCAGTTGCATGCCGCGCTGAACCGCATTTCCCAGGACGGCCGCGGCGTTCTCCTTTACATTGAGCAGGAGGGACGCGGTATCGGCTTGCTCAATAAGATGAGGGCATATGAACTGCAGGATCATGGCGCTGACACTGTCGAGGCGAATATTCTGCTCGGCTTCAAGCCCGACCTTCGAGACTACGGTCTTGGCGCGCAGGTCTTGTACGACCTCGGCGTTCGCCGCATGCGCTTGATGAGCAACAATCCGGCCAAGCGAGCCGGCATCGAGGGGTATGGTCTCGAGATCGTTGGCCGGGAGCCGCTCGAAGCAGTTCCCAACGAATCGAACCGCCGTTACCTCGCCACGAAGCGCAGTAAGCTTGGGCACCTGCTAAAGGCCACCCCCGCGCTAAATGGACACGATGGCGGCGCTATCGATGAACAGGACGATCGCTAGAGATCGCGCACTTTGCGAAGTATTTTGCGGAGTTTGAATAATACGTCACCCGGCGGATTTCCCGCCGGGTGTTTTAACGTACATTTCGGCGTCTGAATATTACTGCGCCCTTGCCATGCGTTCTCAAAAACAGCTATAATCAGCTACTATCGCCTGCTAGAGGAGAAGTTCATGCCATACGTCATCGCTGAGCCCTGCATCGGCGTCAAAGACAAGGCCTGCGTGGCCGTCTGTCCGGTGGATTGTATTCACGAAGGAGACGACCAACTGTTTATCGATCCGAATGAGTGCATCGATTGCGGCCTATGCGAACCCGAGTGCCCGGTGGACGCGATCTTCATGGAAGACGAGTTGCCGGATAACTGGAAGTCTTACGCGGAAAAGAACGCGAAGTTCTACCAGAAATAGGGTATAGGCGGGCCGTCGATCGTCCCGCCTTCGATTTGTTTAAGACGATCATCGGTGGTCGCTTGATCCCCGGGACCGCCCTGGCGGACATCTTACGAAGCGGAAACAGCGTGTCGGTTTCCACGGTTCCGGCGGAGCGACGGTCGTCGATACTCCCAAAGTGAGGATTCGACATGAGTGTGATTACAAGAACGCGAGCGATCATTGAGTTGACGGCCGTTGCCGGTCTGGTTGGCGTCGTCGCATTTAATCTGTTTGGCTGTTCGGCGGGAAATACGACTTACGGAAGTTCCTCCACAAGCTCGACGGGCAATTCGACAAGCAGCACGTCTGCTCCGACCGGCACGTGCGCGACGACTTATACGCCCAATTATGCGTCCTTGTGGCAGTCGGGATCGAATGGCGTTTGGAGCCACACGCCTATTAAGGTGTATTTTACAAATGACTTGACTGTGACGACGACGACGGCTACTCCCGGCGTTACGAGTACCGCCTCCTATGAAACCGAGGTACTTAATGGGTTCAATCAATGGACCGCGCTGCTTGGATCGGGAATTACGTACTCGAAGGTTTCTTCTGCGACCGGCGCGGACATTGTAGTAACGTTTAGCACGGACACGACAACTCAGAGCACTGCGAAGTGGTCCGTAAGCGCGACCGGCACGAATTACATTACGAGCGAGACCGCGACCTTCACGGCGTCGTCAACCGGAGCCATCGCTCCATCATTGCTCCAGCAAATGGGCGCGGAAGCGTTCGGCACGAT
Organism: Capsulimonadaceae bacterium; assembly: GCA_031292625.1. GTDB lineage: Bacteria > Armatimonadota > Armatimonadia > Armatimonadales > Capsulimonadaceae > JARLGU01. The sequence goes on along the minus strand of JARLGU010000041.1, from coordinate 188,388 downwards.
GCTTGGGTTGCCGAACAGCTCCAATACAACGGATATTACGAACAAGAACACCACGGCTACCGGACCGTCGACGCTGGACATCAATACAGCGAAGACACTCTACTGCACTTACTATCAGTAGGCCGGGGCATTCTGGTCAGAGTTGCGGCGCCGGCGCGTACCGAGGACTAATCGGTGCGCGCCGGTTTTGCTGTCTGTTCGTTGTTAAGATGGAAGTAGGCTTTGAGCATAGCGTACGCTACCTTACCCGCCGTGTCGCCGCCGTGTCCGCCGTGTTCGACAATGGCCGCGATCGCGATCTTGGGGTTGTGATAGGGGGCGAAAGCTACGAACCATCCGTGCGTCCGGTTGCTTCCCGTTACCTGCGATGAGCCGGTCTTGGCCGCTACCGCCATCGACTTGAAGTTGACGATCTGCCCCGTACCGTCCGTTACACAGTCCCGCATCCCTTCTCGAACGACCTGGAAGCACTCCTCCGGAGCATAGACTCGGCTCAGAACCGAGGGTACGGTCTTTTGGGACACTTCGCCAGTGAGCGGATCCAGTACGGAGTTGAGCAGGTAGGGCTTAAATACGGTGCCGCCGTTCGCGGTCGCGGCCGTAACCATCGCCATTTGGAGCGGCGTGGTTAATACAAATCCCTGTCCGATAGACATGTTTAGCGTGTCGCCGGTGTACCACTCGGCCCAGATCGGACCGAGCTTGCGAAATCGACGTTCCTTCCACTCAGGACTTGGGACCGAGCCGATCATCTCGTGGGGCAAGTCGATACCGGACAGGCGCGCAAGGCCGTATTCCTTTGCGAAACGAGAGATGCGAGTCGGTCCCGCGAGCATGCCGGTTTTATAGAAGTAGACGTCGCAGGAATCGGCGATCGCCTTGCGGAAATCGACCGGGCCATGAACGGCCCAGCAACCAAAGCGCTGCTTCTCGATCATCAGCGAGCCGTTACAAATGTACGTCGTCCCGCTCGTGACAACGTGGCTAGCCAGCCCAACGAGGCCGACAACTTGCTTGAATGTGGATCCGGGCGGATAAAGCGAGTCGACGGGCCGGTTGAGAAGCGGTTTGCCGGGATTTAGACGCAACGTTGCCCATTCGCGGCCGTTGATCCCCTTCGCGAAGGCATTTGGGTTGTATGTGGGCGCGGACGCCATCGCGAGGACAGCGCCGGTGTTGATATCGAGGGCAACGGCGCCGCCGGTCCAACCGTGTTCACGGTAGGTATCCTCCGCGGCTCGCTGAACGCCTTGATCGACCGTCAGGCGCAGCGTCCTTCCGGGAATCGGCTCGATCTGTCCGAGGTTGACTGGAGCGCCGCCGCGTGCCTGCACTTCGACGAGTGTGCCCCCGGGAGTACCGTGGAGGAGGCTTTCGTACTGGGCCTCAATTCCGCCCTTGCCGACGAAATCGTCGGAAAAGTAGCCGGAGCCTCGCTTTGCGCGGTACATGGTGGAATCGATGCGGCCAAGCGACCCTAACGTGTTCGCGAGGAGCGAATCCCTTGGGTACCATCGAACGGGCTCGGGAGCCGTGCTCACACCCGGCAGATAGGGACGATCTTCTTCAACGCGGGTGATCGTAGCGAGGGATACATTCAGGGCAAGGCGTACGGGGGAATAGTTATTGCGTCTCTCGGCCGTCAACACGCCCTGGATTTCATCCGGCGACATGTTGAGAATGGCCGACAGGCGGCGAAGGATATCCTTTCTGTGCGCTACCGCCGGAACGGCATAAACGGCATACTCGGGACGAGTAGACGCAAGAATGGCTCCCGTATTGTCGAGAATAAGCCCGCGCGGAGCGCCAACCCGTAAGATGCGCGTGCGGTTTGACTCGGCAGCGCGAAAATAGTCCTCGCCATGCGCAATCTGCAAGTACCACAATCTGGCCGCAAGGACCGCGAACGGCGCAAGCAAAATTATGCCCAGTATCCGCGCGCGCGCCCTCGATATCTGATCGGTGCGCGGCGCATAGAATGGGTCGAGGCCTGATGCGGCTGTCGTGGACGATTTTCTCATAAACGGATCGCCAGCGTCAAGTAGAGGACCTGCGAGCGCTCGAGCGCCTGGTCTCTAGTGCTCTCCTGGCGGCGGCTGGTGGATGGTGCAATATTTCTTAGGTTCCTGTCCAGCGACATACGTCCGCGTGAGCGTTGATGGACACCACTGCGTGGCAAGTTGCCCGCTGTCCGTACAGATTGTCACCGTGACCGTATGCGGCTTAGAATCATCCTGCGCGGGAGGCTTGGCGTTGGTTTGCGTCGAGTCCCCCTGCGACTGCGTATCCGTGGTGGACGGCGTTGAAGGCAAAGGCGGTTCCGTGCCGCGCGCGTAATTCACGGTGTGCGAATTGGGCGACTTGGCCGCAACGCGCTGGCCCGTCACATTGTCAACCCATACGGTTACTTGCGTGCCGTCCGAGGTCCCGGTAGAGGAAGGCGTGGCGGACGAGGAATCGGTCCCCGTGGCGTCGTCGTCCGTCTCAATGGGCGGCGGAGCGGGGTGCGCTTTCGGCGGCGCCTCTTTGACGCGCTCCTTAGCCAGGATCGGTTCCGCTGCGATCATGAATCGCTTCCAGATGGGAGCGCAGATTGTGGCTCCAAACGCTTCGCCGTTCATCGGTACCCCATAGATCGCACGGCCCCTCGCATCCTTGGATGGATGGCCCGCCCAAACGGTGCAGACGAGGTCGTCCGTAAAACCATCGAACCAGACGTCGTAGTGGCTTTGCGTGGTTCCCGTTTTGCCGCATGCCCCTGCCACGGAGCCGTCGCCGAGAATGGCCGATGCGGTGCCTTCCGTTACGACGGCCCGCATCATCTCTTTCACCTGGGAAAGTGCGTCCTTGCCGATGCTTGTGGTTTCAACCTGCGGGTCCGCGGAGTACAGGATAGCTCCCTGCGTATCCGTAATTTGCTTGACGGACAGCGGGCTTGGGCGCTCTCCGCCCGTGTCGATCACGGAATAAGCAACCGCCATCTCGATTGGCGTGACGGCGGATGCTCCAAGAGCGAGCGTCAAGTAGGGCGCGAGCGGGGACTTGATCCCCATCATGTTGGCGTAGCGGATCGCGGTATCCGGACCGACCAGCTTGAGCACCTTAACGGCGGCAATATTGATTGACAGCGCCAAGGCGCGTTTGGCGGTAACCCATCCGCGGAACCGGTGGTCGTCGTTTTTGGGAGACCAGACGCCGGTTAGTCCCGGGTAGGACACGGGGGCGTCGAGAATGCGCGTATTCTGGTTGATCAAGCCGCTGTCAATTGCAGCCGTGTAAATAATCGGCTTGAACGACGAACCAGCCTGGCGCCGGCCGTCTGCAGCGATATTAAACTGGCTCTTCGAGTAATCGACGCCGCCGACCATTGCTCTGATAAAGCCGGTGTGCGGATCGATTGCGACAAGAGCTGCTTGACTAGCGCCGCGCCAGCGGGCATCCTCAACGCCATTCTCGAGGGCCTTTTCAGCCTGATCCTGAACTTGCCAGTTGATCGTCGTCGCAATATTGATGCCGCCTCGGTAAATGAAATCACTGCCGAACTTTTCGGAGAGCTGCTTGACGACGTAATCGACGAAATAGGGCGCATGATAGACATGGCTTCTGCCCTGAGGGGAACGAGTAAAGCCGAGCGCGATCGGCGTAGCGATTGCGTCGGAATACTGCGTGTAGCCTATATCGCCCTGCTCGAGCATCTTTGAAAGAACGAGATCCCGTCTTACGCGCGCCGCTTCTTTGTCGACGTACGGCGAATAGAGGGTAGGGGCGCGCGGGAGCCCTGCCAGCATCGCACACTCGGGCAGGCTTAGCTTATCGGCGCTCTTGTTGAAATAGGTTTCGGCCGCCGATTCAACTCCATAGGCTCCGCTGCCGTAGTAGACCTGGTTAAGATACATCTCCAGGATCTGCTGTTTCGAGTAGTTTCGCTCAATTTGTATGGCGTAGAGGGCTTCCTTGATTTTTCGTGCGATCGTCTTCTCGCGCCCGACGCCGCCGATTCCAATATTGCGGACGAGCTGCTGGGTAATCGTGCTCGCCCCTTCCTTCGAGCGGCGATGCGTAAAGTCGCGCACGAGCGCGCGGCCAATGCCGCGCAGGTCGACGCCGACGTTGCTGTAGAAGCGTCGGTCTTCGACATCGACAGTGGCCTTTTGCAGGTTCACCGGCATTTGGTCGATGGTAATGACTTTCCGGTTTTGCTGGAAGAGGTCCGCAAGAAGAACACCGTCGGACGAGTAGATCATTGCCCGGCCGGGCGGCCGGTAGCTCTTGATCTGGCTTTCCGCGGAAGGCAACGTGCCGTACAACCAGAAAATCAGGCCGAGCAGCGACACAATGGCGATGCCTATGAGCACGAACGTCAGCTGGACGACGATAATGAGCCGTCGCAACCACTGTGGCCGGCCTTTTCGAGGTCCGCGCCCATTGCCTCCGCCGCCTCCCCCGCGCGGATTGCGCGGGGGAGTGGGCCGCGATGGACCGGACTGTTTACTTCGGATCGTCGCCATGAATCAGGGGTGTCCTTAGAGGTGGTGTCTTGATATAGGAGAGATCGCCGCTCGAAGCGGCGATCCAGTTTAAAACAATGGCGACCCAACGCCAAACTTGGCGTTCACTTGCCGGAGTTCGGCATCGGAGAGACCGCTTGCCTTTCCGCCTGCCGCAAGATCGAGGTACTCATAGTGAGCGCCTGTCTCGGCGTACTCAATTCTGTCAGCCGCGCGCTTGACTGAGAGGTCGCTGCGCGCCATCACACCGTGCTTTGCCCAGAGAACGACGCGGTGCCCTTGCTCCATTGCGCCGACGGTCGCGCGCATCAGTTCAGGCGATCCCGGGAGCTCGAACGGAAGATAGGCGACTCCCATCGGAAGGTTTACAATTGTTTCAGGCTGCCATCGAAGAATTCGCTTACTGAGGGTCACCGTGTTCTGATATTCGGGCAGGTGACTTAAGTACGTCAGGTGGAGCGGCTGCGCGTGAATAATCGCATGGAAGTTCAGATTGTCCCGTAAGATCGCCGAGCGGTGCAGCGCCAAGTGAGTGTTGAACTCGCTGGTTGGCTTTTGGAAGAGAGCTCTTGGCGACGTGTGCAGCTCACAGGTCGTGCCGCCTTCGTTGATGCGCGCGATCGCAAGGTTTGCCTCGGGGTCGTACGCGATTTCGCCAAGGCGTCGTCCGGAGCCGGTCACAACAAATACCTTGCCTGCAAGCTCGGGAACGTGAATCGGGAGATCATATTGCGCTACTCGCGGAAAATCGCGCTCAATATACGCCTCCCAACCCATAAACACGGATATGTTGCCGGCGGCGCCTTCGCAAGCGCCGATTTGCACGAGACGTTTACCGGCTTCACCGATCAGGCGCGTGATATCGGAAAGAGAGGGGAACGGTTCAGTTAAAGGCATCGTCAATCTCCTGGGCATCGAAGGCCCGGTTCTGCATCAGCGTGGCCAGACGCTACCAAGCGTCCGGCTCGCGGGCTTCGTGCCGCGCGACGCAATGCATGTTCAAACGATACCATTATACTCGGATTGCGCCGTCCTGATGGCTTCCCGGAGATGGCCGATATCTCGCGGGCTAGCATTAGGACGTCAGTTGAGGCACGCCAGCGCTACCGAATGTGGTCGATGGATCGATCCATCGCGACATAAGCGGGCGCGCTGTACGGCTGTTGGAGTGTGGGTCCCGCCATGTAGGCGGCTAGCATAAGAGTGCAAATACCTGCCACGACAAGGCAGACGACGGATTGCTTGCGTAAGTTCATTCTGCTCGGCCCTCACCGTAATTTCTCTCAAGGTATTGATAAAGACCATACCAATAACATAGACGACCTGGTCAGCCGAAAAGTTCGGCGTCACAGCGCAAAATCGCGATTTTTTCTACTCGCTGGAAAAATCGAAGACGTACGCTGATACGTACCATGCTGCCTGATTCTCCCTAAATCAATTATCGGACACATTTTTATATTTGTCAAGGGAATTCTGTATGAAAAATACGCTCGCAGGCAATCGAGGCGCCTGCGAGCGTCTCGATTACCTTGTTGGGCTGTCCGAAGGCGGTCCCGCCGTCGACACCGCAAGCTCACCGCTAACATCGTCTACGATCACCGCATCTCCGTCGACGATATTCCCGGCAATGAGCGCGCGCGCCAGTTTCGTTTCCAGTTCATGCTGTAGATACCGCCGGAGTGGCCGAGCTCCGTACACCGGATCATATCCTTCTCTCGCCGTGAGCTTGCGTGCCGCATCCGTCATTGCGATCGTGATGCGCCGCTCCGCGACCCTCTGCTGAATCGACGATAGCAGGAGGTCGACGATTCGTTCGATTTGCCCGATGCCAAGAGGCTTGAACAGGACGATGTCATCCACGCGATTTAGAAACTCTGGGCGGCAATGAGCCCTCAGGTCCGCAAGAACGGCGTCGCGTGCGGAAGCGGTGATTTCGTTGCCGAGCATGGCGGCATCTAGCAAATGGTCAGAGCCGATGTTGCTGGTCATAATGATGACCGTGTTCTTGAAGTCTACGGTCCTGCCTTGCGAATCCGTTAGACGACCGTCGTCAAGCAGTTGCAACAGGACGTTGGCAACATCTTGATGCGCCTTCTCGAACTCGTCGAAGAGAATTACGGAGTACGGCTTGCGACGTACGGCTTCAGTCAGCTGTCCGCCTTCTTCGTAGCCCACATAGCCCGGCGGGGCGCCAATGAGGCGAGCAACCGAATAGCGCTCCATATACTCGGACATGTCGATGCGGACGAGGTTGTCCTCGCTGTCGAACAGCGCCTCGGCGAGGGCCTTGGCGGTTTCAGTTTTCCCGACGCCGGTTGGCCCGAGGAAGATGAACGAGCCCGTCGGACGTCGCGGATCCTTGATCCCGGCGCGTGCGCGAAGGACCGCATCGCTGACGAGTTGCACCGCTTCATCCTGGCCGATGACGCGCTCGTGCAGAATCTCTTCGAGCCTCAGCAACTTATTCCGTTCGCCCTCAACGAGCCTTGTTACAGGGATGCCTGTCCAGCGGGCGACAATGTCCGCGATCTCGTCGTCGGTGACCTCTTCACGCAAGAGCCGCTGACCGTGTTGTTGCTCTACCAGACCTGCTTCCTGCTTTTTGATGGCTGCCTCGATCTGCGGAAGCTGTCCGTACCGAAGCTCCGCAACCTTGCTCAGGTCGTAGCTCCTCTCGGCGGCATCGATCTGGGCACGCGTCTTTTCTAGCTCTTCACGAAGCAGCTGGACGCGCTTAATTGCCGACTTTTCGTTATCCCATTGCGCTTTCATTGCTGCCGCTCGTTCTCGAATATCGGCGAGCTCCTGCCGAAGCGCGACGAGACGCTCTTCGCTGGCTTTGTCCTTCTCTTTGCCCAAAGCCTGCTCCTCGATCTCAAGCTGCATGATGCGTCTGGTCGCTTGATCCATCTCCGCCGGCATCGAATCGATTTCCGCGCGAACCATCGCACAGGCTTCGTCTACCAGGTCGATCGCTTTGTCGGGCAGAAACCGGTCCGTGATGTAGCGGTTCGATAGCGTGGCCGCCGCGACGATGGCATTATCTTGAATGCGTACGCCGTGGTGGACCTCAAAGCGCTCCTTTAGGCCGCGCAGTATCGACACCGTATCCTCGACCGTGGGCGGTTCGACGACAACGGGTTGAAATCGGCGTTCGAGAGCGGCATCCTTTTCGATATGCTTTCGATATTCGTCCAGCGTGGTCGCGCCGATGCAGTGCAGTTCACCGCGTGCGAGCATCGGCTTTAGCATATTGCCGGCATCCATCGATCCCTCGGCTTTGCCAGCGCCTACGATTGTGTGCAGCTCATCGATAAAGAGTAGAACGCGTCCATCGCTCTTTTTTACTTCCGCGAGAACTGCCTTCAGGCGCTCCTCGAACTCGCCGCGAAACTTCGCTCCGGCAATGAGTGCGCCGAGATCGAGCGAAAAGACGCTCTTGTTCTTGAGGCCGTCGGGCACGTCGCCTCTTACGATTCTTTGGGCGAGCCCTTCGACGATCGCGGTCTTGCCGACTCCGGGTTCGCCAATCAGCACCGGATTGTTCTTCGTTTTGCGCAGGAGTATGCGGATTACGCGACGGATCTCCTCGTCGCGCCCAATCACGGGGTCGAGCTTGGCCGCCCGCGCTTCCTCGACGAGATCCCGGCCGTACCGCGTGAGCGCATCGTATGTTTCCTCGGGAGATTCGGATGTGACGCGCTGGTTGCCGCGAACGTCTGTGAGCGCTCGGAGAAATCTGTCGCGATCGACTCCCGCATCGGCAAGCGCGCGGCCGGCCGGCGTCGCTTTGCCTTCGTCAATGAGCGCTAGGGCAATGTGCTCGACCGAAACGTACTCGTCTTTAAGACGCTCAGCTTCGTCGAGAGCGTGCACCAAAATGTCATTCAGCCGCCTCGTGATGTATACCCGCGCCTGTTCCGCGCCGGGACCGCTCACGCGCGGACGCGACGAGAGATTCTGCTCGACGTGCTCGGCAACCCGTCCAGGATCGACTTCCATCTTGGTCAATAAGCGCGGCAGAAGTCCTTCGGATTGTTGAAGGAGGGCAAGCAGAAGATGCTCCCCGTCAATCTCCGTATGGTTGTAGCGGGATGCGATCGTTTGAGCTTCGCTGATTGCGTCGCGAGATCTTTCCGTTAGTTTGTTTAGATCCATGAATCAACTCCTCCTGATTATCCGATCACAGTAGTCTTAATTTGCATTTAGTATACCACGCTAACATAATAAGATAAAGTCTCTTATGATATTTTCAGAATCGGCGATTTTCGAGGCGTGGCGAAGCGCAAAGGAGGCTAACAAGCGTCAATCGAAATAATCAGCGCTTCGAGGGGATAACGCTGCCATTAATGAAGCGCTTGATGATACTCAGAAGAGGCTGCCGCTTTACAGCGTTTTCTTGGACGATTTCAACGGCGCCGTCGCGAACTCGGAACAGCGTGTGAGTAGAATCGCAAGCTCGCGCCATAAACTCATAGCGTCCGCTGTCAACTTGCTTGTACGAAAGAAGCTGGTGTCCGTCGAGATTGTTGAGAGCCGCCTGCATGTTGGTTCCAGCGCTGACCGGTTCCAGCGTCGTTAGATCGATGTCGCGAGGCACGTCCCCGTTGTCGCTGGTTTCGATCAACAGAGCAATTGCATGAACAGCGGCCTGGGCAGCCTGGAGCGCCTGTGCGTCTTTGATTGCCTTTTCCGTACGCGACGTTTGCAGCGCGGCTAGATCATCCGCTGCGCGAAGAAGCACTTCATCTTCCGCAATGGCGAGGGTATTGTCGAGGCGCTCGGTTAATGAGGAGGGCGCTAAAAGGTCCTTTTGCTGTTCAAATGCAGTGCGTTGACTGTCGTCGATTGGTCCGACGAGCGGCAGAGCGATGTTATGCGGATCGATTATTGCCGCTTGCCGCCGCGGCACCTGAACAGTGTCGCCTTGTGCGTCAACGCTTAAGTTTCCGCCGAAGTTAATCACGTGAGTCTGACCGGCCGGATCGACGGTTGCCGAGAGACGGCCGCCGCTGCTGTGAATGGCGAGTTGGCCAGCCAGGGTTTCGAATAATGCGGACTTGCGGTGGCGAGGATCGATCGTTTCCAGAACGGTTCCTTGTACAAGCTGGAATTGACGGTCTGGCCCTCCTTCGTACCCAAGGCGGCGGAGAATGAGTTTGGAGCCCGGCAGGAGTTTAAGCCGGCACCCTCTCATAGACACAACAACGCTTGACGCCGCGTCGGTGCAGAGCATTTGAAAGCCCTTCGACGATACGCCGTCGCCAGCCGAAATTGGTATCGGCGTGCCGTTAAGCGCAAGACGGGGCGAACCGGTCGCCGCGATGACCGTTCCATGGTCGTAGTCGATGCGGGCCCTGGACACATGCAGCATCAGAGCGCCGGCGGCAAGGACAATTGCCACGACTTTTGCGCGGGCTTTGGACGATAACAGCGCGCGCGTCAACATCTCGTGCGCGGTATCAATGTAGAGAGACCATTCGATGACGTGTTGGCGCTGGACGCCGAACTCGCTGAGCACGGGGGCGCAGTTTGACATTTCGAGGCTCGCGGACGACTGCTCGATCTGCTCTGGAGCGATCTGAACGCGGTTAATAACAGCGAGATTGCCTTCCGCCGCATATTCGTTTGATGAGGCCGCCGAGAAAAGGGGCGAGGCCGGTTTACGACGGTGCGCAAGGTCTTCTATCGCCTCGGTTACGTTCTCGTAGCGATCCGCCGGGTCAGTGGCCATCATCTTTCGGAGGATCTGCCAAACGTAAGGTGGTTGATCGGCCAGCGGCGCGGGCTTGTTCGTGAGGACGCAGCGGCGGCGCGTGGTCGCCGAATCTCCGGAGAAGGGCGGCGCTCCGCTCAGGATCTCATAGGCGATCACGCCGGCGGAGAAAATGTGCGAGCGCGGCCCCGAATCGCCACTGCGAATCTGCTCCGGCGAAAGGTAGACCGAATCGCCTTTATCGCGCGCTTGAGCGAGGCCGAAGTTGGTGACGATTGCCGCAGGCGCGCCCCGGGTAACGAGAATATTTCGGGGTGTCAAATCAGCGTGCGCTGATCCGGATGCGGCGGCGTAGTCCAGAGCGTCTGCAACGTCCCGAAGAATATCAAGAGCTTGTGGCAACTGCATTGGGCCGCTCTCGTCCAGCACGTCGCGAAGGGTAGGGTGGTCGAGGTATTCGGTCGCGACGTAAAAGATATGCCCATCTTGGCCGAACCGGACGATCTTTTGGATAGCCGGGTGATCGTCTATGAGACAATGGTCCGCCATCGCCGCAGCGAACCGGGCGATCGCGGCGTCCCAGCGCTCCTGGTTCGCGCCGTGCGGGCGTCTAAAGCCTCGCAGCGCGACTCGCTGACCGGTTGCTAGATCGACCGCCGCGTAGACGGACCCAAGAGGCCCGCTTCCGAGTCTATGCAGCACCCGATGGCCCCAAAGAACCCTCGATCGCCCATTTTGTTCGCTGTGATCTCTCAACCAATCGCTCCAAGCGGCAGGGCAAAGCTTGCCGCCGGTTAAATGGTTGGCCGCTGGAGCGTGAATACTGGCTGTTGAAAATGCGGGGTTTGATGAATAACTTCAGGGCAAGGGAGAAGACGCGCGGGGTTGCGCGAGGCAATTATCGTATTCGTCGAGGTCGACTTCTACGAGCGGCAATAGCCGTGAATCTTCGATGGCAGCGGTGCGATGTCCGAGGCCCGCAAGATAGGCTTCATGCGAAGCGAAGGCGATAAACGAATCGACACTGCTCTGGCGCACAAGCATCGCGAGATCCCAGCGCTCAGTCTCTGGACCAATTAAAAAGGGACCGCCCTTACCCAGAAACGTTAGAGCTCCGCCGCTTTCTTTGAGGAACGGAAGGGTGTGCTTGATGTATAAGTTGAAAGCCTCCTCGCCGCTAACAGGCGCATCCGGCGCGAGTTCAGGGTTGGCGGAGTAATCTGCTACATCGCGGAAGCGGAGCAGGTTCAGCATGACGACATCGCCTTTGATACCGCGATTGAATAGCGCGCGGCCTGCCTCATTCGTTGGTTGGAGGTATGTCGCCTGAGTTCCTTCGGCCATGTCGTCCTCCCCTCTCTGTTAGATCTACGTCTTTGGATCCGCTGAGGGCGGCGCAGCGTCGTCAGGAGGACGCTGTTCGAGCTTTCGCGACATCTTGCGAGAAAACAATCCTTTTACAAAGTCGAAAGTGCCTTCGACGTGATATTGAATTGGAATTGCGGCAACAGCCTTGCCGTCCTCTCTCGCTTCTATAATGATCTCGCGATGCTCGCCCGCAGTTGCCCCTGGAAAGGGTGGAACCACGACAACGAGCGCAACGGAAGCGGCGGGCTTCAGCCGGAACATGTCGGGGCCTACGACGATCTCCGTTGGGTCGCCGGCAATCTCGAGTGTTCCCTCGGATGTCATTTCACCGTCGTTGCGGAGCGTGAAGTTCAGGCGCGCGGTTTGGCCGAGGCGTACATGCACATCGAGATTGACTGCTTTGCCAGCAGCGTCAACGGCAACGAGCTTGGCTGACTTGGCGTTAACCGTGATATAGCAATCGACGGTCCACCGATCCGCCCGGGCGAGCATTTCGCCGTCTTCGTTAACCACATCCTTGGTAACAATCTCGACCTGCCCTCGAACGACCTGATTGCGGCGTGGGACCTTGGTGGTGTCCGCTATCAAGACGACATCGCGCTTTTGCGTGCGGAAGCCCGGCACCTCAATGCGGATCCAGGGAACCTTGGGTTTGATTTCGCCTACAAGATCGCCTTTGCCGCCTCCGTTGAACATCCGAAACTTTTGCGAGGTCGCCGTACCAAGGTCGACATTGCCGAAGTAGATGCTTTTCGCGGTAACGAAGAGCATCGCCTGCGCGATTTTACGCAGTTCCGCCGCGAACATCCCTGCGTTGGCATAGCGGAATTCCGTGTTATACGAAAGCGCGGTCGTTACGAGCTTGACGAACGATAGATCCACATCCTTACGCTGCATCAGCGGAGTGGTGACGTAAAGGTTGCGCTCGTTGATCGATTGTTGTTCCGGCGGCTCTCCCATGACGAGCTCGTAGAGAATGCAGCCGAGGGCAAAGATATCGGTCCGGATATCGGCCTTAAACGTTTCTTCTACTTCAGGCGGAAGATAGCCTTCCGTCCCGAACAGCTCGGTCTCGTTGTGCATGCTTTCGGGGACCGTCTCGTCCATCTTGCCAAGATAGATTGCGGCGCCGTAGTCGAGCAGCTTAAGATGGTTCTCGGGCGTAATGCGGATGTTAGGCGGCTTGAGATCGTGATGCACGATTTGCCGGTTATGCATGTACGACAGCGCTTCACAAAGGCTGATTGCCCATTTGATCATCCACTCGCGGCTAATTTGCTTTTCGGCGCGGATAACCTCATCGAGCGATCGTCCGGCAATAAACTCCTGGGCGATGTAGTACTGGTTGTCGGCAATGAAACCTTCGTAGAACGTCGGCACCTGCGGGTGCGGGCTGACCTGGGTCAGAATAAAGCGTTCTCGTTCAAAGAGGTTCTTGAGGTTGGCGATTTCCCGGGGATGCGACGGTGGGAAGTACTCTTTAAGAGCGACTAGCCGGCCAAGTTCATCGGTCGCGCGGTAGACGCACGCGTACGCGCCAGTGCCAACGACCGTGTCGACAGCATACCGATGGTGCCCCTGGATAACTTCCCCAGGGACGAGCAGCATTTTTTCATCCACGCGCCGCCGACGAGCCATTCCTTGACGCTTACCTCCGAGAGTGTCAATGTGACGACGCCGCGCAAGCCGGTGCGGTTGCAAGAACCGAAGGCTAAGCAGCGCGTCGAGCGACTCCGGGCTGAGACGACAGGGGTGCAATTGGTTCAGCCGGTTGCTCGATTATGATCGGCTCACGGATACCTGCAATTTCGCTATAGTTGAAGATCTTCTCCAACAGGGTTTCCGTGATCTGGTGCCCGGCCGCGATCAGGAGCTTCCCTTCGTCCGTTTCCATATTCGACGCGAGGACATGACCTACCTTCAATTGAATCAGTTTTATTCGAATTGGTGGTCGCTTGCTCGCGGCATTTTCCGGCTGACCTAAAATTCGACCAAGCGCCTCGAAGACGGTCGGATCGTAAAAGCCTCTGCGGTTACGCATAAGGGCGTAGGCGCCGGATCTTGAGGCCCCTCGAGCCTCGATCTGGTGCCACTCCAAAAGCACCTTAAGGATGCGCGCGCCAACTGGAATGGCGTCGCCGGAGACGTTGTCATCGGGAATGCCCGAGCCGTCGTAGTTCTTATTTTGATAGCGGATCATTCGCGCTACTTGTTCGAGGCGTGGAATGTTTGCCAGCAATTTATAGCTGATTTCCGGGGTGCGGTCGAGCATCGCTTGTTCGGTCGCGTTGAGCGGCGCGCCCTTTTCCAGTCGTTGAAAGAGGTTTGTCGGCAGAGTTACCATGCCGATCTGGGCAAGCATCGCGGCCAGTTCGAGCGACCAATTGTCGGTTAGTCCAAGAATGTCCGAAATCTGCCTCATCTCCTGGCGGAGAAGTTGAGAGCGGCCGAACAGGTCGGGATTAAGGCTCGATAGAATTTCAATGAGGATCCGAACGGAACCACGGAGGGTTTTCTCCAAGAGTTCACGCTCAGCCGTTACGAGGCGATATTGCGCGACTCCATGTTCGAGGATCACGGCCATGTTCTCAGGCGTAACGGGTTTCACAAGAAAGCGGAAGATCGCCCCTTCGTTCAGCGCGTTGATCGCAACGTTGAGATCGGCGTTGCCGGTGAGCATCATGCGTACGGTGTCCGGGGCGACGTCGCGCGCTTTGGCGAGGAACTGCACGCCGCTGATGCCGGGCATGTGCTGATCGCTGACGACGACAGCGTACGGTCCTTTTTCGGTTAAGACGGCAAGCCCCGCCTCTCCGCCCTGAGCCGTATCGATTGTGTAAATCTTGCGCAAACTGCGCTTGTAGGCATCCAGGATGTTAGGATCATCATCGACGCATAGAATCTTTTCGTTCATCTGACGGCTCCGTTCATGATGGCCCCGGCGGCCGTTTGTTTCCAGCCGGCGAGCTTGTCTAAAGTATTTGTGGCGATCAAATAGCGCTCGTCGTAATCGTCGCTGCGATCGCGCGTTCCGGCGAACTCGTTGGCGAGTAGATTGGCGACGTGCACGATCGTAAGAGGCCAGGACGGCTCATCGGCGAGCGCCATTGGGGCGTGGTGCCACGCCACCGCGCTTACGACGTTTGGCTGAAACCCCCACAGACTGAGCAGGTAGGCTCCCGCGCGACAGTGGCACGCCCCGAACAGCTCGGTCTCGCGATTCCTTGTATCCTGTCCAGACCAACAAGGCAACGAGTCGCATGCGGCAGGATTAGTGGCGGCGAAAATGAGCTTGCCGACATCATGCAGCATGCCCGCGATAAAAACGGCATCGGCGGTTCTGGCGGGCAAGTCTTCGGATTCGGCGATTAGTCTCGCAATCCTTGCGGTCAGCATGCTATGGTCCGCTAGGTCCATCGGCTTTAAATGATTGAACTCATTTTCGGGAAACTCCGAGCGCAGATCGGGCGAACCGTACACTTCTCGAAGCGTCTCAATGCCAATCATTGCGACGGCTTGCTCCGGCAAGCAAATTTCGCGCGGGGTGCCGAAGAAGGCGGAGTTCACGAACTGCAGGCACTTGGCAGTGAGGCCAATGTCTCTTTCGACGATACGGCCAACCTTAGACGCGCTGCTTTCTCCCCATACCAGAGCATTTTGAAACGACTCGAGATTGGCAGGGAAGATCGCGACTGCCTGGCTGCTTCCGATGTTCGCCCGAAGCTCTTTGTTTTCAATCAATGCGCTTGCGGCAATGCAGCGGGACAAGGCATTCTTTATGACATCGGCATCGCATGGCTTACTAAGGAATTGGTGTGTCGACGATACGACTCGGAAGATAAACTCTCGATCCGTGTGCCCAGAGAGCGCCATTCGCGCGGTGCTCGGATAACGGCGCCGAATCTCCTCGAGGAGCTCGGCGCCATTCATGACAGGCATCCGCATATCGGTTACGACAATATCGAACGCGCTCTGCTCAAGCTCATAAAGCGCCTCGACGCTTCCTCCCGCGAAGGTCATATCCCAAATGTGACGCTCGGGCCGCAACATACGCTGCAGGCCCTGCAAAATGTTGCGCTCGTCATCGACGAACAGTATTTTCGGCAAAGTTCCCATGTCTACGTGCTTTTCCGATGCAGGGGAAGGCGTATTGTAAATGTCGTACCGGAACCGACCTTCGTGTCGACGTCAATGGTGCCCTGGTGCTTCTCGACAATTACGGTGTGCGAGATGGACAGCCCCTGTCCGGTGCCGCGACCAACCGGCTTGGTCGTAAAGAATGGGTCGTAAATGCGTCCCAGGATGTCGGCGGGGATTCCGGTCCCAGTGTCCGAGATCGTGATCTCTGCCATGCCTCCGGCTCGCCGGGTGGAAACGGATATCGTTCCTTTGCTGTTTGACCCGGCGACCACATCGCTGATCGCGTGCGCGGCGTTGATGATCATGTTCAGGATTACCTGGTTGAAGGAACTCGGATAACAAGGAACGGCAGGTAGATCCTCCTCGAAGTCGGTGTGGATATCGGCGACATATTTCCATTCGTTCCGAGCGACCGTGATCGTGCTGTCGATGGCCCTATTGAGGTCTACGGATGTCATCTCTTCTTGCCCGGGATGAGAGAACTCCTTCATTGCCCGCACGATATGAGCGACCCGCTCGACTCCCTCGAGAGACTGGTTGATTGCGGATGGAATCTCTTCCGTAAGGTAGTCGACGTCTGCTTCCTCAAGGGCGCTGCGTAGTTGCTTGACAATTTCGTTCACGCTGTCGTGTTTCTCAGTCGCCTCAACGATATCCTTGCAGGTCTTTACAACCTTGTGAAGGTCAAGAAACGCGTCGTTCAAGAACCGCGTGTTATCGCCGACGTACTGGATCGGCGTGTTGATCTCATGGGCGATGCCGGCGGCGAGGTTGCCTATCGATTCGAGTTTCTGCGACTGGGCAAGCTGGCTTTCCAGGACGCGTCTCTTGGTGATGTCCGTTGCGAGGAGAAGGAAGCCCGATTGCTTTTCGTTGACATCCTTGAGCGGATTGATTGTTAGACCAAGAAAGCACTCCTTGCAGTCAATGCTCGTATAGCGGAGATCTTCCAAGCGAACCGGCAGATTCGTATTGTTGCACTCGTAGAGCGCCATCATGACCGGCTCCCAGTCCCACTGAATCGCGGTATCGGTGAGCTTCCTGCCCACGGTGTCGGTAGCGGACGTGCCAAACGTATGGCTGGCCATCGTGTTCCAGCTTGTGACGACATACTTTTCGTCAACACAAATCAAAATGGAACCAATTGACCCCAGTATTTGCGCATTCTGCGCATGAGCCCGCTGCAATTCGTGAATTGAGCGGCGTTTCTCCGTAATGTCGTCGACTACCACGCAGGCACGGCGATTTGGGAGAGGAAAGATCTGGATGGAGAGCACCCTGCGGAGCGCGCCGTTCTCGTCGCAATCCGCTTGCTCCACCGAATCGGGTTCGCCTGTCCGCACGACTTCGGCAACTCGGTGGGCTAACTGGTCGACCGTGCTTGGCGGATAGACGTCACGTACATAGCAGCCGATGCCTCGCTTGGCTCCGATGACGCCGCGGTTTTCCACCGCGGAATTATACAGGGTGATTTTAAGCGAATAGTCGTCCTGGTCGTCTTCAAGGTGATAGACGACCACGCCAAGCGGCATATTCCGGACAACTTCGCCGTACATGCGAATGTCTTCTTCGGCGGCCCGGCGGACAGTTATTTCCTCGTGAAGCGCTTCGTTGGCATGGGCCAATTCTCTCGTGCGCTGCTGTACTCGAGCTTCTAGCGCATCTTGTGCGCGCTGAAGGCGATCCTCCCCCTCTTTCCTGTCGGTGATGTCGAGGGTCGTGCCAATAATCTTGGTGGGCTGATCGAGTTCGTTTAATACGAACGTTCCGTGAACAATTGCCCATCGGATCGTGCCGTCAGGTCGTACAATCCGGAATTCCCTCTCATAAACCGAGCCCGTCTCTCTTGCATAGCGCATAGAGGATTCGACGCGCGCACGGTCGTCGGGATGGATGCGAGACAAGAACAGCTCGGATGGCACGCAGAGACGGCCTGGAGGGAAGCCCATTAGGCGCGCATCGATCTCGCTCCAAGAGATGACATTGGTTTTTAGATCCCACTGCCAGGTTCCGAGCTGAGCGATTTCAACGGCGAGGCGCAGACGTTCTTCGCTAACGCGCAACGCGCTTTCGGCATGGACGCGATCTTCGATGTTGACGTTGGCGCTTATCACGCCTACGACTGTTCCGTCCTGATGCCGAAGAGGGTACGTATTATTCAAGACAGGGAAGGCGGCGCCGCCGAAGCGAACCATCTCCAGTTCAAGGCCGGTAAACGTCTTGCCGTTGAAGACGTCGTTGGTGATCGATTGAAGCCGTTCCTTGTCCTCTGGACGGAAGAACGTCTCCCATATGCGCTGCTGAACAACCTGATCTCCCGTAAAGCCCGTTTCTTGTTCGCAGGCCCTGTTCCATTCGTAGACGCATCCATCCTGGTCATAACAAAAGCAGATTACGGGAAGATCTCGAAATAGGTCCGCAAAGCGCTGGGAGGCCCAAGTCAAAAGCGCGTTTGTCTCGATCAGCTCCTCCGCCGTTTTCGCCGAACTGCTATAGCCGGGCCACTCGAGCGCTTTGTTGGAGGCGAGATTATCAGCGTTCATTTCAAAGTCTTCCGCCGCATGGATTACCGCGGCGTGTTGAGCGGACGTATTCTCGTGTGCTTGGGACCTCTTCATGACTCGCGCTTTCACCGACGCACTGCGTCTTTGGCAGCACTTGCGAGCTGATGTCCATTGTGGAGATCGCGGTCAAGTGCAATTCAAGCAGAATTATCGGCAGGCGAAGGGGCGCTCTTTATGAAAAGTACGGAATGAGTCTGGCGAGGAAGCCAAAATTATGCTTGTTTTCGCGGGAGATAGGGAGATAAAGAGCGAGAAACAGGGCGCAATGTCAAAGCATTGCACCCCGCGCAAGATCGAAGTCGCCAGGAGTTAGTGGCAGCCGCAGCCGCTTCCGCAGCTCGATCCGCCCTCTTCACCTTCGGCCGAGAAGGATGATCCGCAACCGCAGCCGCCAGTGGCGTTGGGATTGCTTACCTTGAACCCGCCGCCCATGCCGGACGCCACGTATTCGACGGTGGATCCAACGATGTAGCGAAGGCTCACGGGATCGACCACCATCCGCACCCCGAGGCTCTCGAACACCTGGTCGTCCTGCTCGATATTCTCATCGAGCGCCATGCCGTATTGCAGGCCCGAGCAACCTCCGCCCGCGACATACACGCGAAGCGCAAGGTCATCGCGCTCCTGCTGGGCAATTAGATCCTTGACCACGTCCGCAGCCTCTTGCGTGAGAGAAAGCGGCGTCGTGATCGTTTCCTCAACGGTCTCCACTGCTGACATTCAAACGTTCCTCCTGCAGGCTCGCCCTGCAAATCGTGTCGCGCCCTGCTGACGCGAAGCCTTAATTCTTCCACCGGCTGCCATCGCGACGCGTTGACGAGTACAGTTGCGACGTCTCGCCGGCCTCCGGCTTACCAATAACAATGATATTATCCTACCATACGTTCCCGGCGCGGCGGCAAATTGTAACGAAATTGAACGTTAACCGACCGCAGGGCGATGCGCCATCGCGGCTATAGCCCGTTGGTTCGCCCGGGCGAACCGGCGGCATCGAAGTACCGGCGCCCATCGATCTCGACGTACCGGAGGACGACGCCCGCGCCGCGGGCGTCCAGGCTCGACGTAATGTAACCAGATTTGATCGACTTTGGATTCGCGTTCGGGTGTCCAAGAAAGCCCTCTTCGAGGACGCGACCGGCAAGGGAGCCGCGTGAAGGGAGCGCGAGGTGCAAGAGGCTCGCCAGCGTCTGAGCGATGTCTGCGTTGCTCGCGGGGGCGGGATCAACATAGTTTTGCTTAAAATCAGGTCCCGATGCCGCCATAAAGTTGTAGGTGTTCGCGCGATCGAAGCCGCCGTGTTGTCCCTGGCCCTCCTGCAGGGCCGTGTCCGAAATCAGAACGCTCGTCTGAAGCGGGTTCTTTGGGTCCAGTGCGAAGCTGCGGAAGTTGACGACGATCGAAGGATCGGGAAGCTTTGCGGAACCGAGCAGACCGATCGTTGAGAGCGGAAGCGTTCCCTGAATTTTGCCGATGCGATCGTGGACAAATACGCCGCTGACGTAATCTTGCTTCAACAGGAAGTCCACGATTTGCGTCGCTTGTTCGCGAACGTTCGTCGCGCTTGCGCCGAACAAGTAGATCAGATCCGCGCCGCCGTTCGCCAGCACGGCCGCTTGAGCATCTCCGGGAATTGCCGCGCCGCCAGATCCGCCGAGCACGGCGCTGCCTGTAGACGGATGTTGCAAAACCGTGTCAGACGCTTGCGAAAGCGTTGGGTCGATCAGCTTGCAGGTTTGGGCTGCGCCGCTGCCGATAAACGCGTCCGTGTCATAGAGCTTCAGCCCGAGGGCATGCGCCAGATCGATGGCGAGGAACCCCGGCGGCAAAGAGCCGGTTGGGACATCCTGACGCCCCGTCGCGTCACGATATGTAATGCTAGCCGCGTAGCTTTTCGTGACGCCGCCGTGGTTGTCGATTTCGCGCTTGCTGATCGTGTTGAACCCATGATCCGACGTTACGAATATGTCCGTATTGTTTATGAGCCCCTGCTGCTTGAGCGCGTCTAATATCTGTGCGAGGTTCGTGTCGGCATTGCGGAGCGCCGCAAGGGATGTCGGCCCGTTGACTCCCGGACTGAGAGCGCCAAGGCTGTCGCCCTGGTTGTGCTGAGTGCCATCCGGATCCCTCGACCAGTAAACGACGACGAAGGGCTTTCCAGCGGCCTTGAATTGCGGCAAGACGGCATGCGTGAGAGCGTCGACGAAGTATTGTTGCTGGACTGTGTTCGCGGCGAGCGTCCCCGGCTTGGTGCTGTTACCGGTGTAACCGTTGCTCTGCTGGGATTTTGGAGCACTGCCATTGGACCGGTCTGGCGCAATCGCGGGGAGGGACGCGGCCGCAAGCGCTTGCAATACGGCCGGGCTGAGCGGAATGCCGCTTCGCCTCCCGGTGGAGTCGTCGATAAAAATGGTTTGCGGGATCTGCGCGACCCCGTTTACGAGCGCTCCCTGCGAGACATCTTGCATCAGCGTCGGACCCAGCTTGCCGATAGCCGCCGTGTTGTAGCCATGTTTTCTCGCCGCGGCGAGGAGAGTCTCCTCGCCAAGCAGACTGCCTACGTAAAGCTCATCAATGTCTCCCTCCACCTCGTCGTTTTCGATAGCCGGTGCAAGCGCCCCTGGAGTTGGCGCGTTTGCGAGCGACCGGCGGCCGATAAAGAGGACGTTGCCGCGTATGCCGGTATCTCCGAGACAGTGTCCCGTTGCGATCGCCGACGAGTTCGGCATCGTCACCGTGGGAAAGAGGGAGTGGCTATTCTCAAACCGGACGCCTCTCGCCGCAAGTGCGTAAAGGGTGGGCATATTCGCGCGTGTCACCGATCCCGCGCGGAGGCCGTCGGCTACGAAGATGACCACGTTCCGGCGAGGAGCCGCAGTACACGAGACGGACGCACAGCACGTCGCCAGGAGTACAGTGATTGCAAAAGCACTGAGCGTGGACGGGGTAGTACGATACAGGTGCATGTTATGTCCTTTAAAATCTCGATGACAGGCGTGGAAACAGTTTGGCCGCGAGCATACCATTTAAAGATTAAGGGAAAGTTAATGCTAGTGGACCGCCAGATCGACGAATAGATTAGATAATGACTCGCGTTTAATAATCGCTATGCGGTAAAATGCCGCATGTCCGCCGCAGACGTGGAGGGAGTGTCTCAATGTCCGATAGCATCAAGGAACCGTATCGCGTCAAAGTGCCCGACATCGACTATTGGCGCGGGAAGATCGGATGCACGACCGGATGCCCGGTCAAGACCGATGCCCGCGGCTACGTAATAGCCATCGCGGAAGGCCGGTACGAGGACGCTTACCGGATTGCCAGAGCGCCCAATCCTTTCGCGTCAATGTGCGGCCGCATTTGCGGCGCTCCGTGCGAAGTTTCTTGCACGCGCGGCAAGGTCGGCGTGGATACGTCGGGCCCCGTCGCCATTCGCGCCTTGAAGCGCTTCGCAACCGAAGTCTACGGCGTTGAGCGTGTGCGCGATTTGAGGGAGACTCTTGAGTCGTCAAACGCGCGCGGATCCGCTTATCCGCAGCTTACCGGAGAGAAGATCGCGATCATCGGAGCCGGTGTCGCAGGCATGACGGTCGCACACGATTTGGCCCGTCTCGGCTATCGGGTCACCGTTTTTGAGGCTCTTGCGACGGCCGGCGGTCAAATGGCGGCTGGCGTGCCAATCTACCGGTTGGATCGTGAGCTGATGAACCTCGAGATCGCGGCAATTTGCGAACTCGGCGTCGACCTCAGGCTGAATACGCCGGTGGGCAGCCCCGGGCTGACGATCCCGGACCTGCGAAACGACGGCTACAAGGCAATCGTTATCGCGTCGGGCATGATGTCGGGGCGCAAATTGACGGTGCCTGGAGCTGACGCAGACGGCGTACTCGTTGGCATCGAGTTTCTGCGCGACGTCAACCTGGGCCGGCCCGTCGAGACGGGAGAGCGCGTGGTCGTCGTTGGCGGCGGAAACGTCGCTATGGATGTTACGCGTACATCCATACGGACCCCCGTCATGCCAGGGCTTTCGCGTCTATCCAAGCCTAAGAACTACGCGATGACGGATGTTGCGCGCCTTCTCGCGCGCACCGCTAAAACGGTGGATGTGGTGGTGCCGGAGAGCCGGATCAAGATGCCCGCAGACGAGTACGAGATTGAGGAAGCCCTTCTTGAAGGCGCGCGCCTGCACAATAACCGGATGCCCGTGGAGATTCTTAAGGACGATAACGGACACGTTCGCGCAATGGTCTCCAAACGCGTGATTTCCTTGATCGATGCAAGCGGCCGGTTCAATCCGCAGCTTGATGACGACGATGTTCTTACCATTGAATGCGATACAGTGCTCGTAACGATCAGCCAGATGGTCGATTGGAACTTCCTTACAGGGGTCGATAATCTCAAGCGGACGCCGCGCGGCACAATCGAGATAGATCCCGATACGCTGCAGACGAGCGAGCCTGACATCTGGGCCGTTGGCGACATCGCCCTTGGCGCGCGGCTGTTTATCGACGCCATCGCGTCCGGACAGAGGGCGGCTCTCGCGATTGACGAAGCGCTGACCGGCAAGACGTACAAACTGCAACGGCGCGGCTACATGCGTCCCCTTCCGATTGTATCTTACGACATGCCGGCTCAATACGATGCGTATATCCGGCAGGAGCCTCCAGAGATCCGGCCCGCGGAACGATCGGCGGCGTTCGATCTCGTTGAGTTCAACTTTACCGAGAAGGCCGCGCGCGAGCAGGGTATGCGGTGTCTTCGTTGCCATATCAACGTTGTATTCGATGCGGAGAAGTGCATCTTATGCGGACTTTGCATCAACATCTGCCCGGAGAGCATTCTGAAAATGGTCCCCGTAACCGAGGTCGCCGGCGACGTAGATCTTGCCCGGCTAATCGAAAGCAAGTACGGCGTTCCACAGGAAGCGCTACGCCCCGAGGACGGCACCGTGATGCTAATGGACGGCACGAAGTGTATCCGGTGCGCGTTGTGCGCAAAAATTTGCCCGGTGAACTGCATCTCGATGGAGGCGTTCGAGTACGAAGAGCAGCTCGTGCCCCTCGAAACGCCATCGAGAACGACGTTGCCCGTTATTGCGTAGAGTTCTTCGCGTGATTTGCCCCAGTGAGAAGGACGATGCGGCGATCATGGCGAACCAACCGGCATGTCGTTGACGCAATATTTGTGGGTCGCTTTCGGAGGCGCGCTCGGCGCAATGTCGCGCGCGTTTGTCGGCGCATGGGTAACCAAGCAAACCGGGGGCGGTTTTCCGTGGGGCACGTTTGTTATCAACGTTTCCGGATGCTTCATTCTCGGCCTCGTATCCACGCTTCTCGCGGAGCGTGTCCTCTACAACCCGAACATTCGCCCCTTTTTCACGATCGGCTTTGTTGGAGCGTACACGACCTTCAGCACATACGAATATGAATCGGCGCAACTTGGTTCGTCGTGGCATGCTTTTGGGAACCTGGTCGGTAGCGTTATTGCAGGCTACGGAGCTGTTTGGCTGGGAATACAACTCGCCCGTTGGATTGCGAGCATCTACCACCCATCCCCGGGCTAGCCTTTCAAAGGAGTGCCTCCATGAAGCTTCTCAAAAACGCACGTGTCTTGCGCATCTATGTCGGCGATCAGGATCAGTACAGGGGAGGACCACTCCACGCTGCTCTCGTGAAAGGTCTTCGCGCAATTGGCCTGGAGGAGATCACCGTCCTGCACGGCGTCGAGGGTTATGGCGGCCATCGTGAGCTCCACACGCAGCGCATCGAGGTCCTGTTTCAGGGCTTGCCCGTCGTCATCGAGGCGATCGACTCGCCTGAGCAGATCGAACTTGCCCAGGCCGTCATTGATGAGATCCTAACCGAAGGGCTGGTCGTGACGTGTGACGTGGAATCAGTCAGGTACGTAAAGGATTCGCAGGCGCCGGGGCCGTAATAAGGCAACGTTGCGCTGACGTCTTCACGCTGTGTTTCTGTATCGCTATAAGTTTGAGAGTTCGGCAAAGCCGCATGTTGGAATGCTTTGAACATGCGGCGGAAGGATAATCCATGTCTACGAAGACTTTGCATCTGATTGCAAATGCCCACCTTGACCCTGTGTGGCTCTGGGATTGGCGCGAGGGTCTCAATGAGGGGCTTATTACGTGCCGCGCTGTGCTGGATCTGATGGATGAGCGTCCGGAGCTAACGTTTATGCGAGGGGAGTCGCTGATCTATGAACACATTGAAACGGCGGCGCCCGACCTTTTTGAGCGCATCAAGCAATATGTAAAAGAGGGGAGATGGGAACTGGTGGGCGGGACATTCATCCAGCCCGACAATAACGTTCCAGCAACGGAGACTTTAATCCGCCACTTCACGCGCGGACAGAATTTTTTCCGGACGCGGTTCGGCCGTACGCCTAAGATTCTGTGGGCCGCCGATTCATTCGGTCATCCGGAGGGACTTCCGGACATCATCGCTGCGGCCGGAATGAGCGGATTTGCTTTTACGCGGCCGGAGAATACGCCCTACCGGGGGCCATTCTGGTGGATAGGTCCGGGAGGATCACGGATTCTTGCGTACCGTCCGCTTGGCGGCTGGTACGGGACGGAGCACGAGGAAGTACCGCGCAGGCTTGATTCGCTCTTGGAACTATCCGCAAAGTACGAGCCCGCCAACATCGGCGCGTTCTTCGGCCTTGGCAACCACGGCGGCGGTCCGACTCGCCGCCAGCTGGAACACGTGGACGAATGGCGAGCGAAGCATCCGGAGGTGCGTGTCGTCTTTTCCACGCTCCATGGGTTGTTCGGCGCGCTGCGCGAGGAGGTTCGTGCTAAGGGCGAGAATTTCTTCCCGACCCACAGCGGCGACTTGCAGCATTTTGCACGAGGCTGTTACTCTTCCATCGCGAAGCAAAAATTCGCATTTCATTCGATTGAATCCGGCGTATGCCGCGCGGAACGCGCGACGACCGCAATCGCGGTGCTTGAGGCGCCAAGCGGAGCGCTGCGCACGCTGCCGGCGATTGCAAAAGGGTGGGATGCCGCACTGTTCAACACCTTCCATGACATTTTGCCAGGCTCAAGCATTGAGCGCGCGGTGGATGAACAAATCGAGTGGATGGCCGGGGCGCGTCACGATGTGCGCTCAACGGAGTTCGCGGCGATTAACCGGCTCGCCAACCTCGTCGATACGAGCGTGAGACCGGCGGAAGGTTACGCTCCAACCGGTGCATCGGTGCTCGTTTTCAATCCGCATCCTTACCCCGTGGCGACGCCGATTCAGATCGAGGCCAATATCGACTATCGCCAGGTCTACGCGTATGCCGGTCGCAACAGCGAACTGCCGTACGAACTCATTGGTCCCGAAGGACTTCCCGTTCCCTGTCAACGCATCCGCGTGGAATCGCTGGTGATGCAGGATCCTCCGTGGCGCATCCGAGTTTCCGCGGCGCCGCTGCTGCCCGCGCTCGGCTGGTCTGTATTCGAGCTGGCGTACAGGGAAGGCGCTCAGAAGCCAGTCATCCCGGCAGCCGATCTCGTCTCGTCGCCTGAAGAGGGCGTCATTCAGAGCCGTCGTTACCGCATAGAGGCAAAGGCCGGCGACCACGGCATTTCCATCCAGCGTGACGGAGTCGCGCTGCTGGACGGCGCGGGGCTTGGTGCGGTAACGGTCGAAGATCCTTACGGATCGTGGGGCGACATGGAATCCGACGACCCCGTCCGGAACGCGCTGACCAACGTTCGTTTCGGATGGAGCGTCGAACGCGTTAAGGTGCTTGAGGATGGCCCGCTGCATGCCTCGCTTTGGGTTCGCCTGACCGGCGGTCACAGCGTTTTGGATTTGACGCTCTCGCTCACCGGCGGTCGAGATGCGGTGGATGTGACGGCGCGGCTCCTCTGGAACGAGCGCGCGGCTCGAATCAAGCTCGTGATGCCTGTCAGCGCAGGTGCGCCGCTTGAAGCGCTCTACGACAGGGCCGGAGGAGCGACGACCTGCACGCAAGTGGGCGAGGAACCCGGCGGACGCTGGGTGAAGGTAAAATCGCCCCAAAACGCGATCGCGTTTGCGTCGGATGGGCTTTCCAGCTTCAGCACGCACGATGGGGTCTTCTACGCGACCGTCGCGCGAGCGTCGCGGTATGCCGCCGGAAACCTCGGCGGAGCGGATACGGGAGCGGGCGATCCTGAGGCGGAGGTATGGAACCCGGCCGTAGATCGCGGGGAGCTCAAGTTCCGATTCCTGGTAACGGGCAACGCTGCTCCAATCGAGCAGCTGTCGCAAGTTATTGCAGAGCCGATACTCGTGCAGACCGTTCTGGCGAGAAAAGGCCGTTTGGCGCGCTCAGGCACGCTGGGGGCAATCGAGCCGTCCGATGTGCGCTTGCTCGCGTATAAGCCGGCGGAAGACGGATTGGGTGTCGTCGTTCGCGTCCACAATCAAACGGAATGCGCCAAGTCGGTTTCGTTTACGATGCCGGCAGGCAAGGTCGTACTCGGCGATGTGCCAAAGGGCGGGATTGCGACGTGGCGCGTTACGAACGGTTCGGAGGGACTGAAGGCGGAGGCAGCGGATGCCACCGCGTGAGGCCGGCAGTAACACGATCCTTCTACTGCCGCTCGATGAGCGGCCCGTTAATACGCGATACCCTGAGATGCTTGCGCGGATCGCGGGTTGGAGCGTCCTGTTGCCGCCTGAGGAAATCCGGGGACATGGCCGCTCGAGCGCGGACCTGGATGCCGTCGCACAGTGGCTTCGCGCGACCGCTGAAGCTGCATCGTGCGTCGTGGCGTCGTGTGACTATCTCGCATTCGGTAACTTGATCAACGCACGCATCTCGCAGGACTCCGCGCATGCGGCGGCCGCGCGCCTGGGGTTGCTCGCGGAGATTAACGTCCGCTGTCCAGTGCACGCATTTTCCGTGATCACGCGGGTTGCGAACGCGAACGACTGTGTCGAGGAGCCGCTGTATTGGGCGGAGTGGGGAACGCGGTTCTACCGCTGGGCGCATCTTTTTCATCGGAGCGAGGTCAGCGATTTGCCCGCGAACGATGCTGCGGAGCTGAGTAGTCTGACCGCCGAACTCCCGGCTGATCTTCGTTCAGACTGGTTAAACCGGCGCTTGCGCAACCATGCCGTCAACCTCTCTCTCCTTGACATGGCGTCGCGCGGAGAACTTACGTCGCTTGCGCTCACAAGCGATGACACCGCGCCGTACGGGCTCTCGTCGCGTGAAAGAAGCTGGCTGATCGGGTGGGGAAGGCTGATTGGCGAGCCGTTGTCAACTCGCGTCCAGGCGTATCCGGGCGCGGACGAGGTCGGCTCAGCGCTTGTTGCGCGGGTGATCAACGAAGCAACAGGACAAACGCCGCGAGTGTATGTCGACTACGCCATCGATGCTGACAGGACCGTGGTTGCGCGGTACGAGGACCGCGCGATTGAGCAGACCGTGCTCGGTCAGATTCGTGCGTGCGGATGCGCTGTCGTGGACGACGTTTCTGCCGCTGATTTCGTGCTGGCGGTTGTGACGCCCAATCCTGCACAGGACGATTACAGGCCAGAGTTTCTTGCGCGAGACGCAGCGGTGCGTACACAACCTTACGAGGCCTTCATCGCTCGACTTGCCGGGCGCCAAACAATCGGGAAGCCGGTTGCGATCGCCGATGTCGCTTATCCTAATGGCGGAGATCCTCTCTTTACGCGTCTGCTCCTATCCCCGAAATCCGGCGTGCTGGCACGAGACCTCGCCGCATACGGCGCGTGGAACACTGCAGGCAATACGCTTGGCGTGGTCGTTGCTCAGGCCTCCCTTGCCCTCAAGGCGGAAACGCCAGAGCAGCGCGATGCTCAGCGGATTTTTCTGGCGCATCGGTTCTTGGAAGACTGCGGCTATCAAAGCGTAGTGCGGAAAGAGGCGAGGGATGAGTGCGAAAGGCTCTGGGGCAAGCGCGAACCCGATCCTGATTGTATAACGAACCAGCACGAGATCGCACTGTTTATCGAGGGGCGTTTGATGGAATTGCTGGCGGAGCTGCGGCGGTCGGGAATTGGCCGCGAAGTGGACATCGCACCGGCCAGTACAAGGCTTCCATGGCGTCGGACGTTTGAGGTTGACTTCGAGCTGACGGCGCGGTAGCAACGCGATCGCATCTGCTAATATCAACGATTGTCACCGATATTGGCTCGGTTTCCGGCCGTGAACGACCGTCCTGAGATGTCAAGCCCCATCAATCGGGCTGCCGGCTCACGAAATTGCTGGCCGTCTACCGATTAAGCCCGTTCAGGGGCCTTCTCAACACAGTCCGGCCCTTTCAGGACCGGACTCACGCTGCTGTTAACAGTTATAGATGCCATCGCCCTGGACGGCGCGGTAGCACGCGATCGCCGAGGCTTCGATATAAGGTATTATTCTGAACGATACCCAGCCTGCTCCACATGCGTTGTTCTTCCGCGGAGAAAGTGCATTTCACTTCCGCCCCCGATCGATCGACGGTAAGACTGTCCGTTCTGACGCGCCGATTGCGCGCACCCGAAAGAACGTTCCGAGGCGTCTGGCGTATATCTGGTAGAATGTTACAGATTGATTGCGAAAGGAATGCCGGGTGTGGCCGAAATTCGACGCATCCTGATTGCAACTAAATATCGCTTTATCGGGGACACGCTGCTCTCCGTACCGGCAATTCGCGCGACCGCGATGCTTTGGCCAGAAGCGCGAATTACGCTTCTGACGGGTTCTAAGGCTCTTGAGATCGTCCAGAACTGTCCGTTTGTTCACGATGCCGTCGAGTTCGATCCGTATCGGCCAAGCGACCAGGGAGTGGTTCCGTTCGTTACCACTTCACGGAGCCTGCGACAACGGAACTTCGATCTTGCGCTTGTTTTGAACCGGTCGTTCCACAGCGCGCTCATATCGACTGTTGGGGGCGCGAGGTTGCGCGCCGGATGGTCAGGGTTTGCGCATCGAGATTTTCTGCTCCACGCTTCCTGCCCGTACAACACGGACGACAGCGAAATCGACAGCTATCTGGATGTTGTTGCCTGCGCCTACCGTGCGTTTGGAGACGGCGCATTACCGGATAAGTTTGATCGTCATCTCGAAGTATGGCTGACCGACGAAGAGCGAGCCGGAGTGCCTGACATGTTCAAGCGGCCCGGCTTATTCGTGGGCATTCAGCCAGGAGCGACGCATGCATACAAGCGCTGGCCAGCTCACCGGTTTGCCGCTCTTGCCGATTTCCTTTGCGGAATGTCCGGCGAGATCAAACTGGTAGTGATCGGCGGACCGGATGAATGCGAAATCGCCGATCAAATGCTTGCGCACTGCGCGGATCAAACGCGCGCGCGGCTGATCAACCTGACTGGAACGCTCCCGCTGCGGGGAACGCTGGCGGTGCTTGAGAAGCTCTCGTATTTTATCGCCAACGATACCGCCATCCGGCACGCTGCCATGTCGCTGGGAGTTCCGAGCCTGGGCCTGTTTGGGCCGACATCCGCGCTAAAATGGGGCAACGCATGTCCGCCGCTTCATTGCGTGCTCGAGGCTCCCGCGGGAAATCTGGAAGATCTCGGAATTGATTCGGTTGTAGACGCTGTCCGCGCGGCAATCGAATCCCGTGAGCAGTTTGCTTTATCGCCTCTTTCATCGCGGCGCGCTCAAAGCAATGGTCATGCGTCGCCTGCCGTGGCGGTCGCCGCTTCGGAAACGTCGCGCCGGGTAGCAAGCCCGGATTTTCGCGCGATCATGGTGACCACCAAGTACCGCTATCTTGGCGACACTCTCTTAACCGGGCCTGCCCTTAAGGCGATTCGCAAACAGTGGCCGAACGCGCACGTGACATTGCTGACGGGACCGAACGCGGCGGATCTGATGCGCAATTGTCCTTACGTCAACAGCATCATTCCGTTCAACCCGGAGAGCCGGGAGAACAGAGGGCTCAACCTGTACGTTCACCTGGTCCCGGAACTCCGGCGTCGAGGGATAGACGCCGCAATCGTGTACCATACATCTGCGCACGCGGCGCTTACGCCTTGGCTGGCGAGGGTGCCGTATCGCATTGGATGGGCCGGATTTGAGCGGCGGGACCGGCTCTTTTCCGACACGCTGCCGTACGATCCTGAGCGAAATGAACTTGAGTGCAATCTGGACATGGTGCGGCATATCGCTCCCGGTCTGGAAGCGGACAACTCGGTCGAGCTTTGGCTCAGCGCCGAGGAGCTAGAAGATGTCCCTGATTCAATTCGCGTTGACGATCGGATCATTGGTCTTCAGCCGGGGGCGACGAATGATGGCAAGCGATGGCCCGCCCCGTATTACGCGGAACTCGCTCAGCTTCTTCTCGACCGCGGCCTTGCAGGCCGCATCGCGGTGATTGGCGGCCCCGACGAGCTAATCGCAGGAGAAGAGATGCTCAGCGCGTGCTCGAACATCGTGCGCGAGAGGACAATTAACCTCGTCGGCAAGACGCGGCTTCGCCAAACGCTGGCGGTCCTTTCCCGCCTGGCGTTGTTTGTCGGAAACGATACAGCCATTCGGCACACAACCGTTGCGCTCGATGTTCCGAGCGTCGGATTGTTCGGACCGACCAACAATCGGAAGTGGGGCAATCACTGCTCTCCCAGGCAGGAAATCATGATCTCCCCGACCGGAGTTATGCAGGATATTCATCCCAGCGCGGTTATCGAACTTATCGAGGCGCAGGCGCCGGCCGCGGCGAGCCGGCCGCTGACCTGGGCAAAGTAAACGACAAAGGTTTGGACTTCTCCTTATGAATAGTGTGAATATTGCTGGCCGCGTCATTGGCGAATCCGGTTCGCCGTTGGCTCTTTTCGCTGGTCCGTGTGTCATCGAGAGCGAGTCTCTATGCGAGGAAGTGGCGTCCACGGTCAAGGCGATTTGTGATGAGCTGGGGATCGTGTATGTTTTCAAGGCGTCATTTGACAAAGCGAACAGGACATCGGCGAGCAGCTTCCGGGGGCAGGGGCTCGAAAAAGGGCTGGAGATCTTACAGACCATAAAGGAAAAAGTGGGCGTTCCCGTAATGACCGATGTCCACGAGCCCGGTCATTGCGCTCCGGCCGCCGAAGTCTGCGAAATACTTCAGATTCCAGCGTTCCTATGCCGGCAGACCGATTTGCTGCTTGCGGCGGCCGCAACCGGACGGATCGTCAACATAAAGAAGGGGCAGTTTCTTGCGCCTTGGGACATGAAGAATGTCGTCGATAAGATGCGCCAAGCAGGATGTAAACAGTTTCTGCTTTGCGAGCGCGGCGTGAGCTTTGGCTACAACACGCTTGTCGTCGATATGCGGTCGCTTCCGATCATGCGCGCGCTCGGTCAGCCAGTCGTATTCGACGGGACGCATTCGGTACAGCAACCTGGCGGACAAGGAACATCATCCGGCGGGCAGCGCGAGTTTATCCCGAGCCTGGTGAGAGCGGCCGTCGCGACCGGAGCCGTCGATGCCCTTTTCCTTGAAACGCACCCTAATCCCGACAAGGCTCTTTCCGACGCCGCGACGATGCACCCTCTATCGAAGATGCGCGAGCTGCTGTCACAGGCGCTGGCGCTGCACGATCTTGTGCGCCAGCCTGGCTTCGGCGCGGGGTAGGGAAGATAACCGGCATGATACTCGACGATCCCGAAGCCATCCGCGCCATTGATACGGCCGGTGGGCTGGAAGAGATGTTTTCCTATCCGGAGCAGGCGGCGAGAGTTCTTGATTTCGACCGCAATGCGATCATCCCTGACGATTGGCGCATCAGCGGGTTGGCGTTCGATTCTGTCGTAATCGTTGGTCTTGGCACATCGTTTTCCGCCGCATTGGCGGCTGCCGCGGCGGCTTGCCCCATTGCCCGAGTTCCGATTTCCGTAATTGGCGGGGCGGAACTGCCAGGTTATGTCGGGGCGCGTTCCTTGGTCGTATTGGTGAGCTACTCCGGACAGACCCAAGAGTGCATAGCCGCCTACGGAGAGGCATTCCGCCGCGGCGCGCGCGTCGCCATTGTGACGAGCGGGGGCGAGTTGGCGTCAGTTGCCGACGGGGCGCTGCATCTGGTTTTGCCGCCAGATTTGCGTTCTGAGTTCGCGTTGCCGTCGCTCTATTTTGGTTGTTTCGCGTTGCTGGAGGTTTTGCAAATTATCCCGCCTCAACCCGATGCGGTATCCGAGGCTCTGGCATTACTTCATCGCCAGCGCGCGTGGTTTGCTCCCGAGACCGTCGTCGCGGAGAACCCTACAAAGGTGCTTGCCAGTTCACTGATGGGTAAGTTACCCGTGCTGTACAGCTCATCGCCGCGTCTATTGCCGGTCGTCGACCATTGGCGAACGCGGATTAACGCCTTTGCGAAGCGGCAAGCCCATTCCAATCTCTTTCCGGAAATGACGCATAACGAGTTGATCGGCTGGCGGAACGCGCTCACACAAAGCGGCAACTGGGCGGTTCTTGCCGTTCGAGATCGGCTCGACAGCGCGGAGGAGAGCGCCCGAATGGATGCGGCGCTTGATGCAGTCCCGGTCAGCGTCGAGATACACGAGGTATTCGTGGACGGCGCGTCGTTGCTCGCCCGAATCTGGACAGGCCTGTACTTCGCGGACGTCTCCAGCGGGTTTCTCGCGGTCGCATCCGGCGAGCAGCCCTGCGCGATCTGAGTGCGGCGCTCCCGACGTAAAAGGGCGGACCTTTCGGTCCGCCCGGGGGTGTACTGTGATCGCCGGTCATCGTCGGTCGATCCAAAAGCTTCTTCGATCTGTGTCCTGTGTTTCCAGTCGGTTCCGCCTTCAGACTTTCCTTCTTAGCCGGCTCTCCTTTTCCATTGTCTGGGTCATCAACATCTGTATCGCTTAAGTCTTACAACCGTAATCCGACTTCCGCGATAAAACTGCTCGGATCCGCCCCATCGGCTTTGGGAAGCCACTGGTAGCCGATTTCCGCCAATAGAGACTTGCCGAACTCGACTCCGGCGAAGACTTTGCCGCCAATGCTACTATTCGTCTTGTCCAGGCCTAAATCCTTGTCATCAACCCTATATAATCCAACGCCCGCTCCGTAGTACGTTGCTGCGCCAATCGATGCGTTGCCGCCGGGGTTGGTTCCGTACGCGCGCGCCGCCACGCCGACGCCGTAGGTGTTCAGATGTCCGGAGTGCCTGGTTCCGCCGGTGTAGTCGAAGTAGACGGAGCCAATCGAGGGTTCGTCCCCCGTGTTCTTTGACACCGCATAATCGAGGCCAGCGGTCAATACGTTATTTCCCTCGTCGTACTTGGCCTGACTTTGTGAGGGCCAAGCATTACCGACCTTGATGGACAATGGGGCTTGGACGGGGTCTGCTTGGACGGCAGCTGCGCCGAGCGCCAAAGCACCCACTGCGAGGGCTACTGCGAGAATCCTCATGTACTTTGTTCCTTCCAATCCGTAAACGAACTCTGGAGGACAGGCTTCCTAGCCTTGCATGATCCCCACACTATTATGCGCTTATTTTGACACCGAAAGTGGCCATTTTGTTACACATATTTGCAAACGCTCTCGTCTGTAGGCACGGGAGTGGAAGCCGCTTCGTCTCAGTCTCCCGCGCCGGCGTGCCCGGAAACCTCCTGGATGACGTTGAGCAGCAGTTGGAGGGACGTCGCCGGTTGGTCCTTGCGGTAGGCGGCCGCCATCTCGATGCGCGCCGAAACGTCGAGGAGCCTTTTGTAGACAATCCCGCTTCGACGCACGTTTTTCAGTGACTCGGGGACCAGGGATACTCCGAGGCCTGCTGCCACCAGGCTCGTGATTGTTTGAAGCTGAGTAGCTTCTTGCGAAACCCGCGGGCGAAATCCGGCAGTCTGACAAATTGCAATAATCTGATCGTACAAGCTTAAATTGAGGTGGCGCGGCAACATTACGAAGGGATCGTTTGCGATAGAGGTTATCGAGAGCGCGGACTCGCTTGCAAGGGGATGCGTGGATGGAAGCGCCACGAGGAAGGGCTCATAAAGGACCGTCTGCAGCGTCAGATCCACCTCGCCGATTGGAGGGCGGACAAAGCCAATGTGCAGTGAGCCGTCCAGCAAAGCTTGCGCTTGCTGGGCCGACGTCAATTCATGGAGCGCCATGACGACGCGGGGGTGGCGCTCCCGAAAGACACGAATGATTGCCGGGATGACATCGTGATAAGTTGCGCTGCTTACGAAGCCAATCTCGATGCTGTCCGGTTCTCCCGTGGCGGCGTTGTGGGCCGCCTGGACGGCAAACTCGGCCTGCGCGAGTGTGCGGCGCGCCTGCTCAAGAAAAACCGCGCCCGCTTCGGTAAGGCGCACGCGCCTGCGATTGCGTTCAAGGAGCTTCACGCCGATTTGCTGTTCCAACTGCTTGATCTGATGGCTGAGCGGCGGCTGCGCAATATAGAGCTTCTCCGCCGCTCTGCCAAAGTGCAACTCCTCGGCGACGGCAACGAAGTAGCGCATATGTCTTAAATCGATCATTGGAAATACACTCTCTGCAAAGAACTAATACGAAATAAGTCTTAGTACCATATCAAATATATATTATAGCTCTGACTCATATAAGTACATAATAACACCAGAACATAACGAAGTCGTCTCGAAGCGGTTGGTTTCGCCGATGAAGCTAACGGCGCTGGGCTATTGGAGACGAATATAAGGAAACTTGGGTATGTCCAGTTTGTCAGCGTTTCACGGACCCAATGCAGGGTACGTTCTGGACCTGTATGATCTGTATAAAGCAGATCCAAACTCGGTCGATGAGGCCACGCGGCAGTATTTTGAGCAGTGGACTCCCGAGGAGACCACAGAGGCTGCGGCTCCGGCGAAGAAGCCGGATGTTGCTCCGATCCTCTCCCCCACGACGGTAACCAAGGTTGTCGGCGCCGCGCGCTACGCAAGATATATTCGTGAGCTGGGCCATCTTGAAGCGCGCATCGATCCGCTGAACGGCGATCCGCCTGGCGATCCTGGACTTGATCTTGCAACCCACGGCTTAAGTAATCGTGACCTCGACATGCTTCCCGCCAGTATTGTCGGCGGCGCCTGTGCGCAGGGCGCGCTCTCTTGCCGCGACGCTTTGGCGCGCCTTATGGACGTCTATTCCGGCACCGTGGGCTACGAGGACGACCATGTTCAAAACGCGGAGGAGCGCGGCTGGCTTCGAGAAGCCGCCGAGAGCCGCCGGTTCTTTGACACGGTGACGGATGAGGACAAGCTCGAAGTTCTGAACAGACTTACTCAGGTGGAGTGCTTCGAGAAGTTCCTCCATCAAACGTTTATCGGCCAGAAGCGATTCTCCATAGAAGGCACCGATATTCTCGTGCCCGTGCTCGACGAGATCATACGTTTGGCCGCCGCCTGCGAGACGCACGAAGTGGTCATTGGCATGGCGCACAGAGGCCGCCTGAACGTCCTGACGCATGTGCTTGGCAAGCCGTACGAGGCGATTATCTCCGAGTTTCAGGCTGCGCACTCGCTCACGCAGTCGGTTAGCGGGTCGGCGTCGATGGGGTGGACGGGCGATGTCAAATACCATCTCGGCGCCCGGCGAGCTTATGCGGCAGACGGCGACCGCGAGATGCCAATTACGCTTGCGCCCAATCCGAGCCACCTTGAGTTTGTAAATCCGGTGATCGAAGGGCGTGCGAGGGCAGCCCAAGAAGACCGGCATGTTATCGGCGCGCCGCATCAGAATCAACGGGCATCGCTCGCTATCCTGATTCATGGCGATGCGGCGTTTCCGGGGCAGGGTGTCGTGGCGGAGACGCTCAACCTATCGCGCATTGCCGGCTACGGTGTGGGCGGCAGCATACACATCATATCCAACAACCAAATCGGCTTTACAACTCCGCCAAAGGAATCCCGGTCGACGCTGTATGCAAGCGACCTTGCAAAGGGCTTTGAGATCCCGATCGTGCACGTCAACGCAGATGATCCGATCGCCTGCATCGCCGTTGCCCGGATGGCGCACGCTTATCGCGAAAAGTTTTCCAAGGACTTTTTGATCGACATCGTGGGCTATCGGCGCTACGGTCACAACGAAGGCGACGAGCCAACCGCGACTCAACCCCTGATGTACCAGCAGATCAACGACCACCCGCGTGTCCGCGAGATATGGGCGACGCGGCTGCAGAAACACGGCTTGATCGACGGCAACTACGCGGACCAACTCGTAACAGCCGCGATGAAGGCTCTCGACGAGGCGAAAACCAGAGCGACGAAGAAGACCGCGACTCCCGTTCCTGCTCTTGCGCAAAAACCGCGCCGCATCCGGCCGGAGGCCGGCCCGGTCACGGCCGAGCGCCTGCTGCGGATTAACGACGCGATTCTCGTGCGCCCCGAGGGCTTTACGGGAAATGCGAAGCTCGAGCGTAATTTTCAGCGGCGGAAGACATCGATCCTTGCCGACGGAGGAATAGAATGGGGCCACGCGGAGGCCCTCGCGTTTGCAACGATAATCGAAGACGGAACGCCAATTCGATTGACGGGGCAGGATGCGGAGCGCGGGACGTTCGCGCATCGGCACGCTGTGCTGCACGACCCGGTCTCCGACATTGAATACACGCCGCTGCAGAATTTGCCGACAGCTAAGGCGTCGTTTGCGATCTACAACAGCCCGCTTTCGGAAATCTCCACGGTAGGATTCGAGTATGGCTATAGCTCTCACGCGGACGGCGCTCTGGTTCTCTGGGAGGCGCAGTTTGGCGACTTTTCAAATTGTGCACAGGTGATTATTGATCAGTTCATCGTCTCGGGTTCGGCCAAATGGAAGCAAGCGCCGTCCCTGGTGATGCTTTTGCCCCACGGCTACGAGGGACAGGGGCCGGAGCATTCGAGCGCTCGTATCGAACGCTACCTTCAGCTCGCTGCAAACGATAATATCCGCGTCGTCAATTGTACGAACGCCGCGCAGTATTTTCACGCTTTGCGACGACAGGCATCCGAGCTTTCCGGAACTCCTAGGCCCCTGATTGTCATGACTCCAAAGAGCCTTCTGCGGCATCCGAGGGCAGCGTCATCCATGACAGACCTGGTCAACGGGCAGTTCCAATCTTTTCTATCTGGCCCGGTAAAGGCGCATGACAGCGATGTGACGAGGGTGATTCTCTGCAGCGGCAAAGTCTATGTCGACCTTATCGGCAATGATGCATTTGCAGGCTCGCAGAACATAGCAGTCTATCGTATTGAGGAACTGTATCCGTTCCCATCAGACACGCTGCTCCGGGAATTCGCACGATATGGATCGTTGGAACAGGTTGTCTGGATGCAGGAGGAGCCAGCGAATCAGGGTGCGTGGACGTTCGTTCGGCCGCGCGTCGAAGCATTGCTTCGTCCTGGCATTGAGTTAAGCTATGCCGGAAGAGGAGAATCGGCAAGTCCTGCAGAAGGTTCGCTTAGCCGTCATATCGCGCAGCAAGATGAAATCATCGGGTCTGCTTTGCGGGATGTGCCGCAGCCGCAGAAAAGAAGGAGTCCGGTAACACATGGTTCTTGAGATTCGAGTTCCGCAACTCGGCGAGTCTATCGTTGAGGCAACCGTGGGTAAATGGGCGAAGCAGCCGGGAGACCGGGTTGCTGCCGGCGAAGCGCTTGTTGAGTTGGAGACGGATAAAATCAATATTGAGGTCCCGGCCGAAGCAGATGGCGTTCTTTCAAGCCTGCTTCGTCGCGAAGGCGAAACGGTCAGCGTTGGAGATGTGATCGCCACGATCGAAGAAGGCGCAGTCGCGGCAGGAGCCGCAACCCCATCCGCTGTATCGGTTGCGGACGCTCCCGCCGCGGCGTCACCCGTTGCGCGTAAGCTTGCGGAGGAAAAGGGCCTCGATCTCGGACAAGTTAAGGGATCAGGACCGAACGGCCGCATCACGAAGGATGACGTTGCAAGCCACATCGAAAAGAGCCCGGCTCCTGCGCAGCATATCCCAACGGCAGCCGCGCCTGCCGTCGGGAAGCCGGTGCTCGCCCCCACGCCAGCGCCGGTAAGCGCGGGCCGGCTTGAGGAGCGCATTCCAATGTCGCGCCGGCGGCAGACGATCGCTCATCGGCTCGTCGAAGCGCAACACACCGCGGCCATGCTCACGACGTTCAACGAAGTGGACATGACGGCGATCATGGAGATCCGGAAGCGCCGAAAGGATTCGTTCAAGGAGCGTCACGGCGTCGGTCTCGGGTTTATGTCGTTTTTCACAAGGGCGTCGGTCGGAGCGCTGAAAGCGTTTCCGCTTGTGAATGGCGAGATCCAGAACGACGAAATCGTTCTGAAGAAATACTACGACATCGGCGTTGCGGTGTCAACGGAGCAAGGACTTGTCGTGCCCGTCGTGCGGGATGCGGA
The DNA here is from genome assembly GCA_031292625.1 of Capsulimonadaceae bacterium. Classification (GTDB taxonomy): domain Bacteria; phylum Armatimonadota; class Armatimonadia; order Armatimonadales; family Capsulimonadaceae; genus JARLGU01. The sequence continues at coordinate 149,799 of JARLGU010000041.1, read as the reverse complement.
CCGCAAGACGTTCGCCCAGATTGAGAAGGACATCGTGGATCTGGCGACCCGCGCGAGAGAGAACAAGCTCGGTTTGCCGGACCTCACCGGCGGGACGTTCACCATCACGAACGGCGGTATCTTCGGTTCGCTGATGTCGACGCCGATCATTAACGCCCCACAGGTGGCAATCCTGGGAATGCATAAGATCCAGGAGCGTCCGATCGCGCTGAATGGCGAGGTCGTAATCCGGCCGATGATGTATGTCGCGCTATCCTATGACCACCGGATCATCGACGGCAGCGAAGCGGTACGCTTCCTCGTTCGCGTGAAGGAACTCCTTGAGGATCCTGAGTCGCTCCTTCTCGACGCATAGACGCTGAGGGCGAAAGCGTTGGATTAGCCGTGTTCGGCTTCCGGCGCTTTCGCCTGACGGCCGTCATCCTGGATTCGTTCCAGCAGAATTCTCCCCCGGCCGTCCGGTTCGCCATCGGTGACGCAGTGGACGTCGAAACGATCTGTTAGACTGCCGCCGGCAACGGACTCGTCGCAACGGACGTTGCAATTGCGGTCTATGGCTGACGACCATTCAACGAGTGGTCGTTCCTCATCGCTGGGACCAACGACGCAGAAGCGAACGTGGTGACTGTCTACGAACCCCATGGTCGTTTGCGGATCGTATGGTATCCAGCCATAGCCCGGATACCATAGTTCAACCCATGCATGCGCTCCGTTTGGCACCGAAACCGTCATCTTTGCTCGTCCGTCGCGACGCAAGGGAACCGCGACTTCGCCGGCAAGCGTGCACCCCGTAACAACGCGAGCGGGAATCCCGGCGGCTCTTGCGAGTGCGACGAATGCATTGGAATAGCCGCGGCATTGACCTGCGCGCTTAATGAGCGTCGTGATCGCATCGACCTTCCGGACGGTGCGTCCCTCGGTGTACGTGAGGTTCGCGACCGTCCATCTGGCGATGTTCTCCGTCGCCTGTGCTTCCGTGGAACAGTCCCGCGTCAGCACGCTCGCGTACTGGACAATGCCGGCGTCTCCGGCCTGAGACAGGTTGGAGGGGCGGACGAATGGTTGGATCGAAGCTGGCAGGGGCGCCAAGGGAAACGGTGTCGAAGGCAAAATTCGGTCGAGGTCAGTCTCGATCGCCACGTTCATTGCCGCCTGGGTGACGAGGACATCTCCTTCCAGCGGCGAGTCGTATTCGAGCACGTGGAAAACGTTCCCCGCCGCATCTGTCTGCGTACTTCTTCGCGAAGGCGGCGGGGATGCGGTTGTGACGAAATCGCCAATCGATTGATACCACCCTCCCAGTTTGCACGAACGCGCGACAGGCAGACTGATTACAAGCGTGTGAAGTCCGGACGGGACGTGGCAAACGAATGTCTTCGTGAAGCTAGCGCTGGTCTTTAGCGATCCATCGATCGTGACACGGGGGGCGAAAGGATCAGCCCGGCCTGGCTGCAGACACGCAGCGGCGAGGAATAGGCAGACGGCGAGCGTCACTGCGCGGCGTGCGAGATTGTTCGTCGGGTAACTCATAAAGACTTAGCTTGCCTGTATTGTACAGCGATTTTCGGGTAAAAGCGATCTCAGCAAGAGAACGTTCGAGAGTCTAAGCGGACTTAAGGCAATTGCGATTCTAGCTTCTACAATAGTATAATGGCTCAGCACGTTCCAATATTGGCGCGTCAACTTCCACCCCGCAATCAGCAACTTCGGTCCGTTATCCTTCACAGAGGACTTTCCACCATGACACTCAGGTTGTTCGCCGTTCAGATCGTTATCGCAGGCGCGCTCGTCGCCTTGATGACTGGGCAAGGTCTTACCGCATCGCTTCCGCCCTCCGAGGTATTCGCGAACTTCGACTCCGGCGGCTACGGCGCTTGGAAAGTCGAAGGAAATGCGTTCGGGCCGGCGCCGGCCGTAAGCGCGGCCAAGGGACAGCCGGTTGCCGGATGCGTAGGCGCTGGGTTTGCGAACTCGGACTCCGTGGGCGAAACAGGCACTGGAAAGTTGACGTCGCCTGACTTCTCGATTCAGCAAAGATTCATCAGCTTCTTGATCGGAGGCGGTTACAGGCCTCACCAGGAGCTTGGCGAGTGTGCGATCAATCTGATCGTCGATGGGAAAACGGTGCGCACATCGACTGGGAGATATACGGACCAGATGTCGTGGGACACGTGGGATGTCAATGATCTGGTTGGAAAGACTGCTCATATCGAGATTGTCGATAACAACGAAGGCTACTGGGGGCACATCGAAGTCGATCAGATTGTCTTTGGACGGAGCCCTCAACCGGACCCAGGAATGCCATCGTTTTTCGGCGATAATGCGGTACTGCAGCGCGATGTCGCGGTCCCCATCTGGGGATGGGCCTTGCCTGGCGAGAAGATCAAGGTAACGTTGGGAGCGCAGGCTGTCTCGACCGTCGCGGATATGGATGGCAAGTGGAAGATAACGCTTGCGAAGATGCCAGCGGGCGGCAACTTTGATCTTACCGTGACAGGCGAAACCGCCGCGATCACCTCAAAGAATGTCACGTTTGGAGAAGTGTGGCTCGCATCCGGTCAGTCCAACATGGAGTTCGGCGTCAACGGTTGTGCGTCTCTCTATGCAAGCGATATCGCATCGTCGACGGATCCTGACCTCCGGATGATCCGCATTCCCGAATACGGCTCCTTGCAGCAACCGAGAGATCCCGGAGGCCGGTGGCAGCCTGCAAATCCAAACTCCGTGCTTGGTTTTTCCGCAGTGGCATATTTCTATGCGAGGTCGCTCCGTGAGAAGCTGAAGGTTCCGATTGGTATTATCAACGCCCCCGTGGGCGCGACCGCCATTGAGGCATGGACCGCGCGCGAAGTGCTCAATACGGTTCCCGCATTTAAGGACGAGACCGATAAGGCGATCGATGCCCTTGAACACAATTCGGACAACCTTCGTCAATACGGCGTGGCATTGCGTGATTGGGAGCAGCTAAACGGCGCCGGAGACGACGATACGGGGTCCCTTGCCGCAGGTTGGTATCGGCTAGACTTCGATGATTCTGGTTGGGCGAACGTGTCAATCCCGAGCAACGTTAAGGGCCTCGGGCTGAAAAGCGGCGGTGTGGCTTGGTTGCGCAAAAACGTAACCCTTCCGGCATCCGCTGTTGGAAAGGCGTTTTTCATAGCGACAAATGTCCAAAGCCAGTGCGGAATTCAGGTTTACTTCAACGGGACGCAGGTGCTTGATGGAAACCGGGCTCCCCAGTTTTTCAAGAAGCAATACATGTACTACGTGCCAGGGACATTGGTGAAGGCGGGAACGAACGCCATTGCAATTCGCATTCATGCGCTTTGCGCAGAATCCTACTTCTGGACGACGACGGACAAGATGGGCTTTCCAGTTGCCAACGCCGCGGAACTCGACAACAAATGGAAATGCAAGATCGAGAAGGAGTTTGCGCCGCTGACCGGGAGCGCGAAGGCCGCGATCCCCGCGCTTCCGACCGCATCGATTCGGAATACGCCCACCGTACTTTTTAATGCGATGATCAGCCCCTTGATCCCGTGCGGTTTGCGCGGCGTCATATGGTATCAGGGCGAGAGCAATGTAGGGCGCTGGGAAACGTATAAACAGCACTTGGAGATGAATATCGCGGATTGGCGGAAGCGCTGGGGAAACGCGACGATGCCGTTCTATATCGTACAGCTTGCAAACTATTATACGACGCATCCGGATCCGTATAACAGCCATCAGGCGGCGATACGCGAGGCGCAGTTACAGACCGTTCGCGAAACGCCGGGCACGGGGCTAGCGGTCGCCATCGATGAAGGCGACGGGGGGATACACCCGCTGCGCAAGAAGCCGGTCGGCGAGCGATTAGCGCTTGTCGCGATGAGCAAAGCATACGACAGCGCCGCCGAGTATAGCGGTCCGGTTTACCTTGCCGCCAAATCCGAGGGTGGGGCGATGCGCGTGACGTTCGACCACGCGTCAAGCGGGCTCGTCGTCAAAGGGACCACGCTCAAGAACTTTGCGGTCGCGGGCGACGATCAGAAATTCCATTGGGCAACCGCGTCTATTGAGGGCGCGACGATTGTGGTCAGTTCACCGGATGTGCCGAAGCCAGTCGCCGTTCGCTATGCTTGGGACGACAATCCGCTGGATTGCAATCTCTACAACGGCGAGGGCCTGCCCGCGTCGCCGTTTCGTTCGGACAACTGGCCGCTGTGACGGTATTCTTGGGGGCGTTCATGGTTGCGGAGAATTGAAGAGCGCTCGCCGCTATGGCCGCCTCAAGCCGGCGGGGCTCCAGCGCTTCGCTGGACTATATAAGGCGTGACGATTCGCTATTATGGCTTTGTGTCACGCCTTGAACGCGGGCAAAGGGCTGACTGAGCGTCGAGGACGACCGCAGTGAGCAATCGTCACAAGTCGATTTTGAACGTCGCCGGATCGGCAGGAAGCGAGAGATAGCAACGTGAGTAGATTCTCAGGTCACATTAGGAGGCAAACCATGCGGTTCTTCTCGATCCCCTTGTTAGCCGTGATCGCGCTCGCATCGGTTGCGGCGTTTGCCGCCGAGCCAGGGGCGGTTACGGATTCGCGGAATGCGCCCGTCGCGCAATCTGCAAATCTTCCAAACGTATTGCTGATTGGCGACTCGATTGCGGGTGGTTACACCAAGTACGTTCGCGCGCTTCTCGCCGGCAAGGCGAACGTCTATCGCGAGTCGAAGAACGAGGGCAATACCACTTCGGGAGTCGCGCATGTCGATGAATGGATCGCGCAGCATCCGGGTCATTGGGCCGTGATCCACTTCAATTTCGGCCTGCACGACATCAAACTCGCGCCAAGAAGATCGGAGCCCGCGTATCCTGGGGGCTACGAGGCGCCGCCTGACCAATATGAGAAGAACCTGCGAACGATCGACGCTCGCTTTAAAACGACGGGAGCCAGCTTGATCTTCGCGACCACGACTCCGGTTCCAGATTGTCGCCTTGATCCTCCTCGCACCAAAGGGGACGAGGTGAAATACAATCAGATCGCGCTCAAAGTGATGCATGACGACGGAGTGGCGATCGACGATCTATACAATGTTGCGTTGCCGCTTATTGACCAGATCCAGCTCAAACAGAATGTTCACTACACGCAAGCTGGATATGAGATTCTGGCAAAGTCGGTTGCCGCCAGCATCGAGGCGGCTCTTGCGGCGAGGCAAGGGAATTAGTCCTGCGTTGAATTCGTAGCTTACCACGCCAATAACCCTGGAGCCCATTCCATTGTGGAGCGATTCATGAATATCTCTATCAACCACCGATTTAGAATAGCACTCGCCGTCGGTTGCCTGACCGCGTGCATGGGCGCAAAGCTCGCATGCGCGGAACCGCCTGCCGCAAACGCGCTGCCTCCCGTCGTCTTTGCGAGCCCAGGAGGCGCACCCGAAAGCGCCTCGCAGCATAACGCGCGCATGAAATGGTGGCGGGAAGCCAAGTTTGGCATGTTCATACACTGGGGGCTCTACGCTGAGTATGCCGGTATGTACGATGGCAAGCGTGTCGGGGGCGGCGAGTGGATCATGAACGTGGGCAAGATCCCGGTCGCGGAATATGCGAAGGCGGCGCCACAGTTCAACCCGGTGCACTTTGATGCCGCGAAATGGGTGTCGATCGCGAAGGCTGCCGGAATGAAGTACATCGTGATGACCGCCAAACATCACGAAGGCTTCGCCATGTTCCACACGGCGACCGATGGATACAACATCTACGATGCGACTCCCTTTAAGCGCGATCCCATTGCCGAAATGGCTGCGGCTTGCAAGAAGCAGGGGATAAAATTCGGCGTCTATTACTCCCAGGCCCAGGACTGGCATCATAAGGGCGGCGCAGCATATCACGGACATTGGGATCCGCAAGCGCAGGATGGCGATCTCGATGAGTATGTCCGCACGATCGCGGCCCCCCAGGTGCGAGAACTCGTGACGAAGTATCATCCCGCCATTTTGTGGTGGGACACGCCTGTCGCCATGTCCAAGGACGATATACGAGCCTTGACCGAGGCGCTTCCTCTCGACCGCGATCTGATCATGAACAACCGGCTAGGCAATGGGGTCTCCGGAGATACGGAGACGCCTGAGCAGAACATCCCCGCGACCGGCTTTAAGAACAGGGACTGGGAAACCTGCATGACGATCAACGACCACTGGGGTTATGTGTCGTACGACGATCACTTTAAGTCCGCTGCGGTACTGGTCCACAATCTCGTCGATATCGCCAGCAAGGGCGGCAACTATTTGCTCAACGTCGGTCCTGATCCGCTTGGCGTCATTCCCCAGGGCGAGGTCGATAGTCTGCGGCAAGTTGGCGATTGGATGAAAGCGAACGGCGAAAGCATCTACGGAACCACGGCATCCCCGCTCTCAAGGCTACCCACGTACGAGAGAATTACGACCAAGCATAACACGCTGTTTCTACACGTGTTCAACTGGCAATCAGGCAGCGCGATGCTTCCAGGCCTTATTACGCCGGTTGTCTCCGCGACGACCCTCGTTGGTCACGGTAACCTTACCGTCGCGAAAGGCTCGGATGGAGTGACGACGATTTCAGCGCCTTCGAAACCAGATCCGTTGGATACTGTGATTGTCCTGAAGCTCAAGGGACCGATTGACGTCGCGCCGGTGAGCGCGGAGATATACCCGCGGGCAGACGGATCCATTTTGCTCTCAGCGGACGATGCGGATTTGACGGACGGGTTGAAGATCGAGAACTCGCCATCAAATATTGGATACTGGATGAACGTCGCGGATAAGGCGAGCTGGAAGGTTCACGTGCCTCCTGCCGGCGGAGACTACACCGTGAAACTAGAGTACTCGTGCGACAAAGGTTCAGGGGGATCGACGTTTGACATTATCGCGTCGGCATCTTCCAAGGTAAGGGGAAGCGTTACGGAGACCGGCGCTTGGAGTTCGTACACAACGGCTCCGGTGGGCGACGGCGCAAATCTTCACCTTGAAGGCGGCGTCCAGCATATTTCGATTGTGCCCATATCGAAACCAGGAGCAGCGGTAATGAACTTGCGCCGCATAATATTGACGCCGGCAAAAGCTGGGCGTTCGTGATGGAGTCAGTCCTATGGAGGCGTGCTACCTACATGTCTAAGCTAATCTCAGCGCTATTTCTCGCCGCCGCGTGCCTAATGGATGCCACGCATGCGGCGCCAATCGCAGGCGTGCCGTTTGACTTGCAAGGCTATATCGATAAGGCGGTTGCTTCGGGGCAGAAGAAAATCGTCGTGCCGCCGGGAAGGTATCGCATCACACCGTGCAACCGAATACATCTTCTGCTGACCGGGATCAACGATACGGAAATCGATGCCAGCGGCGTTGAGATGATCTGCACCGAAACCACGCGCGCAGTATCGATTGCGAACTGCGCCAACCTTACACTGCGCGGCTTATCGATTGATTATGATCCGCTGCCGTATACGCAGGGACACATTACCGCGGTCTCGTCCGACAAGAAGCTGATCGATGTCGAGATCTTTGCCGGTTATCCTCCCGCTGAGCAGGCGAGCAATTTCAAGATCGAGATCTTCGCCCCGGATACGCGCACGCTTCGCATGGAGGAACTCACGACGCCCATGCCGGAGGTGATCGACGCATCGCATCTTCGTATAACGAACAGCCACGCGAGAACGACCGATCCGGAGCAGGTTGGGGACATTATTGCAATCGGCAGCAATTACGCTCCGCATGGCAGAATAGGCCACGCCGTAGCGCTCGACCATTGCAGCGGAGTGCGCCTCGAGCAGATTAACGTTTGGGCGTCCACGGCGTTCGGATTCCTGGAAAACGGTTGCGATTCGACAACGTATTACAGGTGTCGTATTGATCGCCGCCCGGCCACGTCCGATATTGCCGTGCGAGCCGATCCGCGTATCCGATCGTTGGATGCGGACGCCTTTCACAGCGTGGGGGCGACGAAGGGGCCGTCGATTATCGAGTGCACGGCGGGATGGATGGGGGATGATGCGGTCAATATACACGGCAGGTACCAGATGGTCGCCGCGTGTGCCGGAAACGTTCTGCGCGTGCTGAGTAGTTCGGCGGACGGCATGCCGGCCGTAGGCGAGCCGGTCGAGATCTGGAGTTATGATGGACTTCGATTGCCCGATGCGACCGTAACGTCCGTAGCGCAAGACGTGCCGATTAACGACGACGAGAAGGCTTTTCTTGCCAAACAGCGACTATTAGAGGCATACAAGACGAACTGGAATCCCAAGACGTTCAAGGTAGCGCTTGATCGGTCCATCGACGTGCCGGAGGGAACCCTGATCTGCTCTACGCGCCGGACAGGGAACGGCTTCGTCGTCCGCGGTTGCACTTTCGGCTCGAACCGGTCGCGAGGGATTCTGATCAAGGCGAGCGATGGCGTCGTCGAGAACAATATCCTCAGCGGTTCGCGTGGGCCGGCTATCCTGGTTACTCCAGAGTATTACTGGTTGGAAGCAGGCAGCTCGAACAATGTTGTCATTCGGAATAATCAGATATCGAATTGCGCAACGTTTGGGATTCTTGTCGCGGCGAACTCAGGTTCGGGCAAAGTAGCGCCTGCCGGCGCGCACAACAATATCGCCGTTACCGGAAACACGATTCGCAACTGTGCATACCCGAATATCCTCGTGACATCCACGGATCATGTGACGATTACAGGAAACACGTGCGAGCCTCATCCGCAGTTTTCGATTCTCGAACGGGCTCTGCGCGGGCAAGGATTGAATCCCGAGCACGTGAATGCGACTGAGACAGTCAACTGCGATCACGTGCTTCTTCAGGATAATCGGCCGTAGGAACCTCGACGCGACCGGGGAGTATGCGTCTTCCGGCCACGCCATGTTACGGCTTATGAGTCAGGCCGTAGCTCACCAGGGCTTTGAGGTTATCCGGTGGGGTGAGCGGCGAAATCTCGCATCCCGCGCCGACAACGTGGTATCGTCCACAGACGTTGTGGCAACGTTCCGCGGATGCGCTTACGGACTCCGGAGTTCCGTTCAGCAACTCGGCTATCGTCGAGACATTCCCGAGGATTGCCTTGTCAGGTCCCAGGTTCTGCCGGGCCATCGCAAGGTCCACTGGAAAGTCCAGTTCAAAAATGTCGACGGGCAGGGTTCTCATGTCGCCGATCAACGCCCCGGTTTGCCCGCACATATGCAGGCGAGTGATCACGCCGAAGCTTTTGAGTGCGGCGAGTACGCGCCGTTGTTGCGGCAGCAGGAACTCGCGGTAGAGGCGCGGACCAATGAGCGACGCTGCTGCATCGCTCATTGCGATGGTGTCGACGCCGTGCGCCGCTTGCACCTTGCCGTATAAGATGGCGACATCCGCCGTGAACTCCAGGAGCTTATTGACGAACTCAGGGTCGTCGATGAAGTCCGTCATGATATTATTGATTCCGCGAAGTTCGGCCGCGAGAGCGAGCGGCCCTTCGACCCAGCCGCAGATCGACTTCCTCGGCGAGCACTGCTTGACCATTATGTCGATCCCCACAAGCCGGTCGTTCATCCGCCCTGGCTTTGTTGGATCTGGGAGCCGGAACTTATCGAAGCGCTTCTTATCCGTTAGCGCGGCGCGGTCCTCGGCAATGGCGGGAGGCTGGTCGTCGAACCACGCGACGCTGCCTTCGCCGGCGATATCGATGACCTCGCGCGCCGGGTCGGAGCATGTCGTGAGGACATCCACTTGAAAGTCCTCGGCGAACTGCTTTTGGACCCGCGCCATCAAACGCCCATCGCGGCAATAGTCTCCGAACGGGATGCCGGCATGTTTGGCCGCGAAGAGCATGACGAGCGGTTGTATGGGGAGACGGTCGCACGGTTCTCCGCGCAAAAGGGCGTTGATTCTTTCAACTGAATTCATGAATTGGGCCTCTGGATTCTCAGACTTGTCAATTTCGGGTGATCTGTGTCACATTGATATCACGCATTGGTATCGTTCTGAACACGATCTTCTGGTTGTATTCTATTGCGTAGCGCAGTAAAGCGGAATGGCTCGCTCAGGGATTCCTTGTATGTTTCAGGAAAATATTCTTTTCCATGGCTCAGGTGAATGTCCGCTCGGCACGATCAGTCTGATCATGTCCGTCCAGAACGCTCCGGGCGTAATGCCTCGCCGCCCGATGCGCATCTACGGCCACTATGCCGCAGTGTATATTACGCGCGGAAGCGGCTGGTACAGCGATGCGAACGGCTGTGAGCACGTCGTTCGCGAGGGCGATATCATCTTTGTGTTTCCGGAGCTTGGCCACATTTACACTCCAGATTCCGGCACAACCTGGGACGAGGTCTACACCGTTTTCGATGGACCGGCGTTTGAATTATTGAGGTCCGTTGGCCTTTTGGACTCTTCGCGCCCAATCCGCAGGGGGCTCGAAGCACAAGTATGGATTGACCGCTTGACGACCATTGCGAATTCATCGCACGACGACACAGCCGTCGCACGCACGCGTCAGACGATCCAATTGCTCGAGCTCTTGACAGAGGTGCTCGCGGTGGACGATCCATCCGGTCCGCGGGACGAGGTTCCACCTCACTGGGCATCGCTCGCGTGCGGAGTTCTCGCGACGAACCTTGGCCAATCCTGCACAGTCGATGAGCTTGCGAGGAAGATGAATATGAGCGCGGATTCATTTCGGCGCCGCTTTAGGGCTGACGTGGGCGTTTCTCCAATCGAGTATCGCCAGCGCAAAAGGATCGAACTCGCGTGTCTACTCCTTACCTCCACATCAATGACTCATGCACAGATTGCGCAGCGGCTCGGTTTTTCGGATGAGTATCACTCTTCTCTAAGCGATTTCGGCAAAATGTAGGGGAGCCGCCAAGGGATTACCGGCGCAGGCATTGAAGCCTCCAAAAAGGCCTCCAAAAAGGCGCTTGACAATCGATCGAAATTGTATTAAGATAAATCTGCATTTGTTATAATCAATCAGCCGCATATCACTCAACCATGGTGCCGCCTTCTCTCCAATCAAAGAGTGCTTCTGAAACGAGCATAAAGCGACTCGATATAGCCCTTGACGGCAAAAGCGCCGAGCCGTTGCATCTGCAGCTTCGCAAGTGCCTTCGTCGCATGATCGAGACCCAGTATGATAACGGCGATGTTTTCTTCACCGAGCAATCGCTTGTTTCGAGCCTGTCTGTTTCGCGCGTCACCGTTCGACGCGCTCTCGATGATCTTAGGCGCGAAGGTTTGCTTGAACGAAAGGTGGGGCGGGGGACGATTGTCATAAAGGACGGGGGCCTCTCGACATCCACGGGCATTGTCCGGCCGGGCTCGACAGCGGCGGTGGACACGATCGGCATTGTTTTTACGGGCTACTACTCCGAGTATTGCCGTGCGTTCATCGACGTACTGGGCGATGAGTGTGCTCGGCGAGAGTTGCATGTAGATTTGGTCTGCACGCAGAAGGGCACGCAGCTGGACAAATCACTGTCAAGAATTGCGACAGATCCCAGCAAGGAAGCGCTTATTAGCTTTGTTACCAGCGATGCGACGTTAGACTTGCATAATCGTCTTTCGGCTCGCGGCTATCGCTCGATTGCGGCGGATGGCATCCCGGTGGGATACCATGAAGCGGCCGTAACAACCGATGCTCGTGCGGCTGTGCGGATCGCGATAGAGCATCTCTGTTCGCTTGGCCATGAGCGCATTGCGTTGTTGGTGAACGAACCAATGCTTGATGGAAGCGTTACCGATAAGATCGACGAGTTTAGCATCGAGATGCGAAAACGTGGGTTCGTGCGCTCGATGCAACTCGTGCTATGTGGGACGCGCTATGGCGAAAGCTCGCACGACGCGGCCTACGCGCGTATGGACGAAATCTGGTCCGTGCCCGAAGCGGACAGGCCGACGGCAATTTTTGTGGTGTCCGATCCTGGAGCGTGGGCCGTATTGAAGTGGCTTCATGAACGCAACGTCTCGGTGCCGGACGAGGTATCCGTTATCGGCTTCGAGGACTCGCGACCGAGCGCCCATGTGACGCCTGCGCTGACGACGATCGCGCATCCTTTGCCGGAATTGGCAAAGCGGATCGTCGACCTTCTTGTAAGCGGTCAGGATTTGAGCGGGGTGCGCGAGTATGTGCCTCCGCGTCTTGTTGTACGTGAAAGCACGGGGCCGTCGTCCATCCCGTTATCATCCCGTAGTCGTTAGGGAGAAAGAGAGTGACGGATATGAACAAGCCATCGGCGCTCAAGGCATTCACGTTAGCAACCTCTGAAGGAGATTATCGATGGGCCATAAGCTCTCTCTGGCGATCATTTTTGCCTGTCTGATTGGCGTAACGACGATGCGCGAGGCAAACACGGCGCCATTATCTTTACCGCTTATCAATAGTGATTTTTCTAGTCCAGCGATCGTTCCGCCTGCAGCTTGGATCAATGGAGCGAAAGCGCCGGGCTGGACGTACGCAGGGAACAACCTCGACGGCGTAGGCGTGCAGGTCGTGAGCTGGAAGCCAACGCCTACCACGACGTTCTATTGGAACGGGCCTGACGGCTCAATCACCCAAATCATCGATCCCGCCACGTACACGATCAAGAGTGCGGGAGACCGTTACATTCTTCTGGCCTCTCTCGGAGGCCAGGGCTCTGGGACGATGCACGAAACGTCGACGCTTCTCGTCGACGGCAAGGCAGTATCTACAACGCCGATGGACATCGTCAACCCCGTCGGTCTTGCGCTCGCCGTCTCAGTCGCCTATACCGCAAAGCCGGAGGATGTAGGCAAATCGATCGGCGTGCAGTTTGCCTGGGCGAAGCCGGAGACGCAAATGCAGGCGCAGGTCACGAACGTCTCGCTTGCGGTCTCGCCGGCAGGCACTCCCGCGCCCGACGGATCGCCGGCGGATGCCAATCTTCGGTATATCGGTCGATGGGACAAGAGCGATCCAGCGATCTACCACAGCTATTGGAGCGGAGCCTATTTGCGGATGAAGTTTATTGGATCGACCGTCAAGGTGAACCTTGCGGCCCAAACGGCGCTTGCGGTAAGCATTGACGGAGCGATGCCGGCGGCGATCAGCGCGGGACCAGGTGAGGTTGACCTGGCGCGTGCCCCGCTTAAGCAGGGCTATCATACGATCATGCTTGGCGCTGACGGGCAAAACGCGGAGGTTGCGTTTCAGGGATTTGTACTCGCGCCTGGATCCGTGACGCTGCCGATACCGGCGAGGCGCCTGATAGAATACATCGGCGACTCGATTACGCAGGGAAACACGTCCTACTCCTGGCGCTCCGCCGAGATGCTGGACTGCGATCACGTGCAGATCGCGTATAGCGGATGTGCGCTCAGTTCGGGATTTGGTTACACAAATCCGCGTAAGATCGGTTTCGACACGCAATACTTTGCTCTAAAGAACTTCAATCACCTCGCGGACACACCTCAAGCGCAGTGGGATTTTTCGTATACGCCGGACATTATCGTTATAAACCTTGGCCAGAACGAGCCCGAGGAAAAGCCGGACGCATTCGTCGCCAGCTACGCGCGGTTCATTCAGGCAATCCATACGAAATTCCCGAAAACTCCCATTGCCGCGATGCAGCCTTACAGCGGCTCGCACGCAGCCGACGTCGCAGCGGCTGTCGCGCGCGTCAAGAAGGCAGGGGATGACCGGGTCGTACTCATTAACACGTCGGGCTGGCTCGTAAAGGAGGACTTCCGCGACGGCGTGCATCCTAACGATGCTGGCGCGATAAAGGCAGGGTTCCTGCTCGCAGAGCAACTTCAGCCGCTGTTATCGAAATAAGCCATTTCGCAAAGTCCTCGGTTTCCGGCGGCAGCATGCTTTTCGCCGAAATTCGTAAAGAGAACAAATTATGATGCTCCGCCCCTTAATCGGTTGTTGTTTCTCCGTGATCGTCGCAGGCTTGACGACATGCTTTGGCTCCGCCAGCGTGTCTTTTCCTGCTGGCGGCGATCACCAATCGGCGAAGGGAGTCGTCGGCAACCCCGCCGCGCCGGCGGCGCTTGGACAAGCTGTACAGGATGCGTACGCTGCTGGGGTGAGGATGATCGTCATCAACCCTGGCACCTACCTCGTTCCCGCCGAGAATCGCGACATGTTTCGCATGGAAGGTTGGAAAGATACGACCATCAGCGCCTACGGCGTAACAATCATTACCGCCGAACGGCCCTGGCCAAGCGCGATTTTCGATATGAGGCACTGCATGAACGTCACCGTCGCGGGGCCGTTGTTGTCGCAGACCGCTCTCACAGCCTATCAGGGCAGAGTGACCGCAACAGGCAGCACTTCGCAAGGAGAATTCTACTGTGATTGGACCTCGGACTTTGGATATCCGATCATGCCGGCTGAAATGACGAAGCGCCCTTCGCTCAATGTCGTCGATGCGCGTACCCGCAAGCTCAAGGTTGGCACTGGGGATTTCTACTCGACCAAATGGCAGAGCCTTGGTAACAATGCATTCCGGATCTCGGGATTTCACGGCCGCCCTCTTATAGATGCCGGCGACTGGCTCGTCGCGCGAAATGAATGCGCAATCGCCTGCAAGGTTCATCTGGATGGATGCGAGCACTGTACGATTAAGGACGTGTCCATGATGCGCAACGGCTTTGCGCCCATTTTCGAGACGGGCGGCGGCGGTAACCGTATTCTCGGCTGCAAATGGCTGCTTGGTCCACGTCCGGCTGGCGCAACGGAAGAACCGCTGGTATCCACGATGGCCGACGGTCTGCACTCAGTCGGTACGACGGAGGGACCGGACATCGAGGATTGCACAATGGAGGGCGTGCTGCTGGACGATTGCATTGCGATCCACGGCTCGTTTAGCGATCTGGTTTCAAGCGCCGGAAGCAAACTTATCGCCAAAGGTCACGCTTCGTTCTTTGCCGGAGATCCGATCGTTGGATGCGACAAGAAGGGATTTTTTGCTCAAGGAAAGGTTGTGGCCGTCGAGCACAATGTAGACGGTGCCGGCACGTGCACGATCGTGACCGATATCGCGCTCAATGCGCCGCCTGAGACCAAGCTCTACAACCCAAGCGCATGCGGCGCTGGTTATAAGATTATCAACTGTCATATCGGAGATACACGCTCACGAGGCATTCTCGCGAAGGCGAACAGCGGCCTAATCAAAGGAAACACGATTGTCCGGTGCGGGATGTCGGCGGTTAGTTTGGGACCGGAGTTTTGGTGGGGCGAAGCGGGATACGTCCAACATGTGACCGTCGAGAGAAACAAGATTGACCAGTGCGGCGGGGCCGGATATGGCGGCGCGGCGATCTTGCTGCACGGGGATGGAGCTATCGGCAACGGAGACGTCAACATTCGTGACAACCAGGTCTCGTCGAGCTATCAGGGCGATGTCCAAATCGAATGGTCGCACGATGTCACGGTGTCCGGCAACGCATTTTCCGGAGCAAATCCTTGGCCCGAGTTCTTTAAGCGCCATCCGGTTGTGCAGCTTTCTAACGACCAGGGTGTCTCCTTGGAAACAAACATAGTGAGGAATGCCGCCGCATATACGCAGGAGGCGGTAGCCGTACGCGAGAACGTGACGGGGCTCAGCCACAACGACGCAAGAGGCATTAGGCCCGCCATCATGAATCGCTAGCCTGCGCTTGGTCGCGGCAACGGACCGCCGACCTCAAGGCTGATCGACGCATTCGCGGTGAAGAGGGATTGGGCGCAAGATGCAAAAGGCCCCAGGATGCAACATCCTTGGGCCTTTTTAGTCCTTACGACGGGACCGTAAGTTTATTCAGTTACAGTTTTCTGGTCGGGGCGACAGGATTTGAACCTGCGACCCCTTGTACCCCATACAAGTGCGCTACCAAGCTGCGCTACGCCCCGAAACATCAACTGCTTGCTGCTGGATTATACCCCAATTCGATTATACGCAGTCAACCTCATAGAACGTGAAGATGGCAAGCATATATCCCGCGTGCTCGATCACTAGACAAGATCGCTCGAGCGCTTATCTTCGTCCTCGACGGCCTTAAGATCGTCGAGATTCAGTTCTGGTCGCTGGCTAGACATGGCGATAAGTTTCAGAAGAATGCCTTCTGGAGATATCTCTTCCTTGCTGGGAGCGTCCTTCAGCTGCGTTTGCGTGTATAGCTTGAGGATCTGAAGAAGCGCCTCGGAAGCGTCAGGCTGCGCGGGCTGCTTCGATTTGTTTTGCTGGTCCTGTTTGGCATTCTTCCTTCTGCGATGATTGGGAGACACCCGCCCGGATCCCACGCTTGCGCGAACCAAATTCGATTGGTGGGCATGTTGAGCGCGATGCGACGTCGTTTCAGGCCCTTGCGGCACGCTTTCGCCGGTTACCCCTTCGGCGCTAGTCGTATCGAGCGGAGGAGGAGCCCCATGTCCGTTTGAGTAGCTCGGCGGGCTAGCCGGAGGCGAGTATGGCGGAGCCCCTGCCGGATTCCATGGAATTGGCTGTTGCCCATTATGGCCGTTGAACTGTGGCTCGCCGTTAGGCGGAGCCGCGTACCATTGAGGCGGCGGCGATTGTTCACTGGCGGCCGGAGGCGCCAATGGCGACGGGGCCTGCAGCGGCGGATGGGCAGAGTCAGTGACTGGATAAGGCGCTCCGGCTGGTGGATATGGGTAGGGCGCTGTCTGGTATCCCGGCGGCGCGTAGTACGGGCTGGGCGGATTCGGAAAACCTGGCCAGGTAGGCGGATATTGGACCTCGCGCGGGGCAGGGGGCCGCAAGGACTTTCGCTTCTTAAACCGGCTCCCGCTTTTCGCCGGTTCAACCGGCGCCGCGGCTTCATTGTTCGAAGGAGTAGGTGTCGCAGCCGGCTGGATTTCGGGAGCAGGCAAAGAAGATTCTTGCGCGCTTGCCACGAGAGAATCCTCGGCAAGAGGGAGCGCTTGATCGTCACTCGGCGTCTTGAGAGGCGCAGCATCGTCCTCGCTTTCGGTTCGATTGTTAGACCGGTACCGGAGCCGGTATGCCCGCCTTTTAGCCGGAGGCTCGCTCTTCTCGGCGCTGGTCTCGGAAGCCTCTTGGACGTCACTTGGCACCGATTCCCCTGTCCCCGTCTCCGCGTCAGGAATGACGGGAGCCGCATCCATAAGAGGTGCAGGCTGCTCAATTACGGCGGCGTCTTGATTTTCGTCTCGGACCGTCATTTCGGCCGGACCCTGAGGCGCTTGCGCCGCCGCATCTTCGGAATCTTCGGACGCGCTCATGCTTGCTGCGATGGAACCGCTGTCAATCGGGTCGCAATATTCTTCTAACGCCTCTTCGGATACGCTTGCCGCGTTCGCAAGTTCGCCTTCGTCGGATAGAAAATCCATACGGTGCGAGTTCGTGTGCGATTCGTAAGGCTCGCCGCTTATGACGCTTTCTTCATCCATCTCAACGAACGTAAACCGGTTCGCATTCGACTGTTCTTCCCGGGTGTATTCCGCGACACCGCCAGCTGGCATGACTTCTTCCTCTACACTTAACGGTTCTTGATTTGTCTCATCCGTGTAATCCTCATTGTCGACCGAGGATTCCTCACTTGACCGATCGTTGGCAGGGGGCTCGGCATTCCATTCGCGCGCCCTCAAGAAGGACTCCTCGAGCTCCTTATGAAGCGCCTTAATCTGATCTGCCCACGCGACCGGAAACGGCGGCGGTTCGGCGGCGACTGCCGTTCCTTGAGCCGGCGCTTCGTTTGCCTGAGAACGCGCGGGCTCATATTTGAACGCCTGGGTTCCGTCGGGAGCTTGCCACATCGGCGCTCCGTTCGGGACTCGCGGCGCTTCGTCCCATCCCACCGGAGCGTCAACCGGCGGCGTCCAGGTCTTGGAATCTGGCAAAGCGGCGGAAGGCTTTCGTGGCTTCGTCCTCTTTCGTTGAGCCCCAGGCTGTGCAACGGCGCCTTCGCTATGCTCAATTTGCGCAGCGTCCTTCTCATTTGCGTCCACGTCGAGTTTAACGAGCGATTTATGGAGCGCATGCGCAGCATCCGCGGACGCTGCATTCTTGGACTTGTCCAACGCGCTCGCCTCTTGGTTAGGCCGAATTTCGATCAGCGACTTCCGGAGGCGGCGCTTCCTTGTCGTCTCGGAGAGTGCCCCTAAGCGTCGCGGAATTTCTGGCGCAACTACTTCCACCTTTCGATCTGCGTAGGCGCCGCCGGGTGCACGAGACTTGCGCAAATGTTTTACCAGGCTGAATGCCCTGACACGAGGATCCAATCCCGCGATCAGCGCAGCCTCATGTGCTGTCCCGCGAACTTTCGACAGAGGGCGCGGCGGCCGGTAGGATACGGCGAGTTTGGGGTTCAGGGCCTTTACGAGCGAACGCTTTTCTCGCGACCAGCGGTAAAGAACGCCGGATCGCCGACGGATGACATCCGCCCAGTCTATTTCGACGCGGCCTTCGCCGCTCGTATAGGCCGGTATACCGGGCTCGAGTTGGTCGAGTTCCGTCCAGCCGCACGAGATGCGACTATCCGGCCACGCCCAGCCTTGCGAAACGGACGGCCAATAGTGCTTATACGGGAAGTAGCCATCCCACTCGTACCACGGCCTGGTGACGCCGTCGATGCTAAACGTTCGCACGAGGGGCATTCGCCCTGCGCGAATGTCGACAAACTCGGTCCTGTCCACATCGACGACGACAACGGTTCCCCGAATAATTAGGGTAACGTCGACCGCATCCGAGACAGCCATTGGGCGCGATGTAAAGAAGGACATCGTGCATTCTTCAATGGGGATAGCTTCCGTGGCGCGCTGCAATATGACATAAGGATCTTCGGGCGCAGGAGGCTTAGGCGCGTACAGCTCTTCCATGGCCTTGAGCTGCCGCTCACAACGGCGCCGATACTGCTCCTTCTCAAGATCTCTCTGCTTCTTAAGTTTGTAGATCTTATAACCGACGCGTATTGAAAACAGGCCGAACACCGCCACGCCAACCCCTGGCAGAATAATTGCGCCAAAAGCATGTTGCGCCTGGACAACCGCGATGAGATCGTGCTTCTGCTTGGTGGTTAGATGGTGGTTATGCAGGATCTTATTGATCTGCGCGTCTTGCGACGCAGACGAGCCCCCGCACCCGCTCAGCGCAAGAACAAACGTCAGAGCGACGAGCCAGATCAACGCCCGATTTGCCTTTGCCCGTCTAATCAACATTATCGATTAAGAACCTGCATCTGAATGCATTCGATGCCCATATACTACATTAGCGGTAAGATATTAGGGGTAAACTGCCCCCGATAATTTGCAGCGAATAGACCGAATAAGAAATTGGCTCGCTGCCGACAATCTCACCGTCCGTTGGGAAAGGACCATCAGCAACCTCCTTGGCGATTTGAGCGCGACCGGTTTCGTTGTTACAGAACAGAGTCGAAGTTCTTCCGATCTCAAAACGCATCCCATTACCCAACAGCTAAAGTGATCGTGTGGAAACCACTTTCTGTATGCAATCGGCTCCAATTGCGAACTCGCAATTGGACCGACCGCTCGCCCAACATCCAATGCCAATTGTGCACTGGCTGCATTAAGACAATATTAACACACTCCTGATGAATGCTGCCAAGACCGATAAACCGCCCTTTTCGCAGCCCTTGGCGTCCGTAAGGCGAGCGAGGCCGCAATGGCTGTTCAGTAGCCGACTATCGGAAAGACGCCATGATGCCGCATAGACCAGTCCAGACGGCCTTTTTCGATGAGTTGCACAAACCTGTGACGCCTGCGAACAAATATCCACGCATTGGCGTGGTCTCTGTCAAAGACAGGGCCGATATGGTGAACGTAAACAAGGCTCCAGTCCGGTTGGCAAGCCAAGTAAAATGCAAGACGCGGAGCCGTTACAATGGCGTCGTCAAAATCCCACCGCCCAATAAATGAGGTCTCGTCGCGCGTCAAAGGCTCGCGCATCCGGTCCGGATTCGTGATACTAAGCACTTCGCGAAGCAACTCTCCATCGCAAATGTCCGCACGGCTATCAATGAAAACTAGTTGCTTCGGCCGAGCATATCCCAGCATTCCTCCTAACGGATAATCGTTGTATTGCCGGAGGCCCACAGGGAAATTTTCGTAGTTAAGAAAGCTTACCGCTTCCCAGGGGAAGCGGTCGTAGCCGACGCAACTATACTTTAGGTTGGCGCCACCCGAGCCAATGAGGATAAGCGCGGATGGGATGGTCACCCCGAGTATGGCATATGCGCCGAAGGCTCCGAGAATGAGCTTGAGGCCTACCAGGGTCGCCCTTCGTGAAGACGCTGGCTTGCTATCGAAATCGCACGTTTTCAACGCGGTGCAAGGGAAGCAATGCAAAACGACGACTTGGATTGGCTTCCAGAGCGCAACACTCATAACGATTACGGCGAGAGGGATGTTGCGCGCGTGACAATACGCTTCCACAAGGAAAATTAGAAGCAGTGCGAGCTCCCACAGAATCTCGCTGGATCTGCGCAACGCGATTCCAGTCGCGGCGAGCAAACAGAGGATAATAAGGGCAATATCTGCGGGCGTGGTTTGCGGAACATACGGACGCCACTCATCGACTTGCATTGCAGCTGGTTGTGTCAATGTATTCATGATTAGCTTATACAGACCTACACCATAGGGCGTCACCAGTGTCATAGTGAGACATGCTCCCGCAACCATCGCAAGGATTGCTCCCGAACGACGGCGTGCAGGGCTAATTCCTCGCATCGCTTGAATGACGAGTATGGCAACGCCAATGACAACGCCTTGGTGGAGGTTTGACCAGAGCGCGAACATGGGGACCAATCCTGCCCCGACAACGGCAGGAAGGTCCTCCTCCATGATGGCACTGCTTACTGCGCAAGTTATGGCAAGGAAAATGTAGGATATAAGCTGCGGACGAGGTGCAAGATACGGGCATAAGGCAGCTAGAGCAAGAGAGGAAAGAAGCAAGCTAAAGCCCAGGGATTTGCATGCACGCTCGATACATATAAAGAGGGTGATGCCAAGCGTGCTTAGCAGGGCCAGATAAAGCCAGAACACGCCGCTCAATCCGCCGCAGTCTCGAAAGGCGAGGGCGAGAAGACCGAAGAAGAGCCATTCGTTGACGCGCCATTCCTTCCCTAAGCGGGTCCAAGTGAACGGATCATGATGCGGTGGGCCGCTGACCAGGATTTGCTGCCCAGTTCTAAGTTGCCAAAAAAAATCAGTTCCCCTCGACGGAAACATACCCTGAAGAACCGAAATTAGAGCCGCTGCCAGTGCGCAAAAGACAAAGAGGCTCCGAGCATCGAGTTGCCAAGATGGAAAGGACACGGAAGGCGTCCGGTGGTGTTGTGGATTTGTTCGCTTCGTTCGCATATCTAGATAGGTTGAAAGATCCAGCCTCGCGCCACTGCAGATCTGCCTAGTGGCTAAGGAGGCGCATGATTTCCAGGTAATCCCTGGATCCGGCGGCCAATGACTGCGCTAGCTGTGCTTCCGACTGAGCCTGGTCGAGATCTCCTACACGCATTAGGACCTTGGCGAGGTGCGCATGGGCGAATGCGTCTCGCGGCGCAAAGTGAATCGTCATCGCAAAATCACGTTCCGCCGTATAGTAGTCCCCTTGCAGAAGCGCCAAGTTGGCTAAATCATAAAAGGCCAATGCGTCATCTGGCTGCACCTTGATTGCTGTCTCGTACGCCGCCCTCGCCTTCGCAAGATCGCGCTTGGCGAGATAACAGTTGCCAAGCATAAGGTCCGTCTCAGTGTGGTCTGGCGCATATTGGAGCGCTACGTTGAGCTCCGCAATCGCCGCGTCGAAGTTTCCCATGACCGCATAGGCTGTTGCCAGATTATAATGTGGCTGGTAGTAGTTTGGCCTAATCGCATTCGCTGAAAGGAAGAAAGGCAATGCCTTGCCGCTTTGCCCGCGTGATTCGTACTCCTTGCCCAAATAGGTCAGTGCGTTGTAACTCTTTGGATTTTCGTTTAGGGTATCGCGCATGAGAGAAATGCTATCCGACCAGACCGGGATCCGAAGTAATGTAAGAAGTGCCAGGACAGCTAGCGAAAACGCTGCCCCTGCATAGGCAAAGGGCTTCCAAAGAGCGCGCAACATTAGACGGTCGACAACCGCTCCAACAACGATCGATGCTCCAATAAGCGCAGGATACATGTAGCGGTCTGCCACGGTCGACACGATTTGCGAAGGAAAGCTTATTAGGCCTAGCGTCGGAGCAAGACCAATAAGAAACACTAAGCTACCGGTTCTGATCGGACTGCCCGGTCTCGTAAGACGCCATAGAGCAAAGGCGACTGCGGCTGGAAACACCCACGTTACGAAGACCCACCAATGCTGCAGTACGAATTGCGGCGCGCGCCCATAATCGAGAGACAGTCTCACAGGGAAGAGAAACTTGCCCAAGCTAAACGCTAAGGAATCTCCAGCGATGAAAATTCGGCTCGAAATCGGAACAGGCGGGATTTGGTCGGTCGGCGCGACAGAAGCGGATGCGAGAAATAGTATCGGCAAGACAGCGAGTTGCCAAACCGCATAACGCGCAAAGCTCGTGCGCCACCGATGGCGAAGGAGCTCTCTATCCAGGATGAGAGCAATCAACGGCAATACGATCGCGGTTGGCTTGCAGAGAACTGCCAGGATGCCCAGGACAACTGAAGCACCGTAACGCGTATAGGTCTTGATCGCAGTCTCTGAGGCATTGGGCGCACGGAGGTAAAGAAGAAGCGCTGGAATACTGAACATGATGCAGAATAGCCGGTCGGACGCTGACGCCCATGCGACACTCTCAACTTGCATTGGATGTATGGCGAATAGTCCAGCGCCGCTTAGGGATGCGATCTCAGACAGGGCCAATCGTCTCAGAAGAAAGTATAAAAGAAGCGCATTAAGGGCGTGCACTAAAACGCTGACAAGATGATAGACATGCGGATTCAGAGTACCGCCAAGTGCAGCAATGTTTGAGGCGGGTGCTGCCATGTGCGCAACCATTGCGATTATGGCGCCGAGTGTGCAGTCCATCGGCTGATAGAGTCCAATTCGCGGACCTGTCCAGTATCGCACGAAGGACTGCGGAGAAACCGGGTTGATGTCTGGATTATTGACAATGTAGACGGCGTCGTTATAGCTGACGAAGCCATTGTTAACGCATGGCAGATAGATGAGCACCGAGGCGGTAAAGAGGAGGCCGATTAATCGCCAGGGAACGCCGGCGCGCTTGTGCGTTACGGGGTCGGAGCGGAGTCGATTGGATCGATGCATTTCGGAAACCTCAGCTGGCTACTATCGAGGCGAAGCAGATCGGACCTGACAACCACGAAGTCATGCCGATTATACCATTGACAAAAGATAAGTATCGGCCATTTTAGACATTAATCTGCTGAATTTGCGGCATTACACTTAACACTATCTTAATATTATGTTGGGCACGGCAGACGTTTGGAGACCCGACAACAGCTTAGTTCGTGCTCATTTGCTATGCAAAACTGGCTGCCATTGAATCTTAATTCTCACTTAACAAGGACATGGTAATGTTCACACCATGTTTCACGGATCTTCCTCTCGCTTCGGTTTAGTGATTTCAATATCGGTCATATGCGTGGCCGCCATGGCATTGTACGCCTTCTTATCGCCTCAAGCGCCAGACGACTTTGCGTCTTCCAGGCTTGGCCCGCTTGCCGTAGATATCCTCGCGCATCCGAGCCGGGTCGAAGCGTTTAAGTTCTGTACCGTGATGAATGGTGTAGGGTGCCCTGCACCATCAGCAGACTTTCGCTCCTCGCTGCCAACACCCTGTCCTGGCGAAAGGTTGATCGGCTTCAACCCCAAGGTTCCCATTTCGACCCTTGGGGGGCTCCTTGGGCAGCTTTACAATGGCGCAAACTACCGTGATGTATTGAGCACAAAATTTCGGCCGGAAGTAGCTTGGCGTTTTTTGGGTTCTAGCGGAGAACAGGGCGAGTTTGTCGACGTAGTCGTGTGCCTTTCTACAGGGAGGGTGCATATCGTCAGCTATAGTTCTCTTGATCAAATGCCGGCAGAAACGTGGATTTCGCGCATGATCGATCCGCGGTCTGTCTCGCAGGCGATGCGATCTGATTTTTCTAACAACGTTGCCGACGGAAGTTTAAAGTAAACTTAACCCTGCGTTAATGCACACGCCAGAATTCAAATGCTATTATCTTCACGTAGTCGCGAAAGGCGGCCGCCCGGTGAATGCGATGCGCATTCGGATCATCGGGGCCTTCGGCAGTATGCGCAAATGCTTACCACACTATGGAGTCCGAAATGAAGATCACCAACAAAAAGGGTTTTACCCTTATTGAGCTCCTCGTCGTTATCGCGATTATCGCGATTCTCGCGGCGATTCTGTTCCCCGTGTTTGCCCAGGCTCGTGAAAAGGCCCGGCAGAGCTCTTGCGCCAACAACCTGAAGCAAATTGGAACTGCATCCTTGCAGTATGCTCAGGACTGGGACGAGAAGCTCTACACTCACCGTGACAACTGTTCGTCGACGGGGACAGTAGTGTCCACCCCTGATGAAGTTTGCCCGCAGTACCAGGACACGTCGGCCGCTTCAACCGATATGTCAGCCGTATATCCTGACGCCGGTCTTGATAATGGTGCATTTAGTGCAAGCAACTCTAACACCCGCTTCTACTATATGTACAAGCTTCAGCCGTACCTCCACAACTACGCTGTCTTTATCTGCCCGTCCAATGCGAACGCATTTACTTCCGACACTGCAACGAATCAGTTAGCCATTCCTAGCGGCACCAAGGGTGCCACTGGCAACGACTATGGTGGTGAGAACAGCTACGGCCACAATGACGTCTTCCTTAGCCCGGCCGCTCCGTTCGACGCTTCGTCCGGGACAGTGACTGGTTCATCCAAGCCTGTCGGTCTTGCTTCCATTCCCCGCCCTGCGAGCACACTTCTTGCTTGCGATGCGACCTACTATGGCGTTGGCCCTGACTTCAACTGCGCATCGGGGCTTTGCACCCCGGGCAGCGGAACTGGCACGGGCTATACCGGCGGACCGACCGGCTCAATCGCAAATGACGTGACCTATGCGGGTGTGGCTGGTGGTCAGTATGTTAACTACTGGGCCAACATCGGAAACGATGCTTGGAGCTACAAGCAGAACACCCCGGGCTCCAACACGTATGCCGGAACTGCCACGGACATCACCAACCTGGCTTCCCGCCACAACGGCATGATCAACAGCCTCTTTGCTGATGGCCACGTGAAGGCTGTTCGCTACGACCAGCTTATCACGAACATGTGCTACTGGGCGACGGACGCCGATGGCGCCCACACCGCCTGCAACTGAGCTACCCCCAGCTTATTGCTTCGACACCCGGCTTTCCAGCAGATTGGAAGCCGGGTGTTTTTGTTTGAGCGCCCTGTAGGATAAGATCGTAAATAATCTTTTGAAGGGAGAGCAGCGCCCGCAGAACCCGTACGAGTTGATGCACTGGAACGGGATCGACTGGTGGCTGAGTGCTCACATGCGCGTGGCGGTCCCCAGGTCAACTAGGATTATAATGGTCCCATGACAACGTCTTTACGGAATGGTTCTGGCGGCCATCAAATTGGGGGAGCTCTACTTAAGCGAATATGCGTCGCCACAAGATGCAAGTAAAGCGTTGGGCAGCATTCGGTCTTGATAGACTCGGAGGCGTCCATCAGGCGCTGGGCTATCTTACGGTGGCCAAGTTTTGCCAAAGTGGCAGACTAACACGGATAGTGAATATCCACGTTAGCTTTGCACGCCAAGTCTGTCGTAATAGATGGGACCACCTCGGATGCCGCGTGACTGACGAGCAGGTAACTACGGCTTGATGAGCGAACATGAGGCACGACCGAAACAGACAGGCTCTAGTCGACACAAAAGTTGACACCGGCACCGATTGGGCGGGCCTTCTTCACTACTTCCACTGTTTGTACGCTCCGTCGCTCAACGCTTGCAGCACTCGCTGAGATTGCGCAGATTTGGGATTCGCCTTCAGGACCTTATTAACTTCCATGACCGCCTCGTCCCTTCTGCCTGCCCTTCCGAGAGCAACTGCGAGGTTTGTCCCGGCAATGAGTGCATGAGGATTGATTTCAAGTATCCTGCGATACTCGGCAATGCAATCGTTCAACCGCCCCTCACTGTAGAAAAGCATCCCTAGACGAAAATATGGCTCCAGATAGTTAGCCTGCCGAGCGGTTGCCAGACGCAGATATTTTTCAGCTTCAATCTTCCTTCCCATGTCCATATAGATGCAGCCAAGATTGGAGAGGGCATAATAGTTCGTAGAGTCGAGACGGATTGCATCTAGATAAAGCGGGATCGCCTTTGAAATCTGCCCATGATCCGCATAGTAAACGCCCATGTTTACATGTCCAATGATGCTGTCAGGATTAACGCTGAGTTCTTGAGCTATCAGGCTTGGGGTATCTTGCCAGGTTGCAAGCTGAACGGCGGAGAGCCCGGCACAAATTACGATGATCGCGCTCCCCGTCACTTGTGAATAACGCCACCGCAGCATGGGGAATAATGCGGTCGCAGCCAAACAGGGTCCCAACAAAGCCAGGTAGTCGTACCTGTCAGCTACGGTAGAGTATCGCTGAAATGGAAACGGCACTAACCCAATGTCTGGCAAAAGGGCGGCTAGCCAGAGCCCCGCTGCCGCAAGTACGCATCTATTGCGACGCAACAGATAAGCGCCCAGAAGTAATGAGGCCGGGACAATCGATGTTGCGTAGCCCCACCAATGCTTCAAAAGGTAATGTGGCGTTCTACCATAGTCGAACGCCAGATTGAATGGAGCAATCAGTTTCTCAAGGTGCCAAGTAAGGGCATCGCCCGCGATGAACGGACGAGTCCAGAGCGGGGTCGAGATCCCGGCGTCCATATTTGTCGATTGGGTCGTCAGCACGAGCAAGGGTAACAGGGCTAATTGCCACGGGATGTACCAGGTTAGTGTATTTTTCCAGTCTCGGCCAAGAACGTATCTGTCCAGCAGAAGCGCAGCAATTGGCAAAGTGATCGCCACAGGTTTTGCGAGGTAGGCTGCGACGCCGGCAAGGACCGCCGCAGCGTAGAGCAAACGCCGCGAATAAACCCTCTCCTCCTTTACAGCGCTTACATATGTCAGAAGCGAGACAATCGAAAGTGTGCCGTTGATACAGCGGTCCACACTGGACGCCCACGCGACGCTCTCGACTTGAAGAGGATGAAGACCAAATAGTAGACTTCCAAGGAGGCATCCAAACTTGCGCTGCGGAAAAAGGATGAGCATAAGCGCATACACAAGTAAACAGTTAATAACGTGTAGCATCAAGCTTAGCTCGTGGAACGTTCTAGGGTCGAGTAATGCGCCTGATTCGCAGATTGTGCGATTGGGGACATCCAGCTTCGCGAGGCTCGCTGTCGACGCGAGGACCATGTAGTCGATAGGCTGATAGACCATCGCACCACTCGAAGGATTCCAGGCCTGGCGAATACCGTCCCATGACAGACTCGTGATTTGGGGATTGTTATATATATTTTGCGGGTCATCCCACCGAACGAAATCGTGGTCCGTGACCGACATGAATGTTAGGAAGACTACACTAACGACAACGAACGCGCCAAGGATCGCGCTTGTGGCGGCGGGACGTTGCTGAGAGGGATTGGCTGGATGTACGCTCATAGGAGTAGCGGCAATCGATAGGAGCGTCTAACGGCTCGGATTCAATTGGCACCTTAGCATTAACCTCATAAAGATGTTATGCCAGCCGTAACCTTATGTTAAGTTTTTGTTAAATAGCCAATGTTGGTCCTGGGACTCCCGGAGCAGTAGCGGCGTCCGGACTTGTTCGTAAACGCTGCGCCTATCGAGCGGTAATCAAAAGCGCATTGCTCAGATTGCGTCCGGGCGATAGGATGCTGCGTCCACGGTACCAGAGTCCGCTTGAGGAACCGCCGTCCAGGTTCATCGCCTGCCGGCAGCCGAGCGCCGCCATGATCCGGGCAATATCGTCCAGCCCCGCACGGTGGACAACGACGAGCAATATGCGATCGTCTGCGGTGATGCCCACGGCGCTGCGAATGGTGCGCGTCGCCAACGCTTCTGGGTCGCTAAACCCTTCTCCATAGGGAGAGACCTTGGGAACGCCGTCTATGACCAGTCGCGGACCACAGCCGACGGCTTCGGTAACGTGCGACCAGAAGAGGACTCGCTCGGGATCGTCGCGCTCATCCATGCGGCAGTTGGAGCCGCAGAGCCGGACGATGCTTGCCGCCGCATCCATGCGCCATCGTCCGTCGGCGGTGAACCCCAAGACGGTGCCGATCCTGCTGTCGTAAATCAGACTGCCGCGCGTAACAAGAGGCATGTCAGGCATCTTGACCGGACCGGACGTGTACGCATCGAAATAGGAGCCATTGATTGCCGCGAGGGCGCCGTATCGATTCGCGATGGAACTAAGCGATTCCGTGGATCCCAGTTGCGCTTGGGCGAGGCCGCAACGAACGGCTACCGTGGAGAGCTTTGCGCTGACAACGTATAGGCTGAAGAGCTGTCCGCTCGACTTAATCGTCTGCGTCTGGATGTCAATCTTCGGCTGGGGCTTGTCAGGCTCCGTAACGGCGGGAGGCGACGCCGGAAGATGTTCGTATAGGAACCGCTGCGTCTCAGTTTCCTTATCCAATACGACGACCCTGGCGTCAAGCGGTTGTCCTGCGCCGTGGTCCAGCCCGATCGCCCGAACGTGAAAGAACACTCGGCCATCGTCCGCGTAATAGACGTTCTGCGCGAGTTCTCCGTTAATATAGTAGCGGGTTGACGCGTTGGTCATCACAACTTTAGGGCGGACTGACGGCAACCACGTCCGGCTTACCTGAACGCCCTCGACGACCTCAACAGCAACCGTAAACTTCGCATCGTTCGACGCTAGCGGGCCCTGGA
This sequence comes from Capsulimonadaceae bacterium, assembly GCA_031292625.1. GTDB lineage: Bacteria > Armatimonadota > Armatimonadia > Armatimonadales > Capsulimonadaceae > JARLGU01. The sequence goes on along the minus strand of JARLGU010000041.1, from coordinate 120,935 downwards.
GGCGCCCCTCGACGCACAGTTCTCCAGGACCGGGCCGGTCATCGTCGCGGGCCGCCGCCGCACTGGTCATGTCGAAACTGCTCGCAAGCGCGATTACGCACGCAAGCAACCATTGCCGCCTCGCACTTGCTCGAACGTTGCTCTTGAAATGGCAGCGAATCAAAGGGCCGACCTCCTGGGTGTCATTCTGGAGACGCGCAGATCGGAACGGTGTACGGCTTTTTAACGGTTATACCCAAAACAGCAATTCGCATTCACGCGAACGGAATCAAGGTATTTCATACCCAGGGCGATTGCTCGCATTCTGAAGCGCGTCTAGTGCTTCCTGCCTCGCATTTGCGGCGGATGCGAACGTATCCGAATCCCGCCGGAAGGAAATCAATCTGTTAAAGTGGTACAAGGATGTTATGAGGCTTGTTGGTCCCCGCTTTCACCGAAATACGCCGTTGAGTGTCGCGTCGTGCGGCGGACTGGCAGTCCTGGCATTTGCCTGTTCTCCGGTCAACGTGGCTGCTTCGCCCTCCAGGCAGGTCCCTTCGCCGCTTGCCGTGTCCGCCGACCCGCTCGTGAACGCTTTTGCCGCGCCCTCGTTGGCCGCGCGGCCGGCCGTCCGCTGGGATTGGCTCGACGGCAATGTTAGCCCGGCTGGCATTACGGCGGATCTTGAGGCGTTGAGCCAGGTAGGAATTGGCGAGGCGCGAGTCGCTCTCGTTACAGGCGGGACGCCTCGCGGGGCGATGACGCTCAACAGCAAATTGTTCGCATCCGCTTGGAAACACTCGGTTGGAGAGGCCAAGCGCCTCGGTATTGACCTCGGACTTGCAGTGACGCCTGGAACGGACGGAGCAGCGGGAGCATGGGTCAAGGCAAGTGACGCGATGAAGACCGTCGTGAGTTGCGAGGTTCACGTAAAGGGCCCAGTTCGCGGGCCGATCAATGTCGGCGCGCCGATCGTAACCGACAACTTCTACCGCGATATTGCCGTCGTGGCGTTTCCGACACCGTCTGCCGAGGCGCCGTCCATGGCGGATCTGCACGCACATATTTCGGGCAGCAACTCGTCGGTTACAAACGATATCCTTCAGGGGCCAAAGGGCGGCCCTTTTGCGTGGCTACCTGCGCCAGCAGCCGCCCAGCCTCAGTATCTCCAGGTTGATTTCGAAGTCCCTCAAACGATTCGCAGCTTCTCGGCTCAATTGGGACCAGGAACAACCTGGCTGGCCGGGACGTTTCAGGCCGGTGACGGCAGCGGCGGCTACCGTGACGTTTCACGGTTCGAGTTTCGGCTCGCGCCTGGACGCCCTTCGCACACAATAGGGGTTCCCGCGACTACGGCGTCAACGTTTCGTATTGTGCTGACCGGAGGCGCTGGCAGCGATCGACAGATCGCGATTGGACGAATCGCGCTTCTCCCAAAGGCCTCGCTTTCAGACTTCGCGGCAAAGACGCTCCGGCAAAGCACGTCTGAAGTCGTGTCCTATTCCATAGCGGATTCCGGCGGATCATCCGCGGACATCATTGTCGATCCTAAGGACATTGTAGATCTCACGTCACGCGCAAACGCCGCCGGACGCGTCTCATGGGACGCCCCACGGGGGGACTGGACGATTTTGCGAATAGGCTACACCGTAACCGCCCAGACGAATCACCTTGCGTGGAAGGACTGTGCCGGCTATGAATGCGATCGGCTAAGTACCCGCGGCGCAGATGCGATTAGCGCCGGCCTTGTCGCGCTTGCGCTCTCAGCCGATGGACGAGACGCCGGCAAGCCGGTCGCCGATGTCTGGCTCGGACGGGATGAGGACTTTCAACAAAACTGGACCGACAATATGCGGTCCGAGTTCAGCCGCCGGCGCGGATACGATCCACTGACAATGATGCCGGTTCTGTGCGGTCACATAGTGACAAGCCTCGATGCGTCCGAACGTTTTCTCTGGGATCTCCGGCGTACTGTTTCCGATCTGCGAGCAGAGAACTTCGTTGGCCGCATCGAGCGCATATGCGACGATCGGTCGCTCAAGCTAATCGTCGAACCGGGCCCGGGCCCGTTCGACGTCATATTGAGCGCCGGACGGACAAACACGCCGTCGTTTACGATGGCGCCGGAGGTTTCCCGGGACGAGATTTCGCAAATCGTGTCTGGCGCCCACATCTACGGAAGGAACATAATCGAGGCATCGATTGCCCCGTCGGCGCCGAACATGCAGGCACGGTTAAGTTCGGATCCGCTTGATATCAAGGTTGTTGCCGACAGGGCGTTCTGTCGCGGCGCAAATCGGATTAACATATTATCGTTTACGCATCAGCCGGTCGAAACCACCGGCCCCGGCCTGATTGGCGCAAGTCCGGGCTTTCAGGTAAGTCGAAATACGCCATGGTGGCGAGAGGCATCCGGCGTTGTCGATTATCTCTCGCGAACGGCAAGCATCTTGCAACAAGGTACATCCGTTAGCGATGTACTTTGTTACTTGGGGGAGCAGTGGACAGGGGCTCAGCATCCGCCCATTTGCCCGGTCGGTTACCGATGCGACGAGTGCAATGCCGACACGTTGCTGAACCGCCTTTCGGTTCGAGACGGCAAGATCATCTCGACTGGAGGGGCGTCGTACCGCATATTGGCGCTCCCGGATGAGATTAGCATGCGTCCCGAGGTGCTCGCGGCAATTCGATCGCTTGTCGAGCAGGGAGCAACAGTTGTCGGCCGGCGCCCGTACGCATCGCCAAGCCTGCAGGGTTTTCCTGGCTGCGATGATGCCGTTCGCCGCATGACGAGCGAGCTATGGGGAGACGGCGAGGAAGGCGGCTCGGGAGACCGTTCGGTTGGAAAGGGAAAGATTGAGTGGGGAGAGACTCTGGAAGAACGCCTCAAGGAAATCGGACTGCAGCCTGACTTTTTGGATCGAACGAATGCGCATTCGCCAATTGATTGGGTTCACAGAAGTACCTCTGGAAGGGAGGTATATTTCCTTGTTAATCGAGAGGCTACGGCCGTTAATTGCGAGTGCTGCTTCCGGTGCCCAAACGCTTCGGTGGAATTGTGGCACGCCGATTCAGGCGTTCGCGAGAATGCCCCGCTTTACTCGACGGATGCGGACCGGACGGTCGTTCCAATGCAGTTTGCGCCTTACGAGTCCTGCTTTGTGGTCCTCCGCAAGGATGGCCCACAGTCTCCCCACCTAGTCAATTTTCGCGATCTGACGTTCAATGGTCCCCCTGTAAAAGCGGTAGTGGAGAGGGCCTCATGGGAAGCGGTCGATGGAAGTTGGTCCACGGATGTTACCGCCGCGCTGCAGGAGCGCTTCGACACTGGCCGGTATCGTACGCCGGTAATTGACGAATCATTTGGCGCAGAGCAGTCGCCATCGATTCCAAAGCAACTTCGCGTCGCATACTCGGTCGAAGGGGCATCGGTTTCGGCCCTTCTGCCGTCAGGAACTCTGTTTGCGCCAGCCGGCATTGACGACGACACGAGCGGCCAAAGCTATACGTTGCATACCAACGGCGGCGGCGGGGTCGAGGTGGCGGCATGCAAAAATCTGGTGTACGAAATGGCGACGGTCGATGGAAAGCGGCTTACTGGGCAGGTCGATAACGTATCCGGCGCTGCGCCAATCGACGGTCCGTGGTCGCTGTCGTTTCCTCCTAAGCTAGGTGCGCCAGCAAAAGCGGCCATGACGCAGTTAATCCCATTGAACGCCATGGATGATCCGGGCATTCGATATTTTTCGGGAACCGCACTCTACGAAGTTGACGTTACGATTGCTCAGGACGTCCTTGGGCCTCAGTCCGACCTTTTCCTTGATATTGGCGGCGTACGAAACGTCGCCGATATCATTATCAACGGCAAGAGGCTGGCGACAATTTGGAAGCCGCCCTATCAGGTGCGCATTACGGACGATGTGCATGTAGGGCAAAATCACATTGCGATAGCGGTGACGAACACATGGGCCAACCGCTTGATCGGTGACGAACAACTCGGTGCTTTGGAGTGGATATCGCGGTCGCTAAATGGCCAGGATGTATCGGTAATTGAGAGTTGGCCGCAGTGGCTTACATCAGGCAAAGCTAATCCAGGACCAGCCATTGCATTTTCGACGTGCCGCCTCTATGCCAAAGATGAACCTTGTCCACAAAGCGGCTTAATCGGTCCCGTAATGTTACGCAAGATTCAGAAGGTGAACATACCGGTTCCGTAGAACGATACACGCGGTCGTGCGGGGTTCGCTTCGAGAAGCGTTCAGGACCGGAGCTTGCCCTCTCGGGGGCTCGATGCGACGACCCAACCTTCCGTGTTCGGAAAATGGTAACTGAACGGGAGGCGCGGCGACACTGTCCAATAGGATCGGTATCGAATGATTCTTTCCAGGCAGCCGGGGCTGTTCGCGATGTTAGCGCTTGTGACGTTCACTCAAACGTCGGAGCCGAGCGGATACATGGGTGCCGGAAACTAGTAAAGGTAGAGAGTTTTATCATGTCCCATACAATAGATCAGGCCTATCAGCACCTAAAATCCGTGCTCACCGACCAGGGGGTCGACGTCGATAACGTCGAAGCCCGGTTAAAGGCACAGCAGATTGAGACGCCCTCCTGGGGATATGCCGACAGCGGGACCCGCTTCGGCGTTTTCAAACAGGCTGGCGTTCCGCGCTCTGTCTACGAGAAGTTTGAAGATGCGGCGCAGGCCAACAAGTTCACGGGCGTCGCCAGTTCTGTTGCCGTACACATTCCATGGGATACGGTTGACAGCTGGACCGAGCTGAACAAGTTCGCGGCCTCCCTTGGACTGCGCGTTGGCGCTGTAAATCCAAACGTTTTCCAAGACTACGACTACCGGTTCGGCAGCTTCGGCAGCGAGCGTGCAGATGTGCGCAAGCGAGCGGTCAGCCACATGAAGGATTGCATTGCAATCATGAACGCCGTCGGCAGCAAATCGCTTTCCCTCTGGTTTGCGGACGGCACCAACTTCCCCGGACAGGGCGATTTCCGCCGCCGGAAGCGGTATTTCCAGGAAGCGCTGAGCGAAGTTTATGCGGAACTGAATGACACTCAGACCATGCTGATCGAGTACAAGCCGTTCGAGCCCGGCTTTTACCATACGGACATCGCTGACTGGGGAATGTCGGCTGCGCTCTGTACGGCTTTGGGCAAGCGAGCCAAGGTGCTTGTTGACCTGGGACATCATCTCCCGGGCGCAAACATCGAGCATATCGTCGCGTTCCTATTGGACGCCGGCTTGCTTGGCGGGTTCCACTTCAACAATCGCAAATACGCGGACGACGACCTGACGACTGGCTCAATCAATCCGTACGAGCTCTATCTCATCTACTCCGAACTTGTTGCCGGCGAAAACGATGGCATCGCGAGCGATGTGGCCTACATGATCGATGAGAGCCATACTCTGAAGAACAAGATCGAGGAAATGATCCAGAGCCTCGTCGCTTTGCAGAGCGCGTATGCAAAGGCCTTGATCATTGACCGAGGCAAGCTGTTCCAGGCGCAATTGGCCGACGATATCGTCGGAGCGGAAGAGGTCGTGAAGGCTGCCTTCGCGACGGATGTGAGGCCTCTTCTTTGGAAGGTACGTTCGGAACTCGGCGTGCCGAATCCAGCGGATCCCGTAGTGGGCTTCCGCCAGAGCGGTTACGCGGATGCCAAAGCCAAGGAGCGCGGCATCGGCGGAGGCGGCGGCCTCGGCGCGTAGCACGAAACCAAAGCATGATCGGGGTTGGCCCTTTCGGTTTTCCGGAAGGGCCAAGATTTTGCGCCGCACAGACCACCATGGTCTAAATTTCTCTACGTAACGAGCCATGCATAACTATACACATAATACTTATGCATAATTGAACTTTCACCACGCATTCTGGCTTCCTCCGACGCAACGCACAAGGGTCCGCCAGGCGTACACGGGGGTATAATGCCCCATGATGTTGAGTGTTCTCTCGTTGGCGAGCGGATCCTCAGGCAACGCGACCCTTGTGCAGTACGTTGAACGGGCCATTCCAACGTATCTGTTAATCGACGCTGGAATAGGCGTCCGAAGGCTCAATGCGCACCTGAACGCCCTCGATTTGTCCCTTGCGGACCTTTCAGCCATGGTTCTTACGCACGAGCATGTGGATCACGCGTTGTCGGCGGTCTCCATTGCCCGCAAGCACGGCGTCCCGATTATCGCGAATCGCGCAACTCTCGACCGCGTTATAACGCGTGACGACGCACCTTACATTGAGTTGCCGACCGGAGAATCTTGGGTGCGCGCCGGGCTTCGTCTAGAGACGTTTGCCGTATCGCACGATGCCGCGGAAGCCGTTGGCGTAAGCGTCCATGGCGGCGAGGTGAAGGTGAGCTTAGCGACTGACCTTGGATGCATAACGCCGGCGGTCCGGGAGGGCGTACAAGGAGCGGATCTGCTTATCTGCGAGGCGAACCACGACGTGCATCGCCTGCTAAGCGGGCCGTATCCAGAGGTCCTTAAACAGCGCATCCTTTCGGATCGCGGGCACCTTTCTAACGAAGCTGCCGTTGCGTTTCTGAGCGACCATCTTGCCGATAAGGGGCCCTGCACGATCTGGCTCGCTCACCTGAGTAAGGTGAATAATCTCCCTAAGCTGGCCCTTGATTACGCGCGCGCGACGCTAAAGCTGGCTGCGGGTTGTCCTTTTGGCCTTGACATCGCCTTGAGAGACCGGCCGTCAGCGCAGTGGTATCCGGGCAAAAGGCCCGTACAGCTGAGTTTGCTGTAGAGGCCCGTTCTGCGTCAGGCGGCTGATGCTCTATGTGAGCGGTCGACGCACGAAATCCTCGCGGCGAATAGCGTACACGAGAGCGTCCTCGTCGTCAATTATGGTCGCGCCGGCTTGCTCGTAGCCAGCGGCCTCAAACGCCCGAATGGGCGCGACGCTCATCACTCTCATGTATCCGGCTAACGATGCGATGGTCGAATTGGCAAAAGCGTATTCGGTGGCGGCTTGGATTAGAACCGGCGAATATCCCTTGCCTCGCTGATCGGGCGCGACCGCGACATGGATGACGCCGGGCTCCTTGGCGAGTTCGAGATAAGCGCGGCCGATCGGAATTGAGTCGTGAGCAAGACCTATGAGAATCGGCGATGCCGCGTCGTGAACTCGCTCGGCAAACCAGGACACGAACTCTTCCTTGTCACGCGGAGACTCCGCAAATGAGTTCTCCCGGACCGCAATATCGTGCTCCCACGTCCATAGGAGCGCGGAATCGTTGATTGATGCGAGGCGAATAGATACAATATCCACCTCTGACCGCCCCCTTCCGGCACGCTGAGCCCGCTCTTCCATCTCGCTCGTTCCCATTGCATGTTATCTCCGAACCAGCTAGACTATCGCGTCATGACGACTGGTTGTGTTTCACGATTGCCCGATTTTCGCCGGAGCGGAGCATCCCCTCCGGCTCTCGCTGTTTAGGCAGGTATTCCCAGTTTCGGCAACGAACAATCCTATCGGATTTGTTACGGAAGGAAGGACCATTCGATGAGCAGTATTCCCACGCAACGTTTAGGAACAACAGGACCGATCGTGAGCCGCATTGGCCTAGGATGTATGGGGTTGTCCGGCGGAGCAACTCCCGATAATCTGACGGATGAGATCATCGCGCGCGGCATCGAGGCGTTTCGAGCTGCGCTCGCGGCAGGCATCACGCTATACGACCATGCGGACATATACGGCCGCACGGCCTGCGAGATGGTTTTCAAGCATTGCCTGAACGCCGTCGACGGTGTCCGCGAGCGGATTGTCATTGCGACGAAGTGCGGCATCAGGGGCGGCTACTATGATTTGAGCACGGATTACATTCTCAAGAGCTTGGAAGGTTCTCTGTCGCGTCTCGGCATCGATTACGTCGATGTTTATCAAATGCACCGCCCAGACCCCCTCGCTCATCCCCGTGACACGGCGAAGGCCCTGAAACGACTACTCGACGAGGGGCTTGTTAAGCACATTGCAGTCTCCAATTACTTCCCAGAACAACTAAGAGCATTAGAGACATACCTCGATAGCAGATGTATCATCTCAAATCAAATCTCTCTTTCGCTGGCCAGATTGGAACCTTTTTACGAAGGAGAACTGCCCTGGCTCGGTTCTGGCATCCTGGATTATTGCATGTCGAAGGAGATCACCCCGCTGGCGTATTCGCCGGTCGGCAAAGGCTGGTTGACTGGCCAAAAGCCTATACCGGACGACCATCCGAACAAGGTTGCGCTTGAAAACACCGTTACCGAGCTACGAAAGATCGCAACGGATAAGAGGGCGACGCCGGGGCAGATCGCGCTTGCGTGGCTGCTTGCTCATCCGGCGGGGATCATTCCGCTCGTGGGATCCAACAATCCGGAGCATATCGCGGATGGCGCACGCGCCGCAACCATTACGCTAACTCGCGAAGAGTGGTATGCCCTCTGGAGGGCAGCGCGCGGCAAGGGCGTAATGTAGGTAAAGGGAGGCGATCGTGAGCGAGCCTATTTGGCGGGCAAAGTGGATTTGGTCGGGCGAGCCGTGCCCTCGCAACGGATACCGCGTGTTCCGCAAGACGTTCGAGTGGCCCGAGGAGCGGACGTGGGTTGCGACGGCGTATATCTCAGCATCGACCATGTACAAGGTTTACCTGAACGGCCGGCTTGTCACAAACGGGCCGGCGCCGTCCACACCGGTCAGCCAGACATACGATGAGGCGCCGATGACGCTGGTGGGCGGGCAGGTGAACACGCTCACGATACTCGTACACTACATCGGCGTGCCCGTATTTTCGTATTACCAAAATCGCGGCGGTCTTTTGTTTCAGATGGATGAGATCGTCTCGGATGAGACATGGTTAGTGGCCAAGAACTCGCCCTGGGACCCGGGATCTCCCAGGCTAACGATCCAGCAGGGGTTTACGGAATACTACGACGCGCGAGCTGAGCCCATTGGGGCGTTCGGCGGAGACATTGATGAGACGGAGTGGCTGGGCGCATCGATCGTTTCCGAAGCGAATGGCGGTCCGTGGCCGCTTCTCGAAGCTCGGAATATCGCCCAACCTGCCTTTGCGCGCGCGGACGATGATTTGCGAGTTATTGAGTGGGGGAACTGTGGCCCTGCTATTGGCGAAGATGTCGCCGAGCGTATGCAGGGCGAGGTCATCAGGCCTTTGACAAGCGGAGCGGTCATACGATCCGCGGATCCGGACGCGTTCCTCGAAATTATTCCAGGCGGCCAAGACCTTTCGATCCTGTTCGATTTCGGCAAGGAAGTGAGCGGCTTCGTAAAGCTGTGCGTCGAAGGCGAAGCGGCTGGGGCGGTGCTTGACATCGGATACGACGAAGTTCTTCGGATCGGTCAAACCCCAAGCGGCATGTACTTGCACGATCCTCAATCGTCGCAACTTAGCTACGCGGACAGCGTCATCTTGCGCGACGGCGTAACCGTCTTTCGGGGGTTCGGGGCAAGGGCGTTTCGATATCTTCGCATTGCGATCCGCGACTTGAAGGTCCCCCTTAAAGTGCAGTTTCTGACGCTTGTCGAGTCGACCTATCCTGTCAATCGCCTGGGAAGCTTCACATGTTCGGATGCGCGCCTCGAAAAGATTTGGGAGGTTGGACGGCGTACGCTGCAGCTCTGTATGGATGACCGCTTCATGGACTGCCCGAGGCGTGAGCGCGCGCAATGGATCGGTGACGCGCGCATCGAAGCGTTAGGCGCTGCCCTTTGCTTTGGCGATACCGCGCTTTACCGGCGTGCGCTTCGTCAACTGGCGCAGGCGCAGCACGCCGATGGGCGGATCGACCCGGTTGGACCAGGCGAGTGGGCAAAACACGCCAACGATACGACAATTCCGTCGTTTATGTGCCTGTGGATCGAAGGCGCATGGGATCACTTTGAGTTAACGGGGGATGGCGATGTCCTTATTGAGATCTGGCCGTCGATCATGCGCGCATTCGACTGGCTTGGACGCTATGCAAGCGGCCCGGGCGGTCTGCTCGCGGATCTTGGGCACTGGAATTTCATCGATTGGGCGGAAGGGCTTATCGATGTTCAGACCGGAATTTGCGCGTCGCTGAACTTACTATATTTGAGCGCTTTGAGAACCGCCGCAAAGGCCGCGGCATGTTTAGACAGACAAACGGTCGCGTTGGACTTTGCCCGGAAGGCGCAAACATTAGAAGCTGCGTTTGTCGATCAGTTCTGGGACTCGAAATCCGGCGTGTATGTAGATCTCGTACGCGATGGCCGCAAGCTCCCGAAGGGCAGTCAACAGGCGAACGCGCTCGCCCTTCTACTTAATATTGGCTCTGACGGGCAGCAAGCATCCGTAGCGGAACAGCTGACGAAAGACGCCGATCTTACGCCAATTGCAAGCCCACACTTTTCGTACTACCTTCTCAAGGCCTTAATGCAGCACAACAAGCACAAAGAAGCATTGGAAATTATGCGCATCAATTGGGGATCTATGCTGGATCATGGAGCTACCTCATGGTGGGAGGTATACAATCCAGTGCGTAACGGGTCGAGCTATTGCCATGCATGGAGTATTGCGCCCACCATCCAGCTCATTACTGACATTCTTGGGGTGCAGTTAGCCTCGCCAGGCTTCGCGCAGGTGCGCATCGAGCCTCATCCGATGGACCTAACGTGGGCGAAAGGGATCGTCCCGCTGCCAAATGGAGGAGACATCGTCTGCTCGTGGACCAACAGCGCCGCCCGCTTCGTGCTGGACGTCTCCTTGCCCGCTGGTACGCTCGTACAAGCCGTCCTGCCAGCGGAAGCTTCCGACAGGGTGCTCGTAGACGGCGAGGCGGTCCCCGACGATGCGGTATCGCACCGTACGCCTAGCGCCGTCCACCTCTGCGTAATGCCTGGCAGCGGCTATCGATTTGAAGTGATCAGGGACGAGCGCGTTTAGCGGCGTGACTGCTGAGCCCTATTGCCGGAATCAGGTTTTAGCGACGAATGGACAAGGTCTGCGTTCATCGAGTTGTCTTTCCGGTCGCTCAGACGGGGTAGAATACCGATCATGCAAACGCTCAACAACATTGCGGCCGCCCGAGATTGGTCTCTGCTTGCCGCTCGGATACTGGATGGCGCGGCGCTTGATAAGGCCGGCGCTCTGTCAATGCTAGAGGCGGACGACGACCAGATACCGGGCCTTCTTGCTGGCGCATTCGAGATTCGCCGCCGTTATTTCGGCAAGACCGTACAACTCTACTACCTGATCAATGCTAAGAGCGGCTTGTGCCCGGAAGATTGCCGCTACTGCTCGCAGTCTAGGCTGTCCAAGGCCCCCGTGGAGCGATACGCTTGGCTATCGATCCAGGAGATCCTTGAAGGCGCGCGGCGTGCCTACGAGTTGAAAGCTTGCACCTACTGCATTGTCGGGAGTGGCCGAGGTCCGACGGAGCACGAACTCGAGCACGTAATTGCGGCCGTCAAAGAGATAAAGGCGCGCTATCCGCTCAGAATTTGCGCCTGCATGGGGATCCTCAAACCTGGTCAGGCGCAGAAGCTAATGGCCGCAGGTGTACAGAGATTTAATCATAACTTGAATACAAGTGAGGAATTCCATAAGGAAGTTTGTACAACGCACGCTTTCAAGGATCGTGTCGCGACAATCGAAGAGGTGAAAAAGGCAGGCATATCCCCCTGCTGCGGCGGTATCGTCGGCATGGGAGAGTCGCGCGAGGATGTCGTATCCATGGCGTTTGAACTCAAGAGGCTCGGGGCCGATTCGATACCGGTCAACTTCCACATTCCTGTACCGGGAACGCCCTTTGAAGATCGGGGCAACGTCGATCCCAGATATGCGCTGAAGGTCTTGTGCATGTTCCGGTATGTGAACCCGGATCGAGAGTTGCGCATCGCCGGCGGGCGTGAACTGCATCTCAGGACTCTGCAGCCGCTCGGACTGTATCCGGCGAATTCGATTTTCGTAAGCGACTACTTGACCAGTAAGGGCCAATCGGCCAATGATGACTTCCGTATGATCGCCGACCTAGGTTTTGAAATCGTCGGAGTTGACGGAACCACCGCGCCAGCTGAACCTGCCTTCGACAGGTCCAGCGAAGCCGGTCGCGTGCTCGACGCGCTCGATGCCAGCGACATTCTCGTCAGCCGCGCCTCTGCTGCTTCATGAAGGGAAGAGATTGTTGACAGACTACATGAGCGTCCGCATGCGGGCGTCATGCGGCGTCGCCGGCGGCGATCGATACGAACACGTTTGTGGCGCCGAAAGATTGGTTCCCGAAGCGGACGCCGCGGAGGCTGGTCAGACGCTTATGCAGCGGGCTCTTTCGCATGGAGCCGGCATCGATAACGTTCAGATTACCTTCGAGCGGGTTCCGCTCAGTTTAATAAGTCAGGTACGCTGTCTCGATGTTACTAGCGTATCCTGCGAGGATTCCACGAACGCCCGAGTGGCCGCGGAAGCACTGCTCCGTCAGGCAGGAGTTTCAAATGGGGCGATCGCCGCGGGTTTCGAGCATTTGCAATACGGCAACGCAGGGCAGGGGCGGCGTCTTGCAGGCGCTGTTTTGATATCCGCGACAACCGGCGGTCTGCTGTTCGGTCAATCGGAATCCGGGATCCGTGCGAGTCACTTTGACTTCGCCCCATGCAGCCGTCAAAATATAATAGCCTCGCTTTGCGCGGCGGATATGGGCCATCACCGAACACGAGAAGCGCTTGCACTCGCGACGAAGGTTATTGCTTCCGGAATGCTTGCGGAACTTTGTTGGTCCGACGATCCCGAATACGATACTGGATATATCAGTTCGCTTTCGCACGGTTACGTCCGGTTGTGCCGCTTTAAGCCCACGGGCGCTGTCGGAGGGCGGGTGTTCTACGTTAAGGAACCCTGTCAGGATATCGGTAACCTGATCAGCCGATTGAAGTCTGAGCCCCTATTGATCGAAGGACCCGTGAATATACGAACAGTCAAGGCAAGCGAAGGAACTCCACGGCTGAGCCTATGAACGTCACCGATGACATTGAATTGCAGCGCGAACGCGATTTTCTCTGGCATCCCTTTACGCAGATGCGAACCTGGGAGCAGGAGATTCCGCTGTTCATCGAGCGCGGCGAGGGCGTGCGCGTTTACGATCGAGAGGGCAGGGCGTATTACGACGCAAACTCGTCGCTGTGGTTAACGGTGCATGGCCACGCTCGCACCGAAATCAACAATGCGATTCAGGAGCAACTCGGCAAGATTGCACATTCAACGATGCTAGGACTCACGCATAGTCCAGCTGGCGAATTAGCTGAACGATTAATAAATATTGCGTCGAAAAACTTAGACAAAGTTTTCTATTCAGACAGCGGATCGACAGCCGTTGAAATCGCTGTCAAGATGGCATACCAATATTGGCGGCATAACGGACAGCGACGCAAGACGTTTATTGCGCTTGCCGAGGGCTACCATGGAGATACGATTGGATCTGTGAGCGTCGGCGGTGTCGCCCTGTTCCATTCGATCTTTCACGACCTTCTTTTTCGCACGGAGTTCGCCCCTTCGCCATCGCGGTTTTCTTCGGCGGAACGAGCGCTTGCGCCAGTAGAGCGCATCCTGGACGAATATGAAGACGATGTTGCCGCCGTGATTGTTGAGCCGCTCATCCAGGCGGCTGGCGGCATGCTGGTCTCGCCGCCAGGGTTTCTACGCGGGCTTCGCGAGCTTTGTGACCAGCGCGGCGTGCTTCTTATCGTGGACGAAGTCGCGACGGGATTTGGACGAACGGGCACAATGTTTGCTTCCGAGCAAGAAGGGGTTTCGCCCGACTTAATGACCGTTGCGAAGGGACTTACCGGCGGCTATTTGCCGCTGGCCGCAACGCTCGTAAGCAACGCCGTGTATGAGGCCTTTCTAGGAGCCCCCTCGGAGAACAAGACGTTCTTTCACGGACACTCCTATACGGGAAACCCCCTGGCATGCGCGGCCGCGATTGCGAGTCTTAATATTTTCGAGAATGACGGCGTCCTTGCCGGTTTAACACCTAAGATTGAGCTCGTAGCGCGTCGCCTCGCGAATATCGGTGAATTGGATGTTGTCGGTTCGGTGCGGCAAGTGGGTCTTATGTGCGGCATTGAGCTGGTACGGTCGCGCAAACCGCTGGTCGCTTACGACTTGGGGGATCAGATCGGCGCGAAGGTGTGTCAACGCGCGCGCACCCTCGGCCTAATCACTCGGCCGTTAGGCGATGTCGTCGTCTTTATGCCGATGCTTGTTAGCACGTTGACGGAACTTGACGAGATGCTCGATATCATTAAGGAATCTATTTGCTTGGAGCTCAATACCGATGGCTGATATAAATGTCGTTCTTTCGGGAGCGATTAGGGACAGGCAGGCGCTGGAGTTGGCGAGATCGCTGCCTCCCTCGTCTCGCCCTCCAATTGATCTTGGCTCGAACGACTACCTGGGCCTGGCGCGTGACGGCGCACTTATTGAGGCCGCATCCCGGGCGTTGCGCATTCATGGAACGGGATCGACGGGAGCGCGTCTCATTAGCGGCAATCTGTCCATTCATGAAGAGTTAGAGAAGGCGTTGGCGGATATCAAATCCACTGCTGCCGCGTTGCTGTTTCCTAGTGGCTACCAGGCCGCGCTCGGGGTGATCCCCGCGCTCGCAGGCGGCGGCGACCTGATCGTGAGCGACGAGCTTAACCACGCTTGCCTGATCGATGGGTGTCGAATGAGCCGCGCGACGGTGCGTGTCTACTCACACAACAGCCTTGAATCGGCAAGGAGCATCCTAGCGGACCGCCGTCGATTTCGACGCTGCCTCATTTTGACCGACGGCGTTTTTAGCATGGATGGCGATATCGCCGATCTCGAAGGCCTCGCGGCCCTTCGCGACGAGTTTGATGCCTGGCTTATGGTGGATGATGCGCATGGCACGGGAGTGCTTGGCGCAACCGGAGCCGGCAGCGTAGAACTCGCGGGCGTGGCGAGCAGGGTCGACGTGCAAATGGGGACGCTCAGCAAGGCTTTGGGATCGTCCGGCGGATTCATTGCCGGCTCGCGTGTCTTGATCGATTATTTGATCAACGATGCGAGGTCCTTCGTGTACTCAACAGCTCCGTCGCCTGCCAGTTCGGGCGCCGCCCTCGCCGCGCTAGAGATTGTCAGACGCGAACCGGACCGCAGGCAGCGACTAAGCGATAATGCGGCCTATTTGCGCAATGGGCTACGCTCCATCGGCTTGCCGATTGCGGCTGGCCAAACGCCCATCATCCCGATCGTGCTGGGGAGCGGCGAGGTCGTCATGCGCATGGCAGCGGAACTGCAACCTCGATTTGGCATTGCAGGAATCCGGCCGCCGACGGTCCCGCAGGGATCTTCCCGGTTGCGCGTTACGGTGAAGGCTACGCATACCCGCGAGCAGATTGACAGCGTTGTGGAAGCGTTCGACGTGACCCTCCGGCGGTTCGGCCTCCGGCAATACGTGCTTGACGGCATGGCGATCGCATGATTGCGCCAGGCATATTTGTCACGGGAACCGATACGGGCGTCGGCAAAACAGTCGTTACCGGCGCGCTCGCCGGCGCTTTCCGCGCAAGACAAATCAACGTCGGGGTGTACAAGCCAGTACTCAGCGGCACGGAAGAACTTGTACACACCTTGTCGCCCATCGTGCCTCTTGACGATGCAGGATACCTCCATCTTCTGAGCGGAACTAAGTCATCCCTCGCCCAGGTTTGCCCGGTCCGGCTCAAAGCGCCGCTCGCGCCGTCGGTTGCTGCGCGCCTTGAGGGAACCTCCGTGCCGCTGGATCAAATATTGGCTACTTACGACGTGGTTGCGCGGGAGCACGACGTAATGCTCGTGGAAGGCGCTGGCGGGCTGGCTGTTCCAATTACCGACGACTACTTGATGCTTGACCTTGCAAGGGATCTCAAAACCCCAATTATGATCGTCGCGCGTCCCAACTTAGGCACGATTAACCACACTGTCCTGACGGTAAGATTTGCGTTGGAGGCGGGCATAAGTGTTCTTGGCGTCGTGATTGGCAATTGGCCCAACGAGCCGGATCTTGCGGAGCGATGCGCCGCGGAGGAAATTTTGCGACACGCGCATGTGCCGGTTCTCGGGATCGTGGCGCACGACTCGGAAGTCGATACCGGGAAGGGACGGGCAGGAAATACCGTTCGTGAGGTTGAGGACAGCGGTCTCGTCGACCGCGTGCTAGACGCGTTGAGGTCCCATAACGAATTAACCGCCGCACCAGTGGGCCCTGGCGCGGCGGTCAGTCCAAATGACTAGATTACACGGGCCGCTCAAGACGGCCATAGGTTTGCTGACCAGTAAGCGAGTGAACGCGACGTTCCTGAGCGGCTGCGAGTTCTTTGAACTGGTCTAGCGTCATTGCCAGACTTGAGTTCGCGTTTGTCCTTGTTCGATTGGCTCCACGCTTCGCTTCCACCGATGCTTGCACGAGAGCCTCGACCAGATAGCGGCTATAGAAACTTGACATCCGGCCGTCGTACTGTTCGTTTTGCATATGAGTGAGGATGTAGCTTGCAATGCTCTTCGGATCGGCAAATACGCAGTTTTGGTTGCCCATAATTTCCTCCGTTGGAAACTTCAATCTTGCTTACTGTCAGAACAAGAAGACTATCCGCTAAGTTCCATTTTATTCAATCTTCGGAGGAAAACGCGCAAACTTTACAGGCTATGAAATCCTGCGTATTTCTATGAATTTGTTTATTTTATTATGCCCTTCCAAAATCGCGCACACAGGATCGTGCAAGCCCTAGAAGTCGACTGAGCCATAACTAGCGGACACGACGCGCCACTCTTTTGCTGGGATAATGAGCAGGTGGTTGACTCGCTCTTTTTTCCATGTCAGCACTATCTCTTGACTCGCGCGAGACCAGTTCCCCGAGGGTCTATCGACGGTAACGCCAACGAAGCTACGCGACGTCGCGGACTCCCCGCGAACATCGATCTGCGTCGAACGAACGCTGACGGCGATTGATGTTGCATCTCGCGTGGCTCTCATCAACATGAGTTTAAGTGCGTCGCCAGTAAAGCCATTATCGTCAATGTAGTGGTCTGAGAGAACCCTTAACGCCCCGCCAACGCTACGCTCCTGCATTTGGGCCGCGGCATACTGAATTTGCTGCTGGATCTGTTGCTGGTCCGGCGGGAGAATGGGAAACGCGATCCTGTACGCAATCAAGGCCGCCATGAGGATGACGGCGACCTGAATGGCGCGCTGTGAAGACTGTTTCATGGGGATAATTGATAGGCTATTTGCGCTCGGCGTACCAGTTCTTCATGAATTCCTGGTACTCCGCCTGCTTTTCCTTAATGCGCCGCCACCAAGATTGGTTCTCTTGATACCAGGCGACAGTTTCATGCAGTCGTTCATCGAAGTTTATCGTCTGCTGAAAACCCAGCTTCTTTAGCTTGTCGCAGCTTATCGAGTAGCGTCGATCGTGGCCGGGGCGGTCTTCAACGTGGCGTATAAAATCAGCGCTCTTGTTCATCTGGGCGAGAATCCGGTGAGTGATGTCGACGTTCGTCCGCTCATTGCCGCCGCCAACGTTATACACGTTCCCGGGCTCGCCATGATGCAGCGCAATATCGACGCCCGCGCAATGGTCGAGAACATACAACCAATCGCGGACCTGAAGGCCATCTCCATAAACGGGAACTTTCTCTCCGTCGATCAGATTTGTGACGAAGAGGGGGATCAGCTTCTCGGGATATTGGTAGGGACCAAAAGTATTGGATCCGCGCGTCACGATTGTGTTGAGGCCGTACGTTACGTTGAATGCTCGTACGAGAAGCTCGCCGCCCGCCTTGCTTGCGGAGTAGGGGGAGTTGGGCTCAAGCGGGTCGCCTTCGCGATAGGATCCTTCGGCGATCGTTCCATATACCTCATCGGTGGATATGTGTAGAAATCGGTTGTGCTTATTCGAGCGAGCGGCCTCCAGAAGCGTGTAGACGCCAGCGACATCCGTCTGTATAAACTCCCCCGGATTGACGATCGACCTGTCCACGTGCGATTCGGCGGCGAAATTGATGATTGCGTCCGCGTGGGTTGCAAGTTCTCCAACAACCTTCGCATCTCGAATGTCGCCTTTCGTAAAAGCGAAATTCGGGTTCGATGAGACATCTTCCAGGTTCTCAAGGTTGCCGGCGTAGGTCAAGCTATCGAGCACATGAACTCTATAATCGGGATACTTGCTCAGAATATAGCGAACAAAATTACTTCCAATAAATCCCGCCCCGCCTGTTACCACCAACGTATACATGTCATGCCTCCGCCAAGTCAAATCTGGTTTGTTCTATAAAGGTTCGTGCACGCCGCCTGGCCCCGCTGGCGCATCCAATATCAGATGCGCGCTTGTCGCGTCGTGAGCAATCGGACGCGGACGCATAGACAGCAATCTATCAATGCCGTTTCATCGAGAAAGCAATCCGTTTTCCCTGCACTTCTTGTGAAACGTCGTAATTGCCTCATAATGCTGGTCCCCAAGGTCGTAGTCCATGACCTCCGTAACGTACTCGTAGCATACCTCATGGCTGCAACCGAGGCGAAGAGCCTCTTCCGATGCGATCTCCGGAGCCTGCGAGAGGCCATAATCCCTGGCGCCTCGCAAAATGTCGGCGAGCATCTCCGTGTCCGCTCCAGGACGCGCAAGCCAGACGGCGTAAGTGAACGGCAAGCCGACATGCTTGCGCCAGGCCTCGCCCAAATCCAACACGCGCAGACCGTCATCCGATGCAAGCATTCCCGGATCTCCGATCAGCAACGCAGCATCGGCAACGCGAAGCATGCCATCCAGGTTTGGAGCATGGGCGATCGCCTGAGGATGCGAATTATAGACCTCCGCGAGCAAGATCTTGAGCAAGGCCACCGACGTTAGCGAAGACGTATCCATCGCAATCGAGTGCAGCATTCCAAATGGCAGCCGGGAAAATGCCCGGACGCTTTTAATCTCCCCTTGACCGCTAATGGACACCCCGGGCAAGATCGTATATTCCGGATGGTCGAACGACGCATACACGGAAACGAGCGCCGCATCGAGTTCCTCGGCGTCCAGCATGGCCGCCAGCCGCGATGGCGTCTCTTCAATCACGTCGACTCCGCTCCGTTGGCCATCATCCGTGCTAAACCAGCGTATGAGCGGTCTTGCGTTCAAATAGGGAACGCTTCCGATCTTGATATTCATACCGATATACCTCTACTGTCGATGTACATTTGAATCCGTTGCACTGCAAACAGGACACTTGCGATATGTCCAGCGGCGGTGATCCGCAACGAAATTGTAGATCCTGTTGCCGGCCTCTGCCATCAAGGGAAACGATAAAAAACTCGACAGCCAATGCGGCAGCGGCAACCGCCGCGCCATCTCGGCGACAGCCCAATAACCGATTCGCCAGGTGCCGTCGGGCAACCGGATGTGGATTCGGCGGGAGAAATCCTCAGTCGTAAAGCGGTTGCCTGCAACGAGCGTTGCGAGCGGATCGCGGCTATCGATCCAATGGAGCACGCGAGCCGGATCCAATTTCAGCCCCAGGCTCCTCGATGCCATACAGAGCGCGCAACTAGCATCGTAAAACACAAGGATCTTGGAGCGCTCGACGCTTACCCTAGCCATAAAATGTCAACCACCGTGAAGACGAACAGCCCAACGCTAATGTAGCCGTTGAGGTTAAAGAAGGCGAAATTGAGCTTACTGAGGTCATCCGCCTTCACTAACGATTGTTCGTACGCAACCAGCAGTGCGGCAGTCACGACGCCAATCGCGTAAACGCCGTGCCGATGCGCCAGTACGCCAAATATAGCAAGCAGGAAGACCATCACGACGTGCGCGGCGCGGCTCACGACGAGTGCGCGCTGGTTGCCCAGGGCGGCAGGGATTGATCGCAACCCGGCACTCTTGTCGAATTCGGTATCTTGAAGAGCGTAGATGATATCGAACCCCAGCAGCCAAAAGAGCACGGCCGCGGCAAGCACGGCGGGAATGGCATCAAAGGCGCCGCGAATCGCAATCCAAGCGCCCATTGGGGCGACGGCGAGGGCAAGGCCTAAAAAGGCGTGTGATAGGGCGGTGAAGCGCTTCGTAAGTGAGTAGCCAAGTGAAATAACAATTGCCAGCGGGGAGAGATAGAACGCGAGCGGTTTGAGTTCATACGCTGCTAATATGAGTATCGCGCAGGAAGCTACCGTAAAGACGGCAACCTGGGGCACCGTCAAGTGTCCGGCCGGTATCGCGCGGCTGCTGGTACGAGGATTCAGGGCATCGTAACGCCAATCCGCGATGCGATTAAACGCCATTGCCGCCGATCTCGCGGCAACCATCGCCACGGCAATCCAACACGCATCGTGCGCCGTTGGAACGCCTCGGGAGGCGACAAATGCAGCCATAAACGCAAAGGGCATTGCGAAGATGCTGTGCTCGAACTTGATCATTTCCAAAATGATCTTTGTTCGTTGGTAAGCCCTGAATATCACGTTGCCGGAAATCGCCGATTCGCTCATAGGGAATTTGTTACACCGGCCCGATTGTACCCGGCCCGTGTGCTCGAAAATACGCCGTACAATCGCATCAGCCTATTGGTCAATGCGCGTCCTTGCCAAATGGTTCCGGCGGATGGCGATCCGCATTGGTCTAATGTATGTAAATCTGAAAGTTCGTCGCACCTGCTTAGACGGCGGCGCTGGTAAAATGAGCATCGTGTCAACGGAAACTTTCGAGAGCGCGGCGCTCATTGAGCCGCCCAGAGCAATTAGCCGATACAACATGGCGACCGGTGTAATCGACGGCATCGGGTGGCCGCTCGGGATGGCGATCTTTTCGACAACGACGCTGCTGCCCGAGTTCCTTCTGCACCTACATGCCTCTTACTTGCAGATCGGCCTTATGCCGGCGATCGTCAGCCTTGGTTATTTTTTGCCGGGCATCCTTGTTGCCTCGTTTATCAGTCGCTTGGAGTATGTCCGGACATACCTCGTCGCAGTTGGACTTGTTGAACGCATACCGCTCTTTATCGCGCCCGCGCTAATCTATTTGGTGGGGAATCATCGTCCCGGTCTTCTCCTCATACTGTTCTACGGTGCCCTTCTCGCGCACTCGCTCGCCACGGGATTCAACCAGCCGTCCTATTGGTCCCTGATCGGTAAACTCATTCCGGCAAACTGGCGCGGCAGGATGTACGGCGCCGCGGGATTAGTCGGAGGGCTGTTGGGGCTTGGCGTCGGTCCGGTGACTCACTTTCTGCTCGCCCGCGCTCCCGCCGGCTCTCTCACCGGATACGCGAATTGCTTCTTTCTTGCCGCGACGATTATCTTGCTGTCGTTCTTGCCGTTCATCTGGCTGCGCGAACATCCTTCCGAAAGGTCCTCGAAATCAGACATGCATGCGGGACACTATGGCCGTGACCTTGTTCGCGTCTGGCGCGCGGACGCCGGATTTCGCCGCCTCATCTGGGCACAGACGGCGGTCGCGGCTTGGAGTTGCGTAGCGCCATTCTTCGTTCCCGCGGCGCACGGCCGGTGGCAAGTGGATTCGCGCGAGGTAGCGCTGTACGCGACGGTAAACGTCGTTGCGCTCGCGTTCGGCAATCTAATCTGGGGGCACTGGGCGGATCGAAAAGGAAACCGGCGGGTACTCATCACGTCTTCCGCCGTACTCATCATCGGAACCGTACTTTCGCTCGCGCCGATCTCTGCAGCGGCCTACGCGTTCGTTTTCGTACTCACGGCGCTTGGCAACGGCGGACTGAACATCGCTGGGTACAATATGGCGCTCGAATTCGCGCCATCCGAAGCGGACATGCCGTTCTTTATGGCAACCTTGAATTTCGTGACAGGGTTGGTGCGAATGGCAGCTCCGCTCGTCGGAGGGCTCATCGCGACGAGCTTCGGCTTTGGCCCGCTCTTTGCACTTGGCTCCGCGTTCGCCGTCGGCGCGCTGGTTGCAACGCTTTGCCTGCCGGAACCCCGCCGCAGGAGATCCTCGGAAACAGGGTAACAGGGAAAAGTGGTCGGGGTGACAGGACTTGAACCTGCGACTTCTACTTCCCAAAAGTAGCGCGCTACCAACTGCGCCACACCCCGATGGATCCTAGTATACCCGGTCGCTCCGACCGACGCGATACATTGAATGCAAGAATCCAAAGGCGGAGTCAACGTGGACCGTCATTGTCGCTAGGCCGGCCGCGCGATAACGCTCTCGACGGCATCCACATAGCCCCGCCACGATCTGGCGCGATCGTTAAGATCATCGACCCCATTGATGGTTAGCGCGTACACTTTTCGCGCCGGACCGTTGTCCTGCGTCTGCCAAGATGCGACGACGCACCCATCAGTCTCCAAATTGCGCAGGGCAGGATAGAGCGCGCCTTCTCCAGGGCTAATTTGATGACCGCTGCGCCTTTCAATCTCCCGAGCGATTCCGTAGCCATGTAAGGGACCGTCAGCAAGTACGGAGAGTATGAGCATTGATATATTAGCGTTCGAGCTCGCCCGATCCGATTTCATAATGGGGTACCTGAAAGCAGGATGCATGTAAATGCAAATTTTGTACAGCGAACACATGGTACATCATGCGCCGATGTATGTCAATATATATAGTCGGCTGTTTCGGGCGGAATATTCACGGTGCAAGCAACGAGTTTGCTGGGCGGTCGCTTCCTGCGTGAACATTCGCAAGATTGGGCTGATTGCGCGTTGACAAACGCGGCAGGCAAGGGTATTATATTCTCGCTCCGCTACTGCGGAGGCGATTTCGAGCAGGGGCTTGGTTGCGTCCAAAAGACAACTCCCTACGCGAAATCGCTCATTTGTTTTCGGGGCGTGGCTCAGCTTGGTAGAGCGCACGGTTCGGGTCCGTGAGGTCGGAGGTTCAAATCCTCTCGCCCCGACCAAGTTAACAAAGGCCTGCGGCAACGATTGCCGCAGGCCTTTGCTGCATTTTAGGACGCCGAGAGGAGAGTGGGGCTGTTGCGCCGGTTGCCAAAGTCCCACCCCATAATAACCGCGCCGACGCGCTAGCGCTGAACCCTGCCGGAGCCGTCGCCACCGGCAAGGGCTTCCACCTCCGGAACGGTTACAAGGTTCAGGTCGCCGCTGATCGAATGCTTGAGGCACGAAGCTGCCACGGCATACTCCAGGGCTGCTTGGTCATCCTTGCCGCTGAGCAGGCCGTAGATAAGGCCCGCGGCGAAAGAGTCGCCTCCGCCGACGCGGTCGACAATATTGATATCGTACGAGCGCGATTTGTACACCTTCCCGCCGCTCAAAAGGATTGCCGACCAACCGTTGTTATCTGCGGACCGGCTCTCCCTGAGCGTGATTGCGACTTGCTTCAGGCCGAAGCGCCCGGCAAGGGTGCGCGCGACTTCCTCGTAGCCGCCGGAATGAACTTGCCCGCCCGAGATATCGCTACCCACGGCCTTAATGCCGAAGACCTTCTCTGCGTCCTCTTCGTTTCCTATGGCGACGTCCACGTATTCCATGAGTCGCGTCATCGTCTCCTGAGCCTGTGCGGGCGTCCAGAGTTTCTTCCGGTAGTTGAGATCGCACGAGACCGTCAGGCCGGCTGCCTTCGCCGCCCGTGCGGCGTCAAGCGCGGCCGCGGCGACATCCGGGCCAAGCGCCGGCGTGATGCCGGTGAAGTGGAACCATGTCGCGCCGTCCAGCGCGCTCGTCCAGTCAAAGTCGGCCGGCCTCGCTTGCGAGATCGACGAACCAGCCCGGTCGTATACGACTACGGACGGCCGCTGGCTTGCCCCTGTCTCAAGGAAGTAGATCCCGATCCGATCCCCGCCGCGAACGATGGAACTTGTATCCACTCCGTAGCCCCGGAGAATGCCGATCGCGGAGTCGCCGAACGGATTCTTTGGCAGCCGGGTGACGAAGCGCGCATCGATCCCAAAGTGCGCAAGCGAAACGGCGACATTGGCCTCGCCGCCGCCATAGGTGATTTCGAGCTCGCGCGCCTGCGAAAAACGCAGCCTTCCCGGTGTCGCGAGGCGCATCATTATTTCGCCGAATGTAACAACTCTCATGTGAGCCACCTTACTTTCCGCGTGCGGCCTTGATCCGCTCCACAAACTGCGCCGCCAGCTTCGTAATCGATCCGTAGTCTCCGGTCTTTGCGCCGCCCGTCAGACTGCTGCCAGCGCCAACCGCAACCGCGCCTGCCTTGATCCAATCGGCGACGTTGTTAACATCGACGCCGCCCGTTGGCATCAGAGGCGCCTGAGGCAAGGGCCCCCTGATCGCCTTTATCATTGAGGGGCCGAAAGCCTCTCCAGGGAACAGCTTAATGATATCGGCGCCGCATTCCATCGCCGCGATGACTTCGGAGATCGTCATAACGCCCGGCATGACCGGAACCTGATAGCGATTGCACAGGCGGACCGTATCGACGTTTAGCGACGGCGATACGACATACGTCGCGCCCGAGAGTATTGCAATCCTGGCGGTTTCCGGATCGAGCACGGTTCCCGCGCCGAGGATCAACTCGGACGGCTTGTACCGTGCAGCGAGTGCTTCGATCACTTTGTGGGCGCCTGGTACGGTAAATGTAACCTCGATCGCCGGGCAACCGCCTTCCAGCACGGCATCCGCAATGCGAACGGCATCGTCAGCGGACGTCGCGCGAACCACGGCCACGATTCCTGCGTCCGTAATACGTCTAAGTAAGTCTAACTTTGGCATCATGTCTTGTACACTCCTTATCTGTTGGCTTGCATGCAGTGATCGTAACCGGTTCCTGCAGCGTCGTAACCTAAAGCGTCCTCAAGTGAAAGCCGCCGTCGACGTTGATTACTTCGCCTGTCGAATAGGGCAGGTCTCCGCGTGAGATTGCCGCGACGGCGCGGCCAATGTCCGACGGCGCTCCCCAGCGTTTGATTGGCCATGCGCCTTGCTCGATGAGCTCATCGTATTTTCCTTTTACGCCGCTGGTCATGTCGGTTGCGATCACGCCGGGTCTAACTTCATACACGTTGATGCCGTATTCGGCGAGCCGGGCGGCGTAAAGCGCCGTCATCATGGCAAGCCCCGCCTTTGAGATACAATAGTCCCCGCGGTTTGTCGACGCCGTGTACGCCGACATTGAGGACACCGTCACGATGCGCGGCGGGCCAAAGGGGCCTGCCGCGCCGGATTCGACCTGCGCAATCATTTTTCGCGCGACCAACTGCGTCAAGAAGTACGGCCCCTTCAGATTGATACTAATCAGCCGGTCAAAGGACTCTTCACCCGCCTCGAGAATGTCGGCGCGCTCAGTCGGGGCAACGCCCGCATTATTGACAAGCACGTCTATGCGTCCGAGCTTCTCAGCCGCTTCTTCGACGAGGCGTACCCGGTCTCTCCCCGAGCTGATGTCGGCCTTGATCGCAAAGCCGTCGCCGCCGGCATCGCGGACGAGTGCAACGCACTCCTCCGCAGCGGCGCTGTTTCCTGCGTAATTGACCGCCACATAAAAGCCAAGCCGGCCAAGCTCGACGGCGATGCCGCGGCCAATCCCTCGCCCCGCGCCCGTGACGAGGGCCGCCGGTTGCTGCGTAATGCTGCTCATGCCTTGTTCTCCTTCACCGATACCGGCGGCAAATCCTCTTCCGTCGGACCATCCGCCCAATTCCGCGCGGACTCCGGAAGGCTGTCCTCGGGGTAGGGCGATGCCACATCCGAGCGCTCCA
Organism: Capsulimonadaceae bacterium; assembly: GCA_031292625.1. Classification (GTDB taxonomy): domain Bacteria; phylum Armatimonadota; class Armatimonadia; order Armatimonadales; family Capsulimonadaceae; genus JARLGU01. The sequence goes on along the minus strand of JARLGU010000041.1, from coordinate 95,282 downwards.
CGCGATCCAATACCTTGAGCGCCTTGCTTAGCGCCTCGACGAAGAAGTACTCGCCAAAGAGGACCGCCTCGTGAATGCCAAGGTCTTTATGAATATGGTAGACTCCGCCGTTTAGAATGCCCTCGAAGCCTGGCGTCTTGTCGCCCAAATACCGATCCGTGAGGCTCACAAGCGACCCGATCGCGTACTCGCGGTAGGCCCTTGCGCGGACGGGGTCGGGCGTAACGTCGGCAAGATCCAGCAAGCCGGCGGCATTGATCGCGGATGCGGACGTGTCGACCTGCGTTCTGGCGAGCGGTCCCGACTCCGGTGCATCGTAGTCCCAGGGAGTGACGCCGTCGGGCGGCGTGCTCGCCAGATAGAACGCCGCATTCAGTTCGGCTGTTTGCAGGTACTCAATCCGCCTGGTCTGCGTAAACGACCTCGAAAATCCGTACAAAGACCACGAAAGGCCGCGGCTCCAGCAAGAATCGCCTCGATAGCCCTGGTGGGTGCTTTGGCGCAAGCATTCGCCGGTTGCAAGGTCGAACAGCGCTTCGTGAGCGGTAGAACCGTCAGCCCTAACCAAGGTGCGACGCGTCGTCATACAGTGCCTGTGAGCGATTGCCAAGAGGCGCTCGTCCTCCAAGCGGAGCCCGGCGCGGAAAACCGTGCCGACATTCATCATAATGTCGATAAACAGGGAAGCGGGCTCGACGAAGGAGCGCAGATACTGCCCACGCGGCATGAAGCGCATAGCCATCGTTCGCCCCGCCTGGTCGAGGACGGCATTAATTCGATCCGCTGGACCGCCGAGATCAAGCCATCGCTGATAGGTCGAGAGGAAAAGGAATCCCAGATCATGTACGGCGCGATCGTATTGGCGCTCTTCAAGAGGCGTTGCGTACTGGACGGCCCTGTCGAGCCATTGCGAACTTTGCGTCGCCTCCGCGAACAGAAACATCATACCGGGATAGAAGCCGTCGCACCAATGAGTCCACCGCTTGCGGTCGAGGCCGAACTTGCCGCCGACCGTGTACATGGGGTAGTAGTCAGCCGGATATCGCGCCAACAGATCCTCGACCTGTTGCTGGGCGAAGTCGAACGCGTGCTGTAGTTTGGGGCGCGCGGCCTGGGAAAGCGACAATGCTGTTGACATGATTTGCTCCTTCGACGAACCGCTGCAAGGGTAATGAGTGTATTATATCATAAATTCATCAGATGTTTAAGTAGGTTAAGACAAAACATCTCATGATATCTTTAGCGGGCGAGTTCCGCGCTGGCGATCGTGTCGAATGTCAGGGGGGTGACCTCGCCTGCCTTGAGGCGGTAGAACCCGGCGCAGGCGACCATGGCGGCGTTGTCCGTACAGAGGGGCGGAGGCGGAATCACGCATCGCAGGCAGGCATCCTCGCATTGCTCTCGCAAGGCCGCCTGTAAGCGCGAGTTGGCAGCGACTCCTCCTGCCGCAAGCACGGTCGCCGCATTGTGCCGCCGTGCAGCGATCATCGTTTTCGCCACGAGGACGTCGACAATCGCCGCCTGAATCGAGGCAGCCCAATCTTCGATTGAGTGCTCAGCGAGTTCCGCACGCGTCGCGTTTAGCACCGCCGTCTTCAAGCCGCTGAACGAAAAGTCCAGCGATTCAGCGCCCAGTCGCGCCCGAGGAAGCCTAATCGCCTTGGGGTTTCCGGTCTTTGCCAGGCGGTCGATCTCAATTCCGCCCGGATATCCTATGCCGATGAGCCGCGCGGATTTATCGAACGCCTCGCCCGCTGCATCGTCGCGGGTTCGTCCAAGGACCGTATAGTGCCCATGCCTCTCGATTAGCAGGAGTTCCGAGTGCCCGCCGGACGCGACCAGGCAGACGACAGGAAACGCGATACTTGGGTCGACGAGGAAGTTTGCATAGATGTGCGCTTCAATATGGTGCACCGCAATGATCGGCCGCTTCAGCGCGTAGGCGAGAGCCTTGGCGGCGCTTACCCCCACGAGCAACGCCCCAAGAAGACCTGGGCGGTTTGCGACCGCGATCGCGTCGATGCCATCGAAGCCGACTCCGGCTTTAGCGAGCGTTTCCGCAATAACCGCGTTGATTCGCTCGACATGGTGGCGCGATGCCACCTCGGGAACGACCCCGCCCGTAACCGCGTGAAGGTCTATTTGCGATGCGATTACCTGGCCAAGAACGGCGCGGCCATCTTCAACGAGGGCGGCCGCAGTCTCATCGCAACTTGATTCGATACCAAGAACTCTCATGATTTCGGGAAGAGCCTGGCTTCCGCGAGGGCTAGCATCTGTTGATAGGCGTCTCCGGTCAGGTCCTCCGCCCACATAATGTACGCATTTTCACGATTATCGGAATAGTACTGTTTGCGCATTGCGACATCGAGAAATCCAAACTTCTTATACAATCCCTGGGCGGCAAGATTCGATTCGCGGACTTCCAGCGTCGCCCTGGTTGCCCCTCGCGCAATGCCTTCCCGGATCAGCACGACCAACAGCCGCTCCGCAATTTTTCGGCCGCGCAGCGCCGGTTTCGTCGCGAGATTCGTGACGTGCATTTCATCCATGATCACCCAGATGCCGCCGTACCCAGCGAGGTCGCCATCGGCTGATTTGGCAGCCGCGTAGTACGCATTGGGGTTGTTCAACTCCGTCGTATACGCGTTCGCGCTCCACGGGAGCGGCTGACAAATCCGTTCGAGGCGCGCAACGGCTTCGATATCGGAATGACGCATTGGCGATATGCGGATCGGCTCTATCTGCAGCGGTTCTGCCGGCTGCAGCTCGGTCTCGTCAATCATTGTCTCGTTCCGGACTGTCCACCGCGATCGTCCGGTCTCCCTCTACCCAGACGACTCCATCGTCATAGGTTTCGCGTTTCCAAATCGGGACGCACTCTTTGATTGTGTCGATGGCCCAGCGGCAAGCGTCAAACGCATCGGCGCGGTGCGTCGCCGCAGCGGCCACGTAGACGCTCGAATCGCCAATCGGAACGGGGCCAACTCTGTGCGCGATCGCGCACGCGCCGGCGCAACGCCTCTCGGCTTCGCTTGCGATACGTTGGAGCTCCGACAGCGCAAGCGGCTGGTATGCCGTATATTCCATCGCGAGGACACGCTTTCCTCGCGAGAAGTCGCGCACGTTACCGGAAAATATCACCACCGCCCCATAACGATCCGATTGGACGTGTGTCAAGAGAACGACAGGCTCAATTGGCCCCTCCACGAGCAGCGCCTTGGCCATTTAACCTCCGCTGACCGGCGGGATTAGCGCCAGTTCGTCGCCCCCTCGAAGGCGATCGACACCTTCAGCCCAATTGCCATTGATCGAATAACGCGCGGGCTTGACGGCTGCCCTGAAGCGGTCATCGAGCAGCGCTAAGGCTGCGATCGCGTCTGAAACTCGCGAATCGACTGGAAGCGCGAGACGGATATCCGTTCCCATAATGTCGCCGAGGTGCGCGAAAAGCAGTACCCTAATTTCGATTCGCGAGGTTTTAGCCATTTTAGATCGCTACCCGCATTCGGTTGGGGCTGAGCGTACACATTTAAAGGATATAGTGGCTCAGGTCCTCATCCTTTACGATAGCTTCCAGCTTCTGACGCACATAAGGCGCGTTCACCATGACAGAGAATGGGGCGTCCGCCGGGGCTTCGAACGAGACCTCGTCGAGGAGACGCTCCATAATCGTGTGAAGCCGTCGAGCGCCGATATTCTCCATCTGTTCGTTAGCCAAGGCGGCAATTCGCGCGATTTCCTCGATGCCGTCTTCCGAGAACGTGAGCGTGACGCCCTCCGAAGCAAGAAGCGCCTCGTATTGCCGGATCAAGGCGTTGCGCGGCTCAGTCAAAATCCGTCGAAAGTCCTCGACCGTCAGGTTATCGAGCTCGACCCTTATTGGAAGGCGTCCTTGCAATTCAGGGATCAGATCGGAGGGCTTGGATAAATGGAACGCGCCAGCCGCGATAAACAGGACATAATCCGTGCGCACGGAACCGTACTTGGTCTGTACGGTAGAGCCCTCGATAATCGGCAAGATATCCCGCTGCACGCCCTCGCGGGAGACGTCCGGTCCACGGCCGGCGCCATCGCCTTTGCCTGCAATCTTGTCCATTTCGTCCACGAAGATAATCCCGGTTTGCTCTGCGCGCTCGATCGCCTCGCGGGTAACCTGATCCTGGTCGATCATTAGGCGCGCCTCTTCGTGCGCCAGGATTTCTTTCGCCTCCGCGATCGTCACGTTGCGCCGCTTTCGCCTCTTGGGGAGCAATCCGCCAAGCATCCCTTGCATGTCGCCGCCCAGATCGTCGGGCATGCCAGGTTGCGCGCCGAGAATCTGCAGGAGCGGCGGCGCCGCGTTATCCTCGACATCGATGGAAATCGGGTCTTGATCCCGCGAACCGTCGACGATCTGTTCCCTCAACCGCGCGCGAATTCGTTCCGCCTGTTCCGATCGCTTGCGCGCCGCCTCGTCGCCCGCATCGGCTGGCTCCGATGGGGCAGGGGACGCTTGCGGCGGCGGGATCGTCCCAGCGGGAGCGCCGCGAAACATATTATTCAAGGCATCCGCGAGCGACTCGACCTGATTGGAAACCTGGTTGGCAACCCGCTCATGCACCTTGGGCTTAGGTTGAAGAATGTCGAGGATCCGGTCAATCGCGCGCTCCTTGGCCTTGTCGGTCACCTCGTCCATCTTCTCACGCTCGACCATTCGCACGGCGGACTGGACGAGATCGCGCACCATCGAGTCGACATCGCGACCGACGTAGCCGACCTCGGTAAACTTGGTCGCCTCCACTTTGACGAACGGCGCATGCGCGAGGCTGGCAAGCCGCCGGGCAATCTCGGTCTTGCCTACTCCGGTTGGACCGATCATCAGAATGTTCTTTGGAATGATGTCGTCGCGCATGTCGGCGTCGAGCTGCCGGCGCCGGTACCGATTGCGCAAGGCGATCGCTACGGCGCGTTTCGCGGCTCCCTGGCCGATAATATACTTGTCCAGCTCGGCGACGATTTGACGTGGCGTAAGTTCATCCATGATGGGGCATTATACCCGTTCGGCGAGAGGGAGGTTATGGAGCGGATGAGCGTTCGGCCGTCATTGGCTAGGACAGGTCACGCTTCTTAAACAAAAATACCGCCGGCCAGATGGCAAGAAAAACGATGCCGACGAGGAGGTACGCATCGTCGTATGCCATCGTCAGCGCTTGCCCTTCGACGATGTTCTTCACGATCCCAAGCGCCGCAATTTGACCGCCGACGTGCCCCAATCCTTTGCTTGCCAGCGCCGCGCTCATGCCGGCGAGGCGCGTCGTGAACGTCTGGTCCGTGCGCGAGATGTACGAAACCAGCGTTGTGCGGTGGAACGTCGCCATATCGTTGACGTACGAGTTCAGGACGGCGATGCCGAATGAGCCGCCGAGCTGGCGGCAGAGATTGAGCAGCGCCGCGCCGGACGCGACTTGGCGGCCACGCAATCCTGCGAACGCCGCGATTGTGATCGGCGTGGTCACAAACCCTAAGCCAAACCCTCGAACGAGCAATCCGAACTGAGCGTCATCCGCGCCGCTCTGCGACGACAGGTGCCCCATGAGCCACATCGATGCGACGACGATGGGAATCCCAATTAGAATCAAATGGCGGGGGTCGACACCTTTCTGGATCAGGCGTCCGCTGAGCAATAAGGAGATGCCAGTCATGATGCCGCCGGGCATCATGACGAGGCCAGACTCCGTCGGCGTAAAGCCTAAAATACCCTGAACGAACATAGGGAAAAGATACGCGGCGCTATAGAGGGCGAAGCCGAGCAGGACGTTCAGGACGACGCCAACGGCTAGTCCACGATCCCTGAGCACGCGGAGGTCCACGATCGGCGCCGTATTCGACGGCCAAAGCTGCCAAATCACAAAGACAACCAGGCCAGCCACCGCAATCAGGGTAATTCGCGTGATCCAGGCATCGTCAAACCAATCGTAGCGCTGCCCCTCTTCGAGAACATATTGCAAGGAGCCGAGCCCAACCGCAAGAAAACCGATGCCGGCCCAGTCTATTGCCGTCGATGCGTTCTTATGCGGCGAGTCATGCAGATATTTCCATACCAAATAGGCTGTCAGGATGCCGACGGGAAACTTCGTTAGAAAAATCCAGTTCCATGAATAGTTGTCGACCATCCATCCGCCGAACGCTGGTCCGACGGTCGGAGCCACCATAATGCCGAGAGAAAACAACGCCTGGACGAGCACAACCTGCTTTTTGGGAAAGACCTCGATAACCGTAGATTGGCCGATCGAAACGAGCGCCGCGCCGCCCGCTCCCTGTACGATGCGCCAAAATACGACGGTCGCAAGCGTGTCCGACAGGCCGCACATCATGGACGCACAAGTGAAGATGCCAATGCTCGCGAGGAGGTAGTTCTTTCGGCCGAAATGCCGGGAAAGCCAGGCCGTCATGGGAAGAACGATTACGGTGGAAAGGATATACCCCGTGCCAACCCAATCTATCTCGTCCGGCGCGGCGCCAAGGTTGCCCATCATTTTTGGCAGCGCGGGAACGACGCTGCTGCTATCAAGAACCTGAAAGAACGCTCCCAGCATCATCGCGATAAGAATGATCCACCGATGTGGGTTGAGGTTTAAGTCCTCGTCGCCAGATTCCTTGCCATTATCCGGCAGCGCAGCCGCCTCTTCCGGAACGCTGCGCCCTAACTCTTTATCTTGAACGGCGCCAACGCTCTCCTCGATTTGCCTTTGCTTTTCAGACACGTTTCGCCCATCCCTGGGCCTAACCGATACCATCCTTTTCCCCGTTCTTATCGTCTTTCTCCGATAGCGCTCCGGCGCCGGTCATCCACTCGAACATTGCGTCCGCGTATTCATTGATCGTAAAAGCGCTTGGGTCCATGAGCCATTGAGTTCGGACGCCTTCGTAGAGCCCGAAGACCAAAGCCGCCGCCATCTTATCGCTGACATTGGGGAGACCGGGAAACGACCCGTCCGCGCGCCCTGCCGCGACGATGGCCTCGTAAATGGAGCGCTGTTCCGCGAGATGCTGCACGTAGATTGCCCGAATCGTTTCGTCGGTCCATGCCGCCCCTGTAAACGCCCGCCACGCTTTAATGGCCGTCGAATTCGACGAAAGAACCCGCAGACGGACGACAATTCTAGCGTGCACGCAGTCCGCTCGATGCGAACCAGCCTCAAGAAGGTGCTCAATCTCATCGCGAGCCCTCTCAAGGAGATAGCCATAGAGCGCGTGTAGCAACGCTTCCTTGGTCTCGAAGCAGTAGTGCAACGTACCGACGCTAACGCCGGCGTTTCGAGCAATATCGCGAGTGCGGAGCCCTGCGACTCCCACTTTCGCGACAAGTTCGCATGCAGACTCCAACAGAGACAATTGTTGTATATGTTTCGGATTCTTCATCAATCGACTAATTTAGTGTCACACTTGATCAAACGATCAAATAAATTGTACCTCGAACTCGCCAAAATCCGTACATCGGTATTCGGGCGTGGTACAATTGCGGTGTGACCGACAACGCTCTTTCCACGAAGTCAAGTCTTCTCCGCCGCATCCCGCTACGCTTTCTTCTCCCGCTTGTAGCCTATGCGGCGCTCATCCCTCTGTCCCTCCTGGGCTATACCGAAAGCGAACCCGTCCATCGGGCCTGTTCGCTCATTGGCGGCCAGATCAACATGGGCATGATCTATCTGACATTTGCCTTGTTTTGTTGGTCAGCTTACCGGAGGCGCAAGGAATTTCCTCGAATTGTCTGGTGGGCGCTCGATATCGCCCTTGGCACCGTGATCCTCGTGGACAGTTGGAAGCTGTTTCGATTGCCCAAACCCAATGGCAACCCTTACGGGTTTCCAAGCGGCCATACCGGGCTGATGTTTTCTTTGTCGTGGCTCATGTTCGAAATGTATCCGGCTCTTGGCCCTCTGTGGTACGTGTTCGCCGTTGTGGTCGCATGGTCGCGCATCATCGTCCACGCGCATTATCCCTATCAGGTGATTGCCGCGGCGCCGATGGGCTTTCTTGTCGCATGGGCGGTTACGGACCTCGATCAAGGCTTGTTTTTGCCGCGGATCTTTACGATATTTCGGAAGAAGAGCCCGCCAGTGGTTCGAGGGAAATAGCGGCCCGATGTACGGTTTCCAACACGAGGCGAACGCTGTCGATCGCACTCGAATGGTCTGCAATGGCGGCTTGATCTTGCGATGAACAGTTATCCGTACAGCGCCAACGAGCAAAAGCCGTCATTTATGCGGTAAAATCGGTAAGATTAACACGCACCCCTCGACACTCGAGAGCGCACCCATTTTCACGTTCAGGATTAACCGCATATGATTCCTAAGATCAAGATCGTTGGCGTAGGCGGCGGCGGAACGAATGCCGTCAACCGCATGATTTCGACCGGACTGAAAGGCGTAGACTTTATCGCAGTCAACACCGATGTCCAGAGCCTCGATAACTCGACGGCTGACTACAAGCTCCAGATCGGCGCTGGGCTCACGCGCGGTCTTGGCGCAGGCGGCAACCCGGACGTTGGCCGGGCCGCCGCGGAAGAATCCCGAGGCGAGATCAAGCGCTCCCTCGAAGGCGCGGACATGATCTTCGTGACCGCCGGACTTGGAGGCGGCACCGGTTCAGGCGCAGCCCCAGTGGTCGCCGAAATCGGTCGCGCTGCCGGCGCGCTGGTGATAGGCGTCGCTACAAGGCCCTTTAAATTCGAAGGCGGCCGCAGAACGCGCTTAGCTCACGACTCGCTCGACAAGATGCTTGCGGCCGTGGATACAATGATCGTCGTTCCCAACGACCGCCTTCTAGAAGCGCTCTCCAAGAACCGCCCGACGATCTCCGAAGCGTTTCAGTACGCGGACGATATTCTCCGCCAGGGCGTCCAGGGCGTCTCGGATATTATCACAATCCCTGGGATGATCAACGTCGACTTTGCCGATGTTCGCTCGGTCATGGGCGGAGCGGGTATGGCGCTTCTCGGCATTGGCGTCGCATCTGGGGACGCTCGGGCCGTGGATGCCGCTCAGGCCGCCGTGTCGTCGCCGTTGCTTGAGACGTCCCTGCACGGGGCGCGTGCATGTCTTATCAACATTACCGGCGGACCGGACCTGACACTGTCCGAAGTGAGCGAGGCGACGCAGTTTATTGCGGACTCCACGGATGCGCACGAGGCCAGCATTATCTTCGGTATCGTCCAGGATCCCTCGCTCAAGGCCGAGGTCCACGTGACCGTCGTAGCGACCGGCTTTCCTTCCTAACGATACGAATTTTGGACTTTCGCTTGCTGTGCGTCAAGCGAGTGGTTATACTAAATTGGTCAGGACTTAGGAACGCTCCGTGGCCGCTGGGCCATTTTTCAAGCGATTCGCATGCGGCATGCCGATAGGCTGCGTGTTTAGCGGCTAAAGAAAAACGGCCAGCCCGGCGAAAGAGGGCATCTCAATCCTCATCTTCTCTGATAAAGCGAATGTCCTAAAATTTAAACCCTTGCCCATCTGAGTTTGCGTGTTCAGATGGGCAAGGGTTTTGTTTTTACCGGGCCAGCGGCCCGTGCCCGAATGCCTAGCGAGGCAAGTAGCCCCTCGCGCGCAAAGCGTCGGTGATTCGCGTTGTCGATGTGCACCGGTTCAGAGTGTAGAGGTGTAATCCGGCGACTCCGCTGTCCAGCAAATCGGCGCACTGCTCGACCCCAAAGTCGATTCCGCGCTCAGCAATTGTTTCGTCGTCGCCTTCGCCCAAGAAGTCCGTCAGCTTTTTCGGGATCTCGGTGCCGCTCAATTCCCGGAAACGCCGGAGCTGCGACAATCCGGTGACGGGCATGATGCCCGCGATGATCGGAAGGGTAACTCCTGCTGCGCGGACTTGATCGATGAACCTCTTGAAATTTTCGTTATCGAAAAACAGTTGGCTCACCGCAACCGACGCGCCTTGATCCTGCTTGAGCTTGAGGTGAACAATATCATCCCTTAAGGCGACCGCCTCGGGATGCTTTTCCGGATAGCAGGCACAGCCAATGCGAAACTTGTACCGGGCTTTAATATAGGCGATAAGCTCTGAGGCATGCGCAAAGCCTTCCGGATGCGGCAAAAACGCGGCGTCCCCCTTCGGCGGATCTCCGCGAAGCGCCATAATTCCCTCTATTCCAGCACGTGTGAGTTGATCGAGGATCGCGTCGATTTCATCCCTCGAGTGACCGACGCACGTCAGATGCGCAACGGACGCAAGACCTAGTTCTCGTTGGATGCGCGAAACGAGATCGATGGTCTTGTCCCGCGTTGAGCCGCCTGCGCCATAGGTTACCGAAACGAAATCCGGCGTACGGCGACGGATCTCCGCGAGGGTAGCGTAAAGAGACTCCCAGCCCAAGGGATTCTTGGGCGGAAAGACCTCATAGGAAAGGGTAGGGGTTCCAGCTTGAAGCTTCTCGAAGTACGACATAATGCGGTGTTTGTCCGTCGCGATTATACCTTATCGAGTTTTTGGCTTCCGTATTCTCACGCGCGCCTGACCAGAATTCTTCAAACTAGCCAAGCACACTGGTGTCGATTTCCAGCACCACGGTATGCGACGGCGTTCCCGCGCCATCCGCTTGGTAGTCGTTGTAGACGATATACCTGGCGTCTGGGCTTAGGTGGGGATGCGCGTGCCACGGATGGTTCTTCATGTGGCTGCGCGCAACCCAGTATTGCTTTCCCGTAATCACGTTGACAAGAACGACGTCGGCGATGGATCGTCCGTCTGCCTCCTGCCGCAGCCCTGTCTTTTGCCCAAGCGGTCGATAGGCCATATTCGCCGTATCGACGACCGCCCATCTGCCCGCGTGATCGACGTTGCAATGAAGGAAGCACTCAGCCTCAGAGACAATGGACGCCGACTTCGTAGCCGCGTCAACAAAATAAAGTCCTTGCGGGCGGCCGGGGCTGCCAGGATAGGCGATCGCATACGCGCCCGCGCGGTGAAACGCCCATCGCTCGTGTCCGACATGCAGCGAGCCGCTCGGTGTCTGTTGGTCCCACAAAGAAGTGGGTGCAATCCCGGCCGACCGGTTCATGCCCCAAATTCGGTCAGTCTTTTCGATCGCCTCATTGTGGCAAAATGCGACCCAGCGCGGATCGAACGGACAGTAGTGATAATGATCGGTCGAGATCGGCAAAGCGGCGAGCTCCGATACCTCTCCGCTCTCCGCGTCCACCTCGCAGAGGGTGTCCAGCGGATGATCAGAATCGGCCACTCGCGCGCGTGTCGCAAAGAGGATCGTTTTGCCGTCAGGCCGGAAAGAAGCGAAACGGGAGCCGATCTGTTTATCGCTAGGAGCCGTGTAGACGACGCGCGGCTCGGGATCGCCTGTTGCGTTCAGGACCACGATCTTGTAGCGGTCACGGACCAGCGTCATTTGCCCCGTCGCCTCGGCAACATCCGACCAAAGACCGTCGCCGCCGCGGCTAACGTTAATGAGTTCGCGGATAGCGCCGTTTCGATAGTCCCACGCCTGAAATACGAGGCGCTCATTTGAGCATGCCGTAATGATAATCTCAGCGGTATTCGGCACGAAGCCGTTCTTGTGCGGATATGCAAAATAACAGTCCGGCGGCGAGATCCACCGTTGCTTAATCAGACCCGCGGGGGGCGTCGCAGGGCCGGCAAGCCGTACATCGCTGTGTGCGGAGCCGCTCCACGCCGCACTTACGGAAACGCCCAGCGCGAGCTTAAGAAACGACCGGCGATCCATGGTAGCTAACATAACTTCGTTGTTCCCTCAGCAAATTTCAGATTGCGCCGCGCGGCGGCGCAATCGTCTCGCCATTGATTAGTGTGCCGGTAACCGAAAGCTGCAGCGCCGGAACGGCGGAATACTCCAGCCGCTGAAGGACCATGCGCACGGCGCACCGGCCCATCTCATTGAAATTCGGGTCGATGGTCGTCAATGATCGGCCGGTCGATCGCATCAAGTAAGCCGCGCTGTCGTCGTAATCAAACCCCGTCACGCTCAGGACGTCAGGGACGGCGAGGCCGAGCCGCTCCAGGGCCGTGATCAATCGAACGGCAACTTCATCGTTCGCCGCGACAAGCGCGGTGACTCCCCTGTCCATAATCAGCTTTAATACGGCGTCGCTGTCGGGACTACCGTCCGGCATGATCAATCGATCCTCTGTGATGCGCGCCTGCATTGCGAGGTCCAGGTTTGATTTGACGCAACCTGAAACGAAGCCAGCGTACCGATCCTCGTCAAAAGTCGATATCCTGCTGTTCGGAACGAACACGAGCTTCCGATGTCCCAAGCTGGCCAGACGAGCAACAAGCGAGGCAGTTCCTCGCACGTTGTCGGCGAGGACGGCATCTGAGGCAACGCCGCTGAAGACGCGGGAAAGTGTGACGACGGGATAAAGCCGGGCGATTGCGGCAACATCCTCAGAACGCGCAGGCCCCGCAACGATCACGGCGTTGCACAATCCTTCGCTGATTATCGGCGGAAGCGGGTGCTTCGCCGCTGTCACGGCGTCGTCGGTCGTCGTCGTGATGTTGTGAAGGCTGTTAAGAGCGCCCATCCTATCGCATTCGGCGGTAATGCCTTCCAGCATCCGGATGAAGTTTCCCTTGCGCCGCGCATCCTGCATGTCCGTCGCCCCCAAGAGCACCGCAATTGTCGATCGCTTGGGCGGATGTATGATTGCCGTCTCCGAGTCGAAAGCGTCAGCTTTCGCCGGAGTTCTTCCTCGCCGGGCGCGACCCTGGTAGCCGATCGCGATCGCAGTCTGATGAATCCGCGCGCGTGTCGCCGGATGGATGAGGGGATCGTTGCGCAGGGAACGCGACACGGTCGATGCGGAAACATGAAGCTTGTCGGCGATTTCCTGAATTGTTACGGCCATAGTTGCTTCCTTCTGCCACATTTTACCAAAATTTCAATACCAAGCTTGAGTACCGCCCCCCGTGCCGCAATACTGATTTCGCAACAAATTCATCGTTACGGATTCCGACTGCGCCGCCTGCAGATATCCGAGCTGACACCACTTGACGTGTCCGTCCTGAAACATCACCTCCGCGCCGCCATTGTGCCGGTAATCAATCCGGCTGCCAGCCGGGTTAGTCACCGCGTACTTTTCGGCGTACGGCGAAGTAAACGGCGATCCGGAACCGTCTTTCAAATCCGCGAGCACGACAAACGCGCTTGGCCATTGGAATTTCGACTCCGGAGCGGGCTCGGCGCCTGGACCCGTGTAGGAGCCGTCTAGGATAACATAACAGATCGGAGTGCTCGTCTTTGAAATGCTGGATTGTACGCTCCATGCGTTAGGCTTTAGATCGTCAGGACAGGCGACTATTTGAGTACTCTTGGCGTACGGAAAGAGATTGTCAAACCAGTAGTTGACCTGTGTGCTATTGTCCGCATAAACCATATTCTCGTCGTAGTCCTGGGCGTATTGCACGTATGCCAAAGCCCATTGCTTCAAGTTGGACGCGCAAGTCGACTGCCTTGCCTTTTCCCGCGCCGTTGCAAATACGGGAAACAGTATAGCAGCCAATATCGCAATTATTGCGATCACAACTAGAAGTTCAATCAGTGTAAATCCATCAGATTTTTTCATCTCAGATACCTCTTCGATTATCTGTATCCTGCATGGCCAGGCAATCCCACGGCAAGTGGGATCGCATAATGAATATAGCACATTTATCGGAATGTTGCAAGTATTATTTTATTGCAATAATGTTGCACAGCAAAAATATGCAAGTGAGAAGTTGTTGACAATGATCGGTTATCGGAGGCGCGAGGTCCTCTATTCGGGGGCCGCGTACGATACCAGGCCGCCCAGCGCGAGAAATCTTGAGTAAACGATCGTGAGAAGGATAACGGCAAGCACCGAGAGGCCAAAACCCATGAAATAGGTGTAATGGTAGTCGTGCCCGGCATGATCGAGCCAGAGGCCAATTGCCGGCGCAATCACCATATTGGACACGGCGCCGACGATTCCGGCAGCGGAAGCGAACTGAGCGAAGCGAAGCTTTGGAAATAGTCGCTGGCCAAGCGACGCGGTGCAGGTGAAGAATGTTCCGGAAAGCACGCCGTGGGCAACAAGAGCGGCCGCATACATGGTTGGAGCGTTCGTGTAAAAGCCGCCCCAGAGCGTCACTGCCGCGTAGGCAATCATTGTATAGATACCGAGGCGCAAGGGATGGAAGCGGTCGGCCAGGTATCCCAGGAAGTACGCGATACTGAGCGATATCAGGTAGGTTAGCGCCAGGTACTTACCGTAGGCATCCATGCTAATATGCAAACTTTGTGCAAACGGCAGGCTGTACAGGTTCACTGGAAGAAAGACCAATCCCGAAACGACGAGAGCCGCGATCAACCAGAGATAGTAAGAGTTGGTAAAACACTCCTTCATGTACAGCCGGGCCGATTCGATGAAGCCGGGGTATTGCCCCTCCTGCATATCGCTTGGGGGAGGATAATCGCCTTCCTTCACCTTGACGCACATAAATGCGAAGCCGATGCCGTAAAGGAGACCGACGCTCACAAACAAGGCGGTCGTATGGACTTCGGCCAGACCAAGCAGCTTATAATTGAAAATCATGCCGGCAATCAGGCTTAAAGCCCTGAACAAGCCGTAGAACCTGCCGAGAAACTCGTGCGGCACGACATCATTGATTAGCGCGCCGAAGACCGCGTTGGCAATGACCGATGCAATCTCGAAAGCGGCCCAAAACAGTCCAAACGTCAATAGAACGCACTGGTCGTGGCTGATCGAGTGAGCGCCAACCAAAGCGTGCAGTTTTTGCCCTATAAAGGGGCTGACGCCAAGACCGATCATTGCGAGCGCCGCGAAGGGCGTGGTGATCGCGAGATAAGGAATGCGGCGTCCATATCGTCCCCTCAGCCGGTCGGAACGGAAGCTTATGACCGGTCCGAGGATAATTCCAATGGCGGCCGGCAGCGCAACCAGAAAGAGCGATAAGAGGACATCCGACGCGTGAAATCTCTTGATAACCAGCGTCGCAACGGTGCCGACTGATCGATCCTTCATAGACCAGGCGAAATCGCCCCACAGAAGCCAGCAAAAAAGCGTAAAGAGCTGCTTCTTCGTGTAGCTGAGCGTGCCAACCGACCAGCGCATGGCAGGCTGCAAGGGGGCGGCGTCCGTCTCTGGCTCGCCAGAGGGATCGAGGACAGAATTTGAGTTCATGGTTAGGTACTGTCTGATGCGACGATTTTGTGAATGATACCCAATTCATCAGATGTTTGCGTTTCAAATCTCTAGCATTTTCCGGAGACGTAAAGATAAGGAATCCGATCTCGTATATTTACCAGGTGTTGGCACGGCTCATGCAATGTTCCTATACGGCGCATCGCTCTCTCTCGATGAATCTGCGCCTCTTATCAGAAATCCAAAGCAATCAAGCAATCATGAAATACACTCCCCCCAAACTGAAGGCCGTTCTGTGGGACATCGATGGAACTCTCATCGACACGACCGCACTGATCGTCAAAGCGCTTTCCGGGACTCTCCGGCACTTTACGGGCCAAACGGTCGATGCGGACACTATCAGATCGTTGATCGGAACGCCGCTGGAGCAGCAAGTCGGCTATCTGGGCGATCCGTCTGAGTATGGAACGACGGTGGAGGGGATGCAGGCGTATTTTGTGCGAGAATACGAAGGAAGCCGAAGTCAGGAGCGCATCATTGTTGAAGCGGTTAATGCGCTGATCGAGCTTAAGAGACGCGGCATCCTGACAGCCCTCGTGACGTCCAAGAACGACATTGAGCTCGCAAACACGCTCCCAAGGCTTGGCATCTCCGCGTATTGCGATGCCATCGTCGGCGCTGACCAGACTGCGCCTTACTTCAAGCCGCATCCGCGCCCCGTATTGCGCGCGCTCGAACTGCTCAATGTTCGCGCGGAAGATGCGGTTTTCATTGGGGACACTGTTCACGACGTACAATGCGGACGTGACGCCGGGGTCCGAACGGCCGCTGTACTCTGGGGCGCCGCGACGGAAGCCCGCTTGCGCGAACAAAAGCCCGACTTCGTGTTTGTCAGACCGGACGAGATCGCGCAGACGTTCCTTCGCCTCAGCGGACTGCCCGTCGAAGAACGCGTATCCGTAGGCTAATCCGAGGGCTTTGTCCTACTTGCTTTGCGACGCGTTCAGCCGGGTAAGCAACGGAGCGAAGGTAAGCCCCTGGACAATTACGGAGTAAGTCACTACGGTTACGGTGGCCGCAAGAAATCGATCGGCGGACGCGCCGAGAGTCGCTGCGTAGCTGAGTGCCAGTACAAGCGACAACCCGCCGCGCTGACCTCCCCAAAACAACAAGTGCTTCAGCGTCCTCGTCACCGCCATGCTCGTTTTTCCAAACACCGACGTCACCCCATATACGGTCAGGGCCCTGCCGAGCAAGCCGGCCGCAACCGACACGGGAGCGACTTGCCATGCGACATCGAGACGGACGTGCGCAAGAGACATCCCCATCAGCAAGAAGACCAATGAGTTGGCGACAAACGCCGCGAAATCCCAAAACGCCTCGACAATTTCCTGGCCGCGCTCCGTAATGATGCCATCGGCGCGCATCCCCGCGTTTCCCATAACGAGCCCGGCCGCAAGGCTCGCAAGGATGCCAGTCCCTTGGATCCGCTCGGCAAGGTAGTACGCCCCAAATGCCGCCACGGTGGTCAGCGTCGTCTCCGTCAGCGCGTCACTCGCGCGACCAGCTACGATTGTCATACACCATCCGACGGCAATGCCACAGGCGAGGCTGCCTCCAATCACCTTCAGGGTCATGAGAAGAACAGCGCCAGGGGTAGGGGGCATTGCGTGTAAAGAGAACACGGCGAGCAGAAGCGAATAGAGGACGACAGCCGTTCCATCGTTCAGCAGGCTTTCCGCTTCTAGAAGCAACTTGGGCCGGCCTTCGATGCCAGCGAACTTGAACATCGCAAGCACGGCAATCGGATCGGTCGCGGCAATCAGCGCGCCGAAAACCATCGCGTCTCGCCAGGACCAGCCAAGCGCCTCCTTCATGATGAGCGCTACGGCAAAACAGGCGATCACGACTCCTACCGTCGTCAGAGCGACGATCAGGACGAGATCGCGCTTGAGATCGCGCCAACGCGTGTTCAGAGCTCCCTCAAAGATCAAGGGAGGAAGCAGCAATGTCGTCAAAGTATGCGCGTTTAAGCCGACATGCCGGTAGACCGAGCCGAACAAGGCGAGGCCGAAACCGGTGACGAGCAAGCCGACAGTCGTCGGCAAGCGCATCCGTCGCGCGATGATTGCGACGATCGAAGCAACAAACAAAAGTAAGATCGTCGTTTGGGCGTCGGGACCTGCGAGGATCAATCCGATTTTGCAGGTAAGAACGCGACGAATTTCGCGCCCTGCCCCTCAACTCCCACCTCGACAATGTTGCCGTGGTGAGCCTCAAGAATTCCCTTGACGATCGAAAGACCCAATCCCATGCCTTTTGCGCGGGAGGTAAAGAAGGGAGTAAAGATGCGAGGTTTATCGGAATCCGGTACGCCAGGCCCCGTGTCCGAAAACTCGACGCGCACATATTGTCGAGATCGGGTCAGGCCGCATAGGCGTTGCGCTTCGAGCGGATCCGCGCGGGATGTCTTAATAGTCAGCGCCCCCCCTTCGAGCATATAAGACAAGGCATTTTCAATGAGTTCCGAAAACGCACGCTTTAGCCGCGATGAATCCGCCGGAACAGGGGGCAAGGATGGGGCCAGTTCCAGGTTCAGCTTCACGCCGAGGCGGCGAGGAAACGACTCGGAAAGGCACTGCTTGACGACGTCGTTGATCTGCTCTTCCGACAATGTGATTTGCGTCGCCCGAACGAAATCACGAAACTCCTGCAGGATCTCCTCAAGACGAAAAATGCCGCGCCTGATCGATTCGGCAAGCTCTCTAAAGACGTCGCGCTTGTCCTCTTGTTCCGAAAGCACGTATTCCAGCTCGTTAAGGTCGCCCTTGATCGCAAACGTCCGGTTGCCGATCATATGCGCCGCCTTGGCGGACATCTCGCCCCATGCGGCCATGCGCTCGGTAGCCATCAAGCGGTCGATCATGCGGTTGCTTTCAAGTGCGGCGCCAAGTTGCGACGCGATCGTCGATAGAACGCTTTCGTCGTCTTCAGTAAACTCGCTGTGAAACCACGGCGCGTTGGAACGCCGTCGCATCACGCGCAGCACGCCAAGCACGCTGCTGCGGCCAAAGATGGGAACTGCCAGAAACGCGCCGATCTGGGCCGACGGCAACTCTTGATACCGGCCCTTGTGGCGCGGATCGCCGGCCGGATTCGACATTCTCACGGGCTCTCCGGTCTGAGCGACCCAGCCAGTGAGTCCCTCGCCGACACGGTAGCTGGCGACGCCGATGTGTTCCGCAAGAGGCCCTCGGGTCGCACGGAGTATGAGCTCCTTTCGTTCCGGATCCAACGCGAACACGGAACAATGCTCGAACCGCAGGATGTCCGATGCGACATCGACGACGCGGCGCAAGAGCATCGTCGTATCCGTAATTGCGCTCAAATCCTTACCCAACTCGATCAATGCAATCTGGCGAGCCTGGAACCGTGCGATCATGAGACGCATCACGGTCAGATTCGCAACCATCTCGAGAAAGCTAAGATGGTCAGACGTAAAGTGGTCGATTTCAAGCGACTGAAGATTAAATACGCCGCGCGTCACTCCGTTTTCGTCAATCAGAGGGACCGCGATCTCGCTTCGCACATCGGAAAAGAACAGGTAATAGTAGGGATCTTCCGCGACGTTTCGCGCGAGGTGCGTTTTTCCGGTTTCGGCGACGTGTCCGGTTATCCCCCGGCTGTTCTTCGGCAAGGCGAGGCCGTCATCCGACCACGTAGCGCCCCCGGCCGCGACCCTGAGGCGCTGCAAGCGGCGCTCATCCGTCCAGCCTTCGCCGGTGACGGCATGAATGTGAAGATCGCCGGTGTCCTCGTCAACGAGCGCTACGAATGAGCGGTCAGCGCCGACAGCCTCAGCGCACTTATCGCTAATGGCCTGGACGAGCTCCTGCCAGTCGGCTGTCTCGACGGTTAAACGGCTTAGATGATTGATGACATCCAAATAAGCCCCCTGCAATGGCTGGTGATTGATCGAATCAGAGTGTTGCACGCCCTATATTTTACTTAATCAGGCCATGAAATCCTTCATGGCGGCGAAACCCGGCGCTCGAACGTTTCTTGCGAACAAACAAGCGCCGAATACTCCAGGAAGGAGCGGCGCAACAACCGACCGCAAGTACCAAATTGTGACGTATGCAAGAAGAAATCGCCATATATCTACAACGGATGTATAGCGATAATTGGGGCATATCAAGAACAGCGCAGACGATGTACCTTCTTATATATCAACACGCAAGTCATTTGCCTTCCGCTAAAGAAAAATTGCCCCGCGACAACGGAGCGGTCCTAATTCTTCCTTACGGAACGGCGTACTCGACGATCAGACGAGGTGACCGTTGCGCGCACTCGCGAGTCTGGAACTTGAATCGCGAGTCGACGCAGGTTAGCAAGACGCCATAATTCGGACGGCCCGCTTCTACCCACGACCTAACCAATGCCGTCGCGTCCAGGACGAGACGCCCGTCATGAGCATCGAGATAGCTCTTTTGCCCAGGTCGAGTTTCTCCGGTCGCCACGGGCTGCGGATCGCAGTCTCCGCCGGGAGTTCGCCACGTGTCGTAGGGATGCGCATCGAATCCATCAAAGGTGTCCCATGATGCGCCGTCGCGCGGTAGCCCGCTCCAAGGGTAGTGCCCGATGTTTACTCCATGCCCTTCGACCCAGTCGTGCGTCACGAGAAAGCCCTGCACGACGTGACGAACCTTTTCGTCCGATATGAACCCGCTGAGCTCAATTCGCGCGGCTATCACCTTCGCGCCGTGCGGCAGGCTCGCAACGTCCCATCTAACGAGAGCGTGCTGCGCCAGTGGATCGATTTCGATCCACTGGTCCTTGCCAAAGTTGTCACGGTCTTCCGCCGAATGCTTGTACAGTCCTGTATCGGCCACTGCAAGAAGAGTTACCGAGTCTCCCCACGCGGCGAGTGAACTGATCGGGGAAGCGACCATTGCGATAGCGAGCAGACATCTCGTGATCCGCTTCATTGTTTCAACCTACCTTCTTCGATACGTTCAATACGCAGTCCGATATCGGTGTCGAAGCTGGGCAGCGAGATGCGTAGCCCTTCCGTGCCATGCGACTCCAGCTCCATGCGTTGGGCGACGATGCCGGTTTGTGTATCATAGCGGCAGACGGAATAGCGGCCCGGCAGTAAGCCCTTTAGGGTCGCGGTAACCGCTGGCACTTGTGGGAGCGGTAGGCGTCGATAGGGGTGGAACCAGTCGTAGGCCGTGCTGCGCACCCAAACCAGTGCGACGTCGCCGTTGGTGACGCCCTGGATTGTTGCGTCCGCAAGGTTTGCCGGTCGATAGCCTGACAACGTATAGGAAGCCACTTTGAGCCAGTCGCCCGTGTCAAGCGCCAGGCCGATCGTATGCCTTCCTGAGGGAACTGGCACCGTAACGTCCGCGTCGAACTCCGCCTGGTAAAGCGTTGCCGAGTACCGCTTATTGCTTGCGTAATGCGGCCCCGCACTCGAGACCGCGCCAGGTCGTGGGTCAAAGGTCGTTCTATTTGCAACATGGCCGTCGACAATAATGCGCAACAGGCAACAATCGGACACGGCGTCGACTCTCAGAGTAAACGTGCCAGCCTTCGGATAATCCACGTGGAGTAAAGGTTCCGTGTGCATGGCAGGTTTGGCCGGCCCCAGCAAAAACTGAGGAAGCGCCATAGAGTCTCCGGCGAGGCCCGGCTCGACGTTGTAGTCATCCAACGCCGCCTTGCCCCAATGCGGACGCGGCACGATCATCTCTGCAGTCCTAGGTTCCACAGATGCGTCCGTTGCAAGCGGAGTTGCCTCGATCGAATGCCACGTCCCTGTCGTCCATGGGACGCCGTCTACGAACCGCGAAATTGCCCGAAGCTGCGGGTACATCCAGTCTCGCCAGAACCACATCATCGCGGTCCCCGCGCACCCCGACGTCGTAGTCGACCAGAGGCCATTGTGCATGTTGATGGCCTGGTTGTAATCGTCATAGGCCTCATCCCCCACGCCCGCGTCGATACCGAACTCGCCGATGAGGAACGGTTTGCCATATGCCTGGTTTGCACGAGCTGTCGCCGCGAAAAGCGCGGAGCAATCGTGGACATCGCTGCCGGGATAATCGTGGTCCTGGGTCATGTCGATTCCTGGAAGCTCCGAGACATCCGTATCGCAGTAGCTCGTTGTAACGATATGGTGATACGGATCGGCTGGTACATTGCCCGATGCGCCTTCGATATAAGACGTCATGTCTTCGACCCAATCCTTTGGCGGAAGCGCCTCGTTCCACAGCTCCCACGACTGGATGTTGGTTCGCCATCCGTATCGAGCGCAAATATAGCGCAGACGCTGCTTCACCAGCTTTCGCGCGACGGCGCTGCTCCAAAAGTCCTTTGGCGTCGCACACGGGCCGCCGTTGGCCATATTATACGGATTGAACTTCCACGCGACGGTCTCATCCAGGTTGCGGGCCTGATCCAGCGTCAGCATCACGTAGATGCCGTTTCGCTGAGCGGCATCGAGTACTCGGTCAAGTTGCCATGCCGCCAGCATATTATATGAGCCAAGGCGCTGATAGCCGGGTAGGGTGCGTTCCGATGAGCTGCGCTTTGCCTCCTCATCAGTTCGAGGCGTCCACTCCAACCCCGCCATCCAAGGCGCCATCCAGACGCGCGCCCAGTTGCCTCCATTGGCGTGCAACTGCGCGAACTGCTGCTCGTAGATTTCACACCCGCCGCGCCCTGACGCCATGTTTCGACCGATCAGAAACGCCGGTGTTTCATCTGAGAATGCCAGAACTTGACGATTGTGGCGGCTAACGTGAATGAAACCAGGATTAGGCGACGGTACCACGTGAAAATAGATCGGTCGCGACCTTACGGTCCCCGCTCTGTCCGTGACGGAAACGACGGCGCTCCAATCGCCAGCAACCGGCGCGGCGAAGCGTACCTTCCATTGTGCGGCGCCAGTCGGAGTTAGCAGATCATCGCTACAGTCCGGCGACGGTCTTGCGTAATCTTGGCAATAGAAACCGTTCACGCGGACACTTTCCCCGTCGGGAGCCTTGAAATCGGCCCAGAGGTCGACCTCATCGGGATCGAACGGATTAGTGTATGACGCCGACAGATCAACATTGAGCTCTAACTTACTGAGTTGCGAAACAGAGTTCCCATCGAGATTCACTTCGCGTATTACCGGGATCGCGGCAACGAACGAAACTGGGAAAATCAGGATAATGAACACGGCCGCTAATAGATGGCCAACTAATCGCTTCATTTCGATCCCTTCGAACAGACTCTATTCATGAAAAAGGGTTGCACACGCACCGTTGTTCCGAACGGCAGGAGCATCAGTGGTATTCGCCGTTCCGCAACTCGTCGCAGTCGTACCGAGTTCGTTGCCGTACTCTTGATCGACGTTAACCTTGATCAGGCCACTCGGTATCCACTTCACGTGCGAATCGGCGTAGATCCAATTCGCACCGTAGCTGTGCCCCTTTGCCGTTTCGACATTTTGTGTGCCGTAGCTATTGAGCGCATAGGGACTTCCTGCTAGGTGATCAGGTCCCTTTGTGCCTCCACTGCTCATCTTCTGCAGAACACACGAATCAGAGGTGGCCCAATTTTCCACGAACATCACATCCATCGCAGGCGTTTGCAATTTCGAGATCGGCATCGGTTTGATTACCTGACCAGAGGAGGAGACACCCGGAAGCGACATCTCTAACCAAAGCATATTGTAACCGTAGCTTACGTTCCAAAAGTTCGGGTCATCGGTTCCTGTATGGACGACGTCGCTCGGGCAATACCATACGTCTCCGTTCTTTATATAAGGCGCGAGATAATAACCGACGCCAAGCCACTTGCCGCCAACGGACCAGCTTGCAGGCGCATAGGGCGTCGTCTCGTCATAATCCTGAACGTACTGAACCATGGCGAGCCCAATCTGCTTCTCGTTACTTGAGCACGCCGACTGTCTCGCCTTCTCCCGAGCGGTCGCAAAGACCGGAAACAAAACAGCTGCTAGTATAGCAATTATTGCTATTACAACTAGTAGCTCAATAAGTGTAAACCCTTGCGATCTAGACATGTTCGCCTCCTGCTGTCAAGCGTTGACGTGATAAGATCTTATCACGTCAACATAGTTTTGTCAACATATTTCGACATTGTTGGAAATTTATTCTACATTTTGGCAATTTATTGCCATCACTCCTTGACAGCTCGCGGCATATCGGCGATAATAGGACCATGGCTACCCTTGAAGATGTCGCAAAATGTGCCGGAGTATCAACTTCTACGGTCTCACGCGCTTTTACCTCGCCAGACCGGATTAACTCGAAGACGAAAGAGAAGATTTTCGAAGCCGCCGTACGCGTTCAGTATAAGCCGTTGAGGAGCCATACGTTTTTCGATGCCTCTGAAGATATTGTCGAGACACGGCGCGATAGCATAGGATTTCACTACTTCGCCATGGCGTCCGATGACGTGCTGTCGACAAATCCATTTTACAGCCGGATCCTTTCCGGGGCACTCGCTACAGCATCCCAGGCGGGCCTTCAGGTCATTCTGAGCTCGTCAGTTGGCCGGACCGGGGCGGATCCAGGCGAAATTCACGGACCGATAGCGCAAATGCCGGATGCAATGATTCTCGCAGGGCATGCGTCACCCGAAATTATCTCGCAGGTAAGCGGTAACGTGCCTCATAGCGTTCTCGTGGACGCTGTCGATGAAAAGGGTAGTCTGGACTGCGTCGTATCGGACAACATTGGCGGAAGCATCGCAGTTACCGAGTACCTGATAGGTCTGGGGCATCGGCGCATCGGGTTTACGCTTTGCAACGGCACGGATCCATCGTTTCGCGAGCGTCTCGATGGTTACTTGCACGCGCTCTACTGGGCGGGGATCGAATTCGACACGTCGCTCATTGTCAAACCCTTGAGCGCTGTGCCGTTGTCGACCGACGAGCAAATGCAAAGTCTCGTCACAATGCTCTCGCGACCCGACAGACCAACGGCGATCATCGGCGCAAGCGACGACCACGCCTACTGGGTGTATCGCGCTTGTGCAAGCTTGGGACTGAGCATCCCGGCCGATGTCAGCGTCGTAGGCTTCGACGACGTGGCGTACAGCGCCCGCATGACTCCCGCCATGACGACCGTGCATGTTGATGCAGAGGGAATGGGAGCAATTGCAGTTGCGCGAATCCTCGAGCAGAGCAATTTGCGCCGGGTAGACAACCGGGGCCATCTGGCAGTTCGTATGATGACGGCCACGCGTATCGTCGAGAGGGACTCTTGCGCTCCTGTGGCCTCTTTGACCTACTGACCAACAACCGCGTATGTGCCGGTCGAGATCTGGATGGCAGCGAGGTGTGTTTGTCCGGCCAATAACGCGCTTAGTGGACTGGAGCCGTCCACGCCCGACGGTGCCGCGTAAGGAGCGCGAGCGTTCGCTTTAAGAGCGGCATCGTCAACGACTATGTTGATGCCCTGTGAGGCAGACACAGTCTGGAGCGTCAGGTAGAGGTTCGCTCCGCGCTGAATTGCAAGGGCAGGGCGCGAATTATCGAGCGGCACAAACGCCAGATCCTTCCGGACGGATTCTCCCGAACCGGCGACCGTTGAACAAACCAGAAACGGAAGAGTCGATCCGGCCGGCGCGGACGTGACGACGGCAACGGGAATATTGACCTGTACGTTACTCGTGAGCGGTTCATTGTCAGACCACGCCAATGTCGCGCTTGTCTTGTCGTCCAACGCGCTTTCGTCCGTGAGGGCGCGAGCGTCCTGAAGGACGTAAGCGTTTACACGCGCCGACGAAATGCCCGTTGGAAGCTCGATCGTGAAATTGTGATAGGTTTTGTCACCCTGAGTCGAGGCGCTCAGCTTTTGAAACACGCCGGAATAGCCCGAAACCGAGGGTGGGGCGGGTATCCTGGCAACGATATCGCCCTGATTAGCGTTTGGCGTAGGCGTGGACAGATCGACCGCAGCCGCGGCCAAAATCGCCATTACGGCCGCCCCTACCCCTGCAAGTCTGAGAACCGGAATTCGCAACTGTAGCCATGACCGCCAGCCAGGCAACTTGGACGACTGATTAGCCTCTATGGCAACCCGCGCAAGCACCTGCGAACGAAAAGCCGCGGGGACCGCGACTTGCTGTACGGGCTCATCCAATAAGCGCATCGCTTCTTGGAAGCGTTCGTAATCGAGACGGCAAGTCGAACAGACGCCCAAATGGAGCATTGCAAGCTGCTTAATGCGTGGATTGAGCGTGTCCTCGTACAGATCGGTATATAAATTCTGGATCCGGTCGCAATTCATAGTTTAACTACTTCTCGGCTCTCAGACGGCTCTAGGACTAGAATAGTTCCCTGATTCCTGATAATTTGTCTTTCAAGGCCACTCGAGCGCGATTCAATCGCGACTTTACCGTACCGATTGGAAGATCCATAATCACAGCGATCTCATCGTATGCCTTGTGCTCCACGTGGTACAAAACGATCATCGTACGCTGAAAATCGGGCAACGATTGGATCGCTTCTCCAATCATGGAGGCGCGCTCATGCCCGATGACGACCTCCTCAGGTTTAGGAGCCGGGTCCTCAATTTGCCGTGCTACAGAAGACTCCTCTAACTCGACAACGTCGTCTAGCGACAGATGCTGTCTGGTACGACGCCGTTTTCGTTCATCCAGGAAGACATTGGTCGTAATACGGAAAATCCACGACGAAATGGCAGCATCTCCGCGAAACGAACCAATTGCGGTAAACGCCCGGACGAAGGCTTCCTGAGCAATATCGTTGGCGTCGTCATAGTTGCCTGCGAGGCGGAAAGCGAAGTTAAATACGACGTGTTCATATCGCTGGACGAGCAGATTAAACGCCTCGACATCGCCGCGCTGGCAACGGCGGACCAAAAGGCGGTCGGAAATTCCGGCAGGCGATTCCGCCGTCAATGGCTCGCGCTTCTCTAAGTTATCGGCCCCGCTCGATCCGGACGCTTCCATGCGCCCGGACGTCGGTGTGGCGTCCCCCATAATTCGATTATACCAGCGGTATTGCGTCGCGCATTTTTTCGGCCACAACAGCAAGGCGGCGCGCGGGCCGGATCGCTGTTGTGTGCGCGTCTTAAACCGCACGTTTGATTTTACATAATATATATTATCGGAACATTGAAATGTAAGTTTGCGCGAATAGAATCTAATTCGAGCTGCTGAACGTTGACTTGGTCATTGCCATGAACTATAATTGACCAGCCTTCTACAAAAACGACTCAAACGAATCACCCATGAACGATACAATTGCATTCCGCTCTTTGCTCGGTGCGCTTGTTTGCCTGGCGATCATCAATCAACCGTCTCAAGCTAGCTCTCCTGGAACGTCACTCGTTATTGCGAAAGATGCTGCAGTTATGCAAACCAACTTGACGCCGAGTCTCGAAGACCGGCTTGCCACGCTCAAAAGCCTGAAAATCGACTTTGCCGCCATTACCTTGGTGGAGCATGATACTACTCAGACACTCACGACTCCTGACGGACAGACCCACAACAATCTTCCGCCGCGCACCATCGTTAAGATGGTCCTCAGTCCGGCAAAAGGCTCAACAATCAACGTAGAGATCTGGATGCCAGACGAGGCAAAGTGGAACGGCCGTCTCCTCGGTCTTGGCAACGGAGGCGCTGCGGGACATATCAATTCTCTCGGATTGAGCTGGCCAGTGTCGGGCGGGTACGTTGCGGCTACAACGGATATGGGCACGGCGCCGAACTCGGATTCGGGTATCGGAAACAAGGAGGTCTGGAAGGATTTTGGCTACCGCGCGACGCACTTGATGACCGTCGCCGCTAAGCAAGTCGTCCGGGCCTATTATGGCAAGGATGCCGTCTATTCTTATTTTCTTGGAGGGTCCACTGGCGGACAGCAGGCCCTTCAAGAAGCGCAGCGCTACCCTGACGACTATGATGGCATTGTTGCCAACATCCCCGCCCATTGCCGCACTCCGCTTCACGCTTACTTTCTATGGAACTACCAGATCTTAGCCAAGTGCCCATTTACGAAGACACAGGAGCAGGCGGTTGTCGATGCGGGGAACGAATATATGGCGAGCCGGGAAGCGCCTCCGATCGCCGGTAAGTTCGTTTCCGATTCTCGTTGCAACAGCAAAGACATGGACGCCGTAATCGCTCTCGCTTTACAAAAGGACCCGACCCTCACGCAAGAGCACGCGATTGCTCTTCGTAAGATATTTGAGGGACCAACACACGCGATTACGCACGAGCGCATCTTTGACGGCCTCCCGATAGGCGCGTCGTTTGACGGCGCGTTTGGAAATCTCTATCTGTTCCAGTGGGTTTTCGGGGCAAACAAGGCGTTGCGCGATATCGATTTTGGCAAGGATTTCGATACTTACACCGCCGCTCTTGGCCCGTACCTTAATGCGGAAAATCCAGACTTGAGCGCATTCGAAAAGCGCGGCGGAAAATTGATCATGTTGGCCGGTTCGGCGGACCCCTGTGTGCCCTATCACGTTTCGATCGATTACTACGAGCGTGTGATCGAGCGTTTTGGGAGTTTGGCGAAGGTGCAGTCGTTTTTCGACTTCTATATCATCCCAGGAATGGCGCATGGCGGGGGACCGGGGATCAATCATCCGCCGGACATGCTCAGCGCGGTGAGGGAATGGCGTGAGAAGGGCAATGCGCCCGGCGAACTTCAAGGCAAGCGCATTGTGGACGGTGAAACGGTTCTTACCATGCCGCTTTTCCCCTACCCGTCCAAGACCGGCTGGGATGCCGCTACGTCCACCTTCAAACGGATCGATGGAGCTCGCGGCGGAGTCGATCGGGTCTCCGATCATTTTCTGCCGCCTGCGGCTGAATGAATTATCGCGTCGCTAGAAATCTGCAACTCCTCAGGACTCAAAGATGATCCATGGAAAAAAGGTCGTCGTCGTAATGCCGGCGTACAATGCCGAGCGTACTCTCGAACGAACCTATCGCGAAATTCCGCACGATATCGTCGACGATGTGGTGCTTGTCGACGATGCCAGCCGCGACGGGACGGCGCGGCTGGCCGCGGAACTTGGCATTACGACAATCATCCACGAGCAGAACACCGGATATGGCGGCAACCAAAAGACCTGTTACAAAACCGCCCTGGATAAAGGCGCGGATGTTGTAGTCATGCTTCATCCCGACTACCAATACACCCCAAAACTTATCACGGCAATGGCTTCACTCATCGGCATCGAACAATATGACTTTGTGCTTGCGTCCCGCATCCTTTGCGGAAGCGCACGCGCAGGCGGCATGCCGGCATACAAGTATTTCTCGAATCGTCTTTTAACGTTTATCCAGAATGTTCTGCTCTCCGCGAAGTTTTCCGAATATCATACAGGTTATCGTGCGTTTTCTCGCAAATTGCTTCTTGATCTGCCACTTAATGAAAACTCGGACGACTTTGTATTTGACAATCAGATGATCGCGCAGGCGCTCATGTTGGGGTTCAAAGGCGGAGAAGTGTCGTGTCCGACGAAGTATTTTGCGGAAGCCTCATCGATCAACTTTAGCCGGAGCGTAAAGTACGGATTGGGCGTTTTGCTAACATCCGTACAGTATTTCGCACATCGTCATCATATCGCGAATTTCCGCTATCTTTCGGCCGATGGCCGGAGGCTCGAAGTGTCCCCGTCCGGCGCCGGTGAATGACTGACGCCAGACGGCGCCGAGTCAAGAGCGCTGATGACACGTTCGAGAACGTCCGCCACAGGGATCCGGTCGATCCTCCGGACTTCGCGCTCATCATCGGGAGTGCGGTACTGCGTGAACGTTTCTCCAGGACATGCCGGCAAGATAACGTGCTGAGGCTGTGAATACGGTCCCGCGATCGTATTGTGCGGCAGCATGAGGGCAACGACTTTTGCGCCAGCAATATCCCCTGCGTGCATTACCGACGTGTCCACCGTTACAAGAAGCTTTGCCATGCGGCACGCCGCCGCGATGTCCACGATAGTCAAGGCTCCCGCTGCAACCACGCAACGCTCCGGCTGGGATACGGCCGCCGCCATCTCACGCAGCAAATCGGCTTCTCGCGCGCTGCCGGAGAGTACCAAGCTAACGTCGTATCGATCGAGAATAGCACTGCCGACCTCAACAAACCGTTCCCGAGGCCAGTCCTTCAGTTCGTCCGACGAAAACGGATGGATAACGACGAAATCCCCGTGCACGCCGAGGTCGTGAAGACGCTCACGAGCTGCCTGCTCGTCGTGTGACGATAGCGGCCATTCATAGAGCCACGAATCTTCGCGTCCCGCGAGCGTATGAATGACGTGGATAAAGTTATCAACAGAGTGTCGTGGAGGCTCTGGCATCGCGATGAGGTCTGAGGCAAGAAAGTGAAGGTTGTTGCCCGGATTTTCGTAGAGATAATGAGATGGACTAACCAGTCTGCGGCCGCCGATTGAAAACCCAAGTTTACGCGTGCGACTCCGCCCCGCGATGTCGATGACAAGGTCATACCGGTTGCGCCTGAGCTGCACCATCAACGGATAGAACGTGTGCTGTCCAGGCGCGCGCGTCTTTACCGGTGCATCCCTCGGTTCAAACTCGTAAATGTTGTCGAAAATGGCAGCGTGACGCGCCACTTCCGCGGCGCTTGGACGCACGAGGATGTCAATTCGTGCGTTGGGAATGAGGCGGCGCAGCAGAAACAGCGCAGGCAACGTCATGATCATGTCCCCGATGCCATCCGGACGCAGGACCATAACGGATCGAGATGCGAAGAAGTCGGCAGGGGATACGGCCCCCAACCCTTTATAGCGGAACGCGGCAATCGCCCGGTATATCCCAAACCGGGCGGCATCATACGTACCGCGCAAGAACTCGCCGGAACCGGTCACGGTCTACTCCCCTATTCTCGCTCGCCGCCACGCATAAATTGCCTGGCGCTTCATTCGCTTGCTGACGTCAACCGGCTGCATAAGGCCATCCGCATTGCCATCCTCGCCGATCGCGGCGCATCCGTAGCCAAACGCCTCCAGCCTCCGTACGACATCCGCGATACTGTCGGCACCGGCCTTAGCGCTATCCGGAATGCTCACAACGATTTGCGGCATATCTCGCTCAATCAGTTCCGCCAGCGCGTCCAATACCCGCACCGTCTTGCCTGGCTGACGGACCAGAAGCATCGACACTTCATTGAACGGAATTTTTCCAAGCCGCTCGATCCACGACGCTTCCTTCTGACCACCTGCGGGCGTATACAACGAAAAATTGTGCCAATCGTTCAGTCTGCCCGTTGCCGCCAGCAAGGCGGCCTGCCTCGTTTCGTCCAGCACTCCGGTAATCCGAAGGCGGGAGCCATACGTGAGAGCCGCATGCCGGGTCAGCCCGATCGGATGGTCCCCAATCGTCAGGATTATGCCCTTTCCTTCGACCGCCTTCTGGCAAACGTAGCGCGAAAAGTTCTCGTGCCTCGGAGCTGCGATGGCATCCTTGATGGACTGCTTGCGCCACACGGTCGCAACATTAATCGTGTCCCAGGAAGTTCGCGAGAAGATGTACGGAAACACGGGCGCGGTGAGAACCCGAAACCACCGCAGGATATCGAACAGGCTCATGTCCATTCTGTTGGTGATCCTGGCGTGCATCGCTCGCGTGGTCAGAGACGACAGGTTAGCCGGTCTTGAGGTTAACCGGGCAAATTCGGGAAGGTGCTGAGCATCGACGAACCCTGCTTCCTCAATCCGTCGGTCCTGAGCTTTGATCGAGTCGCTTGTTGGCCCAAACGCTGGCACGGCAGCGCCCGGCGCTGGATACGGGATCCGCTGGTCAGGCTGATCCACGTAAATCCATCGGAATTCATCGAGAGAAATGTCCGTCAACCCGAGCACCTGCGTCAACGCATGGTAGTCTTCCGGGAAGTGCGAGCAATGCCAGACCGTGCCGGGACTGGCCGTATGCCTACTATGCCCGAGTATATTCCAGGGGGCAAGTCCGACAAGGTTATACGGGGTCCTCAGGTATCCGTTTCGAGCCCTCAGCAGCATCGGCGCGACGGATTTGTAGATCTTCACTGCTTCCTTGTAGTACCAGACTTCCATTTGCGACGACGGATTCGAGTTATGATCCTTCCCATAACGCATTTGCCGGACCGTGTCGCTGTTTCTCCAGCTCTCCACATGCACCGCCATGCATTCGCTGCGGCATCCAAAACGGTATTCGGAACATGGATTTGTGTAGGTGGCCGCCTGCGTGTTGTATGCAAGGCGCATCAGGTGATCGGTCCAGTCATGGCAGATCACGAACCGGCGCGAGAGCTTGACGAGCAAATCGATTCCGTTCTCGTGCGCCCAATCCAGGCCATTGACGATGCTCGCCATGTCGCCGACGCCCGAACCGACGCGGACAGGCGTCGTGTAATATGTTGCGCCATACTCGTCGCAAACCCGGCGGAGTTCCTCGGCCTCGGGACTGCTGTCATCGTGGATAAGCACCGGAATGCCCGGCCAGAATTGGCGCCTCGTCTCCAACTGAAGGCGGATTTGCGATACGGATCCATAGGTGCCGATCACGACGCCAATTCGCGGCGGCCACGGAATACGCAGAGTGTCTTGCTTCGTCACGGTTCTTTCAGCTCCCTTTGTGCTGAGATCATTTTCACGCACGCGAGATGGACCTCATCCACGGTAATCAAACGCATGCACTTCTCGAAGCCCTCACCCGTCATCGGACAAACCTTGCGCTCACACGGTCCGCACGGGACGGTCTTTGCGATAACGACGCCGCTTGTCGAGCGAGGGGCATAAGCGTCCGGCGACGTCGGGCCGAACAGGGCGACGAAAGGTGTGCCAAACGCTGCCGCGATGTGCATCGGTCCCGTGTCGCCGCTGACGACAAGCTCCGCACGATGCACGAGAGCCATCATCTCGCGCAGGCTGAGCGTTCCGGCGGCGATCAACGGAGGCTTGCTCATTGCGCCTGCCACCCGTGTAAGGGCATCCGAGTCCTTCACGCCGCCAATCAATACCACGTTCAAACCGGCCGCAACCAGCCGGTCCGACAACTCGGCGTAGCGCTCCAGCGGCCAGCACTTCGACGGCCATCCTGTTTTCGGCGCGATCAAGGCGATGCGGGCCGCCCCGGCGATGCCAGCTTTCGCAAGGTACCGCCCTACCGCGTCGCGGTCTTCCGAAGTGTAACCGAGACTCATAGCGGATGGGCAATCGCTGGACAATCCCAGCGCGCGCAGGGCGAGTCTGTACTGGTCGGCGCGATGCGCCGGCAAGTCGGCCCGCGTGAAGGCGTGCCTGTACAGC
The DNA here is from genome assembly GCA_031292625.1 of Capsulimonadaceae bacterium. GTDB lineage: Bacteria > Armatimonadota > Armatimonadia > Armatimonadales > Capsulimonadaceae > JARLGU01. Next base: position 62,833 of record JARLGU010000041.1, on the reverse strand, counting down.
GCAACATTTTTGCTTGTGCTCGTCGCGCCGCTGTACTGCCAGAACGTGTCGAACACCCCAATCGACTCCGGCGCCGCCACGGCCTTTGCGAAGAGCGGCCACTCCTCAGGCTGAAACGATATGAAAATATCGTACTTCCGAGCCAGTAATTGACGCCTAACCTTGAACATGTAGTAGATCAGAGCGGGGAAAATGCCGTTGCGCGTGAGCAGTTTCCAAAAGCTGCCGTGCCAGATGAGAATGTCATCCACATCGGGATGCGCATCGATCATCTGGCTTCCGCCTGGCTCGACAACCCACGTGATATGCGCATCCGGGTACGCTGACCGCAGCGCGGAAAGGACCGGCGTCCCCATCGCAATGTCGCCGTTCGCGCCGACGCGCATAATCATAATCCTGCGAGAGGCGCTGCGCCAATCGCCCGGACATCGGCGCGGAGCTGCATTGCAGGGTCGTTCAGCAGGTCTGAACTCAGGGGGATACATCGCTCGCTTGAAAACACGAAACATATTTACTGCTCAGATTCAGTATACGTTGCCGAAGCCCTGTTAGCTCTCTAGATGGTATATCTGGACAAGATCCCCTGGCGTGGAAAGGTCCTTCGGCGGTCCGAAAGAGTGCCACGGGAGCTCAGGACGCTGCATTTCCTGCGTTTTTGTTCTGATGGTCTTTACCAGCCGGTATTTATGGCGCAACAGACGACCGTTCTCTTTATGCCATCGAGAATAGTAGTGCACCAGTTCTTCGTCGCCCTGCTGTCCATTGTAGACGATTATCCATGTGGGCGTACTCCTGAAATCGTATAACGGCGCTCCCAATCCACGGACGACGGCGTCTGAGATCATGCTGGTCTGGTCCAGCATGCAACAAGTGCGTAACGTATCCCCTTCGTACGCCATAAGGGTGTACATGAAGTACTGCGGCGATGTCACGATCTCCTCGTCCTGTCGCATCCTCCCGCGCAGGTAGTCGAGGACCGCGCTGTCGCAGGTCGGATACGGGCGAGTAATCTCGCTTATGTATGCGGGAAGCATGAGGCGAACTGCGGCGGCATCCCGGAATGTACCGGCGAGTTGCTCGGGGACGGTCGAAAATAAGTTGGTGGCCGTCAATACAACGAGGACGCCAATGCCAAGGCGCGGGAACACGCGATAGATGCGCCAGATGAAATAGGCGGACGCGGCCGCTGCCCACGGGAGGATCGGTATCAGATAGCGAATATCCGCGATCGATTGCCCGCCTGGCAATTGCGGCGAGAGCAAAGAGATCCAGACAACGTAGACAAAGATCAGCAGCGTCCATTGGCGTATTACGGCCTCGCGAGCCGGCTCGCCGCTCTCAAGCGGCACTTCCGGATGCTCCACCCGGAATGCAGCCTTGCCGAAATTTACGGCAAAGCTGCCCGGCGTCTCACTGCCTTTGAGGAGCAGCCAAAGGCCGACCATTAACATCCACGGCAATACATTCCACAGGTTCAGGTCGCGCAGATTTAACCAGAGTAGCGCGGTGTGAACGCAAATCCACGGGGGAGTGTATTCGTCGTACACCAACGCCAGCCCATGGTTCCTCAGCACATACGGCAGCGTCAGCAACCCGATCCCGACGGCACATATACCAAAAGCTACCCATTGCGCGCGCGCCATTTCCCTCCTATAGTAAACGAGGTGTACGATCGCAACCGCCAACAAGAACGCCGCGCACAACAAATAGCTTGCATAAAACAGGCCGACCGATGCCGCAACAAAGAGAACGTACATAAGCCCGTTGCGCTCGGTAAAGGCCCGCCAATAGGCATAGTAAGTCACGCATGCGAGCAATAAGGACGCTTCATAATACCGGCAATTGCGCGCGGGAAGCAGGAAGGCACACGACAAGCATATGACGGTCAGGTAAATTGCCAGGAGGCTTCGCCTGCCGCCAATCCGCAACCGGAACACTTCGGCCATGACCGGGACCGACGCAACCGCACAAAGCGCAAACGGCAGTCGCGCTGCGGCGTTGGATACGCCAAACAGCTTAACGGAAAGCGCCGCCAACAAGATGTCGAGAGGCGGGATCGAAACGTGAAACGTGCCGCAAAAGCCGACGCCGTTCCTAGGGGCGTAGAGGTTGCGCCCGTCCCAGGACGATAGAACGCCATGCGCTAGAAAATTCTTCGCCGCGAAGACCACGAACGCTTCGTCGTCCCAAAATGTTGCGTTGCCAAGGCCGACGCAGACAAGAACCAGCACAAGGGCCGCAAAAAAAACAACGAGGTCAAGTTGACGTCGACAGACATCCATTAAGATAACACACTCCCAGATATAATCGAGTACGTTGGGGTATTGACGGCAGTCCCGACCATCCTCCGGCGCCTTATGCGCCCTGCAGGGAGGGGGACGCCAGGAACTCTACGAGACAACCAAATCAGCCGTAATTTCGATCAATCCTTTGCGTAGCCATGTGTCGATGGGAACCAGAGTTACAGTTCGCGAGGCACACATTCAATCGGTCGTGAGCGAGCATTTGGGGCAGACGACAAAGTATACCACCGTTTCTCTCCCAAGCATCGGGCGCAATCGCATTTACGGCTCGCATCTGTTTGTATATCCGTGACTTTGCGCCATCCGAATCCGGCGCGGCGGCGATGGTATAATTGGATCATGCTGCCTCCCGCCCCCCGCATCCTTATCGTCAAGCTTTGGGCTATCGGCGATATGATTATGGCGACGCCTATCGTAGACGCCTTGCGCAAGAGATACCCCGGATGCCACATAAGCTGGCTCGCGCATACGGAATACGCATCCGTACTGGAAGGCGCGCCCGGCATCGATGAGGTGATCCCGCTCGACGCGACCGCGTGGCTGCGATGGTTTCGGCGCGGACGATGGATCGGTTTCCTTCGCGAAACACGGAAGATGCGCCGCAGTCTCCGCGAGCGTAAGTTCGATATCGTCATCAACTACAGCGCCGGAAAGTGGTGGGGAGTCTGGTTCAACATTGCGCCGAAGTCCTATGGGCTTCTCTTCAAACCTCTTTCGCCGTTGCGTTTGTTCTATACCAAATCGATCGCCGAGACGACATCGATGCACACGGTGCGCTTTCACATGCTGCTCGCGCCCCTTCTGGACTGCCCGGCGGACAATGTGGTCATGGTCGCCGGACACATGCCGAACGAAGGCGAGTACATCGATGGCTTTCGAGCGACGCATTCGATCGATCCCGGCCGCCCCTTGGTCGTCATGTCGCCGTTTTCGAGCAACCGTACAAAAGATTGGCCGGTTGAAAGGTACGCTACCCTCGCGGATCACCTCGCCGAAAAGTTTGCCGCTACGATTGTCGTATCGCACTCCTCCGTCGATCGGGACCGCGCGAGAGAGCTTGATCGTCTCACCAATGCGCCGCTTGTCTTGCCGGATAGCACAACGCTCCTTGAATACATTGCGTTGCTGCGCGCCGCCAACCTGGTCGTCTGCAACGACTCCAGCGCCATGCACTTAACGGCCGCCGTCGGAACGCCCCTCGTCGCTCTGTGCGGCCCAATACCCTATTGGGAAAAAATGCCGCTTTACGGTCCAACCCGTATCGTCGCGGCCCATCCGAAGGAAACGCGGCCGATCGATGAGGTTCCGGTCGAGGACGCAATAAGGGCGGCCGACGAAATGCTCTCTGAAACGGCATCTGAGACGCCCCGATGAAGTTGGAAGACGTTCACGTTGGTTGACACGGATGTGACTGGGCGGATATACTCGGCTTGAGGCTGCCCCGGGAGATGCCGCGTGTCCAAGGTTTGATAACCGCCGATCGGAAAATGTTCGCATGAGTGATGCAATTGGTGAAATCGTCGAGGTGTCTACCGCGTCGTTCGTAGCTCACTGCCTGAGAGCAGCAGGCGACGAGCAGACAGGTCTTATCGACCCGCCCGCATTGGGCTCCTTCGTGAAAATCACCCCGCCGGACTATTCAGCGGCCCTGGACAGCAGCGGGGACGAACCCGATCCATTTGTATCGAGCCGTCAGGCGGACATCTACGCGATCGTGAGCAGCGCATGTACGGCCTCCGTATTGCAGGGACGTCGTCCCGCCGCACTCGGCTACGCGGACGAGGCGGAGCTTCGACTCCACCAACCGCAAATATTTGAGCTACTGACCACCGAGTTCTCGGGAATCGTTGTCGCCTATAGGACGACGTCGGGGGCAATCCAACGGCATATACCGCCAGTGCCGCCGCGCATTCACCGGCCGGTCCATATTTGCACCGAAGTCGAAGTCGTGGCTCTCACGCAAAACGTGTCGTTTTTGCGCACGATCATCAACACTGCAAACTCGCCGCAAGGAGGATGCTCGCCCGACGCGCTCGTGGCGGCCTGCCTCCGGAGCGCGCACAGCGCGCACAACGGATCCAACGACTTCCTGGTCGACGCCGGCCGCCGCCTGTTTGACATGATGGAAGGCAATTACGACCGGCTGCAGGCCATCATAGACGACGTCATTGGCTAAGTCCCCTACCCCTCGCGCAGGAGCCAGGCGCTTCGAGTCATTCTGTACACCACCACCGGAACCATCGCGTCTTTATTCGGCCAGAACTTCTCCGTTACGGCGCTCAGGGAATAGCCCAGCTTCTCGTGAACGCGTCTTGATGCGGCATTGTCCCGATGGACCCAGGATTCCAGCAAGTCAAGTCCGTTTCGCATAAACGCGTAGGCAATGACTGCATCGACAGCTTCCGTCGCAAAGCCGCATCCCTCGTATTTTTCGTTAATCCAAACCCCCGCCTCGTCTCCATTGACGGTTGGCATGCTGGTTGCACCGATTAGGATCAGCTCCGGTTTGAGGAAAATGCCCAGACGCTTCGCGTCCTCAGTGTTGCGCACCCAGTTCCGTGCGTCCATCGATGTATATGGCCACGGAATCGGCGCTGTCCAGCGGCTAATCTTCTCGGTGATCCGAATAGCAACGGTGGTCGCCTCTTCCATGGTTATGGGGCGCACAATGAGACGGCTTGTTTCTAATTCCATTGCCTGGGACCGATCGGGATATTGATGCTAGCACAGACTCAAATGGCGCGGCTGGCCTGGGGCTGAATACTTGGCGCATTGTCGCGGATGGAGGAAGGAAGCAAATCCGGGCTTGCCGACGTCTTGTCGCGATCAGCCATTACGACGCATCGCTCCATAACGTTTTCCAATTCGCGCACGTTGCCGGGCCACGGATACTTCTCCAGAATAGCCAGCGAGTCGTCGGTCAACGTGAGCGTCTTCCGCCCATTCTCAAGCGCAAAGCGGCGCAAAAACTCGCGCGCGAGGTCTGGTATATCCTCGATGCGATCTCTTAAGGGCGGCATAACGATCTGGATGACATGCAGTCTGTAATAGAGGTCCGACCGGAATTTACCTTCGCCCGCCAATGCCTCCAGGTCTGCGTTTGTTGCGGCGACAAGCCGTACATTAACCTTCACGCTTTTCGATCCGCCGATGCGTTCAAAAGCGCGTTCCTGTAGAACTCGCAGAAGTTTGATTTGCACGGAAGGGCTAATATCGCCGATTTCGTCAAGAAAAAGCGTCCCCTCGTCGGCGAGCTCAAAGCGGCCGATTCGCTGCGTCGCAGCCCCCGTGAATGCGTTCTTCTCGTGCCCGAACAACTCCGACTCAAGCAGGGTCTCTGGTAGCGCCGCGCAGGAAACAGCGACGAAGGGTCCCTCCGAGCGGTCCGATTGGTGGTGCAAGGCTCGAGCGACGAGTTCCTTACCCGTGCCGCTCTCTCCGCGAATAAGGACCGTGGCGCGCGATCCGGCTGCACGGCGCACAACCTCCCAGACGTCTTTCATCGCCGCGCTTCGGCCAAGGATCATTTTCTTCTCGCCGGGCATCCCATGTACCGCGATCTCCGGCGCCTCGGAGACAACGGGAGCGCCCGATGCGGGAGACGCGGACGCCGACACGGAAGCCGACGCCTGTTCTTCGCTGCGCAATACCGCGCGCGCAACAACGGCGCGGATTTCATCAACGTCGAACGGCTTGGTGATGTACTCAGCGGCGCCGTAGCGTATCGCGTCGACGGCAGTCTTAATCGTGCCATAGGCGGTAATCATAATGACGACGACATCGGGCTTCTTCTCGCGAACTTTCTTGAGCAAGTCGACGCCGTTCATGTCCGGCATGATAAGGTCAGTGATGAGCACCGAGATCGGCTGATGGGTCGCCACGTCGAGCGCCTTGCGGCCATTCTCGGCAATGTGAACGGTGTATCCGTCCTTCGTGAAGATCGCTTCCAATACCCGGCGAATGCTCGGCTCATCGTCAGCAACCAGGAGATGCCGTCCGCGCCCTGATCCGCTTATACGTTTACTTGTTGCCATTCGAGTGTGTAACCGTCCCCTGCTGAATTGGCGATCACAACCCTGCTCGCGCAGGGCGATCGTCCGTGCCGCTCTACTCCCGCGCCTGATATTCATCATCAAGATTCACGTCGCGCGTCAACGGTTGTACGAGCTTTTTCACTGCGTATAGTCGCTGTTCGCTAATCTCTTGGTTCTGACTCGTCACATGCGTCAAACGATCGCGGTATGGGCTTGAGACCGGTAGCCATATTGTAAAAGCCGTCCCCTTGCCGGGTTCGCTCTCGACATGAATCCTGCCCCCATGCGCATCGATAATCCGCTCGACGATCGAAAGACCGAGTCCGGTCCCTTTGGTTTTTGTCGTAAAGAACGGCGTAAAAATGTTCGCCCGGCGTTCTGGATCCATGCCGATCCCCGTATCCGAAAAGCGAGACCAAACCGCTTGATCCGCCCCTGATCCGATCGCGCCCGTCTCGACCATGAATGTACCGCCATCCTGCATCGCCTGAACGGCATTGAGGGCGATATTCGTAATAACCCGGTCCATCATCGCCGGGTCGACGCTCATGTCGCCGAGAGTCCGATCGTACGATTCATGGACGGCGATATCATTGTTCTCGAACTCTGGTCGCAAGAACGCTAGGCGCCGCGAGATCACGTCGTTCAAATTGGCCAATTTGAACTGGGGCGTCTCCGGTCTCGAAAACTCCAAAAATTCCGTGGTAACTCCATTAAGGACGTTCACCTCGTTGACGATTATATCCAGGAACTCGCCGTGCTTACTCACCGCGTGAGCTGGCAAATCCTCCTTCAGAACTTGCGCCGCCCCCTTAATCGAGGCGAGCGGATTTCGCAGCTCGTGCGCGATACCGGCAGCAAGCTGTCCGATCTCCGCCAAACGGCTAATCCGATGCAGCTCCTGCTCCATTTCCTGTTCTTTCGTCACGTCCTCGAATACGACGACGACGCCCAAATCGTCGCCGCGCTCGCTCCGCAGAGGCGATGCGCTTCCGTTGACAATCACCTCGTCCGTATCCGGCGTTGGCACGCCGTCGCTTGCGGCGGGCGTCGCAAAGTAGCGCAGACGGTGCCTTTGAACGGCGCCGCCCGTGGCAATCGCCATCGAGACGAGCTTCAGCGTGTCGTCGTGGTCCGTCTGCTCAGCTTTTAGCATTGGCAACATGTCTTGAAACGGCATGCCCAACACTTGCCTGCTAGAAATTCTTAAGATTCGTTCCGCTGCCTGATTGACCGTAACAATTCGTCCCTCGGCATCGAGGGTGACGACGCCGGCGGCAATCGAGTGCAATATATTGTCGGTATAACTCGTTAAATCCCGCAGGGATCTCACTTCGCGATACAGCGCGGCAGCCTGTCCAGCGATAAGAGAGAGCATCTTCACGTTGTCTTCGGTATAGAGATTGCGCGAGGCGCTTTGCACTTGCAGAACGCCTAAAGCATCGTCTGCGAGGAAGACGGGAATCACCATTACGGAACGAACCGTCCTGCGCCACAATGTCGAAGCGAACCGCGGATCCGCCTGCACGTCGGGCGTTAAAAACGCCATACGCTCTTTCACAACCCAGGCGGCGATACTGGCGCTCTCATCGAGATGCTCAATCGCCGCTTCGGAGGGGGCCAATCCGTGCCAAGCAAGCACTTCCATAGAACGCCGGTCTTTATCGACGATTGACAGGTATGCTGCGTCGCACATGACGACGCTCTTAACAATATCGACAATCGACTTGCAGGCATCCACCATGCTGCGGGCGCTTTGCACCTTTTTCGACAGCTCGTATAGCGCAGAAAGCTCCAAAACACGCTGCTCGATGGAATACTCGTACGCCGCGGCGCTACGCAGCACCGCGGCGGCGTGCGCGGCGATAATCGAAAGCAACTTCCGCGTAGCGGGCTCGTACGCAACGTTATCCTTGCGGCCAAGGAGAATAAAGCCCACATTGACCTCCTCCGTCACAAGCGGAACAAGTAGTAGGCTCGAGTAAGCATCCGCGCATGCGCTTACGAATTCCCGCCATGAATCGCCAAAATATCTGACCGTCCCCGCATGCTGCCGCACCGAAAACGGGATCGGCTCCCTGAGCAAACGCGCCTCGCTTGCAACTTCCGTGGCGTCGGGCAGCACTCTCAGCAGATCGACGATGCCTGCCGTCGCACCCTGGTGGCTTTGTACCCGTAACGAATCCTGGCGCTCGTTAAACAAGAAGACGAACGCAACATCGCTACGCGAAATGTTACATGCGGTATTTCGGACAGTTTCCGAAGACTTATCGAAGCGGAACGTAGTGGCCAACGAGCGGCTCAAATCGTGGAGCGTGTTTAGCTCGTCGATGCGCATTTGCATCTGCTTATACAATCGCGCGTTCTCAATTGCGATGCCCGCGTGCTGCAAGAACGTCACCAAAAGATCGAGATTGGAACGGCCCAAGGGAAGTCCCGCCACATCGGCGCTCACGATAACGACCCCAATTGTGTGCTCGCTCACAATGATCGGATGGGCGTAGAAGGAGCGGATGCCATGGGCGCTTGCAAACAGGCGCGCCTCTGGAGATGCGCCGTCTAAGTCCTCCACCATGAGCGGAGTCTGTCGAGCAGCAACGAGAGCCACCATATCGGTGGGCTTAGGGCCGCTCGCGGCGCTTTCAATTGCATCATAGTCGGGGAGGGCGACGAACCCCCGGCTAATTCGCGGCAACCGCCAAGCCCGCTGCGGATCGTCATCCCGCAAGTAGATCAAGCAGCGATCGTAGCCTACGACGTTTAGAATGTCGTCGGCAAGTTGATTCAACACGTGGTCAAGATCAAGTTTTGATGAGATCGCCTCCGCCAACGATGACAGGGTCGAAAGTTCGTTTACGCGGCTGCGAAGTTCACCATAGAGCCGGGCATTCTTGATCGCCATCGATGCCTGGGATGCAAAGATCCCGAATAGACGCTCGTCGTCCGCACTGAATGGCGGCGCGGGCGTACGCCGCCGGATACACAGGACTCCGATGACCTTATCCGCCTCGTCTTTCATCGGCATCGAAATCGACGACGAAATGCCTGGAAGTCCTTTCATGGATAAGTTCGTAAATCGCGGATCCGCCCGCACATCGTAGTTGACCAAGAGGGGGTCGCCAGTCTGAGCCACTCGGCCAGCGATGCCCTGCCCTACGAAAACGCGCGTGTTCTCGACGACCTCGTCCGCCAGCCCACAGGACGCAGCAATCGTCAGCTCTTCGCTGTTGGTCTCCTTTAGAAGCAGCGAGCACGCTTGCGCATCCATGACCGATGCCGCCTTCATAGTGATAAGGTGAAAGAGCCCCTCTATCTCCGTCTTGTCGACAGCTTTGCCGATCTCATAGATTGTCGCAACCTCACGCAAGCGCTTTTCGGTCAGCCGGTGCGCGGTATCCGCGGCCTCGCGGAGAGCCTGCTGACGCAAAAGCAGACGCCAGTAGACGTGGATTCTACGCAGCAGAGCCTCAAGCCCTGGGCGCTTGCCAGCTTCCTCGTCATCGACGATCACTACCCACACGCCGCTCAGCAAGGCGGTCGTTATCGGATCCGGCGCGGCAACAGCCACGGCGCTAACATCCTGCGACGTCTTCGCCCCTTCTCCTTGCCGGACAACGGCCAACGCATAGATGCTTGCCCCAGGCGGTCCAGGAGAGCGGCGCAGAAATACGCGCCGCGAGGAAGCAAACGCGGGATCCACTTCGCCGTGCTTGCGCGCGGACGCGACAAATGCGGCGGCTGCGGCATCGGCCGCGCGCGTCATCGCGGTCGTCAGACGTTGGCGCGGCAAGCCGCCCGTCAACCCGAACGCCGGCCTGCCGCAGGGAACGAGCAACCCCGTATCTTGTACGGTTCGGAAAAGCGCGGCGGAGCGAGCATTGGTTGATCGCTGAACAAGCGGCAGCAAGTGCGATGCGGCATCCGCGGCGTCGTTGGGGCCATCGGCGGCAGACGCAACGATCTGAGCTGCCCGGTCATCCGGGAAGCCTTCGCCTTCGAGTACAGGGCTGTTCTGTTGTGAACCAGTCTCCACTCTGTCTCCTGCTCGGTAATGAGCAACGCTCCAGCAGCCGGCGCATCCGCAATGGCGGACGCGCCCCCGCGGGTTACTTGCGACTGACCGACCTACTTGCCGAAAGATAGAATCGATACGGCTTGTCGGTGGCCGCCGAGATGCCCACGCGCGGGGTTACGACGACATCACAGTCATCTACAAGCCAACCGTCGTCCTGGATAGTCAGCCTGCTGGCTTCATCACAAAGATCCAGCCCGCCATGCTCCGCGAGAGTGATTCCGAGAGCGCGCGCAAGCTTGCCAGGGCCGTTCCCGATCCGATGCTTCGGGAGCCGAGCCGAGCCCGTAAACGCCAATCTCATTTCATCGATTCCCGCGACCGGCTCAATCGCGCGTATCAAGACGGCCTCTCCGACGCCTTCAGGCTGAGTCGACGCATTGAGCATCCAGTGAACGCCATAACTCAGATAGACATAAGCATGCCCCGGCGGCCCAAACATCACGAGGTTGCGCTCTTTGGGCCCTCTGTACGCGTGGCTTGCCGCATCCGAAGCACCCAAATAAGCCTCCGTCTCAACGATGCGTCCGACCCGATCGCCGCCAATGTGGCGCGACACGACCCGTTTTCCGATCAGTTGTCTTGCGACGACGAGAGTTGGCTCAAGATAGAACGTCCGAGGAAGAATGACGCCGGCCGGAACCGGCGCGCTCTCTATCTCCGCGTCTTCCATGGAGAAATAGTACCCTGCGAAGCTCGCGCATGCGAACTGAGGGCGCCGGAGGGGCTAATTGATATAGTCCAGGGGAAGCCGCTCGCGGGGACGAGTCTGGCGAGCGGCCGTATCAACGAAGGTTAAACCGCGGCAAGTTCCGGGATGCGATTGGGCGATCCAAGACCTTCGTCGCGCAGCATGTCGAGATTACGTCTGATTTCCTCGCGCTTCTGATCAGAAAGCCGGCTGTATGGAAGCGCAAGCTCATCATTGCAGATTCCCAGACAGCTTAGGGCCGCCGAAAGCCCCATAAGCAAGGACGACGAGGCATTGCCTATCTGATACAGGCTTCTTGACAGGAGCACAATCTTCTTTTGCAGTTCAAGTACATTTGGAATATTTCGGCCGGCCGCAGCATCGTACATGGCCACGAAGAGACGCGGAAAGAGATTCGCGCCCCCGCAGACCCCTCCGTGTCCGCCCATCATAACCGACTCGCCGAGAAGCGCCTCCGGTCCGATCAGCACGTTGAAGTCCGGACGCTCGTCAAGTAGAGTCAAAAGGTTGTGAAAATAGCCCATATCGCCAGAGCTATCCTTAATGCCGACGATTTTATCAAGCCGCATCGCGCTCCGAACCGTCTCCGGCTCGAACTGGAATTTCGTATGGCTCGGCATGTTATAAAGAAATGTTGGAAGCGGAAGTTCGCGAGCAAGATACTCGACGTAGTTCAGCATCTCCCCCTGCGTAACCGGATAATATGGCGGCGCGGCAACCACCAGGGCGTCCGCTCCCACTTTCGCCGCAAAACGAGCGAGTTCCACGGTCTCGACCACTGCCGTGTCCGTGACCCCTACGAGGACTGGCACGCGGCCGGCAACCTGGCGGCACGTGCGCTCTATAACCTCCCTGCGTAGGCGGTAACTGAGACTGAGCGCTTCGCCTGTAGTCCCGAGGATGAACAGACCGTGTACACCGCCGTCAAGAATATGCTCGATAAGCCGCTCAAGGCCTGCTGCGTCCAGTTCGTCCAATCCCTTCAACGGAGTAAACATTGGCGGGATGATTCCGCGCAGTTCCCTAACGGATCCGTCATATGCCATAGCTTCCTCAATTCCTTGCTTCCGGGAGGCTCCATACAGGTCAGACTTTGTCTGCCTCCCAAAGTAGAACAAGATGTAAACCCGGCACGTATGCCGGAATACACATGCGCTTTTGAATACGTGTAGTATACAAGTTGAATACAAGAAGATGATAATTCATTAGCGTCTATCCTGTCAAGGCCTTAGATGAGATATTTCCTTCTCGCGCGTTGTTTAGCCCCGGAGGTATAATAGGTCGTCATGGCCTACATCTCCCTTTATCGAAAATACCGTCCGCAACGATTCGCCGATGTCGTGGGCCAGGAGCATGTTGTCCAAACCCTGCAGAACTCGCTGGCGGCAGGCCGGATCGCAAACGGATACCTGTTCTGCGGAACACGCGGCGTCGCCAAGACGACGATCGCGCGCATTTTCGCCAAGTGCCTGAACTGCGTCGGACCGGATGGCGTCCTCAATGCGCCCGTTGCGGAACCGTGCAACGAATGCGTCCCGTGCCGCACGATCAGCGCAGGCCAGTGCGTGGACGTCATTGAAATGGATGCGGCCTCCAATCGCTCGGTTAACGACATGGCGCGTATCCGGGAGAACGTCCAATTCGGTCCGATGGAGAACCGCTACAAGACGTTCATCGTCGACGAGGCCCATCAGCTGTCGGCGGACGCGAAGGATGCGTTCCTCAAGACGCTCGAGGAGCCGCCGCAGGGCGTCATATTCATCCTCGCGACCACGGAATCGCATGCAATTCCTATTACAATTGCCTCACGCTGCCAGCAGTTCGATTTTAAGCGAGGCTCGTTAACGACCATCTCGTCGCAAGTAGAAAAAGTCGTCGGCTATGAAGGCGTCACGATGGCGCAGGATGCCGTCGGCTTGATTGCACGCGCAGCGGAGGGCTCTTACCGGGATGCCCTTTCCCTGCTGGAGCAGGTTCTCGCGTTCAAGCGCGAAAACGTTACGGCGCGAGACGTCACGGATGTAATCGGATCGCTGGACGGCCAGGTGATCGACGATGTAGTCGATGCCGTTGCACAATCTGATGCGGCGCGGGCATTTGTCGTCGCTGAACGCATCTTTACGGACGGCAAGGATACGCGACAGTTTATTAAGACCCTGGCGTCCCGCTTCCGCGACTTGCTTTACATCCGCGTCGGCGCACGCGTCGCAGGCGAATCCGACGTGCTTGGCGACGTCGCCTTGCTGGAATCGCAGGCTCGGCGCTTCGAGCCCGGTAAACTTTTGCGCATGATGGAAATTCTTGCGGATGCGGAGCGTGAGACAAAGTTCGTCACTCAACATCGTCTTCTGCTAGAAGTGACCCTGCTGCGTCTCATGGATCTGCCAGGCTCTGCGCCCGCCGCTCAGGAGAGTATTCCGGTCTCCGTTCCGGCATCTGCATCGGCATCCGCATCCACGCAGCGCACCGGCGCGGTGCCGCGACCGGCCAGAGCGCCCGCCCATCCGTCGCCAGCTGCCCCGCCGATGACGAGGACGCCAAGCACGCCGTCTGCCTCGCCCGTGGCCGATGCGCCTTCTCCACGCGCCCCATCTCCACAACCCTTGGGCGACCAGGAAGGTTTGCCCGATCAGGTGGAGTTCCTGCGGAGTCACTGGCAGAACGTGATCAATCAGATGCAGTCCCGGTCGCCTTCAGGCGTTCGGGTCATCTCGGATGCCAGACCCATTCGGCAGGATGGCGCTACGATTGCGCTGGCGTTTCACAACAAGGCATTTGTCGACATGTTGGAGAACCCGAAGCGGCGCCAGTTTGTCGAGGATGTAATCAACAAGGTACTCAGAGCGGAGCCCGGCACATACAAAGTTAAGGGCGTCCTGAGCGACAGCGGCGCAGGCGAGCAAACAGCATCGCAGTCAGCGCCTCCGCCCCCAAAGCCGCCAGAGGCTTTCGTTCAGCGCACGATGGAGGACGGCTCGCCTTTAAGGGATGAGGTCATCGAAATATTCGGCGGGCGCATTATCGAAGAGCAGCAATCATAATGGGACCATATTGGCCCCAGTTACCTTAAGGAGAACGATATGCAAGGTGGTTTCGGAAATAAACCAGGCAACATGCTCGGTATGGTGAAAGCCATGCAGCAGGCCGTTAAGCAAGCGGAAGTCACGGAAGCCGAGCTCGCCAAGGAACGGATCGAGGCTGTATCGGGCGGAGGCGTCGTCCGCGCGGCTGTCAACGGCAAAGGGGAGCTAATCGAGATCAAGATCGCCAAGGAAGTCGTCGATCCCAATGACGTCGTCATGCTCGAGGATCTGGTTGCGACCGCGGTACGCGAGGCGATCGACAAGGCCAACGCCATCCGCACCGAGCGCCTTCAGAAGCTGATCCCGGCCGGAGGGCTGAACCTGCCGCCCGGCCTGTTCTAGAGTTATATTTGATTATGTCCACACATTACGCAAAACCGCTGGCACGCCTGGTCGGCGAGTTCGAGAAGCTGCCGGGCATCGGCCCAAAGAGCGCACAGCGCCTGGCCTTTCATGTCCTTCGGATCCCCGAGGACGAGGCGCATGCGCTCGCCGCCGCGATCGTGGATGTGCGGACCACCATCAAGTACTGCCGCGTTTGCGGCAATTTCACCGACCAGGATACGTGCTTCATTTGCACCGACCCACGCCGCGACCAGTCGCTTATGTGTATCGTGGCGGAGGCGCGTGACTTGATCGCAATGGAAAAAACCAACGAATTCCGTGGCGTCTATCACGTATTGCAGGGCGTTATCTCCCCCATGGAAGGCGTAGGCCCGGACCGGCTGCGCATTGCCGAATTGCAAGACCGGCTGTCTGGCGGCATCGTGCGCGAGGTCATTCTCGCAACGAACCCGACGGTTGAAGGCGATACGACCGCTATGTACCTGGCCCGCAACATCATTAAGCCTCTCGATCCATCCATAAAAATCACGCGCATTGCCCACGGCATGCCTGCTGGCGGCGACCTCGATTACGCGGACCAGGCGACCCTGATCTCCGCTCTCGAATGGCGGCGCGAACTTACTTAACGTTATCAACCTCCCCGATCCTTTCCAAAATCAGGCTCTTTATCGTCTAATCGCGAAATCCACGCTAAACTACGAGCAATTCTCGACCGATAATAGGTCTAGCGTTAGCTGCATTTTTGCGCGTAAATTGTATATCAAAATACAATAGCAAGCAACCTTTAAGATAGAGGCATTTCTAAGTGGACCTAATTGAGCTTCTGCGTAAAACCGTTCACGACGGAGCATCCGATTTACACCTGACGACCGGCGCACGTCCCAGCTACAGGATGAATGGTCATATCGTTCCCTTAGAGTATCCGATCCTCGACGGCGACTCCCTGATGCGCATGCTCGACGGGCAGATGAGCCCAGACATTCGTCGACGCTTTGAGCATACTCACGATGTCGATTTTGCGATCGAGATGCCGGGCCTTGCCAGGTTCCGAACCAACTATTTCCTGAGCCGTCGAGGCGCGGGAGCGGTGTTTCGCGTCATCCCGTCGCAAGTCCCATCGGCATCCGCGCTCGGTCTGCCAGACGCCGTCCTTCGGCTCAGCCGCGAGGAGAATGGTCTACTCCTTGTCACCGGACCCACGGGCAGCGGGAAATCGACCACGCTTGCCGCGATCATCGACATCATCAACACCGAGCGCCGCGCGCACATTCTGACTGTCGAGGATCCAATCGAGTTCGTCCACCCTCATCGCAACTGTATCGTAAATCAACGTGAGGTGAGCGTTCATACGGAGACGTTCGCTTCCGCGCTTCGTGCCGCCCTCCGCGAAGATCCTGACATCATTCTCGTCGGCGAAATGCGCGATCTCGAGACAATCGCACTGGCGATTACGGCGGCTGAAACAGGCCATCTCGTGCTGGCAACCCTCCATACGTCCAGCGCGCCGCAAACGGTCGACCGCATTATCGATGCCTTCTCGCCGCACCAGCAGAATCAGATTCGCACCCAACTTGCGGAGTCGCTGCGCGGGGTCGTCGCCCAGACTCTGCTGCCGAAAATTGGCGGAGGACGGGTCGCCGCACAAGAGATATTGATCGGCAACACGGCCGTTAGGAATATGATCCGCGAAGGCAAAAGTCACCAGCTTCGCTCGGCAATCGAGATGAACGCCGCAATCGGCATGCAAACGCTTGAGCAGTCCATTCGAGGGCTGTGGGAGCAGGGAATTATCTCCCGTGAAACAGTGACCGCTCGCGGCATTAACTTACCGCCTGACGCGAAGGTCATTAGCGCTTCGGCCGAAGATCCCCAGACGACCCGGCCAGTTCCCGTTGCCGCGACACCCAAGCACACCGTCGCCCCAGAATCGCTGTCCGTTCTGCCCGATCTCGAAGACGAGGACCTGCAAGATCTGCTCCCCGTCTAACCAGAGCGCCGACGCATTATACGGTGCGCGAATCGAGACACGCACGCACATAGCGTCCGTTAGAAGGTGCGTAATCGATCGGCGTTCACGGAGTCGATCGACAAGGCCGCGTCAACACGCGTGCGGCCTGTTGCCGCCAACGTCCGATTGCAGCGCGTATTGGCGCCCATGAAATTGATGCGCCGCCCCTATTCCAAGAACGGCTACGGCGACCGCGAAGCCGTCTTGCAAGGTCTTTCGATTCTTTCCATGCGCCTCTAGACGCGGGATCCGTCGCGGCGCGCCGTATGCGGCCCTGCGTCGTATAAGGTATACTTCTGCAGCGGTCAGGCACGTTGGCGTCGCACGCGGCGCCGCCGGATGTCGAACGCATCGTCGCGTAGCCAATCATCGCGCTCCTCAGAGCCCTGTAACAGTCTTTCGATATAATCGCTTATGTTCAAGAAAATTCTCGTCGCCAACCGCGGCGACATCGCTGTTCGCGTCATCCGCGCCTGCAAAGAGCTGGGCATTCCGACAGTCGCCGTTTATTCGCAAGCGGACGTAGATTCGCTCGCTGTCCGCATGGCGGATGAAGCGGTCTGTATCGGTCCCGCGCCAAGCAAAGAATCGTACCTGCATGCGCCAAACATCCTGAGCGCCGCTCTGATCACCGGATGCGACGCGCTTCATCCCGGCATCGGCTTCATGGCCGAGTCAGCGTCGTTCGCCGAAGCCTGCACCGCGATGGGCATAAAGTTTATCGGTCCGTCCTCCTCGGCAATCGAAAAGATGGGCGACAAGATCACCGCCAAAAGCACGATGCGGCGCGCTGGCGTGCCGGTTGTTCCGGGGGGCGATGGAGCTGTCAAGGATGAGGCGGACGCGCAACGCATTGCAGCCCAAATCGGGTATCCGATTAAGATCAAGGCAAGCGCAGGAGGCGGCGGCCGCGGCATTCGGACGGTGTTCAAGGATGAGGAACTCGGCAGCACTCTCAAGATGGCGCAGGCGGAGGCGGAGGCGTCCTTTGGGAATCCTGACGTCTACATCGAAAAGCACATCGAGCAAATGCGCCATATTGAAGTGCAAATCATTGGAGACGAACACGGCAACGTCGTGCACCTTGGCGAACGAGACTGCTCCATTCAGACGGCAAGGCATCAGAAGATTCTAGAAGAATGCCGCGCTCCAAACCTTGACGACCGCATTCGGCGAAAGATCTGCGAGGCTGCGGTAAAAGCCGCCAAAGCGGTCAACTACCAAAATGCGGGGACCGTGGAGTTTATCTACGCGCCAAACGGCGAGTATTACTTCATGGAAATGAATACGCGCCTTCAAATCGAGCATTGCGTGACTGAAGTCGTCACGAACCTGGACCTGGTAAAGCTTCAGATCAAGATTGCCGCAGGGCAGAAACTCGGCTTGACGCAGCGTGACATAACATGGACGGGGCACGCGATCGAGGCGCGCCTTACGGCTCGCGATCCGGAGCGCGGTTTCGCCCCAAGCGCTGGCGTCATTACAGGTCTTCGGCTTCCAGGAGGTCCTGGAATTCGCGTCGACACGCATGTTTACGCCGGCGCCAACGTGCCGCCTTATTACGATTCGATGATCGCCAAGATCATCGCGTGGGATGTCGATAGGAACGCCGCGATCGCAAAGCTGGCAAGAGCGCTTTCGGAAACCGATGTCGACGGCATCAAAACGGACGTTGCGTTCCTTCGAGACATCGTCGATCACCCTGTGTTCAAGTCCGCCGACCTGTCGACGAACTTCCTCGTCGAGCACATGGGCGACTCTTAGCACATCGAATCTGCACGCGCGTACGGACCTTTGCCGCTAGCGTCCGATACCAGCGCACATTGTTGAGCAGTGAAAGCGCTGTGACGGCCCTTTGTCAAAAACGGCCACGGCGGCCGGGGAGCCGTCTTACAAGGCTTTTCGATCTATTGCACACTTTCTAAGAGCCATGTTACCTGACAACGATTCGACGCCGGCGTCATCCAATCAGAACGCGCTCGATCCGGCGTTATCGCAAGCTGCGCTAGCGCCAATGCCTGCCTGGCGCGCCGCGCTCTTATTTGCGCCGATCGCGCTGCTTATCTTCGCCGTGAGCTGGCAACCTGTCGGTTCGTTCGACTTCTGGGCTCATGCGGCTGTCGGTCGTTGGATTGTAGAGCATCGCTGCGTTCCCACCCACACCCTCTTTCTCTGGACCGCCCACAATCCGTGGATCGCCCACTCCTGGTTAACCGAGATCCTGATCTACGAGCTAATCAAGGGGAAATCGGACGAGGCCGCATCGAGCGCCATGCTTATCGCGACAGCGATAACCGCCATGGCCGCGTTTGCAGTTCTTTGGTGCGATTGGCGTTCAAAAGGGCTGCTGGGCCCCGGTGCGCTTCTCGTCTTCGGCCTCGCGGTCATCGGATCTCACGTGCGCTTCCAGCCGCGAGCGGAGATGCTCAGTGCGCTGCTCTATGTCCTCCTCCTCGTCACGATCGACCGAATCCGCGCTGAGCGGACCGACAGTCTTCTTCGCGCAACAATCTGCAAAGTGGCCTTATCGATCGCGGCCCTCGTTATTTTGTGGGTCAACCTTCACGGCATGTTTGCATTCGGCTTGTTGATCCTTCTCCTCGGCGCAATCGCGTCGTTCATCGATCGGCGTTGGACCGTCCCTACCCAACTGCTCGCATGCGCCGCGGGCATTGCTATCGCTTGCTCGTTGATCAACCCTTACGGCTACCATCTCTGGAAGGTTTTGCTTGCGATTCAGAGCCAAACATTCTCACAAATCATCGAATGGTATCCGCTCATCGGAGCGCCATGGCTCGACCCCATGGATTTGACTTATCTCGGGATCCTCACACTTCTTTCGATTGCGGCGCTTATTAGAAACCCTCGTCGTAGCGCGGTTGACATAATCATCCTGGCGGCGCTTCTATTCGAGGTGTTCCGTTATCGGCGCTATATGTATTTCGTCGGCCTGACGTGCGTGTGGGTACTTGGCAACAATCTCGCGCCTACGCTTCTTCTACTGCGACAGAAGCTCGAGGATTGGCCGCGCTCAAACTCCGCACCGGGATCAGCGGGGGCTCCGCGCTTCGTCGCCGCGATGTTTTGCGCTTTAATCCTCGCGGCGTGGATCGTCACATTCTGGCCATCCGGAAACGGACGTTTCGTTAAGCTTGCCGCATCGGAGGCGCTTCCAACGGCCGACGCCGATTGGATCCTTGCCCATCACGTTACCGACAACGTTCTCAACGACTACGACAATGCGTCGTATCTCGAATGGCGCTTTGAACATGGCCCGCTTCTTGCCGTCGATGCGCTCAATGCCTATCCGGATAGCGTACAAGCAATGTGTTCGGGGATCAATTCGATGACGCCGCAGGGGCAGATCGATCTGGCCAAGGTGAACTGCTACATCGGAAAGGTCCCCAGGTCGATCGACCACTCGTTCCCTGAAATCTACTATGTCCTCCACAACAGTCCGTACTGGGTCGAGGTCTTTCCGGCGGCCCGGTCCGGCCCCATTTGGCTGCGCCTTCCGCCAGGCGTCCGCCGGACCAAGCCGAACCCAATTTGGAAAAGCAACATCCCCAACGCGCCAGGCCGTGAAGACCCGAATCTTGTCCGCTGACACCCTCATCGCTTAGCGTTGGCCGCCGATCGAGGACCGCTTGGCGTAAGATCGGGTATAACCTAGATAAGACGAATTCTCATTGAACATTCACTCTCCGCCATCGTCTTAAGCATTATTATCGCACTTGACAAACCGCTGGCTGGCGGGGGCCGGCATTGCGCGCGGAGTTGAGGGATTCGGGAGGCAGGTATGGCGGCTCTTGCCCGGTCAATGCAAGTCGAGGATGCGGCGCACCTGTTGCGGCGCGCCGGTTTTGGCGGCACGCCTGACCAAATCGCCCATTTCGTGAGCATTGGCAGCGCAGCCGCGACCAACGAGGTGCTCAACTACGAGAACACGCCGTTTGACTTCGACGACGATGCCCTGCTTGAGCGGCTGCTCATTACGATGCCTGAGCGCATTCGAGGCGGAAACCTCCAGATACCCGTTCAAGCGATTCGCCTGTGGTGGACGTACCGATTGCTTACCACGCCACGCCCATTGGAAGAGAAGATGGTGCTATTTTGGCACAATCACTTTACCAGCAAGGATGACGATGGCCTTCTGATGCTCCGCCAGAACCAACTCTATCGCACACATGCTCTCGGAAACTTCCGGACGCTTGCCCTTGCCGTATCGCGCGACCCGGAAATGCTGCGCTACCTCAACGGAAACCAGAACTACCGAGCCCATCCAAACGAAAACTACGCGCGAGAGCTCATGGAGCTCTTCACGTGCGGCCGTGTCGATCCGTCGGGCAAGCCAAACTATACCGAGGATGACATCAAGGCGTCCGCGCGCGCCTTCTCGGGATGGAACCTGCGCGACGAAAAGTTCTACTTCAACCCCAACCAACACGACGATACAACGAAGACATTCATGGGCCGAACAGGCAATTTCAACGGCGACGACATTGTGGACATTCTCGTCTCGCTGCCTGCGACGGCGGCTTATGTTTGCACGAAACTGTTTCGCTACTTCGCCTATGAAGATCCGGACCAGTATGTCGTTCGAGAACTTGTCCGTGTCTATTATGCGAGCGGCTACAGTATCCGCGAAGTCGTGAGTACCATTTTCCGCTCTGACGCCTTTTGGTCGCCCAAGGCCCAATTCGCACTGTTTAAGTCGCCTGCGGACTACGTTGTAGGCGCCGTCCGCGTTGCCGGTCTGACGGATCTCTTTGCTCCTCCGCTTGAGCAGATCGTCGACGATGAGGATCCCGCCGCGAGAGGCCGGCGCGGTCCTAGCCCGCTCGCTCGTCTCAATGCGCTCACCAACGCCATGCGGTCAATGGGCCAGCAGCTCTTTGCGCCGGAAACCGTTAAGGGATGGGACGGCGGACGCAAGTGGATCAGCACCGACACCCTGCAGGCAAGGGCGCGATTTGCCAACACGATCAGCCAACTGCCTGCGGTCATTGATACGTTAGCTGGCGCGCTTCCTTACGCTCCCGGCGCCCAAGCACAAAGCCGGACGGCGGCATTTGCTCCTGCAAGCGGCGATCCCGCCGCGCTTGTCGACACGATTCTCCGCCGAATGGGACCGCTTACCGTCTCACGGCAGTCTTATGACGCCCTCGTTGCGTATGCGAGGACGGAAACAGATCCGCGTCCGCGCCTGAGCGGCGTCTTCTCGCTGGTCCTTGGCACGCCGGAATATCAGATGGCGTAAAACGCCCCCTGCTTTGACCTTGAAAGAACTGGAGAAGGGCAATGGAAGTCTCGAGACGTGATCTTTTGCGAAGAAGCGCTGTCGTTGCGGTGGGACTTGCCGTCCCGCCATGGCTGTCCAAAATGGTTTGGGCGGACGGCGGCGCGGCAATGGGCTTTCATAAGGATGTCCCGCAGGACCGGATCCTTGTAGTCGTCCAGCTGTCCGGCGGCAACGACGGTCTGAATACGGTCATTCCATACGCTGACGCCGCTTATTACAAAGCCCGGCCGACGATTGGAATCCCAGACAACCAGGTTCTTGCGCTCTCCGATAGCATTGGCCTGAATCCCGCCATGACGTCGCTGAAGGCGCTTTGGGACCAAAAGCAGGTCGCGATCGTCCAGGGTGTCGGCTACCCGAACCCGAACCGCTCACACTTCCGATCCATGGAGATCTGGCAAACCGCCGCGCCGGACAAGATCGAGACCGAAGGCTGGGTCGGCAAATACCTTGACGCGATACGCAATGGACGCGCATCATCACTGACCGGGATCAATATCGGCGGCGAGGAGAATCTGGCAATCGAAAGCGCCCATGCCGCAGTGCCGTCCATTCAGGGATTGGCAAACTTCGGCGTAATCTTCCCGGGCAACGCCCAGGGGCAAGCCAGACAGGCCGCGCTCCGCCAGATCCAGCTCGCCGATAGCACTGCGCCCAACGGCGCTTACATCAAGCAAACGGCGGCTGAACTATACGACAGCGCGGATCGCATCCATGCCGGCGTCGCGATGTACAAATCCACGATCAAGTACGGCCGCGGGAGTCTTTCGCAAAGCCTCCAACAGATCGCAATGCTCATCAATGCCAATTTAGGTACGCGCGTCTACTATGTCTCCTACGGGGGCTTCGATACGCACAACCAGCAATCGCGCAGGCAGCCCGACCTGTTGCGAGAATACGGGGACGCCGTGAAATCGTTTATGGACGATCTAAGCCAAATGGGTTTCGCGGACAAAGTGGCCCTCGTCACTTTTTCGGAATTTGGTCGCAGGGTCAACGAGAACGCCAGTCTTGGCACCGACCACGGCACAGCGAGCGAGATGATCGTCGTCGGCGGCGGGGTCAAGGGAGGACTTTACGGCGCCTATCCAAGCTTGACGGACCTCGACCAGGGAGACTTAAAGTTTACAACGGATTTCCGATCCGTGTATGCGACCGTGCTCGACCGATGGATGGGGGCAGACAGCGAGAGGGTCCTCGGGGGCAAATACGACAACCTGGAGTTTATCTGAAGAGAAAAAGAGGTTCCGGCCGCTCCATTGCCTCATGACACTTTTTCCTAAAGGGGCGGAAGGCGTTTTATTGAGGTTCGAACAACGCGTCGGCCATCGCGCCAAAGGCTGCAGGATTTGGGAGGAGCGAGGCAGAAAAGCGTGCGGTTAGGCCACCCTATTGCGCCGCGGGTTCGACGAGATCGCGCGGCTGGAAGTCCTTGCCGTCAACAACGTCAGCGTACGCAGCGTAGTGGTCGACGCGTGCGATCTTGATCCTGCCCACCTTCACCTGATCGCCATCCGATATCTTACGGCCCGTTAAAGGGTCGATCACCGGTTGACTCGCACGGAGAACATCGAGTATTAAGCCGGGCTGGACGCCGGCAAGGTCCCCGGCATTGATAATAATGCGGCCGGTATTCTTGTCTTGCGCTGCGACAAGCGCGATCCACGGTTCCTTCATCAAGCGCATCACGACGCGAGCGGCAACCATGTCCAGCGCTTTGTCAAGCGCGAGTCCCTGCGGACTTGTCGAAAACTCCAGCATCCCGAAGCTGGTTCCCTTCAGCCCCGGCGAATTGGGCGAGTAATGGGAAATGTAGGTTCCGGTCACGGTGCCCGAGTCGATTGTTTGCCCGGTTTGCGCATCCACAATACGCAGGCTCAGCGTAACCGCCGTAGTGTCCTTCTTTTGCCCCACCTTAACGAGGCCGAGATCGACGCCCGTGTTGCCGCCGCCCGTTGCGCGAAACGATACCACATTTGTAGCAACGACAAACCCGCCGGTCCCGATCACGCCTGCGGTCGGCTTGTCAGATCCACCACGAGAGGGCATGGCGTCCCTGTCCACGACGAGACATGAGCCTGTACTCGTAAGTTTGCCTGCGAGCTGTGCCTGAATGCCAGCCTGAACATCCGGCGGCAGGCTCCAGGTATCGGTCTTCAGCGCATCCCAGTGCCCGGAATCCAGCGATACTGGGTACCGAAGCCGGTTATCGACAGGAATGGGTTGCGCGGCAGCTAGTGGAACCGACGCCGGCGCTTCTGCAGGAGAAGCCTCGGCGGCATCGGCGGCGACCGATGAGGAGCAGATTAAGAGCGTCGCCAAAAGCGCAAACACAACGGCCGCATGAGATTCGTCAAGGCGTACCTTCATCGGAAAACCTTCTCTCAACAACTAGCGCTGCGCGATGGCTGTAGCGCCGATAACGTGCGGCTGAACGGCGAGCGCCTTCGGCGGCGCGACCGGCTCGACTGGCGCAGCGGATGCCGCCGAGTAGTCATCCGCCGAAACGGTTACATCGCTCCCGCTGAACGTCGAAATAACCGGGCTCGCGAAGAGAAAAAGCAGCAGCGTAGCCGACGCACAGATCAAGACCGCCACGCGGCTGCCCCAGGACCATGTCAAGGTGGTGATGTCCCTGTCTTCGGGGACCATCCACATCTTGACAACAACCATCAGGTAGTAATATACGCCCACGACGCTTGCCAGCAATCCGAGCACCGCGATGCCGGGGTCGCCTGCCTGAACAGCGGCCGAAAACAGGTAAAGCTTGGCAAAGAAGCCAGCAGCCGGCGGGATTCCGGCAAGCGAGAACATAAAGATGCTCATCAAGACGGCCGTAAAGGGATGCTTATACGCAAGCCCCTTAAAGTCGTCGATCCGGCTGCGCTCCTGCTTTTCGTCGGACAGGAGCATGACGATCCCAAACGCGCCCAAGTTCATGATGGCATAGATGAGCGCATAGAAGAGAACCGCCGAACGGCCCTGGTCGTTAGACGCAAGTACGCCGACCAGAATATAGCCGGCGTGCGCGACGCTCGAATACGCCAACATACGCTTGATGTCGGTTTGCCACAGCGCGACAACATTGCCGACAATCATCGTAATCGCCGCAAATGCCCAGAGCACGCCGGTAATTACGTGATGTGCAAGTGCGAGCTGTCGCGCCACGTCGGACGTAACACCAAATTCCGAAGGATCAATCTGCAGAAATGTTTCCGTAATCCGGATGAGCACGGCGAAGGCCGCGGCTTTCACGGCTGCCGACATGAATGCCGTCACGCATGTTGGAGCGCCCTGATAGACATCGGGGCTCCAGACATGAAACGGCACGATCGCAGCCTTGAAAAACAGCCCCACGAACAGCAATGCAATCCCGGCCACGACGTATGCGTTGAAGCCGTGCAGCATCACGATCGACGCAATATGGTCCAACTGCGTCGTCGGCGCCGGCTGCCCATGCAATCCGGTCAGCAAGCCCGTTCCACCGTAAATCAGCGCTATGCCGTACAAGAAGAACGCCGACGAAAAAGCGCCTAGCAACAAATACTTAATGGCCGCCTCTTCGGACTTTTCCTCTGTCCGCGCAAAGCCCGCCAGAATGTACAACGCGATCGATAAGATCTCCAGACCGACGAAGATCAGGATCAGCTCCTTGGCGCTCGCCATCAACATGGCGCCGCTTGTCGAGAAAAGGAGCAGCGCATAGTACTCGCCATGGTTGATGTTTTTGAGCTGCAGGTACCTATCCGATAGCAGAACAGACAGGCCGGCGATAATCAGAAGGACGTACTCAAACAGCAATGCAAAGCGATCACCTGAAACCGTAAATGAAAACCCCTCGGCATACTGAAACCAGAGCCGGCCGGTCAAGAACGCAGCGCCGACGATTCCGAGCAGGCTGGTTCCAATGAGCAAATTCTTGTTCTTCGGGAAGACCAGGTCGAATAACAGGACGGCCGCCCCGGTCAGAGCGATTACGAGAAATGGGGCTATGGAAAGATAGTCAGTCAAGTTGAGCATGCTAAGTCACTTTTCGTCTCACGCGTCAATGGACGCGCGGCGCTATTCTCCCGGCGTCTTTGAGCCTGTGACGGCGTTTGTAAACGCAAAATACTTATCGTACGGCAGATAGGTTAGATCCCGCGAATCCCGGCGATCGGGTATGAAAGTCCGGCCGAGTATTGCTAGCACGGTGCCTGTCGAGGCGTTCGGGACCGTACGCGCGGGAACGACAGTCGATGCCGCCAACTCAGCCGGGCCGTTCAGGACGTGAACCAACGGGATCGGGTAGATGCCGATCCAGAGAATGATCGCGACCAGCGGAACCAGCGCCCACTTTTCCGTAACGGATAGATCCGTAAACGCTTCGACTTCCGGCTTATTGATCTTGCCGTGCATCACGCGCTTAAACATCCACAGCATATACACCGCTGACCAGATCGCTGCAGTGGTTGCGATCGCCGCAGCCCAAGGATAAGTCTGGAACGATCCGACCAGCATCAAAAACTCGCCGTAAAACCCGGCCGTCCCCGGAAGAGCAATCGCCGACAGCGTCGCGATCAAGAACACAACGGAAAAGTACGGCATGACTTTCCAGACGCCGCCATACGACGATATGTCGTAAGTGCCGCGTCGTTCGTAAAGATAGCCAATTAGGATGAACAGCGCTCCCATCGTGAACGTATGGCTCACCATCTGGATGACCGCTCCCGTCCATCCAGCAGCCGTCAACGCAAAGATGGCGACCACGATCACGCCGATATGAGAAATTGACGAATACGCCGCCAATCGCTTGAGATCCGTCTGCGCCGCCGCGACAAGGGCGGCGTAAATCACCCCGATCACGCCCAGGACGACGGCGATCGGAGCGAGCTCGGCAGTCGCTGTAGGGAAAAGCGATACGTTAAATCGGATGAAGCCGTACAAGCCCATCTTGAGCGCGACCAGGACGATGGTCACTCCGGTCGGAGCCTCCGCATACGCGTCAGGCACCCACGAGTGCAGCGGCCAAACAGGCGACTTCACCGCGAACGCGGCGAAGAAGCCAAGGAACAATAGAACCTCGACCAAATGCGCATGAGCCACGCCAGTATGATTAGCCATGGCATCAAAGGCCTGCGGGAGAAGTTGCTGAACCTGGACAAAGTCGAAAGTATGGACCAGAACATACGTGTACAAGATGGACACTAGCATGAGCATGGAGCCTACCATCGTGTACAAGAAAAACTTCATCGTGGCCTGTATCCGCTTCGGTCCGCCCCAAACACCGACCAGGAAATAAAGCGGAATCAACATCGCCTCATAGAAGATGTAGAACAGGACCAGGTTCAAGGAGTCGAAGACTCCAAGGATGGCGGTTTCCACCAACAGGATCAGGAAGAAGAACATCTTCGTCCGATCCTTGATCCCTTTGAACGATGCCCCTACCACAAACGGAAAGATCGCCGTCGTCATCAAGACCATCAGCAGCGAGATGCCATCCACGCCCAGGATATAGTTCACGCCAAGCTGCGGTATCCCCCAACCTGTAAGCGTCTCGATAAAGCTGAACTGACCGCTCGAAGCCGATGAGGGCGACGGTATAGCCGCATGGAAGCCGGTTAGCAGCGGAATCGATACGAGCAGGGTCAGCAGAGTGACGCCCAGCGCAAACCGCGCATGCAGCAGTTTGCTTTCATAAGGGAGCGCTAATAGGATAAACCCTCCCAGAAGCGGCAGCCACGTAACGATCGATAGAAGATGTTCACTCATAGCTTATTGTTAATCTCAGAACGCTAATACACCCAGGAAACGCAGTCAAATCGTCTGCACCACCCTGTTGCCCCTAGAAGATCGACCGGAAACCGGCAAGCACTGCGATGACGACGATTAAGGCGCCAATCAGCATAGTGAATGCGTAGTTGCGAACGTATCCCGTCTGGCCCGTCCGGAAAAGCGCTCCCGCCTGGCTCGCGAGCCACCCTACTCCATTCACCGCCCCATCCACGATCCGCAAATCGAACACGCGATACAAATGATCGGCAATCCAGCGTCCGGGCACGGTGGTGATGTTGTAATAGAGCTCGTCGACATACCATTTATGCAGAGCCCATTCGTAAACCGTTGCGTGCTGCTTCTCTTCCGGCGCGATCAGAAGATCGCGGCCATCCTTCGCCTTGTAAGCGTAATACGCATAGGCGACGCCTCCCAGCGCAACGAACGCGGAAATTGCCAGCAGCACAATCTGGCTGGGCTCATGCGGCGCAAGCAGCGTTCCCGGGTTGGTAGGCGCAGCGGCCGGTTCCAGAAACTTCTCAAAGAAATTCGGTAGCTTCGGGAAACCCGCAATGCTTGGCAAAGCCAGCACGCCTGCGAAGGTTGCCAAGAAACCGAGGATCACCAGCGGCAACGTCATCGATGGCGTCGCTTCGTGCGTATGTTGAGCATCCTCGCTCTTGGGACTGCCATAAAATGTCTTATACATGAGCCGCATCATGTAGAACGCCGTCATCGCGGCCGTGACGACTCCGACAAACCAAAGCGACCAATGGTGTCGAGCAACCTGGTACAGGATCTCGTCCTTCGAGAAGAAGCCCGAAAACAGCGGGATGCCCGCAATCGCCGCGGTCGAAAGCAGCATCGTAGCATGCGTCAACGGAAGCTTCCCCTTGAGTCCGCCCATATTCCGCATATCCTGCGGATCGTCCGGATCCGGACCGCCGGCGGCGGCTGGCGCATCACTCTCATCGCGATGCGCAGTTTCATGGCGCTCGTGCATCGCGTGCTCCATCGCATGGATAACCGCGCCCGAGCCAAGGAAGAGGCAGGCCTTGAAAAACGCGTGCGTCGTAACGTGGAACATACCGGCCGTGAACGCTCCTGCCCCGCAGGCCGCGAACATATAGCCGAGTTGCGAGCACGTCGAGTACGCCAGCACACGCTTTATGTCGTTTTGCACGAGACCAATCGACGCCGCCAACAACGCCGTCGCCATGCCGATTACGCAAATGACCGTCATCGTGAGCGTCGATAGCTCAAAGAGCGAGTGCATCCGGCTTACCAGGTAAACGCCAGCCGTGACCATCGTTGCTGCATGGATGAGAGCAGAAACCGGCGTCGGACCTTCCATGGCGTCCGGCAGCCAAGTATAAAGCGGAATTTGCGCGGACTTGCCCGTGCAGCCCCAGAAAATTGCCAGCGTCATCAGCGTGACCGCCGCGCCGATCGCGGGCGTCGCCGTAATCGCGGCCGCAACATGGCTATTGGCGGCGAGATCGAGTAATCCCGTGCCGCTGACATTGTGGAAGTCCAGTGTCTTGAAATACCAGAATGCCAGGAACATGCCGATCAGCACGCCGACATCGCCGATCCGATTGACGACCATCGCCTTGAGCGCCGCCGCGGCAGCAGACTCCTTTTCGTACCAGAACCCGATCAGCAGGTACGAGCAAAGTCCAACGCCTTCCCACCCTACGAACATCAAGACCATATTGTTGCCCATGACGAGCAGCAGCATGAAGAAGATGAACAGGTTGAGGTAGCTAAAGAAGCGCGTGTAGCCCTTATCGGCCGCCATATAGCCAGTCGAATAAAGATGGATCAACCCGCCGACGCCCGTGATGATTAAGATCATCAGCAGCGAAAGATGGTCGATCAGGATCTCATAATTGACGACCAGCGGGGCCGCTCCGTTAAAGCCGGGGACCACGAACCACGGAGCCAGCGTGTTAATATGCGCCGTTGGATCGCCCGAAAGCTGCCCAAACAGCATCAAGCCGAGCGCGAAAGATCCAAACACGGCGGCCGTCGCCACAGCACCGGCGACACGCTTCGTTACGAGGCCTCCCGCGAGACCATTGAACAAAAAGCCCAACAGCGGCAACGCCGGAATTAGCCACGCCTTTGCAAATTCGGGATCGGAATGCACCATAATCTCAGCTCGTTAGCCCTTCATAACGTCCAATGTGTCGATGTTGATGCTCTCGCGGTTGCGGAAGATGGATACGATAATTCCGAGCCCCACCGCGACCTCCGCCGCCGCCACCGCCATCACGAAAATCACCATGAGTTGACCTCCGATATCCGAGAGATACCGGGAAAACGCAACCAGCGAAAGGTTGACGGCATTGAGCATCAACTCAATACACATAAACATGATAATCGCATTGCGGCGAACAATCACGCCGATCGTCCCGAGCGCAAACAGGATTGCGCTGACGATCAGATAGTAAAAAAGCGGTATATGGACAGGAGCCATTGCCATCTATAAAGCCCTCCGCGTCGCAAGCACGACCGCTCCCACCGTAGCGACTAAAAGCAGAACGGATACGGCCTCAAACGGAAACACCCACGCCGGACTGAACAGTGACAGGCCGATCGTTAATGCGCCCGT
The DNA here is from genome assembly GCA_031292625.1 of Capsulimonadaceae bacterium. GTDB lineage: Bacteria > Armatimonadota > Armatimonadia > Armatimonadales > Capsulimonadaceae > JARLGU01. The sequence goes on along the minus strand of JARLGU010000041.1, from coordinate 32,603 downwards.
CGTCGCCTCCGGCAGCAGCCTTCCAGACGCTTGCGGCGGGATCGATGCAACTACGCTCGCGATCACGCCGATCAACACCAATCCAGCGACCACGGCAAGCGGAGTCTGCGGTTTCAATTTGTTCACTAACGGCTCAGGCGATCCCAAATTGAGGATCATAACCACGAACAGGAACAACACCATGATCGCGCCGGCGTAGACGATTATCTGTATGGCCGCTACAAAAGATGCGTTCAACGTCAGATAGAGCAACGCGACGCTGCAAAGCACAAGCACCAAGTTTAGCGCACTGCGCACGGGGCTCGCCGACACAACGACGCCAATCCCGCACACGACCGCCACAGCCGCCAATATTGCGAATAAGATCTGTGTTCCCATAAGTTCTTCCGGAATCTTTATTTCTCTACGGAGTTACAGCCTCTCTGGACGACAGAAGCTAAGCACCCCCCGAACAGAAACGATTTCCGCCGCTACTCTTCCTCTGGCGCAGGAGTGAGCATCATCTCCTTGGTATAAATGAGATCTTTACGCTCGTCGTCCGCCAGTTCATAAATGTCTTTTAGCTGGATCGCTTGAGTCGGACACGCTTCCTCGCAATACCCACAGAAGATGCAGCGGATCATATTGATCTCGTATTGCTCCGCATAACGCTCTCCCGGAGAGACGCGGTTTTCAGCCGTGTTCTCGGCGGCCTTCACGTAGATCGCGTTTGCCGGACAAGCTCCCGCGCACAACGAGCAGCCGATACACTTTTCCAGGCCGTTCTCATAGCGATTCAAGACGTGACGCCATCGAGCGCGACGGCTCAACGGCCGCCGAACGTCCGGATACTGTATGGTGACGCGCGGTTGACGCGAATAGGAGTCCGTGATTGAAAGCCCGGTAAGCGGCGCTTTAACTTCCTCCGCCAGCGCTTTGATATCGTCCCACAAACTCATTTGACGAGTTCCTCCGCCGCCGTCCGTCCGTCCACCGGCGGTGCGCCATTCGACGTTTTTACCAGCGGCATCTGAAATGGCTGTGCGCTCGCGTAGAGACCGAGCACCGACCTCCGCCTCGTTTTTTCCGTAAAGCGCTTTGTCGAATCGAGGTTGGCGACGATCAAGAGCGCGCCAACGGCCAACACGATCCAAACCGCGAGGCCGGCCCAATAGCCAGCCGTCAGCGACACGGCAACACAGAATAGATTTCCCAGTGCAATTGGGAAGATGCCCTTCCACCCGAACGACATCAACATGTCATATCGAATTCGCGGCAGCGTCGCTCGAATCCAGACGAAGAAGTATAGCCCCAGCCCAATCTTAGCGCTGATCATCGCCGCGGGTATGATCCAGCCCACGGCCGTATTGTCCCACTGATCGAGCTGCGCTATGGGAGTCGTCCAGCCGCCGAAGAACAACGTCGCCGCAATCGCGCTCACGACCACCATGTTCGCGTACTCGCCCATGAAGAACATGGCGAACTTCATCGACGTATACTCCGTGTGGTAGCCCGCAACCAGTTCCGTCTCCGCTTCCGGAAGATCGAACGGCGAACGGTTCGTCTCGGCAAGCATCGCGACAACGTAGATGAACGCGGCGACAAAGCCCATCGGGAAAAACTGCGCAACGTGCCACGGGTTTAAAAATCCCAGCCATGGCTTGTGCACGATGCCCCACGTATACGCCGCGTGATGCGCCGTCGTATGCGCGGCGTCCTTAATCCAGCCGTACGCCGATTGGTCAAAAACGATATCGCGAACCGAAAGCGCACCGGAGATCAGAACGACCGTAACCACCGCAATCCCCATGCCGAGTTCATACGAGATCATCTGCGCCGACGATCGCAGGCCGCCGAGAAGCGCATACTTGTTGTTTGACGCCCATCCGGCCATTACGACGCCGTAGACCGCCAACGAACTCCACGCCAAAAGATACAGCACTCCAATGTCGACGTTCGGCGCACCGGCGCCCCACACAAGACTCGGATGCCAAGGGAGCACGCCGGCGGTCACAAGGGCCGGTATCAGCATGATGATCGGCGCGAGTACGTACAGGGTACGATCGACGTTGCTCGGGATGATGTCCTCTTTCATCAAGAGTTTAACGCCATCCGCGATTGTCTGAACGATGCCTTCAGGACCAACGCGGTTCGGCCCCTGCCGTTGCTGCATAAAGCCAAGCAAACGACGCTCAAACCAAACCAAAGGCGGCACGAGCAGCAGCACGAAAAAGACTGGAACCAAAATCCGCACGAAAGCGCGCAAGACATCGATCCACCAGTCAGCCGCCGGAACCTCGTTCGTGGGAACCGACCAAAATATGTGTGAGAATTGGCTGAAATCCATAACTTAGCGCCTATCCCCGGCGAATGTATTCTTGTCCGCTGAATGCGCGATTTCCCGCGCGATATCCGCGGGACCGAAGAACGGAGCCGACGCCCCTAAACGTGCGTAGAGTTCCGACAGGATCTGCCAGTCCGGCTTCGAGTCGCCCACAGGCCGGATCGCAGCCCCGAATGGCTGAACGCGCCCTTCGATGTTGGTAAACGTCCCCGCCTTTTCGATAAACGATGATGCCGGGAGAAAGACGTTCGCATACTGGGCGCTTTCGGACAAGAACAAATCCTGCACGACAACAAACGGGATCTTCTCCAACGCCGATGCCGCCAGATCCCGGTCAGGGAAACTCGCAACCGGATTGCTGCCAAGCACGTATAGAGCTCTAATATCTCCGGCGGCGCCGGCCTTCAGGATGTCCCAGGTGGCAAGCCCCGGCTTATCGGGAACCGGTCCTCCCCACAAGGCTTCGAACTTCGGCCGCGCTCCATTGCCAACCGGCTGAAGCGAAGGCAACCGGTCTGGGAGGACGCCCATCAGAATCGCGCCCCAACTGTTGTTGTCAGGCAACAAAACGTTGATCTTCGCCCCTGCGCTCTTTGCCCGCTTGGTCAATTTGTCCAAATCCGCGCTCGCGATATGGTCGTCGGTCAGCAAAATCGCCCCTTCGCCGACCGCGAGCGCCGCTTCCACAGCCGGATCGTCGACCGACGAGACATGGGCATACGTCGCGTTGCCATTCGAGATAGCCTTGTAGATGCGCAGCCAGACGACTGGCAAGTATTGCTTGGGGTCGAACCCAATCGCGACGATCGCCTTCGCCTCGCCAATGGCGGCGAGGCTTGTCTCCATTGGCCGGATCGGAAAATCGTGCATGCGGTGGTCAATATTGTTGCTGCCAAGCGCCGTACGGAAGATCCGCTGGAAGAGGTAAGCCTCTTCGTTGCTTGTTCGCGTGCTGCCGATACCGGCAACCGTATTTGAGCTGGACTTCGCGGCGCTCGAAAACGCCTCGGCGACCGCAGTCAACGCCTCGTCCCAACTGCACGGCTTCAGGACCGACGCACGCCGGATCATTGGCGTCGTGATGCGCTCTTCCGAATTCACCCAGTACTGCTCGAACTTTCCCGTGTCGCAGGTCCATTCTTCGTTAACATCTTCGTTCAATCGGGAATTGACCCGCATCAACTGGTTCGTTCGCGTCTGCACGGCAATGTTGCAGCCGACGCCGCACATGCTGCAAACGCTGTCCGTGCTGTGAAACTCCCATGGACGGGACTGAAAGCGGTACGGACGCGACAGAAGCGCTCCGACCGGGCAGAGTTCGACCGTGTTTCCCGAAAAATGCGATTGGAAGCCATCCAGCGAGAACGGCGCGATGACCGCCGAGTTCCCGCGGCTTTCAATCGCCAGCGCGCCATCCCCCGCAATCTCGGCCTGAAACCGGGTGCATCGGGAGCACTGGATACACCGCTCCCGGTCAATTGAAACGTAATCGTTGAGCGGGACCGGCTTTGGGAAGTGACGCTTCTCGTCTATAAATCGCGTTACTCCAGGGCCATATTGGAATGTCATGTTCTGCAGGGGGCATTCGCCGCCGCGGTCGCAAATCGGACAGTCGAGCGGATGGTTGATAAGGAGAAACTCGAGTATCCCCTGCTGCGCCTGTTTCACCTCGGGCGAGAGCGTGTCGACGACCATCCCCTCCGAAACCGGCACGGTGCACGCCGTCTGCAGCTTCGCCATCTTCTCGATGCGCACCAAGCACATGCGGCAAGCGCCCGCAGGCTTTAGCCTCGGATGATGGCAGAAGTACGGCACATCCGCTCCTGCCTGAAACGCCGCCGTAATGAGCAGCGTCCCCTTCGGAACGGTCACCTTTTTCCCATCGATTGTGAGGTTCACCGTTTCCGGTGCTTGTGTGATCGTTTCAGCCATAAAGTCGTTCCATTCACAACGGTGCAGTCCGAGAAACCCACATTCCCGCTACGCGGGCCCTTTCCTCCCGAAACAGGAGGATCTCAAATTAAGCCTCGCAAGGGACGCGTCCATGCACGCAATCCGCCCAGCGATGCGGCCATTATAAACAAGCTCCGGCCAGCCACGGAAGCCTATCCATCTTTCATCTCAGCCCGCCGCAACCGGCAGCGGCGCGTAAATCCTGCTCGAAAGGCTGCGATCCGGGATCAATGCCTCATATTCGTGCCGGAAATACTTGAGCGCTCCTTGGATCGGCATTGCCGCGGCGTCCCCGAGAGCGCAAAACGACCGGCCGCCGATATTGTTGCAGATGTCGAGGAGCAGGTCGATGTCTTCATGACGCCCCCCGCCAGCCATGATCCGATCGTGGATCTTGGTCAGCCAGTTTGTGCCTTCGCGGCACGGCGTACACTTGCCGCAGGACTCATGCGCGTAGAAGTGCATCAAGCGCGTCATCAGCGCGGGAACGCTAACGCCCTCATCGAAGAACATTAGCCCGCCAGAGCCGAGCATGCTGCCATTCGCCATCATCGTCTCGTAATCGAGCGGAAGGTCGAGAAATTTGTCGGTCGCCGGGAACAGCGGCGTCGACGATCCGCCCGGAATAAAGAACTTCAGCGGCTTGCCGTTTAGCGGGCCGCCAGCCGTCTCCAGGATCTCGCGGATCGGCGTACCGAGCACGAATTCGTAGTTTGCGGGCTTATTCACATGTCCCGAAACCGTGAACAGCTTGGTGCCGAGACTGCGACCCGAACCGATTTTGCCATATGCCGCGCCGCCCATATTCAGGATTGGCGCCGCGGTAGCCACGGTCTCCACGTTGTTAACGATCGTCGGCGAATCCCAGACGCCGCTAATTACCGGCAGGGGAGCGGACGGCGGCTTATGGCGCGGCATTCCCCGTTCACCCATCAGGCTGGACATAAGAGCGGACTCTTCGCCGCATTCGTAGCTGCCCGCGCCCATGTGGACGTGGATGTCGAGATCGAACCCGGAGCCCTGAATGTTCTTTCCGAGGAAGCCCTTGTCGTAAGCTTCCTGTATCGCCTTCCGGACCGATTGACCAGGCTCCATATACTCGCCGCGGATGTAGATGTAGCAACGGTTCGAGCGGATCGCCCGCGCCGCGATGATACAGCCTTCCACCAGCAGGTGCGGCATTTTGTTCATCAACTCGCGGTCTTTTGCTGTCCCCGGTTCGCCTTCGTCCGCATTAATCACCAGGTAATGCGGCTTGTCCCAATTCTTTGGTATCCCGTTCCATTTGATATGAGTCGGAAAGCCAGCGCCGCCTCGGCCGCGAAGTCCAGACGCCTTGATCTCTTCGATCACCGCGTCGGGCTCCATTTGGAGCGCCTTGCGCGCGGCGGCGTAGCCCTCGTGCTTCATGTAAACGTCGATGTTGTTGTAGTTTTCGACGTTCCTGTATTTGAACAATATTTGTGGTTGTTCGCTCACGCGTCCGTATCCTCTGGCCTTGCGCGCCTACTTCTTCTTGTATTCCTCGACGATTGCGTCGACTTTCTCAGGAGTGAGATCCTCGAAATACTTTGCCCCGATCATCATGCAAGGAGCATTGGCGCATGCCCCCAGGCACTCCGCGCCGCTCAGCGTAAACTTGCCGTCGGGGGTCGTCTCGCCCTTGCCGATCCCGAGCTTCTCGCCGATCTGATCGATCAAGGCATCCGCGCCGCGCACCATACAGGCGATGTTGTGGCAAACCTCGATATGAAACTTGCCAATCTTCTCCTTGTTGTACATGGTGTAGAAAGTTGCGACGCCTTCTACCTCCGCTGGCGGCATTTCCAGATAACCGGCCACCTCGCGAAGCGCCTCGGGCGGCAACCAGCCGTCGTACTGCTCCTGGGCCAGCCAAAGCGCCGGCAATAGGGCCGCCCGCTTGGTTGGATACTTCTTTACGATATTGTCGAGCTGCTCTTTAGCTTCTACTGTAAACATACGATTCCCAATTAAACTCCTCCCCTTCAGGGAGGAAAGGGTCCCCAGCGCAAAACAGGCGGGACGGACGTTCTCGCCTCACCGATCGATATCGCCGAGAACGATGTCGATCGATCCGATAATCGCAACGACATCCGCAATCATGCGGCCTTTCGCAAGTTGCGGGAGCGCCTGAAGATTCTTTAGCGACGGGCCATTGATTTTAACGCGGTACGGCGTATTCGAGCCATCGCTGTAAATGTAATAGCCCTTCTCGCCCCGGCCGGATTCGCAAGCCGCGTACGCCTCGCCAATCGGCGGATGGTAGCCCTCCGTGTACAGCTTGAAATGATGGATCAGCGATTCCATCGACGTGTCCAGTTCCGCACGCGGCGGCGGCGTCACCTTGCGATCGCTGGTGCGCACCGGACCAATCGGAACATCCTTCAGCGCCTGCTCGAGAATGCGGACGCTTTGCCGCAACTCCTCCATGCGCACGAGGTAGCGATCGTAGACGTCGCCCTTGGTCCCGACAGGAATGTCGAACTCAAATTGCTCGTAGCCGATATATGGGTTCGCCTTACGAACATCCCAGGCGACGCCGGATCCGCGCAGGGACGGTCCTGACATACCGAACGCTATCGCATCCTGCGGACTGATTGCGCCAATTCCCGTCAACCGCTCGATCCAGATCGGATTCTTGGTGAGAAGCCGATCGTACTCATCGATTTTGCGCGGGAAGCCGTCAATAAACTTTTGTGCGCGCTCAATCCAGCCCGTCGGCGTGTCGCCGCGCAGACCTCCCGGGCAAATCCACGACGTCATCATCCGAACGCCGGACAGCATCTCCTTGAGGTCGAGGATCTGATCCCGCTCGCGCCACGTGTAGAAAAACAGCGTCATCGCGCCGATATCCAGCGCGTGGGTCCCAAGCCATAGCAGGTGGCTCGCAATTCTCTCCAGCTCATTGAGGATAAGCCTCAAGCGTGTCGCGCGCGGAGGAATATCGACATCGAGCAACTTCTCCACCGCAAGAGAGTATGCCGTATTATTGATCAGGTTCGAAAGATAGTCTTCCCGATCGGTGCAGACGAGAGCCTTGTAGTAGGTCAGGTTCTCCATCGTCTTTTCGATGCCCGTGTGCAAGTATCCAATGTGTGGAGTCGCACTGACGATCGTTTCACCGTTGAGCTCAACCACGAGCCGCAAAACCCCGTGCGTCGACGGGTGCTGCGGGCCAAGGTTGACGATCATCAAACCGTCGTTCTCCTCATCGCGCTCCACGAAGACGCCGCGCGGCAACTTAACGCCCGCGAGAGGCTCCGGCAAATCGGTTTTATCTAGAGTCGGCATAACTTCACTCTCAAACACAGTTCACATTGCGTCGAACAAGCACGTCAAAAATACAACTGGCGCCCGCGGCCTAGCGCTTACCGCCCGCGCACGTTGAACGAAAACTCGACCTCTTCGCCGCCAAGCGGCTCATCCTTACGGAGGGGATGACCAATCCAATCGTCGGGAAGCTGGATCCGCCTGAGATCCGAATGACCCTCGAACGTGATCCCCATCAAATCGTACACCTCGCGCTCGAGCCAATTCGCCGCGGGCCAGACGCCTTCAACCGTATGAATCGACTCGCCATCGGGCACCAAAGCATTTACACGGAGGCGCTTAAAGGTCGCCATCGAGTAAAGATTGTATACAACCTGGAACCGGGGCTCCGCGTCCGACTCGTTGAGCTTGAGCAGGTCGACCGCGGTGAGATCCGAAAGAAAGCTAAACTGTGTCTCTATATGGTCGCGCAACAAAGTCAGGATCGCGACGACGTTCTCCGGCTTAATCCAGAGGGTCTTCTCGTCGCGGAATTTGCGCGTCTTCACGACATCGGCAGCGAACGCCTCCTGCACCACCCGGAGCTCGACATCCTCATCCGCGTTGAGATCAACCCACGGATCCGGCCGTTTCAGCGTAATCTCGCGCAAGGCAAGATCAGTGGGCGTCAGCCCCAGGCGAACATCGTTATCAGCCATGACGGTTTACCTGCGGTCTCCAAAATGCTCGCGATCGATCTTCTTCTGAAGCTGCATAATCGCGTAAATAAGCGCATCGGGATTTGGCGGACACCCCGGAACGTACATGTCGACGGGAACGATCGTATCCACCCCCTGCACGAGAGCGTAATTGTTAAACACTCCGGTACACGACGCACAATCTCCCATGGATATCACCCACTTGGGCTCGGGCATCTGATCGTAGATGCGCCGAAGCACCGGCGCCATTTTCTTGGAGACCCGGCCGGACACAATCATCAGGTCCGCCTGACGAGGCGACGCGCGAAACGCTTCAGACCCAAATCGGGCCAAATCGTATCGCGAGTTCGTACTCGCCATCATTTCTATCGCACAGCAGGCCAAACCAAAGGTCGCCGGCCACACGGAGTTACGCCTTGCCCAGTTCACCGCCTTGTTGAGCGGGACGGTAAGGATGCCCAGATTCTGCTCTACTCCCAATCCAGGGCTCCCTTCTTCCAAATATAGATGTAACCAACGAAAAGGATGGCGATAAAAACGGTCATTTCCCCAAGAAGAAAACCGCGAGAGAGATACGCATTGTTGCGATAAAGGATCGCCCACGGATAGAGGAAGACCGTTTCAATATCGAAGAGAATGAAGAGCATCGCGATCAGGTAAAACTTAATCGGAAACCTGTCACGCGCCGTACCAACCGGCGTAACGCCGCATTCATAGGGGGAAAGCTTCTCGACGCTTGGCTGTTTCGGGCCAAGGATCCAGGAGAGGGCCACGAGCAATACCGCGATGAACGCACCCATCAGAATCAGAATCAGCAGGGGCAGATAATCACCCGGCGTCGGTGCGACGGTCACCATGAAACTCAGCGCCTCCTCGGTATTCGCTTGCGCGACATGTGAATTATTGCACAAACTCAATCGGCAAGTCAACACGCAACGGCGCTGAATCTTTTACTGTACCAATTCAATCGCGCCTGCGGCGTCCGTCTCACGACGGATCTCACGCAATTCACACAACGCCCACATTTACGCGTTTTCAACGTGTCCAAACACAACCGGAGTCTGCTTGGTTCCCGGTAATATTACCCCTTTTTGCCCAATGGTCGCTCGCACGCGCAACGGCTGTGCGCGGCTCAAACCCGTACGCCTTGCCGTCGCGCCAACTTGGTCTGTCCTCGCGAACAATATTCCCTTCGCGTCAGCCTTCCCATCGCTTGGCCGCCGGGTATAATCTACCCTTGATATGACATCCCCTAAGAAAAAAGCCATCGTGCTTGGCAGCGGCCCTATCCGCATCGGCCAGGGCATCGAATTTGACTATGGTTGCGTCCATTGCGTCTGGGCTCTCAAAGAGGCCGGCTACGAGGCGATCATTATCAACAACAATCCCGAAACCGTCAGCACCGATTTCGATACGTCGGACCGGCTCTACTTTGAACCGCTCACTGTCGAGGACGTCCTGCGCGTCATTGACGCCGAAGCGCCCATCGAAGGGGTGATCGTCCAGTTTGGCGGTCAGACCGCGATTAACCTCGCCAAGCCTCTTGCGGCCGCCGGGGTCAAGATCCTGGGCTCCTCGTATGAGAGCATCGATATCGCCGAAGACCGCGACAAGTTCGAGCAGCTCCTCAGCGGCCTCTCCATCCCAAAACCGCCAGGACGCGCGATCATGAAGACAGAAGACGCTGTCGTCGTCGCTGCGGAAATCGGCTACCCCGTCCTCGTCCGGCCTTCTTATGTCCTGGGCGGGCGCGCGATGGAGATTGTGTACAACGAAGATGAGCTTCGCTCCTACATGCGCTATGCAGCCGATGCGGCGGAAGGCGCGCCGATTCTCGTCGACAAGTACGTGATCGGACGCGAAGCGGAAGTCGACGTGATCGCCGACGGCAAGGGGAACTGTGTTCTGCCCGGCATCATGGAGCACATCGAGCGCGCCGGAGTTCACAGCGGCGACTCGATGGCCGTTTACCCGCCGCAGACCCTCTCGAAAGACCTTTGCAATCAAATCGTCGACTACGCCACCAAGCTCGCGTCAGCCCTTGAGGTGATCGGCGTCATGAACATCCAGTTTGTGATTGACGGTGAAGAGGCGCAGGTGATCGAAGTGAACCCGCGCGCAAGCCGGACTGTTCCCTATCTCTCTAAGATCACCGGCGTCCCGATGGTCCGGGCCGCCACCCACGCGATCCTCGGTACGAGTCTGGTTGAGCAAGGCTACGCCAACGGCCTGCATCCAACGCAACCCAACGTTGCGGTCAAAGCTCCCGTCTTTTCGTTTGCGAAGCTCGCCGGCGTCGATATTAACCTCGGCCCCGAGATGAAGAGCACCGGCGAAGTGCTCGGAATCGATGTCGACTATCCGCGCGCGCTTTACAAAGCGATGGTCGCCAGCGGCATCGATGTCCCGCGCCCCACGAACGGCAGCGGTCTTTTGATGACGATTGCCGATAGCGACAAGGAAGAAGCGCTTAAGATTGCCGAGGATTTCACTCGCCTCGGTTTCCGCCTCTTTGCGACCGCTGGAACCGCCCGCTATCTCAACCAAAAAGGCCTCCAAGCAGAATCGGTCAAGAAGATTTCCGAAGGCTCCCCAAACCTGCTCGATTTGATCCGCAACAACCGCGTATCCCTGGTGATCAACACGGTCTCGAAAGACCGCAAAGTCGAGCAAGAGGGCCAACGGATCCGGCGCGCAACGGTCGAGCATTCGATCCCGTGCCTTACCTCCCTCGATACCGCCCGGGCGCTTCATTACGCCCTGGCCGCCCGGCGCGGCGGCGAGGCGTTTACGGTTGTGCCGATCAACGAGTACGTGCGCGACCGGCATTAGGCAAACGCGTTTTTCCAAGAGGTCCGCGCGGGACCTCTTGGACATCGCCTGTCCGGATCGCACGCCGAAACCTCCGAGCTGTTGCCTGCCGCCCGTTTTCGATGGCTTGTTCGTCCCCGTTCGCATTTAAGAAGGACGCAACCCCTCGTCCGGTGAACCAATCCCCTGTGGAAACGAGCAATTGTGACCAACCAGAGTGGCAGGGATGGCGTAAGCTAACTCCCGTAGTGCGCTACGCGAACTTTTACGATGCCGAGCCGTCCGGCGGGTTCGGTCCCCGCTACATCTCCGACTTTCAAATTCTCTGCGTCCAATCCGGCGCGGGAGACGCCGTCGTCGACGATAACCTGTTTCAAATCGAAGCTGGCGACATCGTCTACTACGGTCCCAACGAACGACACGAAGTGACTTCAAGCGCCGCAGCCCCGCTCCGGCTCCTTGGCTTGCATTTCGCATATCTCGATGACGACGCCACCGGCATCAACGCAACCCAGCGGCCTAACACCAGCCCGATTCCGTTTACGTTCGATTCCGCCCCGCCAACATGCCCACTCACGCCAGCCCCGCCGCGCTGGCTGCGTCCACGATCAGCAACGGCCTTGCGTTCGCGAATAGAGGCGCTCGTGCTAAGCCGCGTCTCTTGTTCAACGTCCCGACCGATCGAACAAAGAGGATTGCTTCTTGAGGTAATCGAGGCATGGCGAGATGCTATCCTGGATCGCTTGCCGCGAAAAGCTATTCATCCAGCCGTGGAAGCCGCGTGCGCCGCGATCGCGCACGACCTGGCGGCTAACCATGCGGTGGAACCGCTCGCGGCAGCCGCCTTGCTAAGCGCGGACCACTTTGGCAAGCTTTTTAAGCAGCACACCGGTCAAAGTCTACGCCACTATGTTCGCGCCGCACGCCTGATCGAGGCGCGCCGGTTGCTCGTCGAAGGCCGCCTGAACGTCGCCGAGGTCGCGCGAGCCGTCGGATACGAAGACGCATTTTACTTCTCGCGCATATTCCACGACTCGTACGGCGTTTCGCCTTCTCGCTTCCGCGCGCAATTTTCGTTTAGCTGAAAGGCAATGCCGCCATTGTCCAGGCATTCGCGCTCCACTCCATTCCATCAAACAGGCAAGCCATGGTATCGTTTCACGTATTATGCTGATTTAAAAGGAGATCGATTCGCATATCGATTTAAATCAATGACGAAACCGTTGACATCTCGCGATCGCGTCCGGACGACATTAGCGCACTGTGAGCCGGATCGCGTTCCGATCGACTACGTTGGTAACGGCGGCATCAACCGGCGATTGATGGCCCACTTCGGTCTCGGAGGCAGTGATTATGGCGGGCTCCTCGATGCGCTCAACGTCGATTTTCGCACTGTTGGGGCCCCGTATTCCGGGCCACGCTTGCATGCGGAAATTCCCGGAAAGAACGTCGATCCCTGTTGGGGGATTCAGACAGTTTGGATCGAGCACGAAAGCGGCGGCTACAATGACTATACCGGCTGGCCGCTGAAGGACGCATCCGAGGAACTATTGCGAACTTGGCCGATGCCATCCCCTGATGACTACGATTACAGCGCGATTCCCGCACAGATTGCACGTAACCCGGATAAGTGCATCGTACTCGGCGGCGCGGGGGGCCCGGACATAATCAACAGCACCGGCATGATTCGCACAATGGAGCAAACGCTGCTCGATCTCGCTACGGAAGATGAGGCTGCCCTCGCGTTTATCGACCGGAGGATCGATATTCTGCACGAGGTGATGGCAAGAAGTCTGGAGGCCGCGGGCGGACGGATCGATTTGATCTGGATGGGAGAAGACCTGGGAACTCAAAAGGGACCGATGATTAGCGTCCCCATGTTTCGCAAGCTGATCCGCCCGCGCCATCAGAAGGTCGTCGACCTCGCGAAGTCGTTCGGCGTGCCCGTCATGATCCACTCCTGCGGTTCAAGCAGCTGGGCATTCGACGATTTCGCGGAGATGGGAATCTCCGTCGTCGACACGCTACAACCCGAGGCAGCCGATATGGCTCCCGCTTACCTCAAAGACCGATACGGAAGTAAACTGTGCTTCCACGGCTGTATAAGCACCGCCGGTCCGGTCGCGTACGGCTCGGTCCAGGATGTCGTCGACGTGTGCCGCGAAACGCTCGCAGTCATGATGCCTGGCGGCGGATACTGCTTTGCGCCGACTCATGCGCTGCAAGATAATTCGCCTACGGAAAACGTCCTGGCCATGTACGATACGGCGCTGCGCTGTGGGGCTTATTGACCGGTAGTGGGCACATATCCGCCGGTAATCGCGCTTAATTCATCGTCGGCGGCAAGTTGAGCGCCCTATGAAAGATCTGGCTCAGCAGCCCGGCGGTATCTTTACCGCCGGAAACCAGCCCCGCGCCGCCCGCCGAACATTCCGTCCGGCCATCGACGCTTACGGCTATCCATTCCGGCGTGGATTTGGCTGATCTCCCGGCCACAAGATAGACGCTCAGCAAGAGGCCGCCAGTCGCCGAGTTCCATACGCGGACGACGCCATCGTCGCAGCCACCGATAAAGCGGCTGCCATCGCGGCTGGCGGTCAGACACGTCAACGCACAGCCGTCCGGGAGTTCGAGCCGGGCCTTCTCCGCCCTGCCCCACACATTCCAAACTTGGCCAAAGTCGGTAGCGAGCAGTCGCGTGTCGCGCGTAAATGCAGCGTGGCGCGCCAGTGAAGACAACCGGCACAAGAGCTTGCCCGATGTTGCGTCGCGGATCTCGGAACCTACCACCAAGAAGCGGCCGTCCGGCGATCCGGCAACCGCAACATTTTCCCCGCCGGAGAGCGCGCGGTGCGAGACGTAGCGCGCCACGGAAGCCGAGGGATGAGTGCCTACCGAATCATAGACATGAAGTTCAGGCGCCGTCCCGGTAAGCGTTGCCTTTTCCGTCAACACGTCCAGCCGCCCGCCGTCGCCGGTCAGCGCGTACCCACAAAGCGGATCGGAGCCAGTCAACACGGTGCGCACCACATCTCCCGTGGCGGAATCGCGGAACTCAATGCCGCCAGTTGTGCGAGCGAGAAGCACACAGGCTCCATCACGCGTGAAGAGAGCTCTGGGGAAAAGATGTCCCGCCTTGTCAGACGCAAGACGCGTAGGGACAGGGCGTGTCCCCCAGCACCCCCATATTGTCGCCTCATGGGCACAGATCGTGAGCAGGCTCTCTCCCGCCGGAGAAAATGATGACGCTAGCAAAGGCTCACGAAGCCCTACCCAGGACATTGCGTCCGGCATATCCTCGCGCAACACGAAAAGGCCCTGGCATTCGACATTGTCTGAACCGGCGAGCCCAATCGCCAGGAGGCCGCCGCCTCGAGACAGCGCGACCGACGCTATCTTCGGCGCTCTGCGGCCGCCGACTCGAACGGCGGCCGATCCATCGCGCATACGGCGAACATCGATTCCGCCGTCTTCCTTGCCCGCCGCAGTCAAGTCGTCGCATCCCGCCCATTGGACTGGAGCGCCGGGCTCGAAAGCATCGCTCGGCTGAAGCTCGGAGAGTTCGCTGCCGCGCGTGGATGACCAGATTTGCTGACTGCCCTTCGCGTCGCCGGTCAAGATAAGGCGTCCAGTTGGCGAAAAGCATATTGACGTGAACGGCGAACTCCTGCGCGCGAGGTGCAAACGAACCTTCCGACACGCGAGGTCGATAACCAGCGCGGAACCATCGCCGCAACATTGGGCCAATTCAGTCCCACCGCGCGAGAGCGAAAGCGGACCAACGACGCCGGACGGGACCAGGTACGTCATGCACAGCTTCCCGGTGCGGACGTCCCGCAACTCTACTTGATCAGGCGTTCCATTTGTCCCGTGGGGCGCCCGCCCCAATCCTTGCAGCTCAATCGCCAGCGACGTTCCGTCGGGAGAAAAGGCCAGTCCGCAAATTCGCATGCCGCGAAACGTCCACGCGGTCATTCCGTGAGTAGATCCAGAGGGGCGGATGCGCACACACCCGTCGGATGATCCAGCAACGAGTAAATCGCCGCGCGTCGAGTATGCCAGGGCTGTCACGCCTCCGGTGGTCGACACGCGCCACTGTCCCAGCGCGCGGCCCGAAAGAGGATTCCAAAGGGTCACACGGCCGTCGTCAAGCCCAGCCGCTACGGTTCTCGAATCGGGAGATATATCTGAGCAGCGGATCCATCCCGATTGCCGCGTAGTTTGCGCGATCAGGCGACCGTTTGACGCATTCCATACCTTCAGGAATCCATCACAGCCCGTGGATACAATAAGGCGGCCGTCGCGCGAGCATGAAAGGGAGGTTACAGGCCCGTCGTGCCCGAGTTGCAACAGCGGAGACCGGTTCGCCGCGACCACGCGCGCGGGAACCGCGCCTCTTACAGAGGCTGGACCCTGAGCGTGCACCGCCGCGCCGGCGAGTGCGAAAGCGACAGCAACAAGAGGCAAGGCGAGTATTGACATTGGCATTCCCGAATCCGACGAACAGACCGGACTTTACCATTATTGGTCAATACCCATAATCCTTACAGGTCGATGCGATTCGTTGACCGCCACATGCGGGATATTTACGTATCCAGAGCGCGGCACGTCGAACTCGCCTGCGTACTTCCGGCAGGCTCCACGGACCGGCCTCGTGGCGCTCCCAGTTTATGAGAGTTTGAGGGCTCTCAGCGACCGGTTGACAGCCGCATACTGATCTTTAAGGATATCCATCTCCTTCAATGTTTCGTCGGAGACGAGAAGCTCCCATCGATCGACAGAGAAGCCGGGCAGCATTGCGTACAGGAAACTGCCCGTACGCGGTTCCGAGTGAGTCGCTCGCTCCGTGATACGCAACGGGACAACATCAACGTTAGACTCGTCAAATTCAGACTGCTGTTTGCTGCTGCGCGTTTTGAAGTAAGCGTCGCTGAGTTGCGCCACAACGCGCCACTCGCGCATCGCCTGTTCGACCTCTTTGGCGAAGAAACAGGCCAGTCCCCTATTCGAATGGAGCATTGGGTTGTTCGGTTCCATCTGGATAGCGATATCGAACTGCTCAATCGCCTCCTTATGCCGCTTGCTGCGCGCATAGGCAAGTCCCAGGTTGGCGTAGTCCTCCATGCGGTCCTGACGCAGGACGATCACGCGTTTGAAACAGTTTACCGCTCCCTCGAAATTAGCCTGACGATAGAACCCGACGCCAAGGTTCGTATGCGCGTCGGCATAATTGGGCTCGTCCTCGGCAGCAAGGCGCCATTCGTTGACCGCTCCCGCGAGGTTCTTCATCGCATACTGGAGGTGGCCAATGTTGTAATGGATCCCCTTGAGCTTCGGATCCAGCTCGTTGGCTTTCCGGAAATTGACAACGGCGAGTTCAATCGCCGACATATGAATGTTGCAAAGCGCGAGATTGTTATAGGCGCTCGCGAGCGATCGGTTGGCCTTGATCGCGCGCTCCGCATACTCGGCGGCTTTGTCGTGATTTTCGAGCTGTATGTATATCCAACTGAGGTTGCACAATGCATCGGGCTGATTTGGGTCAAGCTCGATTGCCCTCTGGAATAAGCGCTCCGCTTCGTGAAGGTCTCCCTGCAGGGCCGTACATAATGCGAGGCCTGCAACGACCATTGCCTCGTTCGGCGCGAGCCGCTCTGCTTCTTTAAACCACGCGAGGGCGCGATCGGCGGGACCGATATGAAAATGCATGACGCCCATACCAATGCAGGCTTGCCAAAGCTTGGGGTTGATCTTCAAAACGGTGGTCCAGTAGCGTTCGGCATGATTGTAGAGACCGTTGTCCGCATAGACCTTGCCGATGTTAAACTGCGCTTCGACAAGCGTCGGATCCTGCACAACCGCCTCGCGAAGCTCGCGGATTCCTTCGTTGAGCGCACCGTCGGCAATCAGAGCGCATCCGTAATCGCAATGAGCCTTTCCCTGCGACGGATCCACGTGAACGGCCTCGCCGAGTTGGACGACCGCGTCGATGGTGTGCTCTTGCAAAATGTTCACGACGCCGATATTCGCCATCGCATGGCTGTGACCGGGATCGGAGATAAGCGCGGCGCGAAACTCATCCGCGGCTTCTTTCAGGTGACCTTCCGCTGCTTGCGCGACTCCGAGCACGTTTCGCAGATCGGCGACGATTTCTTTCGGCGCTTGCTCAAGCTTGCCCTGAAGCTTTTCTATCGCTTCAGCACTGCGTCCAGCCTGAATCAGCGCGACGCAGAGGCGAAGGAGATTCGGCAGGTTATCCCCGTTGAGCCTTACCACCTCCGACAACTCCGTTACGGCCTTTTCCGCCAGGGAGCCATCACGGGAGCGAAGCAGCGCGGATGCGAGATTGATGCGCGGCGCCGCTTCCTTAGCCTGCTGAGCAGTCACGCGCCGGAAGCGATCCACGGCCACATCAAGACTGCCGCGACGGGCAAGTGCGACTCCCTGCGCATTCACCAACTCAGCAGTGACCAGCCCCATTCTCTGCGCTTGCTCAAACTGCTGTATACTGGTATCGAGTTCGCCCTGCAGCAATTGCTCGATTCCCCGTAGAATGTGCGCCTGCGCGGGTTTATCCTTGGTGAGCGCTTCTAGATCCTTCTTAACCTTTGCCTCGCGCTGACGAAGCTGTCCGGAAAGCCGATTGGCGCGTTGACGATAAAGTATATTGTAGAGTAGAAGGCGGCCAGCACTGACCAAATAGACGATCGCGATACCGACGACGAACCCGACGCCGAGCCCCCGCAACGCGCCCGCGCGTTGCAGCGCCAGGTCGTCCTTGCCGACCAGTTCGCGGCCAGCATACATTCCTACGATGCCGACAAGTATGCCAATTGTCGCATAAATGAGTATTGGCGCAATAAGGCTGCGGAATGAGAATTTCTTCTCCGGGCGCATGCGCGACTTGGCATCCTTGAGAATAATGCCGCAGTGGGCACAAATCGATGCGTTAACCGCATTGCGCGTCTCGCAATAAGGACATATCATTCACTTGTATCCGTCCTCGGCTGACTAAAATCGCCGTTATAAGTATTGATCGATGAGATTCGCGAAAAACAGGCGGCCATTTCAAAATTTTCGAGATCAACAGGGAGGCGCTTCACATGATCGAAAAAAAAGAATGAAGCAAATGTGGTTGCCTGAGCGCTCAGTATGTGCAAAACCATCCCCAATGAACGGCATCAAGGATGTCCCGCACCGTGTTGGCCGACACGGCAAACGTGGAACACGCAAATACTGGCAGCGAATCCCCATTCGTGCCATATAATACCACACTCATGATGAAGCCACGATAAGCAATCGCGAAGGATATGTGGTTTCCCTGCGAGAATATCTGCGCGACATATGACCGATCTCATTCCCGTATAGAACATCACCTTGGCATCCCTGCCCAGTAGAGCACGCATGATCACACTTAACATTCGCATCGCCGTCCTATTTCTCATTTTCTCCACAACCGTTGCGGGCGCACCAGCGGCGCCGGCTCGATTCATTGAGAACTCTCGCCTTCTCCAGGCTGCGAGCGCAGGAGACCTCGCTGGCGTCCGCCGGGCTCTCGCGAATGGAGCGGATGTCAATGCGACCAGCGAGGTGGGAGACCACGCGCTGAACCTAGCTGCCGACGCGGGAGCGACGATCGTCTGCCAGGCCCTGGTCAACGCGGGGGCCGACATTAACGCAATGGGCTCCAGTGACCGCAACGCCCTCATGGCCGCCGCCGAGCGGGGCCGGACCGACCTTGTGTCGATGCTCCTACTGCACAAAGCCCGCGTCACGTGCCTGACGTCCCTCGGTGAAACGCCGCTTCTCCTCGCGGCGCGGGCCGGATGCGCCGCTTGTGTCGTCTCGCTCATCAACGCCGGATCGGATATTGGCGCCGCCGATAAGTTCGGCCAAACACCGCTTGCCGCCGCCATCGGCGCCTGGCCGCGCGGTGCAAGCCTCTCTGCCTTTGCGCAGCTCGCATCGCGCATGAACATAAACCTCGCCGATCGCCAAGGGCGCACGCCGCTCATGCTCGCCGCGTACAACGAACGGCCGGACCTCCTAACCGTGCTGCTCGCTCACGCAGCCAATCTCGCGGCCCGTGATCCCGCAGGAAGGAGCGCCCTGCTCTTCGCCGCTCAGGGAACCTCTGGCTCGAGCGCCGACAGCCGCGAAACCTCTGCCATGCTCTACGCCGCAACCATCGACCGCAAGCTTGACGGCCCGTGCGCCCTTTCGCTTGCCGCCGCTTCAGGGAACGTAGGAGCCATACAAGGCCTAATGACCGAAGGGCTATCCGTCAATACGCCGTCCGCCGCGAATCTAGACGGCCTTCTTATCCGCGCGACGTCCGGATCGGATCTCGCAAAAGCTGACTCTCCCGCGGGAATGACGCCGATCATGGTCGCCGCCGCGCGTGGACAACTCGCAAGCATCCTGGAGCTAATCCGGGATCACGCAAACGCGGGCGCTCGGGATACGCGTGGAAGGACAGCGATCATGTACGCGGCTCGCGGCGGCCACGTCGAGTGCGCAAAGCGGCTAATCGCCTACGGCGTTGATGTCGACGCAGCCGACCTGGACGGCCTTCGCGCGTTGATGCACGCCGCTGCAACCGTCAAGGACGCCTCTGCGGGACCGGCAATTGTCCAAGCGCTGCTGGCAGCGGGAGCGGACCGCACGGCTCACGATGCCAGAGGACGCACAGCAGGGCAAATCGCCCGCGACGCGGGAAACATGGCTGTCGCAGACGCGCTTGAAGGCGGAAAATAGGTAAAAAGAATAAAAGCCCTCGCAAGGAGGGCTCATCAAACGTCCAGCGACTAACTGCTCGAGTTACATCTATCGTTCGGCGATGGCGAGTTGCTTTTCCAGCCGAGTTATTGCATCCTGGCAACGATTGAGGATCTCATCGGGGTTTCCCCTGAGCCGCCGCATCACAAGCAGATACGAAAGAATTCCGACGACCGCCGCAGTTGCGGCCGCAGCCGTCGTAAAAGCGATGATTGCGCCCTTTGAGGGGCTTTTCTGGTCAACCATACTTACCGTCCGTCCATCCTCAAGAGTTCGTCAACGACTAATCCTAGAGATCGTAGCGCTTTTCTGACGCTTCCTGCTCCTCTACCGCGAAGATCCGCTTAATGAACGTAATGAGCTCAATCGGATTGAAAGGCTTCGTTAGGTAGCACTCTACCCCCGCCTGCCAGCCGCGAAGAACGTCCTGATCCTGCGTTCTCGCCGTCAGCATAATCACCGGAATATTTTCGGTCTCCGGGTTCTTCTTGAGCGCATCCAACACCTCGAATCCCGTCATTTCCGGCATCATCAGATCCAGAACAATCAGGTCCGGGTGCTCCCGCTCGACAACGTCCAGGCATTCCCGGCCATTGTACGCCGTGACGACTTCATATCCCTGCCGCTCAAGGTTTACCTGGATCAGCCGGACGATATTTTTCTCGTCATCACAAGTTAAAATTTTCCTGGCCAAACGATTGCCTCCTCCTAAAATCCATATATCTCCCACGAATCTGCCAGAAGAGCCGCCTGAGCTTCCTCTTCCTCACGAACCGGGGCAAATTGCCACGTCGCTACCTTTAGCGCGCTCGTCATCTCTTCGAGAAGAGCGCGAATGAACGGCTTGCCGTGAGGATCGATACCAAGCGGCGGCCGGAGCGACATCTGTTGTAAGACTATACCATTTTTCCGAAGCTGCGCGCTCCCGACAAGCTTCTTCCCGGTCGCCTCGCTTCGCAAATCGCAGCGGGCTACATGCGAGAAACAGTCCACTATTCCACGCGGTCCCCGTTCATCGCACCCCCGGATCGTGGCGACGCCAATCCTTCGCAGAGCGCGCTCCAGTCCCCGGACGACCACATCATGCGTCGCAAGCACGCCGCCGCCCTCAGCGACTTTCTTAAGATCGGCTTGCGGCGCGATTACCGACAGGGTCAAGTCGTCGCCGTGCACGACCGCGTTGCCGCCTGTCATCCGGCGCACCAGAATATCTCCAGGATAAGTTCGGCGCGCATCGCCAATATCCTGCATTCTTCCTACGGTTACGATCCGCCGATCCCAACAATAGAGCCGCACCGTTGACGGAGCCGCGCCGCGCATCACGGAATCCATCACCGCAGCGTCTATTGCCATCTGCGCCGCCGGATGCGGTCGCGGCGATTTCTCGTAGACCCAACGCCACTCGGACGCTTCAAAGACTGCGCCGTTCACGCGTCATTTGCCCCGTCAGAAACGTCGCAACTCCAGCGAAGACACGGATGCCGCGCGGCCGTCGCCTCGTCAAGCCGCCGGACAGGCGTCGTAACCGGCGCCGCGGACAGCAGTTCAGGCGTTTCGCGAGCTTCCGTCAGGATCGCTTGCATCGCCTCAACGAAAGCATCCAACGTCTCTCTGGACTCCGTCTCCGTCGGCTCGATCATGAGCGCCTCATGGACGATCAGCGGAAAATAGATCGTCGGAGGATGATACCCATAGTCCATTAACCGCTTTGCGATATCGTATGCCTTTACGCCATACGCTTTCTGTTGCCTCTTCGCCGTAAATATGCACTCATGCATGCATAGCTCATTATACGCGACATCCAGATCCTTCCCCAGGCGCATCCTAAGATAATTCGCATTGAGGACGGCGTTTTCGGCGATCCGAGAAATCTTCTCGCGACCGTACGTCAGAATGTAGACGTAGGCTCGCAGGATCACCATGAACGACCCGAAGCCCGCAGCGACCGATCCGATCGAAAGCGGCCCCGGCTTCTCAAACGTATACGCGCCGTCCGCGGTTTTCGCAACAAGCCCTGATGGCAAGTACGGTATAAGCGCCTTCTTCACCGCAACCGGCCCAGATCCCGGTCCTCCGCCGCCGTGCGGGGTCGAAAATGTCTTATGCAGATTGAAGTGCATGACATCGAAGCCCATGTCGCCCGGCCTTGCACGCCCGACGAGCGCATTCATGTTCGCGCCGTCACAGTATAACAACCCGCCCACCCCATGCACCAGTTCCGCGATCTGGTCGATGTTGTCCTCGAACAACCCCAGGGTGTTTGGGTTTGTAAGCATGATCCCAGCCACGCGTTCGTTAAGCAACGACCGCAGGTGATCGATATCGACCCGGCCGCGCGAGTGGCTCTTCACCGCCGCCGTTCGGTACCCGCAGCGCGCCGCCGACGCCGGATTTGTCCCATGAGCGGCGTCGGGCGTTAGGATCGTGTCCTTAATAGCCCCGTTGCCATGGTCCTCGTGGTAAGCCTTAATCAGCATCAGCCCGAGCAGCTCGCCGTGCGCCCCGGCGGCCGGTTGCAATGAGCACGCATCCATTCCGCCGATCTCAGCCAATATATGCTGCATATCGTACAGAACGCGCATCGCGCCCTGAGCAAGACGCGGCGGAGTCGCCGGATGCAATCGCGCAAACCCGGGAAGTCGCGCCGCCTCTTCGTTGATCTTCGGGTTGTACTTCATCGTGCAGGACCCTAAAGGATAGAACCCGCTATCGATCGAGTAGTTGCGCTGCGACAGATGCGTGTAGTGCCGAATGACATCCGGCTCCGCGAGTTCCGGCAACGGCAAATCGTCCCGGAAATCAGCAGCCGCTAGCAAATCCGCAAGCGGCGCATCCGGAACGTCCGACACCGGCAGTTCCACGGCCTTACGCCCGGGCCTGCTTAGCTCAAAAAGAAGTGGTTCGCCTAATTGTTTGCTCATCATTTATCCTGATAGGTCTCTAACAACGCCTATCGTCCCGCCGCGCGGGCCGGAACGGCAAAAGCGAAAGGCTCATTCGCGCGGAATTCGGGATCACCAATCCGTCCGCCTCATTACATCAACGAACCGATCGATCTCTTCGGACGTCCTCTGCTCAGTTACCGCGACCAGCATGCGCTTCTCGCCAAGGGCGTAGCCGCCAACGATGCCCTCTGACCAAAGCGCCTTGTTGATCTCATCCACCAAAGCGGGGGTCTCGATTGCGAACTCCTTGAAGAACGTTGCATTCGGATAGGTTAACGAAAATCCAGGGATCTTCGAGATCCGGTCAGCCGCGTAATGCGCCTTTCGCGTCGACAGCTCGGCGACTTCCCGCAGTCCCGTCTTGCCCATTGTCGCCAGATACACAGCTGACGCTAATGCGTATAGCGCGACGTTGGTGCAGATATTCGATGTCGCCTTCTCGCGGCGGATGTCCTGCTCCCTGGTGCGCAACGTCATCACGAATGCTCTTTTGCCCTCGATATCCTTGGTTTCGCCCACCACTCTGCCCGGCAGACGGCGCATAAACTCACTCTTGCATGCAAACAAGCCGAGCAACGGCCCGCCAAAACCCATCGGGCAGCCGAGGGACTGGCCTTCCGCCGCGACGATATCGACACCGTAAGCGCCTGGCGGATCCAGAAGCGCAAGGGAGATTGGATCGGGCGATTCGATAACCAGCGCACCCGCAGCGTGAGCCAGGCGCACGATGTCGCGGACAGCCTCGAGATTCCCGAAAAAGTTTGGATGCTGAACAAGGACAGCTGCGTCGCCGTCGCCAAGCAACTCCTCGAGCGCCCCAAGATCGCCGGCGCCGTCTCGATTGGGGACGACTACGATCTCGATTGCCGAATGCCGCAGGTACGTTCGCAATACTGCCTGGTACGCCGGACTGACGGTCTCGAAGACGAGGACGCGCTTGCGGCCGGTCAGGTCCGCCGCCATGATCGCAGCTTCGGCAAGGCCAGTCGCTCCGTCGTACATCGACGCATTGGCGACATCCATCGCAAACAGCTCGCCGATCAGGGTCTGAAACTCATAGATCGACTGCAGCACACCTTGCGAGATTTCCGGCTGGTATGGCGTATATGATGTATAGAATTCGCTGCGGCCGAGGACAGCGCCAACCGTAGGCGGCACGTAATGATCGTAAACCCCTGCGCCAAGGAACGTCGGAAACTTCTCCGAATCGGCGTTCAGGCCCGCGAGGCGCGCGATATACTTTTGCAGCGCGATTTGATCTAGCGACGCGGGAATGTCGAGTTGTCCCGAAAAGCGGTCTTGTTCAGGTATTTGCGAGAACAAGTCGTCGATCGAGGCCAGACCGATCTCGGCAAGCATCGCCTTTTGGTCGGCGTCAGTGTTGGCGATATAGGCCACGATTACGATTCCTCCAGAAGCGCATTGTAACCAGCGGCATCGAGAAGCACGTCAGCGTCGGCCGGGCTCGCGACTTTGAGCTTGATCAGCCAACCGTCGCCGTATGGATCGTTGTTCACGGTCTCGGGAGCTTCCTCCAAGGCCTCGTTAATCGCAACTACTTCTCCGCCGACAGGACTGTAGAGCTCGGAGACAGCCTTGATGCTCTCGATCTCCCCGAATGCCCCGTCCGCCAGCAAGATTCGTCCAACCTCGGGAAGCTGAATAAGCGCGACATCCCCCAGCTCCTCCTGAGCGTGATCGGTGATCCCCACCGTTGCCGTGTCGCCATCGATCCTGACCCACTCGTGAGACTTGGAATACCGCAGATTTTCAGGTACGGACATGGTTGTTACCTTCCTTAATCGTGGAATACGTGATTCAAACCCGTCGAAGATTGATCGGAAGAATCTCTGCCGATCGATGCGCCGCGGAGCCTGCCGCAAGCCGCGACAAAGCTAGACCCCGTTGCGATAGAACGGCAGAGGAGCGACCTCCACGGGGCTGCGCTTGCCACGTATATCGATCTCAAGCGCTTGTCCCATCGTGGCCCATCCTGCCCCTACCCGCGCGAGAGCGACACCGATGCCAAGCGTCGGCGACAGCGTCCCGCTCGTGACGATGCCAACAGGGTCCTCGATAGTGGACGCATACACCGGACATCTCTCACGAGGAATCGCCCGCGCCCCGCTTGCAACAACAAGGCCCACAAGCTTTTCGCGCGTCACCGATTGGGCACGCTCTACCAACGCGTTTCGTCCAATGAAGTCCTTCTTGCTCGTCTTAACGGCCCATTGCAATCCAGCGCCAAGAGGGCTAATATCCTCGTTGATCTCGTGGCCATACAGCGGATACGCCGCCTCGATCCGCAATACATCGCGCGATGCCAGTCCACACGGGCTCGCCCCGCCAGCGATGAGAGCAGACCAAACGGACGGCGCGCCGTCCCAGGGCATAATGAGTTCAAAACCGTCTTCGCCGGTATATCCCGTATGCGCTGCAACGAGGGATACTCCCGAAACGCGCGTCGACGCAAAGTGAAATCTCTTGATCGAATCAACCGCTCCCGCTGTCAACGACGAAACCAAAGAAACCGCGCTGGGTCCCTGCACCGCGATGATGCTTGTTGCATCCGACTCGTCAACAAGAGTCGCCCCAGGGAACGAGCGAATATGCGTGCGCAGCCATGCGACATCCTTGTCCTTGCAGCCCGCGTTAATTACGGCAAAGAATTCCTGCGTTGCGACCCTGTAGACGATAATATCGTCGACAACTCCGCCGGCGCCGTTGAGGAGGAGCGAATACTGCGCCTGCCCTGGCACGAGGCGAGACGCATCGTTGGATGTCACATACTGGATAAAATCGAGCGCCTCCGGCCCGCTCACTCGGACCGTCCCCATGTGAGAAACATCAAAAATGCCCACCGCACTCCGGCAGGCTTTTACTTCGGCAACGGGACCGGACGAATACTGCACCGGCATCTCCCAGCCTGCGTAATCCACAAACCGGGCGCCCAATGCACGATGTGTCTCGATCAACGCGGTCGATTTCATAGCGCAAATTATACCCCACGAGCCCCCGTCTCGAAGTGTTGGAATTGCCAGGCTGCGATGAGTGCACTCGCCGCGTATCTGTTGCAAAGTTTGGGTAAGTATTGTCGTTATGCAAGCAACTGAGCGGGCATTTGCGGACCGGCGGGAGGCCGGTCGGTTCCTTGGGGAGCGACTAATGCTCTACCGTTGCGCCATGCCGATCGTTTTGGCGCTGCCGAGAGGCGGCGTGCCGGTCGGCTATGAGATCGCCGTCTCACTCAATGCTCCACTCGACGTACTGACGGTCCGCAAGATCGGCGCGCCGGGCGACCCAGAGCTAGGGATTGGCGCTGTCGCGTCACACGGCACGTTGATTGTCGACGAGCCCGCGGTGCACGCTCTCGGCATTGATGGCCCCACGCTCTTCAGATTGATTAAGGCCGAATATCGAGAACTGGCACGCCGCGAACGCGTCTACCGCGGCGATGCTCCGTTCCCTAACTTGCGATCACGGACTGTAATCATTGCCGACGACGGCCTCGCAACAGGAGTGAGCGCACGCGCGGCAATCGACGCCGTCCGCCAACGTGGAGCCGGCAGGATCATCCTTGCGGTACCGGTCGGGGCCAGAGAAACGATACGAACAATCCCAATAGACGTGGATGACGTCATCTGCCTTAGCTGCCCATCAAACCTGGGCGCGGTCGGCTACTGGTACCGTGACTTTGAGCAGGTGACGGATGAAAGTGTTATAGCCCTGCTAAAGGCGGCAGAGTCGTGGGGGTAAGCATGGAGCCACAAAAGGCGCACCGATCGACGACTGGCTGTTGCCCGGATTGGGCCTCATGAAGCCGGACATCACGTCTGTTATGCGGATTTTGGCTGGAGTTGTCTTCTTCAAAAGCTGATACCTTATGAGCTGAAGCTGACACCCTGTGACACCACACACCTTACAGAGAAAAACGGGTCATGTCAATAGCTGTCAGTGACAAACAAAAAGTGCCTTCCTGCACATTTAACAGAGTAGAAAGGCACCTTCCAACCGATGGCTGCCGGACTAGGATTCGAACCTAGGACCTTCTGATGCAGAGGATTATCTTACTAAATAGACAATTATTGCGGTTTTTCTACTCTGTTGGCGTTGCATTGCGGACGCAAAACAACAATCTGAGGGCGTGTTACTAAATCGGGGATCATGCTCAAACCAGATTCTACCTCGGAACCAGCCGTCGCGTGGTAACAAATACTCAGATTTGCTCTCCCATTTCGCCCGCTCGTCATTATTCAGCGCCTACTCGTTATCGTCCTGATCGACGGAACTTCTAAATTCGTTCATCTGGCTGGATCGTCGTTATGGCTGAGATTGCACGAAAGTGCTTGATGTTAAATATCGTTACCGCGTTGCCTGACCAACCGTTAGGCTGTTGAGCGCTTCAATACCGTTGGAGAATACTCCGTCAAGGTAGACACCATTCGTACGTCGGCCACTGTGGGACAAATTATTGGGAGCAGGGCCAGAGATGTACGAACGTGCCGAGGTTCCGCCGTGTTTCGTGGGTCAAACAGAATGTACTGCGGGTATTCTACTGCCAAATTACCATCAAGCAAGGAGAGTTCTCGCCTTGGCTACGACCGAACTAGATACGCTCCTTACGAGAGAAACACTACCGACCTTTGCATCGAGCCAATCGTTTACACGCGGCCGGCGGTACGCTGCGAACGGCCGCGTCCATAGCTTGTTTCGAGAAGGCGAACGGATCGCCGCAGACGTTGCAGGAAGAGAGGAATATCACGTCGAGATCTGGGCCGAGGACAACAAGCTCCACTACGCTTGCGATTGCCCGATCGGTAGCGGAGGAGATTTTTGTAAACACTGCGTTGCTGTCGGCATCGTCTGGCTTGAAAAGGGCGATGCCCTCGGCGCCGCCCCGATCGAACGTGCTCGTCCCACGGTGACAATGGAGGATGTTTGCGCGTACTTGCGGTCAATCGATCGCGAGGCGCTCGTCGATATGCTGGTGCAGCAAATCCATAAAGACGCAGGTCTGCGAGAGGAGTTGCTTCTTCGTGTCGCGCGATCGACCGAAAGCGGACCAGACATCGGAACTTACCGTAAAGCTATCGATCGAATCGTGCCGCATGGCTACATCGAGTACGCCGCGGCGCACGAGTGGTCGACGAGTATGAGCCGCGTCCTCGATTCCCTGCAGGACTTGATCGATGACGGATACGCAAACGATGCGATGGGATTGATCGAATACGCAGTCGCCCGCCTCGACGAGACTGTCGGCCAGATCGACGATTCCGGCGGAAATGTCGGCGGCGAACTCGTTCGGATACCGAAGCTCTATCTACGGGCGTGCAAGGTTGCACATCCCGTCCCCGGGGAACTTGCGAAGCGCCTTTTCGACTGGACGATGACGCTGGCGTATTCGGAGTATTTCGATTTTCTTCATGAGCTGCCGTCTTATGAGAGCGTACTTGGCGATAAGGGACAGGCGGCCTTGCTCGCGCTCGCATCGGAGCAATGGGAGCAATTGCCCGCTCTCGGCCCAGGTTCCAGCGAAGAAGGATATAATCCGTCGCGATACCGCATTACACGCTTGATGGAAGCGATAGCGGGCGCTACAGGCAACGTCGACGCGCTTGTGGCCGTCAAAAGCCGGGACTTGTCCCACGACTATTCGTATCTGACAATCGCGCAAATCTACCGGAAAGCTGGGCGCTACGACGAAGCGCTCGACTGGGCGGAGCGTGGGCGCAAGGCATTCCCTCAGGACACCGACGAGCGCCTCCTCGAATTTTTGATCGAAGATTATCACCGACGGGAGCGCTTCGAGGATGAGATGGACGCGGCGTGGCAGCGATTTACGGATAAACCGACGCTCGATGGATTTCAATATCTGGAGCACGATGCCTCTCGAACGCAAACGTGGCCTAAATGGCGGGAACAGGCCTGGCAGTTTCTGCGTGACAGACAGAAGGATCCGAAATCAACGTCCGGCAGACGCTACTGGTATTCGGCAACTCCCGAGATCGTGAAAGTCCTTCTTTACGAAGGCCGCAACGATGAAGCATGGAACGAGGCCATTTCAGCGTCGAAGGGCAATGAAATCGGGCAAGACTTATGGATTCAGCTTGCTGGCCGCCGGGCGGAAGCTCAGCCTGACGACGCAGTGCGGGTCTATCGTGCCATTGCCCAATCTCTCTTAGAAAACGCGAGCAGCGGGAACTACGAACACCCGGTCGAGCTACTGCGGAAATGCCAGGAGATACTGGCGCCTGTTGGTCGCAGAGACGAATTCCTGCAGCTTGTCGGCACATTTTACGCCGAGTTCCGGCGTAAACGCAATTTCATCAAGCTCCTCGAAAAGGAAAAATGGCTGTAGTTCTGTCTTCATTTTCAAGCAGACAACGGGTAGCGATAACTGAACTACGCTCTACCGTCGTTCGCCTCACAACGCAGCCCGCCTTGTTGCGTCACATGTTTGAGAATCTGTTATAATCTTAGTATGAAAGAAGCCAACCATCTGCCCGAAAGCGTCTGCGCCGTGCTCTGGTCGTACGACACGGACCGGATCGACGTGGACGCGCACAAGAAGCTGATCGTCGCGCAGGTTCTCAACTTCGGGACCGAGGACGCGATCAATTGGGTCTTCAAACAGTATGGGCAAGACGAGGTGACCCGCCTCGCGAATGAAATACCGCTCGGGCAGTGGGATAAGAAGTCGCTGTCGCTCTGGTCGCTCGTTCTCGGCATTGCCCCTATGACAAGGGCACAGAGAATGGGAATTATATGAGCGCTGGGCTGTTCTTCGATATTCTTGATGACAAGCGTAGAAATATTTTGCCCCTATTTGCGCCGCTCAAGGGTCGATTCTATCTGGCGGGTGGTACCGGTCTCGCGCTTCAGATCGGACACAGAGACAGCATCGATTTCTACTTTTTCACAATTGGGTCGTTCGAACCTAAAAAGCTCCAAGAAGAGCTTGGGGCGATCCTATCTGGTCATGAACTCATGACCATCCAGCAAGAACGCGACACGCTGACAATGGTTGTAGACAAGAGCATCAAGATCAGCTATTTCGGCTATCCTTATCCGCTGGTACGTCCCATGCTGGACGCGGACGCGCTTATCCTCGCTTCGGTCGAGGATATTGGCTGCATGAAACTAACAGCTGTCGTTGGAAGAGCAACTCTAAAGGATTGCATCGACCTTTACTTCATTGTTAGGCAGTTCTCTTTGACAGCGCTTCTCGATCTTGCAAATCAAAAGTATCCCAGCTTCAACTCGGCGCTGGCACTGAAAAGCCTGACATACTTCGATGACATCGTGGACGAGCCTATCTTGTTCAAGCATGGTGCCGACGTTTCGCTCGATGACGTCAGCTTTTATCTAAAACAGCAGGTAAAGAAGGTGTGCGACAGCGGATTGGTTTGGCGACGGCGTCGTTCTTGATAGGATTTCTTACACGCAACTTACACCTGTCGATATCGTGTACCCAATCGCGCAGTAGCCCACCTTCCGCTTTCCGAACATTCGCGCCAGCATCGGCACCGCCTCGTCCACGTAATCGTAGACAATTACTTCCCGCTTGCTATCGTACTCGCGGTGGAGCCGCCCCGAGTATTGCGCCACTGCGCCCTTCAGCGAGATCGGCAGCGCGAGCGTGCCGAGGCATGCGTCGTACAAGCCTTCTCCAACGTAGCGACCGATGCCAACGAGCACGCGCGGCGCATCGGGTGGAACGCGAATGCGCAGACGAGGTAAACTTATACCAAACCTGGACATGGCCGCTGAGACCAAAGGATGTATCTGCCCAATGCCTATCATTCAAGCACAAGAAACCGAATACAGCCTTACAGAGATACTGGAATACTTTACAGTCGATGAGCTCAAGAAGATGCTGGCGCTCTTCAACCAGCCTGTGAAGCCCACTCGAAAGGCCGATGTGATCGCCGTGATCGTGCTGCAGTACGATGGCGATGGCCTTACGCGCCTATGGTCGCGCCTTGACGATCTACAACAGGCGGCAGTGGCGGAGACGATCTATTCCGATGACGGCGTCTACGATGCCGGACGCTTTGTTGCCAAATATGGCAGCAGGCCGACGGGAAGCCCGGCGCAAAAGATTGGTACGATGTACGGAAGCAGCAACAGCATTTCGGTGCTCGACCTCTTCATTTTTAAGGGCCGTGTGCCATCCGATCTGAGGGCGCGCCTCATCAAATTTGTCCCACCGCCGCGACCAACAGCGCTTACGGTGCTGGACGAAACGCCCACATCCGTGGATGTCGCATGGGTCTCATACGATTACGACACCGGATCTCGCAAACGGCAAGTTAACAAGATGAGCGTGCCGGTCACGATACTGGAAACCGAGCGACTTGCACTGGAAGACGCAGTCTCGATGCTCCGCGCGGTCGAAGCGGGGAAGATCCAGGTTAGCGATAAAACCAAGCTGCCGGTCAGTGCGACGCTCAAAGAAACCAGTATGTTGATCAGCGGCGGAGACTTCTATTCCGAGCCGCAAACGATCGATGACGACGAATACACCGGCAGCGAAATCGGACCGATCAAAGCGTTCGCGTGGCCCATGCTGCTACAGGGAGGCGGTCTGGCCGAAATCTCCGGCAAGAAGCTCAGGCTCACGGCCGCCGGACAAAAGGCAACGAGGATGCCTCCCGTGGACGTCCTCCGCTCGTTATGGAAGAAATGGCTGTCGAGCACAATCCTGGATGAACTGCGCCGCATAGATGTCATCAAGGGGCAGACAGGGCGCGGACAGCGTGGGCTAACGGCACTCTCAAAACGCCGAGCCCCGATTGTCATGGCCCTCGGTGACTGCCCGCCTGGCAAATGGGTGTCGGTGAGCGATTTTGAGCGCTATATGACCGCCATGAACTACGATTTCGAAGTCACCCGGGATCTCTGGTCTCTTTATGTCGCCAGCGCGGAATACGGAAGCCTCGGGTACGACGGTTCTGGTCAAGTCCTGGAAAGCCGCTATCTTCTGTGTTTTTTGTTCGAATACGCAGCAACTCTTGGCCTGATCGATGTCTGCTACATTCCACCGGAGCTTGCCCCAAGAGATTACAGGGATATGTGGGGTACCGACGACCTGGAGTTCTTCAGCCGCTACGATGGCTTGATGGCCTTTCGCGTCAATTCACTCGGGGCCTATTGCCTGGGAAAGAGCAATGCGTACGTGGAAGCGCCGCTGGAACGCCGTCCCGCGCTGCACGTTTTGCCCAACCATGAGATCGTCCAGGCAGGAGATCGACTTCCAAGCGGCGACATGTTGCTACTGGGCATCTATGCCGAGAAGGTTTCCGATTCTGTATGGAAGCTAGATCAATCGAAGATGTTGACCGCTCTCGAAGCCGGAAACGACATCGCCAGGCTTCGAGAGTTTCTGCAAGCCCGAAGCGCTCATGAACTTCCCGATACGGTCCTCCACTTCCTCTCCGATCTCGAAAGCCGAAGTCATCTCCTCGCCGACGTCGGGATCGCGCGCTTGATCGAGTGTAAGGACAAAGCAATTGCAGCAATGATCGCGGGTGATACGCGCACCGGGCGCCTCTGCAAACTTGCGGGCGAGCGGCACCTGGTGGTTCAAGACGACCAGATGGCGGCATTTCGACGGGCACTGCGCTCTGCTGGATATGTGCTTCCAACCTCATCCGGGAATTAATAGGACTTTCGCTTATCCCGCATAGGCTGGGATCGCTGGTAGCCGAAGTTGCTGCTTCAAGAACTCGCGAAACGGGACGGCTTGGGCTTGGTAAAGCGTGACGCTCTTCTTGATGGCTTCGATTTTGATTGCGAGCCATG
>JARLGU010000040.1 GCA_031292625.1 Capsulimonadaceae bacterium | reverse complement strand
TACGACGCGCGATCGATGACGAGCGACGCGCCCGCGGGGGCGGGAGAAGCGCCGGTCAAAGGGATCGCCTTGGGATCCGGGATCGTGAGCGTACCCTGCTCGTCGACATCCTGCGAGTACTTCTTGCCGCTCAGCGTGTACTCGACGTGAAGCCGCTTTACGTGGCCATCGGCCGGATCGCATCCAAGCGTGTCGTTGCCTACGACGACCGTCAGAGTGTTGCCTGAAATTAGTTTCGACAAGGCATCTTTGACGTCCGCCGAGCCAGCCCCGTCGACAGCTTGATAAACCGCGCGATCGATGACGAGAGCCGATGCCGCCGAAGCGCCCTGCGCATGCGACGCAATCGCCGCTCCAACAAGAAGCGCCAAACAGAGCGCGGCTCTGTGCAACCGAGTAAACATAGCCAACCTACCCCCTTGCAACGTGTCCGTTGTTCAGCGCCGATCGCGGTTTGGCAAGAGCGAGGCGCCGTAGATGATTACGCCGGGGTCGCTCGGTCAACGAAATCGCGTCGATTATGCCGAAAACAGCTTCCATCCGGTTAGGGAATGTCGCGCGGTATTCCTGCCTCGCGCCTAATCCAATAGCAAGCAATTATGCGACGCGAATATTATCAGCCGTACAACGCCCGCCTTTGGCGGAGGCGAGGACGAAACGCGGGACGACAGCGGGGGCAATTCTCCAGCCGAGAACATAGACCTTTCCGGATTCGACCGTAAAGTCGAACTGAATATCCGATCCGGCAAACCTCTCGAAAATCGCACGTATCGAGCGCAACTGCCTGCCAACCCGCTCGTCCTCGTCTTCGATCTGCGACAGGCGCAATGCTGGGCGCTGGTGGCCGTTCAGGTCCTCTCCTTGCGCCTCGCGCAAATAAACGCCGCCGATTTCCCGAAGCCCGGTCGCCGGATTACGCGTCCAGGCGATTCCCGAGCCGCAGTCTCGCCCCATGTTGCCGAAGACCATAATCTGCACGATCGCCGCGGCAGGGCGCGATGAGCGCGACAATTTGCCGACCGAATCGAGGGCCATCTCCAGCTGATCGGCCGGTGTCCGTGGGATTTCGCGCCCCGACTTGATGCGTACGTGCGTCCGGATGAGATCGCACTGCCTTCGCAATTCGTCAGCACCGCCCAACTCTCCCGTCACACTGGTCAGTCGAGAGACGCACGGCTCGAAGTGTATGGCGACGCCCAAAACGGCATGAGCGAACCCCGTTAAAAAACGGCGGTAGCAATCGTACACAAAGCGAGGCTTGCCAGTGAGCGCCACGAGACTTTCGGCGATCTCGTCATTGAGCCCGAGGTTGAGAATGCCGCGCGAAGCGCCGCTTGCAGCCGTATCGTCTGCAGCGCGCACCGCCAGAAGAAGCGGATTGGCCGGATCGGCAAAACGACGCCCCATTCTGTGCTCAAGGGACGCTAACGCGGCGCTGGCCGTGTCAAGCAAGCTGTCCGGAAGACCTGAGCGGCTATTGCGCGATTCCGAATCGAACTCCAACGTGAAACCGGGGGGAACGCTAATGCGGCGTCCGGCAAGTGCGGCAAGATTCACCGCTTTGTGAAAGGTGGATGAAGACGGAGGGATCATCCCCTCGTCGAAAAACCAGACGTTCTTCTCATGGCCCATTGCCTCGATCCTTTCCTACGCTGGAGAGTCGAGCGGCACGCAACTGCCGCCGAGCAATGTTGGTCAAACGACGCGCGCGTCAAACAATCTTGGGTATATTCCGTGAAAGGTGAAGTCCACGAGATGCTTCAAGATAAGGCTATCACTGTGCAACGGCCGCGACAATCCGCCATTTGGTGGATTCAAGAAATTCATTTATTCCCGCCCTGCAATCACGGAGGGCGAGGTCCTAAACGATCCTTCTTCGCAACAAGCATCCGGTCTCCTCAGAATACTCCTTTCTGTGGATGCCTTACTCCTCCGGGCCGATGTATCGTGTAGTCGGTTAAATTCACCGAACGACAACGGGCTCGACGTTAGCGCGACCCGCGAGATAAAGGTTTTAAGGCAAAAATACATGGCATCAGCATTTGACGCAGCAGCTCTCGAAATCCATAAGCGCTTGAATGGGAAAATCACGATCCAGAACAAGGCGGAGTGCAATTCTGAAACGCTTCCCCTGTTTTACACCCCGGGAGTTGGCGCTGTCTCCACATATCTGGCTCAGCATCCTGAGGAAGCTGGCGAATATTCGGTCGTCGGAAACTGCGTAGCCGTCGTGTCTGACGGATCGGCGGTCCTCGGTCTTGGCAACATCGGCCCCTACGGCGCCCTTCCAGTCATGGAAGGCAAGGCAATGATCTTCCGCTCGCAGGCGGGCATCGATTCCTATCCGATCGTGCTCAACACGCAGGATCCGGACCTTATCGTCGAGATCATTTGTGCAATCGCCCCGTCGTTCGGCGGCATCAACATCGAAGACATTTCCGCGCCCCGCTGCTACGAGATCGAGCGCCGCGTCCAGGATCGCTTGAGCATGCCAGTTATGCATGATGACCAGCATGCCACCGCGATCGTCGCTCTCTGTGGTTTGATCAACGCTGCCAAGATCAAGGGCAAGTCGGTCTGCGACTTCAAGATCGCCATCCTCGGCGCTGGCGCATCCGCCAGCGGAGTGGCCCGTCTTTTCGCCGCCTTCGGCAACGACAATATCGTCCTCGTGGACAGCAAGGGCATCGTCGGGAAGCACCGCACCGACCTTGATCCCAACAAGCAGCAGCTCTCGCTCGTCACCAACCATGAAGGTTTGACCGGCGGCCTTGACGAAGCGATTAAGGGCGCGGACGTGATTATCGGTCTGGCAAGCGCGGGGCTCGTCAAGCCGCATCACATCAAGTCAATGGCCAAGGATCCGATCGTCTTCGCGCTGTCCAACCCGACGCCTGAGATTACTCCCGAAGAGGCCATCGCAGCGGGAGCCGCGATCGTCGGCACCGGCCGGTCCGACTATCCAAACCAGATCAACAATGCGCTGGTCTTCCCGGGTCTGTTCCGAGGCGCTCTCGACAACCGCATTCCGAAGATCACCACGGACATCAAGCTCCGCGCGGCCAAGGCCCTCGCCGACCTCGTCGAGAACCCGTCGCCTACCGAGATCGTCCCGTCGGTCTTCAACCCGAAGGTCGTTCCGGCCGTCGCCGCATCAGTGCCGACACCCCTCGCCTAACCCGTCTAACACGGGAACTGCCCAAAGGCCCGCGGCCAATCGCCGCGGGCCTTTTTGTCTGTGGGCCCGCCCTCTGCAACCAATTCCGGAGTATCGCTGCCCCGAGCGGCTTGATTTAGTGCGTTTTGATGCGCAAAATGGGCTTTCCTAGCGAGCGGATCCGGCAATCGGCCGATGGGCGGATGCATCTTCAAGCGCCCCGGACTAATATGTTCACGAGCCGTTGTACGTGCAGGACGTGGCGACCCGGACCGGCGAGCAATCCCGATCCGAATCCCCAACTGCCGCGAGTAAACCTGCCGCACAATGAGCAATCAGGCAACAAAGCCGGCCATGCCGGTTGTTTGCTGGAGGACAACATGGTAACTGTGAACTCCCGCAGGAAGACGCCATCTCCAAAAGCGTCGACCGGCGGGGCAAGCTGCCTCATGGTTTTTGAAGCCACTATGAGACGGCGTCTCGATCCGCACGATGCCTCATTTAGCACCCGCACTACGGCACGTCCGCGTCTTAGCGATCGCGTACAGACCTTGAGTTCGCGACGCCTGCGCGGAACGCAGGCAGCCACATGGCGCAGCCGTCTCGCGGCATCTCAGCCGTTCTGCCCGCCTCCCGCGCTCGTCCCAATTCGGACAAGCGCCGGGGCCGCCTTCTAGTTCGTTTGCCAGACAACGCCGAAACGAGCACATCGCTGCTCGCATAAAGCTCACCAGAGTCGATCGCTCGATGAATATCGTTCAAACGACCCAGGCAAGTACGGCGTCGTTGGCGACGGCAGCTTCTACAAGACCGTGAAATATTTCACAATCAATACGCATTGCGGTGGACTAACCGGAGGCTAACCTCCTACCACCCAGTGTTTCAGGAGCCGATTCAGATGGATCAAGAACAATTACGCAAGGAAGTGGATGAGATTGTCAAGCCGTGGGAAGGGAAGGAAGGCAATCTGATCATGGTTCTGCACCAGATTCAGAACCGCTATAGCTATGTCCCGCGCGACATCTCATTCGAGGTTGCCAAGCGGCTTAACGTGCCGCTGGCCCGCATCTACGAAGTAATCACGTTTTACAACTACTTCAAGCTCGAAGCTCCCGGCAAGAACATCGTGTCGGTATGCCTAGGAACCGCCTGCTATCTCAAGGGCGCGCCGAAGCTCATCGACGAAATCGAGAAGCAAATTGGCGTCAAGCCCGGCGAGACCACCCCCGACGGGCAATTCCACGTCCAGGCGGTCCGTTGCCTTGGATGCTGCGGCCTCGCCCCGGTGATCACGGTCGGCCAGAAGGTCTACAGCGCCGTGAAGCCCGAACAAGTCGCCGGCATCCTCGCCGAGTATTCCGAGCCGGCAACCGCCGCGGCCGCGAGCTAGATTAGGAAGGAAAAGGAATGAAACCAACGAGCATCCAAGACCTCGCGACGATGCAGGATGAGATCGTTAAGAGTGGCAAGAACACGTGGATCAAGGTGGGCCTCTCTACCTGCGGCATCGCCGCGGGCGCCCAGGAAACCTATTTCGAGTTGCGCCAGCAACTCCGTAAGGCACAGATTCAAGTCGAAGTTAAGCGATGCGGCTGTGCGGGAAAGTGCGCCTTCGAGCCCCTCGTAGAGGTCGCAATGGAAGGCATGCCCACGGTGACGTATAAGAACGTCAGCAAGGACATGGTTTCCGCGATTATCGAGAAGCACATTACGGGCAAGCAGGTCATCAAGGAGTGGGCGGTCCCGCAAGTCAAAGACAAGCAGCTCCGCGTCGTTCTCCGCAACTGCGGCGTCATCGACCCGGACAATATTCGCGACTACATTGCCGCCGGAGGCTATCAGGCTCTCGCGAAGGTCTTGTTGGAATCGTCTCCCGAGCAGGTGATCGCCGACCTGAAGAAGAGCGGCCTGCGAGGGCGAGGCGGAGCGGGCTTCCCGACCGGTCTTAAGTGGGACATCACCAGTAAGTCGCAGGCGGACGAAAAGTATATCGTCTGCAACGCCGACGAAGGCGATCCCGGCGCCTATATGGACCGCGGCGTCCTCGAAGGCGATCCTCATGCCGTCCTCGAAGGCCTGGTCATCGGCGGTTACGCCACCGGAGCCACGAAGGGATTCTTCTACATTCGAGCCGAATATCCGCTCGCCATCGAACGCGCGGAGAAGGCGATTAAGCAGGCTCGCGCACAGGGCTTCCTCGGACAAAACATTCTCGGCACCGACTTCTCGTTCGATCTTGAGATCCGCCTCGGAGCCGGCGCATTCGTCTGCGGCGAAGAGACAGCCTTGATCGCATCGATCGAAGGGAAGAGAGGCTATCCGCATCCTCGCCCGCCCTACCCCTCGGTCAAGGGCGTTTTCGACAAGCCAACCTGCATCAACAACGTTGAAACTCTCGCCAATGTTTCGGCAATCTTCGCGAAGGGTCCGGAATGGTTTGCTTCGATCGGCCTTGAAAAGTCGACTGGGACCAAAGTCTTCGCCGTAACCGGCAAGGTCGCCAACTCCGGTCTGGTCGAAGTGCCGATGGGCACGACGATCCGGGAGATCGTTTACGATATCGGCGGCGGCGCGGGCGGAGGCAAAAAGGTCAAGGCCATTCAGACGGGCGGACCGTCCGGCGGCGTGATCCCCGAAGAGTATTTCGATACCCCGGTAACGTACGAAGAGCTGCAAAAACTCGGTTCCATCATGGGATCCGGCGGCATGATCGTCATGGACGAGGACGACTCGATGGTTGACATCGCGAAGTTCTACCTTGGTTTCTGCGTGGATGAATCCTGCGGCAAATGCGCGCCCTGCCGAATTGGCGGTACGCAGATGCTGCATCTGCTCGAGAAGATCGCCGACGGCAAAGGGGAACTCGCCGATCTCGGCAGCCTCAGAAAGATCTCTCGCGCCATGCAAAAAGCATCCCTGTGCGGCTTGGGCCAAACGGCGTCCAATCCCGTCCTGTCCACCCTTCGGTACTTCGAAAACGAATACAAGGATCTGATCAAGGCCTGACGCCGCGATGGAATTTAAGGAGAATTACAATGGTCAAAGCGTGGATAAATGATATCCCCGTTGAGGTAGAACCGAACACAACGATTCTGGATGCGGCAAAGCTGGTGCAGGTCAAAATCCCGACCCTTTGCAAGCACCCCGATCTGAAGGCGTCCGCCGGATGCGGGATCTGTATCGTTCGCGTTCAGGGTTCCAATAAAATGCCGCGAGCCTGCTGTACGCCGCTCGAAGAAGGCATGCACGTCATCACGCACGACGCCGAAATCGTCAGCGTCCGCAAAACCGTGCTCGAGTTAATCATGTCCAACCACCCCGACGAGTGCGCGACATGCGGCCGCAACACGCAGTGCGAACTGCAAAGTTTGCTCGCCGATTTCGGAATCCGCGAGGTTCCCTTCGACAAGTTCATCCCCGATCTGCCGAAGGACGCTTCCAACGGAACAATCGTCCTTGAGCCGCGCAAGTGCATCAAGTGCGGACGCTGCATCGAAGTGTGCCAGCAGATGCAAAACGTCTGGGCGCTGTCGTTCCTGGAGCGCGGATTCAAAACGCGCATCTCCCCAGCAGGCGACATTACGCTGAGCGACTCGCCCTGCGTTCGCTGCGGTCAGTGCTCCGCGCACTGCCCGACCGGCGCGATCTTCGAGTTCGACGACTCGCCCAAAGCCTGGGAAGCGCTCGGCGATCCCGATCTTCATTGCGTCGTCCAGATCGCTCCCGCGGTCCGCGTCACGATTGGCGAGCACTTCGGATTCGAGCCTGGCGTCAACCTGACCCCGCAGATTTACGCCGCGTTGCGTAGGATGGGCTTCAAGGCCATCTTCGATACCAACTTCGGCGCGGACCTGACGATCATCGAAGAGGCCAGCGAGTTCGTCGAGCGCTTCGCGCATGGCAAGGGGACGCTCCCGCTGATCACGTCGTGCTGCCCGGCGTGGGTCGATTTCATGGAGAAGTTCCACGGCGACATGATCGATCACTTTTCGACGGCGAAATCTCCGCACGAAATGGTCGGCGCGCTCGCAAAGACGTACTATGCTGAAAAGAACAACATCGACCCCTCCAAGGTCTTCGTTGTTTCGATCATGCCGTGTACTGCGAAGAAGTACGAGATCCATCGAAACCCGGACATGAGCTCGTCCGGCTTCCAGGATGTCGACATCTCCCTGACAACCCGTGAGCTTGCTCGCATGATTCGCCAGTCGGGCGTCGACTTCAACAGCCTCGAAGGCGAAGAATGCGACCATCTGCTCGGCGACTACACGGGTGCTGGGACGATCTTCGGAGCTACCGGAGGCGTCATGGAGGCCGCCCTGCGGACCGCCGCGCACTACGTTACCGGCGAGAAGCTTGCCAAGCTCGAGTTCGAAAACGTTCGCGGCATCCAGGGCGTCAAAGAGACCAAGATCAACGTCGCCGGTCACGAAGTTCGCATCGCGGTCGCCCACGGCCTAGCCAACGTCGAGTACGTCATCGACAAGGTGCGCAAGGCCAAGGAAAACGGCGAGGAGCTTCCTTATCACTTCATCGAAGTGATGGCCTGCCCCGGCGGTTGCGTCGGCGGCGGCGGCCAGCCGTACGGCGTGACCGATGAGCTACGCATCAAGCGCGCGAAGGGCCTTTACAGCGAGGACGAAGGGCTCACCCTGCGCTGCTCGCACGAGAACCCGTCAGTGATCAAGCTCTACGACGAGTACCTCGGCAAACCGCTTGGCGAAAAGTCGCACCACCTGCTGCACACGAAGTACAAGCGGCTTCCCGTGTACCAGCGATAGGGACGACTCAAAGCAAGGTGAAATCAATCCGGGGGGCCGTGCAATAATTGCGGTCCCCCTTTTTTGGCGCGCAAATAATTTTACCAAGCAACGTTTTTGTTCAACTCCTCGACAAGCTCATGAACTGTCGTTCCCGGCGACCGTTC
Organism: Capsulimonadaceae bacterium; assembly: GCA_031292625.1. Taxonomy (GTDB): domain Bacteria; phylum Armatimonadota; class Armatimonadia; order Armatimonadales; family Capsulimonadaceae; genus JARLGU01. The sequence continues at coordinate 35,721 of JARLGU010000040.1, read as the reverse complement.
ATGCGGCTTCAGAACATCGATATAGGTCGACATGAGCTTCCTAGCATTTCGTAGGGCGGCCGCTTGGAGCGGAAGTAGAGCTTCGTAATGTGCTGCGGCCTTATCGTATTTTGCCCCCAGCGCTTCGTCCAATTTGTCGCACAATGCCTGCCGGGCGAGTCGCGCATCGCAATAACTAAAATGAAGCAAGTACCACAGCTCGAATGCCTCGTTGGAATAGGCGACCCGGAAACCCTGCGCCTCTGCCTTTGCTACGGCATTGTCGAAATTGTCGTCATCAAATGAGTCCTTGTCAAATACGCACCAGCATTGGTCAAACTTGCCCGCCTTCTGTTCTCTTTCCCTGATTTCTATGGCCATGTCAATCAGGCTGAGTGTATTGCGCCCGGTCCCCCTTACCACCAATAGGTCACGTGGAATTCGAAAAGACTCAAAATAGTTTTTCTAGGTTTTCTCGCCTTCACATACGATCAAGAAGCGCTTCTTGCGGTACCGGATGCCGACGATCCTATCGCGCGACGTCCGTGACGATTGCGGCTTAAACGGATCACGGCGGTTAGATTTCATTGCTCGCTCCTGGTAGGCGAGTCAGGTCTCCCAGGAAGGGGATCGCCCCGTACCGTCCTTGGAGATAGTTCTTCTCCAGTGCCGCATCGTTCCTCGGTTTATACTCAACCAACGAAACGAGATGCGTCGAAGCGAAGCGGTCCTTTTCCGCGAACCAGATCTGATCACGACGGAGCAATGACTTGTCGAGCAGGTTCGTGTCGTGCGTAACGAAAATGAGCTGTGCGCCGTCGGGGTTGGTTATTTCAGAGTTGAACATCTCAACGATGCGGCGAGTAATGAGGGGATGAAGGCGCGCGTCGAGTTCATCTACAACAAAGACGCCGCCGCGTCGCAGAAGAGAGTACAGCTGACCAGCCAGCGCGACAAGTTTCCGGGTGCCATGAGACTCATTCTTATCGATTTCGAACTCAGCTTGCCCGACAGGATGTCCACCATTGTCATAGATGATATGTGAGGAGAGCGGTCGCTTCGAAAGAGTCGTAAGGGTATCTTTAAGATCTCCGTCAAGATTAGCGTATGCGGAAACCAGCGTAGCATCTGGTTCGGAAAGATGAATATCCTCAAAGCCCAGGTCCAGCGACCGAATTAGGGAGATAACGTTGTTCTTAAGAGAATCGCTATTCACCAGCATTAAAGTGAAATTGCGATATTCGTCATGTAGTCCGACGGTCGTTTCAAGACGATCAAACCAGCCGTTCAGCTCTTTCGGCAACTTCCTCTCGAATTGAGCCATAACCGACAGGAACAACGCGTTCGGCCGCGTAAACTCAGTCAGAGGGTGCCATTCGGCCCTGAGTTCCTTGTGGACCTCGATATCTTGATTCGTACGCCTAAACAGACACTTCTCTGCCTTCTTTGGCACACTAAACAGCCATTCCGACACAACGGCCTCCTGCGTAACCTCGAACCCGTATCGATATTGGATACCGTCAAGCCTGAATACGACCTCGAACAACGAGGGTGCGTTGGCTGTCTCCGTGCTCAATCGGAACGGTTCGACGCCAATCTTGTCCCCAGCCGTCATTTTCGATGACGAATCTAGCACGAACGAACGCATAGACGCGATTGCCGAAACGACGTTGCTTTTACCACTCGCGTTGGCCCCGTAAACTCCGGCGCATCTTAGGAGACCGAGGTTCGCCGAAATCGGGACGACCGCGTTTTTGTCCAGATCCGGATCTTCTGACGTAATGTTGGCTGCAACCATGCTTAAGGTTGCGCGCTCCTTGAATGACTTGTAGTTTTCGACGGAAAATTCGACTAACATATCGCTGCCTCACTAATATCATTATGGCCTCAATACGATAAATCCGTACAAGACGCATTATTGGGAGATCACTTATAGAGTTCTACCCAAAAACAGTACGGATATTCCGCAAATTATAACACTGCACATCCACTCGGCGAAGCCGGAGTGTCCTATTGCTCCATCTCGATGCTCTGCAGGAGCCCGTCTCCGCCTTGACCCAGCTTGACGCACTGAAGTACAATAATTCCTCATGGCAAAGTTTCAAGCCCCTAAAGGCACACACGACGTCTATCCCGGCGCGCGCAAGTGGCACGAAAACACCGCTCTCTGGAACCGACTCGAAACAATCTTCCGAGAGCTCGCGGCGCTGCACGGATACCAGGAAGTCCGGACACCCGTTATCGAGCCCACCGGCCTGTTCACGCGCGCAGTCGGCGAAGGAACCGATATCGTCTCCAAAGAGATGTATACGTTCGAGTCCAAAGGCGGCGATTCGCTGACGCTCCGCCCCGAAGGCACCGCCCCGGCCCTGCGCGCCTATATCGAGAACTCGATCTACGCCGAAGGCGGCGTTGCCAAGCTCTTCTATATCGGTCCCATCTTTCGCTACGAACGCCCGCAGGAAGGACGCTTCCGCCAGCACACGCAGTTCGGCATCGAAGCCCTTGGTTCACGCGATCCTCGGATCGACGCTGAAGTTGTCTGGCTCGCGCTGAGCATCTACCGCCGTCTCGGCCTCGACCGGCTGGTCACCAAGGTGAACTCGGTCGGCTGTCCGAACTGCCGGCCAGCGTACCGCGACGCGCTTGTCGAGTTCGCGCGGCCATTCGTCGGCCAGATGTCGGCCGACAACCAGCGACGTTTCAACGAAAACCCGTTGCGCATGTTGGACAGCAAGGACCCCGGCGACCAAAAGCTGCTCGAAGGCGCTCCTAGCTATATCGATTACATTTGCGACGAATGCCGGACGCACTTCGAGGCGTTCAAAGCCAACCTGACCGCACTCGGCGCACAATATGAAATCGATTCGCGCCTCGTCCGCGGCTTCGACTACTACACGAAAACCGCATTCGAGATCCAATCGCCGGATCTCGGCGCTCAGTCGACGCTCTGCGGCGGCGGACGCTACGACGGCCTCGTCGAAGAGCTTGGCGGTCCGTCGACCCCCGGCATTGGTTTTGGCCTCGGGATCGAGCGGGTCCTGATCGCCCTCGAAAAGCTCAATCGCCGTCCTGACACCGCGCCGCCGCTCACAGCCTTTATCGTGACGCTTGGCGAGAACGCGGCGAGCCAGGGTCTGGCGCTGCTGACGCGCCTGCGGGAAGCGGGGATCGCGGCGGACATGGACTACGCGGGGCGCAGCATGAAAGCTCAGATGCGCGCAGCCGGCAAGAGCGCCGCGCCGTACGCGCTGATCGTCGGCGACGATGAACTCGCGAGCGGCGACGTGGTCGTCAAGACGATGGCAACCGGCGAACAAACGAAGGCGACGCTGGATGAGTTTATCGCGAAGACGATAGGGCAAGAATAAGAGGAAGAGTTAAGATTTAGGACCGCTTCATGGCCGCGGGGCCATTTTTCGCAAAGGTTGGCTAAGGCGCTTATTCCGTTTCACGCAAAGCTAAAGAGTTTGGCGAAGGCGCAACGGGCAAAGGAGCGAGAGCGACAATATGGCGCAGCGATCCGCTGCCCCCCAGCCGGGCAGGCAGCCGCGCGGCGAGCGCTCGTAAAACATTCAGCGCAATGCTGGCGCACACAGGGAGAGATACACAGTGAGTTTCGCGCAACGAACAATAGCGTGCGGGGCGGTGACGCCCGAGAATATCGGTCAGGAAGTCGTTCTTAACGGCTGGGTCAACAGGGTTCGGGAACACGGCGGCATTGTGTTCATCGATCTGCGCGACCGCACGGGGATCGTCCAGGTCGTCGCGGATGCGACGCACTCGGAGCAGGCGCTCGCCGCCGCATCCGACGCACACAACGAGCACTGCCTCGCGGTCACCGGCAAGGTGCGCCGCCGCCCGGAAGGCACCGACAACCCGAACCTGCCGACCGGCGATGTCGAAGTCGTCGGCGCACTGATCGAAGTTCTCAACCCCAGCAAGCCGCTGCCGTTCCAGGTTCATGACGACAAGTGCGTTGACGAACTGCTGCGACTCAAATACCGCTACCTCGACATTCGCCGCCCATCCATGTACGACCGCCTTAAGCTGCGCAGCGACGTGATTCGGCGGATCCGCGACTACTTCTACGCTCACGATTTTGTCGAGGTTGAGACGCCAATCATCACGAAGGCCACTCCCGAAGGCGCGCGCGATTATCTGGTCCCTTATCGCCTCGAAGCGGGCCTGTTCTATGCGCTCCCGCAAGCCCCTCAGCAGTTTAAACAGCTTCTTATGGTCGGCGGAATCGAGCGCTATTTCCAGATCGCGCGCTGTTTCCGGGACGAAGCGCAGCGCGCCGACCGGCAGCCCGAGTTCACGCAGCTCGACATGGAGATGTCGTTTGCGACGCAGGACGATGTCCTGGCGGTCGTCGAAGGCTGCATGATCGATGTCATCGAAAACTGTTCGGCCAAGCAGCTCAAGTTCCGCCCGTTCGCGCGTCTGACATATGATGAAGCGATGGACCGCTATGGCTCGGACAAGCCGGATCTGCGCTACGATCTTGAACTCAAGAACTGCGCGGCGATTTTCGAAAACACGCAGTTCACCGTGTTCAAGTCCGTGATCGCATCCGGCGGCGATGTCAAGGCGATCCGCTATCCGGGCGGCGCGGCAGCCCTCTCGCGCAAGGATATCGATGACCTCACCGGCCTCGCGAAGGAGTTCGGCGCGAAGGGCATGGCGTACCTGCTCGTACAGGAAGACGGCGTCAAGTCGCCCATCGCCAAGTTCATGACCAAGGAAGAGATCGACGCCGTTCTCGCGCTCGTCGAAGCGCAGCCGGGCGACCTGGTGGCGTTCATCGCTGATAAGAAGCCCATCGTCGCCAAGGTGCTCGACCGCCTTCGCCGCGAGTTCGCGTCCCGCCTCGGCCTGGACAAATCGCCGGAACTGGCGTATGTGTGGATTACGGATTTCCCTGTGTTCGAGTGGGACGAGGATGCGAAAGGCTGGACCTACGCCCATAACCCGTTCTCGCTGCCCCACGACGAGCACATCCCGCTCCTGGAGAGCGATCCGGCCACTTGCCGAGCCTGGTGCTACGACCTCGTCTGCAACGGCATCGAATGCGCCTCGGGATCGATCCGCATCCACAAGCGCGACATTCAGGAGCGCGTCCTGCGGATGATCGGAATGGACGACGAGCATATCCAGCGCCAATTCGGCCACATGCTCGAGGCCTTCGACTACGGCGCACCGCCCCACGGCGGCATGGCCCCCGGCATCGACCGCCTGATCATGCTGCTCACCGACGACGACAACATCCGCGAGGTGATCGCCTTCCCGAAATCCGGCAACGGCTACGATCCGCTAATGGACGCGCCGTCGAAAGTCGACGACATCCAGCTCAAGGAACTGCACCTGCAGGTCGTCTATCCGCCAAAGAAGGAAGACGAAAAGCGGTTCGTGTGAGGAAGGCCGCATCACTTCGCCGGAACAGCGAGACGCAGTTTGACCACCTGCAGCATCGACGGCTCCGGAAGCGGGCCGGTGCGCGGCTGGTCGCGGTTTGCGCCGAGCGTCTCCCAGCGCATCAGATACTGCACGCCTTCTTCACCCGAGCCGCCGCTGCTGACAACGATCCGCGACTGCATCCCTGGGAACGTCGAGCGCACCGTGCGCAGGTCCGCCGGATACACGGGCGGTTCGTGGATCGTGCCGATCTGCTTGAACGTCGCGGCGTCCAGCTTCCACTTTCCGCCGCCATGGCCGGGCGAGCCGTACGAGAGCGCCAGGGTCCCGTCCGGCAGCGCCTCCACGGCGCTCAGGCCCATGCCCGACGGCAACGAGCCGCCTCCGCTAAAATCCCAGCGCCAGTTGAAATCGCTCACCTGGACGCTCTTCCAATGGTCTCCCACTTTGCGCGCGCAATAAATCTGCGTATTGCCATTGGCGTCGTACTTCACGTAGCTGATTACGGGCTGGTTTGCGGCGTCGAAACCCAGCTTCGCGAGTCCGTTCAGCATGCCGCCCTTCTGTGGAACGGGATCGACGATCTCGCCGGTCGTGAGCGTGATCGGCAGGGATAGCGGCGTCCCGTCGCTCGTCTCCCAGTGGATCATGTCCCGGCTGCGCGCATACGAAAGATCGTGGCACGTTTCAGACAAGGGCGATTCCCGCCACACCCAGACGACGTGGAAATAGCCGTCGGGCCCCTTAACTGGCTCCGTCAAATACGCGTTCCGGTGGCCCTGGCCGTCGGTGAGAGGCTTATCCAGCAAGCGCTTCCACGTGCGGGTCTTCAGATCGTACTCGTTGTAGATCTGGTTTCCGTTGCCGCTCCTGCCGTCCCGGTAGCCAAACATGAGCGCGCCGTTGGGTCCATTGAAGAAATCCGGATACGTCGCATGCTGCTCGTCGCGTCCCACCATCGCAACCCGCTCAAACGTCGTAATGTCCAGCGGCTTTTGCGTGCGGAAATAGACGAGGGGGACGACATGCATGTTGCCGGACACGTGGATGTAGCCGTCATCGTCGATGGTCATCGCGATATAGTTGTGACTGTCCCACGCCACCTTCTCCGGCAGGCGGACCAGTTGCCACGACGTGTCGCTCAGGCGACGCGACGCCACCGTCATGCGGCGCTGGTCGTCGTAAAACGCGGCGAACTGCTGGTCGCCGCGCGTCGCCATTGCGAATCCGACCGAATGCCCGGACCAAACCGGCGCGATGTCGATAACCTTCTCGATCACGTACGTTGCCCCCGAAGCCTGAGAGTGCGCGATCGCCGCCGCCGCGAAACAGAGTAGGACGGCAGCGAGAAGAGTTGGAAAAGCTAGCCGGATAGCTGCTTGCCGCGTTGCTGTTCGATGTTCCATAAGTTGTTAACCGAGCCACACTTGAAATTTGGGAGCCAAACAGGTAGCTGTTGGTCTCAATGCTGTCTATTGTAACATCTTATGTTCAAAGAGGACGAGAAGTATTCAGCAAAGAATGTAACCTTTTCGTAGCCCGTATCGAAATATTTTCCGATATCGAGGCGGGTTACATTCTTCTGCGCTCTACACCGCTAGTCGCCTTGCATATCTCCAATCTCGATGTCGTCCACGGCGACCTGGACGGGTCCGGTCAGGCCGCTGTGATCGAACGCAAAGAGAATGCTCTTGATCGTGCGCCCGGCCTGGTTGGCAAGCGGAACTTCGATCATCGTCCACCGGCCGAGCGCCCCGCGATCGCCAGCCGGATGGGAACCGCCGCCATTCGACTGCACACCGCCGGAATCGCGAAGCGGCTTGCCCTCCGTGAACTCCAGATCGACGCCGGCGTGAGTCCCCATGGCTGTCCCCGGCCGTATCCAGTAGCGCAACAGGGTTGTCGGCTTGACCGGGATGTTCACGTCGTAGACCGCAAAGTAAGCGATGCCGTGCGATGTGGCGTCTAGCGGCGACGCGGTCAGGACGAGCGCCGATCCCCCTGACCGTCCAGCGCCCGGCTGCACGGTGCACTGTGGATCGATGACGCCGGTAGGCCTCCGCGGCGTAATCGTTGGAGTTGGATCGGACGGTTCAAAGCCGGAGCGGAACGTATCCACAAGCGGCACGGGCTGAATCTCAGCGCCGTTCATGCGCACGAGCGGTCCGCTTGGGCCATCGAACGCAAACGCTTGATCGCCGATCGTGTTCGCAACCAGCGAAATCCCTCGCAGAGGCCCATCCAGCACAATCGCCGACGTCATCGAGCCGGTCCAAGCAGCGTTCTGAATCGTCAACTCGCCGCCCTTCGCGTGCGCGGGTTGCAGTTCCGTGCCCCAATTCTGGAACGTCGTCTTTCCGGCGCCGTCGAGGATCAATGACGGAATATCGCGGCGTCCCCAGGTGACGCCGTTAAAGAAATTCACGGGTCCGGTCGTATCCTTATCGATTTCGACTGCGGTGTTGGCCAGTTTTCCGACATTGGCGAGTTCCGCGTTGACGATTTGCAGGCCTGCGGGCTCGGCGGCGGTGACGCGAAGGCCAGTCGTGCAGCCATCGGTGCCATGGTTGATTACGATGCCCGCGCTCGCGCGCCCGCCGTCGGCGGTGAAAAGCAGACCGTTGTTGCTGGCGTAGACAAAGTTGTCCACCTGCTGCGTCGCGCGGCAATCCCCGAACGCAAACGCGTCGAGGTAAGCGCGTTCGTAATCGATCACCTGATCGCCCGCGACGTTATCTCCGCCGCTATTCGTTACGGGAGGCGCCCATTTCGGACGGCGCAGCCAGTAGTGCGGATTAAACATTCCGTCGTCGACTTCGGCGCTGCCTTTGCTCACCCAGATCCCGCGACGAAGCGGGGCGCCGGAGACGAAGCGGAGCAGCGAGCCGTCACTCGGATGGCTGCCGAAATCGACGAACTGATACGAGTTAGCCGTCGTAATATCGATCACCCAGCAGCTCGGGCCCAAGGCCCGGATCGTCCACGGATACGCCGTAACGTCGTCAGACCTCTGCTCAGGGTACCAGAAGGTCAGTCCGCGCGCGCCGGAGTTGGGCATCAACGTGATAAACGGAGTTCCGGATTCCAGACCGCGACCGGCAAGCGGCATGAGCGTCGAGCCCCAGGACATCGTGTGGTGCGGGACATCGAAAACGCCGCGCAGTTCCACCCCGCTCGGGACGCGCAGGATGCCGCCAAATCGATAGCTGCCCGCAGGAACGTACACGGTCCCGCCGTCGGCCCTGCCAGCCTTGTCGAGGGCGCGCTGAAAGGCGGCAGTATTGTCCGTCGCATCCGCGCCGTTGTTGCCATCAGCCTTCGCGCCAAAATCGACGACATTGAACAGCAAAGGCTTCGCGGGCCGCCGGTCGTCCGGAAGAACCACCTTCGTATCCGGCGGTTTTAATGATGACGGTGCAACGGAAGAAATCTGAACGTCGCCGACGCCCTTACTTGCGACCTGAGAAGCATCAAGCCCGCCCGCGATAATGGCGCGGCGCACGCCGCGCCCCAGAACGACCTGTTGTCCCTTTCCTGGGAAATGGCATGCCACGAGGCCCAGGCTTCCGGCCGTCGCCTCAATCGCTGGACCGCCAGCCGATAGGATGTCGCAGTTCTGTGCGCGAACCGAACCTTTGCCGTCCAGGCGAATCGCGCGGACCGCATTCCCGCCAAGCCGGCAATTGTTGAACTGCAACTGCGTCGTGAACTGCGGGCTTGCATCCACCGCGGCGCTCGCGCCGTCGAAGCGGCAGTTGGCGAACTGGAAACAGATCCCCATGTAGTCGGCCTTGACTCCGATGTCGCCTCCGTCCGCCGACGCGTCGAACATGACGCCGCATGCTCCGCCGCGCGGTCCCTTGTCGAAATGGTAGCCAACACCGTAGCCGCTGACGGCAACATCGAACAGATAGTACCAATCGACGCGCAGCATCTCAATACCGACGCTGTCGACGCCAAGCGCCTTCTTGATCTGGGCCACGGTTCCAGCGCCAGACAGACCGCTATCGGCCCAATAGCGCGGCGAGAAGCGCACGTGCTCAATGCGCGGAATGTCGGTGACGCTGTCGGCGCTGACTCCCATGCGAAGCGGAGTTCCGTACACGTGGCGCAACGTGCCGATTTCGTTCCCGGACGGCCCGAAGCGCACGCCCATATATGAGTTGACAAGCGTCACGTCCTGAATCGTGTAGCAGTCGCCGAAAGCCTTGGGATCGCTGATAATCGTCCAGGGATAAGGGGTTACCGCATCGGCGCTCTGGTTCGGATACCAGATGCTCAGATTCCTGATGCCCGATCCGCGCTCGAGCGTTACGAACGGCGCGCCATTCACATCGCCGCGATTGGCAACCGGCATCAGGATCGTTCCCGCGACTTTATATCGGCCGGCGTCCGGTTGCGGCTCGAGGTAGTCGCCGCGAAGGGTCACCCCCTCACGAATCTGCAGCGGGCTTTCGCACCGGTACCGGCCAGCCGGAATGAAGACCACCCCTCCGCCGATCTTCGCGACATCGTCGATCGCCTCCTGGATCGCCTGAGCGGCATCGCCTTCGCCATCGGCGCGCGCCGCGTACGGCTTTTCGCTGACATCCGCCACGGCGATTACGTAGTCCGGTGTGGCGAACGTCGTGTGAATCAGGCGAGGGGCGAGATTGCCCGCATGTGACGAACCGCCGGCGAGCAGGCAGGCGGCAAGAAGACCAAGTTGGGTAAAGCGAACGAAGTTGTTCATAGTGGGTTTCCGATTTTCGGCGCGAAGTCGAGTGCGCCGCTGAGAGAACGTGGCGAAACGAACGAAAAACAGGAGTCATACGACCGTATGCGCGAACACATCCAATGCCATATGATAACACGTCGCGTCTGTTTTGCCAAGAGGATGACGTATTTCGGTTGCATTCGGATGCAAACCGCTTGACGAACGGAAGGAGGAATGCTATTCTATAGCATCCTGCACTTTCTCGCCAGCGAGTAAATTCCATCCATATGGCAACAAGCAATCGACCCTTTCCGGTCTCTCGCGGCCTCCGCCGGAGTTGCCGCGATCCCGATCCTCGTCCTGTTCGTTCTTCTAATCACCAGAAAGCTGCCCGGCCATCTTGCGGCGCTGGCGACGCTCGGGACAGCGCTCCTGGTGGCCGTCTTTGCATACCGGATGCCGGCCGGTCTGGCCGGATTGGCGACGCTCTACGGCGCTTTGACGGGTCTGTTTCCGATCGGCTGGATCGTCCTCTCCGCCGTATTCCTGTACAACTTGAGCGTTAAGTGCGGCAGCTTCGCGACGCTCTGCCGGAGCATCGAATCGATCACAGGCGACCGGCGTCTGCAGGCGCTGCTTATTGCGTTCTGCTTCGGCGCATTCCTGGAAGGCTGCGCGGGCTTCGGCGCGCCGGTGGCAATTACGGCGGGGATGCTGGTCGGCCTGGGCTTCCAGCCGGTATACGCCGCGGGCATCTGTCTGCTCGCCAATAGCACGCCGGTCGCCTACGGCAGCATTGGCATCCCGATCATCACGGCCGGGAAGACATCGGGGCTCGATCCCAACCTGATCGGCCTGATGGCCGCGCACCAGCTCCCAATCCTGTCTTTAGTGACGCCGCTATGGCTAATCGTGTTCATGTCCGGCTGGAAGGGCGCACGCGAGGTCTGGCCCGCAATCGTCGTCACCGCGCTCACTTACACGATTACGATGGTGCTGGTCGCGACATACATGGGCCCGGCGCTCCCGAATATTCTCTCGTCGCTGGTCTCGTTGGTGGCGCTCACGTTGCTCCTGCGGGTCTGGAAGCCTGCGACGATCTGGCGCTTTCCGGGCGAAAAGGAGCACGACGAGACCGCTTCGAAGCCATTGGAGTTTGTCGAACTGATCCGAGGGTGGACGCCATTCTTAATCCTGATTTTGTGCGTCGGCAATTGGGGAATGCCAGGCATTCACTCAATCCTGGACAGCGTAACGCACGTGTTCAAGTTTGGCGGTCTTTCGCGGATCATCCTCGAAAACCACAAACCATTGTCCAACGAGTTCAAGTTCGGATGGCTTTCCGCGGCGGGGACGTCGATTTTTGCCGGCGTATTCCTGACGATGGCATTCCTACGCATTCCGCTTAAGCAAGCGGGCGAGGTCTTTGGAGCGACCCTGGTTCAGTTGCGTAATCCGCTCATTACGATCGCCTCGATCGTCGCGTTCGCCTATCTAGCCAACGATTCGGGGATGACCGTTGCAATGGGAAGAGCGCTTGTCGTAACCGGGCACTATTTCCCGCTTGTCAGTCCCATCGTCGGTTGGATCGGCGTCTTCGTGTCAGGCAGCGACACATCGGCCAACGCTCTGTTCAGCAACATGCAGAAACAGGCCGCACTGCACCTGCACCTCAACCCGCTGCTCACCGTGAGCGCGAATACCGCCGGCGGCGTCACCGCGAAGATGATCTCGCCGCAAAGCATCGCCGTCGCCTGCGCATCCGCCAGGATGGTCGGCGAGGAAGGCTTGCTGTTCCGGACCGCTCTCCCGCACAGCATCGGATTTCTGGCAATCATGTGCGCTCTGACATATCTTCAGGCCTACACGATGCCGTGGATGATTCCGCCGCTTCCCGCCGCTTCCGTCGAAGCCGCCGCATCCGGCCCTGTCCCGCTGGGAACCGCCGGATGGACCATCCTTGCGATCTCCCTTGCCCTTCTCGCAGTTCTCGCGCTCGTCAACGCGAATCGGAAGACGGCGAAGGCGTAAGGGCGGCGCGCCGGAGAAACCGCCATTGCGGCGCGAGCGAGTTCAGGCGCGGCCTTCCGCCACACAAGCGCCTAAACTCGCGAATTGGATCCCCTGCCCTCATCGCACGACGATCGGCTGGTACTGGCTGGGGTCCTTCGACCGCCCAATTCCGGGCGTCCACTCCACCCACCCCTTGCGCCCGCCGCCGTCGTTGTCGTTGACCAGCAGCGTCATCGAGAAGCGATCGCCGATCTTGACGCCGCCCGGCAGCGTGCGCGGGATAATCAGGTCGTACAGCGTCTCGTGAGCAACCTCGTCCCGCCGGATCTTCAGCGGCAATGACGCTGCCCCGAGCGAGACGCCGATCGGAGCGACATCGATGTTCGCAACCGGTCCACTGGACGTCAGCGCCGCCGTCCAGTCGTAGTTCTCGCCCGTCGGCAAAGAGATCGCAAACTGGATCGAGTCACCCTGCCATTCGGATCCGCGAGGCTCGTTTTGGTAATGCACGTCGTCGCGAACGCGAACGCATAGACGCACGCCCGATGGTACGGATGAAACGGAAACGCGCGCGCTAAGATCGTCGTCGCCGTGAAAAAGCAAATTGTCGAGCGGCGCATTCTGATACAGGCTGACCAGATTCGCGCGGCCCAAGCTTACGACTGGCTGCGGCCACGAGGCCGGATCTCCCAGCGAACCGGGATCGGCCGCAACCCTCGGGACGACGACCGCGCCGCTCAGTTCAATTGCCGCACGCAGGTCGGAGGGCAGCGACGGCGACGAAAACCGCACGTTAAGAGCGTCCCGCAACGCGACGTTCGCCGGCGCGTTCACGGTGACCGTCAATTCCTTATGCGATCCCGGCGCGAGCGATACCGCCAGTGTTGACGGCGCAACGCGCCAGCCTCCTGGAGCAGACAACGTCACCGTCCCGTTCATCGCGTGCGCGGTCGAATTGGTCGCGACGATCCTCACGCGCTCCACGTCGCCTGGCGCAACGATGATTTGAGACGGCAACCGTAGCGGAGACGGGATCGGCGTGAGTTGATCGGGATTGCCGGCGAAGCGAATGAACTGCGGCTCGGACGATGCGCTCAGGGCGATCAGGCCGGCCGACGAACGCAACGGCTGGACGCCGCCCATCAGCGCTGTCCGGCTGGCTTTGCCCGGCACGCTCAAGAGCAGCGGCGACATGTCCCGCCCTTCGTTCCAGAGGCTGATCACGCCCGAATTGCCATCCGGGGCGCCGAAGAGCAGAGCGTAGACCTGGTTCTGATCTTTAATCTCGACGCGGCGGATAAATCGATAGCCGCTCAGCAAGTCGATCAGCGTCCGTGCGGCGACGGCCGCGGCCTTTGGCGCCCAATCGTTGCGCAGCAGGCCGAAGTTCTGTTCATTCTCATTAGGATCGCGGCCATCGTTGCGCAGGTCGTACCAGAAATAAGCCGTGTCGCCAAGGGCCGCCGCGTAGCTCATCTTCTTCGACAATGCGAGGGCTTGATCCCACTCGGTTAACGACCCGCAGGATGAAAACCCGGCCTCGTTGTTCCATACGGGCATCGTCCAATGTCCAGCAGTCAGGTCCGTCCTGATAAACTCGCTGGCACGCAACATGCCGGTAAAGACGCCGTGCGCATGGTACGCAAACACGTCGGGCTTCACATGCGCGGCCGCCTGCCACTTCGGCACAAAGTCCGGCGGCCTGCGGATCTCGGATATGCCGCCGTTCATTACAACTGCATCCGGCTTGATCGCCTTGATCGCTCCATATGCCGCGTCAAAGAGCTGGGCGTACTGCACAGGCGTCCCGCGCCAGAATCCGTTGTCGGGCTCGTTCCAAATTTCCCAATAGTGCACCGACGAGCCGTAGCGAAGCGCGCACTCTCGCACAAACGTAGAGAACGCCTGCGTATCCGGAGGCGAATTGGCCCACACGGTCCAGTCTTTGGCGTTCCGATCGCCCGTCGACGCCCATTTCGTGGAATACGACATGACCGGCAACGGCTCGATGCCGTACTTCTTCATGAGCCCGAAAATGCGGTCGTAAAGGTCCCATTTCCAGACGCCCTGCTCCGGCTCGATCGCGCCCCAGCTACAGTCGAAGCGGCATGCGCGAAAGCCAAGCGCGGCGATCCAGGCGACTTCTCGCTCGGCGTCGGCGGCGCCGAGCCCGTGCAGGTGCGTGCAGACGCCAAAGAGTAGCGGAAGCTTGCTCTGGTCCGCCGAGGACGACCGGACCGGGTACGCCGCGATCTGTGTCTCGCCGCTTACGCCGCCTGACGATGCGCGCACCGTCACGATGCCCGGCTCTTTGGGCGTCACGACGAAACGCGCGCCGCCGGATGCGTCCAGAGTCTCGCGGCCCTTCGCGACTTCCGCGCCGTCAAAATCCACGGCGGTCCAATCCACCGAGGCCCCGTTTGGCAGGTTTCTGCCGCGAACATGCACGCCAACCGGCGTTCCGGGCGCAGCGAAGCCCGGCGAAGCATCCTCCGCCGAGAGCGAAAGCGTCGCGGCAACCGGCGAGCCGCCGGCTTGCACGGCGGACGGCGCATCGGCGGTCAGCGCCAGGTCGTCGATAAAGATCTCTCCCTGCGCCGCCACATCAGGAGCGTGATCGAGACCAAACCCAAGGAACCGCAACGGCATCTGGACATCCCCCGTATTCTTCCCGCCCCAATGTCCGGCAGGTTTTGCAACATTTATATCCGCCGTGAACAGTTTCCATCCGGAACCGTCCAATGCGTCGCCGAACGGCTTCCCAAGCCAGTAGAGAAACGTCTCGTTGCCGGCGTCGACCAGCGTCAGGCCTCCGCCGTTGGGGAAATCGTTCTGCCCGGAGCCGTAGATCCACACGGATAGGCGAAGCTTGTTTCCCGTCTGGAGCACCACGGGATATTCGTCGGTCGTCAACGACACGTTGCCGCGCTTGCTGAACTTGTACGACAGGTGTCCCGATTGGCTGCCCGAGTGAGCGCGCGCCTTGCTGACATCGGCGGACGAACCGTCTTGCGACGCCCCCATCGGCGGCGAATGAAACCACGTTTTCGTAACGTGCTCGAAATCCTGCGTGTAAGTCTGCGCGAAAGCGGGGGCGCGGCTGAACAATAAAACTAAGAGGGCAAGAGTGGCGATGATCTTCATTTGCTTAAGGGGACGCAATCTTTCAGGTTAGTCTTCGGATACTGAACATTCCAGGGCGGAGCAAAGCCTTCACCCTGGAACGTTTTGAGCGACGATTATATGGGACTATATGTTGCCGCATAAGGAGTCACGGCCGTGCCGGCGGACCAGGCGTCAACGTACGGATTCGTATTTTGAGTATATGTCGAGTTAAACTGGCCGCCGCTGACGAGCGTGCCCATCAGCCACTTTACGTGCCCGTCCGCCATGATATAGTTGGCCCCATTGTTGTGTCGCCCGGTAGGCGAAGAAAAAACAGGATAATCGGCGGGCAATGTGTTCGAGATATAGCCGGTCGCGTACTTGAGCGTGAAATTTGCGTTGCAACCGCCCGACGAGCCACATGCAATATCGGTGGCCAAATAGGAGCTCGTATAGGGATCATAGCCCCCATTGCCGGCATCGCCGCTTCCGACGCAACTCGGAGAATACCCTCCAATGTTGCCGGCCTGGTAGTGGCAATCGCTCACATAGTCGGCACAGTTGAGATCGGAAACATCGTACCCCGCCGAACCCGTGATCTCGGCCAGCAGCACGGTCTTTGATGGCGCGGTAAACATCGAAAGCGCGAGGCCGGGATACGGGACCGAACCGGTGGTTCCAATAATGTTGTTGTTGATCGCGTAGGAACTGGACGCACCTGGCGTCGTATCGCTCGGGCAGACGAAAACAGCCTTGGACTTAACGTAAGGATATAGCTGACACGCCCAGCCGATGAGCCTGTTCGTGCGCGAAAAGCCGCAGGGCTCGGTTTCGTCATAGTCGGCATTGTACTGGACGACCGCTAAGCCAATCTGCTTTTCGTTAGACAAACAGGCGGTCGCCCGAGCCTTTTCCCGCGCCGTCGCGAACACCGGAAACAAGATTGCAGCTAAAATAGCAATTATTGCTATAACTACGAGCAGTTCTATTAAAGTAAAACCTCGTCGTGGTTTCATCGTTTCGTTCCTTTGCCCTCTACCGATAAGTTCTATTAGACCGCTGCGCCGGAGTACTCCGAACGGGCCGGTACGCTGGCGACGCTGCCCCGGTCAATCAGCCGCGACAGAATCACGTGAAGCGCATCTCCGCTATCGCCGCCATTCATGCGCGAATGCAGTATCGCAATCGCTTCTTCGCACTGCATCTCGACATTGTGGCTGATGCACGTAATCGCAGGCGACACCAGTTCCAAAAGCGGCGAATTGCCTTTGTTGATTAGCGAGATTCGATCCGGAATACCGAGACGCAGATCCCGGCATGCTCCCATTGCGCCGATCGCCAGTTCGTCCCCGAACGTAAACAACGCCGTCACGTCCGGATGCCGCCGAAGAAACGGCCCGATCTCCTCGTACGCGTGCATCATCGGGGACATGCCGGTTGGAGTATCGACGCGCACGATCTCTATCGACGGATCGAGATTGGCGATGAGCTTAAACGTCTGCCGCTGCCAAAATGTTTCGCATTCCCGCTCGTCGGCGGGAAGCTGAACAGCAATCGCGATATGTGTGTGGCCGGCCGCGCGGATGTAATCCAGCCCCATCCGAATATCCGCCCGAAGATCCGTCAGCACGGTCGATATGCCGAAATCGCTCAGGTCCGGTTGCAGAACGACCACGCGATCCCGCGAGGAGCGCAATGCAAGCCCTAAGGAGCTGCTCTGGCGAATGTCTTCCAGCATAATCAATGCCGGCCCGCCGGACGCCAGCGCACGAACGGCCAGGTCTTGCTGACCGGATCCCAACCGCAGGATATTCACATTCCAGCCGCGAGCCTGCGCCGCTCGAATGCCGCTCCGCATAAAGGCTTCCGCGGCGCTGGTGGCATAGGTGCCGCAGATCACGTGCAGCGTCGTCTGCTGCAATCTCTCCTGCGTGCGCTGACGGACGAAGGTTCCTTTTCGCCCCCGGCGCTCCAGAATGTCGGCTCCAACAAGATCCGAAACCGCACGCCGTGCCGTGGTATACGACACGCCATACCGAACGGCAAGGTCCTGCTCCGCGGGCAACTGCTCCCCAGCGACGTATTCGCCATTGCGAATCGCCCCTTCCAAGAGCCGCCGGACTTCAATGTGTTTTGCCGATGACATAGACTCAAACCAGGATGTTCAAACTATCAAGTATGAATATATCAGAAGACAACCGGATTGTCAAGGGAATATTTCGGAGGGGAAGCCGACTAGCGGCCATGGCGGACGAACCAATTGCGACACGATGTTGCGATAGATTCGGTTGCGCACGTGCTCGGGCGGACGCGGACGCAACCCGATATTCTGCGACCGGTATTCTAAATGTGCGAGATTGAGAACCTGGAAAAAGCGAAGTCCGCTCTGAAATGGAGCGGACTTCGGCAGGTTTCGGCTACACGGACGCGGCGGATGCCGGAACATCGGGAGCGCCCTGGATCGTCGGAACTCCCAGGAAGCTGTCGAGTTGCTCGTTGGTGTAGCGGTGCACCCAGACAGAGAACCGCTCATCGCCGTCGCGCGTTTCCTGGTAGCGCTTGATGATGTTCTCGATCGCGTACTTTACGCTATCGGCAGGCACCTTGCGATGGATCGGCCGCGTGAAACGAGGGTCTGAGCCGAGCTGGCCGCCAAGATGAATGTCGTACGCATCGACCTTCTCCCCGTTTGGAAGCTTTGCGATGCAGCCTTGCAGCCCGATGTCGCCCACATAATGGTGCGCGCACGAGTTAGGGCAACCGTTGACGTTAAGCTTGATCCCGCGATCGGTTTCCACGGCGGTTTCGAGGTAGGTAATGATCTCCTTGAGGCGCTGCTTGGTTTCGACAAGCGCGAGGTTGCAGAACTCGATCCCCGTGCAGGCAAGCGCGCCGCGCCGGATATTGGGCACATCCCACTCGAAGCCCGCCGCCTTCAACGCATCTTGCGCATCGGTCAGCCGGTCGGTCGGGATATTCGGGAAGAGCAGGTTCTGCAGGTTGGTTGTCCGGAGTTCGCCGTCGCCAAACTCATCGGCGATATCGGCTGCGGCCGCCATTTGCCTATCCGTCAGACGCCCTGCCAGCACGCAACAACCGATCCAATTGAGGCCCGGCTGGCTCTGGCGATTGACGCCGACATGGTCTCGGTAGGTATCGTCAGCCAGCGTGGACGGACCGGCGGGCTCGGGCGTATAGCCTAGCCGGCTCACGAACTCGTCGCGAAACCATTCCGCGCCCTTCGCCGCAACCAGGAACTTCAGTCGCGCGTGGGTCCGGCGCTCCCGAAGCTGCTCCGAGTCGCGATAGATCTCCGACACCGCCCGCGCGCCATCGAGCGCCTGCTTCTCGGGCAGCCACACGCCAATATTCTGCGCGATGTGCGGTTGAGTGGAAAGACCGCCGCCGACGTAAAAGTGGAAGCCGTTTTCGCCTTTCGCGTTTTTCGCGCCGACGAGCGCAAGGTCATTGATCTGCGGATGGACGCATTGAACAGGGCACGCCGTCACCGCGATCTTGTATTTGCGAGGCATGTTCGCAAAATCAGGGTTGTTGTAAAAGTACGCCTGCAGCCGGTCGACTGTCGGCCGCGTATCGAACAGCTCGCCGCCATCGAGACCGGAGACAGGACACGACGTGATGTTCCGCACAATATCGCCGCATGCTCCCAGCGTGGTCAGACCGACCGACGCAAGCTGCGCGAACACGTCGGGCATGTCCTCGATACGCAACCAGTGAACCTGAAACGTCTGGCGCGTCGTAATATCCGAAATGCCGCGCGCATACTGCCGCGTGAGCGATGCGAGCAAGCGAAGCTGCTGTGCCGTAATGCGTCCGCCGGGCACCTTGATGCGCATCATGAAGTAGCCGTCTTTTGGCCGCTGCTGATAAATGCCATACCACTTGAAAAGGTTGAAATGCTCCTCCTCTATGGTGTCGAAGCCCGTCTTAGCGTAACGCAGTATGTCATCGATTACGGTCAGCGGCTGGTGGATTAGCTTGTATTCTTCGAACTTGTTCATCGGACGGCCTCGTCAATGCATTATCTCGACCTGAGCGATCAAGATTAGGGACTATTATAACCGCGACGGAACGACAGTGTCAAGAGAACGACTTTCCGTTGCAGGTCATTACTGATTATCCCTCGTAAGATCGCGAGGGATGCGCTTTCCTTTAAACAAGCAATCGGGCCTAACAATTCCGGTTCCGCAACAAATTCTTGCAAACACCCCGCACGCGTCCCCCCTCTCGAGGCGGCAGCCCTACGCGCGAGAGGGTTCCTCCATCGCAAGTGCGCACGCATCGTCAGGGCAGCCCGCAAGGTACAATGATGCCGCATCGAATGAAAGCAGGGCGAAGCGAACACGGTTATGCTTAAAGGCGGTTTTTTCAAGAACGTTTTCCAGAAGATCGACCAACTCTTCACGGGGAAGAGCCGCAAGATCGACGAGCAGCTTTACGAAGAGCTTGAAGAGGCGCTCATCGGGGCCGATCTAAATATTCACACGACAATTCGCATCATGCGCGATCTGCGCGATCAGGTGCGCGACCAGGACGCACGGACGGCGGACGATGTCAAGGACATCCTGCGCAACGCGCTTGTCGAAGCGATGGTCGCGGGCGACGAAGGATACTTCTCGCCGCTCAAGCAGTCGCCAACCGCGCCGACCGTCTATCTCGTCGTCGGCGTCAACGGAGTCGGCAAGACGACCAGCATCGCAAAAATGGCATACCGCTTCAAGGAAGCCGGACACAAGGTCGTTCTCGCCGCCGCGGATACGTTCCGCGCCGCGGCGATTGACCAGATCCAAATATGGGGCGACCGGCTTGGCGTAACGGTCGTTTGCGGCAAGGAAGGCAGCGATCCAGCATCGGTGGTCTTCGACGCAATCCGGCACGCGCGGGCAGCGGGCGCCGATTATGTCATCTGCGACACGGCGGGCCGCTTGCACACGAAACAGAACTTGATGGAAGAGCTCAAGAAGATCAACCGCGTAATCTTGCGCGAACGCGGCGGCGGGCCAGCCGACGAAACGCTGTTGGTGCTGGACGCTACGACCGGCCAGAACGCAATCCTGCAGGCCCAGGAGTTCAAGAAGGCGGTCGATATCAGCGGGATCATTCTCGCCAAGCTCGACGGCACCGCACGCGGCGGGATCGTCATCACGATCAAGGACGAGCTCAAAGTCCCGATCAAGCTGATCGGCACCGGCGAAAAGCCCGAGGACATGGAAGCGTTTGAGCCGCACACGTTCGTCAAGGGCATCTTCGAGTGAGGAGCGACGCGTGACCGCAACGATCCGCCGCGCCCAGTCGCCCGAGGATGGCCTCGCGCTTATCGGGCTAATCCGCAGCCTCGCCGACTTCGAGAACCTGCCAGGCCCCGATGACGACGCTGTCAAGCGCTTCATCGCCCACGGATTCGAGCGCCAGCCGCCGCTGTATGAGGCCTATCTCGCGGAGGATATCGACGCCGGCGCGATCGGTTACGTGATCTTTTTTCAAACGTACTCGACCTTTCTCTGCAAGCCATCTCTCTATGTCGAGGACCTTTTCGTCCTCCCCGAACACCGCGGCGCGGGGATCGGCAAGCTCCTGCTCACCCGCTGCATCCAGATCGCAACCGAACGCGACTGCGGCCGCGTCGAGTGGACGGTGCTCGACTGGAACACGGCCGCGCAGGAGTTCTACAAATCGCTCGGCGCAAAGCACCTGAGCGAGTGGCATCTGTACCGCTTGATGGTGTCATAATCGTGCTGGAAGCGCCTCAAGAGGACAAACTTTCGCGAGCCGGAAGATTTAGGCGTGCGTGTACTTACCGGGCATGTCGCGGACAAGATTCAGGACTGCTTGTGCAGCCGGGTCATTTTTTGCACGCGCCTCGTTCACGGCGGCGCCGTACGAAGAATCGTCGACACGCGCACCGCGTTTTGCCGCCGACGACCGATTGCAGCGCACACCGTGAAGCCACGAATCCGCCGCGGCGGCCCTTAATCAAAAATTGCCTCGGCGGCAACGAAGCCGTCTTAAAAACATTTCGATTTGTGACACTCGCCCTTAAAGAACGCTCCCACGCTTCGGCGGCCTGCCTGGCTACGAACGACATGATGGTGTAAAGTTAACGGAAGCGCTTCGGGTGAACGTCTCAAAATAACGATGACCAATATAGTGAACTTTTTCCACGCCTCGCCGCGTCCTTGTAGTTGTAGACACGCGCCATACCAAGGTTGACGGGTTTCGAGGGAGACTAATCGGTCGCGAATTGCCGCCGGTAAGTGATCGATGGCGACGCACCGGCAACACCAACCATACAAGGTAGGTTTCAGGGACATATTCCGAACAGAAGAACGGTCTCAATTGGCATGATCGCCACAACGACGCGAGACGCTAAATCTGTGACGATGTCTGACCGCTGCCCAGGCGAAAACGCCGACGCGCAGTGGGTGGCGCGCGCTCGTCTTGGCGAGGAAGCGGCGTACACGTGGCTGCTGGATCGTTACCGGATGCGCGCGGTTCGATTGGCGACGCATGTCTTGCGGCGCGATGCCGAGGCCGAGGATGTGGCGCAGGAGGCGTTTATTCAGGCGTTTCGCAGCTTGAAAAGCCTTTCGATGGACGGTTCATTCGCGACGTGGCTCATGCGCATCGTGGTCCGGCTGTGCATCGACCGCAGTCGCGGAGCAAGGTGGCAGCGCGAGGTGAGCAGCGACTTTCGAGTTGAGCCTCCCGGAATGCCCGGCGATTCGCAAGCAGGCTCAATCGATACAAAGATTTTGGTCGGCCAGCTTCTCGACCAGTTGCCCCCTCCGGCGCGCGCGGCCCTCGTGTTGCGCGAACTGGAAGGCATGGATTATGTTCAGATCAGCCACGTTCTGGGAGTTCCGGTGGGAACCGTCCGTTCCCGACTGAACTCCGCGCGAGCCCAGTTCCGTGGTTTGTGGCTTGCCGCGTGCGCGGAGGAAGATTGATGAGCGACGATCGCGATAAAATAGACGAGGCTCTCCGCGATGGCCTGGCGTCGCTGCCCGTACGCAAGCTGCGAGCCGCGGAGTTCAACGAGCGCGTCCTTGTGAAGACACGTCGCAGAGGGTTTTGGGGACAACCGCGATCCGCGAGGTTCGCGATGGCTCTGGCGTTCGCGGCGGCCGCCGTCGTCCTGATCGCGTCAATTGTCGGCACTCGCCTCGCGCAATCGGGCGGCCTGAGCTTGACGTCGGGCACGCCGCTTGCTCAGTCCAACGCACAGCCTCCCCGCGATCTCGTCAGCCGCATTGGCGCGCTGCTCATCGGTCTTCCGTCTGGACACACGGAAAACGCGGCGCATCCGGGAGGCGACAAAAAGGTCGGCGGTCTCGTCGCGCCGTCCAACGGCGCGTCTAGCGCCATTCAGCCGCCTTCCGGCGACGAACGATAGGCGATGGGTTTTCAGCGCCTGGGATCCGTCTTGACATCGGCCGCGGCGACCGGCTATAATACGGCTCTTGAGATCGGATTGCGGCGCATTCGTCTAGCGGCCTAGGACGCTACCCTCTCAAGGTAGAGACCACGGGTTCGAATCCCGTATGCGCTACCACGATAAGACAAAGCCCCGCTTGGGCTCGAAACCCAGGCGGGGCTATTCCATTGGCTATACCCGGTTTCCGCAATGTGTCTGCTGTCGCTTATTGCGGCGGGCGCGCTCCGTTCGGATCGCCGTGCCTGTGCGGCGGTAACCCTCCGTCCTTAAGAATGTCGCTGCGGCGACGAATCCTCCATCCACGTCCACGAGCAGCGCCGTCGATAGTGCGCTAGAGAAAATGTGCAAAAAATCTTGCCCGGGATGGGTACGCATGTTCGTTTCCGGGGCACAATTGACGTAAGGCAGCGCGCCGCATTGCGAACGTACGTGCGCTTCAAATTGCGAAGGAGGACGACGAAGTGCCGGGACAAGCCGAAGCTCGCGTGCGGTGTAGCCGAACCGTCAAGGAACGCTACGTAGTACGGCTCATGGGAGAATGGGCTTCCCTCGATCAGCCCTCGACAGCACAGCCACAACGGGGCTCCGCAACGGATACCCAGGCAAGCGTAGAGAGCAGCGGCGGCGCAGCGCAAGGAGGCAGCAGGGACGCACGTTCCGCGACGCAGACGACGGGGCAGGCCGGACAAACGCAGAACCACTCATCGGCAGCCAGCTGCCCAGCTCAAGGCTCTGACAAGCCGGGCGATCAAGCGCAACGTGCGCAGCAACCGGGAGATAGCGGCAAGAAGGTAGACTCAACTCAGCCGACGGCGAGAGATATTTCTGACGAGGACAAGCGGCGGCTGCATCACCTGCTGGACTGCGCCGCTCAGAATGGCATTTCCGCGCAAGACGCAAATCAGGCTGTTCAGGCGATCAAAGCCGATATGCTCAAGCTTCCGCCTGGATCTCCCGAACCTGCGAATCTAATGGCAGTAAGATGGGCGCTCGATCATCTAGGAGATAAGAAATTCGGAAAGCAATCCAAGCTTTCGATCCCGGGATTGGAAACAGCAAACAATGGGAGCTGGAAGTGCAACTACTTCGTCGCAGCGGCCTATGGTGTCGGGGCGGGCATCGGCTTCGGCGGCAAGGGATATCCAGTCACTAAACCGATCTTGCCGTGGAACCACGCTCTGCATCCGGAACCGGCGGAAGCGCTTGCAGATCCAAGCGAGAAGAAGATCGGACCGTTTGAGCGAGTGCTGGGAAGCCACTCCAGTCCACCAGTTTCCTTTCATCCCGGCGACATCGTGGCGTTTGAACCTTCGCCTTGGCATTATATGGGGCATGCAACGATTGGCTTGGGTGGCGACCTGTTAATCTATGCTGGTAAAAATGATGTCAAGCTTGCAACCGTTGAACAGGTTTGGAAAGACCATGTCGGCGGACAAGTAACGGTTCGGAGATTCATTCGACATGAATAAGCGATGTTCCAAACGTAACAGGTGGGCAAAGCTGATCTCCTTGAGCGTCGCTGGGCCGATCGTTGTATTCGCCGTTTGCTGGGTCTGGCCATTTCTCTGGTGGCGCTCGTGGTCAGCCTCGGCGACAGATCCGGGCGCATTGACGCCAAACTGTGCGGTCTACCGGCGAGGGAGCGATCTAATGGTGACCACGAGATTAGAAGAGTCCACTGGTGATGATACGCCGTACGGTTGCTACCTCGCCTACCCGAAGCGCCGTCTCGTTGGAGGAACTACAGGAAGCACAAGTTTTCTTGCGCTGTACGAGAATAATAACGTGTCATTCATCGTTACCCCAGTAGTTGCCTTCTCGCCCTATTTTGAGCCGAATGATGGTCGGTATCCCTTGCACTCGCTGACTATAGTAGGTAACGAACTTAAGTTTCAGGGCGCTGGACATCACGAGGTCGTTGTTTCCCATTGGCGGTAAACGGCTCATCAGCCGACCAGAACCAAATAAAGGACTTGTAACGCAAGTTTCAGATTGTTCACCTGGTGCTTCTCTGGCAACGGCCCGTCGCTATTTTGTTGGAGACGACGCCAAGATTATAAAGTTGCGACGGGGCATGCTTGTCGCCGGAGGAGAGTGTGAAGGCCGGTGTATACCTCCGCCTCAAAACCGTTTGACCGCAAGCCAGCCTGTTTCAGAATGACCGCCTCGTTAGTGGCCGACTACCCCCTTGATCGATCACACGCAGGAAGTAACAGTTAAAAATGATGTCAATCTTGGAACCGTTGACCAGGTCTGAGAGGATCACGTCGACGGGAAAGTAACGGTTCGGAGATACACTCCACATGAATAAGCGATTCTCCAAACGTAGCAGATGGGCGAAACTGATCTCCTTGAGCGTCGCTGGGCCGATCGTTATGTTCGCCGTTTGCTGGGTCTGGCCGTGTTTTTGGTGGCGCGCTTGGGAGGTCTCGGCGACTAATCCGGGCGGTTTCGTGCCAAAGTGCGCGGTTTATCGACAAGGGCGCGATCTTCTGGTGACCACGACAGGGGACGATGGCACGACGGAATACACGCCATATGGGTGCTACTATCTATATCCGAAGCGCCGTCTCGTTGGCACGGCAACTGGAAGTACAAGTGTCACTTTGTTGTTCGAGAATCATAACGTATCATTCATCGTTACCCCTGTAGTGGCCTTCTCGCCTTATGACCCGCCAATCATCTCGGATCGGTTGCTTCCGCTCATTGTAACTCCGCGCATTCTTAAGTTCCGAGACTGGGATCACCACGACGTAGTCATATCAAACTGGAAGTAAGTGGCTCGTAGTCGTAGGCATTGGCAGCAGCATCATGGGCGGAAATGCGCTCGATTATATGATAGCGATCACCTGGAAAGTTCCGTTCGCAAGTCACGGAAACGCAAAGCAAAACGATAGCGGATGGCCATGGGGAAAATGATGGAAACTGACGGGCAATTCACCAAATCTCCCCCTTGGTTGATTATTGGTTTCATTCTAGCGGCCTACTTCCTATATTCGATATTTTCTATGCCCGCAAAGACTTATGACGTAGGCAGAGGGTCCAAGTCTAGGCTATCCGTAATCGGCATAGACCTCCTTCAGCACATTACAGGTAGCGGCGGTTATCTGCCGTCGCTCAAGAGTACGAAGGATCTTGCGTCGCTCGAATACAAAGCGAAGCTGACAGATCCACAATTCATCGACCCAACATCGAACAAGCCGTTTGTCACGAACCCCTACTACTCAAATGCCAAACTGGCCGCGATTCCGATACCAAATCTCACTGCCCTTGTATACGACTCGGGTAAAGCGCCGGACGGTTTGCGAGCGGACTTGCTCGCGACGCTACGAGTAAGACGGGTGAGCCCCGACGAATGGGAAGTGATTAAGCGGCAGTCTCATATTGACACGCGATAAGGCAAAGGACATCGCTGCCAGTCAAGTTGTCGATATCCCGCAGTTCAGAAGGTCCGTCGATATGTCGAAACGAATCGGTTTAAGCCTATCAATGTGACAGGCCAGCGCTGATCACGGTAAGGGCAGGTGCGATAGTCCGCCACGAAACCATTTAACCGAAAACCTGCTTAAACAATCCGCCGACGCGGAAAACTACGATCATCTATTTGCACCTGAAATCGTCGCCGATCTTCGGGGCATTGCCGCAGTAGTGGAATCCGGCCGTCCGGTCTATACAAGCGACCAGATCCGTGAACATTTCGCACAGAAATGCACTGCATGGCTGGCAAAACGCCCAAGCTGAAGGTCCAGTACTCCCCGCAAGCCAAGCTCGCATTGGATGAGATTTGGGATTGGAATGCCGAACCCTGTCTCCTGGCCCGGCCGCAAATGGCACACCTGAAGAGGCGAGGCCGAGCACCAGAAAGCAACTCGAACGCGTCACATCCAGCGCAGCATAGCACGTGTCTTGCTACTGCCCAGCGTATGGCTTCAACGCATCTCTAGCGTCATGTCGGACCCAAAGAACTACGACCTTGTCTTGCTGGATGGTAAAAAGGATGCGGTAGACGCTGCTCGTGCGATATAAGTGTGCCCGGATCTCCTCATCAAACAAATCGTTCTCTTGCGCGATGGGGCAGCGCTCGGGAAAGCTTTCAAGAGAGGAGATGGCGTCACGAAGCCCCATTAGCCATTGCTGCGCGCTGTCCGGGGCTTCATTGGCTATCCATTGATAGGCGGCATACATCTCGGCTTCCGCGGTTGCCGTGATCTGGGTTTGGTAGCGCTTAGCCAAGGTTCAATTTCCGGCGCATATCGGCGAACACTTCCGCAGCCGGACGCATTTGCCCTGTTCGCATGTCCTCAAGCCCTCTGCGAATTCCTTCAATCGTCTCCATCTGCTCGGCCTTGTCCAACAAATCCTGGTAGCTATCGGCGTCCTGAACGACAATTTCAGCCTTGCCGTTGACTGTCAGTACGACGGGCCTCTTGGTCTCTTTGAGCTGCTGCATGTAGTCGGCCGTATTCCGCTTGAAATCCGTGAGCGAGCGAATGTCGCGTTTTAGCTTGAGCATCGGCGTAGGATTGTATCTCCTTCCAGGCGCATTGAATTAGATGCTACCGCAAGAAGGCATAAAAAGCAACAAGGCCACCCGGAGAGGGTCGCCTTGCTGACCTCGAGATTTCAGGAGACATTCAACCAGGGCGTCCCTATCGTCAGAAGCGAGCTCACAACGATTCGGTGAAGCCTGATTGCCAAAGCAAGGGGCTTCGCCGCAGTCGATCCTTCCTTCTCCCTCCGCGCCCCCCCCGCCACCCGGCACGAGGATCGACCCCCCAGATGCCATCGGGTTAAAGTCGCCCTTTGTGGCGACTACTCCCGTACGCGCTGCCACGCTCAAAAAGCAAACGTCCCGCGATGCCGGTCACTGGCTTCGCGGGACGTTTTGTTTTCGACTGCTGGGCAAATTAACTCGCCGCCATGTAGATGTCGGACGGATCCCAGGACGGATTATGCTTAAATGGGTCCGAGCCGCGGACGACCGTGCTGCAGAAGCCGGGCCACTGAGTCAGGTCGCATTTGACGCGCGGGGTGCAGTAGCGCATGATTAAGCCCGCGCGACGCCGCTGCGAGCGGTTCGGCAGCGTCGCGTGGATCAAATTGTCGTCGTAGATCGCAATGTGGCCGAGCTTGAGATCGAGCACAACCGCGTCCTCTTCCTGAAACTCGTTCTCTCGCGCGCGGCTGACTGGCGAACTGGCGTTGTCCGAGCCCTGAATGCCAATCGTGTGGCTCGCCGGAATCACGACCAAACCGCTGTTCTCCGCGTCGCAATCATCGAACGCGAGCCAGACGGTCACGGTCTCATGCGGAGCCAGCGGCCAGTAGCGCGCATCTTGGTGCCATGGCGTCTGGCTGCCCTCTCCGGAAAACTTGCATAGGAAGTGTGTCGACCAAAGCAGAAGGTCAGGGCCGACCAGATCTTGGACGATATCCAGGACCTTGTGATTCGTGGCAATGGCGTAGATAAACGCGCTTGTCCGCTCCCACCCTTTGATGACGCTTGGCGATTCTCCGGGCTCGAGTTGGCGGCAAAGATCCTGAAAGCCCAGTTCGTTTTCAGCCACTTCATACTGGTTGAAGATCGGGAAGCCCTTCAGATATCCGTAATGCCGGTAAAAGTCGACTTCCTTTTGCGAAAGGACTTTCAATTCACGATCGGCCATGGTAGGATTTCACACTCCTCGTCGAAGGCATACGCCTCTCAGTCACAGGTTACCATGCGTCCCGCAAGGCACGCATGGGTCTTTAGACGGATTGTACCCGGTCCGACTCCCGAGCGCTTACTCACGGTGACTCAGGTAACAGTTCACGATTAGGGACAGCGAATATTAGCTCATGCCGCAGATCCGTCGGCGTAGCCGATTATGGGTCCAACGTCACGTTGGTTCTAGCCGAATAGGCTGCCTCTGCGGCGAGCAGTCTTACCATCTTTCTTGAATATTATCGGAAACGTCAACAGTGACGAACTCGGCTCATTGAGACGGCGCGTGTTGAGCGCTGTCGTCCGCGGGAAAATCCGCGGCTCCGCGAATTCCCATCCTGCCGGATTTGGCGCATCCGTCCCGACTACGGGTCCGCCGGCACTAACGCCTCGCGCCGCCAACTTGCGCAAGCGCATCCCGCGCCATGGCGTTGGAAGGGTCGATTCGGGCAGCGCGCGCGAACTCCTGCCGCGACTGATCGAGATAACCGAGTTTCGCGTAAAGCAATCCCAGGTTCATATGCACCATTACGCTTTCCGGGTTTGCCTGCTCGGCGGCAACCAACAATTCCGACGCTTCCGCATAGCGCTGCTCCCGGATCAGGATATTGGCAAGGTTATTGTATCCGGCGATCGAACGCGGATCAAGCGCGATCACGACGCGCAATTCGCGTTCCGCCCCCGCCAAATCGCCCGCGCTTGCAAGCGCTCCCGCCATTTCTCCATGCGCCCAAAAGGATCCCGCATTCGTGCGCAGCGTATCCTTCGCGAGGGTAACACGATCGCGATAGAGGCCGGCCTGGGTCCATGAGAGCATCGCGAGGGTCAGCAGGACGATTGCCGGCAATACCGTGCCAAGAGGCGGCTTGTTATGCCATTCGATACTGTTCGCGCCGAAATTTACTTCGCCTGAAATCGAACCTATGCGTCGCATAACCCACGCGATGCCAGCCCCGGCCGCCGCCGCGATCGCGAGCATCGGAATGTACTGCAGGTGGTCGCTGACCATGGACGACTTGAAGAACGCCATATTGACGAAGCCGAGCACCGGCAGCAGGGTCGCGACGAAACAGCCGGAGACAACAAGCGGAATGGCTCCCCACGTCCGCCTTTTCCAAGCGAACAATGCAAGGGCGGCGATCACGAGAAACAGCGGCAGATAGTTCAGCGGAGCGCCGGTATCGATCTGGATTCGCGGGTAGATCATCGCCAGGTTGATTGGCAAAATCAGCTTGCCGAGATAGAACCATACCGAATACCCGGCGCTGGCGAGACGCCAGAGCGGCGGTTCGGCGGAGATGTTCCACGGCTTGATCTCAACATGATACTGGTACCAAATGGCTGCGACAGCCGCTATCGCGGACATCGCAAAGAACGGCATCGACGCCCGCAAGTCATCCGCCGTGATCCGCCTGCGCCGGTACCAGGTAATGATTAGCAAGACCATCGGCAGGACGACCGTGCTGGACTTGCTGAGAAGCGCGCACGCGAAGAGCGCGACGGCGAGCCAATACACGCGCTTGGAGCGCGTGTCTTCGGATGCGACAAACGCGAGAAGGGTTCCGAGGAAGAAAAGCATCGAAAGGGTATTCTTACGCTCCGCGATCCATGCGACCGAGCGGACATTCACCGGATGCACGGCAAAGATCGCCGCGGCAATCCATGCGCCGGGAACGCCCATCCTTCTGAGCAGGAGCCAGAAAATGACGGCGCTCACGGCGTGCAGTAAAATGTTCGTCACGTGATACCCCGCCGGGTTCATCCCCCACAAGCGCCACTCAGCCCAAAAAGAATCCGACATGAGTGGTAGGTAGTCGGGCGTATTGTGGGTACACCAGAACATCCACCAACCGTTGGGATTCTTGATGAGCGGATTTGCGGTCAGGAGCAGGTCGTCGTCCAGCAAAAAGCCGCCATGAAGGGCAGGCAGGTAAACGATTACTGTAGCGACGACAATCGCGCAGGCGCCCGCCCAGATGGAGTACGACGGCCTCGACAAATTGACGGATTTTGATACGCGCTCTGGAGGATTCATAAGGCTAAACCTTACGTTAGGATACCACGCAATAACAAGCAGCGTCTGATAATCGTTGCTTGCTAGCAGAGACAATCAAGCACGTTATTCCGTTTAAGATAGACAACTCGCACAAATCGAACCTTGCGGTAGTAAGAAAGTGCTGGTAAGATAAGACGTCACGCGGCGAGAATACCGGCAATTTCGCCAGTATTTCATTCGCAACTCGTAAGGAACCTGCAATACTATGTTCCGGCAAGAGTCGATCCACTATTATGATCCCGCGCCGGTAGGAGACGGTCGCGTCAATGGACGCGCCCGGATCCTCGCCGTAGACGACGAAATCGATGTTGCCAACCTACTCGTCCGCTCGCTCCGATTTGCCGGCTACCAGGCTGAGCCGGAAACCGATGGGCTCACCGCTCTCGACCGCCTCGATACCGAGGAATACGACCTGATGCTGGTGGACCTGCAAATGCCGCGCCTTCGGGGAGACGAACTCCAGCTGCGCGCTCAAAGCCTACACCCCGATCTCGCCGTCATTCTCGTAACGGCGGCCGCCGACACGGAACTTGCCGTCGAATGCCTGAAGGCAGGCGCTTACGATTATATCCTGAAGCCCTTCGATCTGCACGATGTCTCCGTGCGCGTCGAAAAAGCTCTCGAACGGCGCGCAACCGCAATTGAGCTCAAGAACTACCAGGCAGACCTGCAGCGAAAGGTCGGCGACCAGGCCGGACGGATCCGGTCGCTGCTGCTGCAATCGATGGAATCGTTGACTGCCGCTCTCGAAGCCAAAGACGAAAATACAAGAGACCACTCCGCGCGAGTCGCTCGCGTCGCGCTCAAGCTGGCCGAGCAACTGCCGGACTACAACGCCGAGTTCGCCAACAAGCTCCGCATCGCCGCAATGCTGCATGACATCGGCAAAATCGGCATCAGAGAAGCTGTCCTCAACAAGCGCGATTTGCTTGAGCCTCTCGAGTTCGACGAAATTCGCCGCCATCCCGTCCTCGGCGAGAGTATTCTCAAGCCGCTCTTCCCCGACGATCCGCTGGTGCTCTCGTTCGTTCGCCACCACCACGAGCGATGGGATGGGCACGGCTACCCCGACGGCCTCGCTCGCGATGAAACTCCGCTAGGCGCTCGCATCCTGTCAATCGCGGACGCTTACGATGCGATGATTTCGGTGCGTCCGTACCGGCACGGCCTCTCCCACTCGGAAGCCATGGCCGTCCTGATGTCCGGCGCGGGTTCGCAGTGGGATCCCAATCTCGTCGCCATTTTCACGGAACTGCCAAGTATCGGCGACGACAATTGAGGCTGCCTGCCGGACGCCAGATCTCACATCGGTCGCGACCGAGCGCTCCTTGAGCCTGCTTGCGTTTGGCGACGCTCGCCGCCATAATGGGGGTATGAGCGAGACAAAATTGAAACGAGTGACGGTTGCAAGTCTGCTGCAAAAGAAGCCGCAGGGACGCAAGATTACCGTCCTGACCGCCTACGATTATCCAACGGCCAGGATTATTGACGATGCCGGGATCGACATCATCCTCGTCGGCGATTCCGTCGGCCAGGTAGAACTAGGCTACAAGAGCACCATCTCGGTGACCCTCGAAGAGATGCTGCACCATGTCAAAGCGGTTCGCCGAGGCACGCAGCGAGCCCTCTTGCTCTCCGACATGCCGTTCCTCACCTACCAGATCGACGAAACGACGGCTCTGCGCAACGCTGGACGCTTGATTCAGGAAGGCGAAGCGGACGCGCTTAAACTCGAAGGCGGAGAGGCCATCGCGCCGATCGTCCGGCGGTTGGTCGAAATCGGCATCCCGGTCGTCGGCCACATCGGGCTCCAGCCGCAACACGCCAAGCTGACCGGCCTCTCCGTGCAAGGCCGCTCCGACGAGGCAGCCCGCCAGATTGTCAAGGATGCGAAGGCCATTGAGGAGGCGGGAGCGTTCGCGATCGTGCTCGAACTCGTTCCGCGCCTGCTCGCGGACGAAGTGACGCAATCCGTGAGCATCCCGACGATCGGCATCGGCTCCGGTCCATCGTGCGACGGCCAGGTGCTCGTCACGGCAGACCTCATCGGACTGCAACTCGGCGGACACGCATTTCGTCATGTCAAGCGCTATGCGGATGTGGCGTCCATCATCAAGGGCGCCGTCACCGCATACCGCGAAGAGGTCGAAAGCGCCGCATTCCCGACCGTCGAGAACAGCTTCGATTAGTCGCGGTCTACGTGCGACAGGCTTTTCCGCCGCTCGCAGCCCCTGCACGCGGGACGGTTAGGTCCATCGCTTGCTCAAACGAGAGAGGCTCGACTTTGAACCTGCGACGCATGTCCGCGATGTCGCAAACGTTGTCCTTGCTCAGGTTACGAAGCTGATCGCGCGTCACCGGCGGATTTGGCAAGAGCTCCAGAAAGGGCGCGACAGCCATCAAAAGCGGCAGGGGCGCATGTAGTTTGGGCTTTCGTACGCCGAGACGGGAAGCATACGCATCCAGAATCTCGTTGAACGTCACCCTCGTGCTCCCTCCGATTTCAACCGTGGCATTGTCAGCAACGTTGAGACCTACCGCAGCGACCAGGCAGCGCATCAAGTCTCCAGCATGCACGGGCTGAAATTGCGTACGCCCGTCCCCCGGCACAGGTATGACAGGAAACGGGAGATCGACAGGAAGGCCTCCGTGGAGCACGAGATCCCTCATTTGCGCCGAGAACTCGCCGCCCGCGCCAAGAATGATCGAAGGGCGCAGGATGACGAATGGCAGGCCGCTGTCGATGACAAGGTCTTCCGCGAGCGACTTGGTTCGCGAGTACTTGGATGGCGCGTCGGCGTCGGAGCCGATTGCACTTATATAGATCAGCTTGTCGACCGACTCGGCTGCCTTCGCGCGCGCAACAATATTTTTCGTGCCGTCCACGTGAATGCGTTGAAACGTCTGCGACTCGCCCCGCTCGCGAATAATGCCGGCCAGATGGACGACAACATCGATGTTGTCAAACAGTCCCGGCGCGAGGGTGGCGATATCGCCAACATCAACGCCCGCCACATAGCGCGCTTCGGCGATCCAACGACTCTGCTCGGGAAGGGTTCGCGACGCGCCGATGACCTGGTGGCCCGCCTCCACCAGCGCCTGAACCGCATAGCTCCCCACGAACCCAGACGCTCCGATTACCAGAACTCTCATATAGAGTGCCCTTTCGCCTCCCTGCATTAAGTTGGACTTCAGGGCAATAACAAGGTTGGGAAGAGGCTGGTTCCGGTCGCTCTAAAACGGTTCGCGGCCTCCTTCATCCGCCGCGCAGGGCGGACGAAGGAGGCCGGACTTATGCAAACCAGGTTATTCGCAGATGCATGCGCCAATTCGACCGCCGCATTTCGGGCACGACGGGACGCCCTTCGCAGCGGCGTAGCCCGTGGCCTCGCCCGGTGACAAGACCGTGAACTTAGCGGAGCGCTGCGTGCCCGCGACCACGGCCGCGACGGTAAGTTTTACCGCCTTATCGAAGCTTGGCGCAGTCACGGAAAAGCGAGAAGTGCCCGTTTGCGTGACAACCCATCCGGCCGGCGCTCCGACGGTAACGTCGCTGACCGGGCTGGGCTGACCCTGGTATTCGGCGGTGATGTCGATTTCCCGCGAAAGCGCGGGGCGCAGCACCGGGTCGCCGTTGTAGTGCAGGCTGATCGTTGCATCGCCCGTCCGGACGGTCGCGGCGCGAACGTCGCGCGCCGACGCCGCATACGCGAGCGATGTCCGGCTGAGCAACCCCAGCATGTCCGGCGGAAGGGCGGTCGCGGCGCCAAACGCGACATCCGGCGAGACGCCGGCCACATACGATTCTGCAAGCGCAATCGTACGATCCGTCAGTTCCTCGACCGTTTTGGGCGAATCGAACTTCCCGGTGAACCTATGCAGCACGATTCCGTGTCCGATCGGAGCGATCCATTTCTCCGGGATCGACTCGACACCGCCAATGATTCCGAGAACCGAACCGAGGGTTGCGCCGGTGCAATCCGTATCGTAGCTGCAATTGACCGCCTTGCAGAGCTTGTCTCCAAAGTCCTCCCCATACAGCCAGCCGATAATCGTAAAGCCGTGGTTCTGGATGGCGTTGCACGGTTGGTTGTTTCCGAAAATGGTCACGACCCTTTCCCGAGCCTCTGCCCACGTTTGGCCGCTCGCACGGCACCAGATCGCTTCGCGAATAACGCGCGAGATGTCGGAGGACGGCGGGATCATCGCCAGGCCGATCTCAATGAGCGTCAACGGATCGCTCTCGACGAACGCAGCGCTCTCGACGGCCGCCCAGAACATTTCGCCCCAAGTCCCTTCGCCCCCGGCATGGTCCATGGCGGAGTCCATCCAGGCAAGCGCAGCAGCTCTTTGGGGATCGGCGGGACAAAGACACGCCCAGATCTCGCTGCGGATCGGCGAACCCATTTCGTCGACGTAATAGTTCTCGAACCAACCGCTAACCGGCGGCTTTAGTCCGCGCTCCAGGTTCCGCGCACAGAAGCCATACTCGTTCCACGGATACGCCGAGAGATACTTCATCCAGTACTCCGCAAAGTCGTCGACCGTCACATCGTGTCCGCGATCTTCCAGCATCTTCAGCCACACGAGCTGAAGATCGAGATCGTCATTGGGCAGCGGTTCCGTAGGAACCGGATCGTAGAACGAAAGGCTCAGGACTCCCTTTTGGCATTCGTAGGGCGTACCAAGCGTCCCGCCGACGTTTTTGCCTATCCAGCATCCGAGCACTTTGCGACGAAACTCTTCCCGACCGAGAATTATGCGCGCCATTGTAATTTCCTTGCGAAAACGGGACTGATCGCCCGTGTCGTTGCAGCTACTTTACACGAGGCGGAGAACAGTGTCGAGGACAATATGCGGGTGAGAGAGGATTATTCTACGATCAGGTCGTCTATTGCCGCACGCCAAGGAAGGACGGGGCATCAGATGGTGTGGGCGGTTTCGGAATAGAAAAAGCGCGACGCAGCCAATATCCCTGACGGCGTCGCGCAACGTATCTCAATGGATGAGTTCACCTCGCGCTTGTCGATATCCCGGCATCGCGCGTTATGCTATTATGGCACTCCAGGTTCTTTCCGTCAAGCATCATCTGTTAGGGCGATCGCATCTATGACCGTTAACAGCGGCGCGAGTCCGGTCCTGAAAGGGCCGGCCTCTCATGTTTGGCTATCCTGTCGCGTAGATGACTGCGGATTCGATCTTGGACTTTGAATTTAGCACGGTTCTCATGAGTTCGTCTTTCAAATCGAAGCCGCTTAAATTCACGCCGATCGCTTTTCCCCATAATTCAGCCC
>JARLGU010000039.1 GCA_031292625.1 Capsulimonadaceae bacterium | reverse complement strand
TCAAATACGATCTCAATCGGCAACAAATCCCCGGTACGTCCCATCTGAAATCCACCTCACTGGTGAATGTTATTTCGACAACATAACCGTCAATTCCCGATCAAACCACAACGTCAAAATATTTCTGCTAGAGAATCACGGTTCAGATCGGGGAATTTCAGATCGAGGGGTTCAGTCCGGCGGCCGCCATTCCCACCGGACAATATCCGCGACCGGCGCGAGACCCTACTTGACGAACCTGGCCGCCGCCCAGTTCGTGCGATCTCCTGAGTTCCGTGCCGTGCCGTTCCACACGATTTGCCGAACGCGCGCGGCGCTATCGGCGCTGTCGTCGATTGCCATATCGAATCGGATCGTCTGGCCAGGCGTAGGCGTAAAGCCAAGCAACGCAAACGGAAGCTTCGCCTCGATAACGTAACCATGCCCGGAAACGCCAGGCTGAACCACGAGAACAATGCCATCCTGCGTCCGGCTATTCGTGACAAACCACCGGCTCGCCTTGCCGGCGCCGAGCAGAACCTGATGGTCAGAGGCCAGCAGCGGGCCGTCCTGATCGGGCTTCGCAGCCCCAATGAACAGTTCTACAGCGTCCCCGTTCCAGAGCATGTCCGGCGGATTGTCATTATGCATCGGCGTGGATGCGGTCACATCCACGAGAACGTAGAGGTTGTTATCGTCCCAGCACAGCTTGAAGCTTGCCGAAAGCCCAGCGGCATCCTGCCCGAGAACGATGCGGCTTGATGGAATCGGGGTCGCCGGCACGCCAGGAAATCCCTTCGCGGAGCCGTCCATTGCAACCGCCCCCTGCGCCCGCGTAATCGCAATCGATGCATGGTGAGCCGGTTGCTGCTTAAAACGCGGCTCGTCGAACTCAAATGGCTTTCGTCGCCCCAGCAAGACGCTGTAAATATCGGAATTCGTCTTGGCGGCCTCCGCAACCATGTCCTTGTACGGACGGTCTGAAACGGCGAGCAGGCCCGTGTTGGCTTTCTCGCCGGTATATTTCTCGAACCAGCGTCCCGACGACGCCTGGTCCACGAGCGTAAACCAGGATGTTCCGACGACGAACGGGATCGACGCCGCGTGCTCGACGTAGTCGCGGTAAGCAAGTCCGCGATCGGTCTGGGTTTTGACATCCAGCAGGCCGCCGGGAAGCCCGGACGTTTGCGGCGAATCAAAGAAGTACTCCGTAAACATCATCGGCCGCCCGCTCCACCCGTAGATCCGCTCTAGGAACTGCCGGTCGAAGCTGCACGTATAGTAGTTCAACGAGAGAATATCCATGTACTTGGCGGCGCTTCGGACAAGCGCCTCGTTGTTGATTGTGCCGG
Organism: Capsulimonadaceae bacterium; assembly: GCA_031292625.1. Taxonomy (GTDB): domain Bacteria; phylum Armatimonadota; class Armatimonadia; order Armatimonadales; family Capsulimonadaceae; genus JARLGU01. The sequence goes on along the minus strand of JARLGU010000039.1, from coordinate 10,484 downwards.
TCTGCAGCCGGTTGCCGATCAACATGTGGTTGGGATCGTACTTGCGGAAGGCGTCGTGGACGAGGCGATAGTATTCGTCGAAGAACAGGCCGCAAAATGCGCTCAAATCGGCGTGCGCCGCGTCGGTCGTCGCGGGCAGTCCGCTGTCCGCGAGAGCGTCAAACGACGCGCTGCTCATATTCCAGGCTTGATTGAACGCATCGACGGTCTTGTATTTGTCGCTCAAAAACCGAATCAGCTTGCGCTTGCATGCGTACTTCCCGCTCAACTGCGGGAGTACTCTGGGCAGGTCCTCGAACAAGGGCTCGTTGGAGAGGTAATAGCCAATCAGCAGCGGGTCGGATGCGCGCGCGGGTAGCGACTGCCCGAAGTTCGCGTCCACCCTTGCCCTGTTGGCATCGTCGAACGGATCCCAAACGCCGGTCATGCCCGGGAGGTACGCAATACCCTGCCACGGGCTGAGCGGCAGGCTCGCGACATACGGAAAGCTCGCGGACTGGTACGCCGGCGTGATTTCACAAAACGGCCCCCCCGCGTTGAATCCCCAGCGCTTGACGCGACTTATCGCCGAGGCGGTATACTCGCCTTTATCGTACGGAACGCCATACTTGCGGATGCGATTGGCGATATAGAACGAGAATACGTTTCCCGCCTGCTCGTGATTGAACGCCGTATCGTACTCGCCTCCTGGCTGAGGCAGCCACTCGTAGATTCCCTCGCGTCCCTGAGTATAGGTGTAATCGTCCCCCGTACCCAGTTCGCAAATGCCGAGCATGAAGTAGGCGTTTCCAGCGGGATCGGTCAGGATCCACCGCCCTTTGCTTTGCTGAACGTGGAAAAAGCCCGTTGCATTCAGTTCGAGCGCCTTTGCGCTGCCTGGCAGACCTCCGAACGGATCGCACTTCGGCGGCGCAAAGCCTGCGTAGTAGGCCTTCTCCGTATTCGCATCCTGCTTCAATTCGTCATCCGAGGCGATCTTGTCCGGATATGCCGCCGCAACAATTTGACCGTACCTGTCGATCAGCGCCACGGCAGGAGACGACGACGCCATTTGAGCAATTCCCAGGCTGTAATCGCTGGTATTCGCTATGATGGGGACTAACAAACGCCAGGCGAACATCTTCCAATTCCACGCTCGATTGTCGGTAAGTTGCTCGAATGAGTACGGCGGCAATTGAAACGACAAAGTTTGCCCGGAAACGCCTTCTATCGTAAAGCTGGCCGCGTGCGTCTGAACGAAGTTTGGGTTAGCCGGCAATTCCGCGGGAAACGGCTTGAAATCATCGGTTCCCGCCTTGTATCGCCCACCCTGGCTGAGCGAAAAATCGATCAGCATATCCATCTGGAAGCTCTTGACCGCGTTAGGCAGATTGTCGAAGCGGAGCGTCACGCCGGAAGCCGCAAGGGAAACAACCAAACTTGCGCCCCCTTCGTATTTGATCGTCTCCGACGATCCGCTCGCATCTTTCTCGAAGATCTTGTACGGCTTGCCGCCCGAGACATCGATGAGCTCAGGATAGGCCAGCGTGAACGTCCCCATGCTTCCCGCATCGATGACGATCCCGTTGCCGGAGAGACTTACCGGCGCAGCCTGCGTCCAGGCAGGAGCCATGAATGCGGCCAAAAGAGCGACGAGAGCAATGGACCTGAAATGCATTGGACAATCTGCTTCCTGAAATCATGTTCCCGACAATGTATTCGTAAGCGTCCAATACTTGCCGGGAGTCGACCACGAGCTTGGAGTAAAGGAAGGATCCGCTGTCTGCTCCGGTCGCAACCATTTTACGTGACCGTCACAGAAAAGATAATTCCACCCTCCATTATGGTACGGAAGCTTGGCATTATCCTGCCCACAGTTCCAATAATCGCGCGTCGCACAGACGGATGTCCCCACATTTCCGGTTCCGGACATCGGTCGCGCGACGAACTCATCGGTCGTGGTCGCAAGATCGTTATGCGGGTCAGGGTTTTCGACGACCATCAGGGTCGTGGCAGGCAGAATGATCTCATTCTGCTGGCGGCCGCGGTAGAGGTAGGTCCCGACCGCAGGCCCGAGGAAGCCAAGCGTCCCGAACGTCGTCCCGCCCGTGTACGGACCTGGCGGCACGCCCGATGCCGCAAGCGAATACGATCGGGTCGTCGCTCCGGTCGTAACGCTCCGCACGGTATCGTCCGGACACTTGAATACGGAGTTGTTCGATCCCCAGGCGCTCGGCAGCTTGATGTATGGCGCAACCATCGAATCCCAAGACATGGTCGCGCCAATATTCGAATAGCAGTATGGGTACGTTTCATCGTAGTCGACGGCATACATATGCATTGCGAGCCCAATTTGCTTCAGGTTGGACGTGCACGAAGCGGCTCGCGCCTTTTCCCTGGCAGTCGCGAACACTGGAAACAAAATGGCAGCCAAAATCGCAATAATGGCTATAACAACGAGAAGTTCAATTAGTGTAAAGCCCTTTGATAAACCTCGCATAAAATACCTCTTTCGCAACCCTTATCGACATATGAGCTTGCGCGGCAGGACAACAAAACTCCACGAACAACAGCGCCGCGTAAGTCTCAATCGCGCGGCGCGCCCACGGACGATCGCTCCACCAGACGGCTCGACACGACCGTGCAGCACTCTTCAGGCCGCGCGCCCGCGTTGAGCTTAACCCAGGCGGCAACTGCCTGACGCCCGATCTCATCATAGCCAAACTCAATCGTCGTCAATCCCTGCGTCTCGGCCAACGGCGAGTAGTCGACTCCAATGATCGACAGATCGCGCGGCACGTTCAATCCGGCCGCTTCGGCTGTTTGCCAGAGCTTGCTCGCAATCATATCGTTAACGCAAAGCACCCCTGTCACGTTAAGGTCGAGCAACGCAGACAGGATGCCGCTGTCAAAATTCCATCCGCTCAGACAGCCGCGCAGTATCAGCGCATCAGAGCCCATCATGCGCTCGAAGTAGCGGCGGCGTTCCAGGTCATCGTAATTGAGCCGGCCCTGCACCACATGGGAAAGAAGCTGTTTATCCTGATCGGGGCCATCCGGTCCGCAGACATAGGCGATCCTTTCATGGCCATTGCGCAGAAGGCATTCGACGCCCGATCTGACGATTGCCTCGTTGCCCGCGTCCACCCACGCAATCTCGGGCGGCACATCCCTGCGATAGCATACGACGGTCGGTATCCCGTGTTTGATCAGCGCGGGAAACACGGTCTCCCACTCTCCCTGACACGGACTTATGAAAATAAAGCCATCGCTGCGACGATCCAAGAACCGCATCTCGTGCCGGTTGGCAAACCACTCGGACTCGTTGCGCAGCATCACCAGCAGATCGTACCCTTCGTCGCTGGCTCGCTCGCAAATTCCTTCATACGTTCCGCTGTCTAACTTGTACCGCGAAACCATGAGATGGGATGGAACCAGTCCAATAGCCTTCGTCTCGACATGCCGGTTCTGCACGGTCGTCCGCACCGGCACATAATCGAGTTCGCGCATGGCTTCGAGAACCCTCGCGTACGTCTCGTCGTTAACCTTGGTCTTGCGCCCATGGAGGACGCGTGACACGGTCATCGGAGAAACGTTCGCCCGCTCTGCTACTTGTCGAATGGAAGCTCTACTCATGTTACTGTAACTACAGACACATGATACAGTAACATCGCACCGATGTCAAGAGTTATTTTTCGGCTATGGAGGTTATTCATGTCAGCTCTTGAAGCGTTGAAACGTGGCGTTCACCACGCGCCCATCAAGACAAATACGACGAGGGGCTGACGACGAAAATAGAGCGCTGTACTGGAGGCCGCCAATTTTATTTCGCCAACCTCTTGCGCTTACGCAAATTGGTGCTATAATTGCACCATGCTTCCATCGCAACCCAACCAGGCCTTGGTCGACGGACTGGCCGTGCTCCAGGCGCTCGCGGTCAGCGAACGCCCCACCGGCAGCCGGGAGATGGGCCGCATGCTCGGAATTGAGGCGACGCGGGTCAATCGCCTGCTGCGGACGCTCGCGCATCTTGGCATGGCGCGCCAGACTGCCGACCGCAAGTACCTGCCAGGCCCCGCGATGCATGTCCTCTCCGCGCAAAGCCTTTTTGGATCCGGTCTCGTCCGCAGCGCCATGGAACCTCTTGCGCGCTTGAACGTTTACAACCTCACGGTCGCAATGGGCGTCCTCTGGCGCGATCAGGTCTGCTACCTCTACCACGCGACGCCTGGAATGAGCGGGGCCGACGCGCTGGGACGTGTCGGCCTTTACCCTGCGTCGCGCTCCGGCATCGGACTGAGCATCCTCGCTTCGCAGACGGACGAGGCGATCCGCGATCTTTACAGAGGCCGCCCTGTAGATGGCTTCGAGAACGTCGACGCGCTGCTCGTCTCCTTGCGCGAAACGCGTGAGCGAGGATGGGCCTACGCGATGGCCGACGAGAAAACACAAACCGTGTCTCTTGGCGTCGCGGTGGGCTCCCCTGCCTACGCGTCGGTCGCATTCTCGGGTCCAATCACTCCAGAGGGGACGCCGTTGTACGTCGACACGCTCCAGGAAGCCGCCGATGCAATCGAACGGGCGGCAACGGGCGGCAAAGATTTGGCTAACGAGCCGAAAAGGAGAAGAAGATGACAAAACATCAACAGTTCAGCGGAGTCGTTCCCGCGCTCGCACAGGTGGCCGATTTCGGTCCGCCGCGCAGCGAAATTGGCGTCGGATGCCTGATGCCCTGGTGCGGAAAGCTGTACGTTCTTAACTATGTTTCGCACCGCAAGGGGACGGGAACCGGCGCAAGCCTTCGCGTGATCGACGAAAACATGGACATGACACGCCATAAAGATGGCGTTGATGGCACATACGCTAACCGCTTTGTGCATTTTCAGTCTAGCCAGCTGATCATCGGCCCGCATGTCATCGACACAAATCATCATGTCCGCACCGTCGCGGCGCTCACCGAGGTTCGCCTAACCGGAGTCGCCGCTCACCTGACCGATCCAGACAATCTCGTGTACGTTCTTGGCATGGAAGGCGAGTTGTTCGAGCTCAACGTCCACACGCTGGAAACCCGATTGATTTTCGACTTGACGAAAGAGCTCAAGACGCCAGGGGAAGGCGGCTGCCACTTCAAGGACTGCAACACGGCCTGCGGCAAGCTGGTGATCGTCAACAACGACTACAGCGAGAGCGATTTCCTGGGTAAGACCAAGCTCGGGAATCTCGCGGAATTCGACGGCCGTTCGTGGAGCATGGTCGACAATAACCCGTACGTCTGCGTCAACTCGGCCGGCCACTTCGGCAACACAATCTTCGCGTCCGGCTGGGATCGCGCATCCGCGATCTTGAACGTCTACACGGCCGCCAACGACACATGGCAGCGCTACCGACTTCCGAAGGCATCGCACTGCTGGGAACACAAATGGCAAACGGAATGGCCGCGTATCCGCGCGATCGAACACGAGAGGCTGATGATGGACCACCATGGCATGTGGTACGAGCTCTCTCCATGGGCCTATAGCAACCGCGTATGGGGCATCCGGCCGATCTCGACGCACCTATGGGTGCACGGCGACTACTGCTCCTGGCGCGGCATGCTCGTCGTCGGCGCGGACAACGCCAGCGCGGAGTTCGGCGGGAACGTGCTTTGCGCGGAGCCTCAATCGGGCCTGTGGTTCGGACGCACCGACGACCTTTGGAAGCTCGGCAAGCCGGCCGGCTGGGGCGGACCTTGGTGGAATACTCAGGTAACGGCAGGCGAGCCGTCGGATCCGTTTCTCATGACCGGCTTCGATAAGAAGTGCATCCACCTCGCGCACCAATCTTCCGGATCCGTGACGTTTACGGTGGAGGTGGATTTCCTTGGCGACGGCAGCTGGCATCGTTACGCCGCGTACAAGGTCGATGGCGGCGGATACGTTCACCACGAGTTCCCGTCCGGCTTTAGCGCGCACTGGATTCGCGTAGTCTCAAACGCCAATTGCGTGGCGACGGCCTATCTGACTTACTCGTAAGCATCTCCGGACAGAGGCTGGCTTTCCCAGCCTCTGTCTCTACCGCCCTTTTCGCGCGTTATCCCCTTTACCCGGTAGGCTCATCGCTGAAATCGCGGTCGCGGTCGCCCCATCGACAGCCGTCACCTCAGCTTGCTCCCCAACCGTCAGCAAGGAGAGCTTGGCAGGCTTCATGTCGATTAGGACGGCAGCGGCAGGATCGATTTTTAGGGTCATCGTGCTCCCTGGCAACGTTTCGAGCGTAATGGAAGCGCTGCTCACCGCCGTTATCTTCCCCCGAATAACCCCTCCGTCCGGACGGACCACCGAAACGCTCACGGCCGCGTTCGGGTTGACGAGCGTGAACTTAATGTCCGTCAGCATGCCGGATTTGATATTGGACGCCTTGGCCGGTTTTGTGTAGAGGGTAACCGCCGTGGCAGGCGATATCGAGAACGAGTGTCCATCTCCCGACCGATCGACGATCGAAATAGCGGTATCCGTAATCACGGTTACGACACCCCACGCCTCCGTATCGGGCGTTCTCGCATAGATGGCCGTCGTGGCATCTCCGGCGTTCTGAACGTTGACGACATATCCCGGCATGAGCGCGGCGAGCTGCGAGACCTTCCCGTCGATCAATATCTTCGTTGCCGGCGAGACATTATAGGTGGCGAGCGGCTTATCGCCTTGCCGGACAGCCAGCGTCGCGCCGTTGACAGCCGCAACAATGCCCGACGCCATTGTGAGCGGCGGTCCGGCGGCGCGCGCGCAATCCGGCGAGCATAACGATAGCAGCATCGAGAGCAGAGCGAGAAATACGGTCGCGGATCGATGTCGAAGTGTCATAGTGGTCAATTTCCCGGGAGGTTCATAGTCAGTTCGCATTCTTGGTAAATAGGATACACAATATTCATGAGCATTCCATGACGATCATGGACGACGACTCGCAAATATTCGGGGCGCGGGTTGCTCATGGACCGAATACTCGTTGCAATCGAAAGGGTTGAGTATGGAGATCGACTTGTTAGGACACGACGCCAACCGAGCGTACAAGCTTCTCGCGAGCGCTGTCGTGCCGCGCCCAATCGCCCTGGTTACGACACAAGACCGTCAGGGTCGCGTCAACGCGGCGCCCTTCAGCTTCTTCAACTTAATGGGAAGTCAGCCTCCCATTCTCGCAATTAACATCGCGGATTTGCTCGACGGTTCACCCAAACATACGCGCGCAAATATTGCCGCGACAAAGGAGTTCGTGGTCAATCTTGTGCATCGCGACATTGCAGAATCGATGAACGTCTGCGCGATAGACTTTCCCGGCGGCGCGAACGAACTCGATTTCGCGAAGTTTACCCCGGCTTCATCCACGAAAGTTGCGCCCCCACGCATCGCCGAATCGCGCGTGCAGATCGAGTGCACGCTCGCCGAAGTCGTCAACGTCGGCAACAACCACGTTGTCATCGGCAACATCGTTTACCTGCACGTCGCCGACGAGTTTCTGGACAAGGAACGAATGCGGGTGCGGACGCCGGAACTCGACCTGATCGGCCGGATGCACGGATCCGGGTGGTACGCACGGACAACGGACCTCTTTGAAATCCCTCGGATCTTGTTTTCGGAATGGAACATGAAGGAGAATGACAGAGCAAAATCAAATGGAGAATAGTTGACTTGCTTGCCTCCATCGCGATAAGAAATGCGACGAATAAGATAAACCGCAAGAGAATAAGTCTATGAAAAACCAGACGAAAGCAAAGATGCTGCGCGTTTATGTCGGCGAGTTCGACCAGATGAACGGCGGTCCCCTTTACGCGGCGCTCGTTGCTCGCTTCATGGAGATCGGCGTCGCGGGCGCGACGGTGCTCCGCCCATCGAGCGGCACGCGCCTTCTCGTCGAGGCTGTCGATATCCCGGATCGTATCGATATCGCGCTCGCGGCGCTGGACGATATGGGGATCGATGGATTGGCCACGGTGCAAGATGTGACCGCGATCCGCTACTTCAAGGACCCGAAGTGCGGTCGCGAAGGAGGCAAATAATGGGCATCATCACGATATCGCGGCAACTCGGAGCGGGCGAAACCTCCGTCGCTCCCGCGCTTGCAGCCCGGCTGGGATGGGAAATCGCCGACCAGAGCATCATGAACCGGGAAGCCGAGATCACGGGGATCAGCCTTCCGCACGCCCTGCGCTGGGACGAGCGCGATCCAACTTTGCTAGACCGCCTGCACGGTCAAGGCGGCGAGTTCGCCGCATTTCTCAACTCATCGCGACAGGTCATGCAGGAACTCGCCGCGAAGGACAATACGATCATCATCGGACGCGGCGGCGGCCTTCTCCTGCGCGGCCACCCCAACGCACTCCACGTCCGCTTGATCGCCGACATGCCCTACCGCATCCGCCGCGTGATGGAAGTTCGCTGGATCGATGAGCGTCCCGCCAAAGAGGTGATCGCCAAGCACGACAACAACGTATCGCTGTTCTATCGTCACATCTTTAGCGCCAACCCGAACGACCCGATGCTATACGACATGGTTCTGCGGACGGATGTCCTGGGCATCGAGCGTATCGTCGACATCCTGGCCCGCTACTTTGAACAGGATGCGTAAGGGAGAACCCCATATCTCCCTTCGCAGGACAGGCTGTCGCGCGTCAAGGCTTGCTACCCGGCTCTGCCGCTCACGAGCGCCCCGGCATCTTTTGGAAGCTGCAACGAATCGCCGACTCCGGCAAGCGCGATGACGCCCAAGAGAACGAACGCCACCGTAAAGTCCGCCATCGTGAGCGCGTCGTGAGAATGTCCGTGGATCGTCGCTCCGATCCTCAAGGCGATCGCGCCAACCGCGATCCCCAGACTGTTGGACAACTGCTGCACCATGCTCATGAACGTCGATGCCGCGCTGACGTCTTCACGCGCCACATCCGCGAATGCAAGCGTCGCCTGACACGTAAACTGCATCGAACGCACCATTCCGTTGATAAAAAGTACGACCATGATAATCCACCGGGCCGTTCCAGGCGTGAGCAGTCCACAGGACGCAACGAGCAACGCAACGATCACGCCGTTAACAATCAGCGTCGTGCGAAATCCGAACCGCCGCAAGATTGGCGTTGTGACCGACTTCATCACCAGGTTTCCGGCAAACAATGCAAGCACGAGCGCTCCGGAAGCGAACGCACTCAGGCCATATACGAGCTGAAACAGCAACGGCAGCAGGAACGGCACGGCGTTGATCGCGGTTCGGAAGAGAGAACCGCCGTAGATCGTGATGGAAAACGTCTTGATCTTCAAAGCCTTCAGGTCGATCAAAGGGCTCTTCGCGGTCGTAAACCACCAGATCCCAGCGGCTCCGGCAATGAGACCGTATGCCATCAAGCCCCCCGCCTCTTTCCATGGCGTATTTTGCCGCGAGATCAATTCTAGCGCATACATGAACGTACACGTCGCTGAAGCGCTCAAGAAGAAGCCGAGCCAATCGAACGGCCGCGTTTCGTCGTCTCGTGCATCGCCGATGAGAAACTGCGTCGCCGCAATCGCGAAAATGCCCAATGGAACGTTCAAGAAGAAGATCCAGCGCCATGACGCGTACGTCGTGATGAACCCGCCCAGCGGCGGTCCAAGGATCGGGGCGACGAGCGCGGGCCAGACAAGATAGGCAGTCGCGCGGATCAAATCCTCCTTCGCGGTCCCCTTGTACACCACCGCCCGCCCAACGGGAACCATCATGGCCCCGCCAAGCCCTTGTAGAACGCGCGCCGCCGTGAACTCCGTCAGGGTATTGCAAGAACCGCAAAGCATCGACGCGGTCGTGAATACGGCAATCGCCACGGAAAAGACGAGCCGGGAACCGTATCGATCGGCAAGCCAGCCGCTGAGCGGAATGAACACCGACAACGAGAGCAAATACGCGGTCATGCCTATATTGAGGGACACCGCATTTTCGTGAAACGAATGACCTATTTGCGGAAGCGCGGTCGCGATAATGGAACCGTCGAGGAACTCCATAAAGTAAGCGCCGGCGACCAACAGCGCCGTGTACATCGCCCGTTGTGATGGCGAGTGCATTACAAGAACCACCTTTCCTTACCAGGCTGAGACGCAAATCGCCCCAACCGTCTCAAGGCATTGTGCGAGACAGTGAGTTCAATGGAAATTACTGGGGGGCTCGAAGTTGACACATGCGGGCTCACCAAGTTCGACCGTTGAGGTTGTCGCCACGCATCGCCAATATGGACTGCCCGTACGAGCCGGGCAATTGACTCTATTATTACAGACGAGCATTCGTGCTGTCAAGACGATTTCCGGAACGAAATCTTTCCCGTAAAATGCTGTCAAAGCGGCAGGATATTGCCGGCCAAATCTCGAAGAGAAGGACGCATAACCGTTTATGCAGTCTGGTCGGGAGCCGCATTCGGCGTTGGCTCCGGCCGCCAAGAGGAGAACGAGGCGCAGGCGCGCCCAACGCAAACAACCATGAGCGATCTACGAATTGCAGTTATCGGATACGGCAACATG
>JARLGU010000038.1 GCA_031292625.1 Capsulimonadaceae bacterium | reverse complement strand
GACCTCTCTACCCCATCGGAATGGGGTCCCCTTCTCTCCGAAACGGAGAGACTGTTGGCCGCATTGCCAAGCGCTCCTAAGCTCCTCCCGCTTCGGCTCCTCGGCCTCGCTCGGAGTCCTGAGCCTGTCGAAGGAGAGGAAAGAGCAAATGAAATGGGAAGGTAGGTTCCGCGCGAAGCTCGCCGAGGCGTAGCCGAGTTAGTCCTTTATAATAACGTTGTCTCCCGCGGTCATTGGCAGCCTCGCCACCGGCCCCATGCCGAGACGCTGGCCGGTCATGGCGTCTAGAATCGCCGATCGTTTGCCGGTATCGAGCGTGACTAAGCCATCCTGAGTGGCGTGAACGGCGATGTAAGGACCGTTCGCGAAAACAGCGGCCGAATGGTCCGCGAATAGATGTGCGCCAGCGGCCTTCGCTGCAAGCCGTATAAGCTCAGGGCTGAGCGCGGATGTCCCAACGAATATCGACGTTCCGATCGCCGTCTTGCGCATCGCAATGGCCACGGAGCCATCCGGGAAAACGGCAAGCGCTTCACCGGGACGCGCGTCGGTCACTGCGAGCGTCGGACGAGGTGCGCTCACCGGCCCGAACGCACTCGTCAGCCCTAATCGAATTCCGGCGTCGACCGGAGATACGACGGCGCTCGCAGGCTGGACGATCTTTACGTCAAAGCCGGTCAATTCTTTGACTGCCTCCAAAGATGCGTGATCTCCGTCGATATATCCGGGAGCGCAACACCAAATGCTGCTCGCCCCCTTAACGGCTTTACGCAATGCCGCTCGCGAGGATGCATTGAACCGGTAGGCAGAGAGAAACACGTAGACCTTGGCGTGTACCCGTCCGGCTGCAACATCATCCTGCAGATACTGCCCATACGGCGCTCCGCAGCGTCCCAGCGCGAAACGGGAATCGCTGAGCAACTGCCCCATGCGATTGCGCCAGCCGAGAAGCTGCGCCGAGTTTTCATCAACCACCGACGCAATTTCAGGACGGAAGGGACGTACGTTTTCGAGCTGACTTTGCTCAACTGAGGAGAACTTGTCGAGCGCGGACCAATAGGCCGGATCGTCGAACCACCCCGTCATTCCCAGATCCATCCACCAGGTACCGATATTTCGAAGCGTCATTTGCGCGCTATTGCGCATCAGCACTTTATTGGTCTCGCTTGCCGTTCGGGCGCGCTCCCTCCAGCCCGGAAAGTCGCCAGAACTCAGGGCGGTCGCCGTGTCGTCCTCGGCAAAATAGAGCTTTCCGGCAAGTGCGCAGCTTTCCGCCGGCGCCATCAGCGGTCCCGTGCCGTTAAGACCGCGATCCACATACGACCAAGGGCTGGCCATCGCGTCTATATCGGGGCTGTCCAGGAGACGCCGCAAAGCGTAGTGTCCGGAGTTGCCGGAGCCGTTGAGCATCGGGCCGAACTCATGCACGTATCCGTAAAAGAATACGACAACCTTCCGCCCCTGGGTTGCGCGGCGGACAACATGCGCGAAGTCGAGGATACAGTCCGCCATGCTGTCCTGCTGAAACCGCGTAAAGTCGATCACGTTTTGCTGCGATCCAGGGTCTCGCAGATCGGTCGCTCCCGATTGCCGCTCGCCAGGCGTCGGGACCGGCGCGGTGGTCAGAGAGATATCATCCCGTCCCCACGCCCTTCTCAAAGCGCTGTCGCCGCCATATGTGGCCGTCAGCCATTGGCGAAAGGCCAGCGTATCCGCCGGAGCGTAACCATTCACGTCCCGTCCCCACGAATCCATATAAAACCATTCGCCCGTATTCTGTCCGGACAAGTGGTAACCGAGTATATGATCCCCGTATGTCGCCTCCATGTGCTTTACGAGCGACGCAATTTGCACGGATGCTTCGTCGCGAAAGGCGCGCGACGCCACCGTTTCCGTTCGCTCGTGTCCAGCCTTTCCCGACCAGCACATCTCAGCGTCCGGGTGAGCATCGAGCCACCATGTTGGAGCACAAACACTGATGCGAGGGAGGATCAGCGCTTGCGGGTTTCGATTCAGAATGAGCCTTATGAGCGCGTCGATCCCGCTCATATCCTGTGCCTGACCAGGCTTTGCCCACGGAAGAGCCGCGTAGCAGGAAACGATGTTAACGCCTGATTTTGCGGCGAGGGCAATCTGGCTGCCAAACGCGTCTCGGACGCCCCCCAACGCCTCGAAAGGCCCGTCCGCGCGGCGCCGGTAAAAGCTAAACGTTCCAAGTGTCGGGGTATCCGACGTTAATGAGACGTCTAAGCGGTATCGATGGGCGGCGGTTAGCGCCAGATTTGGTTTATGGAAAATATGCGTATCCGACCAATCCGTTCCGGGCGCCGGCTGACGCTGTGCAAGCAGAACTCCGCCGCCATGCCCCGATGCGTCCGCGGGAACAATTTTAACGGATCCGGTAAGCCCTGGCGCGTTCGGCGGCCAATATGCCCATTCGCGGTCGAACACGGCCTGGGTGTCGAAAGACGCGGGATCGATAATCGTCTTGCCGGTGGTCAAGTCAACCAAGCCGACGCCATGAATGAGAACATTGCTTTGAATATGCTGAAACCGGAGGTGCAGCATCGCGCAATCGGGTTCATCCATAATCGGCGAGAAAGTATACGAGAGCGTCTGCTCTCCTGCCGCAATCGGAATGGGCGATGACCCAGGGCTCCCCCAGAAGATACGGGGTCGAACCGCTTTTCCGTTAACCATAAGGCGCGGCACGCCTCCAATGTTCTGAACACGCGCCGTCAATGCGCCAGCCGAAGCTACTGCCTCAATCGGAATGAGAAGCACGCATGCCATAGCGGCTGCGCTGCAAAATGCGTAAAGGTTATTGGGCATCATAATTCTACTCAGGAGTGATAAATCGCGCCGCAAAGCGGTCAGTCATTCCAGCGGCGCACCCGTTGCCTACCCGGCCTGGGGCCGCTCGCGGAACGGATTCTAACCTCTTGCCTTTAGCCTCTAATGCGCCGGCGTCAATCGGTAGACACGAAACTCAAAGGGCGCGAGCGTCACGGGGTATCCGGCGGCCCATGCCCTCGCATTCGTCATCGGCAAACTCGATTCGCCGTCGGTAACGTTCGCCAAAGCATATTGCCTTGCGGGCAACGAAACGCGCACCGTCGATTGCACGAACTTGCTCGCATTCTCGTTGAACAGCAAGACGTATTCAGACATACCTTTGTGCATTACGCGCGCCCTGAACTCGGACGTCGTCTGAACCGATGGCTGGATCCCCGCGGCGCCGGCCAACGCGGCAAGAAAAGCCGCGGCCGAAGCGTCGCCCCAGTCTTCATCGCCTGCGAGCATCACGACACGGCCTTTGCCTAGGTGCTGAACGCGGGTTGCGACGCCCCATTTGGCCAACGCAGCCGCGCGGGAAAGCGGCCAACCGATGCGGGCCAAGAGGGATTTCGATGGGTTCTCAGGATCCTCGCGGCAGATCCGGCCACTCGACGGCTGAATGACCAGGGTCGCGCCGTTGCGAACTTGCAAAATGAGAGCCGTCATCAGCGAATCGCGCATGACGATACTGTTCGTATCAATAATCAGTTTGTATTGCTTCGGAAACCGCTGCCCGCCCATCTCGAAAAAGGCGCTGTAGACGGGTTGGTAATCGTAATGGCCGAACAACAATCGTTTGACGAGGTGGTCGTAACCAGTCTCCGCCCAGAAGCGCGGATAGTTGAAGAATACCTTACCGGCGGCTAGCGCCGTATCGTCGCTGCGCAAGATCGCAAGGTTCGCGACGGGCGGGACGCTATGAGACAGCTCTTCCCACGCGGCGCGATCGCGCCGGAACGATTGCGCCGCTGGCGTGGTTTCCGGGAACAACCCGACAACCGTCCCGACCCACCAGTAGCCTTGCACGGGGGCTGCAAGGGCATCGAAATATCCAGCGCCGATTTCGTAGGGACCAGGGGGGATCGTCGTGGGCTCCGCCATGATGGGCCGGTTCCGCAACAGGCGGCTCGCGAGAAAATAATCGAGTTCCCGCGGCGCTTCCGAGCTCGTGTGATCCGGGATCGCGTTGTATTTGTCGAAGACATTCTCAGCCCCTTCGGGATTGAAAGCCCACAGAATCTTTTTCCCCGACGGATCAACGGAACGTACGGTCCTAAAGACAAAATCGAACGACTGGCGGACCGAATACCGGCGAAAATCTTGAAAATCGCTCCAGCGCAGGGAGGCATCCAGCCCGGACACCGGAACTGGCTCCGTTACGTCCTCCCACGACGCGTAGGATGCGCCGTAGCGGCTATTGACCTGCTTCAGGTTCCAGCCGCATACAGTTTTCAAATAGTCACGATAGGCTGCCTGCGAGAACGCCGAGTAGTCGTACAGGATGGGAGGATCCCCACAGCGATCATGGAGCACGACCTCGTTATGCTGGTACATAAAGGCCCAGGCTATCACGACAGGGTCGTCAAGATACTTGCGGCAAATTGTATCGATAAGCTTCCCGTAGTAGGTCCGCGTCATCGGTCCCCATAGGCTGGGCATGAGATCCGACCACTTGTCGATGCCGCGCCCCCCCATGAATGGATGGCCGTACTGGTCGAGCATCTCTTCGCCGGAGACGTATGCGGGAACCGCATTGTCTGCCATCCAAACGGAGATGCTCGCCTTGAGCCCCACTCTTTTGCATTGCTCAAGCGCCCAATCGATGCTGCTAAAATCGTACTGATATGGAGCAGGCTCAATGTAAGCCCACCAAAAAATGAGGTGCGCGGTCGTACCGCCATTCGCCTTCAGTTGATCGAAAATGACTGGGTCAATCCGCGCGGGAGTTTGGCCCCGTTGCGTGAGTTTCAGCGGCTGGATCTCACAACCGTAGAGCAGGTCCTTTGGAGGCGGAGCACCGGCGCGCGAAGAAGCAGTTCGTGCCAGCCCGGAAACGGGCAAGAAAATCCTGACGCTCGAATAGCTTTTATTCCCGACGTGCACAACGCCTACGACGCCATAGACTTCGCTGGCCTGTTGGCGCGGCGGCTGCCAATCAAGCGTAGCCTTGGAACTTAGACCGTCCCGGAACTCAATTGCTTGCGGCTTAGCTGCAACTGCCAGCGTCCCGTCCTCACGATAAACCCGCAACTCCGCGATGGCGCGACCTGAGTCCGGACCAGTGCAATCCACTGCCAGGCGCACCGGCTGATCGCACGAGTAAGGTTCGGCTTGCTGAGTGAACGCGTGGACTTGCACATCGGGCTGTTTGTACGCTACGGCGCTCACGGCGGCAGCCGGATGATCGTCCGTTGCGGCGCCGGATGGTCCCCATGTCCCGACGGGAGAAGCCGCTGAAAGGCGCAGCCCCGCCTCGTTGATGAACCCGGGATCGCTCTCAAGATCAGCCGCACCCTTGGCAAATCCTAAGCTCGCGCCACCGGCGTTGCGGCAAAAGCAGTTCCAGTTTTCGGCAATGGCGAAAGGGCCGTAGCTCAGATCCATCGTCACGCCGCTTCCATTGGCCTCGAAGATATTGAAGCGAATTGTATTTGCTTCGCTGCTGTTAACGAGATAGATCCCTGACCTCTTGTTGCCGCAAAAGATGTTATGCTCGATATCGTTCGTCTTGCTGCTCGAAAGGCAGATTCCGTCATACTTCGCATTGTCGCGCACGATGCACCGGCGAATCGCATCGTTGTCCGAGCGATCCAGGAACACATCGCCCCAACTGATCGCCCCGGTGAACGAAAGCCCCTCGATGACGACATTGTTCTGCTGGACAAGGGTAACCGCAAATGGCAAACCGCCGGCGTCGACGACAGGCGGGTGATCCAGGTCTCCCTTGAGCGTCACGTTGTCGACCAGCGTCGTCCTCTTGCCGGTGACCGTGACGCCCTCACGGTACGTTCCCGGATCGATCGCTATCTCGTAAGGCTCATTCAGGATCGCCGGGACAGCGTCGACGGCCGACTGGATCGTATGATAGGCGCGGCTCGGCCCAACGCGAAGCAGAACGGTGGCCGCGGAGGATGTTACGGTTAGCAGAGAGAGCCCGAGCGCGGCAAGACAACGCGCCGCGTATCCACGGCATGCACGGAGAAGAGCCGTTCGCCGCGAGGGCATCCAGCGCGGCCCGTGCCCGCGTGACGACGCACGCGTTGGCGGCTTTGCTGCCGGAGGCGTGACGGAAGTGGATGCTTGCGCCGCAGAAGCGGTTAGCGAAGGGAGCATTGGAAGGTCATTATTGGACATCTTGTGACATCCGTAAGAATAGGTCCGGCAAGCGATTTTCCTTTGACAGGCGAAGAGCAGGAACGGCTTGGTGATGCAAATGATAGCCCCGCGGCTCTGAAGCGCACCGAACTCCTTCCCGTTCTTACTGCACGCTAAAT
Source organism: Capsulimonadaceae bacterium (assembly GCA_031292625.1). Classification (GTDB taxonomy): domain Bacteria; phylum Armatimonadota; class Armatimonadia; order Armatimonadales; family Capsulimonadaceae; genus JARLGU01. Next base: position 40,875 of record JARLGU010000038.1, on the reverse strand, counting down.
GTGACCACATAAGGGCCGTTTGTGTCCGCGGCGGACATTGTTGTAACCGCTTTCGGCAACACGCATTGGACGTGCCCATCGCACATGAGATAGTTCGCGGCTTCATCGTGACGGCCGGATGGACTACCCCACCAAGATTGGCAAGCTGACGGGAGAGTTTTCCAATAGGCAGGTTCCCCGCTGGCGAGCACGACCGGCGCGTGGCCCGCCGTCAGTTGATCGTCGCCGCTTGCATTCACTTCGTTTCCGGAGCCGGTCTTCCAGAGCATATTGCTCTGATCGAAAGTGCTTGACAGCCACTTCGAGCCCGTCTCGCCCGCGTTCGTGAGGACGGCGCTTTGCCCCTGAGCTTCCAGCAAGCAGATCGTTCGCGCGGGCATCGTCACCTTGGCCAACGATCCTGCGACCGCCCCTTCGACAGGGCTATCGCTCGTAATCCGCGCATTGAGCACAAACGAAACATCGTTCTCGTTCGCCGCCGGAACAGTCGCATCGTCAGGACACTTAAAGGCGGCGACGTTTTTGACGTCCGGCGAAATCGCTCCCGCCCATCCATTGCCCCAGCGTGAACCGAACGCGCCGAGCGGGCCGACGGGATATTTCTGGTCATTGTCCTGAGCATACTGGCTGAAAGCGCGGCCAAGTTGAGCAAGATTCGATGCACACGTAACCTGCGACGACGTCTCACGAGCCCTAACGAACACGGGAAACAGCATCGCGGCGACGAAGCCGGTGATAACGCAGACTATTACGCATTCCTTGAGCGAGAAGTTAATGAGTGAGCCGGATTCGGCTTGTCGATCCATAAGTTGCCTCGTTGCTAATGTTATGCCCAGGCCGTTAAGCCAGGTGCGATTGCGGCCGCAGCCGGCATTACTTTGCCGGATTGATGGAGCTAATCGACATCGAACGTCACCGTGCTGGTTCCAGTGGTGCTCGCGGTCGAGTTGTATGTAACCTTTTCAGGCCGCAGCCATTTCACATGCCCGTCGAGCATCAGATAGTCAGAGCCGATACTGTGACGTCCGGCGGCCGCCGCGAATTGAGCCTGAGCGGCCGCAGGCAAGGTCGGCCAGAAGAAAAAGTATCCAGTCGCCAAAAGGGTCGCGGGTCCGCCGCTTGCGGAACCGCCGATGCCGCAACTTCCCGTGGAACCGCTCGGGCAGCTTGGCGACGCGACACCAGCGCTCCAAAGGAAGTTCGATTGTTCGAAAGCGCCAGACATCCACTTTGAACCAATCTCGGTTCCGTTCGTGATAATGGCGCTTTGCCCCTGAACCTCCATCAATCCGACCGTAAGCGCGGGGGCGGAAAATTGCGAGATAGCGCCGCCTGCCCCGTCGCTGTCAATTCCTACGGGGACCGCAATATGCCCATTGATCACGTAGGACACCAATGTCTCTCCTGCCGCCGCGACCGTGCTCGTGTCATCGGGACACGTAAAGACGGCCGTGCTCTTGACATAGGGATAGATCGCTCCCGCCCAACCGTCTCCCCAGTGGTAATTGTAGACCCCCAGGGGACCGACGGGATACATCTCGTCATAGTCTTGCGCGTACTGCGTAAACGCAATGCCCAGTTGCTTCAGATTCGACGTGCAGGTGGACTGTCTGGCCTTTTCGCGAGCCGTTGCAAACACGGGAAACAAAATTGCCGCCAATATAGCAATAATTGCTATTACAACGAGAAGCTCGATTAAAGTGAAGCCTGCGCGATTCGAAGACTTAGCATCGATAGGTTCCATTGCGTAACTCCTTTACATTCCAAATCGCCCGCCAGATCGTTCGTCAGGACTTTGCCAGTCAACCCTCTGGAGCTGCCAAACGATTTCGCCGGACGCGACATCACATACCCACGCCGAGAGATAAATCTTTGACCAATTGGTTGGTCCTTCAAGCAAACATCAAAAATCAGCGCATACAACCTTATTACACATTGACCAAACGCTTCATTAGTCTCATTGTAACATACGTCTTCCTCCCTGTCAAGGGGCTTGCAGACCAATAATGCTTGCAAAAAAGAGCGCGCAACTTTCGTTAGCGTAGCCTTGGAGGCGCCGTCGAATGCCGGACAATCAGTTCAGGCTCAAGCGTGCGCGAAACGGGCGAGACATCCTCGTCCCTGACGAGTGCCGCGAGCATGCGAACGGCCATGACGCCAATCTCGTCGAGAGGCTGCCTTATGGTCGTCAACCCGGACGACACAAGGGCTGGAATAGGGATGTCGTCGAAGCCCACCACCGACAGATCGCCCGGAACATTCAGCCCGCAATCCCGTGCCGCCTCAATCGCCCCAAGGGCGACCACATCGTTAGCGGCAAATACGGCCGTTGGCGCCTGTGGCAATGCGAGCAGCTGCTTCATTCGATCGTAGCCGGCCGACCCCGTATACGACCCGTAGAGCACATATTCGGGGCGCTCGGGCGAGCCGGCGGCGGCCATTTCCTGGGCAAACGCCTCGCGCCGCTCAATGCCGCTGGTCAGATGATCGTCCCCGCGAATATGCGCGATGCGCCGGTGGCCAAGATCGAGGAGATGGCGAGTTGCAAGGCGCGCGCCAGCGGCGTTGTCAACGTCGACGCTTGGCACGCCGTAGCCTTTACAACATGATGAAACCGCTACGAGAGGAATTCCCGCCTTCGTGAGGCTGCCGATCATGTCGGAATAGGTCGCGACCGCAATGACGAGCACCCCGTCCGTACGCCCATCCCGTAAGACGCCTGAGGACTGGGCCTCACTATGCCAGGGCTCCGTATACAACGTAATGTTGTAGCCGGTTTCGGTCGCTCCCTTGACGACGCCTTGCAGGACGGCGAACGCGTACGGGTCCGGCAAGCTCATCAGCGCGAACGGGAAGCCAAAGACGATGCCAAGAGTTTTTGTCGGCTGTCCGGTGAGAGCTCGCGCAAGCGCGTTTGCATGGTAGTCCAGTTCCTTGGCAGCCGCCAATACGCGTTCGCGCGTAACGTCCGAGACACGCGTGTTGGTACGCGATCCATTGAGGACGGCCGAAGCCGTCGCAATCCCAATTCCCGCGCGCTCCGCAACATCCTTAAGGCTTGCCGAACGCAAGCGCCGCGTCTGCTGTCTATTGCCCGTCTCAATCATGCAAGTTTAGATCCTTACAAACCAAATGTTTGGTCAAATTCACATATCTAGAAAATCATTTATTACAAATGAAACCAATTCTGACCAATCGCTTCATTGACAATAGTATCACACTCCCGAACGCCTGTCAATCAGCAACCGGCGCCAACCATCGGCATCACGCCAGGGCAAATCCATTAGCCGCTTTCAACAACGGCCCAGCTTGCGGAAGGTCAAAGCGTTAGGGACGTTGGCGGACTGGCTATAATTATAATGAACCTGCCAATCCTTATGCAGGAATATCATTTTGGTCGCCGACCTGATTGGATGGAACTCCATGGAATTCACAAAGCTTGGAAAGACCGGGTTGAAGGTGTCGAGGATCTGCCTCGGATGCATGAGTTACGGCGTGCCTGAACGCGGGCCGCATCCATGGACGCTCGATGAAAAGACGAGCCGGCCGTTTCTTGCGCGCGCCCTGGAACTCGGCATCAATTTTTTCGATACCGCGAACGTCTATTCCGACGGCACGAGCGAAGAAATCGTCGGCCGCGCGTTGCGTGATTATGCGAGGCGCGAAGAGGTGGTGATCGCAACCAAGGTCCACGGCCGTATGCGGCCGGATGTCAACGGCGCGGGTCTGTCGCGAAAGGCGATCATGTCGGAAATCGATGCGAGCTTAACCCGGTTGGGAACCGATTACGTCGACCTGTACCAAATCCACCGCTGGGATTACGAAACGCCAATTGAGGAGACGCTCGAAGCGCTTCACGACATCGTCAGGCAAGGGAAGGCCCGCTATATCGGCGCATCGTCCATGTATTCATGGCAGTTTTGCAAAGCTCTCTATCTCGCGGATCAGCATGGCTGGACCCGGTTTGTATCCATGCAGGATCATTACAATCTTCTCTATCGTGAAGAGGAGCGTGAAATGCTCAAATTGTGCCGCGAAGAGGGAATTGGCGTGCTGCCGTGGAGCCCGCTGGCGCGCGGCCGCCTGACCCGGCCCTGGGGCGCGGAAGGAAGCACCGAGCGCGCGAAGTCCGATTTGTTCGGCAACGCGATGTATCAGGCAACCGAACTCGCCGACAAAGGCGTCATCGACCGCGTCGCCAGTATCGCACAGACCCGCGCGATACCGCAAGCGCAGGTCGCGCTCGCGTGGCTCCTGCGGCAGCCCGCCGTAACGTCGCCAATCGTCGGCGCGACGAAGCCGCAACACCTGGACGACGCCGTCGCGGCTCTCTCCCTCGTCCTGACAGATGCCGAAGTTGCCGCGCTTGAAGAGCCGTACGTTCCACATCCTGTCTTGGGCTTCTCGTAGATTGCGGCTCGATGGGGCGGCCATCCGCGCCGCCTCATCGAGCTCTCGCAACGGATTTGTCCCGCTCGAATACGTACGTGGCCTCCGACTCGATCTTGTATTTCGTGACTGGGCCGAAGACGTGCCAGATCAGTTCCGGACGCTGCGTCTGAGCGCCGTAAACGGGCAGGATTGCGGCAAGCCGGTAGCGTCGAGAAACCATCGCTCCGGCCGGTGTTTGTTGCGGCCTCTCGAAGTATTTCAGATAGTTCACGTCCTCCGGGGTAAACCGGCTAAATACAATCCAGTCAGGAAACGACATTTCGACGAAGTTGGCCGGCCCAACCTTTCGGATTTCCGCCAAGGACAGTTTGGCATTTAGATAGAGCTGGCCGCAGATCTTGACCCTGTCTCCGCAATAAAACAAGAGCGAGTTGTCGAAGAAGGAAGGAACCGTCATGACGAGGTCATCCTGCGCGGCGTTTCGATTGATAAACTCGGCAACAGCGCCATTCTCCGTCGGATATGGGCGCATCTCTTCGAGGGCCAGGTTCGGCAACGTCAGACGCAGTTTGGACGTAAACGGGAACTGGCGTTCCGGCAACGGCGTCCATGTCAGCGCGTTGGAGCATATCGCAACCGCGGACAGTACGACCGCCAATTCCCTTGATACACGAGAAAGCAGCGCGGCCGCGACTCCGGCGAGTCCGCACGCGAAGGGGAAAATGCCGGTCATGTACCGGATGTCCGCCACGGCGGGATCGGACGTCCTGGGCATCGGCGAAAAGAGCCCCACCGCGAGGAAATATGCTGCCAGCGCGATCAGCCAATCGTAGACTACGGGCGGCGCTGGAAGGGCTCGGCGACGGTTGACCACGAGAAGACCAAGCAGCAAAACGGCAACCATCCAGGGCAGGGTCGCGGTGGTGTTCATGTCGCGAAACGATCGCCACAGAATAGTGAGACGATCGACATACCAGGGGTTGACGCTCAGCACAAAGTCCGGCCTGTACCAGATTTTGTGAATCAATGCGTACGGAACCGTCGAGACGGCGAAAATTCCCGCGGCAATCGTCACGGGAACGATGTCTTGCTTGCTCAAGGAACGACGGTGCCGCAGGATGTGAACGGCGGCGACCGACGCGAGCGTCCCGATCGCCAACAGGTAACTCGCATAGAACGCGACAATCAACGTTGCAACGAGACCAACGGCGTCCGCCAAGCGTCGGCGCTCGAGGTACCGGTAATACAGGACGAAGACGAGGATCTGACAAAGCATCGAGATTGCGTAATACCTGCCGGTTCTCGCCGACAAAATGAATGACACATTCAGCGCGAACAGCGCGAAGGCATAAACCCGATGGGCAGGGTTTTCATCGAACGATCGGCGTACGAGAGCCAGAAATGCGATGAGGCTTGCAATGCCGCAGAGGGCGAACGGCAATCTGACGGCGAGCGTGGTCGGCCCCAGTAGTTTGATCGACGCCGCCGCAAGCAGAACGTCGAGCGGCGGGTTGATGTAATCTAGCCGGTCATCGAGCAGCGTTCCGTTGAAATAGCCGTAGAGATTGCGGCCATCCCATCCGGTGAGATGCCCCGTCTTGAGAAGGTTGCGCGCAATCACTCCAACCTGCGCTTCATCGTCCCAAAGTGCGGCCCTGTCCAGTCCATTTAGAATCAGGAACGCCGAAACGACGAGAAGCAACGCGAGTATTAGATCGCAGCTTCGTAGCTGCTTGAAACGATGCATCGACCATCGACCTCTTCAAAAGGAGTGTGCGACGTCCGTTGACGAGCGGAGCCGCTGGGTCGCGCCAAACCAGATTATCGTATAGTGTGGCACAGAAACTTTGCAAATTAACGGCACGGCTTCAGATCATTCGATGAGAAACAACAGTCGCCCATGCCGTGCATTTCCGTGCAGGAGGATCAAACAGCAGCGGCGAAACAACCCCTGCGAGGGTAAAGAATTGGCAAGCAATCATGGCGTCGTAATCACGGCTGGTCTCGCCGACTGGCAAATCATTCAGCAAGATACTAGCGGACACGGAAAAATCGAAATTGCCGGCGAGTGGCGATCGAGCGACGGCGCCGCTGGCGTCGTTGAGGTCCGCCTCGCGTTCGAGGACACGTCGGCCTCAGTGAACCAAGCGCTGCATTGGACCGAAGCGCAAACGAAAAGCGACGGAACTTGGTCGGCTACGATTGACGGGATCCCGGCGGGCGGCCTCTACCGCCTCGAAACGCGCCTGAACAATGCCGGACGGTCGCGAGCGGACTGGTCGCAGCGAGGCGACGTACGCCACTTTCTTGGCGTCGGCGACATCTGGGTGATCGCCGGGCAAAGCAACTCGGCGGGATACGGTCGCGGCTCCTACAGCGACCCGCCTGAGATGGGTATCCACATGCTGCGCAACAGCTTGGAGTGGTCGCTTGCCACGCATCCGATGAACGACTCGACGGATACGAAACATCCCGTTAACAGCGAAGGCTCGACATCCGGACACTCGCCCTACCTCAACTTCGCGCGCGAACTCAAGAAGCATCTCGGCTACCCAATTGGTTTGATCCAGACATCCCTTGGCGGGTCGCCGCTGTCCGCGTGGAATCCGGCCGAACCCGGCGATGCCGCGCTGTTCCACAATATGGCCGAATGCGTCCGTCAGGCTGGCGGAAGCGTCAAGGGCGTCTTGTGGTACCAGGGCGAGTCCGATTGCGACGCAGACAGCGCCCGCACATACGCCTACCGGTTTCTTGCCGCCGTTCGCGAGTGGCGCGTTGCGCTTAACAACCCCACCCTCGCGGTCATCACCGTTCAGCTCAATCGCATGACCGTCCCTTGCGCGGAGGATACGGCCTGGTCGATCGTTCGCGAGGCGCAGCGGCAGGTCGCGAAGAGCGATCGATTAGTCACCATCGTCCCCGCGCTGGACTTGCCCCTGACCGATCACATCCACAACGCTCCGGCGGGCAATATGGCGCTTGGCGCGAGAATGGCGTTGTCCGCGCTGCAACGAGTCTACGCAAAGCCAGTGGTTGGCGACGCCCCCGACCTTATCGATGCGCGCCTGGTCGAGGAGCGGAAAACCGTCGAGCTCACGTTCTCGCCCGTTGTCAGCATGCTCAGCACGCTCGATGACCGGATCATTCCGTTTCGCGTCGTCGACGACGATGGAGATGTCCCGATCGTCGCGATGAAGTGTCCGATCGATATCGGCACGAGCACGCTGTTAGCCTCCGCCGCAAACACGATCCGTCTCGCCCTCGGACGCCCGACGCACGGCAAGACCAGAGTCCATGCAGCCTTCGGAGCGAATCCGCCGCTTCTGCCCATGGACATGGAGCGCACAATGCCCATCCTCGCGTTCTATGACGTGGAAGTTCAGCCGTAGACGACGCGCGCCAGGCAAGCGTCGATTGGCACGTATCTGAGAAGACTCTACCAGCGCGTTACCGGGCTTGCGCAGCCGGTTTTCGATCGTAAATGAACACCAGGTAGCCGTAGACGTTTTCATAGGCTTCTCGCGGCGGCCCGTTCAAGTATATAATTGACGACGCCAGAGCCGGCGCCGTCGCGGGCGTGCTCGGAAACACGTAGGCGATGCGCGGCGCTCGCATGAAGCCAAGCGCGTATGGGTCGTAACGATTGGACTTGATCGCCGAGGGAACCACGATCACCTTCTCGGCGAGCACGAAGGTCAGCCGGTAAGCGGTCCAATAGTCCGATGCCGCGTACGTCACGCCGCGTTGTTCGAGAAACTCTCCCAACTTTCGATCGGGCGCGGTCAGCGACGCGGGATCCGCAAGATCGTGAAACGTCGCGCAACTGTATCCCTGGCTAATCGCCCCGCCGGCTATCGACGCAACAAGAAACGGCAGCAATAGCGCCGACGTCAATTTGACGCCCCAACGAGCCGCCGCCGGCGCCATCGCAAACGGCGCGGTTAGAATGAGGCCGCTCAGATACCGGACCGCATTGATGTCCGTGGTGAAGTGGCTCCAGGTAAAGCCGGTCACGCCAACCACCGCCATGACGAGCGCACATACGGCCAAACGGCGTATCTCCCATGCGATCGACCGGTCGGCGACGAGACCGATGCCGGCAACGTAGAGCAGGCAGCAAAGTCCCGCCGCAGCGTCAACCAAGACGCGCGTCAAACCATCCGGCTGAAATGTCGACACCGTATACAAATGAAACCACTTCGTTCCCAGCATGTACGGCAGACACTGCGTCCAGAGCAGGTTGAGGTTCCGCAGGCGGCGCGCCGCGTCGGGCATGAGAAACGACTGCGTCAGGTGCATGTGCGAGCGGATAATCAGGAAGGCCAAGCCGCTGACGACCAGACAAGCGAAGAATGAGACCAAAACGCTCGTGCGAACCTTGGAAGATGCGGTCTGGTCGAAGGCGGCGCAAATCGCCAGCACGATGACGCCAGGCGCCAGAAAGGCAGCGAAGGCGTCCACATAGTCGGCAAACACTATCAGGAGGGCCGCCGCCGCGCCGCACAGAACGGGACGGCTCGATCGATTGGCCCCGTCGACAAGCCAGAGCGCGCCAAACATGATCGCCAGGCACCAGAAGCGCGGATGGAACACCCACAGAGAGGCTGCGGAGCAAATAAAGGCGGTCAGCAAGCACAGCACGAACGTCGCCGCAATTCCAAGACGTCGCCGCAAAGTTGCGTAGAGAAACGCCTGAACGATGACGAACGCCGCAAAGGACGACGCGACAAGCGATAGCCCGCTTGGGCCGGTCAGAAGGAAACAAGCCGCGTGCACCAGCGGGTACAGGATCCCCTGGTAGAACACCCCCCAGGTTGTCGCCGCCCACTCGCCCCTCAGCAAGTGCATTGCCTGCAGGCCAACAACCGCGACATCGGAGTTCGGAAGCGGGGCGTTCGCGAACTGTGGGAGAACGTAAATCGCCGTCGCGAAAACGAGCACGGCAAACGCCGCGACGTCGGGCCAGCGGGCGCCGATCGAGGGTTGGATGGGAGGTGACGAATCGCTCATATCGTCACGCGTTCACCGCGAGCGCCCGGATATCCTCCGCCGGACACGAGTGCGCGGCTTGCCCGGCGCAAGAACAAGCAGCCGTTTTCTGATATACCTAGTATATGGAAAACGGAATGTCTAATACCCTTCAAGAAGCTGCTCTCTATTACGGCGATCTGGAAAAGTGCGTTCAGCGTATGCTCCGCATGCGATGGGCCGATGGCGTTACCTGCCCGCATTGTGAGAGCAAGGAAGTTACAAGGATCAATATGCGTCCGCTTTGGCAATGTCGATCGTTCCGCAAGCAGTTTACCCCCGAAGCGGGAACGATCATAGAAGACACACCGATCGGCCTAGATAAGTGGCTCGGGGCGATTTGGATGCTAACTAACTGCGAGAACGGCGCCAGCTCCATGGGGATCCATCGAGCGATCGGGCTTACTCAGAAAACGCCTTGGTTCGTTCTCCGTCGCATCCGCTACGCACTGGACAATGACAGCATGGAGAATATGACAGGTATCGTCGAAGCTGACGAGACCTACATCGGCGGCAAGGAGGTCAATAAGCGTAGGAACATGAGGGTGAACGCTGGTGGTAGGTGCGTCGGGAAGGCTATCGTTATGGGGGTTCTTGATCGAGGCGGCGGCGCTGTCGAATAGACTGTACGGAACAACACCAACGTCACAAAATAGCCGTAAGTTCGGAAGAACATAGCACCGGTCTCCGCCATGCACACGGATACGCACGGTGCGCACGGAGGGTAAGAGGCTGAGCACGTACATGAGAAAGTAAATCGCGCTGTAGAATATGTGCACGAGATTGTGTCATACTAGCGAACTTGAGAACCTCTGGTCGCTTCTCAAGCGTACGCTTAAAAGCACATACATTTCATTTGATGTGCCGCATATTGATGCTTGCCTTACCGAACAGGTCTTTTTGCTTTAGCCATCGTAAGACGGACGACACGGGCGGGTTCCTATATGCCGCATCGTCCACGTCTGGCAAGCGCCTCACCAATAAGACATTGACGGGCGAAGCGAGGACTGGATGCGAGTGCGGCGCAAGGCGAAGAGACACACAAAGAAGCAGCCTACCGAGCGCCGGTAGGCTGCTTCCGTGAATCGACAGGCGATTCAGGGGCGGCATAGCTGAAGGGCTACATGCTTTATACGTAGCCCTTCAAGATGACCTCCGACCAACTCACTTACGGCGCTTCTACTCGATTAACAATAAGGAGCCGGTCGGACCCGATCGGGAACTCACCTTTTGCAATCCGGGTGTTCCCTCATGGAAGGGTAAGGCTCTACTGGCCCTTGTCATCACGCTCTTTGCAATCGAGGCACAAGCGGTAACCGTTGGTGCCGGATCGGCGCTCATTGACCGGGATTTCCCGGCCAGTCGCACATGCGCTGTTGTCGTGATGAACACGCTTCTCAGCAGGCTTGGAAGCCTCGTTGACGGAATAGAAAGGTGCCGTTTTTGGCATTGTCGTTTCCTCTTGGAGCATCGCTCCGGTAATGTCAGCGATGTTAGGAGGAGTAGGACAGGTGGGGTGTGGGGCCCAGCAATCGCTTGCCCCACACCATCCGCCTAAGCGCCTCACGGCGACCTGCATCTCGCAAGCACCATGTTTAGCGCCCTCCTGCCGCAGTTTGTCTGCGGCCCGGCGGGAAATATTGACCCAAGCTACCCTATCCGGGTATAATCCTTGTGTGTCCTAAGCACAGGATTGGCTAAAGTCTAATCTTTCCGCCGGTCCTTCTGCCGGAGTCTGACAGCTCCGGCATAGCTGTTGGCCGAACTACGATGTCCTACAGCACAACTTGATATTCGTGGTTCGGCCCAATCTGCATAAGCTACAGTTTCGCCTTTCGCTCTCTACCCTTATCCAGTTCAAAGTACAGAAGTCCACTCTCAGTATCGATCTTTAGATCGTAGCTGGTTGTTTTGGTCAGGACTATCTGAAAACACCCAACAAAACTTTGCGCGGCTACGTACGCACCCGTGTCTCGCTTGCGCAACTTCAGCGCGTCGTCGGTCTTTGCTACGAGCGGCTTGAGAGCGACGATCCTATCTTCGCTGTCATAATACAGTTCCGCCCATTCTTTATCTAGGAGACCATATCGTTGGACTGCCCCGTTTGTGATACTAATTAGCCCTCTCGGACTAAGGCTAATCCTGGTTACATAGGAACGCCCGACGCCGGTATGTTTCTGTAGCTTATCAAGTCTTAGCACAAGTCGTCCCCCTGCTCGTCTATTACACTCGGATTATACCTGGATATCACCGGGAGTCAATGACGAATGCATATATATTCTTCGAGACAAGAAAGAATTTTTTCGCGCCATTTGCGTGGGGTCCCGCAGTGCCATGCTTCACCGGGAGCCAACGCTATAGCCGCCGCGCAAACCATCCCTGCTGTGTTCACAAAGATGCCACAACTCTTGCAAAATAATTGCTAAAAACAGTTTCAATAATCACACTCAAAAATGTTTTCTCTAAACATTTGAAACATTTGAATAAATTCGACCAAGTAACAAGTGTCAAATTAGCACCACTTTTCGTCACACAAAACAATAAGCGCGCACCTCAATTGATACGCGCTGTACCAAGTATGTAGCTGCAAAAAAATCCCCTTCCCAAGACTCGGGAAGGGGGATGGAGGTTAATTATCAGGCTTGTGCCTGACATCGTTCACTCGTCAGGCGGCGGTTTCTCCGCGCTCGCCCGTCCGAATCCTGACGGCTTCGCTGATTGGGGTGACGAATATCTTGCCGTCGCCGATTTCGCCGGTGTGGGCGGCATCCGCAATCGCACTGATCACAAGCTCCTGACTGGCGTCTGGCACGACGACAATCAGCATCAGTTTGGGCAATAGATTGACCGTGTATTCCGATCCGCGATAGTGCTGCGTGTAGCCCTTTTGCTTTCCTGCTCCCCGAATATCGAGGACGCTCATACCGTGAACACCGGCCTCGTCAAGGGCTGTCTTCACCTCATCCAGCTTAGCCGGACGAATGATGGCTTCAATTCGGACCATATTGCATACCTCCTAAGCTGGTGACATTCCCGTTCCCGCCCCCTCGAGCAGATATCCGGATTCGCCGTGATCGGTGAGGTCCAGCCCCATTTCCTCTTCCTCGTCATCCGTCCGCAACCCGCCGCAAATGAGCTTCGTGATCGCGGCAAGAATGACGGTTCCGACAACGGCCATAATGATGGTCATACCAGCATCCATGAGCTGCGGAACCATGGTCTTGGCAAATGGCCCGCCGAACAGAAGACCGTTACGGCCGGCTGCCGAGTTGATATACAGCACGGAGAACAGGCCCGTGCAAAGACAGCCAGTCAAGCCTCCGATGCCGTGGACGCCAAATACGTCGAGGGCGTCATCCGCCTTGACAAGATTCTTCAACCGGATGGCGAAGAAGCAGACGCTTGCAACGATGGTTCCGATCAATACCGAGCCAACCGGAGTAACAAACCCGCAGGCCGGCGTAATCGCGACCAGGCCGGCGACCGCGCCTGATCCAAAGCCGAGAGCCGTCGGCTTCTTGTAAATGAACCAATCCCAAAGCAGCCAAACGACAGCCGCGGTTGCGGTCGCGATATGGGTATTCGCCCAGGCCGAGGTCGCAAGTTGCCCGGCATTGATCGCGGAGCCCGAGTTAAACCCAAACCAGCCGACCCATAGAAGAGCGACGCCCACCAGAGTGAACGGCAGATTGTGCGGACGAAGCTCTTCGCCCCCATCGGAGCGCTTGCGGCGGCCGAGAATGAGCGCGAGCGTGAGCGCCGAGAAGCCTGACGACATATGGACGACCGAGCCGCCGGCAAAGTCCAGCGCGCCGTGAGCATTGAGCCACCCATCATGCGACCAAACCATGTGCGCCAGCGGATCGTAAATGAACGTGGCCCAGAGGAGCATGAAGACGCAGTAGGCGGAAAACTTCATGCGTTCCACGATTGCGCCGCTGATGAGCGCGGGCGTGATGATCGCGAACATCAACTGGAACATGCAGTAGACCATGTGCGGCACGGTATTGCCGTAGCTGAGCTTCTGCGTTCCTTCCGGGGAAAACGAACTCACATGTTGTAAGAACGCGTAATCAAGGTTTCCGATAAACCCGTGCAACGGACTCGTTGTGGAACTCACGGCATCGTGGCCAAAGGCCAACGAGTAACCGAAAAAGAACCATTGCACGGTAATTAGACCGCTCGCAATGAAGGACTGCATCATTACTGAAAGCACGTTCTTCGAGCGTACCAGTCCCGTGTAGAACAGGGCCAACCCAGGAATGGTCATTAAGAGAACGAGGGCGCAGGATGTCAGCATCCACGCGTTGTCTCCGTCGTTGACGTCGCTTGGCTTGTTAGGGCGATCCGCGGGCGCGGCCGCCGGGGCGGCGGCGGGCGTTGCGGCGGCAGGCGCCGCGGACGGGACCGTCGCGGAAGTTGCGCTTGGGGCAGGCGTCTGAGCCAGCGCAGGCGAGAACAACGTGAACGCACCAATGGCAAGGGCCAGGATCGCGCTCAAATAGTAAGTCGAGAGTCGAACCATGAGTATCCTCCTGTATTTTTTGGCGCCACCGGCCCCGTACATCCGAGGTCGTTCGGCTCTTTGTGGCAACCGCAATGTTACCGAGGATTCTGGAGGGGCAAAGATGCGAATTGGCAACGTACTCGCAAACCCCGCCCTCCCATTTAAGCAGACAGAGGAGCGGACACCTTATTGATCTGCGCGCATGCGAGTTCGTGAGATAAAATCTCTTCCCGCATGCGATCTCGCGATCGGGATATCACGCCAGCGTAGCCGACCAGCAAGAGCAGCTACAAGCATAATGATAGTCTAAACGGGAGCGCTTCAGACTGGCCAAAAGGCCAAACGGGAACTAGCTGAAAGGCTAAAAGAGGATCGGAGTAAACGTTTGCCGTTTCCAACCTACGGACCAGGTTCCGTCAACTCGACCAGGCCGCGCTTTACGCCTTTGATGACGGCTTGGGTCCGGTCTTCGGCATTCAGCTTCGTGAGGATACTGTTAATGTAATACTTGACGGTGCCGACCGCGACCGAGAGCTCGGCGGCGATCTCCTTATTGCTAAGACCGCAGGACATTAGGCGCAGAATATCTAACTCCCGCTCATTCAGATCCGGCATTGCCATTCGCTCGGCAAGCTTTTCGCTGATGCGCGACGGGAAATGCCGGCGGCCGCTGTGGACGGTGCGAATTGCGGACGCAATCTCCTCGTAGGGCGTTTCTTTCAGCAAATAGGCCATCGCGCCCGCTCGCAAGCTTTGATAGACGTCCTCGTCGCGATCGTAAGACGTAAGCACGATGATCCGGGCGGTCGGAAAGCTTGCGCGAATCGTCTGGATAGCATGGACGCCGCTCATACTGCCCATTCGCAGATCCATCAGCGAAATGTCCGGCTGGCGAGCGGCAAACATTTCAACAGCTTCTTCGCCTGATCGCGCCTCGCCGACGACCGCCATATCCGGCTCCCCGTTGAGCAACAAGGCCAGTCCCATGCGAAGCGCTGGGTGGTCGTCAACGAGCAGGATTCGTATTTTGTTCATGACGTCGTCGCTTTTCACTTGCTGTCCCATCGCCGGAATTGAGCATCAGGTGTTTGCAAAATAGGCACGATCAATTCCAGACGCGTCCCCTCACCGGGTTTGCTCGACAAATCGATGCATGCGCCAATCTGCGCCGCCCGCTGACGCATACTTGTCATGCCGAAGCCGGCAGAGCGTTCAAGATCGGGAAGACCGCTGCCATTATCCTCCACGCGAAGCGTAACGCGGTGATCCTCGAACGAAAGTTCAATATCTACGCGTGTCGCCCCGGAATGCCGAACCATATTCGTGAGAGCTTCTTGCGCCACGCGAAAGATATTCTCCTCGATCTCGGACGACAATTCGTAAGGACGTCCCAAAATGGCGATATCGGCGGCAATCGCCTCTCCGGTAATCGACTTGCTCATCGTCCAGATTGCGCTTGCCAGGTCGCCCGCGCGTTCAAGAGCCGCTGGTCTCAATGCCCACACGGAGCGGCGCGCTTCTTGCGCCCCTTCCTGCGCAAGACGACGCGCCTCATCGATGCATTCGCGCCCGCGCTCCGTCGCGCCGACGCGCAAGGCGGCCTCAAGCAAGAACTTGATTCCGTTGAACGCATGAGACAGCGTATCGTGCACATCTCGCGCAAGCCGGTTTCGCTCCTCGGCAACCGCATTGTTGCGAGCCTGCAACTGCGCCTCTTCCGCCGCGGTTTGACGGGCCATGACGACGGCTGCGTGGTTCGCCAACGTCAGCACGAACCGTTGCTCCTGAGCCGTAAAGGCATCGCCATTGCTGTTCAGGCCAGCATACAAAACGCCGACGTCCATCCCGTGCACGTGAAGCGCAATGTAGATGCCGCGCGCGGCGCCTGCAACGGATTCCGCTGAGATCCCCAGCCGGTTTATCTCCTCTTCCCAGTGCTGCCGGCCAACGCGAAAACCGATCGACTCGCGGGCGTGAAGAACAGCCTCCGCGATCTTCTGGATGTCCATGAGGACCTCCCCATCCGCGGCGGCCGGAGCGCACGCCTCAATGGCCAGTTCCCGGTTTTGCGCTCGCCATTCAAACACGATGCAGTGGCTAGGCGCACAGACCTGCACGACCTTGTCCGCGAGCGTCTGCAACAACCGCTCCGGGTCAACTTCCCGATTAATCGCTTCACTTGCCTGATAGAGTACGTCGGACTCGCGGGCGCGCGCCTCGGCGTTGCGCGTCTCCTGCCTCGCCCTCATGGCGACATTGGCGGTAAACAAGGAGACGATGAGAAATACCAGCAACGATAGCCAGTCGCGCCCGTCGTTAACGGCGAGGTTATAGTAGGGAGGTACGAAGAAGAAGTCCCAACAAAAGAAACTGAGCACGGACGCGGCCACGGAAGCGCCAAAATCGAAGCGAACCGCAATCACAACGACCGTTGGCAGGTAAAGAAGAAAAGCTTGCTCCGGGATAAGCCATCGGCGCAGCAGGCCGAAAACAAGGGTCGTGACGGCGACGCTCACCACCGCGAAAAGATAACTGGCCGCCTGTGTTCTTACTCCTGCGTCCGGGGATTTCCCGGCTCCAGAGTCGACGGAACGCGGGCTCCCGGGCAAGCCGTCGCGCACCTCGTCAAGATACAGTTTTCGATCGTTGCCAGCCATTGAATGAGCTTACGTCCCAGCAATATCGTACCCCTGACTCGGTTCATTCCGCGACTCTCGCGGAGCAGGACCGCGAACGTGCACATCGTGCGCGGGCGACAATCTATTGATTATTGCAACAAGACTAAATCGTCAATAAGCATAAGACCTACAATTGAGACGCAGCCTCTTGTCGTGCGCTTCCGTACAGGCGCGTTACCTGCCGGCCAGCGGCGCCGTGGACACCTCGACATGCAGTTTCGTCACGGGAACGCACTCCCGGCACTCCTCGAACGGTTTGCCGGCCATAATGCCGATCAGATTTCTGAGTGCCGCCCGCCCAAGCTCTTCAACCGGAATATCGACAGTGGTCAGCATGATCTGATTTACAGAATCGCGCCGCATATGATCGACTCCGACGACCGACACGTCGCGCGGCGTTTCGACGCCGCGTTGGCGCAGAAGAGCGATCGACTTCCACGCAATATCGTCATTAGAACAAAAGAGCGCTGTCGGAGGATCTGAAAGACTCCAGAGAGCATCGATGGCTCCCGCAATCCCCGTTCCGGCCCAATCCCCTCCTGAAACAATCAGACGCGGATCGTAAACGCCATGATCAAGCATCCAGTCCCGCGCGCATTCCATACGCCACTGGCCCGCGGTGAATATCCAGTCCTGCCCCATTGCCGGCGAGCCGGCTGCTACGTGAGCAATCCGTCGATGGCCAAGCATCCAAAGATGATCGAGCGCCAAACGAGAGGTCTCTCGCTCATCGGCAAAGGCCCCGCCGCACCCATTCCAAAGCCCCCGGTTCTGGTCGAGCACAACGAGAGGCATGCCTGCCGCAATAAGCTTCGGAGGACGCGGGTCATCGAGACCAGTCACCATGATCAAGCCGTCGACCCGTCCGTCAAGAAATTTAAGGTGGTCACTGCCGCGCCGGATCGAGACCGGATAGTGCAAGAGGAGCAAGTCGTGTTCTTCCGCCTCCAAAGCCGTTCCGCTCCAAAGCCGTTCGGGACGGCGCTCCGGTTCGCCTTGATCGTTGGTCCGTGCAAAGAGCACCGCCATGCCGATCACTCGCGTCTCTTTGGTGCGATGGCTTCTTTCATTTGCGCTTGGCGTGTACCCAAGCTCCTCTACGGCTCTGACGATACGTTCAGCCGTCGCGGGCGAACACGCTTCCCTCTTGCCGGACATGTACTTGGAGACGGTCGAGGCGGCGACCCCGGCGCGCCTTGCGACATCGCGTACGGTTGCCTTCTGAAAGCGCTTTTCGTAATGAGCGGATAGATTCGGCATGTCTTGAGTTTAGGAAACCAGTTTTCCTGATTGTAACGTCAACCATCTGGACTGTCAAGAGGGGATTGAAGCCGTAATCGCATCTGTAACTGTTAACATCGGCGCGAGTCCGGTCCTGAAAGGGCCGGCCTGAGTTGAGAAAGCCCGTAAACGGGCCTCATCGGTAGACGGCCAGCGTTTTCGTGAACCGGCAGCCCCATTGATGGGGATTGACATCTCAGGACGGTCGTTCACGGCCGGAAACCGCGCCGATATCGGTGACAATCGACGATACGAATAGATGCGATCGCCCCGGCGCCGCCCTCAAACAGCGTTGTACTGCCGCTTGCGGACGGCTACGCTCACATTTCAGAAATCGTTTGGCCGGATGACCTTCTCGAAAACGGGACTTCGACCACGACTTAGGAGCCACGCTTGCGGACCTTCATCGCTCTGATCTCCGCCAATAGTTCGCGGGATCCGTAGATGCGGCAATTGAAATGCGCATATCCATCATTTCAGCGCCATTCCGTTGCCATCTACTACGAAACATCCCTCATCAGCGCGTAAACAATTGAACAGCCTCGACATTGCTCACATCGATCGTAACGGCATCCGCTTTCGTGTTTGCGCCTAATTGCAATCCGGTGACCTTCCGCAAGTCGAGACGGCCTGCGGGATCAGGGTGCGAAAATCCGGCCCAGTCCAAATCCTTGAACAATACGACGATGCGTGAAGGCGTCTTCGCAGCGGGCACTTGGGCCACGTAAGTCGCGCCGCCAGGAACGTTCAGCATCAGGTTTGCGACGGTATCGGGCGGCGGAGCGCTGACGGAAACATCCATAGCAATGCCATCATACGGTGACAAGTCCAGGGCAGGCGCGAAACGCAAGATCGGATAGACCCAACGATCAGCGACAGCAGGGAATGTCGCATAAAATCTGATTCCGCCGTTAATATCGGATATCGACACTTTGCCGCTCGCATTCTCAATCCATCGCGAGGACGGAACCGCGTTCAATCGCATTACGCGCAGATAACTGCGTTCCTTCAGGCCGGCCTGAAAGAAACTCACGCTTGGCGCTACGGAATGCCCATTCGCTTCGCCTGTCGTCACGATGCGGTCGCAATAATGGCGCGCATGGCCTGGCAGGACCCGGAACGTCAATACCTGCCGCCCCATCGGCTTCACCGCGAATCCTTCCGTCGCGGGCGCAACTGACCAGCCCGCAGGCACGCGCACCGCTACGTGCCCTTGGCTATCACGGACAGAATCGAAGTTGTAGACCTGCACGGCGTATGTAAAGGGCGTATCCTCGATAACGTAGGCGTTCGCATTTCGATTGATTGGCAGTTCCGCATAGCCTTCAAGAATCGTCCTTGACGGGCGAGGCGGCGTTGTGGAGCCCACGCTCATTGGCGGAGGCGACGCCGGCCTCAGGCCGCTTACGCCCCGCACGTATGTTATGCTCGGACCGATCGCGACATTTAGCTGACTATTGATCACATTTGCAACGACGGGCGCGCCGAAGAGATCGACAACATTTCCATGGGCGACCGGAAGCGCGACCGTGCCAGGACGGTTGGACCACAAACACAAAACTTCGCCCGACGGAGTATCGAAGAGGACGCTCTCGACGCCGTCTCCCGCGGGATATCGCCCTACGTATGACGCCTCGCCAAGTATGTTCGCCGCCGCCGACAGAGCGAGGAACGACGGATAAGGCGTGAAATCCGGTTTGAGCGTTCCGTATTGCATCTCGCCGTGCTCAAGAAAATCGAGGACCATGAAATAGAAGTTCTTGGCATTGCCTGCCGCGAGCGAATATACCGCCGATTGCGCGATGAACTGGGCTTGCTTTATCTGATCCTCTTTCGACAATAGGCGATGTCCATCCCCATCCTTGCCGCGAAGATGGATACCGTCCTCGGTGATCCATGCGCCGCGAATTGCCGCGCCGTTCTCCTTTAACGCCAGTTGTTGCGCTCCGAGATTTCTTGCAAGCTCTTCAGGGCGATCGTAGTTGTGCCAGTTGAAGAGATCATAATAGTCGGAGATTCCCGCCTGGTACATGCTGGAAACAAAGTTGCTCGTTTCCGCCGACGACGCCGGACTGCGTGCGATCGCGCCTAAGAGCACGCTGCATTTCGGATTGCCATCCTTAAAGCCGAGGTAGAACGCCTTCTCGGCTGCGGCATATCGATCTCCAAGGTCGGGCCAACTTCCGCTCATGTCGGCTTCGTTCCAGCCCTCCCACGCCTCAATTTTGCCCGCATAATGACGAGATGCCGCCTTCGCCCACTCGTAAGCATCTCGAAGATCGTCGGGCGCGTAGTCATTTGTCGTAGCTGTATGCCACCAGACCGGCCGATTCGAGAAGTTCGCTTGAAAGTATGCATTGATATGCACGCCTGCCGCATGCAGGCTATCGATTGCGGAGTCGTACTTCGACCAGTCGAACACTCCGCGCTTCGGTTCGGTTTGCGCCCATAGGAAACCCTCGCGAATCCACGGCAACCCAGCGCGAGCAACCATCTTAGCGAACGGCTCCCTGGCCTCCTCGCGGCTGATGCCCCATGCGGAGCACGCAACGGCGCAAACGCGACCGCTGGCAGGAAGCGTCTGGCCGCGGCGATCGGCGACGAGCCCGAGCGACGCAACGGCGGAGGACGCCCCGTCGACGCATCTCAGTTCATACCAGCCAGGCTTAGCGAGCGCAAGCGGGATATCGCCCGAACCATCGCCCGAAAGTACCGTTTGTCCCCAAAAGTCCACGCAATCGTAGTGAACCGTCGCCGCCCCCGTCAAGGTCAGAACCACAGGCTGGCCCGCTATGAAAATGTTGCCCGGCTCCTTGCTTGTGATCGTCAGGACTGGCGATGCGCAGCTATAGGAGATGAGCACTGTGAAGAGCGCGGCGCAATC
Organism: Capsulimonadaceae bacterium; assembly: GCA_031292625.1. Classification (GTDB taxonomy): domain Bacteria; phylum Armatimonadota; class Armatimonadia; order Armatimonadales; family Capsulimonadaceae; genus JARLGU01. Next base: position 20,105 of record JARLGU010000038.1, on the reverse strand, counting down.
TATTACCGTACAAGGCATACGAAATGGCGAGTGCTTCATGGCCTACTTTTTAACCGCCTTCACGCCATCCGAGAATCCGCTGCCGGAGACGGTGGCATCGGTCGCAACCAGGTGCAACAGGTATTTGCCTGGGCGCACAACCTTGTTTCCCGATATCTGGAGATCCTGGCACTGCGTCGCCCAAATCAGCGCACCTTTATCGATGCCCAGCCCCTTGAACGAATCGGCGGTATGATCGATCAATTTATCCAGCGGTTCGTTCCATGTTTCCATCGGATCGATCATCTTATTGTCGAGCACCCTGACCCCGATTACCGACGTCAGCTGGATGTTCGTTCCAGGGTTATCGATGAACGTATTGCCTTTTATCACGATGTCGCGAAAGCCGCCTGGTAATGGCGGAATGCCTATGGGGTTTGGATGAACTCCGCTCAAGCAAAGCGCGGCATCCTCGGCGGCCGCAAAGCGCATGTACGCGCCGCAGCGGCGGATCGTGTTGTTGCAGATCGTCACATCGCGGCAGTATTCGGACTGTCCGAACCAGTATGGGTCGGCCTGCAACAGGATCCCAGCGTATGTCGTGCCCTCGATGGTGCAGCCTTCAATCAGCCCATGCGATGCCTGAATGCGCATGCCGCAGCCGCGAAGGTTCTTGACAGTGCAGTTGCGCACGACGAATCCGTCGCCGCATTCGTTCTCATCGCTGACAAACGCCTGGTACGGCGGATTAACTGGACGGTCGATCGTCAGGCGATAAAACGTCGCGTGAGGATGCTTGTAGAAGTTGGACTCGGCCTCCGGCGGATGTGCCGGCTTGTAGTTTGGAACGGCCTCGATGGATAAGAGCTTCGCCTCGATTCCGGCGACATTCTCCTTACTCAGGAACGTGAGCGAATCACCGGATCGCCACGTCTTGGGGCCGTCCCACACGAGTCTGATAATGACAGTCGTGCCAGTAGCCTCCATGATCTGGCCATAGAAGCCGTGGATTGGCACGCCATCGTCGTTCATTCCCTCCAAGCGGCAGTTTTCCACCACGGGGCCATGACGCATCGCCCCGCTGTGGAACCCATCCGCGTTGGATGAGATGAGCGGCCGAACAGTCGCGCCTGGCGGAGCGGGAGGATAAGTAAGATCGTAGGTGTAGTGGTTAGGTCCGTCTCCGTCGAACTCCTGGATGCAAAAGCCCGTACCGCCCAGAAACCGTAAACGGTCGAGCCTCATGTGCGCGCAGCCGATAACGCCTATGTCGCGATGGACCGTATTGCGCCAAGAAACGTACTTGCCTGCAGTGATCGGCGTATCTGGAGAAAGCGCATATCTAAGTGCGAGACGGAACGTGTCCGGTGCGAGACGCGTCACGCCCGAATACCAGACATCGAATGTACCCGGCAGTATGTCCAGAGTATGCGGATCGTAGAAAGTCAGAACGTGAGCATCTTTGTACGAATTGGGATCGTCCAAGTCGGCTCGGTATCCAGAGTGAATCTTGATATCGACGGATTTGCCATCGTCCGCGACCGCTGTTACTGTTCCTTGCGATGTAACAGGTCCCCCCCGAGTAATCGTCGCGCCTAGAAATGCGACGTCATCGCATCCATAGAACTCCAGGGCTTCCTTGGACAAATCGGGAAAGACCAGTGTCACCCCCGATGCCTCAATCGTGAAATGCTTCAAACCGTCGAACTTTACCATGGCCCCTGGGTTGCTTGACTGGGTAATCACGTAACGACCAGGCGGAACGATTACTTTTTTGGCGCCAGACGCATACGCGCTCACGATTCCACGATAGAACGACGAAGAGTCGGCCGGCGCAATGCCCCAATTGTTGCCTGGGCTCAACGGCTCCGTGGCGCAAGACGCCGGAGCAGCGCCTATCAGGAACCCGATCATGCCCGTGATTGCCCAAATGTGAGTTGTTTTCATCTGATTCTGAAAGACTTTCCTCGCGCGATAACCATAATTGAAGCTCCGTACGCCTTAGAGCAGCGCAAAGGTCGCCGCATATTGATACGGGCTGCCGGTGGAAGTCTGAGTGCAGGCAGTCGTGGGCGCGTAGGTGTTGAACTTCGGCGGACACTGAGCACGCTCGGTGCTCGTGTCCCCAACCCACGTCACGTCCATTCCTGCGCCGACCATCGCCGGTTTGAGCCACTTAGCGTGACCATCGGCCATCAGAAAATTGGATCCGGTCTGGTGGACACCATCTGGACCCAAAAAGAGCGAATTGGTTAGCGTCATATTGGCGATGTTGTTGTCCGACTGGTTGGCCTGCGCGTTTGCGAAGATCCCGGTTACATAGTGTACGCTCGTCGCCGCTGGCGTCTGGGCTGTGTTGTTGCCGGCAATGCCTTGCGGATTGATGCCATTTGTGCCGTTGCCGGCAGCCGACGCTCCCGTACTCACATATTGGCTTGGGTCGGGATAGTTCTCGTCGATGATCTCGAAGAGCAGGACCGTCTTTGAGGCCGCCGTCATCGTGGCGATGCTGGCGGGGATCGGGTAGGGCGAATTGCCATTGGCGGCCACGCGGGCAGAACAGCCGACCATGTTGGAGTTGGCGGCATAGGACATTGTGTCCGTCGGATTTGGATCGCTTGGACACATAAAGACCCGCAAGCTTTTGATGTAAGGATAGATTTGCGCGGACCAGCCGGTCCCGTATCCCCAGTTGTTGAGACCACACGGCACTGTCTCGTCGTAATCCTGCTCGTATTGCGTATAACCGAGTCCAATCTGCTTCAGGTTCGATAGGCACGCTGCGCCTCGAGCCTTTTCTCTCGCTTGCGAGAACACCGGAAATAGAATCGCCGCCAATATAGCAATTATTGCGATTACAACGAGTAATTCAATAAGAGTAAAGCCATTGAGATTTGTTCTTTTCACAATCCGTGTCTCCTTAAACAGTGTGCTAAACGAATTAGCCGACGGCTCTCGCCGGCATAGACCCATTCAATCTACGTTCATACATCATCGTCGACTCACGCGCGATTAGCTCGAACGGGACGTTCAGCCGGAGCGTCAACGCGGGCTCGTCAATTGCGCGGGCGAGAATATTGACGAGTTCTTTACCGATTGCCTCGAAAGGCGCCTGGAAAGTCGTCAGTCCAAGATCGCGCGCTTGGGGCCAGTTGTCAAAACCGATGATCGCGAAGTCGACGCCTGGGCGCAATCCTGCTTCCCGGGCCGCCTGAATAAATCCGGTTGCGCAATTGTCGTTGGCCGCCAGAATTCCATCCGCGGGAAGACCGCCGGAAAGTACCCTCACGGCAGCCTCGTAGGCAAACTGGATCTGCAGCTGCGATATGCGGGTATCGGCAACATAGTCATTGAGATCGATAGGGCCAATCGACACGCCAAGCGCGGCGCCTGGCATTCGAGCCGATTCGAGGGCCTCTCTTGCACCGCGCGCGCGCTGTTCGACCCAGTCCGTCGTGAAGCCTGAAAAGAACAAGAGCCGTTCACAGCCGCGCGAAAGGAGATGGCTTGCCGCCTGATATCCCGCGTCTACGCTGCTGAACGATGCGCTGAGAGCGCAATTTCGTTGCGGGCTCGATCCTGCATGCACAAGCGGGACGCCGGTCTTGGCAACATGCGCGAAGAATGCGCCAAGTTCATCCGACGGCCGGAACAGCAAGCTGATGAGCCCGGTTGCGCCCTCCGCGATCAGCTTGTCGGCAGCCTGAGAGAGCGACAGCGCGGAGCTTGCTGCGGCGCCCAGATCAACATGACGCGACATGCCATGCCGGCGCGAAACCTCCATCTCAATCGTGTTTACGACGGGAACCCAGAAGTTTTGCGCATCTTCGTCGGCCTTCCATATGATGCCGGCCACGAGGGGAACTCGGGCCCTAAGGCGCGCAGGACGCTCCTCACGGTCGATATCGACGCTCGGCATTGCGGTTTCGCTCTTTCTGACAAAGGTTCGCCAGCGGCCGCGCACTTCCAGATGACCGTCCTCGACCAGCAGAGTAATTGCCTTTTGCATCGTTGCGACGGCAACGCCGAACTCATCGGCCAATTCACGCCGGCTTGCCAGCAGACTGCCAGACGCCAAATCGCCGTCGCGCATTCGACGGCGCATCTCGTCGGCGATGCGGTAGTGTGCGGGATAGCTCTTAGACGACTTCTGCGTCAGTGACCGTGAGTTCATGTTCGCTTATCGTATCACTTTCCGTGCTTATCGTGAACAAATACACTAACAGAGTCTATCACATACGCGGCATCCTGTCAACAGAAGAATAATTCATTCTCGAAACACCCCAAATAGTGAACAAATGTACACTTATGCGTCGCGTCTCTATAGACGAATTCCGGCATGAATGGCCGCGAACGAAGTTCCTATGCCTCTCGTTGCCTCCGGCTTTCCCCGCCCTGCCCAAAGCAGCGTCACGAAGGAGCTAAGCGCCGTGCTGGAAACGATCGAATCCCGCGCGATTATGGGGAGATCGATACATACGATATCAAGGCGGCGGCCGATGTCTTGGCGCACTTCGCCTCTTTCGCAATCGTTGGAGTAGACAGAAAAGCGGTCAATGGGGCGAAGGAGCGCGTGCGTGAGGCGATCAAGAACAGCGGGCTCAATTGTCCGCTCCTCTGAATATGCGTAAAGCGGACTGTTTAGCCCCCTATTCGTCGTCCTCAACAATCCCCTTGATGTCCTGAGCCCCATGAAAGACCCGCACGATCTGTACGCTATCGTCGGGGGCGACATAGAAGATGAGGTAACTGCGAAACTCGGGAACTACGCGCATGCGCAATCCAGCAAGACGGGGATGTCGAACCTCCCGTGGTGCGCCAGCCTGCGGATTCAATGCGATCTGCTCTATTGCATCCATGATCGCAATGCGAAAACGGGACGCGACTTCAGGAGCGGCGTTGTCTTACAAATAAGCGGCATGGCGAACGATATCATCCAGTGCGCGAGGCCGGATCAATATACGCCGGGCATTCAGTCCGCCATCGCTCACATGCTTGCCTTCTTGCGGGCGTCTACCCGTCCCCAAATCTCCTTCCAAAGCTCTGGCGTAACGGGCAGAGGGTCGCCGCTCTCGAATCCTTCTAGCAGAAGAGCTTCAAGCCGCTCCTGCGCCTTGCGCTTCTTGTCTTCACGAATTAACTCGCGCAAATACTCGCTGCTGGTGCCATACCCTCCGGAAATGACCTGCTCCTCCACGTATTCCTTGAGCGTATCAGGCAGGGACACGTTCATGTTTGTCATCATAGGCTCACCTCATTCCGCCATGCCGCACAGTTCATGGCATATTATGCCATGAACTGTGCAAAAGGCACGGACGTCGTAGCCCAATCGCGCGTATCCTTCAACTCCCCCGCCCTGCCCTAGTCCGCCTCATCGTCACTCCACAGGCTCATCTGGCCGTCGCTGGGCTTGGGCTTCGCGCGCAATGCATCGATCGGCAGCTCTTGCCCGGTGTTCGGGTCCGCGTAGTACCAGTGGCTCCAGCCGTTGCATCCCGGCGCTCCCGCGCACAGGCAGGCGATCTTGTGAATGGAGCCCCGGTTGCCGTCCCACGTGATCGTCCCGTCGGCGTTCACCTTCGCATGTCTTTCGGTATTCTTGAAGCGAATCGTCGAACCGACCGGCAGGCGGCCGCTTTCGACGAGTTGGACGAATGGCACCTTGGGATTGGGGGCATCGACCAGTTCGGGGACATCCTCGTCGACCTGCGGCGTAATGGACGCGATCCGCTTTTCGGCGATGCCGACGTATGTTTCCTCGCGATCGATCGTAATAAAGCGGCGGCCGAGACGACGAGCAACCGCGGCGGTCGTTCCCGTCCCGCAGAACGGATCCAGGATGACGTCGCCGGGCTTCGAGGTCGCCGTGATGACGCGGTGCAGCAGAGCCTCGGGCTTTTGAGTGGCGTGGGCCTTCTGCCCGTCGAGCATCTCGCGCTGGCGTCCGGTGCACAGCGGGAACTCCCAGTCCGAGCGCATCTGTTTGTCTTCGTTGCCCGCCTTGAGGTCGCGATAGTTGAACGTGTACCTGGCGTCCCGCGTTTTTTTGGCCCAAATCAGCGTCTCATGCGCATTGCAGAACCGCGAGCCGCGCATCTGCGGCAGCGGGTTCGTCTTAATCCACGTCACATCGTTGAGGATCCAGTAACCCAGATCCAACAGGATCGAGCCCACCCGGTAGATGTTGTGATAGGATCCGATCACCCACAACGCCCCGTCATCCTTAAGCAGGCGGCGGCAAGCGGCGAGCCAGTCCCGCGTAAAGCGGTCGTATTCGCCGAAGGAGCCGAACTGGTCCCAGTGGTCGTCGACCGCATCGACCAGCGTCAGGTTCGGCCGGTAAAGGTCCTGGCTGAGCTGCAGGTTGTAGGGAGGATCCGCGAAGACGAGATCGACGGACTTCTCGGGAAGCGCATTCATGATCTCAATGCAATCGCCGTGAAGAACGTTATCGACAGGTAAGCCAAAGTTCATAATTGATTGTCCATCGGAGCTGGAGACGATCACTGCGGCGACAGGCCGCTGCAAAAAGTCCGGTTGTGCAGACGTGATTCTTCGCCCTATTATGCCCGAATCGCCTCGTAATGTTGCCTAATGTTTTCAGAAGCTCGGCGGAGCTCCATGAGATCGAGGCGAAAAGGCGCGGGCACGTGTTATTAACACTCGCATAAAAAGGCCTTGACACTCGCTTAACTCTGTGCTACCATTTTACATGGCCGAAAATGTGGCAAGTGTTAATAACATAAAGGGAGCAAAAACGTCGGCGCCGGCGCGAATTGCGGAGAAGCTGCGCGCGGACCTCCTGGATGCCGGCGATCTCGTTCCAGGCGATCGCCTTCCCGCCGTCCGGGAACTCGAAGAACGATACGGCTACTCCCGGATGTCGCTGGCCAGCGCCCTTAGCCTCCTTGAGCAGGAAGGACGCATCGAACGGCGCCATGGCGTCGGGATATTCATGGCCGAGCGTCAGGCGCACACGGCCTTCCTAGGCTCCGGAGTGGTCGGCCTCATCGTCTCGGACGTGATGCCGTTTCCCTCCGTGTCGATGTTCATCTACTCGGGCGTGGAGGAAGAATGCCGCACGCAGGACAGGCATGTGGTCGTTGCGAGCGCCACGACCGTCGCCGAAGAGGAGCGCGAGTTAGATCGATTGGTCGCGTCCGGTTGCCGCACGATCGTCATGAATCCGGTCATTAGAACCCGCGAAGAGATGGACACGGACTACCTTAAAAGAAAGTATCTCGATATCCCTGTCGTCCTGGTTGACATGGCGTATCCTGAGCAAGGTCGCACCCAGGTCGTATTCGACAATTATCAGGCCGGCTACGATATGACAACCCTGCTGCTCGAGCGTGGTCATCGCCGGATTGCGTTCATGCTGTACGCGTCGACACGCGGGACGCTGATGCATTTTTCGAACGGCGAACGGCATCGCGGCTATCTCGCCGCGATGAAGCACGCTGGAGTGCCGCCCATTTGCTGGACCTTCGACAATCAAGCGCCGGACGATATCGTGATGCGCGACATTAAGGCGCACCTGCGCGACGAGGCGGCGAGCGGCAACGGCCCGACTGCCGTCATTGCTTTGCACGCCGCATGGGCGAACACGACAATAGCGCTTTTGCGGGAACTCGGCATGCGCCCCCAAGAGGACATCTTCGTCGTTGGGTTCGATGATCCGAAAGGCTGCTCGTTTCCAACGACCGGCGCGGACTTTCGCCAAGCCGGCAAGCTTGCTGCTCGCCTCGCACTGCAACAGCAAGCCGAGCACGCCGTTTTAAGCCGCATCTTTGTATTGCCGGTTCCCATCGAGAACACGACGCTCCGCGACGAAAGCAGGGGACGTTCGATAGGGCTTGTTTCGACTTTTCAACAATCTTAGGAGGTCAGGAACGATGAACAGATCAAAATCATTACGAATTGGTTTTACACTCATAGAATTGTTAGTAGTTATAGCTATAATTGCAATTTTGGCAGCAATTCTATTCCCCGTGTTTGCCACGGCGAGGGAGAAGGCGCGGCAGACGAGCTGCGCGAGCAACCTCAAGCAAATCGGGCTGGCAATGGTTCAATATGCGCAGGACTTCGATGAAACGCCGCCCAACGGCCTATCCAACACCTATTCGGTAAACGGATGGGCAGGACAGATCTTTCCCTACGTCAAGGCGAAGGGAGCCTATGTCTGCCCGGATGACCAAACACCCGGCGCAAGCTGTTCGTATCTCTACAATTCGAACACCCAAAACGAGGGGGCGACCGCGAAGGTCCCGCTTCCCGCATTTCCACTTTCGCAGTACACGAGTCCCGCGAAGACGGTGTTGCTGGCCGAAATTACGGGAAGCGGCGGATACGATGTCTCCGATCAAAATGCATCGGACTCGATCAGCGATCGCTATTGTCCCAGCGGCCAGTGCGGCTATTCGCCGAGCGGACGCGGAGGCAGCAATGCCGCGAACAACACGTACGATCCCTTTTCCCCGAATTCGATCGCCGGAAAAAACGTTGCATGCGGAGTCGCGCCGAACTGCGCGGCGGGTTTTACGCTCAAGTACGTAACGGGTTACCCATCGAACGTCGACCCAGAGGCCAGCGTCATCTATTCTAACCCGTCGGGAATCCATTCCGGCGGCGCCAATTACATGTTGGCGGACGGTCACGTGAAGTGGTTCATGGGATCGCAGGTTTCTGACGGCCAGAACAACGGCAACCCGCCCGTCTATCCCGGAATCTGCGGCGGCGTCGATTCGGGCCAATGGGCCGTCGCGGCCAGCACAGCGTGTAGCCAGCCGGGCAACGCGATCACCTGGAGCATCTATTGACGCGCCGGCCGCAATCCGCGCGCAACGATTCGAGCACGACGATGAACGCAGGCTAATATCTCCCGTGCGGGCGATGGACATCGCTCCAGTGCACGCCCGCACGCCCCGCCCCACCAGACCCTTTCTTCGGCGAATGACCGGCTTCCGGAAGTGGACCTCACTGGACTTCCAGGATATTCAGCTGCCCAAGTTGAACTAGCAATTACGAGAAACGAAAGCCGGGCCAAAGCACCGCATGAACAGACACTTTATCATCCTGTTATGGGCCTTCGGAGCGCTTATCGCGATAGCGGCGAGCGGGCTTGCGCGCGCTCAGGATGCGGCGCATGCGAACGTGTTATGCAACGGCTCGTTCGCGCAGCATAAGAGCGACGGATCCTTATCCGCGTGGACCGCCGTGCCGGCAACATGGCGGCCGGGCACGACCGTTGAAGGCGGCGAGAGTCTCGTGACACTGAAGACCACGGACCACGTTGCGTCTTGCGCCCTCCGGCAAACGATCACCGTTCGCCCCGAATGGGCGAAGATCGTCGTTCGCGGATACGTACGCGTCACGCAGACGCCGAAAGAGACGCCTGCCGCGTCCGGAAGCAACTGCGCAAGCGCCAGCTTGCAATGGCGCATGAAGTCCACGGGCACTGTCGTGGAAGCGGCAACGCAGCGATGGGCGGAGATCACCAACGGGTGGGTCGAGATCAATCTACTCCTGGACGTTCCCCCCGGCGCCAGCCAGCTCATCGTGACGCCGCAAGTTGTAGGCGCGAATGGCTCGGCTGATTTCCGAGGGTTCAGCGTCGTCGCCTGGGTAACGACCTTCGACGACGAGTTCAACGGCTCATCGATCGACCCGCGCAAGTGGACGGTCAGCGACGGCTGCGACCTGCTGTACGCGCCGGGCGAACAGTATTTCGCGCCCGATCACGTGATCGTCGAAGGCGGTATCGCCCGGTTCCACGCGGACAACGTCGCGCATCCAGCCAGAGGCCCTCGCCCGCCGCTGGACGGCATTTACGCCAATACGCTTTACGGCGACTACCGCTATCAATCGGGCGAAATCCGGTCGATCGGCAAATTTCAGCAACTATACGGCTGCTGGGAGTTCCGCCTCAAGATCCCTGTCGTCACCGGCACTTGGCCCGCCGCCTATCTGCTCAAATGGGATGAAGGCTGGCCGCCGGAAATCGACGTCGAGGAATGCAGCGGCAACATCATGCAAACTGTCATACAGACCGACGTCTACTCCGACGGCTACGGCAGAATGCAACGATCCTGGGCGAATTTTCCGTCTGCCGGACTGGATCGCTCAACGTGGCACACCTACGCGATCACGTGGGAACCGACGGCCATCTCTTGGTATATCGACGGCGTGTATCGGGGCGCTACGAAAGCGCCAGAGGCGGGTATTCCGGATGTTCCGATGTACATCCGGCTGAATCTTGCCGTCGGAACATTTGGCGGAGACCCGGCCAAGAGCTCCTGGCCCCAGGACATGGACTGCGACTATGTGCACGTCTACCAGCGCAGCGATTTTCCGTTGCCGCTCTACCTTGAGCCAAGCCAGGAAATTACGCTTCCGACGAAATCGACGATACTGAACGCGATCAGTTGCAGCCCAGTCTCCAACATGAACGTTCGATGGACCCTGATCGAAGGCCCTGGGGCCGCAACGATTCACGACCCGCACGCACTCAAAACGCAGGTTACGTTTAGCAAACCTGGCATGTATCGTTTTCAACTGGCCGTCGCCAAGGGCGCAACATCCGCCGCGCGCGATCTGCTCGTATATGTCAATCCCGGCCGGTAGCTCGCGAACCCCGCTGCGAACCAAGACGGTCGATCTCATAAGTTCCTTCCGTTGCGCGTCCAGGGCGACACATAAGATGTAACACTCGCGTCTCGCGATTGTCAAATGGGCTGTGTGAGGGATCTTTGCTTTGCGTCGCAAGCGGATACGTCACGCTTGAAATGCACGGCCTGGCACAATCGGTTCAGCCCCCAAGAGGCGAGCCCCTTAAGTTCCTCAACCTTACTCGGACAGCGCGTTTCGCACTCATTGAATGCCAATTGATGGAGAGCCTGCTGACTTCAACCAAGCTCAAAGGAGAAATCGTAATGAACGCAAGAAGAATTCTAACGACAATCGTGGCGTGTACCCTCGTCGGTTCGGGGAGCAGTGCTCTGTTTGCTGATCCGTCCACACAAACAAACACAAGCGACCCTAACAACGTCCCGGTCTACATGGCGCCGCCAGCCAGCCTGATCTTTCCCAACGGGACGCAATCCGTTCGGCCAATTGCGCCGCCGGTCGCGTCACCCGCGGCCTCGCCGGTCGCGTCGCCCGTCTACGCTCCAGTGCGTCAACCCGCCCCCAACTACTCGGTACACTCGGGCTTCATTCTAAAGCTCGGAATTGCCTGGCCGACAAACGCAGACAACTTCGGCTCCGAGTTCGATAAGAATTGGCTCTCCGGCGGATTGGAGTATAACTTTCAGTCCGACAACAGTCCCAACTTTACCCCCCTGCTCTATCTGGACGGAGCCGAGGTAACAGGGTCCGGATCGGATGACGTTTGGACGGTTGGCGGCGGTATTGGAACCAGGGTCTACTTGACTACGCCAACTCCGAACTCGGCTCTCCCATACCTGACCGCCGGAGTCGGCGTCTACAGCAACAACGTCAAGTACGATAACTCGAAGGATGTTCAGGTGAGCTCCTCGAACACGGCCCTCGGATTTAGAGCCGGCGTGGGCGTTTTGCTTGGCGACCGCTTCACGATCGAAGGCATCTACACGGATGCGGGATCGGTCAAGGATACGCCAATCCGGCACACCAGCCTGATGGCTGGCATCCGGTTCTAGGCAAATATGCGCAAGAGGGCACGGACTCATTGTCCGTGCCCTCTTGCTTGTTGGCGCGTACGCCCGCAATACGCTTCAGAGCCACTGATTGGTCTTCAAATAGCTCAGCACGCGTTCCGCCACAAAACGATAGCCTGCCGTGTTCAGGTGGATCTTGTCGGAGCGCAGCGATGTCGGAGTAACGTCGGCATCGTGGTCGGCGACATCCTGTGGATTCGACTTGTCATAAGCCTCGACCAGAGCGGACCGGACATCTAGAAAGTGGCCCTTGTACCGATTCGCAAGGTCATGATTCAGCGTATCGATGGCTGCGAGAGCGGGGCCGCCCTTTGGCTCCGTCGTCATATTGAGCACGGAAAGTACGACGAAGCGATCCGTGGAAAGCTTGTCGACCATCTCCGCAATATCCGCCTCGACGGTTTCTCGATCGCCATAGTTGTTTCTTCCGGCCCAGAGGACGACGAGATCGCCAAACTTCTCAGGCGCTGCAAGGAACCGTTCCTTGATCTGCGTGCTCGTCTGTCCTCCGACCCCGCCATTCGCAACCTTACGCTGCCCAACCGAGGGGTCGCTCTGAAGGTCTGCCGGATAGGGCGTCCCGCCGGCCCCAGCCGTCAAGCTATCACCCCAGCAAGAGATATTCTGGATCACGCCGCTCGCCGGAGGTCCTTTTACGACGAGAGGCTTGAGCGGCGCGGGCCGCAGGCGCTCCGCATAATCGGTGGGCGTCTGCGCCGCGTTGCCGGTAACATCCTCCACCTGGGGGTGCCAGGCGTAGATGTCGCCGGTTCGATAGGAAAACCGGAAGTTACTCTTCCCGCCGTCCGGACATTTGAATACGATGAAGAAGCGCTGCCAGTCGGACGTAACCGTAAAGGCCGCAAACTTGGAATCCGGCGCGGGAGGATTATTCTCCCCGGCCAATTGGACGTTCTGCTCCGCCCCCGTCGCCGACTTCATCCATGTCGAGAAGACGTACGTGTGGCCGGGAACCGCGTTGTCGATCACCTGGCCGACGAAGGCCCCAACAACCAGGTGAGCGGCGGTATTCGTTTTGTCTGGCGCTTGACCGGCCGCCGTCGTGATCGTCGTCTTGGAGCTAAACGACGACCATGCACTGGAACTAAAATCGTCGCTGGACTTTAGCAGGTTCTTGCTTCCCGCAGCTTGCGTTGGCGAGGCTGGCGCGGGCTGCGCCGTCTCTCCAGTCGGCGAGGCGGAAACGCCCGGCACATCGCTCGGAACTTGCGAAGCGTTGCCGGTCACATCTTCGACCACCGGATGCCAGACATACATGTCGCCTGCGCGGTAGGAAAACCGGAAATTGCTGTTCCCGCCATCGGGACACTTATAGACGATGAAGAAGCGCTGCCACTTCGGCGTCACCGTGTACGCAATGGACTTTGCGCCGGCGGCCGGCGGATTGTTCTCCCCGCAAAGCTGAATGCTTTGATCGGTTCCCGTTGCCGATTTCATCCACGATGAGAAGACATATGTATGCCCCGGTATCGCGGCGGAAATGACCTGTCCAATAAAGCCGCCCACGACAAGATGAGTCGCGTCCTGGGTGTTGTCCGGAGATAGCGCCGCGTCCTTCGTAACAGTGGTTTTTAAGCTGAACGAACTCCAGGACGCCGACGTGAAATCGTCGGCGGATTGCAGCAGGTTTACGGCCTCCGGAGCGGCGACGCAGCGCGCTCCAGCAAGACAGCCCACAAGAATTGCCGGCAGAAGCAATCCAATCAAGTGTATCGAGAACTTCATGGTTCCTCCCGTCCGTCCTTATGACGGATGAACGATATCGTAATCATACTTGAAAATGCAGATAAACTAGAACAGCCATATTTGGTAACACTGCACGCCGGTTAGCGACGACACGAGCGTCCAAAACAGCCCAGCCGCGAACTCGCCGAAAATGAGGCCGATCGCGAACATCGACAGCCCGCCGTAGGCCTTTCCCCCGCCATATCGCAAGACCAGCGATTTTGCCGCCCACGCGATCAGGAACGGCATCCAAACCATGCCCGTCCCCCAGCTTCCGCAAATCGCGTAGCCGACGGGGTGGAACGGACTGGATACCCAGGCGCGAGAGAGCGCCAACAGCGCCAACGTCACACCCGCGCCGCCCGCCATGGAACGTATGGCGTCCGTGTCCGGCAGGTGATGCCCCATCAGGTACGACTTCACCGTCACCCAGCCGCCCGCGCTAACCGACGCATTGTATCCAACGGCTTCGAGGCCGTGTTGCGACAAGAGGCGCAACACGATCCAAGGCCCCGCAAACGCCGCCAGTATCCCGGTGATCGCCAGGATCTTCCATGTGCTCGAAACGGGCCCCTGTGCCCGGTCGGTCATGTAGGCCGATTCCATCAAATGCGGCATCGCGTGCCCTTGCTGCGAACGCGTCACCGCGTAGAACGCTCCGAACGCGTTCTGCGTCTGTTGCGTCAAACCGTGCCCGTTAAATAGCGCGGTCAGCGGCCCGTCCGGTCCCATGAACTGCAGATTGTGCACGGGAAGGCCAAGCTCGGCCCTCAGGCGGGAGACGAACACGGCGAGCAGTAGAACAATCGCCACCGAAAGCACGGCGAGCCATGCGGATAGACCAAGCGCCGTCAGTGCGGCGGTCAGGACGATGACGCCGCCCGCGAGAATCGCAAAGTCGGCACGGGCTTCACGGTTCCCGTCGCGAGCCGCGTCGAGGCGAGAGCTTAGCATGCGTCGCGCATTCCAGAGAAGGCTGACGCCCAGGACGATGATCGCGCCGAAATTTTGAGCCAGCAATCCGGGCGTATTGTCGAGAAAGACGTACGGCGAACCGTGCGAGGCGGCCATCATTCCCGCAAAGTAGATTTGCGCCTTGCCAAGCAAATAGAAAAACCACGTCGAAAAGAGCAGATCCGTCCGGAGCAAAAGCCCTATGCCGATCATAAGCGGATGGAATGTCAACGGAAGGCTTCCGACAGCCGCCCAGCCAGGCGTCACCGGACTGGTATTCGCCCAGATCACCTTGATGTTGAGCGTGGGGAACGACGGCGCTATCTGGTGAAGGCCGTTGACGATGTCAAACCCAAACATCGTCAACGATGTCGACCAGAACAGCCTCGATCGCCAGAGGGACGCGTCCGTCCGGGTCATTTCGAGCGGCAACGCCGTCAGCGGAAACGAAAGGTGCTCATGATGCGCCCACGATTCCCAGAGCATGCGGGTAAGCGCCAGGAACATGACGAACAAGGCGCTAAGCAGCGATGCCCAGGCAAGCAGCGGAACAAGCCACCCTCGCCAAATCGCGCTCCACTCCCCGCCCTGAAACACCGCGCGCGCGGCATCGGGATCTTTTACGACCGCCCAGGACGGCAAAGCAGCGATAACTGGCCCCAGCCAGGACTCGCTTGGACGCGACGCGAAGATGTACGATGGATAGGCAATCGCCGGGATCAAGGTGCCCAGAGCCTCCCAACACGCAAAGCACGTGCCGATATTCATCATCGAATACACGCACAGCATTTCCGGGCGCGATAAGAACAGCCGCCCGCCTGACCGGCGGGAGACGAGGCCGTTCAGCAGGACGAGCACAGCGAACAGCATCACAACATGGTAGTAGATCGCGATCCCGGTCGGCATGCCGATCTGCTGGATTTCCTCAAGGTTCATCACCATCAGGAAACTCGCAAACGTCAGCGGCAGACCGAATGCCGCGACAAGCCAACTCCGGAACGCGGGGGTACGCGATACCGGGCTCGGAGCCGGCGCAGAGGCCAGGGAAGGATCGGCTGCTGGAAGAGTACTCATGGAACTCCTTATTGGGTTTGACTATGTGCGCTAACCACTTAGACATCTGAGCTAGCAAAAAATGGGTTCACGAAGATTGAGCCCTTTGCAGCTACAATGAGTAGAACATTCACATTGGTTACACGTGAATATTGTAAATGATTGGGTCGAAATTGTCAAGTTGAAATTTTGTAAGGAGCGCCGCCCGCGCGTCGGTACGCGCGGGCGGCCGGAGAACCATCACTTGCTAGCTTGCGCCGTGCGATCGTCCACGATGCTCTTGCCGCAACCCACGAACCTATCGGCTTGATGGACAAGGTCGCCCTTTGATTGGATGCCGATCGCGCAATTGTTGAAGACGTTCTCTCGCGCAAGAACGCCTTCCGTTTGGACGCCGATTATAAGGCCTATCTGAGCATTGCTGACATGGTTATCCTCGACGACCACATCGTGAACAAGCGGAAAAGGAGCGCTCGTACCGGTAGCTGTCACCTCGATATGCGCATCCGCCTGCAAGTCGTTGCCGCGGACCACGATACCGAGCGTCATCGGCGTCACCGGCGTCACGTTTGGCGCTCCCCCCTGGACGGCGATCTGCGCCTCGCCCATTGTCTCAATCGAGTCGGGGCCGCCCATGTAGACGGTCCCGTCGGTGATTTTGTTTCCCAGCCACTCGATATACCAGCAGGGCTGCACGCCATGATAGTTGCGTCCGAAACAATAGTAGCCGCCCGAGCGCTCGCTGGTATTGCCGTAGGCAATGTGTCCGACCGAGGAACCGTACATCTGGAGTGCGACGCCGGTATCGGTGAACGTGTTGCCGATTAGCAAGAAGTTGCGGGACAAGATCGTGATGCTGACGAGCGACGCGTCGTCGGGCTCAACTGTCCAAGGGCGATCGAGGGTGACGTTGCGGCCCTCGATGCCGGTAACCTGACGGTACTGGCCCTGTCCCTTCCCGTCCATGATGAACACGGCGCCGCCGTTCCAATCCTTTCGCCAGCGGCTCATCGTAACGTCGCCCGCGAGCGTCAAAACGGTGCCCTTGACCGCCTCAACCTTGCCGTAGTAAATCCCTCCGGCGCCGTCGCTCGTCATGCCTTCATGGTCGCCGCCCCAGATACTCTTAACCGTGTTTCCCGCGAAGTAGACGTTTTGCGAAGCAAGGGAACCGTCGAGAGTGTTGATCCCGCCTCCGCTCGCCTGCAGGTCGTCGCCTTCGATCAAATTGCGCTCGAATAGAAGGCCGTTGCTTCCGCTCAGGCAATACCAGCCGTCGCGGCCGATGTGAAACTGATTATCGAAAACTCTGCCGCCAGACGCCCCGCTGAGGCAGATCGGCCGTCCAGCGCTAAATATGTCGCACCCAACAATCTCGACATCCTCGCCGCCAACCCGCAGGGCGTCTCCGTCACCGGCGGAAAGGTACCTCGCCTGGACTTCTTCCGGATTTATGTGGTTGCGGAATCGGTTAAGGCGCATACGAACCCTGTCGATACTCACATGCCCTGCGGCGTTGCTCCCCAGCGAGGAGACGATCCCACGTTTGTACTGCCGGGCATACAGGCTTACATCCGCGATTTGAAAATAGCCGTCCCCTTGAATGAGCGCGGCGGGCGGCGCCGCCGTATCGACCCAGCAAAGCGCCGATCGATTCATGCCCGCGCCGCGCAGAGTAACGTGCGGGGGTATCGTCAGGCCGGCATCGAGGAGCCAGCGGCCCGCCGGAAGACGGACAATCCCGCCATGTTCTCCCGCTTGATCGAGGACCTTTTGCAAAGCGGGAGCGTTGTCCGCGACCTTGCTGCTTGGCGGCGGAACATTAAATAAAGCATGGGAGGCAATCTGCGAAACGACGACCCTAAATAGAACCGGTTCACTCCACCCCTCGGCCATTGCCTGGCCAGACGAAACCGTAAGGCGATATTCTCCCGCCGGTACGTTCGCCGGTATGCGCGCTTGAAGGGTAAACGGCTCCGCGCGATCAGGCGTCAACAAGTACCCGCCGTTTGTCCCGGCGAGCTTGATCGCCGGCCGGTATCCCTCCGCGGACAAGCACTTGCCGCAAACGCGAATCCAGCCGCCAGGCGTACCCGGCGTGCCGGCGTCGCCCTGGGCCCAGGTCACTTGTGGCCGGTTCAGTTCGATGCTTGCGGGTCCGGATGGAGTGTCGATCTTCACGCGGAAGATGCCCGGCTTCATATTGTCCGGCAACGTGAACTTCACTGAATGCTGGCCAGCTTGTAATGGAGCCGCGCTCCCGGTTAAGGATCTGCTTCCGGCTTTGTCCGGCAAGCGCTCCCAGTTAATCTTTGAGCATCCCGTGAACCCGTCGCCGAACACGATCACGCTCTGCCCGGGCGCAACGGGGTCGGAGACCCAGAAGACGCTGGGGGCGGCGCTTACCGGCGCGGCAACAAAGAGCGATGCGCATGCGGCGAGCATCGCGCGAAGCATTGGTCTAAACGACATTGTATGAGCTCCTTAAATGAGACGTATATATGCGGTCGTCCTAACTACCCGGAAGGCGGATACCACGTGGTTGCGCCGGACGGCACGGGCAGAGTATTGTTAAAGTAAACCTGCCCGCCGCATCCTGTGCCGTTGGATCCGCCCGGTATAAACAGCATTGCGTTCCAGTGGACATGACCATCCGTATACGAATAGTTCGCTCCGGCGCTGTGCCGGAGCGCGGGAGGCTGCGAGCCGCCCGCCTTTACCGTACTCAGCCAGTTGATCGTTTCCCAGCAGATGTCCGTGCCCATATTCGGCGTAATCGCCTGATCGAGCGTCGTTTCCGAAAGCAGGACAACATTCCCCGGGCGCGCGATCCTCGACATTGCCAGGCCATTGACGCCGGAGTAGCTAAAAGAAGTACCCGTAAATGTCGGAAGGCCGACAAACGTGCCGCCATTGCCCGGGTTGCCTGGAAAGTAGCGCGACACCAGGTACTCGTTGATCGCATAACTCGCGTTCGGTCCGGACGCGCCCGCAACGGGATAGGCCGTATTGCTGCTAGTCGTTGGCGGGTATGGGTCTGACGGGCAATTGCTGATCGCCGCACTCTTGAGGTACGGCGCTTGAAGGTCTAGCCACGACGGATGCGCGCCGTCAGCAAGCCATTGCCCCCCGCTAAGAGAGTATGCCGCCTGGGCCGGAAACATTTCGTCGTTGTCCTGCACGTATTGCAGGATCGCCAGTGAGATCTCCTTCATATTGCTGGCGCATTGTGTTTGCCTCGCCTTTTCGCGGGCCGTGGCAAACACGGGAAAGAGGATTGCGGCTAAAATCGCAATTATAGCAATAACTACTAATAGTTCAATAAGAGTGAAAGCCTTTGTCATTATACTAACCTCCTTACGCCATCCCGCACCGACGCCTCTTGCGGCATCAACCGCATAACATGCCACGGGGAACATTCGCAACGGAATCCCGGCTCACCAGCTTGCCGGGCACTCGCCGCGTGGACTGAACACATTGTTCTCCCTCGATGAGTTCTTTTAGCATCTGATAGCTGAGCTCGGCCAGTGCGCGAAAGTCCGGCTCAATCGATGTCAAACACGGATAGCCCTTCTCGGCATCGCCGGTGGTTCCCATGCCGGTCACGCTGATATCCTCGGGGACGAGCAGTCCTTGCCGCAGAGCAGCATAGATCACCGCCCGCGATATGCGCATGTCGCTGCACAGAAAGGCGGTTGGATGATCGGGCCGCCGCAGGACTTCGGTCGCCCACGCAACGTACTCGGCAATTCCTTCACGGCGCGGCTTGTAAGGGAAATAGGCGCGCGATTCGTTCTCGACTCGCAGATCGTATTCGCGCGCGGCCTTCTCGAAACTCGACCGGGCGCTCGCATGACTGATAAAATCGAGCGGACCGAACGCAAACGCAATGTTCCGGTGTCCCACTCCGATCAACAGCCGGATCGCCTCCCGAGCAGCGTCGTCAAAATCAGAAAGCACGCAATAGGGTGCTTCTTCGTTGATGCATACCCAGGGATAGCGCTGCTGGCTCATCAAATAATCCCGCAGCGCGGGCACCTGCGGCATGCTGTCCGTCACGATCGCGCCGTCGACATACGCGCCCTTGAACGATTGCGGCGCAGGATCATGTGCGGCGCGCGCCTTCGACACGAAATCAAAATGGAAGCGAATCCCTTCGGTCTCTCCCAAATCGACAAAATTAGTCATCAACGGCCCGTGCGCCCCGGATTCCGACGCCTCTGCCTGATCGGTCGGAATAATCAGCGCAACTCCGCCCGTCGTCCGGGCCCGCATGAGCTGAGCGGCCAAACGGGGCTGGTACCGCATTTCCTCGGCGATTTGCCGGATGACGCTGCGCGTCTGCTCGCTAACCCGTCCGGTGCCATTGAGCGCCGAGGAGACCGCGCGTGTCGAAACGCCTGCTCTCTTGGCAATATCTATAATTGTCGGCGGCGGCGATATAGGCATAAGCTTACGCACTGAAAACCGATCTGCTTCTTCGTTGATGCAGCAATCATAACACGGCAGCGCCCCCCCTGTCAATAGGGAATTTTCACCGTAATCCTCCAGCAGTGGGCGAGATGTCTTGACGTGTTGTTGGCCTCGCTCAACGCGCGGCCTAAAGTGTTTGTTTAGCGTGCTTCGTCGGCGATGCGATTACTGTAAGTCGGCGCCAAAGACAAGTTTTGCGGTATT
>JARLGU010000037.1 GCA_031292625.1 Capsulimonadaceae bacterium | reverse complement strand
TCCTCTCCTTCGACAGGCTCAGGACTCCGAGCGAGGCCGAGGAGCCGAAGCGGGAGGAGCTTAGGAGCGCTTGGCAATGCGGCCAACAGTCTCTCCGTTTCGGAGAGAAGGGGACCCCATTCCGATGGGGTAGAGAGGTCTCCGAACGCGAGATCGGACTAAGGCCGTTGGAGCGGCGTGATTGCGAGTGGATGTAAGCGAGGTTGAACATTTCGGAGCAAATGACTGTCCTAATGTCAAACAGTCTCCTTTTATAGCAAGGGCCCTCCATGTTAAACCTTCGCAGCCCCGCAATCGTGATCGGCATTGCGCTCGCAGTTATCGCGCCATCCTCGGCGGACCCCGTCCCGGCGTTGCACTCGATCAAGCTGCTTGTCCAGTCGACGACGATGCCGCATACCCCGGTCGTCATTTCCGTGCAGGCTATCCAGAAACTCTATCCTGATTTCGACCCCGCTTCCTTCGTTGTCATGACCGGCGACGCACGCACGGTGGCCGACGACGCGCGGGCATCGCACTTGCGAACCCTTCCGTCGCAGGCTGACGATCCTGCCGGCGCTGGAAAGGCCAGCGAGCTTGCCTTCGAGACCGCTTGGCCGGTCGGTCAGCAGCGAGTGGTGACGATTCAATATGGTTCCCAAGAAGCGCTCGCGCCGTTGCGCTCTGGATTGCCGCCGGCCGCGCATGTCTTGTTTTCGCCCCATTACGAAGGGCTTGGCTGGGAAAGCGATCGGGTCGCCTGGCGGCTGTATTTTGACAAGCGAAATGCGGTCGATCTTTACGGCAAGCGCCAGCCGGGACTGTCTCTCGACTACTTCGCGAGACCGGATGTGAACTACGAAAACGATTCCCCGTTCGGTCGCGATATCTTTTGGAACGGCCCGGTCGCAACCGGCATCGGCTCGCTCTGCGCCTGCGTGAACGGACACGTGGTTCGCGTCTCCGATGTGACGTTGCGCAAGTGGAAAATCGTTGCCGACGGTCCCGTGCGCGCCATCGCGGAAGTCGACTATACTGGCTGGAACGTCGGTGGGCGGAGCGTGGACATGACGAACCGCTTCACGATTTGGGCAGGACAGCATTGGTTCAAAAACGACATTTCGGCAACGAACGCCGCGGGACTGACGTTCGTCACCGGCCTGCCCGGCAAACCAGGCGTGACTTTGTCGAATTCGGCGGCGGCAGGACGACAGCACCGGTTTCTGACGACATGGGGAGCGCAAGTTCAGCGGCCCGGCGACGAATCTGTCCGGGTGAACGGAGACAACTTGGGGCTTGCGGTAATCATGTCCCACGGTCCCGTGCCGCCTTCCGATACTGGTCCCTTGCTTGATTCCTCGGAAAACCTGATGGCGATTTCGACGCGCACGAACGCGAACGTCACGACGGGGCGCTATGCGGTGTTGGCGGGATGGGACCAGGAAACGCAGGACGGCCAACTGCCTGACGCCGCGCGTTCGGCGGAGACCTGGCGCAAGTATATCGAAGCGATCAACCCCGACCTGTTTACGACTGCTCCCGTGACCATCTTGTCACCGGCCGAGTCCGCTGAGACTACGGCGCATCCGTCGGCGGACATGTTGACCGCGCCTCGGATCATTGCGACGATGCGCCGTGCGTGCGACTATCAATTGGCTCAGCCATCGGCTTCGCGAAGCAACGGCTGGGTGAACTCGCTGCTGTATGCGGGCGTAATGGCGCTTTACGGCGCGACGCAAGATGCGAAGTACCTCGATAAGACGCGCAAATGGGCGGACGATTTTCAATGGTCGCCAAAGCCTACCGGTTCGCTGAACGCGGACAACCAGTGCTGCTTGCAAACATATGCCGAGCTCGCCATGTTGCTCAAGGACAACAGCCGGCTCGATGCGGCCATAGCTGCGTACGACCATCAAATCGCATCGCCGAAACCGGGCCGCGACCAGTGGTATTGGTGCGACGCGCTATTTATGGCTCCCCCCGGCATGGTTCGCGTCTCCGCCGCGATAGGGGATCCAAAGTATACGACCCTCATGAACAGGCTATGGTGGGATACCGCGGATTTTCTGTACGATCCAGATGAGCATCTTTTCTATCGGGATAAGCGGTTCTTTAAGGCCAGAACTGCAAACGGCAAAAAGGTCTTCTGGTCGCGCGGCAACGGCTGGGTTATGGGGGGAACGGTCCGCGTCCTGGATTATCTGCCAGGGGACGATCCCAATCGGGGGCGTTTTGTGGCGTTGCACCAGGCGATGGCGGCAAAAGTCGCGACCCTCCAGGGAAGCGACGGCATGTGGCGCTCGAGCCTGCTCGATGCGGCGCAATACCCGATGCCGGAGACGAGCGGGACGGCGTTGATTACCTACGCGTTGGCTTGGGGAATTAACCACGGGACGCTGGACCGGGCAACGTATCTTCCGGTCGTGCGGAAAGCGTGGCTTGGCCTCGTGAGCGAGTTGGAGCCCAGCGGCCGCCTCGGTTACGTTCAGAGCGTCGACGATGCTCCGAGACCGGCTGCGCCCGAGCACACCGAGCACTACGCCGCCGGAGCGTTTCTTCTGGCTGGTTGCGAGATGGCCAAACTTGCGAGCCGATAGATTCGTGATCGTGGGCTGGTTTGGGGGCGATCAGATTCTCAGATATGCCTTTGCGAGAATGGAGCATTCCAATCCGTCGGTGATGCGAGTATGATGATATCCTGTATGGATTTCATGTTCCTAACAACCCCTCTTCTTCTCGTAGCGGGGAGGCTCTCGGAGAGGGCGTCCGGAACTCTGCTTCTCATCCCGCTTCGGGAACGTGGCGTCTGAACAGGTATTCTCAGTCTAGAGGCCGTCGTACTTTGAACAAGAAACTCAATCTTCTGCTCATCACGAGCGATCAGCAGCATTTCGATACGCTAGGCGCGCGCAATCCCAGGATCAAGACGCCTAACCTCGACCGGCTCGCGCGGGAAGGGACGCGTTTCGATCGCGCCTATACCGTCAGCCCCGTCTGTTCCCCGGCGCGCTCGACGATCATCACCGGCATGTATCCATCGTGGCATGGCTGTTGGAACCTTGGCTGTAAGCTGCCCGAGGATGTTCCCACCCTGGGCGACGCGCTGCAGCAGGGCGGGTACGCCACGGCGCTCATCGGCAAGGCGCACTTTCAACCGCTCGCATCCGGTCCTGACTGCGAGTCGATCGAATGCCAGCCGGTCTTGCGCGACCTGGATTTCTGGCGAAAGTTTAACGGTCCCTGGTACGGTTTCGAGCACGTCGAACTCGCGCGCAACCATACCGACGAATCGCACGTGGGGCAGCACTATGCGCTCTGGATGGAAGAGAAGGGGCTCGACAATTGGCGCGACTATTTCTGCGAGTGGCCGCCGCGCCCAGGCGAACCCGTGCGCCGGCATCGCTGGGATTTGCCGGAAGAGCTCCACTACACGACATGGACCGCCGAACGAACGATGGCTGCGATCGAGCAAAACAATTCCGTTGATAAGCCGTTCTTCATATGGTCTTCCTTTCACGATCCGCATCCGTCTTATCTTGTTCCGGAACCCTGGGCGAGTCTCTACGATCCTGACGATATGCAACCAGGGGAACTCGTTCCCGGCGAATTGGATGCGATGCCGCCGCATTACGCCCTCACGCAGGAGGCGCATCCCGACTTCTCGTCATACAACGAGAACGGCTTTGGACTGCATGGTTTTCACGGGCACCGGATGGATCGCGATGAGCTCAAGAAGGACGTGGCCGTCTACTACGGCATGATCAGCTTCATGGACCGGCAGATCGGGCGCATCCTCGACAAGCTCGATGAACTTGGTCTCGCCGAGAATACGCTGGTCGTCTTTACGACGGACCATGGACATCTGATCGGGCAGCACGGTCTTACCGCGAAGGGCGCGTTTCCGTACGAGGACCTGTTGCGCATCCCGTTTATCGTCCGTTGCCCCGGTACGGTACCGCAAAATACGACGAGCAGCGCGATGCAGTCGCTCGTCGACCTTGCGCCGACGTTTCTCGACGGCACCGGGATGGATATCCCACGCGACATGCAAGGCATCAGCCAATTGCCGGTTTGGCGGGGCGCGACGCAAAGCAAGCGCGATCACGTCATGGCGGAGTTCCACCATCAGCCGACGACGATGCACCTGCGAACCTATATCGACGAGCGTTGGAAAATGACCGTCTACCGCGACCAGTCGTACGGCGAGTTCTTTGACTTGCAGAGCGATCCCGGCGAGCATAGGAACCTTTGGTCTGATCCCGCGCGCGCGGCAGACCGTGCTCACGTCATGCAGAAGTTCTTGAACGCCGAACTGCTGCGCGAGCCGATGATTTCGCCGCAGGTTGCGGGAGCGTAAGCGGGGCAGGGCGGCTGCGGTGCGCGTCCGCGAGAGCCGTACTGTTTCTCGCTCAATTCGGCTCGGGACACGAAAGAATAACCTATGCCAGGCCAACCCAACATCGTTCTCTTCCTCACCGACGACCATGGTCGATGGGCGAATGGATGCTACGGAAACCGCGAAGTGCGTACGCCTACGTTGGACAAGCTCGCTGCTGGCGGCGCGCTATTCGAGAACGCGTTTACGCCGTCTCCCGTCTGTTCCCCCGCGCGTGCCTGCCTGCTGACGGGCCGGACGGCGTCGCAGGTCGGAATACACGATTGGCTGTGGGAAGATGTCCCTGAAATCGGCGACAAAGACTGGCTTGCGGGTGAAGTGACGCTTCCGGAGATCCTCTCCAAGGCGGGATACACATGCGGGCTTAGCGGCAAATGGCACCTGGGCCGTTCGCATGAGACGCCGCGCGGGTTCGACTGGTGTTTTGGCATGCCGAGAGGGCAAGGGGCCCACGACGGGACGTACACGTATCATCAGAACGGCGTGCCCGTTACGCTGACCGGCAACAAGACGCAACTTGTCACCGAGCATGCGTTGACATTCCTCGATGACGCTCCGAACGATCGTCCGTTCTTTCTCAATATCGGATATATCGCGACGCACAGCCCCTACCACGCGAGCGCTCATGATCCGAGGATTGTCGGCCTTTACGACCACGCGGCATTTGAGGAAATCCCTGAGTACTACCCGCATCCTTGGGTCCATAATGAAGGCCTCCGGAATGGGCCGATGGCCCGGGAAGAGCTTCGACCGTACTATGCGGGCTACTACAGCGGCGCGACCGAGATCGATAATGCCGTGTCGCGCGTCGTGGAGAGGCTCCGGGAGCAGGGACGGCTGGAGAATACACTGATCGTATATGTTAGCGACCATGGTTGCTCTGTTGGGCAGCAGGGATTTTGGGGCAAGGGCAACAGCACGCGTCCAGTCAACATGTGCGAGGTCAGTCTGCGCGTACCGCTCATCATGCATTGGCCTGGTGGAATAGCGCCTCGGACGCGCGTCGCGGAGTGCGTCACCCATTACGACGCGTTTCAGACCCTTGTCGAGTTGGCCGGCGCATCGGCGCAACTCGATCCCGCTCGCAACTATCCCGGCCGCACGTTCAGCCGCCTCTTGATTACGCCCGATCCGGCATGGGACAATCTAGTGGTCGGCGAGTATGGCGACACCCGGATGGCGCGAACACCCCGTTGGAAGCTGATCGTCCGTTATGGCCATGGTCCGGACGAGCTATTTGACCTTGTGAGCGATCCTCTCGAAACGGCGAGCGTCGCGGGCCGACCCGAGACGTCGTCGATACAGGCCGAACTCACGTTACGTCTCGAACGCTTCTATGCCCGCCACGAAGCCCCGGACAAGACCGGGCTGAACGCGGCGCTGTACCCTCCACAAAGCGCCCACTCGCCTTTCCACGATGGCATTCGTGAGAGCCGTTTCAGCTAGCATCCGCGGATGTGATCTGGGGTGCGTCGCGCAACACGAGCGTATCCAGGGCTCGCCAAGTGATTTCGTTAGGGGATCGCTTTGGCGAGCCTCGTTGTTTACGATGAAGAGGAATGTCTGCCGGTCAAGCATGCGAGGCTATGCGGTACGGGGCGCGAGGTATACTGTTTGGGCCGGTGAGCCAATATCGTTCGCGCGTCGTTAATGCCGCGAACACGACTCGGGTGTGGTTGGATGTTGCCGCGTGATGCGGCTGGTTGGAACGCAAGCACTATATGAAGCAATCTCAGCGGGAGACTCGGACTCCGAGCAGCCCCGAACATCGCGAAATGCACGTTAAGCTAGGTCTTCTTACGTTGGCGTGCGCAATCAACCTGATCGGATTCAGCATCGTCATTCCGTTGTTGCCTGCGTATCTGCAGCAAGGCTTGCACGAGTTTGGAGCGGCGGCGAAGAACGATCCGCGCATCAATACTTACAACGGCCTGCTGCTTTCGTGCTACGCGTTCATGCAGTTCCTGTTCGCTCCGCTTTGGGGCCGCCTTTCAGACCGTGTGGGGCGCAAGCCGATTCTTCTTGCGAGCCTCGCCGGCGATTTCGTCTTCTATGCGATGTTCGGCCTTGCGCAGCATTCGGTCGAGATGCAGTTTGCCGCGCGCCTCCTCGCTGGGATCTTCTCTTCCGGCAGCCTGGCGGTTGCGCAGGCCTATATCGCGGATGTCACGCCGCCCGAACATCGCGCGGTCGGCCTCGGCATGATCGGCGCAGCATTTGGCATAGGTTTCGTGATCGGTCCGGCGATTGGGGGTCTGCTCGGCCAGTACAACATTGGCCTGCCGCTCTACGTCGCGTCTGGATTGGCCCTTGTGAACGCGGTGTACATTTTCCGGTATCTGCCCGAATCCCGCACGCCGGAGATGCGCGCGGAAAGCGTTCCGCTTGCTGCCGCGGCGCCGATTGGCCGCGTCGCTGGGATGCTGCATTCGCTGAACGGCCCGCTCGGTTTCCTCTTCGTGCTGACCTTTCTAATCACCTTCGCCGTTGCCAGCATGGAGGGGGCGTTCACGCCGTATATTCGCCAGTTCTACGCGAACGACGCCCTGGCAACGCGCTATTCGGGGCTGAGCTTTACGTATATCGGCGTGCTGATGGTGCTCATTCAGGGCGGCGCGATCCGGCCGCTGCGCAAGCGCTATTCGGAGGCGACGCTGATCCTGGCAGGGATTGCGCTCATGGTGGTTGGCTTTTGGATTTGGGCATCCGCCCACACGGTCGGGTTGCTTCTTGCGGGACCGGTGTTTGCGGTGTCGGTGGGCAGCGCGCTCAATACGCCATCGCTGCGAGCGCTCGTTTCGCGCCTGTCATCCGAAAGCGTCCAGGGATCCACGCTGGGGATTGCGGCGTCGTTCGATAGCCTGGCGCGCGGCATTGGCCCTGGCTTTGGCGGCTGGCTGGCTGGCCATCATGGCCTCGCCTCACCCTACTATTTCTCTGGGATCATCATGACCATCGCTCTTGTCTGGGCGATCGTCCAGGCTCCCAAGTTTGTGCACGCGACCGCTTCGACGGACGTGCATTCGCCTCTGCCGGCATCATCGCCGGAGACGGCCGCTCCAACAGAATGAATAAACTAAGTCTCGCCGTCCGAATGTCTCTTATCGCCGCGCTTCTCGTTGTCTTGGCCGGGTGCGGCGGCGGCCCGGTGAACCGTGGCGTCGCCAATGCCGTCAAAGCCCAGCTGCCGCAAGTCGTCGGCCCCGCGGACTCCTGGGACGTGGATGTCACCGGCAACCCGGGGACGATTATCCGCGGTCGCGTTCCTTGCGTCCTTATCCACGGCGTCAATGTCCGCATGAGCCCTCAGCTCACGATGGATACCCTCGATATTACGGCGAAGGATATTCACGTGGATATCGCCAAGCGGGAGCTCAAGAATATCGATTCGTTGACGTTTTGCGGCGCGCTCAACCAGTACGAACTCGACCACTACATGGCTGCGACAGCATCGGGCAGCAAGCGCCCGGACAATCTGCAAGTAAAGCTCAGCGATGCCGACATGTCCGTCTCGTTCGCGCAGAAGCTATCGTTCGTCTCGATTCCGGTGCAGGTTGACGGACGTCTGAACGTGAGCACGGCGGGCGACAACAAGATCGACTTCATCCCGTCGGCGATCAGTATCGCCAAGATTAACCTCCCTCGCGAGCTCGTAAACTACTCGGTCAAGGCGATCAATCCAGCCATCGATTTGAGCACGATGACCTTTCCGGTTCATCTGAAAAGCATTCGCGTCACGAACCGCCGGGTCGTCTTTGCAGGCTCCGCCGAAATCCCGCCGGCTGCCTTTGCAGCCGCCAAGCAACAAACCGCCAATGCCCGGTAGCGTCCATCTGATCGTTGGCCTGGGCAATCCGGGCAGGGAGTACCACGGCACGCGTCACAACGTCGGCTTCGACGTGGTCGAGGCGTTCGCCCTGCGGCACAAGCTCGCGTGGGGCCGGATTGCGCGCCGCTCGCGGATCGCCGAGGGGCTGGTCGATCAAAGCCGCGTGTTCGTTATGGAACCGCAGACGTTCATGAACCTGTCCGGCGAGGCGGTTGCGGCATTCGTGCACCAGAAACCGATCGAGCCCTCATCGATCCTGGTGGTCTCCGACGACATCAACCTCCCTGTCGGCAAGATTCGCATTCGCCCGAGCGGCAGCGATGGCGGGCACAACGGCTTGAAATCGATCGCCGCGCACTTGCACACGAAGGATTTTCCCCGCGTGCGCATTGGAGTAGGCGCGCCCGGAGATCCGGCGCAGCAAGTCGACTTCGTCCTCGGCCGCTTTACCAACGCGGATCGCAAGCTGATCGACGATACCGTCGATCGCGCCGTCTGCGCGCTGGAAGCGTGGTTGGCGGACGGACTAGAGATGGCGATGAACAAGTATAATGGGTGATCGTCGCCCCAAGCAGGCTCGTCGCGCATGCTATAATGCATCATGAAGTTCACCGTGCTTGGGTCGGGAACATCGCACGGCGTTCCCATGATCTCCTGTGAATGCCGTGTCTGCACATCCACGGATCCGCGCGATAGGCATAACCGCCCCTGTTTGCTTGTTACGACGGATAGCGGGACGAACGTTTTGGTGGATACCCCTCCGGAATTTCGCCTGATGGCGATTCAACATCGCCTCCGCAGGGTGGACGCCGTGCTGTACACTCACGCACACGCCGATCACATCTTTGGCCTCGACGACTTGAGGATCTTCAACTGGCTCCAGCACGCGCCGATTCCGCTTTTTGGAGAGCAAGAGGTTCTCGATACCATCGCGACGGCATACCGCTACTGCTTCGTCAATACGCAAAAGGGAGGCGGCAAGCCGCAGTTGGACCTGGCGCCGATCGAACCGGACCGTGCGTTTGAACTCGGCGGCGTAAGCATCCGTCCACTGCGCGTGATGCACGGTTCGCTGCCGATCCTCGGTTACAAGTTTGGGACAAAAGCCGCGTATGTGACGGACGTTTCGTTGATCCCTGACGAAACGTGGCCTCAGTTGCACGATCTCGATCTGCTGTTCCTGGACGCGACCCGCAAGGAGCCGCACGAGACTCACTTCCACTTTGAAAAGTCGCTGGAGGTCATTGCGACCCTTCAGCCCAAGCGCGCCTACTTGATTCATCTCGCGCACGACTACCTCTACGCGGAGGACAATGCAAGTCTTCCGGCGGGAGTGGAATTGGC
The DNA here is from genome assembly GCA_031292625.1 of Capsulimonadaceae bacterium. Classification (GTDB taxonomy): domain Bacteria; phylum Armatimonadota; class Armatimonadia; order Armatimonadales; family Capsulimonadaceae; genus JARLGU01. The sequence continues at coordinate 15,975 of JARLGU010000037.1, read as the reverse complement.
GTACGACGGGCTTGAGGTAAGCGTGTGAGGGCGGGCGGCGTCCCGGCTACTGCGCTTTATCCCATGCGACGGGTTGGTTTGGCAGCGGGTCTAGGTGGAGCGTGAACGCCCCTTGGACATCGGTCCGGCCGATGCGCGCGCCGGTCGCTAGCATCCAATTTAACGACGAGTCGTCCGGAGGCTGATCCGCGCCGCAGGCGACGATGATGGTTTGCGGGCCGGTTGCGGCGAGGAGTTCGGGGGGTGTTGCGCCGCGGCTGGCGGAACCCGGCGCCGTTAAGACGTCGCACGCGAGGTTGCTTTCGCGTGCGAGCAGGGTGCGCACTTCGGTAGAGTCAATTCCGGCGGCATAGAGGAGCGACGACGCTCCGTACTCGATGCGCAGGGCGATCGATTGCTCTCTCGCCCTCGGCGAACAGGCTGGTAAACCTGCAAGCTGCAGCGAGCCTTCGCCGGCAATTGGGGTGGGGTGGCTGAGCAGGTACTGATCGTATGGAACCGCAGCGATCCCGCGCTCGTGCAGGGCATCCAGCACATCCCGGGCCGCTCTCCCGCAACGCCGGAACGAAGCGGAGTCTGTCGGAAGCAGCACGGGACCCTTAATCTTTATCGCATCGAGGACTGCCTCGAACCCGCCAATGCAGCGCGCTCGGGTGCTCGTGAGGACCATCAGGTCGATGCCCCCCTCTTTTCCGGTCAGCGATGCCGCGCCGACGGCAGGACGCTCTCTCGAGCCGGCGTCGATCATCAGGGTGTGTCCGGCAGGAGTTACGAGAAGCTGGCTCGTTCCATCGCCAGAGTCGAGTACGTGAACGTCAAGCTGCGGACCGCGCGGAGGCAACGGACGGATCGTGCGGATATCGTGATAGTAGCGCCCCGCGAGAAACGCCGCGCAGCCGGCCGCGAACAAAAAGAGCATCGCCAAAGTCCGCTCTAGCCAGCGCCTGCTTACGGATCGTGGATGATGTTGTGTGTTCACGGCGTCCTGCTCATCGGCGCGGCCGGTGGATCTTGAGCCAGGCCGCTTGATCCATTATACCAGCGACGCTGGGTACGCCGTGCAGGGCTGAAGCCCGTCGCGAGACGGGCTTCAGCTCGTCAATCAACCTACTTTGCCCCGCGTAGCTCGATCTGATCGCGCAACCAGCCGGTCAACGCATCCTGCGAGGCGGCGGGGGCGATGACGCGGAAATCGAATCCGGTGGCATCGTCGACGGTAATCGTGGGCAGTTTACCGTTCCCGCTTGTAACGATTCGCCCGTCCCGGAAGTCCACCGCCCTCGCCGTCGCATCGCGAAGGTTTGGAAAGCCGGTGAGATCCAACGTCCCTGGACCGAACGGAATGGCAACCAGGCTCCGCGACTTCATCAATGGCTGATTCTCAGGGGCAATCAGCGCGAAGTGGCCAGTCATCGGGACACGTGTGCTCCCGATCTTCGCCAATCCCTGCGACTCGACGGCGATCACATTGCCGGATGCGTCATAACGCACCAGACCAACGCCATTCGGCGCGAGAGTCGCCAGGACCGGCGTCGTTTCGCACGAGATCGTTACGCTCAGCTCATTAGAGGTCGGATTGCAGAGGAAGTAGACTCGTCCGCCGCGCTCCTCAGCCCGGCGGCTGACAAGAGCGGGGGTGTCCGCGGTGTAACGGCGGGGCGCGAGTTTGGCCAGGGCAGGAGCGTAGACGCTCGTCGACGGGCTCGCGATGCCCGCGGAGGGATCGAGGGTGGCGATCACCATCCCCTCGCCTAGGCGGTTGGTCGCGCGCAAGGCGTTGTCGATGGTCGCCGTCGTTGGGTGGATGGTGAACGGTCCTGTCCACGGATCGCCCGTCGAGCCTTTTGTTGAGCCCGTTGTAAATCCACCAAACTCCCGCAGGCGATCAAGGTTCGTTCTCGTCCGCTCCGGCCCAAAGCTAAAGTCGCCCGCGATACAGACTGTTCCGCCTCCCCTTGCGAACTTAAGAAGCGCTTCGTAGGCGTCGTCGGGCACGATCATCGCGGCGGGGAAAATAAGCACGCGGGCCGACGGTGGAAGTTGGGCCAGATGATGATCGTCGATGACGCCAAAGTCGACCTGACGCGATCGCAAATCATCGAATATCGCGTAGGATGCGTTGACGGCCTTCGCTCCGCTGACGCCGCTCATGGCTTCCGGCGCGACGACAACATAGACGGGGGCTGGGGCATACTCGGGGCGTATGGACCGAACGAGCGCGATCAGGTTCCGGACGGCGAGCGCGGATGTTTTGCGCGGACCGTTTCCCGCATAGTTGACTCCCCATGGGAAGATGATGTCGTCCATGTCCTTCCAGATCCAGCTTTCGAACAGCGAACCGCCCTCGCCGAACACCGTGTGGCCCGTTGCTACGAAACGGGCGACATCGGGATGCAAGGAATCGACGCCCATTGCCCGCTGCTCGTGCGTGGCGACGTCGCCATATTCGGTAAGGGATACGCCCTGGCCGACGGCTCGATGGTCGAACATCTGCAGGTCGTTGCGCATTTCGGACACGGGAGCATAGCTATGCATCGACGCCTGAGTTAGGCCATCCTCATTGCGCAGCTTGTTCGTTTCTCCGTAGCCCTGAATAAACCCGATCAGCGTAATTCGGGACGGATCGGCTGCGTGAACGCCTGCCAGGACCGCATCCTTCCATTTGTTGAGCAGGTCAGCGAAGAAGTCTTCGTAGTCCGCGCTGTGCCTGTTCGACCAATCTGTCGCGTCGCCGTCGAGCGGGATAGATCCCAGGGAGAGGCCCGTCTTGCCCCACGCGGCGTTCAGGGCCTCGTTCGATCCGTATCGTGCTTGCAGAAACGCGTTCCACTGCGCTTCGTAGTCCGCCTTGCGCGCCGCGGACGTGCGCCTGTATCCGTTCTTGAGCATGGGTTCATTGGAGAGATCGAAAACGATGCCCGGCACTCCTTTGAAGTGGGCGGCAAGCAGGCGGCAAGCTTCTCGCTGAATGTCGCGATGCTCGGGCGTGATCCCGAGTTGAGTCCAGTAATCCACCATGTCGTAAAGCACGATGAGGTGATGGCGTCTTGCGAGCGCGATAAAGGAGTCGATATTGCGAAGATATTGCTTAGGCAACTCGGACGGCGGAGAGGTCGGCTCGGTACCCGTCTGTGTCAGGATGTTGTACCAAGGATTGCCGTGTGTGAGACGCACGAACGACAGGCCTGATTCGCGAACGCGCTGAAGGTCCTTGTCCCACTGGACCGGGTTTTCGAGATCCGAGTTCAGCACGGACGAAGTCATGTTCGTGCCGGCCGCGAGGACCGGACGATCACCGTCGCGGAAGTAGTTGCCCTTCCACGTCAGCTTAAACTCATCCGCGCCGTCCGTGTTTTGCGGCACCGTATAACCGCTCTTAACCTGGTCGCCCGTCCCGCCATCCTCCAGTGTTGCGGTAACCGTATAGAGGTCGTCGTTCCAGGACTTGGGCGTAATCGCGGCCACGACGGTTTGATGCGTATGGGGCGCTACGACGACGTCCTGCGTCGCAGGAGGCGCGCTCGACGCACCCTTGCGGTCTGCGATCGCGAACGTGACGCGCGCGGCGAGCGGAGTGGCTCCCTGGTTTTCGACGACAACCGAAGCGTTAACGACCTCGCCGGGTTCGTAGCGGCGGAAATCCGTTTGCAGCGTGTGCAAAAAGCGTTTGGCGACCAGCGCATCCACTATGCTCGGCAATTGCCGCTGCAGCGGTCCGGCGGCGCTGAAGAGATCGACGTTTGTCGCGCCGAAGATCGCCCAGGCCGACTTGTCATACGGGCCGCCATAGTTGTAGACAATCGCGCCCAATGCGCCGCGTTCGCGGCCAGCCTGATCGTATGTCATCAAGAGCGGGATCCGCCGCGCCCAGACGCGCGGCTTGATTGCGTTGCCGTCGCCGAGCACCGCCGATGCCGCGTAGCCTTCAATGGGACCCTGAATCGCGGGCTGGAAGGCTGGGATGATGTTCTGGTCAGCCGCTGCCCTTGCGGACTCAGCGGCGATCAGCGGGTTGCCCGGGTCGAAGACGGGGATCTCTCCGGCGCCGACGGGCATCATGTCGCCGCTCTTGACATACCGCGCGTTGAGCGGCGTCATTGACGGCGAGTCGAACGTCGCAACGGTCGGTAAGGCGAAGCCGTCCGCGTCGTCGAACGCATAGCCGCCTGTCGAAAGGAAGCTGCCGCCCTGGTGAATAAACGCGCGAATGGCCTTGTTGGCGGCGAACGGATAGCGGGGACCGTAAGGGAAGATTAGCACATCGAAGTTGGCGGCCGTGAGCGTAAGCGGGTCTGCAACGTCCCCTGCGCGGAGCAGCGTCACGCCGTATCCCGCAGCCCGCAAGGTGCTTGCCATCAGGTCGGGATCGGAGTCGCCGGGCTGGCGGACATATGCGTCCTTCAAGATCGCAACCGATCCCTTCGGCGTGCGCTCGATTTTGAGGCCGGGAGTCGTGCTCAATACGGCAGCGCCCGACGTGTCCTGGATCTCCCAGCGCAGATTGGAAATCTCGACATCGGCGCGACCTGCGCCAAAGCCAATCATAAAGCGGTTGATCGTGAGCGGTTCCTTGATTTTGTTGCCGCGCGGATCGTATTTAAACGACGTAATCGGGACGCGCACGTGCGACCATCCTACCGGGATTTGCCCCGGGTGCTTGCTATCGAAGTACCACGGCGCATTCCAGCCGTCGCCGTCCTTTTCCCAGAACCACAAATAGCCTGCCGCTCCCGGATCGGCGCTCAAGACCTTAACATCGAACAAGACCGCCGAGGTGTTCGGCGGCAGAGCGACGTCCCGGACGGCGTTTCCCCAATGTACGGGCTCGTTCGGATACTGCAGCCGCATCGTGCCCTGGGCGCCTCCGGAGAGCTTTTCGCCCGGCGAGACCATGATCTGTCCGCCGTCAGCGTGGCTGCTCCAAGCGCTCACGGTCGCGAAGTCGTCGACCTGCATCGAAGTTGTCGACGCGCGGCCGGGCAGTGAGCACGCCATCAGGACGGCGATGCAAAGGGTGACAATATAGGTGATTCTGTCCATTGTGAGGGAACCTCGTCGGGTACGGATTTGGAGCTGTATTGAAATGGGGCAGCTTTTGGGAATGTGTGGAACCAAATATAACGGCTTTCCGGGCGGCTCAGCGGCCGCCTTGTTCGACGCGTTCACGGTCTTCAAGGCGGCCTGGCCATTTTCCGGTGCAAGCCACGCGCAATAGGTTCTGCGCATTTACACGATCGAACTAAATCGCCGGGGAACGCGAGTGGCCCGCAACGGAAGCCGCCTCCCGTTCACGCGCCGCCTCCAGGCGTCGTCTTAGCTCCGCGATATCGATCTCCGTGGGCGTGACGCCGGTTTCGCAGGCTATCGCGGCGGCAAGACCGGCTGCTTCGCCCATTGCGACCGCGTCGCCGGTTACCCGGTAGCTGGCCATCGCGATGTGGTCTCCCGAGATGCAGCGGCCCGCCATCATCAAGTTATCGACCCCTTGAGCAAGCAGACTGCGGTACGGTATGTCGTAGGGCAGCGTCTTCATATTTTTAAGTCCGCGTCCTTCTTCCGGGTCGGGGTGGTGGATATCGACGCCAAAACCGACGCGGCAGATGCCATCCTCGAACTTGCGCCCGCATTCGAGGTCTTCGTATGTGAGGTAGTAGCGCCCCAGGATCCGGCGGCCTTCGCGGACTCCGATGAAGGGCCCCGTGTCGATCAAGTAGGCATCCGCCCAGTCGGGACCGCCGTGTTTTTGCAGGATCTCGACAAGCTGTCGTATTTCGCGGCGCGCCTCGAACTCGACTCGCGTCAGGTTTCGCACATCGATCGCACTTCCGTATTTGTGCGTCGCCATCAGCATGAAGACGCCGGGTTGGCCGGGCTGTTCAAAGAGCGTGACGCGGCCATAGCTGGGCTCAAATCCGGCTGAGCGGGCGATCGAAAGGATGGGCTCGATGTGGACGGGAGCGCCGCGGTAGCCGCCGACACGGCCGTAGAGCGTCATCGGCTGCATCTTGCCGTCGCCTGGGCGGCCCATCTCGAACGGGCAGCCCGCGAGCGCTGCAACATCGCCGTCGCCCGTTGTATCGATCACGACTTTCGCGTCGATGAACTCCCGCCCGGACTTGCTTTCGGTAAAGACGCCGGTAACCTTGCGGCCCTCGCTGGCAACCGCTGCGACATTCGTGTAAAGCTGAACGTCGAGATCGAGCTCGTCGACCATGTCGTCGAGAACGCCCTTCATGGCTTCGACGCCGTAGACGGGCCACTCGGGGAATTCCTTCCAAAACGCCACCGCCGAGCGCTTGCGCAGCCTTTCGACGATCTTCCGGTTCAGTCCGCTTTTGCGCTCCGTGTCGATGAGGATCGTCAGCGCTCCTGCCGTCCAGACGCCGCCCAAAAATGGATGGCGCTCAATCAGCAGGACGCTTGCTCCAGCTCGCCGCGCCGTAAACGCCGCCGCGATGCCGGCTGGACCGCCGCCGCAGACGAGGACGTCCGTTGTGCGGGCGACCGGAATTTCTCGTGATGGTTCGTGAACTGTTTTCATGTTAGACTAGAGCGCCTTTCTCTTTAGAACTTCGCTTGCTGTGCGTTAAGCGAGCGGTTATGCTAAATTGGTCAGGACTTGGGAACGCTTCTATGGCCGCTGGGTCATTTTTCAAGCGCTTCGCGTGCGGCTTGCCAGCGGGCTGCGTGTTAAGCGGCTAAAGAAAAATGGCCAGCCCGGCCATGGAGGGCATCTTACACCTCACCTTCTCTTATAAAGCGAAAGTCCTACTCTCATTGAGCTGTTCTCTGCTAGTGATACGCGAACGTGGCGGGATATTGAATGGGATTGGTACAGTCCACTTTCGGCGCCGTCCACGTGAGCGACGCCGGGCATGTGGCTAGCCCATTCACCGTCCCCATCATTACGTCGAACCCGGCTGCGACCTGGTTGGGCATGAACCACTTGGCGTGGTGAACACCGGGATAAGAATTGCCGCTAATATCCCAATTATAGCTATAACTACTAGAATCTCTATTAATGTGAATCCATTTTTCACTGTGCTCTTCATCAGTGTAGCAATCTACTTATCATTATAGCGGAGCGGATGCGACGTGTCCATGCTGGCTGCGCGCACGTTTTTGCTTCGGGCGCGCATGGTTGCCCCATGTGACTATAGCCGAATGTTGAGCGAGACTTTGCGGTACCTTCCAGGAGTAGCTCCATAAGTCTTCTCAAATAGCGTGGTGAAATACGACAGGCTTTCAAAGCCCGTGTTCGCGGCAACCGCGGCGACAGTTTGGTCCGTTGCGCTAATTAGACGCCTGGCCTCTTCGAGTCGCTGCCGCGTAATAAAGGCCTGTGGCGATTGACCGATCCACTTTTTAAACCCTCTCCGCAGCTGTGACTGACTGATCCCGACCTGAAATGCAAGGGATTCGGTATCGACAGCTGGGTTCCTTCGGATGATCGCCATAGCATGCATCAACCAGGATGGCGAGAGCGAAAGGACGCTCTCCGCCGACGTTGGTTCTTGGAGGTCGGTCCAGAGGAGACCGAATATGGCGCGTGTTAGCCCTTGGCACATCAACGCGCGATCCATGGCTTGCGGAAAAGGGAATGCGTCAATATGTGCTACATCGATCAAATACGGGTTTTCCCGGCGTATTCCCGAAGGCCCCGCCCACATTTCACATAGCGCATTGGCCCAATTGACCAAGTTGGGCCAGGCTGCTGAAGCTGGCTGGCAAAGAATAGGAACGTTGAGGCCCCGAAACAGATCGATTGCTCCAAAAATCGAGATGCTCGCGCCGATTGATATCCACTCAGCGCCTGCCGGAGTCCAGATGTCTCTTGGAACACAGGTGGGCATCAAGGCCGCTAAGGGTGGTGTGATTTTCGAGGTTTGTCCGCCGATATCGATCTCGACGGATCCCTCCAGCATGCACCAGAGCGCATTTGGCACAGTGATATGGCGCCTCAAACAATCGCCTGCATTCCAGGATTGGCGACTTACCCAAGCTGGCTGGATCTCGATAAAAGGCAGTAGGGAAATGTCCACACTCGTGTCCTTCGCGCGGTACGCTCGCGGCAGCGCGCCGTTCTGTTCACGATACGCCATGCACCTCGTCATCCGGCTGCTTTCGCGGCCGATGCGAGGTGCTCGTAACGGTGACCGATGCGGAATCAAACAGGATGAATCCAATGATGATAGTACCGCGTTCGCGCGTGCGATTGACAAGAGAGTGGACGTTCTCTTCGGAGCTGTCGCTTTGCCGCTGCTCAGAGCTTGGCACCCGGTCAGTCGACTTGTGCGAGAACTCTTGCATCTCATAAGACCACCTCAAAATGCACGGAGAAGCCAATCAATGCCAGGCGTACGTTGCCGCGTATTGGGCCGTGCAGTCTGTCTTTAGCGCCGTATAGCCGGGGCTTGCCGAGCAGCTCGCGGCGAATGTGTACTGTCCTGCAAACGTATCGTATCCGGCGCAAACGTTGGACGGGGCGAACCACTTTGCATGATTGTCCGCCATCAGGTAGTTCGCTCCATTGTTGTGAAGGCCATTCGCAAGATTCTTCGTATAGTACGATCCAGTATCGGTAATGGCGCTGACCGTATTTGTGCAGGTCTTCACGATGCAGGCGTTCCCGAGAACCCCTGTTGCGTATTTCAGGCAGCTCGCGCAAGTTGGCTTGTAGCTATTCGTAGGGTCTCCTGAATTCGCGCCGTTGAGCATATTTCCACCCGTATCGTCGAGGCCGTTGCCTGCCGGCGAGTCCGCTGAGTCTCCGCCGGACTGGGTCGCCGAGTACGCCATCGACCACTTGCCACCGTACTTAAGGGCGCAATTGACGACTTCAAACAGCAACACCGTCTTTGCCGGGGCGTTCATCTGAGCAAGGCTGACCGGCATGTCGAAGTAACCTGGCGACGGGCCGTAACCGACGAGGTTCGCGTTGACTGCGTAGGAGATTACGTCGGCCTGCTGAGTGTCGTCTGGACAAAGAAAGGTTTGCGTGCTTTTGACGTACGGATAGATCTGCCCTGCCCAACCTAGTCCCCAACCGTACGACGAGTTTGTTCCCTGCGGCACGGTTTCATCGTAGTCTTGCTCGTATTGAGAGTAGGCGAGGCCGATCTGCTTGAGGTTTGAAAGACAGGCTGTTTGCCGCGCCTTTTCTCTGGCGGTCGCAAAAACGGGGAATAGTATGGCTGCCAATATCGCAATTATAGCGATAACGACGAGTAGCTCGATTAATGTGAATGCACGGTTCATTTGATATCCTTTCCACTCCGCCTGTTCCGCACCGCATATGCGTCACGCGAATGGCGCCGCCTTGGCGCATGGTCCGATCGATTCCCGTTCGATGACCCTCATGGGCAACAAATTAGGTGAGCGATCGAACGGCTTGCCCGAGCACAGATCGATCAAAAGCTCCATCCCCGCGCGTCCCATCTCCTCGAACGGCGCAGCGACAGTCGTTAACGGCGGCTGGCTGTTCTCCACCCGGATTGTGTCGTCAAACGTGACGATGGACAGATCCTCAGGAACGCGTATTCCCAGCTGGTTCGCCATGTTCAGGGCGACAAGGGCAACGGATGGGTCCACGGCGACAAGCGCTGTCGGACGCGGGACGCCGCCGAGCAGAGCGCGCAGATCTTCGACGGCCTGTTCCCGTGCCGGTTTCCAACGTTCGATAATCCACTCGGGACGCACGTCTAAACCGCGCCGGGCCATTCCCGCCCGGAATGCCTGTCCCCGGTCGTAGTGGTGGCAGGCGTTGGCGTTGACGACCGCGCAGGCGATCTCCGTATGCCCTTGCGCGGTCAAGAGGGCGAGGGCTGCATTGGTCCCTGCGTAGTTATCGCAGTCGATGTGCGGAGCCTCGATGCCGACCCACGATGAGCCCACCACGACCACGGGCACTCCGGATCGAGACAGGTGATCGATGTGCGTGCGTCGATCGATGTCCGGACTGGCGAAGAGCATGCCCGCGATTTCCGCGCGGGGCATGTCGACAACCTGGTCTACATCCTTTTCTTCGACGAACGCGACGCTGTGAAGAAGTCCGTATGGCGCGAGCGCCAATCGGATCCCCTGGACGATATGCGCGATGTAACTATCGGCATTTGTCATCGCCTCGGCGTCCCGCAATGCGACGCCCAGACGCAGGGACGGCATTTGCGCGGGTTCTTGAATGATGGCGTCGATTGAGACAAACGTTCCGCGTCCCGCTTCCGCTCTAAGCACGCCATCGTCGAGCAAGTTCGCAATCGCGCGCTGAACGGTGCTGACCTCGACATGATAATGCTTGGCGAGCTCACGGCGGCCAGGAATGCGCGTACCAGCCGTCCAAGCGCCCCCCTTGATCCGGTCGCGCAGGTCTTCTTCTATGCGCCGGTAGACGGGCATCGAGATCGCCGCTGATGATTTGGCCAAGACTGAGATCGCCATGAGTTTGTATCAACTACTCCCGCAACCGTACCGAGAAACAATACGGCAATGTTAGCACAGTTGGCTCTCGCTGTCAAGAAAAATGAATCGCGGACTTTTGGAATGCGTTTTCCGCTCCCGAAGCATACGCGCGGCTGGGCGAGACGCGTTACTCGGCCACCACCGCGTAGTCCAGATCCAGCGCCTTTGCGATTTCGACGATCTCTTCCGCATGCCGTCCGACGCCGAGCGCGAAGTGGTGCGTCGGGCCCTCGGCAATCCACCGCTTCAGAAACGTGCGGACATCAGGTTTGAAGACGCCGTGGGTGTTCGTATTGCCGGTCGGAGGGATCGGACGGCGAACCGATTCGCCCTCCGCGATGACGAACTTGAACTTGCCGTCCGCCTTGACCCCGATGCTGAGCATTGTGATCGGTCCCTCGCGGATCTGAAACTCGACGCTTGCGCCCGAGCCAGGCTTTCCGTGATAGCGGTTCAAGCTTCGTAGAACAGGCCGGCTATCGGCAATGTTGATATGGTGCGGACCGTCGTGTCCGACGAGTACGCTGTCCAGCGCGAAATCGATCGGGTGGAACTCGGCGAAGCTGCCGCCTATATCAAGGCGATCCATTATGAGCATCGCCATGCACGTCTTGATGTCGAACTCGCCGCACATCGGGAAGCCGGCGCTCGTGAGCAGCGAGTTGCCAACGATGAGATTTGTCACGACCGTGCGAACCTGTGCGCCCGGCTGGCCCTCATAGTAGTATGCTAGTCCGTCGAGCTGCTTTTCAGCGATCAGTTCATCGAGGGCGACCGCGGCGCGGGCGGCGGTGCGCAGGTCGTCGGGCGTGAGTTTCGACGCGATTGGGTCCGATCCGGGATCCGGCGTATCGAAGAAGCTCAGGATCTCGCCCTCCTTCGCCGCGATCGCGCCGCTTTCCGCCGCAGCGTAGTGGGCGAGCAAATCGTCGGGTTCGACGAGCACGACGTGCGAACCGAAGGCCGACGTAATCGCGGTAGGGTCCACGTGCATGTCAAGCATGGCCTCGAGTACGTGCCCCATCAGACCGATGCGCGAGCGTCGCAGATCGTGCAGTGCCGCGGCGATCCCGCGCCAGCGCCTGATTTCCGCCTGGGCCGCCGCGTCGCCGGTTTCGTAGCCGAGGATGCAAGGCGGCGGCGTACGTCCGAAGCGGATGGCGACGCCGGCGAATTCGGGAACGGCGCAAAAGTCGTCGTTGCAGAGCTGGACATATGTTGTGCCATTCGCATAATCCATCGCTTCCAGTGGTTGAAGCGCGACAAGGACAATCGGAATGCTTAACTCGCGGCAAAGCACGCCGAACGTTGCCGAAGTTGCATAGGTAACCATGTCGACGAACAGCACGTCAATATCCGCGCCTTTGATATGCGGCACGGCCTCGTACGCGCTCTGGGCGTTGTCCACAAGTCCAAAATCCACGGCGACAACGCCGTCTTGTTCGACCATTGCCTTGAACGCCAGACGCTTGCGGGTCATTTCGTCCAGCAGCCCAGGAAACTGCGCCCAATAGACGCGATGTCCGACGGCGATGACGCCAACACGCGCTTGCAGGGGCTTAATGCGGCGAACGCGCGGCGCGACGCCGGCTTTTGACGCTTCGGTAACTACCATGATATTAACAATTCTCCGTTCACGTTCCCGGCGACAATCGTGTCCGCTTCTCGGCGGATGTCCTCAATGGCAGGGCCACTGCCAAGGTATCCCACGTTCTTTTGCAGGCGCGCCTCAATAACGGCGGTTGAATCGGGCAGGAACGTCACTCGTGCGTTCGAGAGACCGCCGACCGCTAGGCGGCGCGTGATGCCGATCTCGCCGGAATACACTTCGCGGCACGTTACTTCGCCAGGCGTCGATTGTTGAACGAAGACCCGGCATTCGCGATGCCACGCGCGCGGAAGGCTGATCGATCCGGCGTCGCCGTCCAATTGAACATCGCAGCCGACCGGGATCGGGACGCCAATCGGGAACTTCCATCTGAGGCGGACGTTGGTGGAGCGTGAAAATCCCGAAAAGAACCATCCGTTGCGGCATTTCGCTGCTAGAACGACCGGATCTGGCGTGCCGACGTCGTTTTTCTCGAAGCGTAGCGCGTAGCCCAGTTCCGCCAGCGCCCAGCGCATCAAGCGAGCTGCGGGAAACCATTCCCGTTGATCGTCAGGACGAGGCAATTGCCCGCCCGTGATCGTTTCGCAGAACGCCCCGCGAACCCACGCAAGAGATCCGCCGCCTATTGCGGCGAAGACGCGCCGGTTTTGCCCGCTTGCCGCCTCCGCCAACACGCGCGCGCCGCTTGACGGAGCCAGAATCGTGTCCGCGCCGCCGCCCGAGAGCGTTTCGCGCATCTGGATGCGCGATGGATACGAGCCGGTCGACAGTGTGTCGCCAGGCATGGCGGTGCGGAAGTCGAGCTCGCCGGAGATGGAGCCGGCGAAGGACAATTCGAGGCGTGACAGCAGGCCGGGATCCGCGTGACCGAGCGGTCCGTACAAGAGCGCCTTTCCGCCGCTGTCAAGGTGCTCCATCAGCGCCGCCGCAAGCGGCGTGCCGGCATCGGGAGCGGGGCAGACGAGGACAGTGCCGTCGTAAAGGCCCTTGCGCGCCTTGCGGCTGCTCAGGAAGGTCGATGTCGATGCGACCGTGTTGAGCGGAAAGCCCTGGTTGACCGCGGCGCGCATGAACCAGTCGCCGAAAAAGACTTCGCTGGCGCGGGATGGCGACGCGAATGTCCAGTCGTGGTATTCATCGAACGGGTAGATCCAGGTCACGAGCCCAGGTGCGTCCGGCGCATCGCGCAACGCTTCGTTGATGCGCGGAATGACCTCAGTAGGCACTTGATCGGGCGTGCGGCCGTAGGAATCGTCGATGGTCAGCAGCGATACCGAATCCGGCGTTTGCACGCGTCCGTCGCTCGCAATCCGTCCACATGAAAGCGGGAGATAAATGTCGTGCGGTTCGCGCCCGTAACGGTCGAGCCACGGGCTGTTGAGCCACCATGGATCGTGGATATAATAGCGAAACGGGATGATGCCATTTGCGGGAAGCTCGGCGATATGCGAGAGCCAACCGGTTATTTCGAGGCCGTAGTCGCCATCCAGGGCCGCCCACGGCGAGTTCGGCGGGGCTATTAAGTTGAATTCGCCCCGGTAAATATCCCGCATCGGCGTTGCGTCCGACGACAGGTCCATGCCCGTCGAGAGGTTGGTCCCGCGCGTTTCCACCGGCACGTCCGGGCATGTGGCGCGAAACTCTCGCCAGAAGCTCAGGATCGCACGGTTTATGTCGGGAGCCGCCGCCGCATCGAAACGTGTGCCGTCAAAGACCTGGCCGGTCACGCTCCAGGCTGCCAAAGCAAAGCCGAAGCCGTTCGAGAGCCAGAGGTAGTCGAATCCCATGTCGGCAATGAAACGGCGGCTCTGTGCGCCGAGAAACGTCGCGAGGCTCGTGCCGTCCGGAATGCCGTCAGGGTACGCGGCATACGGTGTATGGTCGCCCTTGAGAACCGCTGCGCAACTTACCCAGCGTCCTTCGCCCATCGTCGCGCCGCCCGCGATCTCCTTGTGGCGGACATATTTAAACTGTGACTCGGAGAACTCAGGCCCTGGGTCAAAGATCGTTCCGAGCGTGACGGGTTTGCCTGTAAGCGACGCAATGGTCGACTTGACTGTCTGGACGATTGCGCGGAGGCGCTCGTATGTAATCGCCGGGGGATTATCGCGGTACGGGACGCGAACATCGTGCAAGGTGCGCTTCCCGGAATCGTGCGGCGGGGTGTTGGCGATGCCGATCCACTTGGCCCATTCGATCTCGCGCGTGAGGCGGCCGTCGTATTCGAGAATCTCGCTGCCATCGGCTGTCCAGAACAAGACGGATACGCTCTGAGCTTGATCGATGAGCGGCGCCCATTGGCGTACGATCGCGCCGGTCACTTTCTCGACAGCTTCGTTGCCGGTGTCGTAGAACGGCTTCAGGGACATTTCGAGGATAAGCCTTTTCATTAAGCGCCTCTGTGTTTAATAATAGTGAACGTACTCACGAGCTGTTCGGATAAGCTAAGTGCTGTATCGTTCATTGCTCAGAATTATATCACGATGCCAACGCAAAGGCAACAAGAAAAATGACTTTATGCGTTTATAATTGATAAACATGTGTTGTGCGGGGTCGAGACAGAGGAGGCGAACTCGATAGGCGGATGTTCTGGAGGAAGTGAACTGGAGCGTTAGCCACGTCAAATCGATCGGCAGGGACGGGATGTTCGTTGCCGGCCTGTTAAGCAATGTTTAGGGCATTCGCTTTGTAAGAGAAGATGAGGATTAAGATGTCCTCCATGGCCGGGCTGGCCATGTTTCTCTAGCCGCTTAACACGCAGCTTGTTGGAAAGCCGCACGCGAAGCGCTTGAAAGATGGCGAAGCGGCCATAGAAGCGTTGTAAATCCTGGCCAATTTAGAGTACTCGCTTAACGCACAGCAAGCGAAAGTCCTCATGTTGTGTGAAATGAGCGCCTAACGGGACGAAAGCTGGGTGGGATCGCCCTGCCACGCGCTTGCGATCGCATCGGCTGTGCGGCGGAGTTCGACAAATGTCTCGTCGATCTGCGATTGATCGCTCAGCCGCAGGGTGGGGGCGCTTGAGCCGAGGCCCGCGATGATCGAGCCCCAGGGAGCGAGAATCGGGACTGCGAGGGCGGTTACGCCTATTTCCAGCTCATTGCACGAGCGGGCGCAGCCGGTTTCACGAATTGTCTCGACCTGCCGCCGGAGCACCGCCGGATCAGTAATCGTATCGGGCGTAAACTGCTCGAAATGAGTCTCTGCCAGGTACCTATCGAGGTCCTTGTCGTCGAGCGACGCAAGCAGGAGCTTGCCGACTGCCGTGCAGTAGGAAATCGGCGTAACGTCCTCGGGCTCGTGTACGCGCAGCGCCTGACGGCTGGAAACGTATTTCAGGTTGACGACCCGGTGGTGGTCGACCATTGCGAGCATTACGCTCTCATTTAGACGTTGCGCGACGTTTTCGACAAGCTCGCTCGCCACCGCGAGAAGGGACTGGTGGCATGCGGGGTGGCGTCCCATGAGCATCATGCGGAGCCCCGGCAGGAACGCCTTGTTCGCCGGATCCTGGCGGAGATACCCCCGGTCAACCAGCGTCATGGCGATATTGTGGATGGTGGCGACGTTGAGGTCGAGCGCCTTTGCCAATGCGCGCGTGCCGATCCCGCCGTTGCTGGCGAAGACGGCCTCAAGGACATCGAGACTCTTGTCGAGGCTAAGTACTCTGGTCATTGTAGTGGCTCGTTCCGGCGTCCAGGCAGAGAAGGTGTGTCATTGAGAAAGATTCAGGACGGCTCGGGCCGCCGGGGCCTTTTTTGGCTCGCGCCTCGTTCACGGCGGCGATTTACGATGCTTCGTTAATACGCGTACGGCCTTTTGCCGCCATCGTCCGCCGGTCACGGACCGGTCTTGCTCGCGCCTCGTTCACGGCGGTGATTCACGATGCCTCGTCAACACGCGTACGG
>JARLGU010000036.1 GCA_031292625.1 Capsulimonadaceae bacterium | reverse complement strand
CTCAGCGAGCCGGGAAAGCGAGACATTCGCGCTCAGGTCGTCGTCGCCCTTGAACAGCAGATTGGCCAGCGGGACATTCTGGTAAATGGCAATACGATGTTCAGATCCCAGGTGTACAACGGGCGCTGCCCACGTTGCGCGGTTGCCGAGGTCGCTCACGGTGCTTGCACTGCGTCCGATCACCGTTGCGCCTTTGAGCTGGAGGCTAGCGTGAAGATCGGCAGGCAATTCATTGCTTGTTTCCGTGATAGCCAATTCTCCACGGCTTTCGGATCGATCGGGCGCTGTGACCGTCGTTGAAACGATCTTTCGGCCGTTTGCGGGCACATCGAACGCGATGGAGGAAGGCGACGCGCTCCAGCCATCGTATTGTGAGCGAAGCACGTTCATCGAGTGATCTCCTGCCGTCATCAGATAGGGCTGAACGTAACCGCGAATTGCCCAAGCGCCGCCGTGCCGGCTGCGTAGTTGTTTGCGTCGATTGTCTGCGCCGTGGATTGGCCTGGCGGCGGGTTTCCGCTGGAGACGAGATTGCCGAGCAGCCATTTGACGTGACCGTCCGCCATAAGATAGTTCGAACCGTTGCTGTGGCGGCCTGTTGACGAGGGCCACTCCACCGGATAGTTTGTCCCGCCGCCGTTGGCGCTACGACCGCCAAGGTAACCCGTGGCAAACGTTCCGCCGTTCACGCGCGGGTTCGTATACTCGTAAAGGTTGAGGCCCTGGCTAACCGGCGAGTACCCGATATTGCTGGAGTTGGCTTGGGGCGTGTCCTGCTCAAGGGCGATGTCCATTGCGTTGTTAGGGCGTGCAAAGACGCCGCTGCATTCATTCAGAACGACGGTTACCGTTGGAGCCGACAGGCTCTGAACCGATCCGGGAATTCCATACGTCCCACCTCGCGAGAGGGTCATGTTGTAGGCATAGGAAATAGCAATGTCACCGTTCGACGCCGGGCTTGTCGTATCCGACGGGCACGTGAACACACCGAGGCTCTTGACGTACGGATAGACCTGCCCCGACCAACCCAATCCCCACGTGTCGGCCCCGTTAGGCAGGACGCCGCGCGGAACCATCTCGTCGTAGTCCTGAGTATACTGAGTGAACGCCAGTCCGAGCTGTTTAAGGTTGGAAGCACAGCTGGCTTGACGCGCCTTCTCACGCGCCGTCGCAAATACCGGAAACAGTATCGCTGCGAGAATCGCTATAATTGCGATAACGACGACTAATTCTATAAGCGTAAAACCACAACGTGAACGATCTGACGAGACCATTGTGCTATTCCTCCCGTACGAACTTTTCATTCTCGTGCAAATGCGGCTGTGAAGCGCGGCGCGGAGCTTGGCGAAGCGTTTTGGCAAATTGTTCAAACGCCGCTCCTTGCTGCCGATTAGCCACCTGTTTGATCCTTCTTTCAGAAAGCTGCGTCACGGCAGGAGGCGCAACGCTCTCTCTTGCAACGAGGCTGCCAACAAAAGTCGCGACGCGCCCTTCTCCGTCGTACCGCCGCTCCAGCCGGCTAGTGACCATCTCGACGATTTCGCGACTGATTTCGTCCACCGGCTCCGAAACCGTGGTAAGCGGTACGGCGCAGTATCTGGCTGCGGGTACATCATCGTGCCCGACGACACTTACATCATCGGGGACACGCATGCCTGCGCGATGGAGTTCGTTCACAAATGCTGAAGCGGATACATCATTGCATAAGCAAAGTGCCGTCGGTTTTTCTGCGAGCTCCATGTATGCGGCAGCGAGGTCACCACCTCCCTGCTCGTAAATGCCGGAATGAAAGACCCACTCGGAGCGCACCGTTATGCCCGCTTCACGCAGAGCTCGCTCGAAGCCGCGATAATGATTCTCGCTCTTTCCGTGATGAGAAAACCCGATCAAGCGATGTCCAAATTCGATAAGGTGTTTTGTCGCAACGAATGTCGCCGTAACTTCGTCAATAATGACCTGATCACAACCCAAATCGCTTGGATAACCATACGTAACCACGATCCCACCCGTATCTATGAATTTGTGTAAGGCGGCCTGTTCCTCAGGCAGCAAGTTGCCCCATTTACAGATAATGGCTCGTGGTCTCTCACGACATAGCTTTCCAATAAGCGACATATCGCCGACCAATTCCGCTCTATCAGGCATTTCCCACGAGTACAGGGGAACATCGAACCCCATCTGAGCGAGCTCTGTCTGTACCTTCTTTACTTTGACCGTACCAACTCCAAGGTCGAGATTGCGAGCAAAGATTCCGATCAGTTTTGGGCTGCGTCCCGCCGCAAGCCGCTGGGCATTGGCATTTGGTACGTAGCCGACCTCGCGCGCATGCCTCAAGATTCTCTCTCTCGTCGCGACTGAAATTCGACCGTTCCCCGTAAACGCCGTGGAGACCTGAGATCGCGACACACCGACCAAACGCGCAAACTCCTCGATTGTTGATGGC
This sequence comes from Capsulimonadaceae bacterium, assembly GCA_031292625.1. Classification (GTDB taxonomy): domain Bacteria; phylum Armatimonadota; class Armatimonadia; order Armatimonadales; family Capsulimonadaceae; genus JARLGU01. The sequence goes on along the minus strand of JARLGU010000036.1, from coordinate 16,242 downwards.
TTTGTAAGCACTGTGCACCGTCGCTCTGCCGGAGCGCTCCAGCACAATTGTATCATAGTGGCGTCAACCTGTCAATCGCCTATTTGTGTCCTATTTGTGTCAATGGTTATTTTCGGAGGAGGATTGCCACGACCGCAGCCGGCGTGCCGGTCGCTACGCTATCGTCCGGTGCGCCCGGTCAAAGTATGCGGGCCCCCGAGGCGAGATAGAAGCCGGGCTTGCCAGTCGAAACGGCTGGGTTCTGCCGGAAGAGCGCGCGGTCACAGGATCTGCATCGAAAGAGTAGGAGGCGCGCCTGGAAAAAGAGGAGCATCAGGCTCGCAAGCGGCCAATCAAGTTCGGCGTCGTGCACCTTTCACGTCGGCTCTTATGGGATCGTTCTCGCCGCTGCGGGAACGGCGATCGCGACCATGGGTAGCGCCGGCGTGCATTGATAGGGAACTCTCTTTTAGGGGACATTTTCCAAATCCTCCGAAGCATAAAATAATACTTGCGCCATTGCGAGAGCAGTGCTATAATAATCGAGAAACCTATAGAGCGCTGCTATGCGAAAGTTTGATACTATATCCAATCTGCTAAGAGCTCGCATCCTGAACGGAGACTATGCGACTTCCGGCGTGCCTTCGGATAGGCAGCTTGCGGAGGAGTATGGAATTTCGTATATGACGGCGCGGCGGGCCGTTCAGACGCTGATCGACGATGCGCTGCTCGCTCGAACATCAAACGGGCGCGCGATGCCGGTCGGACGCAGGCACGATCCATCGCGGCCCGCACAGGTGGCGTTTCTAGTACCGACCTTTTCCTCTCGCTTTGTCAACACGTGGCGCATCGCTCTCGAAGCCTGCGGCGAGAGCCGGGGAGCCTTTGTGCGCACAATGGTGTATCAGCACTGGGACGAGCCTGTCTTTTATGAGGCCATGAACGCGTTTGACGGTGTGGTGATTTGCCCTACGGCCGCGCCGATTTCGGAAAGACTGATTTCAACCATCCAAAAATCGCCGTGTCCTGTCGCCTTTGTCGAAGAGGATTTCAGCGAACTCGGTATCCCGTCCGTGCAAATCATGCCGTTCTCCTTCATTCAGCGCCTGCTCGACCATCTCGAAGAGTATGGCCATCAGCGTATCGCGTGCTTGAATACTCAGCCGTATCAGCCGATTACCGAGGGGCGAATTGCGCAGTGGCGTATCTGGATGGCGGCCCATGGCTACAAAGCGCCTCTGATCGATGAGCCAGTTCAGGTTAATTCTGACCCCATGCCGAAAGCTTATGAAGCGATGCGCCGTACGCTCGAACTCGGTACATTCGACTCGACGGCGATTCTGTGCATCACGGATGCAGCAGCGTTTGGCTGCATGCGCGCGCTGCGTAATGTTGGGCTAGAGCCTGGAAAAGACGTCGCGGTCGCGACGATAGGAACGGCGGGGATGGGCGAGTACATGAATCCGTCGTTGACCGCGCTGGAGTCGTGCGATCCAACGCCCTATCTTTCCGTCATCGTTGACTGGATTATTAGCGGTTCGTCGTGGAAAGGATCGCTGCTGTTGCGTCCCTATGAGCCGAACCTGGTCATCCGGGAATCGTCGGGCGATCCCGTCCGAAGCGGTACTCGCCCGCTCGTGTCTCTGAACGGCTTTAAGTAGGCAACGTCGAATGGAGGATCTTATCATGAAAACCAAAAGTGCATCTATAATTGCATTCACTTTAATCGAATTGCTAGTTGCGATTGCCATAATTGCTATCTTGGCAGCAATACTATTTCCTGTCTTTGCAACGGCGAGAGAGAAGGCACGGCAGACGAGTTGTTCGTCCAACCTCAAGCAACTCGGCCTCGGCATGCTTCAATACGTGCAGGACAACGACGAGACCTACCCGCGGGGAATTGGCGGATGGTGCACGGCCGGCGGAAACCCGCCCTGCGCTTGGACTTTCAACAATTCGGGCTGGGCCGGACCGATCTACCCGTACGTGAAGTCTGTTAACGTCTTCGTTTGTCCCGATGATACGAGCGTGTCCAGCAGGTTGAAGGACTCGTACGCAATGAATTACCAGATAATGGGCATGCAAACGTCGATGTTTACTGCTACCGGAAACACCGTCGCGCTTTTCGAGGAATCCGGCGGGCAGATCCGCGTCTGCAACGGCAACACGACGCCTGACAGCGTATGCGACTCTTACAGCCCGAGCGGCGACGGCTGGCCATCGGTCGGTCTGAGCACAAGTATGGGCGACTACAATGGGACATCCTACGTGGTCTACGCGACCGGGCAATTTTCGCAGCCTTTCACGTCCGCATGCACCGCAACCGCGCCTTGCTACACGCCAACTCCCTATCACAACGGCGGATCCAATTGGCTGGCCGCGGACGGTCACGTAAAATGGCTTCTCGCAACGAAGGTGTCAAACGGCAGCAACGCACCCTCGTCAACCACGCCGTCATACGTTATCCCACCTGGCGCAAATGATTCCGCCTGCGGCGCGTCGGCGATGTACGATGGTGTAAACAACGCGATCCAATACACTTTGACTTTCAGTTACCTATAGGGGGCTTTCATCATGCGCGTCTCCAGCGCTTCAATCTTGTTTTGTTCCATCGCTGTGTTCTTATTCCCACTCGGCGGCGGCGCGGGACGCTGCGGTGCGCCCGCGAGCGGCGCTATCATCGACTTCGAGACGCTGTCCGCCGATGGGCTCTGCACTGGCCCGGGTAAGAACTCAACGGCAGCGGCATCCGTGTCCAACGAAGCGGCCCATGGCGGATCGAAGGCCGGCAAACTGGCGTACACTTTCACGGGGGCCGGGTACGTTGAATTTCAGCTCAAGGACCCCGTGGTCATCAGCCAGACGAGCGATAAACTGGATGTTTCCGTTTGGGTGAAGGGCTGTGGCAGGCAGGACTTCGGCGACGTCGCGCTCCGGTTCCAGGACGCGACCGGCAACATCTTTCAGTATCCCGCGCCAGGATTGGTCGATGTGTTCGATGGCGGCGGATGGGCGCGCTATCACGTCACGCTGGATCCGCTTAAGTTCCAGGTAACATGGGGACCGTCCAAGGAACGCGGACTCAACCCGCCGATCCGGTTCTTCGGTTTCGGGGCGGACCATTTCGAAGCATTGCCCGCATCGGGGATCGTGTTTGTCGACGATATCGCCGTGCAGCCGGCCGCGGCAGCAAGCGAGTCGATGCCAGTGATAACGCTTTCCGCTGATCGTGACCCGCTGGTCATCAGCCCCGGCGCGAGCGTCACTTTCAAAGCGGCGTTCTCGGGAGACGGCATCGATATGCACGTCCCGGTGCACTATCGATGGACGATGCGTGATTTCGAAGGCAAAGTATTGCGCCAGACGCCAATTGCGACGGTGCTTGACGGTTCACCTTCGACCCCGCTTTCCGTTCGCCCGGTTGAGCCGGGCTATATTTCCGTTACGTGCGAGATTATGGATTCGGCCGGCGGCGTTAAAGAGAGCGCGCGCTCGTCGCTTGCCGTTCTTTCCTCAATAGGGCTCCGCGACTCCAAACGTCCCCCGTTCATGATTGGCGCAAATACTCACTTGCTTCGCTGGAAGCTCGCCGAAACTCTGCGGCAGATCCAGCTCATTCGCCAATGCGGATTTGACATGGTGCGCGATGGACCTGCCTGGGGATTTCTGGAGCCAAGCGAAGGCGATTGGCGGTGGGAGTCGATGGACCGGCTCACGGATGCACTGAAAGCCAATCATGTTGGGCTGCTTTTTGGTTTGGCCTACACGGCGAAATGGGCGACGACGGGAGACCAGAACTCGCAGGATTGGCATGCTTGGCACAACGCGCCGCCAATTACGGATAAGTTCGTCGATTACGCGAAGGCCGTCGTTGCGCACTACAGGTCATATGTCCACGATTGGGAGATCTGGAACGAGCCGGACGTTGGCTTTTGGCTCGGGACATCGGACCAGTACGCGCAGCTTCTTAGCGCCGCTGTCAAAGGCATCCACGAGGTCGATCCGACCGCGCACGTGCTAAACGGCGGCGTTTCGGAAGTTTACACATATCGACCCGGTTTCGTTGCCGATTTTATCGCGAAGACGTCTCCGAAACCCGATATCTGGGCCTACCATTCGCACGGCCCGCTGTCCAACCTGCGGATCGCACGCGAGAGGTCGGTTGCGGCGCTTACCGGCGCGGGCGTATCGAGCCTGCCGACATGGAACGATGAGGCCGGAATTGCAACCGTCGGTCCAGTGTCGTTGCGCCGTCAGGCCATCGTGCTCGCCGAGAAAATTGCGACTTCGGCCGCGCTCGGCGATAAGGCCTATTTCCTCTACGACTTGGCTGACGATGGCACGGACCCAACCGATATGGAGCATCATTACGGCATCGTCTTCCACGATCTTTCACCCAAACCCGCATTTGTCGCAATCCATACGGTCATCAACAACGTGGACGGGAAGTCATTTTACGGAAAGCTGAAGAGCGAGGCTGACCAGACGCTCTACTGTTACCGTAACAGGTCGCAAACGGCCGTGATGCTGTGGACAGCCACATCCGGCGCTTCGACCGAGGTTCTTCTACGTTCTAGCGCTCCGACGGCCACGCTGACAGACTTGATGGGACGAACGACGAAACTAAAGCCCCAATATGGCCTTTACTCTGTCCCCATCTCCGATGAGCCCCGTTTCGTGACATTTACAGGAAACGCAGTTCCCGAGGCCGTCGCCTCCATACTGCGTGCGCCATCTGCGACGATCGCCGACGGCGCACCGTACCAGTACGAAGTCACGCTGCGAAACCCGCTGGCAAAATCCGTAACCGGAACGCTCACAGCAAACGCGGACGGACTTACCGTCCAACCACGCTCGACAACGGTCACGCTTGGCTCAAAAGAGACGAAGAGCGTACGCCTGATGCTACGGATCGCCGACGCGGCTCGTCACAGCTACGCTGCGCATTTTCGCTTCCAAACCACTGGCGCGCTCCCGCCCATCGATAGGCTGCTTGACCTGCCAAAAGCGCTTAGAGCGCCTTGGCTGCCGGATGGCGTGAACATCGAGGCAACTGCACCAATGGCGACGCTCAGTGGAGGCGCGAATCTTGTGAGCCTTTTCGCCGCGACTCCGATGACGGCGCTTCATTTTCACGGTCCGTCGGATCTGAGCGCGCGCTGCTGGCTTGCCCATGTGGAGCAGGGAATACGGCTTCATATCGCGGTCACGGACGACGTGCACTTCCCGGTTCCCCTGGAAAAAGGCCTGTGGAACGGCGATTCGCTGCAAGTTGCCCTATCTGGGCCATCGGGCGCCTTCCTTGAGTGGACCGTCGCCCTTACAAACGAGGGTCCACGAGTCGTGCGATCCGTTTGGCCGCCGGAGTTTTCGAAGCTGCCGCTTGATGAGCAGATCCATGTCGTACGCGAGGGGACAACGACCACATATGACTTGATCCTGCCGACTTCGAACTCGGAAATCGAGCGCGCAATCCGCTATGGGTGTAAGATGTCTTTCCTCGTCAACGACAACGATGGCGGCGGGCGCAAGGGGTGGCTGGAATGGACGCCGGGGATTGGGCAGGCGAAGGACTCGACGTATTTCGTTCCGGTTGCGTTCAGGTGAATGAGGAACAATCAGCTTCTTGAGTTACCGCAAAGAAGCGGGCCACTCGCGTCTCCTGCGTTATGGAGACGCGATTTGTACGCGCTGACGATATTGCAGTGGGCTCAGTTCATGAAACTTCTTGAAAACCCTGCTGAAAAGGAAGGGATTCTCATAGCCGCACATTCCGCTGATTTCGGAAATCGACATCGTCGTCCTGATTAGCAGTTTCTGAGCGCGCTCCATTCGCCGGCGCTGAACATAGACGTTTGGACCAACGCCGACTGCCCCATGGAAAACGGCATAGAATCGCGATGGCGAAAGCGATGCCAATCGAGCTAATCGTTCGCGGCATAAGTCCTCGTTAAGATGGGCGTCAATATAGCTGAGCACCGGCTGAAGGCGTTCGGCGCTCTCCACTATTCCTTGCCTATCTCGCCGGACCGTACCCAGCGAGGCGAGAAGCGCTGCCATCTCGAACACGAGCGCTCGCTTTTTCAACAGCAGGGCAATCTCTAGAAGTGGTGCTTTGTCAATACCGGCAAGCTCTCCATTGATTTCTTTGATTTTCTGGGCGCTAGCACCGGAGACGATGTGAGGAAGGTCGACAAACTCGGTTAACGCGAGGCCTCCCATGACCACGAACGACATATGCGACCACCAGCTCACGCCGCTCTTGATTGTGGTCAACTGATGGGGCACACCGGGGGCGAGACAGCATACCTGCCCATCAAGCACGTGTTCTCCATAATCCGCCACAACTCCGCTTTCTGTTTCCAGATGGCCGATTCCATCTTCAAGATAGGTCGTCATGAACCATGGCATCGTTCGCCACCCCGTCGACGTGCCGGCAGACACGGGCGTAATGCCGCCAGAGACGACCGAGCACTCGGCGGTATTCGCCAGTGTCTCGATAAACCTTGAAAAGTTATCGCGACTATTCGACATACAGTCGATTATTGCATAATTACAGTCGATATGGTTATGGCGCTGACAGCGTGGATTTACTATAATTTGTGTCAACAATCTCATTATTATGAGGCATCTACATGACCACAAGCGGCTATAGCATCGACATGTCGGAAATCGAATTTGTTCGGAAACGCGCCGAGACGTTCGCTTCCGATTTGCCAATCGACTTCACTATCGGCGCCGAGCGTGCAGCCGAGTTCGTTTCGCGCAATGGACTGGCGCGGCGCGATGAGGACGGTGCGCGCGCCTATGTCTCGCGTGATCCGGCCACGGGTTTCGCATTCGAGGTGAGCATCAAAACCTACGACGATTTCCCAGTCTGTGAATGGCGTCTCTCGTTCGAAAATCGCGGCGACTGCGATAGCGCGATCCTGAGCGACGTCAACTCGCTTTCACTCACGCTACAAGATAGCGATAAACCCAAACCAATTCGGCTTGTCCGCAGCAAAGGCGCATTTGAGGTTAGTGGACATGCGGAAACGTACCCGGACAACTTTCGCGAGAGCTTTATGCCGGTCGAGGATACACTCGAAAATAGCGAGGATATCGAATTCGGCGCACGCGCTGGGCGCAGCTCCGATCCGTGGCTGCCGTTTTTTGGCGTTGAGCTGCCGGAAGGAGACGGCGGGTTGATTTTCGCCATTGGCTGGGCGGCGCAATGGCGGGCCAGTGTGACGCCGCGACGCGTTGTGGCCGGGATCGAAGGGTTTCACGCCAAGCTTTTGCCCGGCGAAAAGATCGCAGTGCCGTCTATTTACATGCTCCGTTACGAAGGCCGGCAGATCCTTCGCGGCCAGAATATTCTGAGACGCTTTCTTCGCGAAAAAATCGCGCCGCAGTACGACGGCAAGCCGATAACACCGCCTATATCCACGATGGCCTGGGGCGGGATTACCGAAGAGGAACACCTCAAGCGAATTGAGTTTCTGAAGGCCCATCCGAAACTTAAGTTCGATGCCTACTGGATCGATGCCGGCTGGTACGCGCCGCCATCGAACAGTGAGCACGAACCGCTATGGTGGCAATTCAACGGCGAGTATCGTTTTAATCCGGATATCCTTCCGCACGGCCTTCGTCCAGTCGCTGACGCTGCAAAGAGATTAGGAATGAAGTTTTTGCTTTGGGTCGAACCCGAGCGCGCCGTTACCGGTACGAGACTGCCCAACGAACGCCCAGAGTGGTACCTCGGGGAGCGCAAAGAGAACGGCTATCTTCTGCTCAACATGGGTAATCCCGAAGCCGTCGATTGGTGCATCGACTATATTTCCAGTTTGATCGAGAAGGAAGGCGTCGATTTCTACCGAGAGGATTTCAATACCGACCCGTTACCGTTTTGGCGCTCCAACGACGCGCCCGATCGTCAGGGGATCACCGAGGTCAAGGCAATCGCAGGGCTCTACCGCTTTTGGAGCGAACTACGACGACGCTTCCCGCATCTGATGATCGACACCTGCGCCAGCGGTGGTCGTCGAATCGAAATCGAGCTTCTTCGCTACAGCGTACCGCTTTGGTCAAGCGACATGCAGTGCTTCCCCGGTTTCAACCCTGACTACGCGCAAACGCACGTCTCCGGTCTGTCATACTGGCTCCCCCTGTTCGGTAACGGTTGCCAGAACCACGAAGGCGGCGATACGTACAACTTCCGAAGCACGATGGGCGCTGCGGTAAACATGCAGCAGTTCTATCAGCGCAGTTGGTTTCCGATGGCGGACGACTACCCAATCGATTGGCTCAAAGCGCGCATCGACGAGTTCCACGCCGTCAAGGATTGCATGTCCGGCGATTATTACCCGCTGATCCGGACGCTATCGCACTCGGATGAAATCTGGAGCGCATCGCAATTTGATCGTCCCGATCTTCATCGCGGCGTTTTATTCGCATTCCGTCGCCCCAAATCCAGCTTCACGACGGCGGATCTGCGTCTTTATGGCCTGGCGCCAGACGCGTTGTACGAGCTTCACGATTTTGATTCGGGCAACACGTGGACACAGGCCGGACGCGATCTAATAGATACGGGCCTGTGCATCGAAATGCGCGAGCCGCGTTCGAGCAGGCTGATTTCGTATATCGAACAGTCACGAAGGGGGATCGCATGAGCAAGTCATCCAACACACTGATCGATCGGCCCGATGTTGCGGTCGTTGAAGACGAAAACCACGTCGTCTCATACCGTAGCGGCGCGGTCGTCTATGAGGAATCGTTTCAGAATGGCCGTCTGACCGGACGAGGCTGGAACGGAGCTGGGTATCTCAGCACATACGACGGACGAGTCGATCCAAATGCGTATCCGGGAGCGAACTCATTTTGGCTTGAAATCGACGGACAGCTTCTCGGTTCCGACTGGGAATGGGACGGACTGGAGACGCTTGCCGATCATCAACCCATTCCCGCAATGCCGCGCCCATTCGCTCTTCATACAGTCGTTACGCTGAGCAATCGGCTCCGGCCAATCGCCGTCAAGGTTCATACGGGCCTCGACGGCACGCCTATTCTCGTGCGATGGTTGGAAGTGACCAATACGGGAAGCGCTCCGGCGGCGATCGGAGCTGCATTCACGTGGAGCGGGATCATTAAGCACCAAGCACGCTGGCGAGAGCACCTCCAAGACGGGAAGCCGCTCTATTCCCTTGGTTATATGGCCAACGATCACTCGTGCAACGAGGGCGACTTCCGTTGGTTTGACTTGCCCAATGTCCGTTATTGTGTCGACGGCCGCGCAACGCGAGACCGGCACCGCCATCCAATGTTCGTGTTGCGAAACAATGCGACCGGCGAACACCATATCGGGCAGCTTGCATGGTCAGGCGGGTACACATTCGAGTTCAACCTCGACTCTCCTCCAGCCACGTCCGATAGCAAGGCATCTCTCTCGTTTCGCTCGGGACTTAACGGCCCAGCGCCGCAAGCTGTCCTTGCTCCAGGAGAGACGATCAACCTTCCAGAGATGCACCTCGGGCTCACGTACGGCGGGCTCGACGAGGCGGTGCAAGCGATGCACGATCACATTCGCCAAAGCGTCCTGATGCCGCAAGCGCGAAATCGCGGCAACTGGGTCGAAGCATCTATTGGGCCCGAGGTGGAAATCACGGCGGAGAATACGATGCAGTGTATCGAATCCGCAGGCGGCTTTGGCGCGGAGCTGTTCTTCATCGATGCGAGCTGGTACGCGGCGCCTCACAGCTTTTGGTCGACCACCGTCGGCGATTGGGATGTCGATCTAGACCGATTTCCCGGCGGTCTCGCCCCATTTCGCAACCGCGCGCACGAGCTCGGAATGCTGTTCGGGCTCTGGATGGAGGCGGAGCGCGTCGGCCCCAAGAGCAAGATCGCTACGCAGCATCCTGACTGGATCTTGCGGGATTTCAACGGAGCTGACATGGAGGGGGTGCTCGATCTATCCAATCCCCACGCCGCCGAATGGATGGAGGCTCAAATTGCGCGTGTCATTGGTGAAAATGACCTGGACTTCTTTAGACTCGACTATAACATGAGAGGGATGGGAAAGGTATCCAGCGGCGCATACGTCGAAGGCCACTACTTCCGCTATTACGAGGCGCTCTACGCAATTTACGACCGGTTACGGGCGCGCTTCCCGAACGTCGTCTTCGAGAGCTGCGCGAGCGGCGGCGGACGAACCGACCTGGGCATGATGCGCAGGTTCTGCCACACGTGGGTGACGGATTGGCAGATCGCGCCCCGATCGTTTTCGATCACGAACGGCATGACGATTGCGCTGCCCCCGGAAATCGTGGACCGGCTGATCTTCGGCCAAACCGGACATATCGCCGGCGATTTCGACTTCCAGGTCCGGCAACTGCTGTTCGTACGACCAACAATTGGTCCGATGTTCGGCCAGCTTGGTCTGGATGAGAATCCAACCCTGCGAAAAAAGCTCAAGGAAGCGGTTTCATTTTACAAGAGCTTCGTTCGCCCCTTCTCGCTTGATAGCCGGATCTATCATCACACCCCTGTCGCAGCCGGTCCCGAGCCCAAAGGCTGGGGCGTGCTGGAACTCGCGTCGAGAAATCGAACCAGGGGGATTTGCGGACTATTTCAGCTCTCCTCGCCGGATCAGCCCGAGTACGTGCTGAGGCCGCGCGGCCTCGATCCGTCGCGCAAGTACACGGTGACTTTGAGTAACTCGGGGGCCTCGTACCAGATCGACGGCGCGACTCTCTTGGCTCAGGGGCTTGTCGTCCGCCTCGAAGGCGCGCTGACGTCGGAACTCGTGGTTTACGAGGCGCTATAAGGACAGCGACATCCGATGACCAACAACTCAATGATTCGAGCAGTGCCGCTGTTCGGCCGGTTACCGGTGACAGCGGCATTGCTGATTGGTTACTACGTCCTCTCGCTTGGGGCAAATATCTGCTTCAAGGAAGGCGGCACGGACGGCGCGCACAGGCTTGCATATTTTATCGGGGGGAACGCCTTCGGCATCACAAGCACGGCGCTGCTGATGGGCGTCTACGCCCGCATGCAGGTCAATGTGGCAATGGTTCTCGCAACAAGCGGCAGCTTTCTCATCAACCAAGCCGCCTTCTGGGCTATCTACCAGACTCCGCTGACCGCAGTGCAGGGCGCGGGCATCCTGATGGTGGGGGTGGGAACCGCTCTGGCGTCGCTTTCGGGTAAGAAGGAAGACGAGTGATGCCCCTCGCATATCTGGGCCTCTTTTGGGCGATGCAAGTCTTTGCGAGCGTCGCGTTTAAGTTCGGCAGCGCCGCCAATGAAAACAGGAAGCGCTGGCTGTTGGGATTCGTCAGCGGAAACACGGTCGGCGCGGCTAGCATCGTGTTCCTGATGAAGATCTACGCGGCGATGCCCCACGAAAGCAACCTGGCGCTGGTCTTGGCCAACTGCGGCAGCTTCATCGGCAGCCAGATCCTGCTGGCGCTAATCTTCCGCTCGCGTCTGAACTTTCCACAATGGGCAGGCATTGCCCTCGTCGCGGTGGGAACCGCCGTGGCGACGATAGGGTAAAAATGGACTTGACAGTTCCGGAAACCCTGCTATAATGTCTTCTAGAACTTGTCTTCTAGAAGACGTAACATGGCAGAACCTAAATACCAATCCATCCGAGACGCGCTCGAGCGAGCCATCGTCACTGGCGAATACGAAGCCGGGCATCAACTGCCGGCAGAGCAGGATATCGCTCGCAACTTCAATGTCTCTCTGATGACCGCCCGCCGTGCTGTTTCGGACCTGGTGTCGGCGGACATTCTGGAGCGGCGCGCAAGGAAAGGTACATTCGTCAGGCGAAGGACGCAAGACAGGCTGACCAAACCGACCGTCAGCATTATCAATGATCTCTATGACAGTCCGTTTCACGTCGAGATCGTCAGGCATTTCGTTGCGGCAGTCGAGCGTGAGGGGTGGCATGCCAACGTGATCCGGCTCGGCCCCGATGAGCAGGACCCAGCCGTACGTGCGCTGGAGAGAGGCGATTATGCCATGCTGTCCGTCGACGTCAAAGACGGTTCGTCTCTATGGCATGCGATCCGTGGCGCGTCGAAGAGGCTTGTATCACTCGGACAGGATTTATCGTCAATCGGCATTGCTTCCGTGCTCACGAAGGCAGAAGATAACATGAAGCTCGCGTATGCCAGGCTCCATGACGCAGGCCATCGTCAAATCGCGATTGTCGGGCAGTTTCCGGATGATGAGAACAGTCCCGCTGGCGTCGTGAAGTGGCAGAAGACGTTTTCGGACGCAGTCGCCACGTTCGGATCAAAGCTCCGGCTTGTGCGTGTTCCTTCGCCAAGGTGGCAGTCGCCGACACAGAAAGCCTACAAGGTTCTTCGCGATTTCTTGCCAGATAATCCTGACATCACGGCGCTGATCTCATGGGGCGACGAACTCACGATCGGGGTTCTAGCGGCCTGCAGGGCGGTCGACAGGCCATGTCCGACACACGTGTCCGTCGTTGCCTTCGGGGACTCGCCGCTTCTCGAACACGCAGTTCCCGCAGTCACCGCGATCGATGCGAGCTATCCGCCGCAGATCGACATCGCGATCGACATTTTGAAAGCCAACCAGGCCGGCGAATACACGGGACGACTGTTGACTGTCGCGAAGGCGAGCATAGTTGAACGCGAGAGTGTTATTCCATACGACCGAACGATCTTGGAAATGGAGATCGCGAAGTGCTCCGTGTGATACGCAGCATTCGAGTGAGTGAGTGGAGAAAGTACAATAAGAGGACAACAGGTAGAGGAAAAACAAATGAGAAGCAAAAAAGCATTTACTCTAATAGAGCTGCTAGTCGTTATAGCTATCATAGCGATATTGGCAGCAATTCTCTTCCCCGTTTTCGCTACGGCAAGGGAAAAAGCACGGCAGTCAACCTGCGCCAGCAACTTGAAGCAAATCGGCCTTGCCTATGTCCAGTACTGCCAGGACAATGACGAGGTGACGCCATATGCCTGTTGGAAAAACGGCTACTGCGGAGGATCGGGAGCCTATTGGGGGACATCGCCAGGTTGGCTGCTGTATCCGTATGTCAAGTCGACAGCTGTTTGGCGTTGCCCGAGCGACTCGGTTAACACGATTCCGGTGAATCCCCCAAGTTCCTCGAACACCCTGGGCGGGGTCAACAACGTAAGCTATGGCTACAATCTGTTTTACTTCGAATTATGTCATGCACCCTTGTCGTCATGCGCTAGCAATTCCGCGCCGGTTCCGCTACAAATGAGCCAGGTCTCCTCTCCCGCCAGCATTGTGGCGTTCTTTGGTTCCTGGGGGCCAGGGGACCCGTGGTCTATCGAGCAATCCGCAGCCTTCGTGAAAATTGAAGGGTATCCGACTGCGACAGTACCAGCGCTGGCGGTTGGGCATAGTCAGGGAGGCAATGCGGCGTTCGCCGATGGGCATGTCAAATGGTTGCCGTCAAACTACCTGATGTCCCAGGGCATTCAGGAAATCAATTCGGGCACATGCCGCCCGCCGGGGAGCCCGACGATCTTTCACGAGTAACCCTTGGTGCGGACCAGTAGAGGCGCTTTCTCGTAAGCGTGACAGTCAGAATAGGAGCGAAAGTTGAACCTGGATGGTTTGGCGGTTCCTATCTCTGTGACAGGATGAACTATGATTAACCGTTTGATTGCCTTTATCGCTGTTTTCGCCGCTTGTTTTGGGCCGGCGTCTGCCCAGACGTACACGCAGGATTTCGAACACGTTACGAATGCCTGGTTCCAGTCTCCCGTAGGCGGCGCCGCATGCGCCGGTTCGGCAATGGAGCTGTCCACTGCGCGAGCACATACCGGCACACATTCCGCGCACGTCGCTTATCGCTTCAGCGGGCGCGGAAATCTTCAGTTCGCTTCGACCGAGTTTCCAATTGTCGTCAAGTCGGGAGACAAACTCCATCTCTCGGTCTGGATTTATGGCAGCGGACAGCCTGATTTCCCTAACGGAGGCGGACTTGTCCTAGTCGATGCCGGAAACGAGGCGTTCCTCTATTGGCTTGGCAAGCCGCTCGCCGACGCGCTTGATGGCGGCGACTGGAAGGAGGTCGCCGCGGATATCGACGTCACCAAGCCCTCCGGGCACTGGGGCGGGAAGAACACCGGGGTAGTTCAGTGGCCCGTGCATTTAATCGGTCTTGGTGTCGACCACATTCCGGACGCGCCGGCGCAGGGCGAGTTCTTCGTAGATGACCTGAAGATCGTCGGCGATCCCGTCGCCCCGGCCCAACCTGCCGCACAGACTGTCCCAGCGGCCCGCTTGTGGCTCGCCCCCGAGTCTCGGAGCGCAGGCTTCCCCACGCCGGGAACGCCAATCGCGGTTAGCGTCACCTGCTCGCTGCCCGGGAAGGTTGACTGGACAGCAACCGACTTCCACGAGCAGCCCATCGACCACGGCGTGCTCAACCTCGATGAGACTGGCCGCAGCCGGATTGTGGTTACGCCGAAACAATCGGGGATGGTCTATGTGCGCGCCTCGCTTCTGGACGCCAGCGGCGCTATTATCGCTAAAGCGAAAACAGGTGTCGCAACCTACGAACGGCGTGCGGTCAAGGCGTCGCCGTCGAACGAGCCGCTACCGATTCTATTCGGCGTCGGGTCGCACTTTCAAGGGCTTGATCCGGTCACCAACGAGCGGGAAGTCGCCTGGATGCGTGAGATTGGATTCAAAATCTGCCGCCACGACTGCATGTGGGGCGGCGTCGAGCCCGAGCGAGGCAAATGGACGTGGGACCTTTATGATCGCATCTTCGGTCTGCTGAAGAAATACGACATCGAACCGCTTTCGGTTCTCGCGTACTCGGTGCAATGGGCATCGACCGGGGACAAGAACTCCGCGAACCGACACGACTGGGAGAACTCTCCGCCGGAGACCGACGCCTACGCCGAGTTCGCACGCGAATGCGCGCGTCGCTATGGCCCCGTGGCCCGGTACTGGGAAATCTGGAATGAGCCCGATATCGGCTCATTTACTGGCACGCCGGATCAATTCGCGCGCCAGTTCGCTGCCGCCTACAGGGCGATCAAGGACGTCGAGCCTAGCGCAATCGTGATGAATGGCGGCATATCCGAGGTGCGCCGGCCGCCGGATTGGCTTCCTAAGCTAATCGCCGGATCCACGGTAAAGCCCGACGTGTTCGCCTACCACTCTCACGGCGCCTTCCCTGGCATGCCGCGTGCCAGCGCCTTTGCGCGCGCAGACCTCAAGGCTGGCGGCTGGAACATGCCCGTTTGGATCAATGAAGCGGGCTTCTCCTCGTATGGCTACTTCACGGAGCGCGACCAGGCGATTCAGTTGGTGAAGAAGATGAGTTACGATGCTTACCTCGGCGATAAGGCGTATCTCTGGTACGAACTGCGTGACTACGGCTGGGTTCCCGACGACGGCGAGTACAATTTTGGCCTGATGCGCGCCGATTTATCGCCCAAAGCCACGGCCGTCGCGGCCCGCACGCTGATCGACGAACTTAGTGGTAATCAATTCCTTCGTAAAGTCGAGATCAAGGGGGCGCCACAGGTCTACGCGCTCCTGTTCGGCGCACCGGATCGCAAATCGGGGGTGATGGCGCTCTGGAACCAGGCGGACGTCAATGCGCCGTTGATCTGGAACCTGCCAGGCAGGGCCACGCTCACGGATATCATGGGAATCGATACGCCTCTTCGCCGAAATGGGCGTCTGGCGGCGATTACGGCTGGCGCCGAGCCCGAGTTCGTCGCGTTCGACGGCGATCCGACCAAGGTCGAGGCAATCCCTTCGCCGATCGAGACGGCAAGCCAGATTATCGCAGCCCCGCGCGAGCATGTCGGCCTCGACATCGCGCTGTCGAATCCCCTGCCTCAGTCTCTGCGCGGCGTGGTCAAACTCGCGGGGTCCGATGGCTGGAGCGCGTCGCCTTCCTCCATCGCGTTCGATGTGCCCGCAAAAGGCCGAAAGATCGTTTCAACGACGGTCACAGCGTCCGATCGATCCGCAAGCCGTGGAGAATTGGCTATCACGGAAACAAGCAATGAATTGCCCGCCGATCTTCACGCTAGCCTCCAGCTCAAGGGCGCAACGGTGATCGGACGCAGTGCGAGCACCGTGAGCGACCTCGGCAATCGCGCAACGTGGGCAGCGCCCGTTGTACACCTGGGATCTGAACATCGTATTGCCATTTACCAGAATGTCCCGCTGGCCAATCTGCTGTTCAAGGGCGACGACGACCTGAGCGCGAATGTCTCGCTTTCCCGGCTCGCTGAG